>NZ_CP101466.1:1200000-2400000 GCF_024362385.1 Arthrobacter sp. DNA4
AGCGGCCCTCGTCACCGGCCAGGGGGACGGCCGCCTGCGCGCCACCGCTGACTGCGGGCGAGGGCAAAGGAGCGACGGTCACCACAGGGGTGGATGCCGTGGCCGGGGGAGCCGTCAGCATGACGGCAGCCGCGGCTGCCAGCACCGCGCCGGCAGGGCCCCGGAATCGCTTGGAAAATGACATGGGTGGCCTCCTGTGACCGATCCATCCTGCGGTGAACAAACCTCGAGCGGTTCCGCAAGCCGTTCCGGGCACGGCAAAGGAGGCAGGTGTTGGCAACGGGTACAACGGTAAGCAGTAAATTCGGTAGCCCCAGACATCCCTTGTGCTCCCCAGCTTTCGGCGGAAACGGAAACCATTTCCTGGTCCACACTGCCCGTCCTGTCCAGGATCCCCGGCTGAGCCCGGGGTCTGTTTTCCAGCGCAGGCGTAGCGCCTGGGCAGCCGGACGGTGTGGTCCCGGCCATTTTACAACTCCCCGGTTACGGAAGCGGCGGCCCCAGCTTGCACGCTCAACCAGCGGGGCAGGACGCCCGGAAGGCCAGGTACCGCGGATCGCCGCGGCCCACCAGCCGGCCCAGTGCGTCGACAGCCAGCGGGTCAACAGCTCCCATGTCGGTGGAAAGCCACTGAACCAACAGCGAAGCGTCCCCGCAGGCCCGCACGGCCGATCCAACGGCCATGTCCAGTTGGTCCCGCAGCAGTTGCACCGCAAGGGCAACCGACCGGCGCAGCAGGGGTGCCCGGTACGCTTCCAGCGCTTCCGCCACAAGCCCGTCGCGCAGCAACCGGAGCACCCGCCCTGAATCGGAATGTCCGGCCAGGCCAGGGGCCAGGCGGTAGGGGTTGGACTCCACGGCGCCGCCCAGCATGGACCGCACCCGGAACATCTCGGTCCGGATGGCCTGCGGGGTTCCGGCATCCCCGTGCAGCTCGTAGGCCAGTTCCTCCGCGGACCAGCCCTGCGACCGCGAATCCAGCAGCGCCAGGATTTCCGCCCGGCGCAGGGTCAGCGGCGTGCGGCTCCCGTCAGCGAACACCGCCGTGGGCTTGTCGCCGAGCAGTTCCAGCGACTCCACCGCCACGGTCCGGGCTGCAGTGGGCGCAGGCCGCCGCGACGCACGCACGGAATGCCGGGCACCCGGGGAGGTGCCGCCGTCTGACGTTCCCAGCAAGGCTTCCGCCACCCGGACGGCGCACCGGACCATCCGCAGGGTGTCCGCGCTGATGGTGTCCAGCGGTCCGGACACGTCCAGTACGCCCAGCACCCGTCCCGTGGCCGGGTCCGTAATGGGCGCCGCCGTGCAGGCCCACTCGTGGTGCGTGCGCACCAGGTGCTCGGCGGAGAACAGCTGCACGGCGCTGCCGGTAACCAGGGCCTCGCTGATGGCGTTGGTGCCGATGCCTGCCTCGGACCAGTCCGCGCCTTCGGAGAACTCCAGCGTGTCGGCCCGCCGGAGCACGGCCGGGCTGCCCACCCGCCACAGGATCTCGCCGCTGGCATCGGTGAGGACCAGCAGGTGGCGGCCGGACCGGGATTCATCGGCCAGGAGGTCGTGGAGCGCCGGCATCACCTGCTGCAGACGGTGTTCCCGCCGCATTTCAAGGACCTCGGACACCTCGTGCAGGTGCCGCGGGCTGTGCTGGTCCGGGCTGATGCCCAGGGCCATGGAGCGCCGCCACGACTCCACCAGCGGCGTGGGGATCTCGGGCCGCGGGACACCGGCGATGACCAGCTCGTGCGCGCGCCGCAGCGTCCGTGCGTACCGCGCCGGGTCCGAAAACCTCTGGCCGTAGTCCACCGTTTCCTCCTCGCAGCCGGCTCCCTTGCCGGATCCGTGTAACGCCGCTGTTACCCACGCCGGGTTCAACTAGTGATGCAGCGCACGCCCGCCCCAGCATATCGGGCAGGCGGGGCCCATGAAACAGCACAAAGGAGTGGAGATGACCCAAACACCCACGGCTGCCGCCCAGGCCTGGCTTGCCGGGCTGGATGAGGCGCTGCAGCGGCGCGACGTGGACGCCGCGCTGGAGCTCTTCGAGGACGACTGCTACTGGCGGGACTTCGTGGCGTTCACCTGGAACCTCAGGACGCTGGAAGGAAAGGCAGACATCCGCCGCATGCTGGAGGCCACCCTGGACCGCGTGCAGCTTACCAACTGGGCGCTCGCCGAGGACGCCACCGGCGGCACGGAGAACACGGAAGCGTGGATCACGTTCGAGACCGGCGCGGCCCGCGGCTACGGCCACCTCCGGCTCCGGGACGGCAAATGCTGGACGCTGCTGACCACCATGCAGGAGCTCAAGGGCTTCGAGGAAAAGAAGGGTCCGCGGCGCGAGCAGGGCGTGGCCCACGAGATTGTCCGGGGGCGCCGGTCCTGGAAGGAGCTCAAGGAGGAGCAGGAGGCGCGGCTGGGCTACGAGGAGCAGCCCTACTGCGTGATCATCGGCGGCGGCCAGGGCGGGATTGGCCTCGCCGCCCGGCTGAAGCGGCTTGGCGTGCCGACCATCATCGTCGAGAAGAACCAGAACCCCGGCGACTCCTGGCGCAACCGCTACAAGTCCCTGCACCTGCACGACCCCGTCTGGTACGACCACCTGCCCTACCTGAAGTTCCCGGACGACTGGCCCGTCTTCGCCGCCAAGGACAAGATCGGTGACTGGCTGGAGCATTACACCCGCATCATGGAGCTGAACTACTGGTCCGGCACCGAGTGCGTGGGGGCTGCGTACGACGACGGCACACAGGAATGGGCGGTCAACGTCCTTCGCAACGGCGAACCAGTGACACTCCGGCCTAAGCAGCTGGTCTTCGCCCTGGGCGTCTCCGGCTACCCGAACATCCCCACGTTTGACGGCGCCGGGTCCTTCCTGGGCGAGCAGCGGCACTCCTCCCAGCACCCGGGCGGCGGGGACTGGACGGGCAAGAAGGCCGTGGTGATCGGCTCCAACAACTCGGCGCACGATATCTGCGCCGACCTCTGGGAGCACGGCGCCGACGTCACCATGGTCCAGCGGTCCTCCACCCACATTGCCCGCAGCGAGTCCCTGATGGACCTGGCGCTGGGGGACCTGTACTCGGAGCGGGCGCTCGCGGCCGGGGTGACCACGGAGAAGGCCGACCTGCTGTTCGCCTCCCTGCCCATGCGCGTCCTGCCCGGGGCCCAGGTGCCGGTGTACCAGGAGATGGCATCCCGGGATGCTGGGTTCTACTCCCAGCTGGAGGCAGCCGGGTTCGACCTGGACTTCGGCGTGGACGGGTCCGGCCTGTTCGTGAAGTACCTGCGGCGCGGCTCCGGCTACTACATCGACGTCGGCGCCTCCCAGCTGATCATCGACGGCAGGGTGAAGCTGAAGAACGGGCAGGTCACCAAGATCACCGGCAACGCCGTGGTGATGGACGATGGCACTGAGCTGGAGGCGGACCTGATTGTCTACGCCACCGGGTACGGGTCCATGAACGGCTGGCTGGCGGACCTGGTCTCGCCCGAAATTGCGGACCGTGTGGGCAAATGCTGGGGATATGGCTCAGACACGCCAAAAGACCCTGGTCCGTGGGAGGGGGAGCTGCGCAATATGTGGAAGCCCACCAACGTGCCCAACCTCTGGATCCATGGTGGCAACCTGCACCAGAGCCGGCACTACTCCGCCTACCTGGCGCTGCAGTTGAAGGCCCGGATGGAAGGACTCGACACACCGGTCTACGAACTGCAGCCCAGCCACCACACCCGCTAGCCGCGTTTACAGCATGGAGGAATCATGAAGGCAGCACGTTTCCACGCCCGCAAGGACATCCGGATCGAGGACATCCCGGAGCCGGAGCTGCGGGCGGGGGCGGTGAAGATCGACGTCGCGTGGTGCGGCATCTGCGGCACGGACCTGCACGAGTTCCTGGAGGGACCCATCTTCTGCCCCGCGCCGGGGCATCCGCACCCGCTGTCCCACGAGGAATCCCCGGTGACCCTGGGGCATGAATTCTCCGGGACTGTGGCTGAAGTCGGCGAAGGCGTGGAGGGGCTGGAAGTGGGTGACAACGTCGTCGTCGAACCCTATTTCGTGGACGGGACCTGCGACATGTGCCAGGCGGGCAGCTACCACCTGTGCCGGCAGATGGGGTTCATCGGGCTGTCCGGCGGCGGGGGAGGGCTGAGCGAGAAGATCGTGGTGGACCAGCGGTGGGTGCATCCCATCGGCAACATCCCGCTGGACGAGGCCGCACTGATCGAACCGCTGTCCGTGGCACACCACGCGGTGGCGCGCAGCGGCGTCAAGGCCGGCGACACCGCGCTGGTGGGCGGGTCCGGGCCGATCGGCCTGCTCACGGCGGCGGTCCTCAAAGGCATGGGCGTGACCACGATCATCAGTGAGCTCACCCAGGCCCGCAAGGAGAAGGCCACTTCCAGCGGCGTGGCGGACCACGTCCTTGACCCAAGCAAGGAGGACGTCCCGGCGCGGGTTCGCGAGCTCACCGGGGGCACCGGGGCGGACGTCGCCTTCGAATGCGCGGGCGTGAACGCCGTCCTGGACACGATGCTCGACGCCGTCCGGCCCGGGGCTGTGGTGGTGAACGTGTCCATCTGGGGTTCGCCCGCCACGGTGGACATGCAGAAACTGGTGGTGAAGGAGATCGACCTGCGCGGCACCATCGCCTACGTCCGCGACCACCCCGCCGTGATCAAGATGGTGCAGGAGGGCAAGGTGGACCTCAAGCCGTTCATCACGGGCAGGATCGCGCTGGAGGACCTGGTGGAGCAGGGCTTCGATACCCTCATCAACCACAAGGACACTGCCGTAAAGGTGCTGGTGCATCCGTAAAGCCGGCGAAGCTGCGGGGTGGGGCGTCGTTCACAGCCCGCAGCCTTCCTGCTGCCGCAGCCGCCCTCGTGCTTCCGCGTCAGGGTTCGGGAAGCTCCGCCGGTTCGCATGTCCTTGAATCCACAGGCGCCCCGATGTACAGGTAGGCCGGGCTTTTCGCCCGGATACTGACCATTGCTCCGGCCGCGTTCGCGCTGCTCATCGTCCTCGTTGCGAGGAAGCACCTGCCGTCGGCCAGCTTGTGCACGCTGGCCGTCAGATGCATGGTCCAGCTGATGCCGGGGAGCTGTTGTTCCAGGGCGGCGATCAGCTCCGCACGCAGTCCGGAGCCAAAGGTATGGCTTGGACTTTAGTCCCTGTTGTGGAGTAACCCCCAGGCGTACCTTGAGGGTGGGTTCCACAGCCGCGGAACCTGCATCCAAGGGGGCATCATGACCAAGCCCAGGCTTTCGGCATTCAGCGTTCTCGGGCTCAGCGGCCTGATGGTCCTCACCGCCTGCTTCGGCCCGCCGGCGCCGGGCCCCACCACCAGTTCCGCGGCCCCCAGCCCCACCGCGAGCAGCGCCGGCCCCACCACGACAGCGAGCCACACCACGACGCCGGCCCCCACCATGACGGCGACCCCGACGACGCCGGGCAGCACCTCAGCCGCGCCCACCACCCCAGCGGCCACGCCGCCGTCGTCCGCCCCGGCAAGCGCGCCGCCCACACAGGAACCCACCCCAACGGGGCTGCCTGAACAAACCGGCCCGTTAACCATCTACTACGTGGCGGTGGGCGACAACGGCGTCTCGGGACCGAAGATCGGGTGCGGTGACAGCTTGGTGGCCACCACCACGGCACCCGTCCGCTTCACGGACCAGGTGGGCCCCAGCGTCGGGACCCTGCTGGCCAATAAGAGCCGGGATGTGGGCCTGTCCGGGCTGATCAACGTCCTGTACCAGTCGAACCTGACCTACCTCGGCGGCGAGCTGAACGGCAGCACCATCACTATCTGGCTCTCCGGGCAGTTCATGCTGGCCGGCGTCTGCGACATCCCGCGGGCCAAGGCGCAGCTTGAGTACACGGCCATGGCCGCCTCCGGGGCCACGAGCGCACAGGTGTTCGTCAACGGTAAGCCAATAGACGAAGTACTGAGCCTTAAGTAATGGGTCCGGTGAGCCGTCCTTCCGCCCTGCGCCAGCTGGCGGCCGCAGTCCTGCCGGTGGCGGTGCCCGCCGTGATGCTGCCGGTCTTCCGCCAGGTGGTCCGCCGGTTCGGGGACCGGCGCGGCTACCAGGCGGGGTTTGCCGCTTACTGGACGCTGTGCTGGGGAATGGCCCTTGCAGTGGTAAGCCCGCCCCGGCTGGTGGAGCTCTGGCGGACGCCGGACGGTCCGGTAACGCAGCGGCGCGGGTTATTCCGGGGCATTTTGCTCCTGCCGCCCGCGGGTGCCATCACCACCGAATTGATCCCCAACGCCAGGGCAGCGGGTACGACGGCGGCGCTCACCGCCATGGGCATCGGCGTCACCAACGCGATGGCTGAGGAGGCGCTCTGGCGGGGTGTGCCAATGGCTGTCTCTCCTCACCGGAAAGTCCTTGGCTGGCTCTGGCCGGCCCTCGGTTTTACGGCATGGCACCTGGTTCCGCTGTCCATTCAGCCCCATCCGCGGGGCCGCTGGCCGGTGCTGCTGGGTGCCGGGCTGATCGGCCTGGGGTACGGATGGGCCGCCCAAAGGAGCGGGTCACTCCTGGCCGTGTCCATTGCGCACGCCGCCACCGACTCCTGCGGCGTCCGGGCCGCGCGAAACATCTGGTTGCCTGTGAGCGGGGAGGTATCCGGTTGAACAGCCTGCAGCACCCGATCTTCGCCCGTGCTTTTGCCCGCGCCGTGGGCAGAATGGACCGTGGCGGGGCCCTTGAACACCGCCGACGCATCCTGGCCGGGCTGCAAGGATCAGTGATTGAAATTGGTGCGGGAACCGGATCCTCTTTTCCGCTCTACCCACCGGCCGTCACCCGCGTCCTGGCCCTTGAGCCCGATGACTATCTGAGGAGCGTGGCGCAGCAGGCAGCAGCATCGGCCAGTGTTCCGGTGACTGTTGTTGATGCGGCCGCCGAGCACATCCCCGCGGAAACCGGCAGCGCTGACGCCGTGGTGGCCAGCCTGGTCCTCTGCAGCGTCAAGGACCAGGCCGCCGTCCTTGCGGAGATCCGCCGTGTCCTGCGCCGTGGAGGAACCCTGGCCTATTACGAGCACGTCCGGTCCGGACACCCTTTGCTGGCCAAGGCAGAAGACGTGCTGACCCCGGTGTGGGGACGGTTCATGGGCGGCTGCCACCTCAACCGGGACACCCTTGCCGCCATCACCGCAGCAGGATTCAGTGTGCAGGACAACGAACGGTTCGGCTTCCCGGTGCAGCGGCTGAACCCTTCCCTCGCCCACATCCTGGGCACGGCCACCAGTCCCAGCGTGCAACATTGATCCGGAACGACGGCGGCAGGCGGCGTCCCGCGGTCGTACCCTTGTGCTCTAAAGGGAACATCCCAGCCTCGCCTTTCCGAACGGATCCGGCATGACAGACGTGAACGTCCGGGAGCGCAGCTCCCTCCAGTTGGCCATCACCGACGCCGCGAGCCTGACGGCGGACCAGGCGCTGGCGCACCTGGGTTCCGGCCCGGGCGGCCTCAGCGGGGAGGAAGCGGCCGCCCGCCTCCAGCAGTTGGGCCCCAACGCCGTCCGCACGCACCGCGCCAACGCCTGGGCCGTACTGGGGCGGCAGTTCGCCAGCCCCATCCTCATCCTCCTGATTGTCACCGCCGGGTTGTCCCTCTTCCTGGGCGACGCCACCAACTCCATCGTCATCGGCGTGATCCTGCTGGCCAGCGTGGGCCTCGGCTTCACCAACGAGTACCGTGCGGAGCGGGCCTCGGAAGCCCTGCACGACCGCGTAACGCACCGGGCCGTGGTGCTCCGCGACGGAACCACCAGGGAAGTGGACGTTACCGCCCTGGTGCCGGGCGACGTCGTCCATCTCTCCCTGGGCGCCATCATCCCGGCGGACATCCGGCTCCTGACCACCAACAACCTTCTCTGCGATGAAAGCATCCTCACCGGGGAGTCCCAGCCTGCGGCCAAGGAAGCTGCTCCCGTTGCCGCCGGTTCAGCATTGGGAGACCTCGCCTCCTGCGTGTTCATGGGCACGGTGGTCCAGTCCGGCGGCTGCACCGGGGTGGTGGTGGCCACCGGCGGCCGGGCCGAATTCGGGCGCATAGCACTCGGGCTGGGCGAGAGGCAGCCGCAGACCGAGTTCCAGCTGGGACTCAAGCGGTTCTCCTTCCTGCTGCTGCAGGTAGCCATGGTGCTCACCTCGCTGATCTTCGTGGCCAACCTGCTGCTGCAACGTCCGCTCATCGAATCCCTGCTGTTCTCGCTGGCAATTGCCGTCGGCATCACCCCTCAGTTGCTCCCCGCCGTGGTCAGCACATCCCTGGCCACCGGCACCCGGCAGCTGGCCAAGCGGAAGGTGCTGGTCAAACGCCTGGTATGCATCGAGGACCTGGGGGACATGGACATCCTGGTCACGGACAAAACCGGCACCCTCACTGAGGGCAGGATCAGTTTCACCCGGGCGCTGCCGGTAATGCCGGAAACATCCGATGACAGGCTGTTCAGACTGGGGCTGCTGGCCACGGAGACCGACTACACGGAAGGCAGAACCTCCCGGGCCGGTCAAAATCCGCTGGATGCCGCCCTCTGGGACAGCCCCGGTGCCTCCGCATTCGAACCGGCCCGCTATGAACGGCTGGATCTCATCGGCTTCGACCACCAGCGTCGCCGCACCACCGTGCTGGTCCGTGAAGCCGGCGGTCCCGCGCAGCTGGTCACCAAGGGCGCCCCGGAGGACGTCCTGGCCCTGTGCGGGCCCACGCCACCCGCCGTCCAGGCGTTGCTGGACGAGCAGTTCGACGCCGCCTCCCGGGTGGTTGCCGTGGCCACCCGTCCGGCTGCAGACCTGGTGGAGCTGGCCCCGGCTGATGAGCATGGGCTGACGCTGGCCGGGTTCCTCGTTTTCCTGGACCGGCCCAAAGCCAACGCCCGGCAGTCCCTGGACCTGCTGGAGGCGTTGGGAATTTCAGTAAAGATCGCCACCGGGGACAACGCCAAAGTGGCTGAAAGAGTCTGCGCGGATCTGGACGTGATCTCCGGCGGCACCCTCACCGGCGCCCAGGTTGAGGCCATGTCCGACGCCGACCTCGCCCCCGCCGCCCGAACGGCAACGATCTTCGCGCGCGTGTCGCCCGAACAAAAGGCACGCATCATCGCCCTGCTGCGCCTCAGCGGCGGATCGGTGGGCTTCATGGGTGACGGCGTCAACGACGCCCTGGCACTCCACAAGGCGGACATCGGCATCTCCGTCGATACCGCCACTGACGTTGCCAAGGACGCAGCCGACGTCGTCCTCCTGGACAAGGACCTGGGCGTGCTGGCGGACGGCGTGATGGAGGGGCGGCGGATCTTCGCCAACACCATCAAGTACGTGCTGATGGGCACGTCCAGCAACTTCGGCAACATGTTCAGCGCGGCAGCAGCCTCCGTGGTGCTGAGCTTCCTGCCCATGCTGCCGGGCCAGATCCTGCTGAACAACCTGCTGTATGACTCCGGGCAGCTGGCTATTCCGGGGGACCGGGTGGACAAGGAGCAGCTGCGGGCGCCGTCCCACTGGGACATCGCCTTCATCCGCCGGTTCATGCTTCTCTTCGGGCCCATCAGTTCGCTGTTCGACTTCGCCACCTTCGCCCTGATGCTGTTCGTGTTCACCGCTGCGCCGGGGAGTTCCGGGTAGCTGGTTCATCGAATCCATCGCCACCCAGACGCTGATTATCTTCGCCATCCGCACACGGCGTGTTCCCTTCCTGCGCAGCTTACCGTCAGCCGGCCTGATCGCCGCGTCGCTCGGCGTGGTGGCGCTGGGAATCTTCCTGCCGCTCTCGCCCCTGGCCGCGTGCTGGGCTTCGACCCCCTGCCGGTACCGTTCTTCCTGGCGCTGCTGGGCATGGTGGTGGTGTATCTGGTGCTGGTGGAGCTCGCCAAGCAATGGTTCTTCGCCCGCGACGCCCAGCAGCTGCCGGCGCCGCCGCCGCCCGTCCAGCGCCGGCACGCCACCCACCACATCTCCCGGCGGGCGTTCCGGTTCAGCATCCCCGTCAAGGTAGTCCCGTCGGGGGCCGGCACGGGCAGAAGACGCCGGATACGGCGGGACAGGCCTGTCCGTAATCATTAGTCCAATCGCCAATGATGCTTGTTAGCATGGTCGCAGAGACACTGGGGGCTCTTAAATAACGGATCCGGGGTGATGCAGCCCGCCGTGGATGCGCTGATTTTTGGAGCGTAATTTTCATGTGGCGTGAACCTATTAGGCGGCGGACCCGGGAACTCCTGCGGGAGTTTGTAGAGCGGGCGGATGATCTTGTCCGGGCACAGGAACATGTCGAGGGGCTGCTCGGCGCAGTGGTCTCCATGACAGAGGACCTGAGCCTGGAAGCGGTACTGGACCGGTTGGTGCAGTCGGCGTGCGAACTGGTGGGGGCGCGCTACGGGGCCCTGGGCGTCATCGGCGACGACCAACAGCTCAGCCACTTCATCACCGTGGGCATCGATGAAGAAGGTGCCCGGGTCATCGGCGACCTGCCCACAGGCCATGGCGTGCTTGGGGAGCTGATCCGCGAACCCAAGCCGTTGCGACTCCATGACTTGGGCGAGCATCCCATTGCGGTGGGGTTTCCCGCCAACCACCCGCCCATGAGCACCTTCCTGGGTGTACCGGTCCGGGTCCGCAACGAAGTCTTCGGGAACCTCTACCTGACCGAAAAAATCGGTGAGCAGGACTTCACAGGTGAGGACGAGGACCTCGCTGTTGCCCTGGCGGCTGCGGCCGGCGTGGCCATCCAGAACGCAAAGTTGTTCGATGACAGCAGGCGCCGCCAGCGGTGGCTGGAGGCGGGAATGGAAGTCAGCGACCGCTTGAAGGACCAGCCGCGTTCCGATATCGAGAACCTGGACATGATCGCCGAGCACGCCCTCAACGCCTCGGCCTCCGTCCTGTCGCTGATTGCGTCGGTGGGTGCGGACGGAACCATCAGGTGCCGGACCTCGGTGGGCGCCCAGGCGATGCCCGGGGGCCAGGAACTGCCCGCCGCCGCACTCCTGTCTGAAGTGCTGGAGACAGGGGAGTCCCGGGTCCTGGCCGACCCGCTCCTGGTGTTCGATCCGACATCCGCCGAGAAGCTTGGGCCGGTCCTGGTGGCCGCCCTGGGCAGCAACAGTGACGGCCATCGCGACAGCGTCCTCATCCTGGCCAGGGCTGTTGGCGGAACGCGGTATACGGACGTGGATGTTGAGCAAAGCGCCGTATTTGCATCCCGGATAGGCCTGACGCTGGACCTGCTCAAGGCGAACCAGTTGCGCGAAGAGCACGCCCTGTTCATCGACCGGGAACGGATCGCGGCGGACCTGCACGACCTGGTGATCCAGCGTCTCTTCGCTGCCGGGTTGAGCATCCAGGGCCTGCGCCGCTACACCGCGGACCCGCCTGCCCATGAGCGGCGCATCGCCGGGATCACCGCCGAACTGGACGACTGCATCCACCAGCTCCGCGACACCATCTACTCGCTCCAGGCCCGCGAGCCCGGCAAAGAACTTCTCAGCGGCCGCTTGCTGCGCGCTGTGCAGGAAGCCGCGAACGCCGCCGGGTTCCTCCCCAGAATTCAGATTTCAGGCCCCGTGGACGATGTGGTGGACGATGAGGTTGCCGAACAACTGCTGCGGGTGCTGTATGAGGGCGTCAGCAACGCGGTGCGGCATTCCGGATCGGAGGACATCTCCATCCAGCTCGCCGCGCAGGACGGTGAGGTGGTCCTGACCGTCCGCGACACCGGTCGCGGGTTCAAGGACCCTGAGCGGGTCAGCGGGTTGGCCAACATGAAGAACCGGGCCACCCGCCTGGGCGGGGACTGCATTATCGACAGCATCCCCGGCAAAGGCACCAGTGTGACGTGGAGGGCACCCGCTGGCGGCTGAGCGGGCCGTACCGCGGCGGACTCCAGAAGGTTATACGGTGACGGCCGGGACGCAGGTCAGTGCAGCAGTTCCCACGCCCGGGGGATCGGTGCAGGGATCAGGTGACTCCTCCGGCGGAAGCCAAGTTTATGGAGCACGGAGGAAACCGTGGCGGAGACGGTGGCGTCGGGCAGCACCATCTCCTGCCCGATCTGGGGGTTGGTGAGTCCGCGGGCCATGAGGGCAAGGACGTTCCGTTCGGTCCGCGTCATGGCCTTCAGCCAGGGGGCCGAAGCGCTGGCGTACAGGCTCTCGGCCACCCGCTCCCTGACGCTGGGGCCGATGGGTGGGATACCGGCGGCGGTGCTGCGGATGCAGTTGATCAAGGCGTCGTTGTCTCCGATCCGCTTGAGCACGTAGCCTGAAGCGCCTGCCAGGACCACTGCCCGTACGGCGTGCTGTTCGTCCCAGCCGGTAAGGATCAGGCACCGCACGTCAGGAGAGGTGGAGCGCAGGTCGCGGCACACCTCGATGCCAGTGCCGTCCGGCAGCCTGTCGTCCAGCACCACGATGTCCGGTTGCAAAACGTGGATCAGGCGGCGGGCTTCTGCAGCGGACCCGCTTTCGCCCACGACGTCGAAACCAACGTGCTGGAGCAGGTCGCCCAAGCCCCGGCGGACCATTTCGTGGTCGTTGAGGATGAAGACCCGGATGGACGGGACGGGAGACCAGGACTCATCGGGGGGTGCTGCAGGTGTGTTCATGAAGACGCTCTCATCGACTCGATGTCCTCCCCGGCTGCCCTTTCCCTGCAGCCGCCCCTCCGGAAGGACCTCATTAAAACATCGGCACTTACTGCCATTCAATTCCCAGCGCCGTCCCGGAAGAGGCCGGAATCTCCCGGGGGACGCTGCAAACGGCGCAGACGGTGCTGTGCTCCGGCCCGGCCACCCACTGGTGGGACTCCTCCAGCCGGTATTCGTACCGGCCTCCGAGCTTTTGCAGTCGGTTCAGGGCCACGCTGGCAGTTTCCCACGAACCCCAGCGGCCCACCACCCCTCCACTGTCCTTGGAAATGACATTGCACCCGCCGTGCCCGAGCTCGGTGCCGTGCTTCAGGCCGCCTGGCGGTTCGTTGCCGGCGTGTACTGCCTTGTACTCGTCCATGGTTGCCATGTTCCGTACCCTTCTGCCCCGGCTCAGGCGGCCTGCTGCTGTGGCCGGGCGAGGAAGACCTCCAGCGACTGGAGCGTGTCGACTGCGTCCTGGAAGACCGGGTTGCGGTGCGGATGCAGCCGGTGCAGCAGCCCTCCGTTGTATTGGAGCCGGCGGCGTGCGGTGCTGACGGCGCGGACAGCGTGCTTGAGATCTTCAGGACGGCGCGGCAGGACGCTGTTCAGGCACTGGATCGATGCAAGGGCGACGGCCAGGACGTTGGCATCCATTTGCTGGCCCGCTGCCCGGTGCTGCCGCAGCTGGGCGGCGAGACCGTCCCAGATGTCCCGAGCGGCCGCCCGGGCCACCTCTGTCCGGGCCCCGTTTGCGGAGAGTCCCCGGTCCAGGAACGCCTTGTACAGGGGGTCGAACCGGCCGGTCAGCGCTTCTGCCTTCTCCATGTCGTCACCGTCCGGAGCTGATGCCGGGACGAAATTGGACGGGTGGAGAAGCATCGCCCGCCGGCGCGCGGCGTCCGCCTGCGACAGGGGCGCGGGACGGAAGGTGAGGATGTCAGCGGACATGTCGGCCCTTTCAAAATCCAGCAAGCTGGGGTGCGGCTGCATGCCGGCGGGCATCCTTGACGGTGCCTCCGGCGGAAAGTCACTGGGGGTTTCACTGTGGAAAGCCGCTCCGGCCTCGCAATCTGAGGACCCGGACGGTGCCTTTACAAGAATGCCAAGCCTCCCGCGCCCGCTATAGGGCTGAAGGTCCCGTCCTCGAAGCGGGCCACCGGCGATCACCGGGGGCTTTGTGCCCTGTTTCAGGGTCCGGGGCCGCCCTAGCCTGAAACAAGCAGGGCAGTGTAAGGCCGCCTGCCGGATCCGGGAGGCACACGGTGAAATCGGCAAACGCAAGCATCATCGCAGGCGTGATCCTCATTGCCCTGGGCGGCCTGTTGCTCCTGGACCGGCTGGGCGTCATGAACACTTCAGCGTTCGTGGCGCCGCTGATCTTCGCGGCCGTGGCGGTTCTGTTCCTGTCCCTGTTCATCCGGCGCCGGGAGAACTGGTGGGCGGCGATCCCCGGATCCGTGTTCCTGGGCCTGGCCGCGGTCGTCATCGCCACCGAGCTCACAGGAGGAGCCTGGGGTGCGGCCTTCCTCTTCCTCTTCATGGGGGCCGGGTTCGGCGCCGTGTTCGTGCGGGAACCGGGCAATTGGTGGGCGCTGATCCCGTCCGGTGTCATGTTCACGCTGGCAGTCATCGTGGGCCTCCCGCAGGAACTGCAGGGTGCACCCACTGCGGCCGTCCTCTTCCTCGGCCTGGCGGCCACCTTCGGCGTGCTTTCCCTGGTCCCGGTCCGCGTCGATGAGGCCAGCCATTACACGGAACGGATGAAATGGCCGTTGATTCCGGCCGGCATCCTTGCCGTCATGGGCCTCATTTTCGTGCTGCAGGCCATGGCCGTGCTGATCCCGGTGGATTTCGTCTTCCCTGCGGTGATGATCGTGGGCGGCATCGCCCTCATGGTCTACGCCTACCTTGCCCACCGCGATGGCCGCCAGAGGGCCCACGGTCCCGGCCCGCGGGCAGGCTGACTCCGGCACGCTGTGCGGGACCCCCGTCAGGTGCCAGTCCGCGGCCGGGACGGGGCAACGAGCGTGGCCCACAGATGCCAGAGCATGGCCCCGAAGGTGGCGAGGAACGCTGCAACCGCCAGCCACAATTCGGCCCGGCCGATCGCTGCCACCAGGGGCAACTGGTCCGCCCGGCCCAGGTAGATCCCGGCCACGGCGTACATGCCGAGGGGAAAGATGACGCTCCACAGGCCAGGCTCGTAGGACAGCGGCACCCGGTGCAACACGTGGCGCCACCAACCGGCGGCCAGGAGTACCGGGAAGAGCCATGAGGCGAAGGACCAGAACACCACGGAGGCTCCGGCCACCAGCCCGCGTGTGGCATCGACCATGGGCGCACCCGCCATCTCCACGATCCGCGCACCCGCCAGGACGCTGATGGCCATCGCACCCATGGCCACGAAGTACTGGGGGCGGAGGTCCTGCGGCAGGATGGGGTAGGTCATGAGCCGCAGCGAGACTAAGATCCCCACGGCCGCATAGAGGATGAGCCCCACCGACCAGGCGACGACGGCGACGAGTGCCAGGGGCGCGCGCCAGTCGGGGCCCGCGAGTGGCTCGATCGACGCGGCCGCAACCGCCACGGACTGGCTGGCCACGCACCAGATGAACCAGGAGCCGTTGGCATCCTTGACCACGGGCCGCTCGGACCTTCCCAGCACTGCCGTCCACGGCACCACATAGCCGAGCACCACCCAGGCCAGCACGGCAACCGCAAGCAGCACCGCCGTCGCGCCCTGCCATCCCGCCATGCCAAGGCGCGTCCCCAGCACGTTTGTTCCGGCGATGAACGTGAAGAAGCCAAACGCCCGCCCGGGATCCATGAAGTCGCTGCGCACGACGGCGGCGAACCTGGCCAGGCGGAACAGGCTAAGCACAAGAATCAGGAGGTAGGAGAGGGCGCACACCACCAGCACCGCCATGGACATCGCGTGGAAGCCCTCAAGGTCGAGCCCCACGGAGATGATGCCGCTGGCCATGGTGAGCGCGAAGTAGCCGGGGGTGAGCGTCCGGACCGCCTGGCTGGCGCGGGAGCCGAAGGAGTTCCGGGCGTCGGTGGCGGTGTCCATGGCACCAAGCTTAGGGCGGCTCAGAGCCCGCCAGTGCGGTGTTCCGCCTTCGCCTTGATACCGGCCAGCTGGTCGGCCTGGCCGCGCTCGGACATCTTGATGATGAGCGCGTCGACCGCGGCCTCCGCCATGTTCCGGGGGACGGTATCGGACCGGATGCTGAGCCGGGTACCGCCGTCCCCGGGCGCCACCTCCACCCGGAAGACCGGGCCCAATGCCGCCTTGGACGTGAAGTGGCTCTTTGGGACGTACTCGGTGTATTCGTGCGTGGTCTTGAGCGGAATGCCAAGGACTTTCCACGACGCCTGGAACGTGGTCCCCACACCCTCGGGGGTGGTCACCAGGTCCGAGATCTGGACGTCCGGCCCCAGCCAGACCCGCGGATCCTTCACCAATTCGAAGACGTCCTCCAGCGGGGCGGCGATGGTCACGCTGTCAGACCAGGCCAGTGTCTGGCTGAACTTCGCCTCGCTGGCGTGCGGGACCGTCTTCTTCCCGGTCTCCAGCAGGCTCTTGACGTTGGCCACCATGCCCTGGATGTCGTCTTCGGTCAGTCTGGCAAACAATGCCTGGGCGGGAACCCGGACCAGGGGTGCATCGATTTCCAGGGCTGACTCGACGGCCAGTTCGGTGCCGCTTCCATTGAGCGGTTCCAGGGAAAACGTGATGACAGGCCCCACGGACGCCTTGGATACGATGCGCTTGTTGGGCATCACCTCCCGGTACTCGTGGGTCACGTGCATGGGAATGCCCCACGCCTTGGCGGACCAGCGCGCGGACGTGCCCACGCCGTCGGGTTTGATGTCCAGGTTGGTGACGTCGCTGTCTCCGGGGAAGGCCGTCATCCAGTTTGTCGGGTCGCTCAGGAAGGTGAAGACCGTTTCCACGGGGGCCTTGATCACGGTGCTCCGGAGAATAGTCCTGGTCATGTCCTGTCTCCTTTCCGGCAGGGCGGGATTCCTGCATTGTCCCTTCCAGTGCAGTCCCCGGGGCGCCGCAGAAACAGAGGAAAAGGTCCCAGCCGGCAGCTACGACGCTGCCTGTGCCCGTGCCCGTGCCCAGTGCGCACCCAGCAGCGCGGCAACCCGCTCCGGCTCCGCACGGTGCGGCGGGTCGAAATGGTGCTTACCGGGAAACACCTCCAGCCGGAAATCAGGGAAGACGCGGGCCAGGCGCCCAGCGTTGTCCCCCTGCTCATCCGGGCTGCTCATGCCGCCCAGCACAAAGAGCACCGGTTTATCGAAGGCAGCCAGCTTACCGCGGTCCAGGGCATAGGTGTTGAACGCATGCAGGAAGGCGCTGATCCCCGCCGGGCGCCTGGCCATCCACGGCGGCGGCGGGCCCGGCGGCGGAGGCGGCAGGACGGCGTCGGGCTTCACCTGCAGCCTCATGAAGGCGGCCATGAATTCCTCCTGCGGCAAGTCGCCCAGTTCGCCGTACCGGTGCCACAGCCGCGTGTGCTCCGGGCTCCAGTCCCAGGTGCCCGCCCAGGCTGGCTCGAGCAGGGCCAGGCTCAGCAGCCGTTCCGGGTGCCGGGCCGTGAGTGCCAGGGCCGCTGCGCCACCACCGGAATACCCCAGCAGATGGAAGGTGTCCCAGCCGCGGGCGTCCGCCTCGCGAAGCACGCCGTCCGCTTCGGTATCCAGGCTCCAGCCCGGCGGGGGAGTATCACCCGCATAGAGCTCAAGGTCCTTGGCCACGGCCTCAACGGTGCCTCCCAGTGCCGCCAGCAGCGCGCCGTATGCGGGGCCGGCGGGGAGGACGCTGCCGGGCAGGAGGATGACCCGGAACGGTTCCATGGCAAGGGCTCCTTCAGGCCGCACGGCAACGGTGCGCCGCCGATGTGCTGGTTTCCTTCGGGGGTGCTGCAGGGGCGGACACGGTTACTTCGCCGCCGCTCCGCGGGCCCCGGTTTTGGTGGCCCGGGCCTTGGCTTCCTTAGGCGGCAGGGTGGCGACGTAGGCCAGGGCCTTTTCGGCCCAGGCCCGCGCCCGGGTGTCATCGCCGTCGCCCTCTTCATTCCACACCTCCGGCAGTCCGGTGTAGCCACCCATGGGCCTGTCCGAACGTCACGGTCCGTTCGGAGGACTCCAGCAGTTCCTTGTCCTCGCGGGAGAGCTTCACACCAATGGTGGACCCGAACAGCCCGGCGAACATGTTGCCGTTGACGAACGCTCCCAGGTTGCCGAACATCGGCTTCACCACAACTCCGGGATGGCTGGGAACCACGCGGCGGAACCGCTCTTTTTCTTCCTCGGTTGCCTTGGGCATTTCCATGGCGTCACCTTCCGGTGGCAGGGTTTTTCCGCAGATCTGGATGCAGGATATGCCCGTTCGGTGCCGCCGTCGAGGGCTGGCCGCCACCCCGGTGCAGCAGGCAAGAATTCCGCCCCTGAGCAGGTCAAACTTCACGGCTGAGTGCTATACCTAACCGTAGGCAACTAAAATTTGGCTGCCTGGCGAAGGGCGAATTCCGAGGATCCGGGGGCTTCCCCGGAGGGTTGGAGGCGATGGTGCTGACAACTCCAGGGCCGGCCCCGGCTGGACGCAGCACGCGGCCGGGCCGGAAGCACCTGGGCGGGCTGGCCCTCGCTGCGCTCACCCTGCTCACCGGCTGCAGCGGCGGCACCAGCCAGTCAGTGTCCACGGCACTCAAGGACAGTTCCTCCGCCGTCGCCACCGCCCGCATCGCGCTCCGCCAGGACATGGACGGCAAACTGACCCGTGCCGCCACCTCCACCACGCTTGACGATGAGCTCAAGGAGATCCAGACCAGCCGGGGCACGGTCCTGAAGCTCTCCCCGGCCACCCAGGAGGACCGCGAGACCCAGAAGCAGGCGCTGGACGTGCTGGACCAGTGCGCCGCCGGCTTTGCCACGGCACGCGCCGCGTTGGCAGCGAACGACGGCGGCACCCCCTCCGTGTCCGACGGGGACAAGGCGCTCGCCGGCGCGCAGGACGCCCTCAAGCAGCTCGAAGGCAAGGTGGGGTCCCAATGAAGGCTGAACCGTGAAGCGGCTCCTGGGCGTCGCGCTCGGGATCCTCACCGCCATCGGCGGGTTTGTGGACATCGGGGACCTGGTGACCAACGCCGTCGTCGGATCCCGCTTCGGCCTGTCCCTGGTGTGGGTGGTGGCTGTGGGTGTGGTGGGGATCTGCCTGTTCGCCAACATGTCCGGCCGGGTGGCGGCGGTGTCCGGCCGGGCTACGTTCGAGGTGATCCGCGAACGGCTGGGACCGCGGGCCGGGCTGGCCAACCTTTCGGCGTCGTTCCTGATCAACCTGATGACCGTGACGGCTGAGATCGGCGGCGTTGCCCTGGCCCTGCAGCTGGCCAGCAGCGTGTACTACCTGCTGTGGATTCCCGTGGCGGCGCTGGCAGTGTGGCTGGTGGTCTGGCGGGTCCGGTTCACCATCATGGAAAACGTCACGGGCCTGCTGGGGCTGACCCTGATCATCTTTGCGGTGGCACTGTTCCTGCTCAAGCCGGACTGGGCCGCGCTGGCCGGACAGCTGGCGCCTGCCGTGCCGGAACAGGAAACGGTGTGGACATACAGCTATTACGCCATCGCCCTGTTCGGCGCGGCCATGACCCCGTATGAGGTGTTCTTCTTCTCCTCCGGTGCCGTGGAGGAGGGGTGGAAGGTGAAGGACCTGCTCCAGGAGCGGATCAACGTCCTGGTGGGATTCCCGCTGGGCGGCCTGCTGTCCGTCGCCATCGCCGCGTGCGCCGCCGTCGTCCTGCTGCCGGCCGGAATCTCGGTGACGTCGCTGTCCCAGGTGGTCCTGCCCGTTGCGGAGGGCGCCGGGAAGATCGGGCTGGCGCTGGTCCTGGTGGGGATCGTGGCGGCGACGTTCGGTGCGGCGCTGGAAACCACGCTCTCCAGCGGCTACACCCTGGCCCAGTTTTTTGGCTGGTCCTGGGGCAAGTTCCGCCGCGGAGGCCGCCCGCTTCCACCTGGCCATGATCGTGTGCCTGTTGGTGGGCATCGCGGTCCTGGCTACAGGCGTGGATCCCGTGCTGGTCACCGAATATTCGGTGGTGTTCTCGGCCATCGCCCTGCCCCTGACCTACCTGCCCATCCTCATCGTGGCCAACGATCCCGAGTACATGCGCGAGCATGTCAACGGGCGGGTTGTCAATGTCCTGGGCATGGTCTACCTGGTGATCATCCTGGTGGCCTCCATCGCCGCCATCCCCCTCATGATCGTGACAGGAGCCGGTTCATGACATCCTCACCCGACCCGCTGCTTCCGGCCCCGCAGGTGGCCGGCCGCGTCCTGGACGCCCAGTTGCACCTGCTGGACCGGCAGGTTTTGGACCACGACGGCGTCCCGGTCACCACCGTCGACGACCTCGAGCTGAGCGGGCCCGCAGTGGACGTGGAGATTGAAGCGGGGACGGCGGCGCCGGTCGTCACTGCATTGCTGACGGGGTCGGTGCTGGGGACGCGCATCTTTGGCGGGAGGCCGCCGTCGTCCCGGCTGATCCGGATCCCGTGGAAGGACGTGGCGGAGGTGGGCGTGGTGCTGCGGCTTGGCATCAGCGGGGAGCCGCTGGACGCGAGCTGGGTGGAGCGGTGGGTCCGGGACAAGATCATTGCGCGCATTCCGGGAGGCCGCCATGATCCTCGGTGACCTGCTGGGCACCCCCGTTCATGATGCCGACGGCGGGAGGCTGGGCCGGGTGGCAGATGTCCGGTTCGTCCTGGACGGCACCCCGCATCAGCTGATGGCGGAGGCGCGCCTGCTGGGGCTGGTCGTCGGCCCGCACAGCACGGCCTCCTTCATGGGCTACGACCGGAACGGCCTCACGCGGCCCCGGCTGGTGGCCCGGATCCTCCGCTGGCGGCACCGCGGATCCTTCCTGGTGCTGTGGGAGGACATCGCCCTGGTGGGCTCACACTCGGTCCGGCTACGGCCCGGGTTCACCCGCTACAGCCCGGCGCTGCAGGACACTGCGAAGGGATAGGACGGAGTTGAACAGGCCTGCAATTAGGCGTGCGGCGGATCTCCTGTAGAGTTGACCCTGTTGTTGTGTTTATGCAGTTGGTAGTTCAGGCAGTACGCACGGTCGAAAGTCCGTGTTCTTCTGAAGTAGCGGTTTTTGAACACCCCACGCCGGAGGGCCCGAAAGTCGGGACGTTCCCTCCACCTTCACGAAGGACAAGAATAATGGCTACTGGTACCGTCAAATGGTTTAACGCTGAAAAGGGCTTCGGCTTCATCTCCCCGGACGACTCCTCGCAGGACGTTTTCGCGCACTACTCCGCGATCAACTCCTCCGGCTTCCGCTCCCTCGAAGAGAACCAGAAGGTTTCCTTCGACACCGAGCAGGGCCCCAAGGGTCCCCAGGCCACCAACATCCAGGCTCTCTAATTTCCTAGGGATCCGGGACCGTTAGGTTTCAAAAGCAGGGCTTGCCGTTTCGCGGCAAGCCCTGCTTTTTTGTTAACCCGGGCCTTTTGTGGTCCGCTCCCAGGCCCTCGATTTTGCCTCCTCGACAAAGTTCAGTTGAAGGAGCAATCTGTTTAGTGCGTACGTACGCAGCGTGCCAACCCCACGCCCACGGCGGCGTTTGGAAAACTCCAACCAGCGCGGCACCAGTTGGGGTGGTGCATGTCCGGCACGATGCTCGGTAAGCCCGGCTGCCTGCGCTCCCCGGCATCGGCAGCCGGCACTTTCACTCCGATAATCAGTGGCCGGTTCGGCCCCATGAGCAGTGACTTGAATCGGCCATAGCTGTATACCGGCTGATGGCCGGTTGCCGTTCAAGGAAGCATTGCTATGAAGAGTAGTCGGGGAAGCAATTCCAGATTCAAGACACTGGCGTTTATCGTTGCCTTCGCTGTTTCGCTGCTGGCCTCAATGGCTGCAGCAGGCCCCGCCTCGGCGGGCCAATTGGGCCACCGGACGTGGCAGGTCCAGGTGGGCTCTGAGTCCCGCAACCAGGCAATCCAGGGCATGCAGTTCCTCCCCTCGGAGATTTTCATCAACGAGCAGGACACCATTACGTGGGAGGCCAACTCCGCGGAGATCCACACAGTGACATTCCTGGCGTCGGGACAGCCGTTGCAGCCATTCGATCCATTCAACAACGATGAGTTGTTGAAGCGCGGAGGGGACAGCTACGACGGGCATTCGTACTACAACTCGGGCCTCCTGGCCAACGTTGACGTGCCCGGCTTCCCGGACGCCAGGAGTTACAGCCTGGCGTTCCCGCGCGAAGGCGACTTCACCTACTACTGCCTGGTCCACGGCATGGTGATGAAGGGGACGGTACACGTCCGTGAGCAGGGGACTGACTATCCGTACAGCCAGTCAGACTACGACAAGTCATCGCGGGCCGAGGAGCGGTCCATCCTGCGGGACGGACGCGAGCTCACCGCGGACCTGGCGGACCAGGCCAACAGCCACAGGGTGATCGCAGGCGGTGACGACGGCGTTGCGATGGTCATGCGCTTCGTGCGGCCCGCCGTGACGGTGCATGTGGGCGATACCGTCGTGTTCGCCAATACCGGCATGGACGCTCCCCACACCGTTACGTTTGGTACCGAACCGGCGAACATTTTCGCCCCGTCCGGCGATCCGACGCATTTCACCGGGGGCAACCTCAACTCGGGCATCATGTGGCCCGGCGCTGAGTTCGCGGTGACGTTCCAGACAAAGGGCACCTTTGATTACATCTGTGCACTCCATGACTACATGGGCATGGTGGGCAAGGTGAAGGTCGTCGACTGACGCCTGGTTTCCACGCGGTCCGGTTGGGGCGGTTGCCCCGGCCGGACCGCTTTGCGTGTCCCCAGTCAGTGCAGCCCCATCGCCTCGCGCACTTCGTCGAGGATGTGGTGCATGGCGCGTTCTGCCACGGCAGTGTCTCCGCCGGCCACGGCGGCTGCCACATCCTCGTGTGCCTGCAGCGCCTCGGCCCGCGGCTTGAACGGCATGAGCCCCTGCCGGGTGCGGCTGGTCAGGACCTCCGCCACCATTCCCTCCAGCGCCCGGAACATTTCGTTGCCGCAGCTGCGCAGCAGCAGTTGGTGGAACGCGATGTCGGCGGCAAGGAAAGCCTGCAGGTCCCCGGCTTCCCCCAGCCGGCGGAGGTCCCCGGCCAGGGAGACCAGCTGTGCGCGTTCGGCGGCGCTGGCCCGGCGTGCGGCGCCGGCGGCAGCGATGGGCTCGACGGCGATGCGCAGCTCGGTGAGGCTGCTGTACTGCAGCTCCCGCCGGTCCGAGGCCAGCCGCCACCGCACCAGCTTCGGGTCGAAGACATTCCATAGCGACGGGTCCTGCACCACGATGCCCACCCGCCGCCGGGAGTAGACCAGGTTCATTGACTCCAGGACTTTCATGGTGTCCCGGGCAACGGTGCGCGAAATTCCGTAGTCGTGCTGCAGGCCCTCAAGGGTAAGCCTGCTTCCCGGCGTGAGGCGCCCGGAGGCGACAGCGACCCCCACCGCCTCCAGCACCCGTTCGTGCATGGCCGGGGAGGACCCGCCGTCGTGCATTTCATCGCCATCCTGGACTGTCGCCGTCGACATTCTTTCCCCGTTCGCTCATGCGCCGCTGCGCCCTCCCAGAATACCGGGGATTGGACCAAAGGTATGACTTGTGACACGAATAGATAGCATCTTTTGGACAGAAAGGTGATACCTTATCGCTTGGCCCGTTTCAGACGGGTCCACCGCGAGCTTCTTCGAAAGCCAAAGACGTCTTCTCCGGAGGTATGACATGCAGTATCCAGCCACGCACCTCGTGGTCATGGGCGTTGCCGGTTCCGGCAAATCCACCCTGGCCGCGGCCCTTTCCCGCCAATTGGGCTGGGCATGCGCCGAAGCGGACGAATTCCACCCCGCCGCAAACATCGCCAAGATGAGCCAGGGCATCCCCCTCCAGGACGAAGACCGCTGGCCGTGGCTGGAGGAGATCCGTGACTGGATGACCGCCCAGGCTGCCGCCGGCAAGAGCACGGTCCTTACCTGTTCCGCGCTCAAGCGTGGCTACCGCGAGCTGTTGTCCGGCGCCCAGGGCCGGGTCATCTTCCTCCACCTGGACGGCGGGGCGGACCTGATCAGCGAGCGCATGCAGGGCCGGGAAGGGCATTTCATGCCGCCTACGCTGCTGCCCAGCCAGCTGGCTACCCTGGAGCCGCTGACCCAGGAAGAGATCGCCGCCGGCAGTCTCCGCCTCGACATCTCGCGCTCACCCGAAGAGCTGGTCGCCGCCGTCGTACAGGCCCTCAACCTCCCCACCGGCCAGGCGCCCGGCGCGTCCTGACCCCCCAAATCCCCAACCCTGTTTCAAAGGAGAACCATGACCATCGAAGGATGGACCCAGACGATGGGCGCAGGTCCGTTGCTGCTCATCGCCGCGGCGGCAATTCTCGTGCTGCTGTTCCTGATCATCCGGCTGCGGATCCACGCCCTGATCGCCCTGATCCTCATCAGCCTCGCCACGGCCTTCGCCACGGGAATCCCCGCCAACAAGGTGGTACCCGTCCTGGTTGACGGCTTTGGCACCACCCTGGGGACCGTGGCCCTGCTGGTGGGCCTGGGCGCGATGCTCGGCCGAATCGTGGAAACCAGCGGCGGCGCCAAGGTCCTGGCCGACTACCTGATCGGCATCTTCGGTGAAAAACGCGCCCCGTTCGCCCTGGGCCTGGCATCACTGATCTTCGGCTTCCCCATCTTCTTCGACGCCGGCCTGGTGGTCATGCTGCCCGTGGTCTTCGCCGTCGCCCACCGCCTGGGCGGGGGAGTACTCCGCTACGGCCTGCCCGCCGCCGGCGCCTTCTCGGTGATGCACATCTTCCTGCCGCCGCACCCGGGCCCCGTCTCCGCTGCCGCCTTCTTCGACGCGAACATCGGCCTGGTGCTCATTGCCGGCCTCATCACCGCCATCCCCACGTGGTACGTCACCGCCTACCTCTACGGCCTGTACACGGGCAAGAAGCTGGTCCTCCCCGTCCCCGAAATCCTGGGCCACGCCAGCGCCGAGGCCGAGGCGCACCCTCCCCGGTTCCGCACCATCATCGGCCTGCTGCTCCTGCCGCTGGTGCTGATCTTCCTCAACACCGGCCTGAACACCCTGGCTTCCTCCGGTGCGCTGGATGAGTCCGTCAAGAAGGAACAGTGGTTCCAGGTCCTGCGCACCATCGGTGAAACCCCGGTAGCCCTGCTCATCGCAGTGCTTGCGGCGCTGTTCGTGCTGGGAACCCGACGGGGCCGCGACGCCGGTGCCCTGGAGAAGCTGCTCGAGTCCTCCCTGGGGCCGGTCTGCTCCGTCATCCTGATCACCGGTGCCGGCGGCATGTTCGGCGGCGTCCTGCGCACCTCCGGCATCGGCAAGGCGCTGGCGGACGTGCTGGGCAACGTGGGCATCCCGCTGATCCTGGCCGGGTTCCTGATCTCCGCCATCCTGCGCATTGCCCAGGGCTCAGCCACCGTCGCACTGACCACCACCGCCGGCCTGATTGCTCCCGCCGTGGCGGGTGGCGGCCTGAACGGCATGCAGATCGCCGCCATGGTCATCGCCGTGGCCGCCGGATCCGTGGTGGTGTCCCACGTCAACGACTCAGGCTTCTGGCTGGTGGGCCGCTTCTTCGGGATGGACGTCAAGACCACCCTGAAGACCTGGACCGTCATGGAAACCCTCATCGGCGTGATGGGCTTCGCCGTCGCCGCCGTCATCTTCCTGGTGGCCGTCGCGGTGGGCTGACCCCTCCTGTCCGGGAGCACGGCGGGGCGGCTGGTGGGAACACCGGCCGCCCCGCCGTCGTTATGCCCCTTGGTGTGCCATGCCGGTGCACCACCCAGCCGACCAAAGGACACCCCTTGACGACTTCCCGCACCATCGTGATCACCGGCGCCAGCGACGGCATTGGCGCGGCAGCCGCAAGGACGCTGGCCCAGGCAGGGGAGCAGGTGGTCGTCGTCGGCCGTTCCGCCGGCAAGACCCGCGCCCTGGCCGGGGACATCGGCGCCGACCACTACCTGGCCGACTTCGCCGACCTTTCACAGGTCCGTGACCTCGCGGAGAAACTGAAGGCAAACTACCCGCGCATCGATGTCCTGGCCAACAACGCCGGCGGGATCATGGGCAAGCGGACGCTCACCGTGGACGGCAACGAGACGACCTTCCAGGTCAACCACCTGGCGCCGTTCCTGCTCACCACGCTGCTGATGGACACGCTCACCGCCAGCGACGCCAAGGTGATCAACACCTCCAGCGCCGCCAACAACTTCGGCAAACTGGACCTCTTCGACCTCAACGCCGAGCACGGGTACAGCACCAACCGCGCCTACGGCACGGGCAAGCTCGCCAACATCCTGTTCACCTCCGAGCTGCACCGCCGCTTCCATGACCAGGGGATCACGACGGCGGCATTCCACCCGGGCGTGGTCCGCACCAACTTCGCTGCGGAGTCCGGCAGCTCGTGGCGGCACGCCTACACCACCCTGCTGAACCGCTTCATGCTCAGCCCGGACCAGGGTGCCGACACGATGCTTTGGCTCATCAACGGCACCGCCGGCACGGACTGGATTTCCGGCGCCTACTACGCCAAGCGCGCCCTGGCCAAGGCCAACGCCCAGGCCTACGACGCCGGACTGGCGCGCGGGCTGTGGGAGAAGAGCGAAGAGCTGGTCAAGGCCTTTGCCTGACCGCTGTTTCACTCACAGCCGACGCCGTCGTGGTCTGCATCCAGTCCGTAGATATCGCGGCCGATGACCTCGACCGGGCCACGGACGTAGGCCGGTCCGTTGCCGCTTCCACCTGCGCAGTCAACGTCGGAGGCGATGGGAACGCAGCCTGAGTAGTTCGGGTCGCAGCCGGGGTTCGTTCCCGGCACGGGCTGGGGTGCAGGCAGGGGCGCAGGAGCGGGAGGTGCGGCGGCCTTGGCGGCGGCCTCTGCAGCGGCCTTGGCTGCAGCCGCGTCCTGGGCCGCCTTCGCCTCAGCCGCTTGCCGGGCAGCAGCCTCTGCCGCGGCCTTATCGGCGGCGTCCTTGTCCGCTGCGGCTTTGTCCGCGGCCGCCTTGTTCGCCGCCGCTTTGTCTGCCGCAGCCTTATCTGCCGCAGCCTTATCTGCCGCGGCCTTTGCGGCGGCCGCGGCCAGTTTGTCGGTGACCTGCCTGGACACTGAGGCCTCGAGCCACACCAGCCTGCCCGACTCGTCCTTGGTGCATATGTACGTGGTTCCGCCAGAGACCTGACGGGCACTGATGCTTGTGCAGGGTGTGTCCGCGATGGGCTTTGCAGAGGGTGTTGCCGTGGTGGATTCGGTGGCGGGGCCGGCCGCCGCGGTCAGCGAAGCCTGCGTTGTGCAGCCGGTCAGGAGCAGCAGCGCGACGGCGGCGGTCCCGGCGCCCAGGGCCTTGTTCGCGCCCTTCCGCCGGAGGCCGGCGGCCGTGGGTTCCTGTTCCCGGCGGCGGGCAGGAAGAGGAGTGGAAAAGTTACGACTGGCAGGCATGGGTCCCCCAATGGCGTGCGCTGGATGCGGATGGCACGGCCAGCGTAGCTTCGTCCATCAGGGGGAGCCGCGGTTAAGCGCAAATCTTGAGTGTTAAGCGGCAGGAGCGCTGCCCGGTTGATGCCGGACAGCGCTCCCGCCGTTCCTGCTCTGCAGCAGCGGGGTTATGTCATTGCCCTGCAGGGTGCCCGTTGTGGGTGATCGAGGCAACGGCGCCCGTCTGTTCGTTCAGCAGGACCTTGTCGTTGCGCTCATGATGGAAGTTGAACATTGCATCCACTGACCCGGCCTTCGCATCGGCCGAGGAGTCGCCGATCTGGCCGGTGTGCCAGTTGTCCTCGATGAACCTAAGGATGGAGGCCTGGTCGGTTTCGGTGTGGTCCACAAAGTTCTTCTTCGCATACGGGGAGATGACCACCAGGGGCTGGCGGGTACCCGGTCCGCAGCGGTCGGCGTAGCCGCCGGCCACGGGGACGCCGTTGGCAGCGGCGTTCAGGCACCATGCGGCGTCGTCGGTGCCGGTGGAGGCGTTCTTCGGCTGCGCGGCGGCGTGGTCGTACCAGCCGTCGGAATCGTCATAGGCGAGTACCACGGCGGTGTTGTCCCAGTTCCTGGACTGCTGGATCTGGTTGACGGTTTTGGCGATGAAGTTCTGTTCGTCGACCGGATCCGAGTAGGCGGCATGGCCGTCCTGGAACTCCGAGGCCTTGAGGAAGGACACGGCAGGCATGTTGTCGCTGTCCACCACCTTGCTGAAATCGGTCAGGTCGTACTGGTGGTTGGCCTGGCCGTCGTGCCCGATTTCCGCGTCCGATGCCGGCGCCAGGTGGTGCGGGTTGGCAGTGGAGGCGTAGTACTGGAAGGGCTGGTGGTGCGGGGAGTAGTCCACCACGGAGGCACCCGCGGCGTTGGTGTGGCTGGCAAGGCATGATGCCGGGGTGCCATCGGCAGCGGCGGCGGTGGGCGCGAAGCCGCCCTGGAACCAGCCCCAGGACGTACCCTGGGCGTTGAGCAGGTCGCCGATGTTCCGGCCGGTCATGCCGGCAAGGTTGTTGGTCTTGGCGTGGCTGTTGTTGGAGCAGTCATCGTAGACCGGGTCGGGGTCGTTGATCACTGTTCCGACGCCGTTCGCGTCGGGCTGCCGGACCGCGCTGCTTCCGGTGGCCGGCGTGGCGACGGGCTGGCCGGCGGCGGTGTATTCCTTGGCGCCGTGGGTCTGGCCCGAAATCAGGTTCAGCGCGCCGGGGGTGGAAGGACCGAAGACGGTGCTGAAGTGGTTGTCGCTCATGGCGTAGTTCTGGGCGTAGTTCCAGATGCCGGTGACGGTGTTGCCGTCGTAGTAGTCCATGGTCAGGCCGGGGCGGCCGTACTGGTTGGTGCCGCAGGCGTCGCGGCTGGTGAACTGGACGAACTTGTCCATGAGCCCGCCGTTGTAGGCGTTCTGCTCGGCCTTGTAGCCGTGGTCCTGGTCGCACGTGACGGCCTGCATCGGGGAGAGCCGTGCGGGCTGGACGGAGTTGGGGTTGTTTGGTGCCAGCAGGCCGGCGTTGGCCAGGGTATTGATGTCCCTGGGTGTGTCGTCCGCCGCCGTGAAGGAGCCGGCAGGGGAGCCTGAGCCCTGCAGCGCCTCACCCGGAGTGTTTGCCGCTTTGGGATAGGTGGCGAAGTAGTGGTCGAATGACACGTTTTCCTGGAAGAGGACCACGACGTGCTTGATGGGCGTCGCCGTGCCGTTTGGGGTGCCGGCGGCGGTGGCCGGCACAGCACTGACGCCGACCAGTCCGGCCGTCACTGCCGAAGCAGCCAGGACGGCCGCGCCGGTGGCCGCAGCAACTCTATTTCTGGTGAATCTCGGTGCGGTAAAAGGCATGGGGTATCCAATCGTTCCTGCTCGAATGCATTGCCGCCGAAAGCGGCAGGTGCCGGGGGTGCTACTTGGAGGTGGCGTCGGCCTCGTAGGTGAGGATCTCGGTGCCATTGCCTTCGTCGCCGTTGTCGGGGGCCACCGTCATGCTCAGGTGGTTGCCGTCGGCGGTCATTTTGAACGGGTTGCGGGTGGCCACGTGCCCGGCAGTGGACCACTGCTGGAACGGGACCTCACGTGTCACCTGATGGGATTTCAGGTCGATCATTGCCATGCCGCCCTGTTCATAGGTGGCTGCTGTCCCGCCGGCGGACGGAGTCTGCGGAAGGTTGGTCACTCCGGCGCAGAGCATCCTGGCATTGGGGACGTACTGGCAGTCCTGGTAGTCGATGAAGTAGTTCGGGTTCTCCCAGGTGGACAGCTCCTTGCCCTGGAGGTCCCATTCGGCGAACCGACGGGAACCCCGGGTGTTGCCCACGAGGTGTCCGGTCTGCTTGTCCAGGACGATGCCGCCGAAGTGGTCTTTGACCTCAAACTGCTTGTGCACGTCCAGGGTCTGTGCGTCCACCTTGTAGATGATGGCGCTGCTGTCCGGCCGGTACTGGGCTACCGGAACCCACACGTTGGTGCCGTCGAAGTCGATGCCGCCCGGGTGGTACATGTCGCCCTCGCCCAGGATGATGTCCTTTTGAAGGTTGCCGGCCTTGTCCATGACAAACAGGTGGCCGATGCCTTTGCCGGGCGTGCGGTCGTACCCGCCCTGGGGAGTGGGGTACTTGACGGTGGGTTCGAGGATCTGCACGGCCGAGAGGAAGATGTGGTCCTGGCTGTAGGCGATTCCCTCGGTGTGGTAAGTGGGGAAGTTCAGCTTCAGCCTGGACGTTTGCTGCCAGGCGGTGTTGCGGGTGACGGAGTCGAACGCGGTGGCCAGGTCAGTGTCCGTGTCATGGTGGGTTCCGGCTGCGGGACTGGTGCCCTGCGCCGGGACGGTGGCCTGTGCTGCGGCGGTTCCGCCGGCCGCGCAGGCGGCAACGATGAGGGAGGCGGCCAGTGCCAGGGAACGCCGGTTGGGTTTGGGGCTCATGGTGGGGGGCCTCTTAAGGTTGGGGTCTCAACAGGAGCTCTCAAGTTACTAATGGGTAATGAACCGGGAATGGCGGAACGGTGAACTGCCGCTGTCGCAGGACTGACCGGTTGGCGCCGGCGGCTGCCCCGGCACCCTAACGGCTGTTGCGCGCGAGCGCCTCTCCGATGATGCGGGCACCTTCCGGGTAGGCGCCGGGGTTCGGTCCTGAGTAGTTGAGGCGGATGAACGCGCCGGCGGGCTCGGCGGGAAACCACTCGGTGCCGGCGGCGATGATCACGCCGGCGTCCCCGCAGTCACGCACCAGCCGTGGAAGGTCCGTGGTGTCCGGCAGCCGCAGCCACAGGTTCAGTCCGCCCCTTGGCAGGTTGTCGAGGTGTGCCTGCGGAACGTGCTCCCGGATGCTGGCGGCCAGCAGGTCCCGGCGGGACTGCAGTTGCTGGCGGAGGCTGCGCAGGTGGGTCTGCCATCCGGGTTGCGTCACCACGTCCAACGCCGCTGCCTGCAGGAGTCCGCTGACATACATTGACTCAGCGGCGCGGTGGCCCAGGATGCGTTCCCGCGCCGGCCCGCGCACGATCACGGCGGCAATGCGGATGGCCGTGGACACGCTCTTGGTCAACGACCTGATGTAGACCACATGGCCGGAATCATCCTGCGTGGCCAACGGGACGGGGTTCGAGGTGATGCCGAAATCGTGGGCCCAGTCATCCTCCACCAGGAAAGCGCCATGCCGGCGGGCAATGTCGAGGATCTCGTCGCCCCGGCCCGCCGCCCACTGCGCCCCGGTGGGATTCGCATAGTTAGGCTGCACGTAGAACGCCCGGGCCCCGGTCTCGGCAAAGGCACGGTCCACGTCGGCGGGGTCCGGGCCATCGGGCCCCGTGGGCACCGGGACCACCCGCACCCCGGTCTGGGCGGCGGCCAGGATGGCACCCCAATACGACGGCGACTCCATGAGCAGAGGCTGTCCCGCGCCCACCAGTGCGCGGAAGATGGAGCTGAGTCCGCTTTGGCTGCCCGGCAGGACGATGACGTCGTTTGGCGTTGGGGGCGTAATTCCCACCGGGGTTGCCGAGCCCAGCTCCTGGGCGAACCACTGCTGCAGTTCGGGCATGCCGGCGGCGGGCGGCCGGGACAGGGCGGCGTCGCCGCGGGCGGCGCGGGCCAGCGCGGACCGGACCAGCCGTTCCGGCAACAGCTCGCGGTCCGGGTAGCCGGAGTGGAACCAGATGGCCTCGCCGGGGACACTGCGCATGGTGCCCGACGACGGCGGCAGCGGAGATGACGGCGAGCGCAGCGCTGCGGTCTGCCAGCCATAGTCCGACGGGCGTGCGGTGCGGACGGCACGGACAAACGTCCCGACGCCGGGCCGGCTTTCGATCAGGCCCTGCGAGGCCAGCGCCTGCAGGGCCTTCTGGACCGTCACCGGGCTCGCCTGGTACTCGGCCACCAGCGAGCGGGTCGACGGCAGTTTGGCGCCGGGCGCCGCTCCCGCAAGCCATTGCCGGAGTGCCGTCGCGATCCGTGAACTGCTATCGTTGTTCATGAAAGAACATAGTAGCGCTACTGTCCTTGATGGCCCACTGATACTGCCCCGGCCGTCCACCGGGATCTGGTGGGGCCTGCTGGGCGTCGCGGCCTTCTCCTTCACCGTTCCCTTCACCCGCGTGGCCGTGGCCGCGATCCCGCCGCTGTTCATCGGTTCCGGCCGGGCCGTGGTGGCCGCTGCCCTTGCCGCCGCAGCGCTCGCCATCACCCGCCAGCGGCTGCCCCATCCAGGGACCTGGCTGCGCCTGGCGCTCGTAGCCGGCGGCGTCGTCGCCGGCTTTCCGCTGCTTACTTCCTACGCCCTCACCGCCGTGCCCGCCGGGCACGGCGCCGTGGTCATCGCACTCCTGCCCGCCGCCACGGCCACCGTGGCCGTGCTGCGCACAGGCGAGCGGCCACCGGCCCTCTTCTGGGCCGTGACGGTGCTTGGCTCCCTGGCAGCCATAACCTTTGCCGTCCTGCAGTCCGGGGGAGCGGGACAGTTGCACTGGGCGGACCTCCTGCTGCTGGGCGCCGTTGCCTGCGCTGCGGTGGGGTACGCGGAGGGTGGCCTGCTGGCCCGCGAACTGGGCTCCTGGCAAACCATCGCCTGGGCGCTGGTCCTCGCCGCGCCGGCAATGCTGGTCCTGGCCGTTGTCTCCGTCCAGGGCCAGCCGCCGTCGGCCACTCCCGCCCAATGGGCCGCGTTCGGCTATCTGGCAGTGGTCAGCATGTTCCTTGGCTTCTTCGCCTGGTACCGCGGGCTGGCCACCGGCCCCATGGCACAGGTGAGCCAGATCCAGCTGCTGCAGCCGGTAATGAGCATCTGCTGGGCCGCGCTCCTTTTGGGCGAGGCACTGACCTGGACCACGGTGGCGGGCGCCCTCGCCGTCATCCTCTGCGCCGCCGCGGCCGTCCGCATCCGGCTCAAACCAACCTCCTAGCCGCACGAAAGGCCACTCCCATGTACATTCCCGCCCACTTCGCCGCCCGGCCCGGCGCCATCCGGAACCTCCTGGCACACGCCGGTGCCGCCAATCTCGTCACCATGACCGACGGCGGCCTGCTGGCAACGCTGCTGCCCGTCGCGTTCAACCCGGGGGTGGGGGAGCATGGCGCACTGCAGGCGCACATGGCGCGGAACAACCCGCAGTGGTCCAGCGCTCCCACCGCGGAGGCGCTCGCCATCATCCAGGGCCCCGATGACTACATCTCGCCGTCGTGGTATCCCGCCAAAGCAGAGCATGGCCGCGTGGTTCCCACCTGGAACTACAGCACCGCCCACGTCTACGGCGAGCTGGTGGTCCATGACGACGCCGGCTGGCTGGCACGGCATGTGCGGCACCTGACCGGCCTGCACGAGGGCGGCCGGCAGGATCCGTGGACTGTGGACGACGCCCCGGAGAAGTTCATCGCCGGGCAGCTGCGCGCGATCGTGGGCGTGGAACTGGTGATCACCAGGATCGAAGCGAAGGAGAAACTGAGCCAGAACCGCTCCGATGCCGACGCCGCGGGGGTGGCGGCGGGCCTCCGGGCCGACGGGCGGGAAGCCGGAGCGGCCGCCGTCGAACGCGTCCGCCCCTGAGTCCCGGGAATCAGGCGGGCGCTAGGCTGTCCGTTCCAGGAGCACCATCACCTCGTAGTGCGTGGTCTGCGGGAACATGTCCAGGACCCGTGCCCGCCGTGCAGTGAAGGACGGGAGCGCGGCCAGGTCGCGGGCCAGCGACTGGGCGTTGCAGCTGGAGTACACCACGTGCTGCACGTCCGAGGACTCCAGCCAGCCGCACAGCTCCTTGCCGATGCCGCGCCGCGGCGGGTTCACGATCACCAGTTCCGGCGACTGCTCCGCGGCGAGGGCGAACGCGGTGGCGTCCCCGGCGTGGAACTCCATGCCCGCCAGGCCTGCCTCGTCACTGCTGAGCCGCGCCGAGACGATGGCCTCGCTGCTGGCTTCAATGCCGGTAACCGTCCGGGACGGGGCAGCGCTGTGCAGGGCGAAGCCGCCCACGCCGCAGTACAGGTCCCACACCGAGCCCGGCGCCAGTTCGTTGACCCACTCGCGCCCCTGCCGGTACAGGGCCGCGGCCATGCCGGTGTTGGTCTGGAAGAAGCTCTGGGGCCTCAGGTGCAGGTTGATGTCATTGACCCGCATCTCCAGGGTGGACTGCTCCGTCAGCAGGATCTCGCGGTCGCCTTCGAGTACGGCCTTGTGCTCCGGAAGCAGGTTGACGGAGACCACCTTGACCTGCGGCAGGTCGGCCAGGAGCTCCGGAAGGTGCTTCCGGATCCGCGGCAGCACCTGTTCCGATCGAAGCACCAGGCGGAGCATCACGTCACCTGCCGGGGATTCGGTGATGATGACGTGTTTGAGTTCACCGGTCCGGCGTGGAACGTCGTAGGGGGTCAGGCGGAGGCGGCGGATGTAGGTGGCCAGCACCGGGAAGACGGCCCGCAGGCCGGGGGAGCAGACGCCGCACTTGCGCAGGTCCACGCCGTGGCCGTCGGCGTCGAGGATTCCGATGGTGGGGTTCTGCGCCGTCCCGCCGATCACCATCTTGGCCTTGTTGCGGAAGCCGGACTCCTGGCTGGCCACGGGCTCCAGCCACTCCAGCGAGGCGTGGTCGGACAGGAGGCCCTGGCAGTGCAGCTGCTTGCCGGTCAGCTGTTCGCCGTACGGCCTGCCCATCTGGGTGCAGGAGCGGCAGGTGCCGGCATCAAAGTAGGAACAGCGCATGACTGCACAAGTTTACCCGGTCGCCTTCCCGGCCAGGACGGGAAGGCGCGACGGCGGCACCCGGCCATGTGCCGCCGTCGTACCTTCCATCGGGGCTCCAAACGTAACTCCGTGCAATATGAGCATGCTTCCATGCTTTTGATGCTGCTAAATTCGGCAGCCGTGCTACTTTCGGCACTGACACCGTGCATTTCTTCGTTTGGAGACCCGTGGAACCCACACCCCCGCTCACCCTCGATCCACGGCCTGCGGCGCCGCAGCCCGTGGAGTCCGTCCTCCGCCGTTCCATGGGGCCGCGCCATCTGGTCATGATCGCCATGGGTGGGGTGATCGGCTCCGGCCTCTTCGTCAGCTCGGGCTACACCATCTCCCAGGCCGGCCCGCTTGGCGCCGTCATCGCGTACCTGGTGGGCGCCTTCGTGGTGTACCTGGTCATGGCATGCCTGGGCGAACTCGCCATCGCCTATCCCGTGTCCGGCGCCTTCCATATCTACGCCGCCCGCTCCATCGGACCGGCCACGGGGTTCGCCACGGCCTGGCTGTACTGGCTGTGCTGGGCCGTGGCCATCGGCTCAGAGTTCACCGCGTCCGGGCTCCTCATGCAGCGCTGGTTCCCCGACGTCGACGTGTGGGTCTGGTGCCTGGTCTTTGCCGCCATCCTCTTTGGCTTCAACGCCGTCTCCTCCCGGTTCTTCGGCGAGGCCGAGTTCTGGTTCGCCATCGTTAAGGTGGCCGCCATCATCGGCCTGATCGTCCTGGGCGGGGCGGCGTTGTTCGGCTTCCATCCGCTCAGCAACGGCGGCAACCACCCGCTCCTGCTCCAGAACTTCGCCACGGAATCGGGGCTCTTCCCCAACGGATTCACCGGCATCCTGGTCACGGTCCTGGCCGTCTTCTATGCCTTCTCCGGGTCGGAACTCATCGGCGTCGCCGCCGGTGAAACCAAGGACCCCGCAACCGCCATTCCCAAGGCCATGCGCACCACCGTGATTCGGCTGCTGATCTTCTTCGTGGGCGCCATTACCGTTATCGCCGCCACCATCCCCTACACGGAAGTGGGGCTGGATGAGAGCCCGTTCGTCACTGTCTTCTCCGCCATCGGCGTCCCGTTCGCCGCGGACATCATGAACTTCGTCATCATCACGGCCCTGCTGTCCGCCGGAAACAGCGGCCTCTACTCCTGCGCCCGGATGCTGTATTCACTGGCCGACGAAGGGCAGGCACCACAGGCCCTGAAGAAGCTGAGCCGCCGGGGCATCCCCCTGGTTGCGCTCTCCGTGAGCATGGTGGGCGGCCTCGCTTCCCTGCTCAGCAGCGTGGTGGCCCCGGAAACGGTGTACCTGGTCCTCGTCTCCGTGGCAGGCTTCGCCGTGGTGGGGGTGTGGATGTCCATCACCGCCTCGCACTACTTCCACCGCCGTGCCTTCATCCGCGACGGCGGCGACCTCTCCACCCTCGCCTACCGGGCGCCCCTGTTCCCGCTGGTCCCCATCCTCGCGTTCTCCCTCTGCGTCATCTCCCTGGTCGGCATCGCGCTTGACCCGGCCCAGGCGGCGGCGCTCTACTTCGGCATCCCCTTCGTCGGCGCCTGCTACGCCTACTTCCACTTCCGGCACGGACGCAGCTTCGCGCGGGCAGGCCGGTAGGCAGGGCACGGACGACGACGGCAGCGCCGCGGGTGGAACGAGCAGCGCCCGTGGAACAATGGGGCCGTTGTCAGCAGCCGGGAGGGCAGGAAAGCGTGGAATCAACCGCCGAGGCGTCCTCGATGGCGCAGGGACTGCGGATCCTGCGGCACGTGGTGGAACGGGAAAAGCGGGGGCAGGCGCCGCTGGGCGTTTCGCAGCTCGCCGCGGAGCTCGGCATGGAACAGAGCCGGGTGTCGCGCCTGGCCCAGGAGCTGTGCGGCCTGGAACTGCTGGAACGCTTTGACCGCGGACCATTCCGGACAGGCCCCCGCTTCTTCAGCCTGGCCTCCGCCTTGAACACGGGCTGGGTCCGGGAGGCGAAGCCGCTGCTCGAGGAGCTGGTTGCCGGGCTTGGAGTGCGGGCACGGCTTTCGATCCGCGACGGGTACCGGGTCATCCTGCTCCGCGCCTCGAGCAATGAAGCCGTGCCCGGCAGTTTCGTGGTGCCCGGCATGGTCACGCCCGTCTGGTGCACCGGCGCCGGGAGGGCCCTGCTGTGGGACTTCGACCGGTCCGCCCTGGCGGACCTGCTCGCGGACGTGAATTACATCGGCATCGGCGGACCGGGCGCTGCCCACACCACCGACGGCATCTGGGACCTGCTGGTGCGGGACCGCACTGCCGGCTTCATCGCCGCCGAGGAGGAGTTTGAGCACGGCGTGGTGGAGCTGGCCGTGCCAGTGCGGGACGCCGGCGGTTCCATCATGGGGGCGCTCAGCGTGCTGGGCAGCCGGGGAGAGTTCGGGGCTGATTTCGCCTCGGCGGCAGCTGTGCTTTCGTCCGCCGCCGCGCGCCTCAGTGCACCCGGAACCTGACACTCAGCTCCGGTAGCCGAGCCTTGACTCAAGCCAGGATCCCTGGGCCACCAGGGCAGCTGCGCACGATTCCCGCCGCGGTTCCAGCCGGTCCTTGATGCCCACGATCTGCAGGGCCGCCACCACGTCGCCCTTGAAGTCGCGGACCGGCACGGCCAGGGAGTACAGCCCGGGCTCGGCTTCTTCATCCACGATCGAGTATCCGCGGGCGCGCGCGGTTTCCCGCCGCGCCAGGAACTCATCCACGCCTGCAGGCGTGTTGGGGCCGTGGCGCGTGAACGCGACCTTTGAAAACACGCTCCGGACCTCCTCTTCCGGTGCTTCCCACAGGACCGCCTGGCCGGCGTCACTGCAGTAGGCAGGATAAGGGCGGCCCAGCCATGAACCCACCAGGTTGCTGCCGGCCGGGACGCTCTCACCGATGGTCACCGTGCTGTCACCGCTCAGCACTCCAAGGAAGCACGCCTCATTGGTCCCGGCGGCCAGGGCGTCCAAGGCGGCGGCGCCGTCGGCCTGGAGCCGGCGTTCGGTCAGGAGCTGCGCGTCGGTGTAGACCGACCAGTCCAGGACGTAGGTGCGCGCCGCAGTGCGGGCCAGGAAGCCTTCCTGTCCGCCGGTCCGCAGGCTGCGGGACACCTGGCTCCGGTCCCGGTCCAGATCGGCGGCGACCTCGGCAGCGCTGCCGCCGGGAAACCCCCGTGCGTGGCGTTCCCCAACGGCAAGCAGGGCCTGGATTCCGCGGCCCATGCTGGAGGTCTTCGACATAAAAGTTAGTCTAGCGATCCGAAAGGGGCCCTCCGGTGTGGCCGGTTGCTGGTGCCGGTAACACTCAGTAAAAGCATGAGCCCATGCCTATAGTGAACTCATGCCTCCCATTTCTTCCCTCTCCGCCGCACTGGAATCCGGTCGCACCCTGATTGCCGACGGCGCCCTGGCCACCGAGCTGGAGGCGCGCGGCTGCAACCTGGACGACCCTCTGTGGTCGGCCAAGGTCCTGCTCGAGCAGCCCGGGCTTATCCGGGACGTGCACCGCGACTACTTCGCGGCGGGGGCGAACATCGCCACCACGGCCAGCTACCAGGCAACGCCCCGGGGGTTTGCGGCACGGGGCATGGCTGAGGAGGAAGCCCTTGACCTGGTTGCACTGTCCGTACGGCTGGCGGATGAAGCCCGGCGGGAGCACCTGATGGAGCATCCGGACGCCGGGCCGCTGCTGGTGGGGGGCTCCGTGGGCCCGTACGGCGCCTACCTCGCGGACGGCTCGGAATACCGGGGGGACTACAGCCTCGCCCCCGGCGAGTTCGAGGAGTTCCATGCTCCCCGCGTAGCGGCACTGGTCAAGGCCGGCGTGGACTTCCTCGCCTTCGAGACGCTGCCCTCCTTCGCCGAGGCGGAGGCCCTGCTGGCACTCAGCCGGGAACACGGCGTCGACACCTGGTTTTCCTTTTCCCTCCGCGACGGCGGCCACATCAGCGACGGCACGCCGCTGGCCGATGTGGCGCAACGCGTGAACGGGCACCCGCACGTTGCGGCGGTCGGAGTGAACTGTGTGCCCCTTGACCTGGTAGGCCCGGCGCTCGCCGCCCTGCGCCTGCACACGGAGATACCCCTGGTGGCCTACCCGAATTCGGGGGAGACCTACGATTCCGCAACCAAGACGTGGAGCCAGGCAAGCGGAGGGTACGGCGGCTCGGCCGGGGGAGGGGCGCCTGCAGGCCTTGCCGCCGGTGCCGGTGAATGGCAGCAGGCGGGCGCACGCATCCTGGGCGGCTGCTGCCGGACCACTCCCCGGGACATCGCCGCATTGGCCGCGCAGGCGTAGCGTTCCGGGAACACTGCCGCCTCCACGGGTGTTAAACCCAGTGGAGAAGCGAACAATGGACACCAGAACTTACACAGCACTTGTCATACCGGTAAGCAATGCCGAGCCCATCCGCCTGGAGCAGGTGGACGCGGACCTGAAGGCCCTTGAAGCCCTGGTGGGCGGCCCGCTGGAATCGGTGATCCGCGGCGACTGGCATGTCTACCTCAACGCGGAAAGCGTCACGAGGCTCCTGCCGGTCAACTTCCGCGCGGGGCAGCTGATGCACGAATGCGGCCTGGACCTTGACGGGATCCGCGGCACCGCAGTGTTCCTGGGCCGTGGCGAACACGGCACCGAGGCAGACCTCCCCGAGCACCTGGAGCGGCTCGTGGAGGAGCTTTTCGGAGCATTAGCCGCCTAATCCCTGGCGCGTACCCCGTAGGTGCTTAGCACGTTGCCCTTGCTGGTTGCCGACTGGTCCTGCAGCACCAGGCGGGTCAGTGGGTCGCCGTCCTCGAACAGCCGGCGGCCGCTGCCGGCGATCACCGGGTGGGTCATCAGCTGCAGCGAGTCCAGCAGACCGGCGAACAGCAGCTGCCGCACCACGGAGATGCTTCCGCACACGGCGATTTCCCCGCCGTCGCGTTCCCTTAACGCGCCCACGAACTCCGTCAGCGGCGCGTCCATCACCCGCGAGTTCTGCCATTCCAGCGGTCCCGTCAGCGTGTGCGATGCAACGAACTTCTCCACGGGGTTGATGAACGCGGCAAAGTCCTGGTCCTGCGGGGCGGTGGGCCAGTAATCCGCCCACTCCTGGTAGCTCACGCGGCCCAGGATGACGGTGTCCACGGTGTTGATCATCCTGGCCAGGCCCGTACCGAGCTCCTCGTCGAAGCTGTCGAACTGGAACTTGAAAGGTTCGGACACCACCCCATCCACGGAGTGGAACAGGCCGGCAGTGACTTTGCGCATGGGAGCCTCCAGATAATATGCGGACAGGCCTTACGGTATTCGGCCAAGTCCTGTGCGGGAAGGGTTTTGGGCCGGTCGTTTCGGCCCCCGGATCCGGACGACGCCGGCAGTCACGTTAGCTTCATCACTCGCCGTGTTGTCTTGCGCAGTTTCGAACCTGCCGGGCCCCATACTGGTGAGTGAACGGCTTTCGCCGTCCCCCGGCCAGGCAGGAGGAAGTGCATGGAAACCCTGAAAAAAGTCGTGACCAACCAGTATTTCCCTGCCGGCGCCGTGCTGTCTGCCGTCCTGCTGTTCTGGGTTGTCGCCATGCTGGGCGGGCTGTCGCTGCTCAACAACAACCAGCCGCCGTTGACCACCCTGACCTGGATGCTGTTCGTCTACGCCGCAGCTGTGCTGACGCCCCTCGCGGGACTGCTGGCCGCCGCCGACCTGGTGCGGCGCTGGCGCCGCAACCGTGCTGCCGTCCCGGCCCCCTCCGCGGCCGCCGGCACGGTCAACGTTCCTGCCGGTGCCGGGGAATCGGGCCAGCCCGCCCAGCCCCAGGCTTCCCAGTCCCAGAACTCCCAGCCCGCGCCGGCCAAGCCGCAGCGCCCGGGCCGCCAGGAAGCAGCCTGACCCCGGAGTCTTCCGGCTACCTGCCTTTCAGCGCGTTGAGGGCCTCTTCCGCGTGGTGCAAAGCCTGGTGCAGCCTGTCGCCGGGTTCCGGCAGCGAGAACATGTACCCCTGCAGTGAATCGCACTCCAGCGCCGTCAGGTAGTCCGCCTGCGCCGCCGTCTCGATGCCCTCCGCCGTCACGGTCAGGCCCAGGCTGTGCGCCATGTTGATCATGGAGCTGAGGATGGGCAGGCGCTCATTGCCGGTCCGCACCATGGACACGAAGGTCTTGTCGATCTTGACGGTGTCCACGGGCAGGTCCTGCAGCCGGCCCAGCGAGGAGTAGCCGGTGCCAAAGTCATCCAGTGCCACCCGGGCACCCGCGTCCCGCAGTGCGCTGAGCTGCTGGATCAGGCTGCAGTCGGCGTCGAAGAATACGCTCTCGGTAACTTCCACGACCAGCTGGTAAGGCGCTACACCGCTGGCTTCCGCCAGTCGCAGGACGTTCCCGGCGAAATCGGGTTCCTGCAGTTGCACGCCGGAGACGTTCACGGCCAGGGACCGTGACGGATCCCCGCTGAGCCACTGTGCCAGCTGCACCATTCCGGTGGCCATCACCTCGGCCCCGATCTCGCCGATCAGCCCGGTGCGCTCGGCGAGTGGGATAAAGATCGACGGCGGTATCCGCTCGCCGCCCCGGTCCCACCTGGCCAGCGCCTCCATTTGGACCACCTGCCCCATGCGGTGCGAGACGATCGGCTGGAAGTCCACGGTGATTTCACCGCGGGGCACGGCCAGCTGGAGCCCGCTTTCCATGTGCGTCCGCTGCACCAGCGCCTGCATCATGTCCGGGTGGAACCGCAGGAACCGGTTCTTGCCGGCGGCCTTGGCGGCGTACATCGCGATGTCCGCATGCCGCAGCAGTTCGGAAGGGCCCACGCTGTCCTGGCCCAGGGAGGCGAGCCCCAGGCTCAGGCTGGGGCGGAGGACGGTGCCGCCGATAGTCACCGGGACGTGCAGGCAGCGCACAATGCACGCCGCGATTGCGTCGGCGTCGGGGCAGGCAGTCAGGAGCACCACAAACTCGTCGCCGCCCAGCCGGGCCACGACGTCGGCCGTGGGAACGCAGCCGCGGAGCCGGCGTGCCACCTCGATGAGCATGTCGTCGCCCGCCTGGTGGCCAAGGATATCGTTGACTTCCTTGAAGTCGTCGAGGTCCAGGAGCAGGACATCCACCGTCTTCAGCCGCGGTTCCTGCAGGGATTCGGCCAGGGCATCGTTGAAGACGGCCCGGTTGGCGAGCCCGGTCAGCGGGTCCTGGAAGGCCATGGCGCGCAGCTTCTCAGCCTGCACGGCGAGGTCCATCATGGCCTGCTGTGCCTGCTCCTGAGCTCTCCGCCGCGGCGTCACGTCGCGGAAGCTCCATACGCGGCCCACAATTTTCTCGCCCACGCGTTGCGGGCGGGAATAGCGCTCCAGGGTGCGGCCGTCGCGGAGTTCCACCACGTCGTGGCTTTCGCCTGCCGGGTCCTCCTGGACTTCGCCCAGCCGCGCGACGAAGGGCACTGGATCTGCGATCTGCGCCATGACCAGCCGGAGCGCCGGCTCCTCGCTGTCGGCCTCCATCATCTCGGGAGGGATGCCCCACATGGTGAGGAACTGGTCGTTGAATCCGGCCACGCTGCCGTCGGTGGCGATGACCAGGATGCCGTCTGCGGTTGATTCAAGGGTGGCCGTCAGCAGGGACATGGCCTCGCGGAGGTTGGCGTCGGCCGTCTTGCGGTGCGCAGTGCCGCGGGCCGAAAGCAGCAGCCGTGCGCCGGCCGGGTCCTGCCCGGGGAGGACGGCCACGGCCAGTTCAACGGGGACCTCGGTTCCGTCCCCGCGCAGGGCGCTGATTTCCAGCGGCGGTGGATGCTCTTCCGGGTGGGTGAGGAGCTGGTGCAGCAGGTGGGCCACGTCGTCGCGGAAGCCCTCGCCGATCAGAAGCCGGTGGTCCAGGCCTGCGAAGGCGTCCCGGGGCAGGCCAAACAGCCGTGCCGCTGCCGCGTTTACCGCCAGGACGGTGCCGTCCGCAGCCAGGGCCATAAGCGCATCCGGACTTGCGTCCATGACACCGCCAAAAGTTTGTAATGCCACATTGTTGTCACGGCCCGAAAAACCGGTCATCACACCACCCCTTCGCAATCATAAAGGCCGCAGGGGGAAATTGGGCCGGTCACCCTAACTTCATGTTGGTCCAGCAAAAACCTGGCCCCGGACGTAAAAAGCGCCGGACCCCACAATGGGGTCCGGCGCCTCTTACTGATGAATATGGGAAAGCGGCTACACCCGGCGGCCGCTGCGGTTGGTGACGGCGCCGTAGATCAGCAGCACGATGATCGAGCCGAGGATGGCCAGCAGCCACGTCCTGATGTCGAAGAATTCGGCCAGTCCGCCGCCGAAGATCAGTGATCCGATCCAGCCGCCCAGGATGGCCCCAACGACGCCGAGGACCATCGTGATCACCCAGCCGCCGCCTTGGCGTCCCGGCAGGATGGCCTTTGCAATGGCTCCAGCAATCAGGCCCAAAATGAGAAATCCAATAATGCCCATGTTGCCACTCCTTGTCAGTAAGTTGTACCGGGCCCCCATTTCCGGTTCCCTCATTCAATCAGCAGGCTTACTACTCTGCAAGGCTTTCAATATCACAGGATGACTGTCAGTTTGACCCGAATTCGGGAAATTTTTCTCCGCCGGTAAAGCGGCTGCAGCTAGGATTGGATGTCCCTGCATCTGGTGAAGGAGCTCCGGCATGTCCAGCCACACCCAGCGGCCGCGAGCCATATTCCTTGACATCGACGGCACCTACGCCGATCACGGGCTTGCTCCGGAGGTCCATGTGGACGCCGTCCGGACCGCCCGGAAGCGGGGCCACCTGGTGTTCGTCTGCACCGGACGTCCCCTGTCCATGGTGCCCGGGCACATCCTCGAGGCAGGATTCGACGGCACCATTACCGGAGCCGGTGCCAGGGTGGAGGTCAGCGGTGAAGTCCTCAAGGACACCCGCTTTGAGCCGGAGTTGGCGGCACGCATCGTCGAAACGCTCGACGCGCACGGTGCCGCCTACATCCTGGAAGCGCCGGAGGCCCTGCATGGCCGCACGGGCGTGGACCGGCGGCTGCGGGAGGTCCTTGGGCCCATCTTTGCCGGCCGGCCGCAGCATGACGGCGTCCTCAGCACGGATGTGGATCCGCTCGAGGACATCCTGGGGCCCATGCAGTACAGCGACGACCTCCGCGCCACGTCCTACGCCAAAATCTCCTGCTTCGATTCACCGGTGCCGCTGAGCCGCCTGATGGAAACCTTCGGCCCCGGGGTGGGGCTGATTCCCAGTTCGCTGTCGGCGCTGGGCGAGCGTGCCGGGGAGATCCACATGGCGGGCACCCATAAGGCCGTGGGTATCCAGGTGGTGGAGGCCCGGCTCGGCCTGGACCGGGCAGACATCGTGGCCATCGGCGACAGTGCCAATGACGTCGAGATGCTTGAGTACGCGGGCGTGGGTATCGCCGTGGAAGGAGGCCATCCCTCCGTTCTTGCCGTAGCGGACAGGGTTACTGCCGCGCCGGCCGGTGGCGGCGTTGCGCTGGCCTTCGCCGAGCTGGGGCTCCTGGGCTAAGCCTCAGTATGCGGCCGCCGCCAGGGCACCCGCGGTGGTCCCGAGCCCGCGCACCACCCAGCCCTGTTCCTGCCAGGCCGCAGCATCCAGCACATTGCGCGCGTCCAGGACCACCCGGCGTCGTACCTGCTGCCCGGCCGAGGAGGGGCACAGCCGCCGGTACTCGTCCCATTCGGTGAGGAGCAGCACCAGCTCGGCGTCCTGGAGCGCCCGCGCCGCGGAGGCCTCGAAGCGCAGGCGTGGGTAGCGGCGCCACGCAAGGTTCACTGCTTTGGGGTCCGTGACGGTCACATGGGCACCGGCGGCGGCCAGCCGGTCCGCAACATCCAGTGCAGGGGAGTCGCGGATGTCGTCGGTATCCGGTTTGAAGGAGGCACCCAGCACGGTGATGGAACGCCCGGCGAGCATCCCGCCACACAGTTCCGCCGCCAGGCGCACCGTACGTTCCCGCTGGCCCAGGTTCACCGCATCCACCAGCCGCATCCAGTCCTCCACCGCGGGCACGCCGAGGGCGGCGGCCTGGGTGCGGAAGCTGCGGATGTCCTTGGGCAGGCAACCGCCGCCGAAACCAAGCCCCGCGTGCAGGTACCGGCCACCGATCCGCGGATCCAGCCCCATCGCCTCGCTGAGTTCGGTGACATCAGCACCCGCGGCATCGCACAGTCCAGCGACGGCGTTGATGAAGCTGACCTTGGTTGCCAGGTACGCGTTCGCGGCCGACTTGATGAGTTCTGCCGTGGCGAAGTTGCAGACCAGGCGCGGGATCCCGGCAGCCAGCAGCGGCTCATAGACAGCGTCCAGGGCCGCCGCCACCCCCAGGGGCGCGCCGGTGGCGGGGTGGAAGGCGGCGGCCCGGCCGCCGTCCACGCCGTAGACCAGCCGGTCCGGGACCAAGGAGTCTTTGACGGCGGTGCCCTGCCGGAGGAACTCCGGATTCCAGCCGAGCAGCACATCAGGCCGTGCGGCCAGGACGTCCTGGAGCATGTCCACGGTGCCAACGGGCACCGTGGATTTACCGACGACGACGGCGCCCGCGGCCAGGTGCGGCAGCAAGGCCGCCGCGGCGGAGACCAGGAAGGTGAGGTCGGCGGCGTCGGACGTCCTGTCCTGCGGCGTCCCCACGCACAAAAAGTGCACCTGTGCGTCCCCTGCCCCGGCGGGATCGGTGGAGAAGCGCAGCCGTCCGGTGGCGCGGCCGTGCTCCAGCAGTTCATCCAGTCCAGGTTCGTGGAACGGTGCGGCACCCTGTGCCAGCTGCGCCACCTTTCCGGGGTCGACGTCGATGCCCACCACGGTGTGGCCCATGGAGGCCAGGGTTGCTGCGTGGACCGCGCCCAGGTAGCCGCAGCCGATCACGGATATCTTCATGATGATGCTCCTGCCTTTGAAACCTTCTGTGCGGGTGCGGCCGCCCCCGCGATGACGTCCGCGTAGTGCTGCACCAGTTCCGTGCAGAGCGCGGGCCAGGTTCTGTCCTGGACCGAGGCGTGTGCTGCGGCCGCAAATGCCCGCCGTTTGGCGTCGTCGCCCACGAGGTCCTGCACCCGGGCCCGCAAGGCGGACAAGTCGCCCGGTTCGTAGAGCCATCCGGTGCGCGAGTTCTCCACCAGATCCAACGGGCCGCCCCGGCCCGTGGCCACCACGGGTACGCCCGATGCCATGGCCTCCTGGATGGTCTGGCAGAAGGTTTCGAACTCGCCGGGATGGACGAACAGGTCGAACGATGCCACCGCCCGTGCCAGGTCATCACCGCCCAGGAAGCCGGTAAACGCCGCCCCGGGTAAGGCCGCCTCAAGGGCTGCCCGCTGCGGGCCGTCGCCCACAACCACCAGCCTGGTGTTGGGAATGCCGGCGAGGGCGGCAAGGTCTTCCACCTGCTTTTCGACCGCCAGCCTGCCCACGTAGCCGATGATCCGTTCCCCGCCCGGGGCCACTGAAGCCCGCCACCCGTCGTCGCGCTTTTCCGGCGAAAACCGGGCGGTGTCCACACCGCGCCGCCACATCCGTACCCGAGGGATGCCCCGGCCGCGCAACTGGTTCAGCGCGAACGTGGAGGGCGCCAGGGTGCGTGTTGCCAGTAAGTGGATGTTCTCCACCCGGTTCCAGGCCCAGTTCTCCAGGAAGGGCACGCCGTACCGGGCGGCGTAGCTCGGAACTTCGGTCTGATAGATGGCCACGATGGGGATGCCCAGCTGGTGCGCAGCCTGCGCGGCACGCCAGCCCAGCACGAACGGCGAGGCAAGGTGGACCACATCGGGCGCGTACTCGGCAAGGATTCGCTTGACCCGGTACACCCCTCCCAGCGCCACCCGCACGTTCGCATAGCCCGCCAGCGGGACCGCGGGCAGCCTGTGCACCTCCGCCCCCTTGACGCGGTCCCCGGCCTCCCCGTCATGTCCGGAGGGCGCGAGGACCAGAACCTCATCGCCGCGCTCCTGAAGGTGGTCCAGGACCCGCAGGATGGAGTGGGTGACACCGTTCATCAACGGCAAAAAAGATTCGGCAACAATTGCGATCCGCACCCTTCAACCGTGGGCGCCTTCCTTGAAATGGCGGGGGAGAAAGCGTTACCCGAAGGAAAAGGCCGGATGAACAACTGCCCCTGAGTTTCAAATTATTTAGTAAGTAGGCTTGGCATCTGATGCTAAGCATGCTTACGGTAGTGGGGCGGTCAGCGCAAAGCCTCAAGCAGCCGGGGCGGAAGCCAGACGTCGGGGACAACCCGCGCCAGGACATCCATTGCTGGCAGACCCAGTGCAAAGACACATCCAAGGAGAGTCATGCTCAACAGGGAAAATCTTGAAAACCTGCTCACCAAGGGCGGCAACGTCGTCGGTTCCGATGGCACCAAGATCGGTTCGATCGGACAGTTGTACGCAGACGACGACACGGGTGAGCCCACATGGGTCACGGTCAAGACCGGCCTTTTCGGAACTTCGGAGTCGTTCATTCCGGTCGAGGGCGCCCACCACCAGGGCGACGACCTGGTGGTGCCTTACACCAAGGAACACGTCAAGGATGCTCCCCGCGTGGACGCAGACGGTCACCTCACCCCAGAGGAAGAGGACCGGCTGTACACGTACTACGACCGTGGCGCACGGACCTACACCGAGGCCCGGACCGGCACCGACAGGGATGTTGACCTGCAGGGCGACGCCGACCTGAACGCCGGCACCCCCACGGCAGGCATCACATCCGACCGCGACACCTACGACCGCGACACGGATGCCCGGGGAGCCGTTGGCCACGACACCTCCGGTCCCACCACGGACGACGCCATGACGCGGTCCGAGGAGAGGCTGCACGTGGGCAAGGAGCGTGAGGCCACCGGCCGGGTACGGTTGCGCAAGTACGTCACCACCGAAAACGTCACCAAGACCATCCCGGTGGAGCGCGAAGAAGTCCGGATTGAGCGTGAGCCCATCACCGACGCAAACCGCGGTGCCGCCCTCGGCGGACCTGACATCAGCGAGGAAGAACACGAAGTGATCCTCCACGAGGAGCGCCCCGTCGTTGAGAAGGAAGCTGTTCCGGTGGAGCGGGTCCGGCTGGACAAGGACGTTGTCCGCGACGACGTCACGGTCAACGAGGAAGTCCGCAAGGAGAACATCGAAACAGACGGCGATCACCGCCGCTGACCGGCGCGGGGGCTTCGGCCCCCGTCCCGCGGGCGGGCTGATTGAATCAGCAGCCCTGACACGGTGAACGGCGCCGGGAGCTACCTTGGGGGCTCCCGGCGCCGCTGCCGTTTAAAACGCTGGTGCAGCCGCGCCGGAAGCGGTGGCTGCACCAGCCAGTAGGACGAATATCTTCAGAACTTACGGTTCATCTCTCATTCGCGGCTCCTGTTTTCCCGGTTGACGGTATCCGGGTACACGGCTGGCAGCGTCCACGTCCGGCAGCCAGCAGAAATCGCACCATGCCCTCAGCGGGGCGGCGGGTTTTGGTTTCTACCAATTTTACGGCGGGGCAGGGCAAAAAGCGCCGCACGCCGGGGCACTTGATTGGTGATCAGTGCCGCCCTGGAGCCTGTCGTTCGCGGGTCCGGCACGCCCGGCGTGACACCATGGAACACGATGAAACTGCGCGCTGATCAGACCGGAGACCGTGGCCTACCCATGCCGTTATGGCTGCAGGGTGCCCTTGAAGCGGCGCAGGCGGCCATCATTTCGGCCCTGGTGGTCGTGGCGCCCATCGTCGCTGTCTGGGCCACTGCGGGATTCCAAAACGGGCAGTTCGAAGTCCTGGCCCGCCTGGCCGGGCAGTCCTGGCTCCTGGTCCACGGGGTGCCGCTGGAACTTGCCGGCACAGGACCCGGGACTGCCACCCACGGCGGGTCCGGCATCCTGAGCCTGATTCCCCTGGGCCTGACCCTCATCCCGTTCCTCCTGGCCTGGCGCGCCGGCCGGCGGCTGGCCCGCGCCTCCTATACGGACCAGCTGTGGCAAGCGCTGCTGGGCTCGTGGGCAGTGTATGCAGCGTTCGGCGCTGCCACCGGGTTCGTCTGCCGCAGCACCGACGTCGGCATCAACCTCTGGTTCGCCATGCTGGTTCCCCTGGTCCCGTTCGGGCTGGGAATGGTGATTGGCGCACGGAGGGAGGCCGGGTCCTGGAGCCGGCTGATCGGCGTTGACGCCGTGGACTGGATCTCGCGCACCAGCCAGCACTCACGCTGGGCCGGATCGTACTTCGCATCCGCGGCCAAAGCAGGGTCCGTCGCCGTGCTGTCCGCCCTCACCCTGGCCGCAGTGCTGCTGGCGGCAGACCTGTTCATCCACTGGAACCTGGTGGTTTCCGTTTATGAAGCGCTCGACGCCGGCCCGGTGGGAGGTGCCGCCCTCACCATCGCGCAGCTCGGCTTCCTGCCCAACCTTGTGGTGTTCGCCCTCGCCTGGACGTCCGGCGCCGGATTTGCCATGGGGGCAGGCTCCCAGGCCGGGGCGCTGGGCACCGCCGTCGGGCCGCTTCCGTCCATACCGGTCCTGGCTGGCATCCCGTCGGGGTCCCTGGACTACGCCTTCGTGGCCCTGGTTGTTCCGGTGCTGGCAGGTGTCATGGCGGGATGGTGGTTCCTGCGGGAGGGCGAAAACCACTTCGACGAATGGCTCGCCATCAAGGTCCACGCCCGCTGGTTCACCGCCGCCGTCTCCACGCTGGTGCTCGGCGTGCTCGTGGGGGTGGCGGCGGGCCTGCTGACTGCCTCCCTGGCCTGGATCGCCAGGGGGTCAGCCGGCCTTGGCCGCTTGACGGCCATTGGGCCCGACCCCCTGTGGACCGGCCTGTGGGTCGCTGCCGAGGTAGGCATCGGCGTCGTTGTCGGTTACGCTGCCGGACCGTGGCTGGAGCGGGAGAAGACCGGGGCAGCGGAACACGATGCGGAGCTGGTCCACTAGGACCAGGCCGCGGCTAGCGGACCTTGGCGGGCAGGACGTCCTGGAACTGCGCCATGCACGCATGGGTCGCCCGGTCCGTCAGCGCCCGGCCCAGGCACGCCTGGTACTCGCGCACTTGGTCAAACAGGACCATGGTGGTGACGATCAGCAGCACCATGACGGCGGCCACCACCAGCCCTGAAATGGTGCCCAGGAGAACCAGCCTTGATTCCTTAAGGCGGATTGACCGGACCAGCAGGACTATCCCCAGGACCAGGCCCGCGGCGGTCAGCACGGTTGCCAGCCACAGGTAGCCGACGTCCAACTGGTACACGAAGAACGATCCGAAGACCGAGACCACGAACATCCGGAACAGGGTGCGGGTCTTGGCAAGGGAAGCTTTCGCCGCCTCGCTGAGCGGGGGCCTGACCTGCTGCTGCCCGCTCCGGCCCGGTTCGCTGTTCATGTTTTCCAGCGTACGCGAGCCTGCACCTAAGCTGGACCAATGCGTATCGTCGTCCTCGTTTCCGGAACCGGGTCCAATCTCCAGGCAGTTATCGACGCCGTCAAGGCGGGGGACCTCGACGTGGACATCGCAGCGGTGGGCGCGGACCGCGAGGGAACCTACGGCGTCGAGCGCTCCGCTGCCGCCGGGATCCCCACCTTCGTAGTGGACTTCAAGGCTTACCCGGACCGCGCAGACTGGAACGCAGCGCTGACCCGGGCTGTGGCCGCCTACAAGCCGGACGTGGTGGTGTCATCCGGGTTCATGCGGATCGTCAGCCCGGAGTTCATCGACGCTTTCCAGGGCAAATACCTCAACACGCACCCGGCCCTTCTCCCGGCCTTCCCCGGTGCGCACGGCGTGCGCGATGCCATGGCATACGGCGTGAAGGTCACCGGCTGCACCGTGCACTGGGCAGACGCCGGCGTGGACACTGGCCCCATCATTGCCCAGGAAGCCGTGGCCATCGAGGACACCGACACCGAGGAAACCCTGCACGAGCGCATCAAGGTGGTTGAGCGCCGGCTGCTGGTCTCCACCCTGGCCGCCTTGGCCGCCGACCCCGCGTACTCCGCCGCCTAGGGCGGGTTTACTGCAGGCGCGCCTGCCGGGTTTCCGGGGAGAAGAACGCCATCCACAGCACGGAGGCCAGCACCAGGGCACCGGCCAGGGCGAAGGATGTGGCCAGCCCGAATTCCGGCCAGAAGTAGTTGGCAAAGATCAACGGCCCAAAACCGGCACCGAGACGCGAGAATGTGGACGCCCAGCCGAACCCGGTGCCGCGCAGTTCGGTGGGATAAAGCTCAGAGACATACGCATAGAGCACCGGAATGGCCACCTGCACCACGAACCCGAACACCAGCAGCCAGAACACCGCGGCCGTGGGGATGTCCACCACGAACGCCACGATCACCAGGGTCAGTGCGGACAGCGGACCGGTGATGGCAAGGATCCATTTACGCCCCACCCGCTCCACCAGGAGCGCCGCCACCACCACGCCCAGGAAGCCGACGGCGGCCATGGACGCCGTGGTGACGAACGCCTTGTATTCGGCGAACCCGGCGCCGATAAGGATCCTCGGCATCCACGTCAGGGACAGGTAGTAGACCAGCAGGATGCTGAAGAACAGGGCCCAGGCGGCAGCCGTGATCTTCCAGTTGAACTGCCACACCGAGCGCAGCTGGGTCCAGGCGCTGCCGGCGGAAAGCCGTGGAACGTCCCGGGCATCGGGAAGGCTGTAGGCGCGGGGTTCCGCCCCGGTGGCTTCCACCAGCCCGTCGATGATTGTGGCGGCCTCCTCCCGCCGGCCCTTCCTGATCAGGAACAGCGGCGACTCCGGCACGCTCCGCCGGATCCAGAAGACCAGCAGGGCGGGAAGCACCATCACCAGCATGGTCAGGCGCCAGTCGCCGTAGAGGGCCACCAGTCCGGCGGAGACGAACCCTGCCAGGGCTGCGCCGATGGGCCACCAGCCGTCCATGGCTGTCAGCACCTTGCCGCGCTGCTTCCGGGGGGTGAACTCACCCACCAGGGCGTAATCCACGGGAATGCAGCCACCCAGGCCAAACCCGGCCATGAACCGGAAGACGCAGAACCAGATGAAGTCGGGGGCGAACGCGCCCAGGACGGTAAACACCGAGAACAGCAGCAGGGTGGCGGTGAAGGCCTTCTTGCGGCCCACGGTGTCCGCAATCGTTCCCCAGATGAAGGCACCCAGGGCCATGCCGATCAGGTTCGCAGTACCCACCCAGGCGGCCTCTCCGGCGGAGAGCGACCAGTGCTTGGAGAGCAATGGAATCAGGATGCCGTTCAGGGTCACATCCCAGGCGTCGAACATGAAGCCGAGGCCCCCGATCAGGAAGATCCTGCCCTGGACTTTCCATCGCCAGGGAAGTTCCTGGACCACCTGTTCGCCGCTGGGCACAGTGGTGTAAGTGTTCATCGCCGCCTCCTGTTCAAAACTCTAGCCCGCGCCCACGGCGTTCACACTCCGGCCGACACACCGGCCAACCGCGCCTTCGCGATAAACTGGCCCTATCCCCACCAACCGCGGCCCTGTTCCGCGAGATAAGACGGAGACATTTGTGAGCTTCACGCAGCATGAGCGCGTATCCATTGACCGTGTACCCATCCGCCGGGCCCTGATCTCGGTTTACGACAAAACCGGTCTGGAGGAGCTCGCAACGGGCCTGCACGCCGCGGGCGTAAAGCTCGTCTCCACCGGTTCCACGGCCAAGAAGATCGCCGCCGCGGGCATTCCCGTGCAGGAGGTTGAGGAAGTCACCGGTTCGCCCGAGATGCTGGACGGCCGCGTCAAGACGCTGCACCCGCGCGTCCACGGCGGAATCCTGGCGGACCGCCGCGTCCCGGCCCACATGGAAACCCTCGCCAGCATGGACATCGAAGCCTTCGACCTGGTGGTGGTGAACCTCTACCCGTTCGTGGATACGGTCAAGTCCGGTGCCGCGCAGGATGACGTCGTGGAGCAGATCGACATCGGAGGCCCCGCCATGGTGCGCTCGGCCGCGAAGAACCACGCCGCCGTCGCCATCGTGGTGGATCCGTCCTTCTACGGCCAGGTGGTGGAGGCTGCCGCCGCCGGCGGCTTCGACCTGAAGACGCGCCGCCGCCTCGCCGCCAAGGCATTCGCCCACACCGCCGCCTACGACAACGCGGTGGCCACCTGGACCGCCAGCCAGTTCCTGGACGAGGACGGCGACGGCGTCATCGACTGGCCCGCCTACGCCGGCCTGTCCCTGGAGCGTTCCGAGGTCCTGCGCTACGGCGAGAACCCGCACCAGCAGGCTGCCCTGTACGTGGACAAGGCTGCGCCGATGGGCATCGCCCAGGCGGACCAGCTGCACGGCAAGGCCATGAGCTACAACAACTTCGTTGACGCCGACGCCGCCCTGCGCGCCGCCTACGACTTCGCTGAGCCCGCCGTCGCCATTATCAAGCACGCCAACCCGTGCGGTGTGGCCGTCGGGTCCGCCGACGCCGCGGACCCCATTGCCGATGCCCACGCCAAGGCCCACGCCTGCGATCCGGTCTCCGCGTACGGTGGCGTCATCGCCGCGAACCGCACCGTTACCGCCGGCATGGCGAACACCGTCAAGGACATCTTCACCGAGGTGGTCATCGCCCCCGGCTTCGAGCCCGAGGCAGTGGAGATCCTCTCCAAGAAGAAGAACATCCGCCTGCTCGCCCTGCCCGAGGGCTACGGCCGCTACCCCACGGAGTTCCGCCAGGTCTCCGGCGGCATGCTGGTCCAGGTCAGCGACAAGGTGGACGCCGACGGCGACAACCCCGCCAACTGGACCCTCGCCGCCGGTGAAGCCGCGGACGGGAAGACCCTCGCGGACCTTGCCTTCGCCTGGACCGCCTGCCGGGCCGCGAAGTCCAACGCCATCCTCCTCGCAGAGAACGGCGCCGCTGTGGGCATCGGCATGGGCCAGGTCAACCGCCTGGACTCCTGCCGCCTGGCCGTGGAACGGGCCAACACCCTGGGCGTCACGGTGGAGTCCGACGTCGAAGGTGCCGGCGGCGCTTCCAACGCGGACGCGAGCGGCGCACCAGAGCGTGCCCGCGGTGCCGTGGCCGCCTCTGACGCGTTCTTCCCGTTCGCCGACGGGCTGCAGATCCTGATCGACGCCGGCGTCCGCGCCGTGGTGCAGCCGGGCGGTTCCGTCCGGGATGAGGAAGTCATAGCGGCAGCGAACGCCGCCGGCATCACGATGTACTTCACCGGAGCCCGCCACTTCTTCCACTGATCCCCACCGCCGCCCTCACCTCGCTGCGCTCGGCCTGGGAACCCGGGCGGCGTGGGCCCGGATAAACGAAACGGCGCCCGTCCCCTTCGCAGGGGACGGGCGCCGTCGTCGTTGGGCTGGTTCAGTCCTTCTCCTCTTGGCGGGGACCGGGCTCCGGGAGCTGAATCTCCCGGGGCTTCGCCGCCGCCATCCGCTCCTCTGTCCAGTACTCGAGGACTTCCTCGGGGGACTGGTTCAGGTCCACGTGGCTGACGGGATCCTCCTTCGGATCAGGTGCCTTAGGACTTTGCTGCACTGTTGAAGGTCGCTTGGATGACTTTGCCCCAGTACGGGCCGTACATCACAGCTGAGCCGTTGTAGCCATAGCTGTTGATGGAGTTCTGTACGCCGTCTGAGCCGATGCCGATGAACCACGGTCCGCCCGATGAACCGCCCGTCATGTCGCACGGGATGCCCTGGGTACCGAAGTGGGGGTTGTTGGGGTCATCCGTGGCCGTACCGGTGCAGCTGAACAGGGACGTGCCGTTGAACGGCGAGGCCTGTGGGTAGCCGTACGACGTGTAGGTCAGGCCCCGTGCCTGGTTGAAGGCAGTGCCAGAGCCGCCGACAACGTCGGTGAGTCGGTCACCGTTGCTGTCCTTATTCACGACGGCGAAGCCGGTGTCATAGGTCATGTCGCCGTTGGAGGCCCACTGGGTGGGGGCGTACAGGGCCCTGGCGGTCCATTTGCCGTAGGGTGCCGCGCCGTTGTCGTAGGCGGGCACGAAGACGAAGTTGGTGGCGTACGCGCCCGGGCCCTCGTTCACGCAGTGACCGGCGGTAGCCACGGTGCTGCCGTTGGTCGAGGCGACGGCGTTGCCCGAGCACACATAGTTGGTGCCGCCCATGGTGAAGAAGACTTTGCCGATGTGGGAGACGGGATCCTCGCTCTGGGCAATGGTGGGCTTGCCCTTGGTCCCCTTGGTGGAGGAAGGCTTGCCCTTCTCGACAAGGGCGGCGCTGGAGCGGTTGCCGCGGCCCAGCGCCTTGCTTACCAGGGCGTCACCTGAAACGGCGCTCTGCATACGCTCCGGGGTCCAGTAGTCCGCTGCGCCGTCTGCATTGAGCGTGACGCCGGCCACGGACGGTGCCTCATGTCCATCCGACGGTGCCGGCGCGGCTGAGGCCCCGCCCGCCGAGGTGAGTGCCAGCACGGCGGCAGCCGAGAAAGTCAGGAGGCCGGAAGCCAGAGACCTGGTGCGTGTCATTGTTGTCCTGTCTGAACGGGGTTTGGCCCTGGATCGGGAGTGACTTAGCGAATTTATCGCCACGGGACAAGTTTGTACACAGTAGTGAGATATCAAATACCGGCTTAGGACCCTTTCCCTGCCCCGGCTGTCTTCTGGTTGACGACGGTGGCCCCGGCACCCGGGCGTGTCCCGCCGTCGGCCGTTCTCTATCGCTGTAATCCTGCTCACCGCCGGGGTAACGCTGGGACTCCGGTACGGTTCAACGCCATGTCCTCGGGTAAGTTGTACATGGTGAAATAGACCGAATTTTTCACAATCAAGCCGACCCACAGGGAGACGCCCGCGCATGTCCAAGATTATCTACACCCACACCGACGAAGCGCCGATGCTGGCTACCTATTCGTTCCTGCCCATCATCGAGGCGTTCGCTTCGACTGCAGGTGTGGAGGTGGAGACCCGCGACATTTCGCTCGCCGTCCGCATCATTGCTGTGTTCGGTGACTACCTCACCCCGGAGCAGCAGATCGGTGACGCCCTTGCTGAACTCGGTGAGCTGGCGAAGACGCCGGAAGCCAACATCATCAAGCTGCCCAACATCAGCGCCTCCATCCCGCAGCTGAAGGCGGCCATCGCCGAGCTGCAGGGGCAGGGCTACGCCCTGCCGGATTACCCGGACAACCCCTCCTCCGACGAGGAAACCGCCGTCCGCTCGCGCTACGACAAGATCAAGGGATCCGCCGTGAACCCGGTCCTGCGTGAAGGCAACTCGGACCGCCGCGCCCCGCTGTCCGTCAAGAACTACGCACGCCAGAACCCCCACTCCATGGGCGCCTGGACCGCTGACTCCAAGACCAACGTGGCCACCATGGGCCAGGACGACTTCCGCTCCAACGAGAAGTCCGTGGTCATCGAGTCAGACGGCACGATCGCCATCCAGCTGGTCCGCGAGGACGGCTCCGTGAAGGTCCTGAAGAAGGCATTCCCCGTCCTGGTAAGCGAGGTCATCGACGGCACCGTGATGCGCGCCGCCGCCCTGGACGAGTTCCTGAAGGCCCAGGTTGCCCGTGCCAAGGAAGAAGGTGTGCTGTTCTCCGCGCACCTGAAGGCCACCATGATGAAGGTCTCGGACCCCATCATCTTCGGCCACGTGGTCAAGGCCTACTTCTCGGAACTGTTCCAGACCTACGGCAAGCAGCTCTCCGCCGCCGGCATCAGCCCCAACAACGGCCTTGCCGCCATCCTCAGCAGCCTCGAGGACCTGCCGGAAGACGTCCGCGACGGCGTGCAGAACCTGATCAAGAAAGGACTGGAAGACGGCCCCGCCCTGGCCATGGTGGATTCTGACAAGGGCATCACCACCCTGAACGTCCCCAGCGACGTCATCGTGGACGCCTCCATGCCCGCCATGATCCGCAGCTCGGGCCACATGTGGGGCCCGGACGGCAAGGAAGCGGACACCCTGGCGGTCCTGCCGGACAGCTCCTACGCCGGCATCTACCAAGTGGTCATCGATGACTGCCGCGCCAACGGCGCCTACGACCCCACCACCATGGGCACCGTGCCCAACGTCGGTCTCATGGCACAGGCGGCTGAGGAATACGGCAGCCACGACAAGACGTTCGAGATCCAGGAAGCCGGCAAGGTGCAGATCGTTGACGGCTCCGGCAACGTCCTGATCGAGCACGAGGTCTCCGAGGGCGACATCTGGCGCGCCTGCCAGACCAAGGACGCCCCCATCCGCGACTGGGTCAAGCTGGCCGTCACCCGCGCCCGCGCCTCCCAGACCCCTGCCGTGTTCTGGCTGGACGAGGAACGCGCCCACGACGCCAACCTGATCGCCAAGGTCAACGAGTACCTGAAGGACCACGACACGGAGGGCCTGGACATCCAGATCATGGCCCCGGTCAAGGCCACTGCCTTCACCCTGGAACGCATCCGCAAGGGCCAGGACACCATCTCCGTCACGGGCAACGTGCTCCGCGACTACCTGACGGACCTGTTCCCCATCCTGGAACTGGGCACCAGCGCCAAGATGCTCTCCGTGGTCCCGCTGATGAACGGCGGCGGACTCTTCGAGACCGGCGCCGGCGGCTCGGCCCCGAAGCACGTCCAGCAACTGCTCAAGGAAAACCACCTCCGCTGGGACAGCCTGGGTGAATTCCTGGCCCTGGCCGTGAGCTTCGAGCACCTGGCCACCACCACGGGCAACGCCCGCGCCCAGGTCCTGGCCGACACCCTGGACCGCGCCACCGGAACGTTCCTGCTGGAGAACAAGTCCCCGAGCCGCCGCGCCGGTGAGCTCGACAACCGTGGCAGCCACTACTTCCTGGCCCGCTACTGGGCCGAGGAACTGGCCAAGCAGACCAACGACGCCGACCTGGCCGCCGCGTTCAGCTCGGTCGCCAAGGAGCTTTCCTCCCAGGAGGAAACGATCGTGGGCGAGCTGGCCGAGGTCCAGGGCTCACCTGTGGACATCGGGGGCTACTACCGACCGGACGACGCCAAGGCTTCGTCCGTGATGCGTCCTTCCGCCACCCTGAACAAGGTCATCGCCAGCCTGGCCTAATACCGGCTGGTAAGGCAGAGAGAAGCGGTGCCCCGGTTTCCACCGGAGCACCGCTTCTTTTGCTTGGTCGCCTTGGCGGGCGCGGGTTCAGTTCTTGCCTTTGCCCTTGTCGCCGTTGTTCTTTCCGCCGTCCGTTCCGTTGCCGGCGGTGTTGCCCTGTGCCGGTGCCTGTGCCGGTGCCGGTGCCACCTCGGGAGCTGGCTGCGGCGCAGGTGCGGGGGAGGGGTCCTGTGCTGCCTGGCCGTCGGCAACGCGGGCGTCTTCTGCAGCCTTCGCGGCCGCCGCCTGCGCGGCAACCGCTTCAGTGAGGTCTGCCCGGACGGCGGTGGCCACCGTGGTGATGCTGCGGCGGCGCTCTTCGGAGACCTGGCCCTCTGCCTGGGCAGCTGAAAGGTCCGCTTCCAGACCCTCCAGTGCCTTCAGCGCGGCTGCCGGATCGTTTTGGGATGAAGCCTGGGTGACCTCAAGGACCCGTGCCTGGAGCTGTGTTGCCGCTTGGCGCTGCAGTCCGCTCCCGGGGGCGGCGCAGGCGTTGAGGACGGTGGCAGCCAGCAGGGCCGCGGTGCAGGCCAGCAACAGCCGGCCCGGCACACCCTGCCGCAGGCTCACGGCGCCACGCTCTTTTGAAGTTCCTGGAGGTGGTCGCCCAGGACGCCCGTCACCGTGGGGTAAGGGACGACGTCGGCGGGCCGGGCGGTGATGCTCATCAGCACCGCGGCAGCGGCTGCGGCGATCACCAGGGCAGCGAGCACTACGGCCAGCCAGATCCGCTGGTTCCTTGACAGGCGGGGCTTGCCGGAGGCCTTGGCCGGGGAGGGGGCGGCTGCCGTCCCGGAACCGGATTGCCGGACAGGATCAGATTCAGGCACAGGATCAGATGCGGTTGCAGGAGCCTGGGCCGACGGATCGTCAGAGGACCCGGAAGCCATGGCCCCGGTGGCCTCAGCTGCCTCCCGGACTTCATCCACTGATTCTTCGGCAGTGATGGTCGGAGGGTGGAAGGGCATGGTAAGCAGTACCCGCGTGGTCTCCGGCGCCAGTTCTCCGGGCGTTGAGGCCGGGGAAACCAACGCCTGGCGGAGGGCGGTCTCTATGTCGGCGGCCGATGGCCGCTCCAGCGGCTCGATGGTGGTCATGGAACGGATGAGGTCGGCCCATTCGGAGGGGACGTCGTCGGGAATTTCCGGGGCGCGGTGGAGCCGGGCAACCGCGGATTCCACGGCGCTGCCGGGGTATTCCACGGTGCCCTTGATGCATTCCAGCAGCACCAGCCCGAAGGAGTAGATGTCCGTGGCTGACGACAGCGGCTTTCCCAGGGCCTGTTCCGGGCTGAGGTAGGCGGCGGTGCCCACCATGGTGCCCGTGGCCGTGAGCCGCGTAGAATCGACAATCCTGGCGATGCCGAAGTCCGTGAGCTTGGGCCGCAGTGGCTCGCCTGGCCGGATCTGGACCAGGAGGATGTTGCCCGGTTTGATGTCGCGGTGGATGATGCCCAGGCCGTGCACATAGGCCAGCGCGTCGGCGATGCCTGCGCCGATGACGCTCAGCTCTTCAAGGGGTACCCTGCTGTGCCGGATACGGGCACGCAGGTCCTGGCCCTCCACGAGCTCCATGGTCAGGAAAGGCCGGGGCTCATCCGGAATGCGGTCATCGATACCGGCGTCGAAGAGGGTTACCAGGCCGGGGTGGTTGAGTGTGGCGAGGAGCTGGATTTCCGCTTCCTGGCGCTTGAGTTCCTCCGCGTCCGGGGCCTGCGGGGCGAAGAGCTTCAACGCCACATCGCGGCCCAGGTTTTCGTCCCGCGCACAGTACACCGATGACATTCCGCCGCGGCCAATGACATCACCCAACCGGTAGCGACCGCCGACAACTTCATTCTTGATGGAGCTAGGCGATTCCGCCACCATGACCGTTCCTCCCGGTGCGCTGCGGCACTGTCGTACCTCAAATTATACGGGCGGTGAGGTGGAACCGGCGATTGACCGGGGTCTTTCCCGTGGCGGCAGGCCGACGGCCCGGCGGTGAAAGCGTCTACCTCCACCGCCGGACCATTGGCTACAAGGACATGTGTGCTGATGACATGTTTTGTATCGTTGCTTCGTTTCCGGGCTGGTGTCCTCCTTCCGTCAGCCCGCTGAGCGCTGCCGCTTCAGGCGCCTCGCTGCGGGCGTTTCCTGTTGCGGGTGAAGTTAGGACACCTTGCGCTTGCGGAGCGCCAGGAGTCCGGCGGCCAGGAGCAGCAGGGCGAGGGGGACCAGTGATCCGTCCCAACCGGTGTTGGCGAGGCCGGTGTGGGCACCGCCTCCGTTGGCAAGGGCAGCATTGCCGCCGGCCGGGGTGCCGCGGGGTACCGTCACGGTGGCGATTGCCCCGCCCACCGCAGTTGAGCCGTCCGGTGCTGCCGTGAAGCCCTCTGCTCCCGTATCACCGGTGCCCCCGCTGGAGTCACCGTCCGTGGTGCCATTACCAGCGCCGTTGTCGCCACTGGTGTCCGAGCCCGGGGTGCTGGTGCCGGGATCCATTGTTCCGGGATCAACTGCTCCCGGATCAAGGGTGCCGGTGTCGCCCGTGGTTCCGTCGCCCGGGGTGGAGCCGGGACCTGATGTTCCCGGCGTGCCCGTGGTGTTGTCGCCGCCGAGCCCGATGCCGAGGTCAACGCCAAGATCGACAACAGCATCCAGGCCGCTGCCGTCTGCAGTCCCGGCGCCCACAGCAGCACCAAGGTCTGCGGCTGCATCGATGGCTCCTGCCGTGTCACCGTTAGTGACAGCCCCGAGGGTGATGTCGAGGGCTGCGTCCACCGTGCTGCCGGCTCCGGTGGCGTCACCATCTGTGAGGCCGCCCAGCCCCAGGCCTACGGCTGCATCGACCACGAGGTCTGCCGTGGTGCCGTCCGTAGTACCAGTGCCGGCGGTGGCGGGGTCGGTGATGGTCACAGTCCCGAGGCCGAGGTTGACGTCTGCCGCGGCTGCCAGGTCGGTGGTGCCTGTTGTAGCCCCGGTGCCGGGGGTTGCAGGATCAGTAGTCGCCACAGTGCCGAGTCCGAGGTTGACGTCTGCTGCCGCTGCCAGGTCGGTGGTGCCGGTGGTGACGGGATCGGTGGCTGTCACTGTCCCGAGTCCGAGGTCCACGGTGGCGCCGACGGCGAGGTTCGCCGTGGTGCCGTCCGTCACTCCGCTGCCGCTGGTTGCAGGATCAGTAGTCGCCACGGTGCCGAGTCCGAGGTTGACGTCTGCTGCCGCTGCCAGGTCGGTGGTGCCGGTGGTGGCGGGATCGGTGGCTGTCACTGTCCCGAGTCCGAGGTCCACGGTGGCGCTGACGGCGAGGTTCGCCGTGGTGCCGTCCGTCACTCCGCTGCCGCTGGTTGCAGGATCAGTAGTCGCCACAGTCCCCAGCCCCAGGTTGACGTCCACTGCGGCGGCGACACCTGTTGATCCGGACGGCGTTGGGTCACCCAGCAGGCCCAACGATGTCGAGTCAGCGGGTGCCGCCGCCGAGATGAGGGCGGAGGCGGAAAGGTCCGTCCCCCTGGTGGTGTCCGCCGCGTTGGCGGTGGCGCAGCCGAAGGCCAGGAGGCCGCCGGCAAAGAGGGTGCTCAGCAGCCCTCTGCGAAGAGTGCAGTTCATGGTGTTTACTCCTGAAATAGTTGAGTGTCCGGGCGCTGGACAGCTGCCCGTAAAGCCGCGTGCTGCCCTCGGGAGGGCAGAGGGCCTCAACTAGTCAGGGGAAGAACCGGGGTCGAATGACACCGGCGCAGGGGCATGCTCGGGGGACCGGTCGGCGCGAACACTCCCGGCCCGGTCAAAGTCAAAGTAGAAGGGGTTGAACCACGCGGCGGCAGGGGATGTGCCGCCCGATGATCCTCCGCTGCCCGTGCCGGACGCCGGGGCTGCGGGAGCCTGGGCAGGCAGGGGCAAGGGGTCCGGCAGGGGCTGCTCTGCAACAGAGCCAGCCGTCGCGGATACCTCGAACTGCGGCGCCGCCGTATGGGCCAGGATGCCCGCGCCCGAGGGTTCCATGCTCGTACCGTTGTGGGCTGCGGGTGAGGCGGATGACGACTCAACAGCCTGGTCAGATTCCGGGGCCGTGACCATGCCATCCGGCGCATCTTCCACGGCTGCGGGCTGATCCTGGGCGGGAGCAGGGACTGCTTCGGTGGGGACATCCACTTGCACGGCATCCAAAGGCGGGACGGGCAACGGGGCAGCGCCGGTCAAAAGATCTGAAACCGGTTGGAGCACCGGCTCAAGGACCGGAACCGTCTCGGCTGCAGGGGCTGCAACTTCCTGGGCCACACCGGCAGCCACGGTATCGGCCAACTCAACAAGGGGAGCCGAGACCTCGGAAACAGTTCCGGCCGGAACCAGCTGGTCCACCACGGGAACGGCGGCAATAAGGTCGTCTGCGAGGCCGGCAACCGGCGTTACGACAGGCTGCAGCAGCCCGGGGGATTCGGCGGGTCCAGTCGTGGAGGCGGCAGGAACGGGTGAAACCGTAGCCGCAAGATCATGGCTCAGGGACGACACCGAACTGGTAACGCCACCGAGCAGTGAAGTGGAATCGGTCCCGGCATCGGCAGTTGCAGCCGTAGATGAAAGGGTTAACCAGGTGGCCGCGGCCGCTCCTGCCAGGAGCACCGGGCGCAGGGCATGCCATGGAGAACTACTACGAGCCATGCGTACCACCCCCCAGTGACCGGCGCAATCGATGCTTTCTAAATGCTAAGACTGCTTATCGCATGAAGTCCAGCATTCACTCAAGGGAATTTACAAATGCCGGTAACGGACGCAGAAACTGTCAATGGCAGAACCGGGCCGTCACGGTGACTTTACGTTCGGGCAAGAGCTGCCCGCCGCCGTCGTACGCCGCCTTTGAGGATCCTGCTGGTGGCTGTCGTTGGGGTAGGTCACTCCGAGTTGGGCGCGCACACCGTCGAAGAGGCGCATGGTGTTCAGGGTGTCCTCAAGCGGCATGACCGGACTCTCGGTCAGCCCCTGCTGGACACACCTCATCACCTCGCGCAGCTCGTAGGCGTAGCCCTTTCCCACGACGTCGAAGGTCTCCGTCCGGCGATCCTCCCACCCCTTGGCGATGACGAGTTCGCGGGGGTTGTTGATGGAACCAACGCTTTGCAGGAAGCCCAGGCTGCTTACCACCGTGGCAGTGCGGGGTCCGTGGGCCAACAGGGAGGAGGTGAGCTGGACCTGGGCGGCGTGGCCGTAACCAAGGCTCAGGGCGTTCTGCGCATCGACGCCGTCGTCGTTGACGAAGCCTGTGGCGCTCACGGTCTGCGGGAAGCCGAGCGTGCCGAGCGCCCATAGGAGCGGGTAGACGGACAGATCCAGCAGTGCGCCCCCGCCGTCCTTCCGGGCCCACAGCCTCGCGGTGGGAGAGTACGGTGCCGGGAAGCCAAGGTCAGCGGTCACCCAATGGATGTCGCCCAGCTCTCCGGAAGCAGCGATTTCGAAGGCACGCTGCATCGAGGGCAGGAACCGGCTCCAGACCGCCTCCATGAGGAAAAGCTTCCGGCTGCGCGCCACCTCGATGAGCTCCGCCGCTTCCCGGGCGTTGATGGTGAAAGCCTTCTCGCACAGCACGTGCTTGCCGGCGTTGAGGGCGGCGAGAACCATCTCGTGGTGCTGCGCGTGCGGCGTCGCGACGTACACAACATCCACGGCGTCATCGGCGAGCAGCCGCTGGTAGCCGGGCACCCCGCCGTCGTCCCCGTACGCCTTGGAAAAGTCATACGCCACGGCAAACGCGTCCGCGCTGTCCTGCGCCCTGGAACTGACCGCGTACAGTTCGGCATCATCAAGCAGCGCGAGATCCTGGGAGACGGCGCGGGCAATGCTGCCCGTGGCGATGATTCCCCAGCGCAGGGGAGCCCCGGTGGCGGACCGGGGATCCTGGTTGGGCTGGGTGGAAAGCCACGGCTTTGCGATCGGAGCAGTCATAGCTGCAATCCTGTCACAGGGCCGCCGGACGGCCCCGGAATTCCGCACTTTGTGCGGTGGCGGGCAGCGGGAAGAGGCCGACGGCGGGAGGATACGTTGGGCGTTCCCCGCCGGCCCTGCCGGGCCAGGTTTCTCCGGGTCAGGCCGTGGCGACGACGGCGCTCCGTCCCCGGACCGGCTCTTCCGTCAGCTTGCCCTGCTGCAGGCGGAACCGGCGGTCGGTCTTGTTCGCCAGGACCTTGTCGTGGGTGACCACCAGGATGGTGGTGTTGTGGTCGCGGCTCAGTGAGCTGAGGAGCTCGATGATGTGGTCGCCGGTCTGCTCATCCAGGTTGCCGGTCGGCTCGTCGGCCAGGATCAGCTTCGGCTCGTTGGCCAGGGCACGGGCAATGGCCACGCGCTGCTGCTCGCCGCCGGAGAGCCTGTTGATCCGCCGGTCGTGCTTGGACGGATCAAGCTGGACCTGTTCCAGTAAGTCCTTGGCGCGCTGCAGCCGGGCGGCCCTGCGGACCCCGGCGAACTCCATGGGCAGCATGACGTTGTCCAGGGCGGACAGGTTGGGGATCAGGTTGAACTGCTGGAACACGAAGCCGATGTCCCGGCGTCGGTATTCCGTCAGCTTGGTGTCCGGCAGGCTTGCCAGGCTGACGCCGTCCACCACGACGTCCCCGCTGGTGGGTTTGTCCAGCGCGCCCAGCAGGGACAGCAGGGTGCTCTTGCCGCTGCCGCTCTTGCCCACGATGGAGGCCAGGGTGCCCTGCTCCAGGACAAAGCTGACGTCGTTGACCGGCTTGATGGTGCGGTCACCGGACTTGAAGGTGCGGACGAGGTTCTTGACTTCAATCATGGCTATTCTCCTCGCAGGACTTCGATGGGACGGATGCGCGCGGTGAGCAGCGCGGGGACCAGGGCGCCGATGATGGCGACGCCGAACACGGCGGCGATGCCACCGGCGATGACGCCGGGTGATGCGCTCGCGGTGACCGAGTTCAGCAGTTGGGTGGCGCCACCGAAGGGGCCGCCCTGGAAGCCGCCTGCCCCGCCGGGCCCGCGGCCCGTGGTGGCAGTGGTTCTGGTGGTGTTGCTGCTGATCAGGGCGGACGCGATGCCGCCGCTGGCGAAGGATGCGATGGCTGCGCCCACTGCGCTGCCCAGGGCCGCCAGGACCAGGGCTTCGAGGACGAACTGCAGGCCGATGGTGCGGTTGGGTGCGCCGATGGCCTTCAGGACGCCGATTTCGCGGCGGCGCTCGCGGACCAGCATCACCATGATGAGCAGGATGATCAGTCCGGCGGTTCCGAGGGCGGCAATGAAGGCGATGAAGGAGATGTTCTTGACGCTGTCCAGGGAGCTGACCGCGGTCTGCAGGTTCTGCCCCTGGGTGACGTCGGCCTTGCCGGTGCCCAGGGCGGCCTGCAGGGCCGTCTTGGCGGAGGCGACGTTGTCCATCGAGTTGACGGTGACGATCATGCTGGACAGTTCACCCGGTGTCCCGGCGAGCGTCTGGGCGGTGGGGAGCGTGACGTAGACGGCGTTGTTCCCGAAGGCAGTGCCGGCGTCGAACAGTCCCGTCACCGTGTAGGTCTGGTCGTTGATGGTGAAGGTGGACCCAACGGTGAGGCTGTTTTTCTCCGCCAGCGTGGTGCCCAGCAGTGCTCCGGTGGAGGCTGCCGAGTAGTCACCCAGCCCGGTGCCCTGCGTAATGTTCAGCGCCTTGCCCGTGGTGTCCACTTCAGCGCCGATGCCGGTGGCTGTGATCGGCAGGGACCGGGCCGGCTGCTGTGTGGTTCCGGTGGACCCGGTGGTTCCGTTGGCCTGCTGGTTGCGGTTGCCCAGGGTGCCTGCATCCACTGCCGCGGTGAGGCTTGTGGTCAGGGTGGCCGCGGCCTGGCCGCCGGGGCCCGCCTGCCCGGTTTGGCCGCCCGGTGCGGTTTGTCCAGCCTGCGCCGTCTGTGCCGCGGCAGCAGCCGTGTTCCGCAGCCGCAGTGATGAGGTCCCGACGACGGCACTGACGTTGGGGACGCCGGCGGCGGTGGCTGCCTGGTCGGCTGTGAGCGGCTCGCCGCCGCCTTCGAAGCCTTGGCAGGGTTGACGGTCAGGACGGTGCCGACGGAGGCGTTAAGCTCCTGCACTTTCGCCCCGACTGCCTGGTTCGCCACCAGCATGGCCAGTGCCAGGCCAATGGCGACGGCCAGCACCGCAACAACAGCTGCGGTGCGGACCTTGTTTCTGAAGGCATTGCCTACGCTTCGGGCAAGGACGCTCACGTTACTCCTATGGCTCAGGTGCCGGCGCGGGAGGCCGGCTTCGCATCAACCCTCGCCGGGCATGCTGTGCAGGAATCCGGCCAAAGCTGTGTGTGTGCTGTGAAGTACTATTGACAGCTTTGTCACAGGAGTACTACTTATTAAGGGTCTCCTCAGAAAGCGTTTTCTGACTGGAGGCGTAAACCCATCCGATGCACCACGTACCAAGGCATGTGGTCTATTTGGCATGCCGGAAACCAGGCCAATGACGTCCCTGAAAAAGCTTCGACCCTCCTCAACCATGCAGCGGTCCCTACCGCGCGTCGCTTCGATCTCCACTTCCGTCGCCTGTGCGCTGGCCTTCGGAATTTCCATGGCAGCTCCCGCCCCGGCTACGCCCGCTCCAGGCGGCGGCGGCATCATCCGTGCCGATGATGGGGCACCAACTGGCTGGGCCGCCGTCGGAAGCGGTACCAAGGGCGGCGCCGGCGCACCTGCCGCAAACATCTATGAGGTGGGCACACTTGCCGGGCTGAGAACTGCACTCGCCAACCATGGCGAGCCAACAGCGCCGAAGGTGGTTTACGTCAGTGGCACCATCGACGGAAACCAGGCCCCGGACGGCCGCATCCTCGGAGAGCAGGACTACGCGTCCGGATACGACATCACCAAGTACATGTCCTGCTTCGGGCCGGAGGGCAAGGCGTGGAGCGACCAGACCTTCGATTACTGCAAAAAGCAGCGCCAGCTTCGCCAGACGGGCAGCAACAACATGAAGCGGCAGATCGAGGTCAGCATCCCAAGCAACACCACCCTTGTTGGGGTGGATGGCGGCGCTGGCTTCGTGGGTGCCAACATCGTGATCCTCAACTCCTCGAACGTGGTGATTCGAAACCTCAGCATTGAAGCGCCCGTGGATTTCTTCACCACATGGTCTCCCGACGACGGTGACGGTGCCTGGAATGCGCGCTTTGATGCTGTCTCTTCGGTGACCTCCGACCACGTTTGGATAGACCACGTCCAATTATCCGACGGCAGGTTCCCCGATATTGAGGCGCCCATGGGCTTCCGTGGGAAGCCTGCGAACCGACACGATGGACTGCTGGATCTTAAGGACGGCACCAATTTCGTCACTGTTTCCAACAGCAGGTTGTCGAACCACGACAAGACCATGCTCCTGGGCTCGGGCGATGAGCATGTGGATAAGGACGGCGGGAAGCTTCGTGTCACGTACATTGGGAACCTTTTCGAGAACATCCAGCAGCGCGGTCCGCGCGTACGCTTCGGCCAGGTCCACGTGGTCAACAACTACTTCGTTGGCAGCACGGATCATCCCGAGTACCCCATGATCAGTGAAGGGCAAGGCGGGCACAGCTACTTCCTCGGCGCCGGATATGAATCACGAATCTATTCCGAGCGGAATGCGTTCGAGTACACCGGGCCCGGAGCTGACCAAAGCGTCATGGTCAGCAGCTACAACGGCAACCGCTTCAGCGATACTGGGTCCTGGTTCAATGGCTCGGAAGCCGACCTGAACGCCGTAGCCCGTGCATCTTTTGAGCAGCACCGCGCGGAGGCTCTTACTGAAGCAGAAGCGACAGGAATTCCCGCCGCCGACTGGACCGGCTGGGACTTCACCACAGATGTTGGCTGGGACCCCAATGACGCATATAGCTACAAGGCATTCACAACACGGGAAGCCGTCCGGAACCACGCCCTGCAGTTCACGGGACCGGGGGTGCTGAGCGTCAAGCGATAAGCACACGCAGGAATGCCCGGCCCCACCGAGGGACCGGGCATTCCGGTTGCCGGGCGTACCGGCTGGTTCTAAAGGGTGTTACTTGGTGATCGGGCCGAGTACGGGATCGTCCTTGTAGGCCGTCTTCACGTTGGCGGCGGTCACGATGACCGGCTCCAGCAGGTAGGCCGGAACGGTCTTGACCTTGTTGTTGTAGGACTTGTCGTCGTTGACCTCAGGCTTCTTGCCTGCCTGGAGGTCCTTGACCATGGTGATCGCGTGCTCAACGAGCTTGCGGGTGTCCTTGTTGATGGTGGAGTACTGCTCGCCCGCGAGGATGGACTTGACGGATTCAACCTCGGAGTCCTGGCCGGTGATGACAGGAATCGGCTTGCCGTCTGCCTTGACCGAGGTCAGGACGGCGCGGGCCAGGGTGTCGTTGGGGGAGAGTACTCCGTCCAGGGTTGCGCTGCCATAGCTGCCCGTGAGCAGCGTGTCCGCACGGCGCTGGGCGTTCTCTGCCTTCCAGCCCTGGGTCACTGCCTGCTCAAAGCCGGTCTGGCCGGACAGGACCTTGAGGGTGCCGTCGTCGATCTTCGGCTTCAGGACGCTCATGGCGCCGTCGAAGAACACCTTGGCGTTGGCGTCGTCAGGGGAGCCGGCAAAGAGCTCGATGTTGTACGGGCCTGTCGGCTTCTTGGCCTTCATGCCGTCCAGCAGGGCCTGTCCCTGGAGGACGCCGACCTTGAAGTTGTCGTAAGCGACGTAGTAGTCCACGTTCTCGGTGTTCAGCAGCAGGCGGTCATAGGCGATGATCGTGGCGCCGCTGTCCTTGGCCTGCTTCAGCTGCGTTCCCAGCTGGGAGCCGTCGATGGCGCCCACGATGATGACCTTGGCACCCTTGGTGACCATGGCGCTGATCTGGTTCTGCTGCTCCGACACGCCGCCGTTGGCGAACTGGACGTCAGCCTTGAACCCTGCACCGCTGAGGCCGTCGTTGAAGAGCTTTTCGGCCAGAACCCAGTTTTCACTGGTCTTCTGCGGGAGTGCCACGCCGATGGACGAGTCCTGCGGGAATCCGCCCGCGCCGCCGCTGGCTCCGCCCGAAGGGGACTCCGAGCGGCCGCAGCCCGTCAGCGCCAGTGCTGCGATGGCAGCAACCGCTGCGGCCTTCCCTGCTTTACCAATCATTCGCATTGTTGGTTCTCTCTCTGTGTTGTGTGTAACTCGGTCAGGTCGCGCGAGCTCAGGCTTCCCTGGCGATCGCTTCCTTGGTGGAGGTGGTCTCGTCGGGCTGGAGCGGGTTGCTCGGGCCACTGCCGGAGGGACGGTTGAAGTTCCTGGTCAGCATGCCGATGATCGAGGTCTTGCCCTGGGATTTGTTGTAGACGTCGAAGGCGACGGCGATCAGGAGCACCAGGCCCTTGATGATCTGGGTAAGGTCGGCGCCGACGCCCAGGAGCTGCAGGCCGTTGTTGAGCACTGCCATGACCAGGCCACCGATGATGGACCCAATCACGGTGCCTACGCCGCCGGTAACAGCGGCGCCGCCGATGAAGACTGCCGCGATGGCGTCAAGTTCCCAGCCGACACCATCGAACGGACCTGATGCGGTGGACCGGCCGACGAAGATCATGCTTACCAGGCTTACCAGGATGGACATGTTCATCATGACCAGGAAGTTGACCTTCTTGGACTGGACGCCGGAGAGCTCTGCTGCATGGCGGTTGCCACCCACTGCGTAAACGTGGCGGCCGATGACCGTGCGGGAGGAGATGAAGCCGTAGATCAGGACCAGGACGGCCAGGATGAGGCCCGGGATGGGGAAGGACGTGCCCGGACGGCCCGTGGCGAACAGGTATGTGGCGTAGAGAATGGCGGCGCAGACGAGGACCAGCTTGAGGACGGTGACCCACATTTCTGGAACTTCAGCACCGAGTGCCTTGGCCCTGGCGCGGGACCGGAGTTCGCTGACAACCACGAAGGCAGCGGCGGCAAGGCCGAGCAGCAGGGTCAGGTTGTTGTAACCGATGTTGGGTCCTACTTCGGGCAGGTAGCCGGAGCCCAGGTACTGGAAGTCCGAGGGGACGGGGATGGTGTTGGACTTGCCCACGAACTGGTTGAAGCCGCGGAAGAGGAGCATGCCGGCCAGCGTCACGATGAACGCCGGGATTCCGACGTACGCGGTCCACCAGCCCTGCCAGGCACCGATCAGGGCACCCAGGAGCAGGCCGAGGAGGACCCCGGCATACCAGGGAATACCCCAGTCTCGGATAGCCAGGGCCACGGTGACGCCCACGAAAGCCGCGACCGAGCCGACGGAGAGGTCGATGTGTCCGGCAATGATCACCAGCACCATGCCGATGGCCAGGATGAGGATGTAGGAGTTGCCGTTGAAGAGGTTGATGACGTTGCCGGAGGTAAGCGTCCGGCCTTGGGTGGCAATCTGGAAGAAGATGATCAGCGCCACCAGGGCGAAGATCATGCCGAATTGGCGGGTATTCCCACCAAAAAGCTTCTTGAGGGCGTTCATGGTTTCAGTCCTTGTGTCCGGAAGGTTCTGGAATGGGCCAGAGGGTCAGGCGGCTTTGCGGGCGGAGGTCATCAGCTTCATCAGGCTTTCCTGAGTGGCCTCGTCTTTGTTCAGGACGCCGGTGATGGCGCCTTCGAAGATCGTGTAGATGCGGTCGGACAGGCCCAGGAGTTCGGGGAGCTCCGAGGAGATGACGATGACTCCCTTGCCCTGGTTGGCCAGCTGCTGAATGATGCCGTAGATCTCGTACTTTGCCCCGACGTCGATGCCGCGCGTGGGCTCATCCAGGATCAGCAGGTCGGGATCGGTGAACATCCACTTGGCCAACACAACCTTCTGCTGGTTGCCGCCGGAGAGTTTGGCCACGCCTTCCTCCACGGAGGGCGTCTTGGTGCGCAGGGATTTGCGGTATTCCTCCGCCACCGTGAACTCCTGGTTGGCGTCGACCACAAAGTTGTGGCTGACTTTCCTCAGGTTCGCCGCCACGGTGGTGGTCTTGATGTCGTCGAGCAGGTTCAGGCCCAGGGTCTTGCGGTCCTCGGTGACGTAGCCCAGCCCGGCGTCGATGGCCTGGCGGACATTCTTGAGCGTGACCTCGCGGCCGTCCTTGTAAATGTGGCCGCTTACGAACCTGCCGTAGGACCTTCCGAAGACTGATCGGGCCAATTCCGTGCGTCCTGCCCCCATCAGGCCGGCAAATCCCACGATCTCGCCACGGCGGACGAAAAAGTTGGAACCCTTGCACACGAGGCGGTCCTGGACGGCCGGGTGGCCCACGGTCCAGTCCTTGACCTCGAAAAACACTTCCCCGATTTTGGGGGTGTGGTCCGGGAACCGGGATTCGAGGGTGCGGCCCACCATGCCCTTGATGATCCGGTCCTCGTCGACGCCGTCAGCCTTGACGTCAAGGGTCTCAATGGACTGGCCGTCGCGAATAATGGTGATGGAGTCGGCGATCTGCTCGATCTCGTTGAGCTTGTGGGAAATGATGATTGAGGTAATGCCCTTGGCCTTTAGGCCCAGCATCAGGTCCAGCAGGTGCTGTGAGTCCGATTCGTTCAGGGCCGCGGTGGGCTCGTCCAGGATGAGGATCTTCACGGACTTGTTCAGGGCCTTGGCGATTTCCACCAGCTGCTGCTTGCCGACACCGATTTCCTTGATGGGGGTGTCGGGGTCGTCCCGCAGGCCCACACGCGCCAGGAGGTCCAGGGACCGCAGCCGGGCCTCGGCCCAGTCGATCACGCCGCGCTTGGTGGGTTCGTTGCCCAGGAAGATGTTCTCCATGATGGACAGTTCGGGGATCAGTGCGAGTTCCTGGTGGATGATCACAATGCCCGCGTGCTCGCTGGCGCGGATGTCCCGGAACTGCTGGACCTGTCCCTGGTAAACGATGTCGCCGTCGTAGCTTCCGTACGGGTACACGCCGGACAGGACCTTCATGAGCGTGGACTTGCCTGCGCCGTTTTCGCCGCAGATGGCGTGGATCTCGCCGGCCTTCACCCTAAGGCTCACATTCGACAAGGCTTTAACGCCGGGGAATTCCTTGGTGATGGACCGCATCTCGAGGATGACCGGATCCGTGTGCGTGGTCTGGGACGTCATGAACCCTAACCCTCCAATGCAATGACTTCTTTGTCCGGTAAGCAAAGCGCAGGGCCGTCTGAACCAAAAGTAAACTGGATCACAGCTATTGTCGTCAAGTCTTTAACGCAATTACCGGATAACGAAATGGTCTAGGGCTTCCGGATGCCGGCGTGCTGGAAGACGAGGGCAGCCGCTCCCAAGGCCTCTGCACGGTCGCCGAGCGAGGACATGGTGAGGGTTGTCGTCTCACCGATTACCGGCACTGCATGGCGGATCAATCCTCTGCGGATGGGGTCCAGCAGGATGTCGCCAAGGCCCGCCAGGGGTCCTCCCACCACGATGACCTCGGGGTTGATCAGGTTGGCCACGTTGCCCAGTGCGCGGCCCACGGCCAGTCCGGCATCGTCCACGACGCGAAGGGTGGCGGAGTCCCGGTTCAGGGCTTTGCGGACAATGTCAGCCGGAGTCATCGGAGGGTCTTCGCCGCGGCTGAGGAGCTCGATCATGGTGGTGGTGGAGGCGATGGTTTCCAGGCAGCCGCGGTTGCCGCAACGGCACACCAGGCCCTGCTCATGGATGGTCGCGTGCCCTATTTCGCCGGTGATTCCCACGTTGCCGTAGTAGGGGGCGCCGTTGAGGATCAGGCCGGCGCCGATGCCCGATCCGATTTTCATGAACATCAGGTTGCTGACCCCGGAGTGCTGCCCCCACGTCACCTCGGACCAGGCGCCAAGGTTGGCGTCATTGTCAACAAACACGGGAATTCTCAAGGTTTCCTCAAGGTGCTGGAGGATGTTGATGCCCACCCATTCGGGAAGGATTGCGCCCTGGGCCACCGTCCCGGTCCGGCGGTCGATGGGGCCCGGAATGCCGACGCCGCGCCCACTACCGAGGAGCGCTCCACCCCGCTTTCCCGCAACAGTTTCTCCAGCACCGCCACCGCGGCCTGGATACCGTCATCCGCCTGGTGGCCCAGGGGGAGCATTATCGATTCTTCGGCGATGACGTGGTAGCTGAGCGAGGCGAGGACCACCCGCAGGTGCCGCCGGTCGAAGTCGATGCCCACGGCCACGGCGCCGTTGCTGTTCAGCCGCACGTTCAGTGCCCGCCGCCCGGAACTGGTGATCGGCTCGGTGGATGCCAGGCCCGAATTGAGCATGATCTTGACGATGTTGGAGACCGTGGCGGTGGACAGCCCCGTCTGCCGGGCCAGTTCCGCCTGGGTGGACGGGCCGCCCATCAGGGTCTCGATAATCCGCTGTTGGTTCAGCTGCCGCAGGGCGGACTGCGATCCGGGATTTTTAGGTTTGCTCCTCGTTGAGCGCGTAGTTGCGGACATGCTAAGAAGATTGCCCTACCGCTGCGCTTGTAGTCAAGAAGTTAACGCATGACTCCGGCGGACGCAGTTGGCAACGGTACGCAGGGCTCCGACCGAATCCCCGTGCATTCCGTCCCGGCCTGCGTGCGGGTGGGTCCAAACGACCCGTCATCCACCGTCTGCGGCTGGCTAGGCTGGTAGGCGGAAACAGTCCAGCCCAGCCACGTTCCCGTGGACGGGCATGAAGAAGGTGGTAATGATGCTGCTCTCCGTCCTGCAGGCGAACGCGGTGGTCCTGGATATTGGGGCAAACCTGCGCATCGTGGACGATGCCGCCCGCCGGGCCGCGCAGGCCGGCGCCCACGTGCTGCTCACGCCGGAACTGTTTCCCGTGGGCTACGCCCCGCTGCGGCTGCGCAGCGAACTGGATCCGGCGGCCCTCCCCGCCATCCGCGGACGCCTGGCGGACATTGCGCGCCGGAACAGGATCGCGCTCGTCTACAGCCTGCCCGCCCCGGTGGGCGCCGAACCGAAGTCCGCCGGTGCGGCCGGATGGCACATCTCAGCCACCCTGGTGGACGCCTACGGCGTGGAGATCCTCAACTACGCCAAGGTGCACCTCTTTGGCGGTGAGGAACGCGAGGCATTTGTCGCAGCCGGGGAACCTCCCGCCGTCGTGGATTTCCACGGCATCCGTACCTCACTGCTGATCTGCTACGACATCGAGTTCCCGGAGGCCGCACGGGCGGCTGCTTCCCGGGGCGCCGAGCTGGTCCTGGTGCCCACCGCATTGTCGGCCGGCTTCGAGGCAGTGCCGCAGGTGCTTGTCCGCGCCCGTGCGCTGGAAAGCCAGCTCACTGTGGCGTATGCCAACCACTGCGGAACCGAGGACGCCTACGCCTTTGGTGGCGGAAGCGTGGTGGCGGGGCCCGACGGGACGCTCCTCGCCGAGGCCGCGACGCCCCGGCGCTGCTGTTTGCCGAGGTGGGCGCGGAGGCCGTCCGGGCAGCACGCAATGAGGTCCCGTACCTGCGGGAACGCCGGCCCGGACTGTACCGGGAGTGGGAGGAAGCTCTACTGCGGGAACCGGGCCACCCGGGGGGCAGCGGCGAGTAGCCGCTGCCCGTCAGTCCGCCCTGCCTGCCAGGTTGTCTGCATACTGCAGCGCAATCCACAGCTCTGCCCGCACCTGTGCCTGGTTCAGGTCCATCTCGAGCAGTTCACCCAGGACGCCGATCTGCCGCCGTACGCTGTTCCGGTGCAGGCCCAGCAGCTTGGCGGACGCGTCCCAGCTGCCGTTCTCGCTGAGCCAGCCGCGGAGGACTGCCAGCAGCGGATGGCGCCGGTCCGGCTCCAGCGCCAGGACCGGCCGCAGGAGGCGTTGGGCCAGCAGTGTCCCGGCGTCACGGCCCAACAGTCCGGTGACCGACCAGGACACCTCATCGGCCCGGATGCTCACTCCGCTCCTCTGGACCTGGCTGCGCAGGGAGGTAGCGCGCTGGTAGGCGGCGGGCAAGTCCGTGAGCTCGGTCGGTTCGCCGACCACCAGGCGCCACCCGAGCTTCTCCACATCGGCAAGCAGGGCATCATCCACCCTGAGCCGGGTCACGGCGGCGAACCCGTAGTCAGTGATCTCCACCAGTTTTGTGTCGAGCATCCGGCGCCACTGCAGCAGCTCCCGGACCGGGCCGTCACCGGCCGGCCAATGGGGTGCTTCCACGTTGATGCCCTGCACAACCCGCATGGGCGCGGACCGGGTGGAGGAAAGGCTCTGCGCCATCAGGTCCTTGAGCCCGTTTACATGCTTGGTGCCGCCCGTGGTGAGGCTTTCGGGGTGCAGCAGGACGGCGGTGGCCAGCTGGCTCGGGGCCAGTGACCCGCTGGTCCGTTGCCGCACCAGCAGCTCGAGCAACCCGACCGCGGACTGGACCACGTTGTTCTGCGCAGGGGTCAGCGGAACGTCGGAGCCCAGAACCAGGGCACCAAGATTGGCGTCCTTGGTGCTGCGCAGCGGGTGGCCCACCACCAGCGCCGAGCCCGGCAGGTCAAAGCCGTCCATCTCCACCCGCGGGCCGCGGCCGGACAGCAGCCGTTCCAGCATGGGTTCGAGCAGGGAAAGTTCGACGGCGGTGCTGCCGCCGGCACTGGTGCCGCGTGCCCGGACCCGGCCGTCCGCCCCCACCATGACCGCCCATACGGGCACGCGCTGGACCAGGGCGGCCAGCAGCTCATGCTCCGGTCTGGGTGAGAGGACAGCCCGCATGAGTTGCCGGTTGGTCTCCGCCAGCTGTCGGAAAACCCGGGCATTGTCGGTCTCCAGGAGCTGTGAGAACTGGAGGCCGATCGCCGCGAACGGAAGCGACTCAGGCACCTCGAACAGGGTGAGGTTGTGCCGCCGGCACGCGTCCAGCACCACGTCCGGGACGGCATCGAAGTAGGGCCTGATCCCGAACCCGAGGGCCGCCACCTTGGCCTCCACCAGCCGCTGGACATACCCATCCACCCTGGCCGGCGTGCCGCCGTCGCCCAGGAAGGGAAGCCCGGCGGTGAGCAGGAACTCACCCTCGGGCAGGTAGGGTGTGGGGTCCTCCAGTTCGCTGGGTTCAACCCACCGCAGGAGACGGCCGCCGCTGCCGCCGTCGTGGAGCGTTTTCAACAGCGGCGGCAGCTGGTCAAGGAACTGCTGGAGGGTGACGAAGCTCAGCCGTCCGGACTCCGCGGGTTCAGCGGTCGTGGCTAGCACCGGCGTCGGCCGGCTTCCGGCAGCCGGCGCACCCGGGGGCCGCAGGCGCCGTATTGCAGGATCCGCTGTGTTTGTGCATAAAGTCTCACGGTGGATCACTATAAGTCATTTTGCACCGGGTTGAGAGTTGGCTCACATGCCAATGTTGGTGAGGGGAAACCGACAACTACTCTGAAGGGACGTCAACGGTGACTGTGCCTGTGACCACCGAAAAACCCATTGCGCCAAGCGTCGGACGGCCTGGCCTCCGGGCCCAGTTGCTCCGGCGTAAACCGATAGGCCAAATGGTCAGCGAAGCCGAAGGTGCCGGTGCGGGAACCGGCCTGGTGCGCAGCTTCGGCGTTCTGCACCTGACGATGATCAGCGTGGGTGCCACCCTGGGGACGGGCATCCTGGTGATCCTCGGCGAATCGGTTCCGCTGGCCGGGCTTACCATCTGGATTTCATTCATCATCGCCGGCCTGGCCGCGCTGCTCTCCGCGGTGTCGTACGCCGAGATGGCCGACCTGGTTCCGGCCGCAGGGTCGAGCTACTCCTATTCCTACGCCACCATGGGAGAGGGCATGGCCTGGATCTGCGGATGGTGCCTTGTCCTTGAATACGCCGTTTCCGTGGCCGCCGTGGCCGTGGGCGCGGGCCAGTACGTCAACGAAACGCTTGCCGTGTTCGGGCAGGTGCTGCCCGACGCGATGTCGCAGCCTCCCGGCGACGGCGGCCTGGTGAACGTCCCGGCGGTGGCCATCGTCGTGCTCGCCACCGTCCTGCTGGTCCGCGGGGCTCGGGAAAGCGCCTGGATCAACACGGCCATCGTCGTCGTCAAAGTAGGCATCCTGCTGTTCTTCTGCGCCGTGGCTTTTACCGCCTTCAACGCAGGAAACTTCGAGCCGCTCATGCCCATGGGGGCCGCAGGCGTATCCGCCGCCGCTTCCAGGGTGTTCTTCTCCTATATTGGGTTTGATGCCGCCTCCACGGCCGGCGAGGAAGCCAGGAACCCCAAGCGCGACCTGCCCCGCGCCATCCTGCTGTCCATGGTGATCGTCACCAGCATCTACGTCCTGGTGGCCGTTGCCGCCATCGGCGCCCGCCCGTGGGGCTGGTTCGACGGAACCGAAGCCGCCCTGGTCCAGATCCTTGAGGAGACCACGCACCAGCCGTGGATTGCGCTGGTCTTCTCGGTGGGCGCCGTCCTGGCCATTGCCAGCATCGTGCTCACCGTCCTGTACGGGCAGACCCGCATCCTCATGTCGATGTCCCGGGATGGACTGGTTCCCCCGGTCTTCAGCCGCGTCTCACCCCGCACCGGCACCCCGGCCGCCGGTACCCTGATCGTGGGCACCGCCGTCGCCCTCACCGCAGGGCTGGTGCCGCTCGGCGCCCTGGCCGACGCCACCAGCATCGGAACCCTGTTCGCGTTCGCGCTGGTCAACGTGGCCGTTATCTACCTGCGCCGCAACCGCCCGGACTTGAAGCGCAGCTTCCGGGTGCCGCTGTACCCTGCCACCCCCGTGCTGGGCACGCTGATGTGCGCCTACCTGATGGCCAACCTCGGCGCCGATACCTGGGTTGTGTTTGGTGCCTGGATGCTCGTCGGTATCGCCATCTACTTCGGCTATGGACGCCGGAACTCCAAGGTAGCGGCCCTGAGCGAGCTCGACTACCGTGAACTGACCGCCAAGGCCCCCAGCCAGGAACCTGTGAAAGCAGAACAATCATGACCATCGCCACCGAACTGCCCGCCTTCGACCCCTCGAGCACGTCCACGCCGCCGGCGGATGCGGCAGGGCGGGACGCGGGGGGACAGGCAGCGCCCATCACTATGTTGAACCCCGATTTCCCGTTCAGCTACGACCACTACCTCGACCACCCGGACGGACTGGGCGCAGTCCCGCCGGAGCTGTACGGCACGGAAGTGGCCGTGATCGGCGCCGGGCTTTCCGGGCTGGTCACCGCCTATGAACTGATGAAACTCGGGCTGCGGCCTGTGGTCTATGAAGCGGACCAGATCGGCGGGCGGCTCCGCACGGCCAACTTCCCGGCAGCGCCCGGCGTGGTGGCTGACCTCGGGGGGATGCGGTTCCCAGTCTCGGGCAAGGCTTTCTACCACTACGTGGACCTGCTGGGCCTGGAGACCCAGGACTTCCCCAACCCCCTTGCCGAGGCCACTTCCAGCACGGTGATCGAACTGGCAGGCAAGAAGTACTACGCGGAAAAGCCAAGCGACCTTCCGCCGTTCTTCCGCGAAGTGGCCGACGCCTGGAAAGCCGCAGTCAACGACGGCGCCAGGTTCGCGGAGATGCAGGATGCCATCAAGGCCCGGAACATGGCCAGGATCAAGGAACTCTGGAACGAACTGCTCCCGCTCATGGACGAGCAGACCTTCTACGGGTTCATCGCCGCGAGCGAGTCCTTTAAGAAGGCAGGGTTCGCACACCGGGAGGCGTTTGGCCAGGTGGGGTTTGGCACCGGCGGCTGGGATACCGATTTCCCCAACTCCATCCTGGAAATCCTGCGCGTGGTCTACACGGATGCCGACGACCAGCACCGGCTCATCCGCGGGGGAGCGCAGAGGCTGCCCGAGGCACTGTGGCAGCACGCGCCGTCGGACATGGTGCACTGGCCCGCCGGCACCTCCCTGGCCTCGCTGCACTCCGGCTCGCCCCGCGGCGCGGTCGGAAAGATCAGCCGGGACCCGGACGGAAACCTGCGGGTGCGTGAACGGTGGGGCCGCGAGGCCAGCTACCCGGCCGTGGTGACCACCTGCCAGTCATGGCTGCTGTCCACCCGCATCCACACCGAGGAAGCCTTGTTCCCCGCCGAACTGTGGACCGCGATGGAGAAATCGCACTACATGCAGTCCTCCAAGACCTTCGTCATGGTGGACCGGCCCTTCTGGAAGGACATCGATCCCGCAACGGGCCATGAGGCCCTGTCGATGACCCTGACCGACAGGCTCAACCGGGCCACCTACCTGCTGGACAACGGTCCGGACCAGCCCGCCGTCATCCTGCTCTCCTACACCTGGAATGACGACGCCCTTAAGTGGCTGGCCCTGGACGCCGACGAGCGGGTGGAGCTGATGCTGCACTCGCTGGAGCAGATCTACCCCACCGTTGACATCGCCAGCCACATCGTGGGCCAGCCCATCACCGTGTCCTGGGAGGCGGACCCCAACTTCATGGGCGCCTTCAAGGCGAACCTGCCCGGGCATTACCGCTACCAGCAGCGGCTGTTCACGCACTTCAAGCAGGACAGGCTGCCGGAATCCCAGCGCGGCATTTTCCTGGCGGGCGACGACGTCTCCTTCACCGCCGGCTGGGCCGAGGGCGCCGTGACCACCGGGCTGAACGCGGTGTGGGGCGTGGTGAAACACCTGGGAGGGTCATCGGCACCGGGCAACCCTGGTCCGGGCGACCTGCTGGACCAGTTCGGGCCAATCAGCCTCGACTAGCCAGCGTGGAGCTCGCGGTGTTTCGCCGCGAGCTCCACGTAGCGCGCCGCGTTGGCGCGGACGCCGTCGAACTCTTCATCCGTGAGTTCGCGGCGCACCTTGGCGGGCACGCCCGCCACCAGCGAGCGGGGCGGAACCACTGTTCCTTCCAGCACCACGGCGCTACCGCAACCAGCGAGCGCCGATCACGGCACCGTTGAGGATGGTGGCGCCCATGCCGATCAGGCAGTCGTCCTCCACCGTGCAGCCATGCACGACGGCGGCATGCCCCACGCTGACCCGCTGGCCCACCGTGCAGGGGAAGCCGGGGTCGGCGTGCAGCACCACATTGTCCTGCAGGTTGCTTCCGGCGCCCACGGTGATGGCCGCTGTGTCGGCGCGGACGGAGACGCCGTAGAAGGCGCTGGCGTCCGGGCCCAGGGTGGCATTGCCGATGATCGAGGCCGACGGGGCCACGAACGCTGAATCATGGACAGCCGGGGAATTGCCGGCGAAAGGGTAGAGAGGAGCCATGGCTTCACCCTAAGCCACCCCTCCACCCAACCGCTGCGACCTAGTTGAAGACCACCGTACGGTTGCCGTCCAGCAGCACCCGGTGCTCGGCATGCCACTGCACGGCCTGCACCAGCGTGCGGCCCTCCACGTCCCGGCCCATCTGCACGAACTGCTCGGGCGTGCGCGCATGGTCCACGCGGATGACTTCCTGCTCGATGATCGGCCCCTCGTCCAGGGCCGCGGTCACATAGTGTGCCGTGGCTCCGATCAGCTTCACGCCGCGGGCATGCGCCTGGTGGTACGGCTTGGCACCCTTGAAGGACGGCAGGAACGAATGGTGGATGTTGATGGCCTTGCCGGTCAGGTCGGTGCAGAGCTCGTCGGAGAGGATCTGCATGTAGCGGGCCAGGACGGTCAGCTGGATGTCGTGCTCGGCGATGAGGGCGCGGAGCTTGTCCTCGGCCTGGACCTTGGTGTCCCTGGTCACGGGGATGTAGTGGAACGGGATGCCGTAGAACTCGGCGAGCCCTGCCAGGTCCTGGTGGTTGGAGACAATGGCGGGGATTTCAATGGGAAGAGTGCCGGAACGCTGCTGGAAGAGCAGGTCGTTGAGGCAGTGGGCCGAGGTGCTGGCCATCACCAGGGTGCGCACCTTGTCGCCGACGGTGTCGAGGTTCCACTGCATGGAGAACGCTTCCGCCACCGGCTCCAGCGCCGCCCGCAGCTCGGACTTGGGTGCCGCAGTGGTCACTTCCACGCGCATGAAGAAGTTGCCGGTGGAAGGGCTGCCGTACTGCTGCGAGTCCATGATGTTGCACCCTGCCACCAGCAGGGCTCCGGCCACGGCGTGCACGATTCCGGGGCGGTCCGGGCAGGACAGGGTGACGACGTACGCTTGGTTCAGCTGCTCTTGATTCACGCGTAATAGCCTACCCGCGCCGCGGGTGCCGGTTTTGGTAGGCTGGAAGGGTCGCAACTGGCGTTGGGTGGCTAACCACCAGGGAGCGGCAATCACGAAGACCACGGATCGTACGCCTGGGCCGAGGGTCATGTCTTGCCGGAATTGGGGTTGCCCCTGCGTCAGCACAGCAGCACCATGTTCGGGCTTTCACGCCCTGTCATCAACGCGGTGCGAAAGCGCGCCAGCCGGTAGCCTGACCTAAGCAGTGCCCGTATCCCTAGCCAGGAGTTCTTCGTGACTACTACAGCCACCTCAACCACAGCCGTCAGCAACCAGCCGCTGGCTGAGCTTGACCCCGAAATCGCCGCAGTCCTTGACCAGGAGCTGGGCCGCCAGCGCGGCACCCTGGAAATGATTGCTTCCGAGAACTTCGCGCCCCGCGCCGTGATGGAGGCCCAGGGCTCGGTCCTGACCAACAAGTACGCCGAGGGCTACCCGGGCCGCCGCTACTACGGTGGCTGCGAATACGTCGACGTTGCAGAGCAGCTGGCCATCGACCGGGTTAAGGCCCTGTTCGGCGCCGAGTTCGCCAACGTCCAGCCGCACTCCGGTGCGCAGGCCAACGCCGCCGCGCTCTCCGCCATGATCACTCCCGGCGACAAGATCCTGGGCCTGTCCCTGGCCCACGGCGGCCACCTGACCCACGGCATGAAGCTGAACTTCTCCGGCAAGCTGTACAATGTGGCTGCCTACCAGGTGGAGGAAGACAACTTCCGGATCGACATGGACAAGCTCCGCGAGCAGGCCATCGCCGAAAAGCCCCAGGTGATCATTGCCGGCTGGTCCGCCTACCCGCGCCACCTTGACTTCGCCGCCTTCCGCTCCATCGCCGATGAAGTGGGTGCGCTCCTCTGGACCGACATGGCCCACTTCGCCGGCCTGGTGGCAGCCGGGCTGCACCCCAGCCCGGTGCCGCACTCCGACGTCGTCACCTCCACCGTGCACAAGACCCTGGCCGGTCCCCGCTCGGGCGTGATCCTTGCGAAGGAACAGTGGGCCAAGAAGCTGAACTCCAGCGTCTTCCCCGGCCAGCAGGGCGGCCCGCTGATGCACGTCATCGCTGCCAAGGCCGTGGCCTTTAAGATCGCCGGCACCCAGGAATTCAAGGAGCGCCAGGAGCGCGTCCTGGAAGGCGCCAGGATCATCGCCGACCGCCTGAACCAGGCCGACGTCGCCGAAGCCGGCGTCTCCGTCCTCACCGGCGGCACGGACGTGCACCTGGTGCTGGTTGACCTGCGCAACTCGCAGCTGGACGGCCAGCAGGCCGAGGACCTCCTGCACTCCGTCGGCATCACCGTCAACCGCAACGCCGTGCCGTTCGATCCGCGCCCGCCGATGGTCACCTCCGGCCTGCGCATCGGCACCCCGGCCCTGGCCACCCGCGGCTTCGGTGCCAACGAGTTCACCGAGGTTGCCGAGATCATCGCCACCGCCCTCAAGGCAGGCAGCAGCGCCGACGTCGAGGCACTCCAGGCCCGCGTGGACAAGCTGGCGGCCGACTTCCCGCTCTACCCGCAGCACGAGCAGTGGTAAGCAATGACTGAAACCACAACCGCACAGATCCTTGACGGCAAGGCCACCGCCGCTGCCATCAAGGCCGAGCTGACCGAACGCGTGGCCGCACTCAAGGCCAAGGGCGTCACTCCGGGCATCGCCACTGTGCTGGTAGGCGCTGACCCTGCCTCGCAGCTGTATGTCTCCATGAAGCACAAGCAGTCGGTGCAGATCGGCATGAACTCCATCCAGCGCGAGCTCCCGGCGGACGCCACCCAGGAACAGGTGGAGGCCCTCATTGATGAACTCAATGCAGACCCCTCCTGCCACGGGTACATCGTGCAGTTGCCGCTGCCCAAGCATCTGGACACAGACGCCATCCTGGAGCGGATCGACCCGGCCAAGGACGCGGACGGGCTGCACCCCACCAACCTTGGTAAGCTGGTGCTCAACGTCAACAACAAGATCACCACGCCGCTGCCGTGCACCCCGCGGGGTGTCATCGAGCTGCTGGAGCGCAACGGGTACAGCCTGGCCGGCAAGCACGTTGTAGTGGTGGGCCGCGGCGTCACGATCGGCCGCTCGATCGGCCTGCTGCTCACCCGGCGGGACGTCAACGCCACCGTGACCCTGACCCACACCGGCACCACCAACCTGTCGGAGCTGCTGAAGCAGGCGGACGTCATCGTGGGCGCGGCGGGCGTGAAGCACATCGTCAAGGCCGCGGACGTAAAGCCGGGCGCTGCACTGCTGGACGTCGGCGTCACCCGCGAGACCGATCCGGAGACCGGCAAGAGCCGGGTCTACGGGGACATCGATCCTGCCGCTGCCGAGGTGGCGGGCTGGATCTCACCGAACCCCGGTGGAGTGGGCCCCATGACCGTGGCGCTGCTGATGACCAACGTTGTGGAGGCTGCGGAACGCGCAGCAGGCGTCGGGGAGTAGTCCCGGCCCAAAGCGCTCGACGGCGGCCCGGTACCTTTCGCAGGGAAGGTGCCGGGCCGCCGTCGGCCGTTTAACCGCAGCGCAGGCTAAGCCAGGCGCGGCCGTGCACCTACTCCCGGGGGAGTACGGGCGCTACGCCGCCCATCTGATTACTTTCGCAGCCCGCGGGAATAGGCTCGGACCATGCAGCGCCGTTTCAGGGGACCACCCACCGCCGTCATCGTGATGGTGGTCGCCGTGATCCAGGTGGTGGGGTCGGCGTTCGCGTCGGTGCGGCAGCCCGGACACGCGCCGCTGGACCCCCTGGCGCTGGCATTGCTGCTGCTGGGGCCCGGCGCGCTGGCTTTCCGCCGGCGCGCGCCGCTGGTGATGCTGCCCGTTGCCGCCGGGGCCACCGCAGCCTACCTTGCCCTGGGCTACGCGTGGGGCCCGGTGGTCCTGTCCTTTGCGCTGGCACTGATCCTGACGGCGGCGGCCGGAAAGCGCGCTGTGGCATGGTCCGGGGCCGTGGCGGGAATCCTGGCCTTGTTTCTTGCCGCCGCGCGCAGCGGCGATGAAGCGGCGTTCGTCCGCGCCTTCGCCGGGTCCTCATGGCTGGCCATCCTGGTCCTGATCGGGGAAGGGGTGCGGTTCCGCGGCGAACGGGTGGCCGAACGGCGCCGCCAGGAGGCCGCGGCGGAGCAGGCTGCCCGCGACGAATACCGGCTTGCCCTGGCGCGGGACATCCACGACGTGGTGGCCCATTCGCTCTCCCTGATCAATGTGCGGGCCTCGGTGGCGCTGCACCTGGGCGAGAAGGATCCGGCGCAGTTCCGCCCTGCCCTGGAGACCATCAAGGCAGCGAGCAGGGAATCATTGGCTGAAGTCCGCCAGCTGCTGGGCGTCCTCCGGGAAGATGCGCCGTTGAGCCCCACCAGCCGGCCCAGCCTGGGCCGGGTCCCGGAAGTCGTTGACAACGCGCGGCGGGCCGGGCTCGATGTCCGGTTCCAGGCCGGCCCGGATCTGGACCACGTTCCGGCTGCAGCCCAGGAAGCGGCGTACCGGATTGTGCAGGAGGCCCTGACCAATGTGGTCCGGCATTCCGGGGCGCGGACAGCCCGGATCACCATCCACGCGGCGAAAGGGGAGCTGCTGGTGACCGTTGACGACGACGGCGCCGGGGCCGGCACGGCACCCGAAGGCAACGGCATCACCGGCATGCGGGAGCGGGTGGCAGCTTTGGGCGGCAGGCTTGAGCTGGGGCCGGCGCAGTCCGGTACGGGCTGGCGGGTCCGCGCGGTCCTCCCTCTGGCCGCCCGTGCAGGGCAGGAACCAGGATGATCAGCATCCTGCTGGCCGATGACCAGAACCTGATCCGCGCGGGCTTCCGGGCGCTGCTGGACGCCGAAGCCGACATGACGGTCGTGGCCGAATGCGGGACCGGGCGCGACGCGGTGCGGCTGGCCCGCCAGTGGCATCCCGACGTGGTCCTGATGGATATCCGCATGCCGGACGTTGACGGCCTGGAGGCAACACGGCAGATCCTCTCCGACGCGGCGCTGCCAGGTACCCGGGTGGTCATACTCACCACCTTCGAGCTGGACGACTACATCGCCGAGGCGGTGCGGGCAGGGGCTGCCGGGTTCCTGGTCAAGGACACTGAACCGGCCGAGCTGCTGCGTGCAGTCCGCATTGTGCACGACGGCGATGCGCTGCTCTCGCCCTCGGTGACGCGGCGGATCATGGCCCAGCTGGCGCGGCACTCCCGCGCCGCCGAACCGCCGGTGGCACTGGACCGCATCACCGACCGGGAGCGGGAAGTCCTCCAGCTTGTGGGGGAGGGTTTGAACAATGCGGAAATCGCCGGTCGCCTGTTCATCACTCCGCTCACGGCCAAGACGCATGTGTCGCGGATCATGGTGAAGCTGATGGTCAGGGACAGGGCGCAGCTGGTGGTGCTGGCCTACGAATCCGGCCTGGTCCGGCCCGGCTGGGCAGGCTGAGTCCGTACGGGAAGCAGCAGCGGGACTCCCCGGGGAGTACGCGGCCCGGTGCAGGTGACTCCCGCCGCCGGACGCCCCGGCCGGGGTGCGGCAACGAGACTCGATACAAGGCCGGATCCCCGGCCGGTTAAGAGAGTCTGGAGAACAAAAAATGTTGGCTTCACTGACCACCGCACTGTCCACCACCGCACTGTCCACTGCGGCCCTGTCCGCGGCTGCGCAGGTGCTTACCGATACGGTCGTCTATGGACCCTGGCACGGTGCCTTTTCCCCCTGGTTCCTGTTGTTCCCGCTCTTCTGGATCCTGGTCATCGCGCTGTTCATCTTCGTGGCCCGCAGGACCTGGCGCCGCAACCAGCACTGGGCAGCCGCCCAGGGGGCCGAAGGAGTGCTGCGTGAGCGCTATGCCCGGGGCGAGGTTGACGAGACCGAGTACCGGCAACGGATGGAGGTCCTGCGCAGCGGGGACCGGCGGCAGAAGTGACCCGGCCCGCCCGGAGCTGTTCGCCGGCGGTGGAAGGCGGCCGAAGCACAGGCCGGCGTTTGAGACAATAGCTCCATGCGAACTTTGGGCAGCTCCTCGTCATCCGCCAAACCCGCCAGGGCCGGTTTTTCGATGTTCCGGATCAGCGGGCCCGGCCTGATGGTCCTGGTGACGGCGTTCATTGTGGCCGTCATCTTCGCCGCCAACCAGAACGACGTCGTGGGCTGGGTTGTTGCCGTCATCGCCGCGTTCTGGCTGGCACTGGCCGCCTTCGTGGTCTTCAGCATCCAACGGGCCGCCAAAAAAGCCGGTGCCAAGCTGTCCGAGGCACAAAGCGCCTTCCACACCGCAACCGGCCGCGCCCCGGTGCAGGCATCGGCCGATCATGGGGGCACCCGGGTGGTGTACGAACGCACCGAGGCCGACGAAGTGCGCGACCTGAAACTGGACCACTCCTTCAAAATCGTCCAGGTACAGATCCGCGTAGTGGAAGAGGAACGGGCCAAAGGCGCCGCCGCCAACCAGGACACCATCAACCGCGCGCTCGAGACCATCGAGATCACGGCCACCAATGCCCGGGACATGATCAAGTCCTCCGGCGGCAGCGGAGAGCCGGTGACCGGAACCATCATCGACTAGAGTGGAGCGGGTGAGCTCGGCATTGAACAAGGACCACCTTCGCATCGCATCAGTCAACGTCAACGGCCTCCGGGCTGCCTACAAAAACGGCATGGCGGCGTGGCTGGAGCCGCGCGAAGTGGACATCCTCTGCCTGCAGGAAGTGCGCGCCCCTGACGCCGTCGTCCGGGAGCTGCTCGGGGAAGGCTGGCATATCCTGCACGCCGAGGCGGAAGCAAAAGGCCGTGCCGGCGTCGCCATCGCCTCCCGCCAGGAGCCGCTCGAAACCAGGAACGGCATTGGGGATGACTACTTCGCCACGGCCGGGCGCTGGGTGGAGGCTGATTTCCGCATACCTGACGCTGCGGGGAACCCCGTCCAGCTCACCGTTGCCAGCGCCTACGTGCACTCCGGCGAGGTAGGGACTCCCAAGCAGGACGACAAGTACCGCTTCCTTGACGTCATGAGCACGCGGCTTCCGGAGCTGACCAAGCACAGCGACCACGCGCTGGTGGTGGGGGACCTGAACGTCGCCCACACGCCCCGGGACATCAGGAACTCCAAGGGCAACCTCAAGAAGGCTTACCACCTGCCGGAGGAACGCGCCTACTTCGACCGTTTCTTTGGTGAGGAAATCGGCTGGCATGACGTCCACCGGAACCTTGCCGGCGACGTCGACGGGCCGTACACGTGGTGGTCCTGGCGCGGCAAGGCGTTCGACAACGACACCGGGTGGCGCATCGACTACCACATGGCCACCCCCGGACTGGCAGCGTCCGCCATTTCGGCCGTTGTTGACCGTGCAGCCTCGTGGGATACCCGCTTCTCCGATCACGCCCCGCTGGTAGTGGACTACCAGCTCTAAGCCCGAAAGTTTTTCCATGACCACCCAGACTTCCTCCACTGCCAAGAAGCGCATCCTTTCCGGCGCCAAGCCCACTGCGGATTCCCTGCACCTGGGCAATTACATCGGCGCCGTGCGCAATTGGGTGGACATGCAGGCGGAATACGACGCCGTCTTCTTCATCCCGGACCTGCATGCCATCACGGTGGATTTCGATCCCGCCGAACTGGCCAAGCGCACCCGCATTGTGGCGGCGCAGTACATCGCCGCCGGCATCGACCCGGACAAGAGCATCTTCTTTGTCCAGTCCCATGTCCCGGAGCACGCACAGCTTGCCTGGGCGCTGAACTGCATCACCGGTTTCGGTGAGGCGTCCCGGATGACGCAGTTCAAGGACAAGACCCAGAAGTCGGGCGCTGACGCCGCAACGCTGGGCCTTTTCGCCTACCCCACGCTGATGGCTGCGGATATCCTCCTTTACCAGAGCGATCTGGTGCCGGTGGGCGAGGACCAGCGGCAGCACCTGGAACTGACCCGGAACCTCGCGCAGCGTTTCAACACCCGGTTTGGTCACACGTTCACGGTTCCCGAGGCGACAATCGTCAAGGAAAGCGCCAAGATCTACGACCTCCAGAACCCCAGCGCCAAGATGTCCAAGACGGGGGAGTCCCCCAACGGTGCCATCCAGTTGCTGGAGGATCCCAAGATCGCCGCCAAACGCATTAAGTCGGCAGTGACGGACGCAGGCACGGACATCCGCTTCGACGCCGAGGAGAAGCCCGGGGTCTCCAACCTGCTGACCATCTACTCTTCCCTGACCGGGAAGTCGGTGGCGGAGCTCGAAGCCGAGTACCAGGGGAAGATGTACGGCCACCTCAAGGTGGACCTTGCGGAGGTGGTGGTGGACTTCATCACTCCGCTCCGCAACCGGACCAACGAGTTGATGGCTGATCCCGCCGAGCTTGACCGGCTGCTGGCCCTCGGTGCGGAACGGGCCCGGGAAATTGCCTCTGTCACGTTGGGCCAGGTGTACCAGCGCATGGGTTTCCTGCCGTCCCTCAGCCTCGCAGGAGTCCGCTAGCGCCATGTCTTCGAGAAACGTCACCGCCAGGGGAGGTGCCTTCTCCGCCGGCCAGGCGGAGCGGTCCCTGGCCGACCGCTTCGAAGACCAGTCCGGCCACAACGCGGCAACGGACCATGAAGTTGCCCGCAGCGACGAAATCAGTGTGGGCGTCATCCTGGGCTTCCCCGCCGAGATAGCTGACGAACTGCAGCGCTGGCGCGCGTCCTTTGGCGATCCCCTGGCCGGGGTGGTGCCCGCGCACATCACGCTGGTCACCACTACTCCCACCCAGGACTGGGAGGCCACGCTCCGGCATGTCCGCGAGGTGGCCCGCTGGCAGAGCCCCTTCATGGTGACCATCGCCGGAACCGGAACTTTCCGGCCGGTTTCGCCGGTGGTGTTCATCAACGTGGAGGACGGCTTCGAGGAGTGCGTGGACCTGCACCGCAAGCTGCAGCAGGGTCCCCTTCACCGCGAACTGCCCTTTGCCTACCATCCCCACGTCACCATCGCCCATGATGTCGCCCCTGAAAGCCTGGATGAAGCCGAAACGGTGCTGAAGAACTACAGGGCCACCTTCCCCGTGGTTAGCATGGGACTCTATGAGCATGATGCCGACGGCATCTGGCAGCTACGGGAAGAGCTGGACTTTGGGACCGAAACTGACAACCACGCCGGCACCAGCTTCACGGACGCTGCCGCGGACACTACAACCGAAAGCGGCTGACCGGCAGCCGCTGCCCACCGAGCACGCCCAGCTGGAGCTGGCCGTCATCCAGAAGCGGATGGAATGGGGGAAAGCCAGGAGAGCGGGCGGCGGCGTGGTGCCGGGCCTGATGGCACTGGTCCAGTTGCTGCTGGCCAAACTCAACACCTTGCGCCCCATGCGGGCCTTCCAGCACTACAACCGCCAGCACGGGCCCCTGCTGAGCGCCGGGATTGGCTTCCGGATGTTCTTCTCCATCACCGGCCTCCTCACCACCGGTTTTTCGATAGCCGGGCTTGTCCTCAGCGGGCAGCCGGCCCTCCTTGACACCATTGTTGCCACGGTGGCGCAAAGCGCCCCGGGCCTCCTGAAAGTCGGCAACGGGGACGGACTGGTGGACCCAAAGGACCTCCTGAACCCGGGGAGCCTCGGCTGGACGGCGGTTATTGCCGCCGTGGTCACCATCATCACCTCGCTGGGCTGGATCAACGGGATGAGGGACGGGCTGCGCGGCGTCCTCCAACTTCCTCCGCTCGTGGTCAACCCCATCCTGGTGAGGCTGCGCGATGCCGGAACCCTCCTGCTGCTGGGGCTGGCCCTGGTGATCAGCGCGGGTGCCTCCCTTGTCTTCGGCACGGCGGCGGGCTGGGTGGTGGGCTTCCTGCATCTTAGCGACGCCGTGGCCGGACCCCTCACCACGTCGGTCAAGATCGTGGTGCCGCTGGTCCTGAACTGGGTCACAGCGCTGATCATGTTCCGGCTCGCGGCCGGACTCAAGTTGTCCCGGCAGGCGCTGCTCGAAGGCACCATCCTCGCCGCCGTAGGCACCACCGTTCTGCAGATCTTCAGCACCGAGCTGCTGGCAGGTGCCAGCCGGAACCCAATCCTCGCCTCTTTCGCCATCATCATCGGCCTGCTGATCTGGTTCAACCTGGTCAGCCAGGTCTACCTTGTCTCAGCCGCGTGGTCGGCGATCCGTGAGGCTGACCTGGAGTCCGGCGGAGCTCAGCGGAAAACCATCCTCGGCGCGCGGCGGGCGACGCCCCAGACCTGACCTGCATCGCCCAGCGGCCGTCTAAGAGCCGTTCCCTGCGTCCAGGTACTGGTCAGCCCAGGCGGCGATAATCCGCGCTGCCCGGGCGGCCTGGCCCTTGCCGGTCAGGAGGTGGTCGCTTCCCTCCAGGGAGACGAAGTTCCGCGGGTGGCGGGCGGTCTGGAAGATGGTGCTGGCATTCTCAATCCCTACGGTGTTGTCGGTAGGGGAGTGGAGCACCATCAGCGGCTTGTGCAGCTGCCTGATGCAGTCCGTCAGGTCCGCGTTCTCAAGGTCCTCCACGAAGTGCCGGCGGATTTCCACGCGCTTGCCGCCCAGGTCCACTTCGGCGCTGCCCTCACTCAGGATCCGGTCGAGTGCGGCATCGAACACATGGGCTACGTGCTTGGGGGAGAAGGGCGCTCCCACGGTGGCAACGGCGTCCAGTTCCGGAATCTCCCGGGCAGCGGCAAGGACCGCAGCGCCGCCGAACGAATGGCCCACCAGCAGCGAGATTTCCTTCCCCTCGCTGCGCATGAATTCCGCCGCCTTCACCGTGTCCGCCACCTTGTGGCTGAAGGATCCGGCAGACCATTCCCCGGCGGAGCCGCCCAGGCCAACGTTGTCGAAACGCAGCATGCCGATGCCGCTGTCCGCCAGCGCCTTGCACATCCGTGCCGCGGAGGGGCTGTCCTTGCCCAGCGTGAAGCCGTGGGAAAACACTCCCCAGCCCTTGACCGGGCCCTCGGGAACATCAATGATGCCGGACAGCATTTCGCCCGTGGAACCTGCAAAGGACACTTTTTCGGAGCGGGACAAAGGGGACCCTTTCTGCGGCCGGACAGTTTGCTCTATCACTTGTGGTCCCTAAACCCCCGGCTTAGGGACCAAAGCTGATAGAGCATCCGGGGTGCTTAAGTGCTGGAACGACGACGGCGCCCTCCACCACATGTGGTGGGTGACGCCGTCGGCCGTAATACTGTTGCTGGAACTGCCCTAGATCCTGCGGGCCAGGATGGCCTGCTTGACCTCGGCGATAGCCTGCGTGACCTGGATGCCGCGGGGGCATGCTTCGGAGCAGTTGAAGGTGGTGCGGCAGCGCCACACGCCTTCCTTGTCGTTGAGGATCTCCAGGCGCATGTCGCCGGCATCATCGCGGGAGTCGAAGATGAAGCGGTGCGCGTTCACGATGGCGGCCGGGCCGAAGTACTGCCCGTCGGTCCAGAACACGGGGCAGGAGGACGTGCAAGCAGCACACAGGATGCACTTGGTGGTGTCATCGAAGCGCTCACGGTCCTCAGCGGACTGCAGGCGCTCCCGGGTGGGCTCGTGGCCCTTGTTGATCAGGAAGGGCATGACTTCGCGGTACGACTGGAAGAAGGGCTCCATGTCCACGATCAGGTCCTTTTCCACCGGCAGGCCCTTGATGGGCTCCACCGTGATGGGCTTGGACGTGTCCAGGTCCTTCAACAGGGTCTTGCAGGCAAGGCGGTTGCGGCCGTTGATGCGCATGGCATCCGAGCCGCACACGCCGTGGGCGCAGGAACGGCGGAATGACAGGGTGCCGTCCGTCTCCCACTTCACCTTGTGCAGGGCGTCCAGGACACGGTCCGTTCCGTACATGGTCAGGTGGAAATCGTCCCAGGTGGCTTCCTCGGAAACCTCCGGGTTGTACCGGCGGACCCGCAGGTGGACGTCGAACGTGGGGATCTCGCCTCCGCCGCCGACGCCGGCGGGCAGTTCAACCTTTGAGGCTGGCTCAGCGATTTCGGTGCTCATCCTAGTACTTCCTCACCATCGGCTCGTAGCGGGTAAAGACGACCCGTTTGGTGGCGAGGCGGATACCGGCGATTGATTCCGCCGATCCGTCAGCCGGCGCGTGGTCATCCTTGTACGCCATGGAGTGCTTCATGAATTTCTCGTCGTCACGCTCGGGGAAGTCCTCGCGGAAGTGTCCGCCGCGGGATTCCTCGCGGTGCAGGGCAGCCACGGTCATGACCTTGGCCAGTTCCAGCAGGAAGCCGAGCTCAACGGCCTCGAGCAGGTCCAGGTTGAAGCGCTTGCCCTTGTCCTGGACGTTGATGCGCTTGTACCGCTCCTCGAAGGATTCGATGTCGCGCAGCACCTGGTTCAGGGTGTCTGCCGTACGGAACACCTGCATGTTCGCGTCCATCGTGTCCTGCAGTTCCTTGCGGATCTGGGCTACTTTCTCATCGCCGGTGCCGTTGCGGGCAATGTCCAGCAGCTCGGTGGTGTAGGCCAGCGGGTTCTCCGGCAGCTCCACGTACGGCGCGGTCTTTGCGTACTCCGCGGCGGCAATGCCTGCGCGCTTTCCGAAGACGTTGATGTCCAGCAGCGAGTTGGTGCCCAGGCGGTTGGAGCCGTGGACGGAGACGCAGGCAACTTCACCAGCGGCGTAGAGGCCGGGGATCACGGTGTCGTTGTCCTGCAGGACCTCGGTCTGGATGTTCGTGGGAATGCCGCCCATGGCGTAGTGCGCGGTGGGGAACACCGGCACCGGCTCGGTGTACGGTTCCACGCCAAGGTAGGTGCGGGCGAACTCGGTGATGTCCGGGAGCTTGGCGTCGATGTGCGCCGGTTCCAGGTGGGTCAGGTCCAGGAGGACGTAATCCTTGTTCGGGCCGCAGCCGCGGCCTTCGCGCACCTCATTGGCCATGGAACGGGCCACGATGTCACGCGGCGCCAGGTCCTTGATGGTGGGGGCGTAGCGCTCCATGAAGCGCTCACCCTCGGAGTTGCGGAGGATTGCACCTTCACCGCGGGCGGCCTCGGACAGCAGAATGCCCAGGCTTACCAGGCCTGTCGGGTGGAACTGGAAGAACTCCATGTCTTCCAGCGGGATGCCGCGGCGGAAGGCGATGCCCATGCCGTCACCGGTCAGGGTGTGGGCGTTGGACGTGGTCTTGAAGACCTTGCCGGCGCCACCGGAGGCGAACACCACGGACTTTGCCTGGAACACATGCAGTTCACCGGAGGCGAGGTCGTAGGAGACGACGCCGGTCACGCGCTTCTGCTTGTAGGCAGTGCCGTCTTCGCGGACAGCGTCCTCTTCAACCGTCAGCAGGTCCAGGACGTAGTACTCGTTGTAGAACTCAACGTTGTGCTTGACGCAGTTTTGGTACAGGGTCTGCAGGATCATGTGGCCGGTACGGTCCGCGGCGTAGCATGCACGGCGGACGGGAGCCTTGCCGTGGTCACGGGTGTGGCCGCCGAAGCGGCGCTGGTCGATGCGGCCCTCGGGCGTGCGGTTGAAGGGCAGGCCCATCTTTTCCAGGTCCAGCACGGCGTCGATGGCTTCCTTGGCCATGACCTCGGCGGCGTCCTGGTCAACCAGGTAGTCGCCGCCCTTGACGGTGTCGAAGGTGTGCCATTCCCAGTTGTCTTCCTCGACATTGGCAAGGGCTGCACACATGCCACCCTGCGCCGCACCCGTGTGCGAGCGGGTGGGGTAGAGCTTGGTCAGTACTGCTGTGCGCGCGCGCTGACCGGACTCGATCGCGGCGCGCATGCCAGCGCCACCGGCACCGACGATGACGACGTCGTACTTATGGACCTGCATACCAGACGCTCTTTCTCTCAAAATTCGCTATAAAACAACGGGGCGGCTTTGCCTGCTCCGCAAAACAGGGCCCGCGGACAAGCCCGCGGGCCCAGGGTCGTGCCAGTGCTAGGCAGGGCAGAAGCCACCCGGAAGGGCAACGCCGTTCACTACGGGGCACGGGTTGAAGGTGAAGATGACCAGGGTGCCCAGGAGGATGATGACCACAGCGGCCGCGTAGAGAACGGTCTTCAGCCAGCGGCGGGTGGACGTCTTCTCGGCGTAGTCGTTGATGATGGTCCGCACGCCGTTGGTGCCGTGCAGCATGGCCAGCCACAGCATGGCCAGGTCCCAGAACTGCCAGAACGGGTCGGCCCACTTGCTTACCACGAAGCCGAAGTCAATGGCGTGGATGCCTTCGCCGACCATGAGGTTCACGAACAGGTGGCCGAAGATGAGGACCACCAGCACCACGCCGGAAAGGCGCATGAACAGCCAGGCGATCATCTCGAAGTTGCCCTTGGAACCGCCGCTGCGGCGGTACTGGGGAGCGATCCGGCCGCTGCGGGGGCTCTCGATGGTTGCAGTCATGGCTTAGTGACCTCCGAGGGCGAGGGACAGGTGGCGGATGGAGAAGGCGACCATGGTCACGACCCAGAGGGCCAGGACTGCCCACAGCATCTGCCGCTGGTACTTGGCGCCCTTCTTCCAGAAGTCGACCGCGATGATCCGCAGGCCGTTGAAGGCGTGGAAAACGATGGCAGCCACTAGTCCGGTCTCACCCAGCGCCATCAGCGGATTCTTGTAGGCGCCGATCACGGCGGTGTAGGCCTCCGGTGACACACGCACCAAGGAGGTGTCCAGGACGTGGACCAACAAGAAGAAAAAGATCACTACACCGGTAATACGGTGTCCTACCCAGGACCACATGCCTTCACGGCCGCGGTACAAGGTGCCAGCTGGTTTTGTCGGCACTGATAAACCTCCCTGCAACACAGCGGCGCTGGCATGAGATCCATGCGGGGGGAACGCCTGCTGTGAGAGCACTCGTAGCTCAGGCCTAAATCTAGGCTTCGCTAACAGCTTATTCAATTTAGACGATTGTTGGTGCCCAGCGCTGGAGCGGATTTTGCGGGGAAATGAGACAAACACCACATCCGTGCTGGCCCGGAGGCCGGGGCAGAGGCCAAAACGCGGGCACGTGCGCCGCCACAGGAGCCGCGCGCGGCCCTTCAGCTAAAGTAGCCGTGATGAGTACAGACAAAGTGACAAGCCCGGCTTCACCCCTTGACCGCTTCATTGCGGTGATTCCGGCAGGCGGAGTGGGGACCCGCCTCTGGCCTCTGTCACGAGCAGCAGCTCCCAAGTTCCTTCACGACCTCACCGGATCGGGCAGCACGTTGCTGCGCGCCACCTACGACCGGCTGCATCCGCTCGCGGGCAACCGGATGCTGGTGGTGACCGGCCAGGCGCACCGTGAAGCCGTGTGCCGCCAGCTTCCCGAGGTGCGTGACTCCGACCTTGTCCTGGAGTCTGAGCCCAAGGACTCCGGTGCGGCAATCGGCCTTGCGGCGGCAATCCTGCACGAACGCGATCCCGACACCATCATGGGTTCCTTCGCCGCCGACCAGGTGATCAGCCCGGACAACCTCTTCCAGGAGGCAGTCCGGGAAGCCATCCATACCGCTGCTGCCGGTAAGATCGTGACCATCGGCATCAAGCCCACCCACCCGTCCACCGGTTTCGGTTACATCCGTTCCGGCAAGGCCCTCCACATTGAAGGCGCCCCCAGCGCCCACGACGTTGTGGAGTTCGTCGAAAAGCCGGACGAGACGGTGGCCCAGCAGTACGTGGACAGCGGCGACTACGTATGGAACGCCGGCATGTTCGTGGCGCCCGTGTCGCTGATGCTCAAGCACCTCGAGGCCAACCAGCCCGAACTGTTCCAGGGCCTGCAGGAAATCGCCCGTGCCTGGGACACCCCCCAGCGTGACGAGGTCACTGCCCGCATCTGGCCCACCCTGCCCAAGATCGCCATTGATTACGCGGTGGCCGAACCCGCCGCCGAAGCCGGGGACGTCGCCGTCGTGCCCGGTTCCTTCCGCTGGGACGACGTCGGCGACTTCGCCTCGGTCGGCCGCCTCAACAGCGCCAAGGAAGTGGACGACGTCACCGTTCTCGGTGAAGGCGCCCGCGTGTTCACCGAGAACTCCAGCGGCGTTGTTGTCACCGACACCAAGCGTGTCATCGCCCTGATCGGAATCCAGGACGTTGTCATCGTGGACACCCCGGACGCCCTTCTGGTGACCACCATGGCCAATTCCCAGCGCGTGAAGGCTGCCGTGGACGCCCTTAAGGCGAGCGGGGACACGGACGTCCTCTGACCGGGAACCTGCCGGCACTCCACGTGCCGGCAGGGCCGGGATGTAATGCGGCTCAGCGAATGGGCGCTAATGCCGCCACCCTCGCTAGAGTGAAACAGTGCGCAACTACACTACTGAAGCCGAGCCCACCGCCCTGGTGGCTCCCTGGCTTGAACCGCTCCTGCCGGAACTGCTCGAATTCCGCAGGGACCTGCATGCGCACCCGGAACTGTCCTTCAAGGAGTTCCGCACCACGGACAAGCTCGCCGAGCGGCTCGAAGCTGCAGGCCTGAGCCCCCGCCGCCTGGAAGGCACCGGCCTGACGGTGGACGTAGGCGAAGGCCCCATCGCAACAGCCCTGCGCGGTGACATCGACGCCCTGCCCATCATCGAGGAGACGGGCCTGCCGTTCGCGTCGAAGAACCACGGCGTGACCCACGCCTGCGGCCATGATGTGCACACCACCACCATGCTGGGCATTGCCCTGGTCCTGCACCGGATGCACCAGGAAGCACCCCTCGGCGCCACCGTCCGGATCATCTTCCAGCCCGCCGAGGAGACCATGCCCGGCGGCGCGCATGCCTGTATCGAACAGGGCGTCCTGGACGGCGTACCCCGGATCCTCGCCCTCCACTGCGACCCGCGGATCGAAGTGGGCAAGGTGGGCACCAGAATCGGTGCCATCACGTCCGCCTCGGACACCATCCGGATCGAACTGTCCGGGCGCGGCGGCCACACCTCCCGCCCGCACCTCACTGAGGACCTCGTGTTCGCGCTGGCGCAGATTGCCGTCAACGTCCCGGCCGTGCTGTCCCGCAGGGTGGACGTCCGCAGCGGCGTTTCCGTGGTGTGGGGCCAGATCACCGCCGGCTCGGCGCCCAACGCGATCCCCGGCAGCGGCTACATGGCGGGAACCATGCGCTGCCTGGACCGGGACGCCTGGCATGCCGCCGGTGAACTGCTCGACGAGGTGGTGCACCAGGTGGCCGCGCCCTACGGCGTGGACGTCCACCTTGAACACACCAGGGGAGTGCCGCCGGTGGTGAACTCCGAGCATGAGACGGCGATCATCGAGGCCGCTGCCCGCGCCGAGATCGGGGAAAGCGCCGTGGTGCTGACACCCCAGTCCATGGGCGGCGAGGACTTCGCGTGGTTCCTGGCCGAACTTCCCGGCGCGATGATGCGGCTGGGCACTAAAACGCCCGGCGGCGAGGACTACGACCTGCACCGCGGCGACTACATCCTGGACGAACGGTCCCTGGGCCTGGGCATCCGGGTGCTCACGGCAGCAGCCCTGCGCACCATCCGGGACCTGGAGCAGGCGCCCCTTTCCTAGCCCCGTCCCGCCGGGGGCCGGCCGGGAGGTGCGGATCCGGCGGCGGGAAAGCACGACGGCGGTTCAACCGTGGCGGTCCGCATGGCGGTAAGTTGTGCACAACTTAGTTGTGCGTTATGGTAGTTTCATGACCGAAGCACCCCGCCTGGACCGGCAAGTATGTTTTGCGCTCTATTCGGCGTCCCGGGCCGCCACCGCCGTCTACCGGCCGGTCCTGGACGAGCTGGGCCTCACCTACCCGCAGTATTTGGTCATGCTCGTGCTGTGGGAAAGCGAACCCCGGGGAGTCAAGGAACTCGGCGGGGAACTCGGCCTTGACTCAGGCACCCTGTCGCCCCTGCTCAAGCGTTTGGAAGCCCTCGGGTTCGTGGAACGCCGGCGGTCCGGCGAGGATGAGCGCCGCGTCGCCATCCACCTGACCCCCGCCGGGCGAAGCCTCAGCGGCCCGGCCAGCGCCATCCCGCAGCGGCTGGCCGACGCCGCAGGGCTCTCGCTGGATGAACTTGAACGGCTGCGGACCACCCTGGGCAAGCTCACGGCCGCGCTGCATGAATCACTCTGAACGCTGAATCCGCCACCATCCCATCTACAGGACGGACTTATTTCGTGAAAACTCTCTACACCGCCGAGGCACTGGCCTCGGGCGAAGGGCGTGACGGTACCGCACGCAGCAACGACGGCCGGCTGGCCGTGGACCTGGCCAGCCCTGTGGAACTCGGGGGCAGCGGCCAGGGCACCAACCCTGAACAACTCTTCGCCGCCGGCTTCGCCGCCTGCTTCCACTCCGCACTGCGCCTGGTCGGCCGCAAGGCAGGCGCAGACCTCACGGACTCGGCCGTCGCAGCAAAAATCCACCTTGGGCAACTGGACGGCGGTGCCGGCTTTGGGCTGGCCGCCGAACTGGAAATCGCCCTTCCCGCCCTGGACCTGGCCACCGCAGAGGACCTGGTGGCCAAGGCGCACCAGGTCTGCCCCTATTCGAACGCCACCCGCGGCAACATCAACGTCGACCTCAAGATTCTGGAGTACGCAGCATGAGCACAGCCCTCGCAACCACCACCCGTGAAATCCGGCTCGCCTCCCGCCCCGTGGGGCGCCCCTCCGGTGACAACTTCGAACTCGCAGAGTCACCGCTGCCCGCACTCGAAGACGGCCAGATCCTGGTGCGCAACCTCTTCATGTCCGTGGACCCCTACATGCGGGGCCGCATGAACGACGTCAAGTCCTACTCCGCTCCCTTCGCTGTAGGCAAAGCGCTCGACGGCGGCGCGGTGGGTGAGGTGATCGCGTCCCGTTCGTCAGCACACAAGGAGGGCGACGTCGTCGTCCATTCCCTGGGTTGGCGGGAGTATGCGGTGGTGGACGGCAGTGCTGCCAACCCTGCCCGCACTGACCTGGCACCGGCCTCGGCTTTCCTCGGCGCCCTGGGCATGACCGGGCTGACGGCGTACACCGGCCTGTTGAAGGTAGCGGAATTCAAGCCGGGGGACGCCGTGTTCGTCTCGGGCGCCGCAGGTGCAGTCGGTTCCCTGGTCGGTCAGATCGCCAAGGCCATGGGCGCCTCGCGGGTCATCGGCTCTGCAGGCTCGCCCGCCAAGGTGGAACGCCTCCTGGAGCTGGGCTTCGACGCCGCGTTCGACTACCACGATGGTCCCGTGGTGGAGCAGCTGCAGAAGGCAGCAGGCCCCGCCGGCATCGACGTCTACTTCGACAACGTGGGGGGCGAGCACCTGGAGGCGGCCCTGGCGGTCCTCAATGTGGGCGGCCGGGTGGCAATGTGCGGCGCGATCGCACAGTACAACTCCACCGAACCGACTCCCGCACCGCACAACCTGATGCAGGCAATCGGCAAGCAGCTGACCCTGCGCGGCTTCCTGGTGGGCGGCCAGCGGCAGCACGCGGCTGAGTTCGCGGAGAAGATGGCCGGCTGGCTTGCGGACGGCACCGTACGCTACGACGAAACGATCGTGGACGGGCTGGAGAACGCGCCGCAGGCGTTCATGGACCTCCTGGACGGGGCAAACACCGGCAAGATGCTGGTCCGGCTGTAGCCGCCGCAGGCATCCGCGAGCAGTAGGGGCACCGCTTTCCGCGGTGCCCCTACTGCTTGGTAACAACTTGTAAACAATCTCCCGGATGGACTTCCGGCGTGCTATGGGGACGTGGCGCAGGCCACTAAAGTAAGTGCCATCAGTGCGCTCCGGCGCAGTGCTGCGTGCCTTCAGTGAAAACAGAATTTCAGCGCCGAAACGGACACTCATTGAATTCCAGCCCGTAGCGCCACTCGCATCATCCCTGGAGGAAAATTGAAGAAATCACTGCGTGCCAGCTTCAAGCGCGGTTCAATGGTAAGCGTGGCCACCCTCGGTGCGTCCGCGCTTGTACTTACCGGCTGCGGTGCGGCCCCCGAAGCCGGAAGTACCGCATCCGCAGGTGCCAGCGACTACACAGGCTGCATCGTTTCGGACTCCGGCGGGTTCGATGACCAGTCCTTCAACCAGTCCTCCTATGAGGGCCTGAAGAAGACCGAGAAGGACCTTGGCATCAAGGTCAACCAGATCGAGTCAAAGACCAACAACGACTTCGAACCCAACCTGCGAGCCATGGTTACCGCCGGTTGCAACCTGACCATCACGGTCGGCTTCCTGCTGGGCGACGCCACCAAGGCACAGGCAACGGCCAACCCGGACAAGCACTTCGCCATCATCGACTTCGGCTATGACCAGCCCATCAGCAACGTCAAGCCCATCATCTATGACACCGCCCAGGCGGCATTCCTGGCCGGTTACCTGGCCGCAGGCACCACCAAGACCGGAACCGTGGCCACCTTCGGCGGCATCAAGATCCCCACCGTCACCATCTTCATGGACGGCTACGCGGACGGCGTGAAGTACTACAACCAGCAGAAGGGCAAGAACGTCAAGCTGCTCGGCTGGAACAAGGACGCCCAGGACGGCAGCTTCACCGGCGACTTCGAAAAGCAGGACGTTGGAAAGCAGCTGACCAAGAACTTCCTGGACCAGGGCGCTGACATCGTCATGCCGGTGGCCGGTCCCGTGGGCAAGGGTGCAGGAGCCGCGCTCAACGAAGCCAAGGCTGCCGGCAAGGACGTCAAGCTCATCTGGGTTGACTCCGACGGCTACCTCACCGCCCCGGACTACAAGGGCATCATGCTCTCCTCGGTCATGAAGCAGATGGGCGAGGCCGTGGAGACCGTGGTCTCCGAGGACAAGGACGGCAAGTTCAACAGCACCCCGTACGTGGGCACGCTCGCCAACGACGGCGTGCAGCTGGCACCCTTCCACGACCTCGATTCCCAGGTCCCCGCGGAACTGAAGTCCGACCTCGAGAAGATCAAGAAGGACATCGTCGACGGCAAGCTGAAGGTCGAGTCCGCAGCAAGCCCCAAGGCCTGACCCACCACACGAAGCGCCACCGCCGGTCCGTCACCCACTGGCCGTCCGGTGGCGCTTTTTGCTGGCCTGACGTTTACCGCGCGCGGCCGGCGCCTCCCGGTACTGCAGCCACTAGGCTGGTGCTGCAGCCATATATCCCGTCCGGTCTGATCACCGGACGCTTCGAGATTGGTCAGAGTTTTGAAACTTGAGCTTCGAGGGATCACCAAACGCTTTGGCACGCTGCTGGCCAACGACCACATCGACGTGGTGGTTGAGCCCGGGCAGATCCACTGCCTCCTTGGAGAAAACGGGGCGGGCAAATCCACCCTGATGAACGTGCTCTACGGGCTGTACGAGCCCACCGAAGGCGACATCCTCATCGATGACAAGCCCGTCACCTTCCGCGGGCCCGGCGACGCCATGGCTGCGGGAATCGGCATGGTGCACCAGCACTTCATGCTGGTGCCGGTCTTCACCGTGGCCGAGAACGTAGCCTTGGGCGCCGAACCCACCAAGGCTGCCGGCTTCCTCAACCTGGACCAGACCCGGCAGCGCATCAAGGAGATCTCGGACCAATACGGTTTCGACGTGGACCCGGACGCCCTGGTGGAGGACCTGCCGGTGGGTGTCCAGCAGCGGGTGGAAATCATCAAGGCGCTGGTCCGGAATGCCAAGGTACTGATCCTCGATGAACCCACGGCCGTGCTCACGCCTCAGGAGACGGATGAACTCCTGGACATCATGCGCCAGCTCAAGTCGCGCGGCACCTCCATCGTCTTCATCTCGCACAAGCTGCGCGAGGTCAAGGAAGTCTCGGACACCATCACTGTGATCCGCCGGGGCAAGGTGGTGGGCACCGCCGATCCTGCCGCCTCCACCACCGAGCTCGCCTCGATGATGGTGGGCCGGGCCGTGAGCCTGACCCTGGACAAGGCCGCTGCCCAACCCAGGGAAACCACGTTCGACGTCCGCGACCTCACCGTCGTCGCGCCCAACGGCCAGCACGTGGTGGACCACCTCAGCTTCCACATCAAGCGCGGCGAAATCCTGGCCATCGCCGGCGTGCAGGGCAACGGGCAGACCGAACTCACCGAAGCCATCCTGGGCCTGCAGGAGCGGGTCACCGGCTCCATCGTCCTGGACGGCAAGGAACTCGTGGGCCGGTCCGTCAAGGAAGTCCTGGACGCCGGCGTCGGGTTCGTGCCCGAAGACCGCAAGGTGGACGGGCTGGTGGGCACCTTCTCCGTGGCCGAGAACCTGATCCTCGACCTGTATGACAAGCCGCCCTTCGCCAAGGGGATCAGCATGAGCCCGGCGAAGATCATGGAGAACGCCAAGGCGCGCATCGGTGAATTCGACGTCCGCACACCGTCGGCTGCATCGGCGGCCGGAACCCTGTCCGGCGGCAACCAGCAAAAACTGGTCATGGCCCGTGAGCTCTCCCGGCCCCTGCGCCTCTTCATCGCTTCCCAGCCCACGCGCGGCGTGGACGTTGGCTCCATCGAGTTCCTGCACCGGCGGATCGTCGCCGAGCGCGACCAGGGCACCCCGGTGATGATTATTTCCACCGAGCTCGATGAAGTCATGGAACTGGCCGACCGCATCGCAGTGCTCTACAAGGGCAAACTGGTGGGCACCGTTCCCGCCGGGACCAGCCGGGACGTCCTGGGCCTCATGATGGCAGGCATCCCGCCGGAAGAACACGCACCGGCAGACCATGCACATACCCCGCAGGCCGGCACCCCGGCCCCTGCCGCCAACGCCGAGGGAGCCGACCATGCCTGACCAGCAAGCCCCAGAAAACGCCCCGGACCCGCAGTCCGCACCTTCGCCGCACAACAGCCAGGTGACTGCACCGGGGGAACAGACCGCGGCAGTGGTGGCCGTCGATACCGCCGGCGGAGCCATGCAGCCCTCAGCGGTGCTTACCACGGCCCAGAGCGGACAGCTGCCCGGTGGCTCCGACACCGTTTTGCGCCGGATCTTCACCGGCAGCGGCATGGTATCGGTGCTCGCGGTGCTGCTGGCGCTGATCCTCGGCGGCTTGCTCATCGCGAGCACCGACAAACAGGTCTCCACCACCGCTACTACTTCTTCGCCCGGCCCACGGACATGCTGGCGGCGGTCTGGAATGCCGCCACCCGCTCCTACATCGCCCTGTTCCAAGGTTCGGTGTTCAACCCCGCGGCAACGGGCTGGCAGCACAGTTCGCCCCCTTCATGGAAACCCTGACCATCGCCACGCCGCTCATCACGGCGGCCTGGGCGTGGCGCTGGCATTCCGGGCCGGGCTGTTCAACATCGGTGCGCAGGGCCAGATCATCGTGGCGGGCATCCTGGCCGCGTGGGTGGGCTTCGCGCTGCACCTCCCGGTGGGACTGCACCTGCTGCTGGTGCTCGTGGCCGGAATCGTCGGCGGCGCCCTCTGGGGCGGTCTCGCGGCCTGCTCAAAGCACGCACCGGGGCACACGAGGTCATCCTGACCATCATGTTCAACTACATTGCGCTGTACTTCCTGCGCTACCTGCTGAACACGCCCGCATTCCAGCGGCCGGGGAGTCGAATCCGATCTCGCCCATCCTGGATCCCAGCGCCGTTTACCCGCAGATCCTGGGCAGCCAGTACAGGCTGCACCTCGGCTTCATCCTGGCCATCGGCGCCACGGTCCTGGTCTGGTGGCTCCTCAACAGGTCCACCGTTGGCTTCGAATTCCGGGCCGTTGGCGCCAACCCCAAGGCAGCGCAGACAGCCGGCATCAACGTCTCCCGGTCCACCATCCTGGTCATGGCCATCGCCGGCGGCCTAGCCGGCATGTCCGGCGTGGCCCAGGTTGCCGGCACCGAGAAGGTGCTCACCGACGGCGTCGCCGCCACATACGGCTTTGACGCCATCACGGTGGCACTGCTGGGACGTTCGACGCCGTGGGGCACCTTCGCCGCCGGCCTGCTGTTCGGCGCCTTCCGCGCCGGGGCGGTCCAGATGCAGATTCAGACCGGCACCCCCATCGACATCGTCCTGGTGGTGCAGTCCCTGATTGTCCTTTTCATCGCCGCACCGCCGCTGGTCCGGGCCGTCTTCGGCCTGAACCCGCGGCGCAGGAAGCCCGCGCGCGCAGCCAAGTCCGGGCAGGCAGCCACTACCGGAGGTGCCGCATGAGCACAACAGTTTCATCGTCCAGGCCCGGCAGCCCGCAGCCCGGGGGCTCCAAGGCAGCCGCACCCACCGCGGCGCTTTCGGCCAAACCGGTCAGCTGGAAGACTCCCGTCCTGCTCACGGTGTTCGCCCTTGTCTCCCTGGTGTTCTTCGGCTTCCTGGCACCCAGCCAGACAGCCAGTTTTGGTATCTCCACAGGGGGCGACTTCTTTCAGCTTCCGGCGCTGGAAATCAATGCCTTTGCGGGCGGCATCGTGCTGTCGGTGCTGCTCGTGGCACTCGCCGCCTACGCCGTCTTCCTCAAGACCAGGAACCAGCCCGCGCCCGGCTGGCTGGCGGTCACCTTCATCGTGATCTTCGTGGCGGCCTTCCTCATTTGGGTGGTGGGCGGGGCCCGCACGCCCACCATCTCGCTGGCCGTCCTCATCGCCGGATCCGTGACGCTCGCGGTTCCGCTGGTGTTCGGTTCGCTGTCCGGTGTCCTGTGCGAACGCGTAGGCGTGGTGAACATTGCCATCGAGGGGCAGCTCCTGGGCGGGGCGTTCACCGCGGCCATCGTTGCCAGCATGACCAGGAACGCCTTCATCGGACTGCTCGCTGCAGCAGTTGCCGGGGCGGTGGTGTCCATGGTCCTGGCCCTGTTCAGCATCAAGTACCTGGTCAACCAGATCATCGTCGGCGTCGTCCTCAACGTGCTGGTATCCGGCGTGACGGGCTTCCTGTTCAGCACCGTGATGCAGGCCAACAAAGCACAGTTCAACTCGCCGCCGGGCCTGGACGTCATTGATATCCCCATCCTTTCCGCGATCCCGATCATCGGGCCCATCCTGTTCCGGCAGTCCCTGGTGGGCTACCTCATGTACGTGGCCGTCGCGGTGGTCTGGGTCGGCCTGTTCAAGACCAGGTGGGGCCTGCGCGTCCGTGCGGTGGGGGAGCACCCGCAGGCGGCCGACACCCTGGGCATCAACGTCAATGCCACCCGGTTCTGGAACGTCACCCTGGGCGGTGCCGTCGCCGGCATTGGCGGCTCCTTCTTCACCCTGGTAGCGATCGACAGCTTCACCAAGGAAATCTCCGGTGGCCGCGGCTTCATCGCCCTGGCGGCGCTCATCTTCGGCCGCTGGAACCCGGTGGGCGCCTTCTTCGCGGCACTGCTGTTTGGGTTCGCGGACAACCTGCAGAGCATCGTGACCATCATCGGAACGCCCGTGCCCAGCCAGTTCATGGCCATGCTGCCCTACCTGGTAACCGTCCTCGCCGTCGCCGGCCTGGTGGGCAAGTCCAGGGGGCCTGCCGCCAGCGGCATCCCCTACGTCAAGGGATGACCGCCGTGGACAAGGGACAGATGGACCCGGCACAAATGGTGGACTGGGCAGCGCTGGAGTCCGCCGCCGTCGACGCCATGAAGAATGCCTACGCCCCGTATTCAAAGTTTCCGGTGGGAGCCGCAGCCCTGACGGGGGACGGCCGGATCGTCAGCGGCTGCAACGTTGAGAACGCCAGCTACGGGCTTACCCTCTGCGCGGAGTGCGTCCTGGTGGGGGAACTGCAGATGACGGGCGGGGGACTGCTGCGGGCGTTCTACTGCGTCGACGGCCAGGGCACCGTCCTCATGCCCTGTGGCCGCTGCCGGCAGCTGCTGTACGAATTCAGGGCTCCCGGCATGGAGCTCATGACCAGCCAAGGCATCAAAACCATGGACCAGGTGCTGCCCGACGCCTTTGGTCCCGAACACCTGGAGGAGACCCGGTGACCGACAGCAAAGCCGAAGCGTTCGACGCCGTTGATATCATCCGCACCAAGCGCGACAAGGGGACGCTGAGCCCCGAACAGATCGACTGGACCATCGACGCGTACACGCGTGGGGCCATCGCGGACGAGCAGATGGCAGCCCTGAACATGGCCATCCTGCTCAACGGAATGGACCGCACCGAAATCGCCCGCTGGACGGCCGCCATGATCGCCTCGGGAGAGCGGATGGATTTCTCCAGCCTTCGGCGCCCTGACGGCGGCCTGAAATACACCACCGACAAGCACTCAACCGGTGGGGTGGGGGACAAGATCACCCTGCCCCTGGCTCCGCTGGTGGCAGTGTTCGGCGTTGCTGTCCCGCAGCTGTCCGGCCGCGGGCTCGGGCACACCGGCGGCACCCTGGACAAACTCGAGTCGATTCCGGGATGGCGGGCCAACCTGGCAAACGACGAAATCCTGGACCAGCTCCAGGACGTGGGGGCGGTCATCTGCGCCGCCGGTGCCGGCCTGGCCCCGGCGGACAAGAAACTCTATGCCCTGCGCGACGTCACGGGAACGGTTGAGGCCATCCCGCTGATTGCCTCCTCCATCATGAGCAAGAAGATCGCGGAGGGCACCGGGTCCCTGGTCCTGGACGTCAAGGTGGGCAGTGGAGCCTTCATGAAGGATGAAGCCAAAGCCCGCGAACTGGCCGAGACCATGGTGGCGCTCGGCAAGGACGCGGGGGTCAACACCGTCGCGCTGCTGACCAACATGAACACCCCCTTGGGACTCACGGCCGGCAACGCCATTGAAGTCGAGGAATCGGTGGAGGTGCTGGCGGGCGGCGGCCCGGAGGACGTGGTGGAACTGACCGTCCGGCTCGCCGAGGAGATGCTGGCCTGTGCAGGGGTCCACGACGCCGACCCCGCCGCCGCCCTCAAGGACGGCCGGGCCATGGATGTCTGGAACCGGATGATCACCGCCCAGGGCGGCGACCCCCGCGCGGCGCTGCCGGGGGCCAGGGAATCCGACGTCGTCTATGCCCCCGCCGATGGGGTGCTGGTGGAGCTGGATGCGCTCGCCGTCGGTGTGGCTGCGTGGCGGCTGGGTGCCGGCCGCGCCCGCAAGGAGGATGCGGTACAGGCGGGGGCCGGGGTGCGCATGCATGCCAAACCCGGCGCCACCGTGCGGGCAGGGGAGCCCCTGATGACACTGCTCACCGACACTCCGGAGCGGTTCGCCCGTGCCCGGGAAGCCCTGGAACACGCAGTGGTCATCGCTCCGGAAGGTTCGCGGCCCGCCCAGCAGCTCATCATCGACCGCATAGCATAGGGACCCATGCAGGCCATCAATGACTTCATCCTCGCCGCAGCCGGTCAGCCGTGGGTGCTGGTCCTGGTGCTGGCGTGCTGCGTCATTGATGGCTTCTTCCCGCCCGTTCCCAGTGAGTCCGTGGTGGTGGGCCTCGCCGCCGTGGCCGCCACCGCGGATGTTCCCAACCCGCTGCTCCTGGTGCTTGTAGCGGCAGCGGGTGCATTCCTCGGGGACAACATCGCGTACCTGCTGGGCCGCCGGGTGGGCACCAGGCGCTGGGCGTGGATGCGCGGGCCGCGCATGCAAAGCGCGTTCCGCTGGGCGGGCCGGGAGCTGCACAAACGGCCGGCATCGCTGATCCTGGTGGCCCGCTTCGTCCCGATCGGCCGGGTGGCGGTAAACCTGACCGCCGGGGTCACGCATTACCCGCACCTGCGGTTCGTGGGCCTGACCGTCCTTTCGGCGAGCCTGTGGGCTTACTACTCGGTGGCGATCGGGCTGTTTTTTGGCCAGTGGTTCGAGAACAACCACGTCCTGGGCGCAGCGATTGCCATTGTCTGCGCGGTAGCGCTGGGCATCGTGGTGGACCTGGTCATCAACAAATTCCGGGGCAAACCCAACGTGGTGGAACGGATCCGGGAACCCGGGGCCTGACCAGCGCGTTTAAGGGGTAATTCCGGGCATTGGGGCGTAGCGGACAGGGCCCGGGGCGTGGGACACTTAGGAACGATTTCCGCTTTGGCTGCGGCACTTTGGCTGTGTCATTTTTATACAGGAGCAACACCGCGTGGAGTTTATTAATGAGGCCGTGCTCCATGCAGCGGGCCAGTGGTGGATATACCCGGCGCTGCTGGTGTTCTTCTTCGTGGACGGCTTCGCCATGGTGGTCCCCAGCGAGACCCTCATCGTGGCGCTCGCAGCCTTCTCGCGGCACAGCGGCGAACCCAATCTCTGGATCCTGGGCCTCACTGCACTTGTTGGCGCCATTGCCGGTGACAACATGGCCTACATGCTCGGCCGCAAGATCGGCCTGGAGCGGTGGGGATGGATGCGCCGGTCCAAGGTCCGGAAAGTCTTCGCCTGGGCCCGCTATGAACTCGAGAAACGCGGCGCGGTACTGATCTTCACCGCCCGCTACATCCCCTGGGGCCGTGTGGCGGTCAACTACGTCGCCGGAAGCACCGGCTTCTCGCACCGCAGGTTCTTCGTCTTCGACGCCTTTGCCTGTGTGACGTGGGTGGCCTACTCCCTTGGCATCGGCCTGCTGGCCAGCTCGTTCCCGTGGCTGCACCACAACCCGCTGCTGAGCGCGGGCATCGCCGTCGTCTTTGCCATTGTCCTGGGTGTTGTCATCGACCACCTGCTCCGCTGGTGGCACAAACGGCTGGGCCGGCATGACGCCCCCGAGGCGGACGAGTGGGCCGAAGGGTCCTCCGGTTCCGGGCAGGAACGCAGGCCCGGCACGCAGGCCCTCGTGGTGCCCTCGGCAGAAGCCGGTCCCGCGGCCAAGTAGCGGCCGGCTTTGAACGGCTGGCTTTGAACTGCGGCCCACCCTAAGGTGGGAACGTGACTGAGCCCATTGTTGACGCTGCCCCTGCCATCGATTTTGACCTGAAGAGCCTGCCCAAGGTTTCCCTTCACGACCACCTGGACGGAGGACTCCGTCCGGCCACCATCATCGAGCTGGCGGAGGCCGTTGGCCACACACTTCCCTCAACGGACCCCGTGGCCCTGGGACAGTGGTTCCGCGAATCAGCCGACTCCGGATCCCTGGTCCGCTACCTGGAAACTTTCGACCACACGGTAGCCGTCATGCAGACCTACGACGGCCTGTTCCGCGTGGCCAAGGAGTTCGTCGAGGACCTTGCGGACGACGGCGTGGTGTACGGCGAGGTGCGCTGGGCGCCCGAGCAGCACCTCCAGAAGGGGCTCAGCCTTGATGAGGCCGTGGAGGCAGTCCAGGACGGACTGGAGGCCGGCGTCGAGGCCGTCTCCGAGACCGGACGCGAGATCCAGGTGGGGCAGCTGATCACCGCCATGCGCCACGCCGACCGCGGCCAGGAGATCGCCGAACTCGCCGTCCGCCACCGCAACCAGGGCGCAGTGGGCTTCGACATTGCCGGCGCCGAGGACGGATTCCTGCCCAGCCGCTTCAGGGACGCCTTCACGTACCTGGCCCAGCACAATTTCCCCGCCACCGTACACGCAGGCGAGGCTGCCGGGCTGGAGAGCATCCAGTCCGCGCTGGTGGACGGCCGCGCCCTCCGGCTGGGACACGGCGTCCGCATCGCCGAGGACATCATGGTGGAATTCGACGATGACGAGGAAGCCGGGGACACCGTTGGCCTGGTCACCCTCGGCGACCTCTCCAGCTGGGTCCGCGACCGCGGCATCGCCCTGGAAATCTGCCCTTCCTCCAACCTGCAGACCGGCGCCATCGCGGAGTTCGGCGAAGGCATCGAAAGCCATCCCCTGGACATGCTCTACCAGCTGGGCTTCAACGTCACCATCAACACCGACAACCGCCTGATGAGCGGCGTCACCCTGACCGACGAGTTCAACCTGCTGGTGGAAACCTTCGACTACGACCTCGATGACCTGCTGGAGCTGACCCTCAACGCCGCCGAGGCATCCTTCCTGCCCCTGGAGGAAAAGGAAGCGCTGGTGGAGTACATCAACGACGCCTACGCCAACCTTGGCTGATCCGGATTCGCGGCCCGGCAGTTCTGCAACGGCGGAACTGCTGGGCCTGATTGCCCAGCTGCGCGTGCACTGCCCCTGGATGGGCGCCCTGACGCACGCGTCGCTGGTGGAATACCTCCTGGAGGAGGCCTACGAAGTGGCCGAGACCATCGAGGAAGGCCACCCCGACGCCGAGCTGCAGGGCGAGCTCGGTGACGTGCTGCTCCAGGTGGTGCTCCATGCCCGCCTGGCTGAGGAGCGCGGCGCCTTTACGTTCGACGACGTGGCGCGCGGCCTGGGTGCCAAAATGATCCGGCGGAATCCCCATGTCTTCCGGCCTGACGGCTCCCTGCAGGACAGCTTCCCGGCCACCGTGGCGGAGATCGAGCAGAAGTGGGATGCCGTAAAGCGGGCCGAAAAGCCGGAACGGCAGGACCCCTTCGAAGGCATCCCGCAGGCCCTCCCGGCGCTGGCCAGGGCGCAGAAGTCCCTGGACCGTGCAGCGCGTGCTGGCCTTGGGCTCCCCGCGGGGACTCCCGTCCCTGAAAGCGAGGACGAGCTCGGAAACCTGCTGCTCGCCGTCGTGCGTTCTGCGCGGGACAACGGCATGGACGCTGAGCGCGCCCTGAATGCCGCCGTCCGCCGCTACCAGCGTGACCAGAGTGACCAAAGCGACCAAGCGCCATCATGACGTCCCGGCCTTGACCGGTTTGAGTAACCCGGAGCACTCTCGACTAGGCTGGACCGTGACGAGTACGTCGAGTTTTCTGCCTGATTCCCCCCGTTAATCGCCCATAAGGAGCAAATTCATGGCGCTTATCGATGCCATCCACGCCCGCGAGATCCTCGATTCCCGCGGCAACCCCACCGTTGAAGTTGAAGTCCTGCTGTCGGACGGCCAGATCGGCCGCGCCGCGGTTCCCTCCGGCGCCTCCACCGGTGAGCACGAGGCCGTTGAACTGCGTGACGGCGACAAGGGCCGCTACCTGGGCAAGGGCGTGCAGAAGGCCGTCGACGCCGTGATCGACCAGATCGCCCCCGCCCTGACCGGCTTCGACGCCACCGACCAGCGCAGCATCGACCAGGCCATGCTGGACCTGGACGGCACCCCCAACAAGGGCAAGCTGGGCGCCAACGCCATCCTGGGCGTCTCCCTGGCAGTCGCCAACGCAGCCGCTGCTTCCGCCGACCTGCCGCTCTACAAGTACTTGGGCGGCCCGAACGCCCACGTCCTGCCCGTGCCGCTGATGAACATTCTCAACGGAGGCTCCCACGCCGACTCCGACGTCGACATCCAGGAATTCATGATCGCCCCGATCGGCGCCGAGACCTTCTCCGAGGGCCTGCGCTGGGGCGTTGAGGTCTACCACAACCTCAAGTCCGTACTGCAGCAGAAGGGCCTGTCCACCGGCCTCGGCGACGAAGGCGGCTTCGCACCGAACCTGCCGTCCAACCGTGCAGCCCTGGACCTCATCACTGAGGCCATCAAGAACGCCGGCTACACCCCGGGCAAGGACATCGCCCTGGCCCTGGACGTTGCCTCCTCCGAGTTCTACAAGGACGGCGCGTACCAGTTCGAAGGCAAGTCCCTGTCCGCCAGCGACATGAGTGCGTACTACGGCGAACTCGTTGCCGACTACCCGCTGGTCTCCATCGAGGACCCGCTGGACGAGAACGACTGGGACGGCTGGAAGACCCTCACCGACGCCATCGGCGACAAGGTCCAGCTGGTGGGTGACGACCTCTTCGTCACCAACCCCTCCATCCTGCAGCGCGGCATCGACACCAGGACCGCCAACTCCCTGCTGGTCAAGGTCAACCAGATCGGTTCGCTGACCGAGACCCTGGACGCCGTCAGCCTGGCCCAGCGTGCCGGCTACACCACCATCACCTCGCACCGCTCCGGCGAGACTGAGGACACCACCATCGCGGACATCGCCGTGGCCACCAACGCCGGCCAGATCAAGACCGGTGCACCGGCCCGCTCCGAGCGCGTAGCCAAGTACAACCAGCTGCTGCGCATCGAAGAGGAACTGGACGACGCCGCACGCTACGCCGGCCGCAGCGCCTTCCCGCGTTTCAAGGGCTAGTAACCGCCTAAACCCATCCGCGGTGGCTATGGTTGAAAGACCATAGCCACCGCTGTTGTTTCCAGCAGCATTTGTTCAGCAGTGAACGTCCAGCACAGATAGTGGCGGCCCCGGCAGGCTGCGTTTCAGGAGTGTCATGGCTACCCGCCGCCCCAAAGTTCCCAAGGTCGCACCCGCCCGTCCAGCCAAGGCAACGGACGACGACGGATCCTCCGGCGGTGCCGAGGTCATCCGGGCGGATTTCCGGCCGGCCAAGGGCGGGTCCGCGGCAGCCCCCGCACCTGCAAAGGACAGCCACGCGGGCGGAACTGCTGCAGGCCGGTCCGGGAAAGCGGGGGAGGCCAAATCTTCGAAGCCCGCCGCCGGGCGCAAAGGCAGCAGTCCCGTTGACGGCAAGGATGCCCGCAGCCCCGAAGAGGAGCAGCATCCCGTCCCCGCCAAGGCGTTTTCCGGCCGCATGCTCGCACTGGCCGTGGTGATGATCGCCATCACCGTGATGCTGGCCCCCACAGTCAAGATCTTCTTCGACAAGAAGGCCGAAATAGACGCCCTGAATGCTGACATCGCCGCCCGCCAGGCCGAAGGCGACGTCCTCCGCCAGCAGGTGTCGCGCTGGCAGGACCCCAACTACGTCAAGCAGCAGGCCCGCGACCGCATTAACATGGTTATGCCGGGCGAAACCGGCTACTGGGTTTTTGGCAGCGATGAGTACCGGAGAAAGCAGTAGCCCCGCGGCGCAGCAGCACAAGACCCCGCCGATCTGCCGTGGGTGGATTCCCTGTGGGAGTCCATCAGGCGCGCGGCCACAGACTGAACCGCACAGGAAGGACGGCCCGCGACAGTGGAACACAACACGGCAGCCGCCCGGGACGAATCCCGCCAACCAACAGCACACGACCTTGAAGTACTGAGCAGGCAGCTGGGACGACCCGTCCGCGACGTCGTGGAGATTCCGGCCCGCTGCGTCTGTGGCAACCCCCTCGTGGCAGCCACCGCGCCCCGGCTGAGCAACGGCACCCCGTTTCCCACCACCTTCTACCTGACGCACCCGGTGATCACGTCCGCGGTTTCCAGGCTTGAGGCTGCCGGGGTCATGAACAGCATGAACGAGCAGCTGGCCGCTGACGCCGGGCTTGCCGCTGCCTACCGGGCGGCCCACGGGGAGTATCTGGCCGCCCGCGACGCCATCGGGCAGCGTTCCGGAATCGGTCCGGTGCCGGAGATCGACGGCGTGTCCGCCGGCGGGATGCCCACCCGCGTCAAGTGCCTGCATGTCCTGGTGGGCCACTCCCTTGCTGCGGGCAGCGGCGTCAACCCCCTGGGGGACCGGGCCCTGGACATGATCACTGAGTGGTGGACTGCTGACAAGTGCTACTGCGACGGCGCCTGGGACACCACCGGCGAGGCACCATCCCGGGACCTGAGCCGCCACGGGCCCCAAGGGCTCCCGGACATTGTGGGCCGCCCCGCCCCGGTCCGGAAATCCGCCGGAACCACAGAGGCATCCGAATGACCCGCGTCGCCGCCATCGACTGCGGCACCAACTCCATCCGGCTCCTGATCGCCGACATTGACCGCAGTAATGGCGGCACAAAGCTCACCGACGTCGTCCGGGAGATGCGCGTGGTCCGGCTGGGCCAGGGCGTGGACGCCACCGGCGAACTGGCTCCGGAGGCACTGGAACGCACGCTTGGCGCCACGGCCGACTACGCCCGCCTGATCAAAGAGCATGGCGCAGAGCGGATCCGGTTCGTTGCCACCTCCGCGAGCCGCGATGCACGCAACCGGGACGTCTTTGTGGACGGCGTCAGGGAGCTGCTGGGAGTGGAACCGGAGGTCATCTCCGGGGACGAGGAAGCGGCGTTGTCCTTTGCCGGGGCCAGCAGCGTGCTGCCCGTCCTCGACGGGCAGCAGGTGCTCGTGGTGGACCTCGGCGGGGGAAGCACCGAATTCGTCCTGGGCACCGCCGCCGGCGTGACCGCTGCCAAATCCGTGGACATCGGCTGCGTCCGGCTGACTGAACGGCACCTGCGCAACGATCCGCCCACTGCCGAACAGATTGCCGCCGCGGAAGCCGACGTGGACGAAGCCATGGCCCGCGCCGGACGCGACGTCCCCCTGGAACGCGCCACCGCCGTCGTCGGTGTGGCCGGGTCCGTCACCACCGTCACCGCGCACGCGCTCCGCCTGCCGGAATACTCGCCCGACGCCATCCACGGGGCTGCGCTGCCCATCGGGGACATCCGCGAAGCCGCCACCGACCTGCTGGAGATGACCCGGGCCGGGCGGGCTGCGCTGCCGTACATGCATCCCGGCCGCGTGGACGTCATCGGCGCCGGGGGACTGGTGTGGCGCCGGATCCTCGAACGGATGGGGGAGCTGACCGGCGGGAAGGTCACCGCGGCCACCGCAAGCGAGCACGACATCCTTGACGGCATCGCGCTGAGCATCGAGTAGCCCATGCATCCCACCCCAGCTTCAAGCCCGCTTGTGTCCCGTGCCGCGGCCGCCGCGGTGGCCCTCCTGCTGGCCGCGTGCTGCCTGTTCGCCGGCCTGTTCACGGCCCCCGCCGCACACGCCGACGAGTGGCGCGATAAGGAGTACTGGCTCGCGGATTCGGGCATTACCAAGGCCTGGGAAGTGTCAAAGGGCGCCGGCGTGAAGGTGGCCGTCATCGACAGCGGCATCGATGCCCAGCACCCGGACCTCAAAGGCGCGGTTGTCGGCGGTTACGATGCCTCCGGCTCAGGCCAGCCGGACGGCCAGAAAAGCGTCGGCTCCAAGCCTGAACACGGCACCCTGGTAGCCACCATGCTCGCAGGCCGCGGACACCAGCCCGCCAGCGCGAGCCCCAGCCCCAGCCCCGGGCCGGCTGTTCCGCCGGACGGCATCATCGGCGTCGCGCCCGAAGCGCAGCTCCTCTCCGTCTCCACCTGGCTGGGCTCGGCCAACCCCTCGGGCAAAAGCGACCAGGACCAGATTCCCGAGGCGGTCCGCTGGGCGGTGGACAACGGCGCCAAGGTCATCAACATCTCGCTCGGCAGCACCACGCCGCAGTGGCCGCAAAGCTGGGACGCCGCCTTCCTGTACGCGGAACAGAAGGACGTGGTCATCGTAGCCGCCGCCGGAAACCGGGTGGGAGGCAATACCCAGGTGGGCGCCCCTGCCACCATTCCCGGCGTGCTCACCGTCGCCGGCCTGGACCGCAAGAACGTGGCCAGCGTGGACGCCTCCTCGCAGGGCATCAGCATTGGAGTGGCTGCGCCGGCCGAGAACCTCCTGGGCGGCCTTCCGGGCGGAGGCTATGCGGAATGGGCCGGAACCTCCGGGTCCACGCCCATCGTGGCAGGCGTTGCTGCCCTGATCCGGTCCAGGTGGCCGGACATGAGCGCCGAACAGGTGATCAACAGGATCGTCTCCACGGCGAAGGACGCCGGCGCCCCGGGGAAGGATCCACTGTACGGCTTCGGCATCCTCAACGCCGAGGCAGCGCTCAAGGCTGACGTCCCGGAGGTTTCAGTCAATCCGCTGGGCACCATCGCCGAGTGGATCCGCGTGCACAGGCGGGGCAACGCCGCCCCGGCAACCCCGCTGCCCACCGCAACCTCAGCGCCCAGCGCGGCACCCACGCTGCCCGAAGCCACCGTTCCCGCCGCGAAGGCGCCGTCCCAGCGCGACAGTGCCATCGGCGCCGCCGTCGTGATCGGTTTTGCCGCCCTGTTCGTGGCCATCATCGCCGCCGCCGGCATCCAGCTCCGACGGGCGGCTCGCAACCCTTCCCTTGCCGTGGAAGAACCGGACACGGGCGTGGTGGAAAGGGTCAAATCGCGGCCTGATTCCTAGGTTACGGGGGCCTCCGCACGGCTAGTGAAGATTTTCACAAACTCCTGTATCCTTGAACAATGGCAACCACCCCACAGCTCCAGGACCGTCCCAGGGTACTCGTCGTCGGCGGCGGGTACGTCGGCCTGTACGTAGCACTGAAACTGCAGAAGAAGATCGCGAATGCCGGTGGCATCGTCACCGTCGTTGATCCCCTGCCCTACATGACTTACCAGCCCTTCCTCCCCGAGGTGGCAGGTGGCAACATCGAAGCCCGCCACGCAGTGGTCTCCCACCGCCAGCACCTCAAGCAGACGGAACTCATCCAGGGCCGCGTCACGTCGATCGACCACGTCAACCGGACGGCCGTGGTGGCTCCTGCCGACGGCGGCGAGAACTTCGAGGTTCCCTACTTCGACGTCGTGCTCGCAGCCGGCGCCATCACCCGCACCTTCCCCATCAAGGGCCTGGCGGACAAGGGCATCGGCCTGAAGACCATCGAGGAAGCCGTTGCCCTGCGCAACAAGCTGCTGGAGCGCATCGAGGTTGCCTCCACCATGGCGGACCCTGCAGCCCGCGCCAGGGCCCTCACCTTCGTGGTGGTCGGCGGCGGCTTCGCCGGCATCGAGTGCATCACCGAGATGGAAGACCTCGCCCGTGCCGCCGTGCGCAACAACCCCCGCATCAAGCAGGAGGAAGTCCGCTTCGTCCTGGTCGAAGCCATGGGCCGCATCATGCCCGAGGTCACTGCAAAGCAGGCTGACTGGGTGGTTGAGCACCTGCGCAGCCGCGGTATCGAGGTCCTGCTGAACACCTCGCTGGACAGCGCCGAAGGCACCCTGAAGCTCATCAACCTCCCGGACAAGACCCCCGCCCAGGAGTTCGAGGCAGACACCCTGGTGTGGACGGCCGGCGTGCAGGCGAACCCGATGGTCCGCTCCACCGATTTCCCGCTCGAACCCCGTGGCCGCGTCCGCGTCCTGCCGGACCTGCGCATCGCAGGCGACGAAGGCATTGTGGAGAACGCCTGGGCCGCCGGCGACATCGCCGCTGTCCCGGACCTCACCGGCAAGGGCCTCCCGGACGGCACCTGCGTCCCCAACGCCCAGCACGCCCTGCGCCAGGCCAAGCGCCTCGCCAAGAACCTGTGGGCTTCCCGTTGGGACAAGCCGCTGGCCGACTACAAGCACAAGAACCTTGGTGCCGTAGCAGGCTTCGGCGAATGGAAGGGCGTCGCCAACATCAACCTCCTGGGCCGCATCGGCCTCAAGGGTGGACTCGCATGGCTGGCCCACCGTGGCTACCACGGCATGGCCATGCCCACGGTGGAGCGCAAGTTCCGCGTCATCCTGAACTGGATCATCGGCTTCTTCGCCGGACGCGACACCACGCAGCTGATGGACCTGGACAACCCCCGCGGTGCCTTCGTCTCGGCAGCCACCCCGGCACCGAAGCCTGCCGCTGCGCCCGCAGCGGTTCCGGCCGCCGGCTCCAGCGCTGCCGCCGCCGCTCCCAAGGAAACGGTAGCGGCAAACGCCAAGTAGCGCGCCTGTTCCACCACGCTTCACAGCGCACGACGGCGGCTGTCCCCTTTGCGGGGCGGCCGCCGTCGGCGTTTCCAGCCAACGCGTCCCGGGCAGGTACCATTGACCCGGCGCCCCAGTAGCCCAATTGGCAGAGGCAGCGGACTTAAAATCCGCGTGTTGTGGGTTCGAGTCCCACCTGGGGTACATCCTGTCCCTTCCGGCGCCGCCAGGGTTTGGACACCAGGAAGCCGCCTGCACAGCAGGCGGCTTCCTGCGTTTAATTCCGCATAGGCAACGACTGTTATAAGGCTGTGACCTCAGTCACTTAGTTTCGCTGCTGTCTATGCATTAGCTTGAAGCTAAATCAGGAATACCTGGTCCCATTCCGGGCGCCGAAGCGCCCCATTGATCCGCACGCGCATCGCATGGCCCTGTTTCGGAAGGCAGACAAATGTACCGAAAGAAAGTCCTCACCTCGTTGGCAGCAGCAGCCACATTCAGCATGCTGCTGTCGGCCTGTGCCAACCAGGCGGGCCCCGGCACCACCGAAAGCTCGGGTTCGTCCAGCAAGGTGAACATCCCCGCCATTTCGAAAGTCGACGTCCCTGCCGGTGCGGTAAAGCCCGCCGGTGACGGCAAGGCGACCTGCCCCGCGACCACCACGCTCGCCTACGCAGGCGCGCAGACCGGCCCCAACGCCCAGCTCGGTGTCAACATCTTCAACGGCATCCAGCTGGCCATTGACCAGCACAACAAGTCCAACCCGGGCTGCCAGGTCCAGTTCAAGAAGTTCGACACTGAAGGCGACCCCAACAAGGCCACCGGCCCCGTCACCCAGCTGGTGAGCGAGTCGGACATTGTTGGTGTGATCGGCCTGCCGTTCTCCGGCGAGTCCAAGGCCACGGGCAACATCTTCGAGCAGAAGGGCCTGGTCCACATCACCCCGTCGGCCACCAACCCCACACTGACCGAAAACGGCTGGACCACCTTCTTCCGCGGCCTCGGCAATGACGCCGTCCAGGGCCCCGCAGCCGCCAAGTTCCTCACCGGCAAGCTCGGCGCCAAGAAGGTGTACCTGGTCCAGGACGACTCCGACTACGGCATTGGCCTGGGAACCTCCACCTCCGCGGGCCTGGGCAGCGCCCTGGCCGGAACGGAGAAGGTGACCACAGGGCAGAAGGACTTCTCCGCCGTGATCTCCAAGATCATGAACGCCAAGGCCGACGCCGTGTTCTACGCCGGCTACTACGCCGAAGGCGCACCGTTCGACCAGCAGCTGGTTGGCAAGGGATTCGCCGGAACGTTCGTAGCGCCTGACGGTGTGAAGGACGACCAGTTCATCAAGCAGGCAGGCGACGCTTCCAACAACGCCTACTTCACCTGCCCCTGCCTCCCGGGCGAGCTCATCCCCGACTTCGCCTCGGCCTACAAGGACGTTTCCAAGGGAGCGGAACCCGGTACGTACTCCATCGAGGGCTACGACGCCGCAACCGTCCTCCTCTCCGGCATTGACGCAGGCAAGCAGAGCCGTGCGGACCTGCTGGCCTGGGTCAAGGCCTACGACAAGGACGGCCTGAGCAAGCACTACAAGTGGGATGCCAAGGGCGAGCTCCAGGCCCCGACCGTCTACGGCTACAAGGTGGAAAACGGAAAGATCGTTCCCATCGGCCCCATCGGGGAGTAGCAACCAGCATGAACCGGCTGTGGGGGCCAGCATCAGCAGGCCCCCACAGCCTTTTCTTGGCTTGGCAGCAGCCCAGGACCAAGCAACGTCAATAGACACAAGTCCCACGGCCGGGCCCACAAGGCCGCGTGCAACTGGATCAGGATGTTCCCATGCTTCCCTCTCTTGTCCCACTACTCCCGATGGAAAACGACTGGATCACCTTCGACATACCGTCGCTGGCCCAGAACTTCTGGAGTGCCACGTTTGACGGCCTCACGTTCGGGGCCATTTATGCGCTCGTAGCGTTGGGCTACACCCTGGTTTACGGCGTCCTGAACCTCATCAACTTCGCCCACTCGGAAGTGTTCATCGTTGGCTGCTACGCCGTCTTCTTCACCCTCAGCAGCCTTGGCTTCGGCCCTTCAGCTCCCCGGCTCGACATCTGGGCCATCATCCTGAACCTGTTGCTGGCGCTGGTCCTGGCCATGGTGGCGTCAGCCGTGACAGCCTTCCTGCTGGAGCGGATCGCCTACAAACCCCTGCGGCAACGGAACGCGCCCCGCCTGGTCTTCCTGATCACGGCCATTGGCGCTTCCTTCACCATCCAGTACCTCATTTACCTGTGGCGTGGCCCCAGCCCCGAACTGGCCCTGACCATGTTCCGGCCCACCCCCATTTTCGACGTCTTCGGTACCATCATCGATTCGCAGCAGCTGGTGATCATCATCGCCGCCGTGATCATGATGGTGGGCATCGACAGGTTCATCAGCAAGTCGCGCACGGGCCGCGGCATCCGGGCGGTCGCCCAGGACCCCGACACCGCCACGTTGATGGGCGTCAACAAAGAGCGCATCATTATTACCACCTTCGTCATCGGAGGACTGCTCGCAGGAGCCGCCGCCTTGTTCTACGTCATGAAAATCCCGTCCGGTGTCCAGTACAGCGGTGGTTTCGTCCTGGGCATCAAGGCGTTCGCTGCCGCGGTGCTTGGCGGCATCGGCAACGTGCGCGGTGCACTGCTGGGCGGACTGCTCCTTGGCCTGATCGGCAACTACGGCCAGATCCTGCTGGGCAACTCGCAGTGGACCGACGTCGTGGCGTTCGTGGTGCTGGTGCTCGTGCTGCTGCTGCGGCCCGAGGGCATCCTGGGAACCTCCCTTGGAAGGAGCAAAGCATGAGTATGACGGACGGCCCCACGCCGCTGCAGACAGCCGCGGCCGAGCAGGCAGCAGAGGAACGCGAAGCATCGTCAAAAGCGCCGGGCAGGAGCACACTCCGGCAGCAGGGCAAACGCAAGCCCGGCTACTTCTCCGACCGCTGGCACGCCCTGTCCCGCCAACAGCAGTGGGCCTTCCTGGTCATCGTGGTCGTCCTGGCCTACCTGCTGCCGCTGCTCAACCCGCCGATCATCACCACTGAACCCGGCAACAACTTCGCCCTGGCCTGTTTCGACATGGCACGCTTTGCGCTGATCGCCGTTGGCCTCAACATCGTGGTGGGGTACGCCGGCCTCCTGGACCTTGGCTACGTCGCCTTCTTCGCGGTGGGTTCGTACGTTGCCGCCATGCTGACCAGCCCGGATTCGCCCTACCTGCACATCCCTTACCTGTGGACGCTTCCGGTGGCCATGGCAGTCACCATGTTCTTCGGCGTCATGCTGGGCGTGCCCACACTCCGGCTCAGGGGCGACTATCTCGCCATCGTGACGCTCGGCTTCGGCGAGATCATCCGCATCCTGGCCACCATCATTCCTGCCATGAAAGGCCAGGTGGGTTTCCAGAACGTCGGCCACCCGCCGGGTGACGGGGCTGACGGAACGCCGATCTTCTCCAACTCAAACGGTGTGCCCTGGTACTGGCTGACCTTGACCATCATCATCATCGTCACCCTCCTGGTGGGCAACCTGGAACGCAGCCGGGTAGGCCGCGCCTGGATTGCCATCCGCGAGGATGAGGACGCCGCGGAAATCATGGGTGTTCCCACCTTCAAGTACAAGGTGTGGGCCTTCGCGATCGGTGCTGCCGTCGGCGGCCTTTCCGGAGCACTCTTCGCCGGGCAGGTGGGGTTCGTCAACAACCAGAAGTTCGACGTCACAACATCCATCCTGTTCCTCGCCGCAGTGGTGCTGGGCGGGGCCGGCAACAAGGTGGGCGCCATCCTGGGTGGAGCCCTGGTCAGCTACATCCCGTTGAGGTTCACGGCCATTGCCGAATACAAGTACCTGATCTTCGGGATTGCGCTGGTGCTGATCATGATCTTCCGTTCCCAGGGACTTCTGCCCGCACGGCAGCGGCTGCTGGCGTATGGCAGGACGGCACTTAATAAGGTCACCAGCCGCGACGGCACGGAGCCGAAAGACCCGAACAATCCACCAGCCGGCCCCGGGACGCATGCGGCCGGACAGAGAGGAGCGGAGGCATGAGCTCCGAGGAAAGGCACGCGGGCTCCAGCAGTGTGGAGGAGCAGTTGGCCCAGGACAGCACAGGCCAGGACAGTACGGTTCAGGACGGTTCGGCGGCCCCCGTCGCGCCGGAGCTGGACATCGAGGCCCTCGCCGAAGCAGGAGTGGACCAGGAATTGGCCGAGAAAGTGGCCCCGGACCGCGATATCGCGGTCAAGGTGGGCGACAACATTGTCGAGGTGCAGAACCTGACCATCAAGTTCGGCGGCCTGGTGGCACTGGACAACATCAGCTTCAACATCAAGCGTGGCGAGATCCTGGGCCTCATCGGGCCCAACGGCGCCGGCAAGACCACGTGCTTCAATGCGATGACCGGCGTGTACAAGCCCACCAGCGGAAAAGTGGTGCTGGAGGGGCAGGTCCTGAACGGCATCAAGCAGCACAAGATCACCCGGCTGGGCCTGTCCCGCACGTTCCAGAACATCCGCCTGTTCGGGGAAATGACAGCCCTGGAGAACGTGGTGGTGGGCCTGGACGCGCGGCACCGGACCAGCGTGGGCGGAGCACTGCTTCGCCTGCCCACCCACATCAAGGAGGAAAAGTCTGCCATTGAGCGCGGCATGGCCCTGCTGGACTTCGTGGGCATCGGCAGCCATGCGCATGTCCTGTCCCGGCAACTGCCGTACGGCTACCAGCGGCGGCTTGAGATTGCGCGTGCCTTGGCCACTGATCCAAAGGTCCTCTGCCTGGACGAGCCGGCTGCCGGCTTCAACCCGGCCGAAAAAGAGGAACTGATGGCGCTGATCCGCACCATCAGGGATGAGGGCTACACCGTGCTGCTGATCGAGCACGACATGAAGCTGGTCATGGGTGTGACAGACCGGATTGTCGTACTGGAATTCGGGAAGAAGATCGCGGACGGACTGCCGCGGGAGATCCGCGAAGACCCGCGTGTTATTGCTGCTTACCTAGGGGAGCCTGAAGATGACGTTGCTTGAACTTGAGGGAGTGTCCGTCCACTACGGCCGCATCCAGGCCCTGCGGGACATCTCCTTCACCGTCGACGAAGGCGAAGTGGTGGCGCTGATCGGTGCCAACGGTGCCGGCAAGACCACCACCATGCGGACCATCTCGGGCCTGCTGAACTGCTCCGAAGGCAGGATCACTTTCGAGGGCCAGGACATCACCAAGATGAAGGCCCACATCCGCGTGGTGCACGGAATCTCCCAGGCCCCCGAAGGGCGCGGCATCTTCCCGGGGATGACCGTCATGGAAAACCTCGACATGGGAACGTTCGGGCGCAAAGACAGAAGCGGCGTAGCGAAGGACCTGGACCGCGTCTTCGACCTGTTTCCGCGGCTGAAAGAGCGGGAAAAACAGTTCGGCGGCACGATGTCCGGCGGTGAGCAGCAGATGCTGGCCATCGGCCGGGCTCTCATGTCCAATCCGAGACTGCTGCTGCTCGACGAGCCCTCCATGGGCCTCGCCCCACAGTTCATCCGCCAGATTTTCAAGATCATCAAGGAAATCAACAACCAGGGCACCACGGTCCTGGTGGTGGAGCAGAACGCCAACCAGGCTCTGGCCGGGGCGCACCGCGCCTTTGTGCTGGAGACGGGGGAGATCACCCACAGCGGCACGGGCAAGGAACTGTTGGAAGATCCCACCGTCAAGGAGGCCTACCTGGGCGTGGGTTAGTTCCCGGTGGGGCCCGGTGCGTCCAGGGGCGCAACGGTCACGGTTCGGTTGCAACCGGGCCCCTTGGGAACTTTCCCGGCGGCCCCCGCGTGGGAATTGGTAGCGTAACAACAAGCTCATCACCCACCCCACAATGGAGGAATCCCGCAATGGCACTTGGCGGCAACCCGATCTTCAACGGAAAGAGTTTCCGTGGAGCCACCCAGGCACCGCCTGTACCGCAGGCCCCTTATGGCGCTCCCTATGGCCAGCAGCCCTACGGCCAGCAACCGTATGGCCAGCAGCCCTACGGCCAGCAGGGCTGGGGCACGCAGCCCCAGAGCATGACTGACGAACAGCTCCGGCAGATGTACAGCCAGCCCTCGGCTGGCCCCGCCGACACCGGCCGGATGACGTTCGACGACGTCATCATGAAGACCGCCGCATGCCTCGGCGCCGTGGTGGTGGGCGCTGCCATCACCCTCACGGTGGCGCAGCAGCTGGCCTCCATGCTGATGATCGTCGGAGCCTTGGGCGGCTTCGTCCTGGCCCTCGTGAACACGTTCAAGAAGCAGCCTTCACCGGCACTGATCCTGGCCTACGCGGCATTGGAAGGTCTCTTCCTCGGCGGCCTGACCCGGATCCTGGACGGCATGTTCCCCGGCGTCGGGCTGCAGGCCGTGATCGGCACGCTCTCGGTGTTCGCTGTGACCCTGCTGCTGTTCAAGAGCGGCAAGGTCCGCGCCACCCCGAAGGCCATGCGGTTCTTCATGATCGCCATCATCGGCTACGCCGTGTTCTCCCTGGTCAACATGGTGATGATGTGGACCGGCGTCCTGCAGCAACCCTTCGGCATGCGCAGCATTGAGATCTTCGGCATCCCGCTGGGCGTCTTCATCGGCCTGTTGGCCATCGGCCTCGCCGCCTTCTCGCTGATCATGGACTTCACCAGCATCGAGGAGGGCGTCCGCAATGGTGCCCCGCAGCGCTTCTCCTGGACGGCCGCCTTCGGCCTGACCGTCACGCTGGTCTGGCTCTACGTGGAGATCATCCGCCTGCTGGCCATCCTGCGCGGCGACGACTAGGCACACCGGCAACTTCCGCCGTCGTACGTTAACCAACCGTGGGCCCCACCAAACTGGTGGGGCCCACGGCCGTTAACGTGCCCCTGACGGACCGCGCCTGCCTAGGCGATCCGCATGGCGCCGGCGGCGGGGGAGACGGTGAAGATCTCAGGCGCCGCGAAGCCGGCGTCGGCAAAAGCCCCGGCGACAGCGTCACGCACCTTCTGTTCCGCGTCCACCGGCGTCAGGGCAATTGCCGCCCCGCCGAAGCCGCCGCCCGTCATGCGTGCGCCGATGGCGCCGTTGGCACGGGAGGTGTCCACGGCCAGGTCCAGTTCCGGGCACGAGATTTCGAAGTCGTCGCGCATGGAGGCGTGGCTGGCGTCCAGCAGCGGGCCGATGGCGCCGGGACCGGGGCCGCCCAGCAGCTCCACGGTCTGGAGCACCCGGTTGTTCTCGGTGACCACGTGCCGCACGCGACGGAACGTGACCTCGTCCAGCAGCCCGCTGGCTTCCTCAAGGTCCGCCACATCCAGGTCCCGAAGGGCCTTCACCCCCATGACCTCCGCGCCCAGCTCGCAGGATGCCCGCCGCGAGGCGTAGCCCCCGTCGGCGTGGGAGTGCGACACCTTGGTGTCGATCACCAGGAGCACCAGGCCGGCGGGTCCGGTCTCAAACGGAACCAGGCGCGCCGTCTGGTCCCGGCAGTCCAGGAACACTGCGTGGCCTTTTGACCCGCGCAGGGATGCGGACTGGTCCATGATGCCGGTGGGTGCCCCGACGAAGTCATTCTCAGCCCGCTGGGTTGCCAGCACCATGTCCTCGGCCTCCAGCCCGGCGCCCGTGAGGTCGTTCAGTGCGGTAATGACGGCACATTCAATGGCGTGCGACGACGACAGGCCGGCGCCGAGCGGAACGTTTGAGTCCAGGAGCAGGTCCAGCCCGGGGACGTCGATCCCCCGTTGCCGCAGCGCCCACACGACGCCCAGGGGGTACTTGGTCCAGCCCTTTGCCGTTCCCGGCTGCAGGGCTTCGAGTTTGGTGCTGACCACCCCCTGGTCGCCGTACGTGGACAGCAGCCGCATGGTGGCGTCCTGCCGCACGGCGACGGCCACCCGCGCGGTGCGGTCGATGGCGAAGGGCAGGACGAAGCCTTCGTTGTAGTCCGTGTGTTCGCCGATGAGATTGACCCGGCCGGGCGCCTGCCACACGCCGTCGGGAGCGCTGCCGAACTCCTGCTCAAAGCGGGCGCCCAGGTCCTGCGGTGTGGCAACTGCGGCCTGGTTGTTGTCCTGGTTCCGGGTGGTCACGCGGAGGCTCCTTCCGGGGTGGCTGCGAGGGCGGCAGCAGGCGTGGACGACGGCGGGACGGCAACATTGCGGAGCCGTTCCGCCACGCTTTCGGGAGTGGTGTCATTGATGAAAGCGCCCATGGCTGCCTCCGACCCGGCCAGATACTTCAGCTTGTCGGCTGCCCTGCGAGGGGAGGTCAGCTGCAGGTGGAGGTATCCCGCCGGCCGCAGGACGTCATCCAGCGGGGCTTGGTGCCATGCGGAGATGTACGGAGTGGGCGTGGGGTACAGGGCGTCGACCCGCTTGAGCAGGTCCAGGTAGACATGCGCCAACTCATCCTTTTCTTCCCCGCCCAGGGCGGCGAGGTCGGCGACCTGGCGGTGCGGCACCAGGTGGATTTCCAGGGGCCACCGGGCTGCGAAGGGCACGTAGGCGCTGAAGTGCGTCCCTTCCAGCACCATCCTGCTGCCGTCCTCCCGCTCGGCGCGCAGCAACGAACCGGTCAGGGTGTCCCTGCCGTCCCTTGCGTCGTAGTACTTCCGGGCCGCCGCACCCAGGACGCCGGCGCGGGGCGTGACGTAGGGGTAGGCGTAGATTTGCCCGTGCGGGTGGTGCAGCGTAACGCCGATGTCGGCGCCGCGGTTTTCGAACGGGAAGACTTGCTTGACCCCCGCCATGGCACTGAGGGCAGCGGTGCGCTGCGACCAGGCTTCAATCACGGTCCGGGACCGCTCCTGGCTCAGCCCGCTGAAGGATCCGGTGTGGTCCGGGGTGAACGACACCACCTCGCAGCGGCCGTACGCAGGGCCCTTCGTTCCCCATCCGGCATGCTCAGGGACCGGCCCCAGCGCCGGTCCCAGGGAGGGGAACCGGTTCTCGAAGACCACCACGTCATAGTCCGCGGCAGGAATCTCGGAAGCATTCCCGGGAGTGGTGGGACAGATGGGGCACTGGTCTGCCGGCGGAAGGTGGGTGCGGGCCTGGCGGTGGGCGGCAACGGCTACCCATTCGTCCGTCAGCTCATCGAAGCGGACCTCGCCCGGTTCCCCCCGCGGCGGCAGGCCGCGGTGGTCGGTGGTGAGGTTGCCGGTGCGCGGGGTGCTGGTGCCGGCGTCATCGAAATAAATCAGCTCCCGGCCGTCGGAGAGTCTGGTGCTGGTAATCCCTGTCATGCAAAAAGTGTGGCACAAGCGATCAGAAAAGAATAGTTAACAACAAAAAGTAACATGACGAGGGATGGAGGTGTGGCGCCGCCCGTTATACGGTAATCCCCATGACTGCCTCTTCCCCACAGGAAACCTCCCTTGCATCCACCCGGGCCTGCGCCACCGGCCGGCAATATGAACTGCGCCGGGGTGATGCCGTGGCCGTGGTCACCGAGCTCGCGGCCGGGCTGCGCTCGTTCAGCCGGGGCGGGGTCCTGCTGACCGAGACCTACGGGGACGATGAGATCTCCCCGGGTGGGGCCGGCATCACGCTCGCCCCCTGGGCCAACAGGGTGGAGGACGGGCAATGGTTCCTCGACGGCAGGAAACAGCAGCTGGACATCACCGAGGTGTCCCGCAACAACGCCAGCCACGGCCTGCTTCGAAACGCAGGCTATGCCCTGGTGGGGGAGTCCCCGCACGCCGTGGCGCTGGAAGCGGTCGTCTTCCCGCAGCACGGCTACCCCTTTCTGGTGCGGCACCGGGTGGACTACCAGCTGTCCGAAGACCTCGGGCTGCGCGTCCGGCAGACCCTCACCAATGACGGGACGGCGGCAGCGCCTTTCGTCCTCGGCGCGCACCCCTACCTGCGGGTGGGTGACACTCCGGTCGAGGAACTGAAGCTGACAGTTGCCGCCGATACCCGGCTGGTGACCGATGAGCGCTTGATTCCGCGCAGTTCGGCCCCTGTCGACGGGGACGTTGACTTCCGTCCAGGCCGGCACGTCGCGGACCTTGCCGTGGACGTGGCCCTGACGGACCTCCGCTTTGAGGGCGGCGTGGCCCGGCACATCCTTGCAGCGGGTGACGGCAGTGCGGTGTCGCTGTGGCAGGACGAATCCTGCCGGTACGTCCACATCTACGTGAGCACCGTGTATCCAGGCCGGACCCGGGCCGTGGCGGTGGAGCCAATGACGGGGCTTACCAACGCCTTCAACTCCGGTGACGGCCTCCGGTGGCTGCCTGCCGGGGAGTCCTTCAGCATGGAATGGGGGATCGACTACACACCCGGCGCGGGCCGGTAGTTTGCATTGGGCCACCGCTGGGGAAGTATTGGGATATGACGCCAAAAGAGGACGACGTTACCCTTGCCCACCCAGCACCGGTCCAACCGGCTCCCGCCGCGCCGCCGCGGCCGCACCCTGAGGGTCCTGACGGACCGTGAGCTGGACAAGGACATACCGTACGGCATCCGCATCGCAGCTTCCTGGTCGTGGCGGCTCGGCCTGATCCTCCTGATGGCGGGAACGCTGGTGTGGCTGCTCAGCCACATCACCCTCCTGATCATTCCGATCATGGTGGCCGCACTCCTCGCCGGTCTGCTGAGCCCGGTCACGGCATGGCTGAAGCGGCGGGGGCTTCCCGCGGGACTGGCCGTCGCAGTGACAGTCCTTGGCTTCATCGGCGTTATCGCCGGTGCACTGGCCCTGGTGGGCAGGCAACTTGTGGTCGGTTTCGGCGAACTGTATTCCCAGGCGCTTGAGGGCGTCCGGCAGGTCCAGGACTGGCTGTCCGCCGGGCCTCTGCACCTGACCGCCGCACAGATCGACCAGTACATCAAGGAAGCCACCGACGCGCTGCAGAACAACAGCAGCAGCATCCTTAGCGGCGCCCTGTCCTTCGGCAGCACCGCCGGTCACTTCGCCGCCGGCATGCTCCTCTCCCTGTTCATCCTCATCTTCTTCCTCCTGGAAGGTGACCGGATCTGGGCGTTCCTGGTCAGGATGCTTCCCCGGAAGGCCCGGGCGGCGACGTTCGGTGCAGGCCGCAAGGGCTGGGCGTCCATGGTCAGCTACGCCCGCATCCAGATGTTTGTCGCGGCTGTCGACGCGCTTGGCATCGGCGTTGGCGCCGCCATCATCGGTGTCCCGCTGGCGCTTCCCCTGGGCGTGCTGGTGTTCCTCGGCTCCTTCATCCCCGTGGTAGGTGCCCTTTTGACGGGCGTCGTCGCCATTCTGCTGGCCCTGGTGGCCAACGGCCCCATCAACGCCCTGATCATGCTGGCCATCGTCCTGCTGGTCCAGCAGCTTGAAGGCCACATCCTGCAACCCCTGGTCATGGGCAAGGCAGTATCGCTGCATCCGGTGGCAGTCATCCTCAGCGTTGCGGCCGGCTCCTACCTCGCCGGGATCCCCGGCGCGCTGTTCTCCGTGCCCATCCTGGCCGTAGCAAACTCGGCTGTTCGCTACATCGCCGCCAGAACGTGGGAACATGAACAGGTGCCGGTAATTGCCGGGAAGCCCATTACGGCCGGAGCGGGCGGGGACAACACCATCGAGGACGTTGAGCCGCCGTCTGCACCTGGTTCGGGGCGGGACGCGGCGTCCGGCACCCCAGCTGAACACCGTGATGCCCGTGCTTCCTCCCCGGAAGGCGCCGGAGCAGAACCCAAAGGAGAGTAGTCCGTGAAGATCCTTGAAACCCTTCCCGTCACACTGGACGATGTCCTTGAGGCGCAGAAGCTGCTTGACGGGATCATTGCGCGCACGCCCGTGGAATCGTCCCGGGCGCTGGGGGGCATGGTGGGCGGGGACGTCCATTTCAAATGCGAAAACCTGCAGCGCGCCGGCTCGTTCAAGGTCCGCGGTGCCTACGTCCGGATGGCCCGGCTCTCGCCGGAAGAGAAAAACGGGGCGTGGTGGCGGCGTCGGTAGCAACCACGCACAGGGCGTTGCCGTTGCCGCCAAAAGCCTTGGCATCAAGGCCCGGATCTACATGCCGCTGGGCGTAGCGCTGCCCAAGCTTGCCGCCACCCGCAGCCACGGTGCCGAAGTCATCCTCCACGGGCACAACGTGGACGAGGCGCTCGCTGAAGCCCAGCGCTACAGCGATGAAACCGGCATGGTCTTCGTCCATCCGTTCGACAATGTGGATGTGGTGGCAGGCCAGGGGACCGTGGGCCTGGAAATCCTTGAGCAGGTTCCCAACGTTGACACAGTCCTCATGGGCGTGGGCGGCGGCGGGCTCCTTGCGGGGGTCGCCGTCGCCATCAAGGCCCGCGCAAGGGAACTCGGCCGGGAGATCCGCATTATCGGCGTCCAGGCGGAGAACGCCGCCGCGTACCCGCCCTCGCTTGCCGCTGACGCCCTGGTACCGCTGAAGCGGGTCTCCACCATGGCGGACGGCATTGCCGTCGGACGCCCGGGACAGCTGCCGTTCAGCATCATCCGCGAGCTGGTGGATGACGTGGTCACCGTCAGCGAGGACTCTCTGGCCCGAGCGCTGATCTTCCTGCTCGAGCGGGCCAAGATGGTGGTGGAACCGGCCGGGGCAGTGGGCGTGGCAGCACTCATGGACGGCAAGATCGAGAACCCGGGATCCACGGTGGTGGTCCTCTCCGGCGGAAACATCGACCCCATGCTGATGCTCAAGGTCATCCAGCGCGGCCTCTCCGCCGCCGGGCGCTACATGACCGTGCGGATGATGCTTGATGACCGCCCCGGCTCCCTGGCAACCATTGCCCGCATCATCGCCGAAAATGATGCCAACGTCACCGGCCTGGACCACACCCGGGTGGGGGGATCCATCAGCATGGGCGATGTCTCGATCACCGTGAACCTGGAGACCAAGGGCCACCAGCACGGTGAGCAGGTCCTCAGTGCCCTCCGTGCCGAGGGTTTCCAGCCGATCGTTGTGCACTAGGACCGGCCATGGCCGGACTGGGCAGCGGACTGCCGGGTAACGGAGGCGGCCCGGCGCGGCAAACCATCGCCGCGCGCGCCAAGGGCGGCCTCGTGGTTCTGGGCGGCTTCGTGGCCCTGCTGTTCGCCATCGAGGTGGTCAACACGCTGATGATGGGCGCCCTCACGCGGACCTTCGGCCTGCGGCCCAGGAGCGCCGACGGGCTGCTGGACATCTTCACCTTCCCGCTCCTGCATGCCAACCTGAACCATCTGCTGTCCAACAGCCTGCCCCTGGTCATCTTCGGCTTCCTCGTGTTCCTCTCGGGGCTCCGTGTGTTCCTCACCGCCCTGGCGTTCAGCTGGCTCGGCAGCGGAGTCACCGTTTGGCTTATCGGCAACGGTGTCACGGTGGGCGCGTCCGGCCTGGTCTTCGGGCTCTTCGCGTTCCTTTTGGTGCGTGGGTTCTTCAACCGCAGCTGGCGGCAGATCCTGCTCGCGGTGGTCCTCTTCATGGGGTACGGGAGCATCCTGCTGGGCGCCCTGCCGTTCGTGGCAGGCTACGTGAGCTGGCAGGCGCACCTGGGCGGCGCCGCGGGCGGGGTAGTGGCGGCATTGCTGCTTCGTCCGCGCCTCCCTGCGCTCCCGCGCCAGTCCTGACCTCCAGTCCTCCCCGACGGCGTGCCCGGGCGGTCCCTACGGCGCAGACAGAAAAGCGGCGGCCGTCCCAGTGGGGACGGCCGCCGCTTTTGCCGGACCGGCTTGCTGCTTGTCCTGGCGTTACCCGGCGTAGGGCTTGGCGGAGAGGATCTCCACCTTGATGTCCTTGCCGTTCGGTGCAACGTAGCTGAGGGTCTCGCCCTCCTTGTGCCCCAGGATGGCCGCACCAAGGGGGGACTTCTCGCTGAAGACATCCAGGTCCGAGTCGCCGGCGATTTCGCGCGACCCCAGCAGGAAGGTTTCCTCATCCCCGGCGATCCTGGCAACCACGAGCATGCCGGGCTCAACGATGCCGTCATCGGCAGGCGCTTCACCCACATGGGCGTCCCGGAGCAGGACCGTCAGCTGGCGGATGCGGGCTTCAATCTTGCCCTGTTCCTCCTTGGCCGCGTGGTAGCCCCCGTTTTCCTTGAGGTCCCCCTCTTGCCGCGCTGCTTCAATCTTCTGGACGATCTCCGCCCGGCCTGCGCCGGAAAGGTGGTCCAGCTCTGCCTTCAGGCGGTCAAAAGCTTCCTGGGTAAGCCAGGCTGCAGATGCGCTGTTGGTGGTAGACACGGACTTCTCCTCTAGTGGTCCTACATGCAAAAGACCCCGCCACGGTGGCCACTTGTGGAACAGTAACCAGCTCAGCGGGGTAAAGGTATCTCTCCATTGTAGTCAATCCCGTGGAGATAACCCAACAAGCAAGCGTCGCGCATCACATCCCTTACGACTCCCCGCCGGGAATCCAGCAGCTGTCCACCACGCCGGACACGGACGCCGACTCCGTGCGCAACGTGACGCGCTGGGCGACTGTCCGGCCGCCGTCGGGCGTTGAGTCCCCCGGGGACGGCGGGATGTCCACCACTTTCCAACCCACCACGGCAAACTTGGCGTCCAGCGCCTTCACGGCGCACTTGACGGGCTTGGCCGGTTCCCGGGTCACCTGGAAGTCGACTTCGGCGAGGGTGGCATCGGCGGTGCTGTAACCCACATCCTTGAACGTCACCCCGGAGAGCGAATTGGACGTGGTCACCCAGGCCAGGAACCCGATCCCCACGGCCAGCGCGACGCCGATGGCCAGCGGGGCGGCCTTGGGGGAAAGCCGGCGCTTTTTAGCACCATACCGATTGGCTAGGCTAGTGTCTGCGGGCACGGATTGGGCCGTCTGGTCCGGGGAAGTCACCGGACCAGTTTAGTGCCCATTCCGCCGGCGCTTTCGCGGTGGCACCAACTGCCGGCTAGGCGCGGCGCCCGCCCGCATCACCCGTAAGCTGCCCCAGAGCCGCTAAAGACGAAATTAAGGAGCCGTCCCCTCCATGACAGCGCCCAGCAAATCCCAGGTGCCGCTCCGGCTGCTCGCGGTCCACGCCCACCCGGATGACGAATCCAGCAAGGGTGCTGCGACCATGGCCATGTATGCATCCAACGGCGTGGATGTCCTGGTGGCAACCTGCACGGACGGCTCCCGCGGCGACATCCAGAACCCGGCAGTTGAAGGTGAGCCGCATCCCAAGCGGGACATGGCCGTCGCGCGCAGGCTGGAGATGCAGCGGGCCGCTGCCATCCTGGGCATCCGCCAGCGGTGGCTGGGCTTTGTAGACTCCGGCCTCCCGGAGGGCGACCCGCTCCCGCCCCTTCCGGCCGGCTCCTTCGCCACCCTGCCCCTGCAACAGGCGGCCGCGCCCCTGGTGCGGCTGGTCCGGTCCTTCAAGCCGCACGTCATCCTCAGTTATGACGAGAATGGCGGCTACCCCCACCCGGACCACATCATGGCCCACAGGGTAGCCGTGGAGGCGTTTGAGGCAGCAGGGGATCCGGAACGCTACCCGGACGCGGGGGAGGCGTGGGAGCCCAGCAAGCTCTATTACGACCGGGCCTTCAGCCCGGAGAGGTTCCGGGCACTGCACTTTGCGCTCGAAGAGGCAGGTCTGCAGTCCCCGTATGCCGAGCGCCTGGCCGCGTGGCTGGAGTCTGATGCGGAGGGGCACACGCCACCTCCTGCCGCCCACCCCACCACCACCCAGGTGGACTGCGGCGACTTCTTCGAAATGCGCGACGACGCACTGCGCGCCCACCGCACGCAGGTGGACCCGCTGGGGTTCTTCTTCGCGGTGTCGCCGGACATGCAGCGCCGGGTCTGGCCTTGGGAAGACTACTCCCTGATCCACTCCCGGGTGCCGTCCGAACTCCCCGAGAAGGACCTGTTCGCCGGGCTAAGATAGACAGGCAGGACATTTCTATCTTGTGTAGAAGACGGGTGCGGCGACCGGCCGTTCCGTTCGCATCCTGCTGCATCCGTTCCACCAGAAGGTATTAACCGTGCATTCTCTGCTCCTCAGCCTCGCCACCACGCCGAGCCCGCTGCCCACTCCGACGCTCCGGGACGGAATATCCGAGGACCAGGTAACGCCGGGCCTTCTGGGGTTCATCATGACGGCCTTCTTTGTTGTGGCCACCGCCCTGCTCATTGTGGACATGGTGCGGCGGATCCGCAGGGTACGCTACCGGGCCCAGGTGGAGGAAGAGCGCCTGGCCGCCGCTGCCGCGGCAGACGTTGACGCCGCAGACGCCCAGGATGGGCTCGACGACGGCACCCGCCAGGCAGCGCCGGACGCCAACGGAAACGGGCCGGCAGACGGGCTCCCGCGGCCCCGCGAGTAAGAGGGTCCCGCCGCCGGGGCGGCTTTAGGCGAGGACCGCCAGCGCGATCGCCACGAAGTGGGCTGCGAAGGCAAACACGGTGAACGCGTGGAACAGTTCGTGGAAGCCGAAGTGGTAGTAGCTGAAGTTGGGCTTCTTGAGGGCGTAAAAGACAGCGCCCGTGATGTAGAGGACGCCGCCCACGCAGATCAGCACTGCTGCCGGAATGCTGGCCTGGAAGAACTGCGGCAGGTAGAACAGCGCGCCGCAGCCCAGCGCGATGTAGATCGGAACGTAGAGCCAGCGCGGCGCATCAGTCCAGAGCAGCCGGAACAGCACTCCGAGGATGGCTCCGGCCCAGATCACCCACAGGAGCACCACAGCCTGCTGGCGTTCCAGCAGGGTCCATGCCAGTGGCGTGTACGTGCCGGCGATCACCAGCATGATGTTGGTATGGTCCAGCCGCTTCAGGATGAGCTTGACCCGCGGGGACCAATTGCCGCGATGGTAGACGGCGCTGACACCGAACAGCAGAACGCCGGTGGCAGCGTAGATGGCAGACGTGACCCGGCGGTCAACCGTGGGGGCGAGGACAACCAGGATGACCCCTGCGGCAAGTGCCAGCGGGGCCGTGACGGTGTGGATCCAGCCGCGCCATTTGGGCTTGACCATCAGTAGTTCCGCCAGGCGGACCGCGGCATCATCCACCGCGCTGGGCTCCGGATCCTGGCTGGAGTTCCAGTCCTCGGGCCGGGGCGCCGGGGAGGCCTGCGGGGAGTCGCTGTTCATGGCACCAGAATAACTTACGGACCGGTAAGTTACTGATCGGTAACATACTTTCAGACCTGTCATGAGGTCCTCCCCGTCCCGGGGTGTCCCGGGCGGTAGCCTAGGATGTGGATGTAGGTACGGCAGGAAAGTCAGGTGAGTGGACGCGTGGAGTTGCCCGGGTTCCTCTATGGCTATTACGAGCGCCGGCTGCTCAAGGACCTCCCGCGCGACCGCATTCCCCGGCACATTGGTGTGATGGTGGACGGAAACCGGCGCTGGGCCAAGCAATTCAATGCCCCCACCGCCCAGGGCCACCAGGCGGGTGCGGACAAGATCCACGAATTCCTGGGCTGGTGCCAGGAGCTCGGCGTCAAGGTGGTGACGCTGTACATGCTCTCCACGGACAACATGAACCGCTCCAGCGAGGAACTGGACCTCCTGATGGGGATCATCGCCAACACCCTGGACCGGCTGGACGAAGACGCGAACATCTCCGTGCATGCCATGGGTGCCCCGGAACTGCTTCCGGACTACCTGGCCGAGCGGCTGAACAAACTCACGGCCAGGACTCCTGTCCGGGAAAAGATCCATGTCAACGTGGCAGTGGGGTACGGGGGCCGCAGGGAGATCGTCGACGCCGTCCGTGAACTCCTGCATGACGCCGTCGCCAAGGGCACGGACATTTCCAGGCTCGCCGATGACCTGTGCGTCGATGACATTTCCCGGTACCTGTACACCCGGGGCCAGCCGGATCCGGACCTGGTGATCAGGACGTCGGGGGAGCAGCGCCTCTCCGGCTTCCTGATGTGGCAAAGCGCCTACAGCGAGTTCTACTTTTGCGAGGCCCTGTGGCCCGCCTTCCGCAAGGTTGACTTCCTCCGCGCCCTGCGGGACTACGCCGGGCGGCAGCGGCGCTTTGGCACCTGAAACCCGCGGTTCATCACGAGTTCATACATCCGCCGGAGAAATCGCCGCCAAATAGTTGCGGAAATGACCCGGAGTGGATTTACGTTATATCCATCAGCAGGCAAAACCGCCGGCTGATCGGGGAGGCCAGTACATGGAGCGAAACATCGCACCGGGTGTATGGGAGGCCGGATCCGGCCTCGTGGCCGAGCCGCCTCACCAATAACAATTCCGGGCTGGCGCCCGGGGCTGGAGTCGATGTGGCTACTTCTGAACAACTGCCCGAGGTCCTGGTTGGACAGGGCGGAAAAGCTACCTCTCGCGCCGAGCGAGCCACCTCTGTGACCGGCGCAGCAACTGATGCTGCGGCCGGTCTTGCTGTCTCCGGAAGGGAAGCCGACATCCACACCTTCGTCATCGACACCTCCGTCCTGCTCTCCGACCCGCGGGCACTCCTGCGCTTCGCCGAACATGAGGTGGTGGTCCCCGTCGTGGTCATCACCGAACTCGAAGCCAAACGGCACGATCCGGAACTGGGCTATTTCGCCCGGAATGCCCTGCGGCTCCTGGACGACCTCCGGGTCAAGCACGGCGGCCTGAACCAGCCCCTGCCCATCGGGAATGAGGGCGGCACCCTCATGGTGGAACTGAACCACATCTCCACAGAGGTGCTCCCGCTGGGCTTCCGCAGCGGGGACAATGACAGCCGCATCCTCGCCGTCGCCAAGAACCTGGCCAACGAGGGGCGCAACGTCACGGTTGTCTCCAAGGACCTGCCCATGCGCGTCAAAGCATCCGCCATGGGGCTTACTGCCGACGAGTACCGGAACGAGCTGGTCAAGGACTCCGGCTGGACCGGCGTTGCCGAAGTCGAGGCGGACGAACAGGACATCGCCACCCTCTACGGCCACGAACCCGTCTTCATCCCCGCCGCCGCGGAACTGCCCGTCAACACCGGGCTGGTGCTGCTCTCCAACCGCGGCTCCGCACTGGGCCGGGTGGGCGCCGACAAGCAGGTCCGCCTGGTCAAGGGCGACCGTGACGTGTTCGGCCTCCACGGCCGTTCCGCCGAACAGCGGCTGGCCATCGACATGCTGATGGATCCCGGCGTGGGCATCGTATCCATCGGTGGCCGCGCCGGCACCGGCAAGTCGGCACTGGCCCTCTGCGCGGGCCTCGAAGCTGTGCTGGAACGCCGCGAACACCGCAAAGTGATCGTCTTCCGGCCCCTTTTCGCGGTGGGCGGCCAGGAACTCGGTTACCTGCCGGGTTCCGAGTCCGAGAAAATGAACCCCTGGGCACAGGCAGTCTTTGACACCCTGGGCGCCCTGGTCAGCCAGGAAGTGGTGGAAGAGGTCATGGACCGGGGAATGCTCGAGGTCATGCCCCTCACCCACATCCGCGGACGTTCCCTCCACGATGCCTTCGTGATCGTCGATGAGGCCCAGTCCCTCGAAAAGAACGTCCTCCTCACCGTCATGAGCCGCATGGGCCAGAACTCCAAGATCGTGCTCACCCACGACGTCGCCCAGCGTGACAACCTGCGCGTGGGACGCCACGATGGAATCGCCGCCGTCGTCGAAACCCTGAAAGGACACCCCCTCTTCGGCCACATCACCCTGACCCGCTCGGAACGTTCACCGATCGCGGCCCTGGTGACGGAACTCCTGGAGGGCTGACCTCACCTAAGCAAGGGGCCGTGGCCGGTTCGCCGGGCCACGGCCCTTGTGCGTGACCGGGGTTGGGTTCGTCCGCCCCGAGCGCTTCGCCGTCGCTTAGACACCTCCCGGCGCGCCGCTCCGGTCGCTGGGCGACCTGCGCAACGCTCTGGTCGGCGATGCGCTCCTAGGCGAAGCGTTCGGACCGGACGTGTGCCAAAGCCCACCGGAGGCAACGGCAAGCACAAGCCGGGTTGCGGCCCTTCTCGTAGGAGCGCATCGCGGCGCTTCGGCCACCGTAGGTCGCCCAGCGACCGAAGGTGGCCCTATGCGCTGTAAGCGTCGTCCCGAGGGACCCGGCGCGAGCCTGCGAGCGTTGGGAAGGGACCTACGCGCTAAGCGACGGAGAAGGACCGTGGCCCGGCGTACCCAGCCACGGACAGGCACTCAACGCACGCCGAGGAACTTGGCCGCTGAGTCGTGGCCTTGGACCTGCAGTTCCCAGTCCGGGCGGTTGAAGGTTTCCGGGGTGAGGCGGACGTGCTGGAGAGTTTCGACTTTGGTGCCCCAGGCTTTGCGGGTGGTGCCGTTGAGTTCGTAGCCGAGGGAACGGGAGACGCCCAGGGAGGCGCTGTTCCAGGCGGCGGCCTCCGACTCGGCGACTTCCGCGCCGAGCCACTCAAAGGCCCACAGGACGACGGCGGCACGCATCTCCCTGCCCAGTCCCCGGCCCTGGACGGACTTCTTGAGCCAGGAGCCGGTGGTGACGGTCTTCAGCACCGTGAAGTCCTTGGCGCCAACGTCCTGGCACCCGATGAACTGCCCTTCATGCCAGATCCCCAGGAGCAGCGTCCAGTGCTCCGGCGTGAACTCTCCGCGGCAGCGCCAGTACCAGCGAGCCATGTTGGAGCCCAGTTCGTCACCGGGCAGCTCGGTCCACGGCGTGCTGAACGGGTTCGTGGCGGGGTCGTGGATTCCGCTGCGGGCGGCGTCGACAGCCGCCGGGATGTCCTGGTCGGTGATGGGCCGGAGCTCCAGCCGGGGCGTGGTCAGCCTGAGGTCGAACAGGGGCCAGATGGAGCTCATCGTCGTCATCCGCGAAGCCTAGCCGACCTGGGCCGGGAGGACCTGTCACGATCAGGCCGGAATGTCCCAGCTGATGTGCCGGCGGACGTCGGTGAGGTTCATGGACTGGGCCAGGAACAGGTCATCCAGCATGTACTCGTCCACGGCGATGATCCGGATCCAGTGGCCATAGCCTTCCGTCTCCCGTTCCAGCGACTGGCTGGACACACAGACGCCGGTCCCCACGTCCACGCGCAGCAGGGACCGGCCGGGCAGGCACAGGGGCGCGGCAGGATCAATGGGGCGGTAGGCGGCGTTGGGCACCACCACCGCTTCAATGGCGGACCGGCCTTCGTGCCCGGAATACCGCACCTCCCTGATGTCCAGCGCGTTGCTGCCGGGAAACTCGATGGGCACGGGTGCATTGCCCGCGAGCTCCACAGGGTCCAGCGCAGCCGAGAAGCGGCCGTTGCCGAATCCGGGCTCGCCGTAAGCGGCCTCGGGGCGCCGGCGTACCAGTCCGGCGTTGTCATAGACGGGGGTGACCAGGTGCGGGGGGAGGAGCCAGGACTTGCGCGTGGCGCTCACATAGAAGACGTCCCGGGAGTCGTTGATCCCCGTAGTGCTGTGCAGGACCAGGCGCTCCGGGCTTTCGAGCCGGAGCGCGCCCGGACGGCGCAGCCAGGCGCGGACGAAGGTGGAACCGGGTGCGGGGGCTGCGGCAAAGGCCTGGTCCCAGTACTCAAACCGCAGCGACTGCCACTTCCAGGGGGAGGAGCGGCAGAGGTTCCGGAACACGGCGGCCAGGTCCGCCGGGGCGGCAGGTGATTCCGGAACCGGGCTGCGCCGGGAGTCCCAGGTTGACATATCCACATTTTACGCGGGGCCGCTCCGGCGGGAATGGGTGGATCCAGTAGCATCCGAGGGGTGATTGGACGACTCGGTGAACTCTGGCAGCACACCCCGCTTGCCTTCTGGCTGGTGCTGGCGGCCTGCCTCTACTTTGCGGTGATGGCGGTGCGGCTGACCATCATCGACGTTCGGCACCACCTCCTGCCCAACCGGATCGTCTTTCCGTCCTATGCGGTGGTAAGCGTGCTCCTGCTGGCGGCAGCCGCCGTTGCCTGGACCAGCCCGTTCCAGGCGGCCGGTGACACCACAGGGATCCTGTCGGCCCCCGCCCTCCGCGTGGTGGCCGGGGCCGGAATCCTGTGGCTGTTCTACTTTGTCCTCCGGTTCGTCTATCCGCCCGGCATGGGGTTCGGTGACGTTAAGCTCGCGGGAGTGCTGGGCATGTACCTTGGCTATCTCAGCTGGGGACACCTCTTCGCGGGGACCTTCCTGGCCTTCCTGCTGGGCGGCCTGTGGTCCGTAGCCCTTCTTGCCGCCCGGCGGGGGACCTTGAAGTCGTCCATCCCGTTCGGGCCGTTCATGCTCGCCGGGGCCGCAGCCGCCATGCTGCTTCCCGCCTGAGCGGCGGGGCCTCTGCTTGGTGATTGGATAGGCTGGCGCTATGCCTGCACCCGAATACGTCCTGAAGCTGCGCAAGAAAATCGGCAACGATCCCATTTGGGTGCCCGGTGTGCGGGGCGTGGTGGTGGATGACGCCGGCCGGATCCTGCTGGCCCAGCGGGCAGACAACGGCCAGTGGGCTCTCGTCAGCGGCATGCTGGACCCCGGGGAGCAGCCGGCCCGCGGCCTGATCCGTGAGATTTTCGAGGAAACGGCTGTGGTGGCCGAGGCCGAGCGCGTGGTGTCAGTGGGCGCTGTGGGTCCGGTCACCTACCCCAACGGTGATGTCTGCGAGTTTTTGGACGTGGTGTTCCTGTGCCGCTACGTCTCCGGCGAGGCCAGGGTCAATGACGACGAATCCCTGGCCGTGGGCTGGTTCGGCCTGGACGAACTTCCCGACCTCATGCCCGGGCACCTCACCAGCATCCGCCAGGCGCTCGCACCCTCCGCAGCCGTCCACTTCGAGCCGTAGAGGCTGCCGCGACGCCGGTCAGCGGCCCTGGGAAACCAGCTCGCCGTCGTCGTCCTTCACCGTGCCCCCGCCACGTCCGGCTTCCACGTCGCCGGCAGTAGTGCCGTGAAGGCCGGCGGCGAGCCGCTCCGCTTCCTCCCCGCCCACGGCTTCGCCGCGTGCCACCATACCGGCGGTGTCGGACAACGGGATCTGCTTCAGCGTGATGGCCAGCAGCAGGGCCACGGCGATGAAGGGGAGCAGGTACCAGAACACGGGCGCCAGGGAATCGGCGTAGGCGTTCACGATGGCGTCGCGCAGCTGTTCCGGGAGTTGGCCCAGCGCCTGCGGGTCCAGGGTCCGGGTGGACTGCCCGGCCTGCTCAGCGGACGCCCCTGCCCCCGTGAAGGCGTTGGTCAGCGCCTCGGAAAGCCGGGTGGTGAAGATGGAGCCGAACACTGCCACGCCCATGGCGGCGCCTACCTCGCGGAAGTAGTTGTTGGTGCTGGTGGCGGTGCCGATCTGGTCAGCCGGCACCGAGTTCTGGACCACCAGGACCACCACCTGCATGATCAGGCCAAGGCCCGCACCGAAGACGAACAGCTGGAGGCAGATGACCCAGATGGGGGTGCTGGCAGCAAGGGTGGTCATCCACAGCATCGCGGCCATGGTCAGCGCGGCGCCCAGGATCGGGAACATCTTGTACTTGCCGGTCCTTGAGATCCGGATGCCCGAGTAGATGGAGGTGCCCATGAGCCCGGCCATCATCGGAAGCATGAGGAGCCCGGATTCTGCGGCGGAGGTGCCGGAGGACATCTGCAGGAACGTGGGAACGAAGGCGATGGCGGAGAACATGCCCAGCCCCAGGGTGAAGCCGATGGCCGTGGCATTGATGAAGATCCGGTTCCGGAACAGCCTCAGCGGGATGATGGGGTCCTCGGCGCGCCGCTCAACCAAGACGAAGGCGGTAGCAGACACCAGCAGGCCCGCCCCAAATGCCCAGGTGAGGGGCGAATCCCAGCCCTCGTCCTTCTTGCCGCCAAAGTCGGTGAAGAAGATCAGGCACGTGGTGGCGGCGGACAGCAGCACAACGCCCAGGATGTCGATCCGTTTTTCGGCCTTCTTGTTGGGCAGGGTCAGGGCAAACCAGGCGATGGTGAAGGCGGCAAGGCCGACCGGGATGTTGATGTAGAACGCCCATTCCCAAGTGAGGTGGTCCACGAAAAAGCCGCCCAGCAGCGGGCCGGCCACGGCGGATAGGCCGAAGATGGCGCCGAGCGGGCCCATGTACTTGCCGCGCTCCTTGGCGGGAACAATGTCGGCGATGATCGCCTGGGAGAGGATCATGAGGCCGCCGCCGCCCAGGCCCTGGATGGCGCGGAAGGTGACGAAGCCCCAGAAATCGGTGGCCATTGCGCAGCCCACCGACGCGAGCGTGAAGAGCGCGATGGCCACCAGGAAGAGGTTGCGGCGGCCAAGGATGTCACCGAACTTACCGTAGATCGGCATGACGATGGTGGTGGCCAGCAGGTAGGCGGTAGTAATCCAGGCCTGGTGCTCCACGCCGCCAAGCTTGCCCACAATGGTGGGCATGGCCGTGGAGACGATGGTCTGGTCCAGGCTTGAGAGCAGCATTCCGGCGATCAGCGCGGAGAAGATGATCCAGATGCGTTTTTGCGTCAGCAGAAGGGGCCCTGCCGGCGCCTTGGTGGGGGCGGTACTCATGATTGTCCTTCTGCTGCGGGGGTGTCAGGGGTGTTGAACGGTTGTGAAAACAGGACGCTGGCGGCGGAAATGTTCTCCAGCAGCAGGTCCGGGTAGCTGCGGGTGTTGCCGTCGGAGAAGTAGGCCATGCTGCTCTTGCGGGCGATGGTGCTGAGCAGCACCACGGCCATCTGCACCACCGGGTGGTCGGCGGACACTCTTTCACGCCGGGCGACGTCCCGGGCGAACTGGGCCTCGCGCTGCTCCGTGACGCCGATGATCCTGAGGATGAGCTGCGGTTCCTTGCGGACCACCCCGATGAGCTGCCGGGTGTCTTCTTCCGAGGCTGACATGCCTTCGGCTAATCGCAGGGAGAGTGTCACCAGGTCCCGAAAGAGCGTTGGGGAGATCTGTCCGGCCGGTGATCCGGCTCCGCCGGCAATGAAGTCCTCGATGATGTCGGACGGAATGTCATCGTCCACGTGGCCGATGATGGCGTCTTCCTTGGTGGGGAAGTAGTTGAAGAAAGTCCGGCGGGAGATGCCCGCGGCCTCGCACACTTCCTCCACGGTATAGCCGGTGAGCCCGTGCTCGGCGGTCATGCTCCGCGCGGCAGCAGTGATGGCGCGCCGGGTTGCAGCCCGCTTGCGTTCACGCAGGCCGGGATCGGAAGTTGCACTGTTTGTCACAAAGTAAAGTTTTGCACTCTGTTGAATTGAGTGCAAATTGTGAGCTGGTAAGCAGGTTAAAGTTCGACGGCGGCCGGTCACCTTTCATTCAAAAGATGACCGGCCGCCGTCGGACGCTTTGGCCTTGTTGGGCCCTGTCTGGCTTGTTAGGCCTTGTGGGCCGGAGCCGTCATGGTGGTGACGTCCAGGGCCTTGTCGAGATCAGCCTCGGAGACCTTGCCGTCACCCTCGCCGACGAAGCCGAGCTTCTCGGTGGCCTGGCGGATGGTCAGGCCCTCCTTGACGGCGGTCTTGGCGATCTTAGCCGCGTTCTCGTACCCGATGTACTTGTTCAGCGGGGTGACGATGGACGGGGAAGCCTCGGCCAGGAAGCGGGCGCGCTCCACGTTGGCGGTTATGCCGTCGATCATTTTGTCCGCCATGACGCGGCTGGTGTTGGCCAGCAGGCGGATGGACTCCAGCAGGTTGGCGGCCATGACCGGGATGCCGACGTTCAGTTCGAAGGCGCCGTTGGTGCCGGACCAGGCGATGGCGGTGTCGTTGCCGATGACCTGTGCGGCCACCATGATGGAGGCCTCGCAGATAACCGGGTTGACCTTGCCGGGCATGATGGAGGAGCCGGGCTGCAGGTCCGGAATGGCGATCTCGCCCAGGCCCGTGTTGGGGCCGGAGCCCATCCAGCGGAGGTCGTTGTTGATCTTCATGAACGAGATGGCGATGTTGCGCAGCTGGCTGGACGCTTCGATCAGGCCGTCGCGGTTTGCCTGGGCCTCGAAGTGGTCGCGGGCCTCGGTCAGCGGCAGGCCGGTATCGGTGGCCAGCAGCTCGATGACGCGTTCGGGGAAGCCTGCGGGGGTGTTGATGCCGGTGCCCACGGCGGTGCCGCCGAGGGGAACCTCAGCCACGCGGGGGAGTGAGGCATTGATGCGCTCGATGCCGTAGCGGACCTGTGCGGCGTAGCCGCCGAACTCCTGGCCCAGGGTGACCGGGGTGGCGTCCATGAGGTGGGTGCGGCCGGACTTTACGACGTCCTTGAACTCAACGGCCTTGCGCTCCAGCGACTCTGCCAGGTAGCCCAGGGCGGGGATGAGGTCGTTGATCAGGGCGGACGTGGCAGCGACGTGCACGGACGTGGGGAACACGTCGTTGGAGGACTGGGAGGCGTTGACGTGGTCGTTGGGGTGGACCACCTTGTCGCTGCCTGCGGCCTTCAGCGCACGCGTGGCCAGCTCTGCGAGGACCTCGTTGGTGTTCATGTTCGAGGACGTGCCGGAGCCGGTCTGGAAAACGTCGATCGGGAAGTCGCCGTCGTACTTGCCGGCAGCCACCTCATCGGCAGCGTCTGCAATCGCCTTGGCCAGCTCGCCGTCGAGCACGCCCAGTTCTGCGTTGGCCTGGGCGGCAGCCTTCTTGACCCGGGCAAGCGCTTCGATGTGGGTGCGCTCCAGGGTCTTGCCGGAGATGGGGAAATTCTCTACTGCCCGCTGCGTCTGCGCGCGGTACAGTGCGTTCACGGGGACGCGGACTTCGCCCATCGTGTCATGTTCAATGCGGAACTCTTCAGTGGAAGTCATGGGGCTAGCTTATGGCTCCCGGCCGCCCCATCGAAAACCGTTAAGGGAGCATTGCCGGCGGCCCGGCGGGCCGCCGGCGTGGGGTTCCTAGAGCTCGCCGATTCCGGAAACAAGGTCGGCGCGGCCCTCTGCCAGGCGGTAGGAGAGGCCGATGACCGCAGTGCGGCCGTTTTCAATTGCGTCCGAAATCACACGCGAACTGTCCGCAAGCCGATGGGACATCTGCTTGACGTTCTCCACCACCATGTCATTGACCTCGGGCTGGTTGTTCCGCAGGGACGTCAGGACGGAAGGCGTAATGCGTTCCACGAGGTCGCGGATGAAGCCTGCGGGCATTTCACCCGTCTCCACAGCGTCCCTGGTGGCGGTCACTGCGCCGCAGCTGTCATGCCCGAGCACAACGATCAGCGGCACCCCCAGCACCGCAACGCTGTATTCGAGCGAGCCCAGGACGGCGTCGTCAATCACTTGTCCGGCGGTGCGGACCACGAAGACGTCGCCGAGGCCGACGTCGAAGATAATTTCGGCAGCGAGCCGGGAGTCGGAGCAGCCAAAAATCACGGCGAACGGATTTTGCGTATCCACCAGCGATGAGCGCCGCGAAGCGTTCTGGTTGGGATGGGAGGACTCGCCGTTTACGAAACGTTCGTTGCCTTCGCGCAGGCGGCGCCAGGCCAGTGCAGGGGTCAGGTTAGTCGTCACGGCCCCACTTTACGGGGTGGGACCCGCCGACGGTGAAACCGTGACGGCCGGGTTGCTCTCCAGGGAGTTCACGACGGCGGCCGCGAGGGTTGCGAACTCGTCCAGTTGCGCTGCACCGGAGAGGACGACGGTGCTGCCGCGGTAGTTCAGGACCATCGACTTTTCGCCCTTGCCGGTGTCACGCAGTTCCCATTCCCGGCCACCGGCATTCCGCGAGCCGGTAACGGGGGCGTTTTTGGTCTGCTGGAGCAGCCAGGTGGGGTTGGCCTGCGTGGTCTGCACCAAGGCGATGAAGGACGTCTTGGGGGTCACGTAGCCAACCTCCCAGGTAGGCACGCCGCTGCCCGTCCCTGCTTCCCACCGGGCGTAATTTGCCCGGAAGGCGTTGCCGGTGTCCGGCGCAACGGGTGTGAATCCCGCCACATCTGCCGCGTTCCGGGCCACCGACGCCACGTCGATGTCCGGGCGGTACCCCTCGCTTTTGGGCTGCGGATTCATGAGGACAACGGGCAGGAACGCCGCGATGCTGAGCACCAGGGCAATGATCATGCCGATCACCGAAGCATTGGCGCGCTTGGCCGCGGCCGCCGGAATGACGGGCTTCACCGGGGTATCGGCGCTGCTGTCCGCGGCGCCGGGACGGCCATCGGGCTGTGCCGGGCCGGAGCTGGGACTGGTGGCTTCCTGCATGTCATTCACCCCTCTATAGTCGCCCATCCCGGAGCCGGAGTTCCATTCGGGCCGGTTCGCGGGCCCCTGCCGGCGGCAAGGCACATTTCGGGGTTGCGTCACGGGCCACCCCCAGCGCGGCGCCGCGACTATGATCGGTAACAGAGGAATCACCGTTCTGCTGCACCGGCGGGCGGGTTCAATGATCGCCACTCGAAGAAGAGGTTCACGTGTCACCAGCGTCCATGACCCAGAAGTACTCCACGATTTCGCCGTCCCTTGCGGTGGGCCACGACGAGCCGGACCGCAACCTTGCCCTTGAACTTGTCCGCGTCACCGAAGCCGCGGCCATCGCCGGCGGCCACTGGGTTGGCTTCGGTGACAAGAACACCGCCGACGGCGCCGCCGTCGACGCCATGCGTTCTTTCCTGCAGACCGTCCACTTCAACGGCGTTGTGGTCATCGGCGAGGGCGAGAAGGACGAAGCGCCCATGCTGTTCAACGGTGAGCGCGTTGGCGACGGCACCGGCCCCGAGGTGGACGTCGCCGTCGACCCGATCGACGGAACCCGCCTGACCGCCCTTGGCATCAACAACGCACTGGCCGTCCTGGCTGTTGCCGAGCGTGGCTCCATGTTCGATCCCTCTGCCGTGTTCTACATGGAAAAGCTCGTCACCGGCCCCGAAGCCGCAGACATGGTGGACCTGCGCCTGCCGGTCAAGCAGAACCTGCACCTGATCGCCAAGGCCAAGGGCGTGAAGGTCAACCAGCTCAACGTCATGATCCTCGACCGCGACCGCCACCGCCCGCTGGTGGAGGAGATCCGCGAAGCTGGTGCCCGCACCAAATTCATCATGGACGGCGACGTCGCCGGGGCCATTGCCGCGGCCCGCTCCGGCACCGGCGTGGACGCGCTCATGGGCATCGGCGGCACCCCCGAGGGCATCGTGGCGGCCTGTGCCATCAAGTCCCTTGGCGGCGTCATCCAGGGCCGCCTGTGGCCCACCAGCGACGAAGAGAAGCAGAAGGCCATCGACGCCGGGCACGATCTCGAACGGGTGCTCTCCACCAACGACCTCGTCTCCAGCGATAACTGCTACTTCGCCGCCACCGGCATCACGGACGGCGACCTGCTCAAGGGCGTGCGCTACTCCAAGGACAAGGTCCTCACCCAGTCCATCGTGATGCGTTCCAAGTCCGGAACCATCCGTTTCGTGGAGGGCGAGCACCAGGCCAGCAAGTGGGAAGGCTACGCCCGCAAGAACTGACCGCCAGGTCCTGCTGACTGCGAAGCCCCCGGTGCGCCACACGCGCGCCGGGGGTTTTGGCGTTAAGGCCTTGGTATAGGGTTTAAGCCATGATTCCTGCTGTTGTTCCCTGTACTGACCGCGCCCTCTGGGACGAGCACGTTGACCGGTTCCAGGGGCATCCGCAACAGCTGTGGGGCTGGGGCGAGACCAAGGCGGCGCACGGCTGGTCCGTGGACCGGGTCCTGGTCAAGGCCGGGGACGAAACCATCGGCTGCGCCCAGCTCCTGGTCCGCCGGCTTCCCGTCCCCTTCCGTGCCCTGGTCTACATTCCCCGGGGACCCATGTGCTCAGTGGAGAACGCGCAGTTGGTCCTGAACCGGCTGGCCGAGCACGCCGCCCTCCGCCACCGGGGCGTGGCCCTCAGCATCGAACCGGACTGGGACCGGGATTCCGCATTTGCCGGTGCCGTGGCCGCCGCGGGCTTCCGGGAATCCACCAACACTGTCCTCATCCCGCGCACGCTCATCCTGGACCTCAGCCGCTCCGACGATGAGCTGATGGCCGAGATGTCCAAGTCCACGCGGGCAAACATCCGCAAGGCCATGCGCAGCGACGTTGAATTCCGGAAGGTCAAAAACGATTCCGAGCTGGACGAGGTGCTGGCCATCTACCACCAGACCGCGGAGCGGGCAGGATTCGGCATCCACGAGGACCAGTACTACCGGGACATCTTCCGGAACCTCGGCGACTCCTCGCCGATCATCGCCGCGTTCGATGGCGAGCAGATGCTTGCCTTCACCTGGCTTTCGCGCAGCGGCGCCACCGCCTTCGAGCTCTACGGCGGTGTCTCCGCCGAGGGCCAGAAGCAGCGGGTGAACTACGGCGTGAAGTGGGCGGCGCTGCAGGCCATGCGGGAAGACGGCTGCAGCCGCTACGACTTCAACGGCCTCCTGAACGACGGCATTTCCGATTTCAAGAAGCAGTTCGCCAGGCACGAGAACATGCTCATGGGAACGTGGGAACGGCCGTTGTCGCCGTTCTACCCCGCCTACTCGAAGGCCATGCCGCTCGCCCGCAAGGGCCTCCAGCAGGCGCGCCGGCTGCTGAAAGGCGCAGCCGGGCAGGTCCGCCCATTGGTCCGGAAGCTGCGTCCGGGCAGCTAGCCGCGGCAACCAACCCGGTGAACGCCAAAGGGCGGCGACGGCACCAGCCCGGTGCCGTCGCCGCCCTTGCTGTTGCGGCTGCCGGAAGTGCTAGAGGCCGGTGGTCACGGCGAAGGCCAGTGCCGGCCCGGTGCTGCCGGCCACCCGGTGGACGTTGACCGGGGCCTCGGCCGCGGCGATGAACGCGCTGCCGCCCTGTGCGAGTTCCAGGTCGCCCTTGGGGGAGTCGAGGTAGACGGCGCCGGTCACCACGATGACCACTGCCGCGCCTGCCTGCGCCAGCGGGACCGGAGCAGCGTCCGGCCCCAGTTCGATGCGCTGCAGCTGGAACTCCCCGAAGGGGGGACGGAACAGTTCCTGGTCCATCACCGTCTTTTCGGCGCCGAGCATCGGAACAGCCACAGGGTGGAAATCGATGGTGTTCAGGAGTTCCGGGACGTCCACGAATTTGGGCGTCAGGCCGCCGCGCAGGACGTTGTCCGAGGACGCCATGACCTCCACGCCCAGCCCGTGGAGGTAGGCGTGCACGTTGCCTGCGGGAAGGTAGACCGCCTCACCGGGCTTCAGGGAGATCCGGTTCAGCAGCAGTGAGATCAGCACGCCGGGATCGCCGGGATACTTTTCGTTGAGGCTGATGACAGTGCCCAGCTCGGCCTGGTAGGGCTCAAGGGGTGCCCCGGACAGGAGAGCTGCCACCACCAGGGCGGTGTCCTCTGCCACGCCCTGGCCGCCGGCGATCAGCCGTTCAAAGGCCTGGCGCAGTCCTGCGCTTTCATCCGGGGCGGCAAGATCGTCGATCAGGGCCTGGACCAGCTCCGGGGGCTGGCTGCCCGCGGGGAAGGCATCCGCAACGTGCTGCAGGATCTTCCGGGTCTCGGCCACCGGCCGGAATCCGCACAATGCCTCGAACGGCGTGAGCGCGAAGATCATCTCGGGCTTGTGGTTGTCATCCTTGTAGTTCCGGTTCGGGGCATGGGCATCCAGTCCGGCTGCGTTTTCCCGTGCGAATCCTTCCCGGGCCTGGTCCAGGCTCGGGTGGACCTGGAGGGAGAGCGGCTGCGCGGCCGCAAGGATCTTGGCCAGGAACGGCAGCCGGGGGCCGAAGGCCGCCACGGATTCCGCGCCCAGGAAATGTTCCGGGTCGGAGGAGATCAGGGAGTCCAGCGGGCTCCGCGTCCCGTCCTCCGGCAGGTGCGCCACCGACGGCGAGTCAGGGTGCGCTCCGATCCACAGTTCGGCCTCCGGGCGCCCCGACTCGGGACGCCCCAGCAGCGAGGCGATCGCCGTCGTCGAACCCCAGGCGTAGTCCCGCAGGACGTTGTCAATCTCGTACAAAACCGTTCCGTTCCTTGATGGTTGGGAGCTGATGGGTGGGCCCTAGAGCGGGGCGCACTGACCGTTGGTGGCCACGAGTTGGCGGATCGCCTCTTCGTTGCCCTCCAGCTTGAGCTGGGTCAGCATCTCTTCGGTGATCGGCTCGCCGTCGGGTGTGGTGGTCACCGGCGTGAAGTCCGACGGCGAGGGCTGCCGGACAGCGCTGCCCGCGGCGGGCAGGGTGGCGGGGACAGCCCCGGCCGCCTGGACGTGTCCGGCGCCTGCCTGCGGAACTGCCGTGCCGTCGTCGGGAATTCCTGCCGACTGTGCACCCTTGGCGGATGCCGATGCCAGCAGCTGGTCCACCCGTTCGTGGATCTGGTCGAAATCGGGGTTCGTGGAGAACGATGCATCGAAGTCCGGCGGCCCGATGGTCAGCCGTTTGACGTCCTTGCCCCGCGCCTTGATGGCGAGGTCCAGGAAGCTGCCCAACTGGGCGGAAGAGATGTTTGACTCCACCACCTTTGTTCCCGCGCCGGCGATGTCCTCGAACTTGGACAGCAGGGTGGCGGGGTCAAGCTGTTTCAGCATTGCCTGCTGCACGCACTGCTGGCGCTGGATGCGGGAGTAGTCATCCACGTACTCGCGCGACCGCCCGTACCAGAGGGCCTGCGCGCCGTTGAGCGTCTGGTCCCCGGCCGGAATCCACCCGAGGGGCATCCCGTGGGTCTTGGTGGCCTCGTCGAAATAGCCGCTCATGGGAACCCAGCCGCCGGCCTTGATCCGGATGCCGCCCATGGCGTCGATCAGGGTGGAGAACCCCTCCATGTCAACGAGTACGTAAGCCTGGATCTTCATGCCCAGCGTTCCGGAAACGGCTTCCATGGTTGCCTGCGCCCCGGGGTCCGCCACGCCGGGATAGAGGTCCGCGTGCTCGTTGGTAACCTCGGTGTTGATGGCGTTGATCAGGCACTCGTCGCCGCAGTCGTAGCCGTCGGGGTAGAGGGCCCGCATGGGGGAGCCTTCGCTGAACTGCGCGTTCTGGAAGTTCCTGGGCACGGAAATTATGGCGGTCTGGCCCGTTTGGGCGTCCACGCTCAGGATGGACAGGCTGTCAGGCCGGCGGCCCGTGCGGTCATCGCCGGCGTCGCCGCCCATCATGAGGAAGTTGTACCGACCGTCCACCGGCTCGATGGCGGGACCGGACGAGAAGATGTTGCCGATGGCGTTGCGGCCTACGTTCAGCAGGTAGGCGGCATACCCCATGGAGCCGCTGCCCAGAACCAGCGCCACCACCAGGGCAATGCCGACGGCGGGGCGGGCCCGCGGTGCCAGCAGGACAGGGCGGATGAGGCGCAGGGTATTCAGGAACAGCAAAGCCCAGCCGAGGGCCAGTGCCGACATCACCACCACCAGCAGCAGCGAGGTGACCGGGTTGGTGGCGATGCTGATGACCAGGCTCCGGTTGACCAGCAAGAGCACCACTGCCAGCAGCAGGAGTGCCCACACGCAGAGCGTTACCCGCAGGGCTGTCCGTCCCAGCTTCCTGTCGCCTGCCACGAGCTGGGCGCTGCCCGGTACCAGGAGGGTCAGCAGGACCAGGACGAAGGCACGCTTGGTCCGGACCGCGGGAGAAGCGCTGACCGGATAGCGGACCGGGTCCGTCAGTGATGGACCGGAGCCGGTATTGAGAACGCTGCTGCTGCTGGCCATGCCCGGCGCCCTAACGGCTGCCCCGAAGAGCGCTGGAGCCGCCGGGGAAGACTTCGCTGACTTTTTGCCGCAGGTTCGCGCCCTTGCGGGCGGCGACGGCGTTCAGGTCCGCAGCGAAGTCGAGGAGATCGGAGCGCAGGGACGCGGCAAGTTCATCGGTGCCGGACGCCAGCATCCGCACGGCCAGGAGCCCTGCGTTGCGGGCACCGGCGATGGAAACCGTGGCCACGGGCACGCCTGCCGGCATCTGGACGATGGAGAGCAGGGAGTCCATCCCGTCAAGGGTTTTCAGGGGAACAGGAACCCCGATCACCGGCAGGGGCGTGACGCTGGCAAGCATGCCTGGCAGGTGGGCCGCGCCGCGGCAATGATGACGCGCAGCCCGCGCTCGTGCGCGGTTTGGCCGTACCGGATCATCTCGGTGGGCATCCGGTGGGCGGAGACGACGTCGGCTTCAAAGGGGATGCCGAATTCGGCCAGGGCGTCCGCCGCAGCCTCCATGACCGGCCAGTCAGAATCGGAGCCCATGACCAGGCCCACCAGGGGGCCCGCGGCGGAACCGGCGGCGGGGGTGGCTTCGGCGCTCATGCGTTCTCCTCGAAAATTGCGGAAGGTTCTTCGGTGGTAACCCGCCCGTCACGGATGATGCCCGCCACGGCCGTGGCCCGGCGGCGGACGGAGTCCACCTCCGTCGTCGAACTGCCCATCAGGTTGACGTGGCCGATCTTGCGCCCGGGCCGCACCGACTTGCCGTAGCAGTGCACCTTGGCAGCAGGTTCGGTGGCCAGCGCCATGGGGTAGGCGGAGTACAGATCCTGGTTGTCTCCGCCCAGGAAGTTCTTCATAACGGTCACGGGTGCCAGCGCGTCGGTGGCACCCAACGGCAGGTTCAGGACTGCGCGGAGGTGCTGTTCGAACTGGCTGGTGATGGAACCGTCCTGGGTCCAGTGGCCGGTGTTGTGCGGCCGCATGGCCAGTTCATTGATCAGGAAGCCAGCCCCTGTGCCCGGGGTTTCGAACAGTTCCACGGCAAGGACGCCGGTGACGTCAAGCTCGGCGGCGATGCGCAATGCTGCGTCCTCAGCTGCGGCAGCAACCTCCAGCGGGATGTCCAGCGCGGGTGCGATCACCTCGTCGCAGACGCCGTCCACCTGGATGGTGTGGACCACGGGCCAGGCGCGGGCCTCGCCGTCGGGGGTGCGGGCCACGAGCGCGGAGAGTTCGCGGGTGAACTCGACCTTCGCCTCGGCCAGCAGGGGACTCATGGCGGCAAACCAGTCAGCGGCTTCCGCGGCCTCTTCGGCTGAGGCGACGATCCGCACACCCTTGCCGTCGTAGCCGCCCCGGGGGGTTTTCAGTACTACGGGCCAGCCTGTTTCGTCCCCGAAGCGGACCAGCGCGTCAACGTCCGCCACGGACGCCCACGCGGGATTGGGCAGTTCCAGCCGGTCGATGGCGGCACGCATGACCAGCTTGTCCTGGGCATGGACCAGGGCATCCGGTCCGGGCTGGACGTTAACTCCGGCATCCTGCAGGGCGCGGAGGTGGTCCGTCGGTACGTGCTCGTGGTCGAACGTCATCACATCCAGGCCTTCTGCGAAGTCCAGGAGTGTCTGCAGGTCCTTGTAATCGCCCACCGGTGTGGCAGGGACGGCCGACACTGCCGAAACGTCCTCACCTTCAGCGAGGACACGCAGTTCAAAGCCGAGTGCTGTAGCGGCAGGGGCCATCATTCGCGCGAGCTGGCCGCCGCCAACCACGCCTATCACTGGAAAAGTCACATCTGCCAGCCTACCGAAGACGGGCCCGATCCCGCTTTTACGGCCCGGCGGGGGAACGGTATTTTCCATGGGCGGGACATAGGTCACCTGCTTCTGCCGGGCGGCTCAAAGCTTTGGGGGCTAAAATGGACCTTTGGCCGAGTGGCCCACAGTTCGTCGCGGCCATGGAGGGTCATGTTTAGTGCACTTGCAGATCGTATCCGGGGGCTCGCCTCACTCTTCTGGCGTGAGGTGGCCAAGTTCGGTGCGGTGGGCGGTGTGGCGTTCGTCATTGACAACGGCCTGACCTATTACCTGATGCACGGCCCCATGTCGGACAGCGAGGCGAAGGCACGATTTGTGGGCGCGACCGTTGCCACGGTCTTCTCGTGGGTGGCAAACCGCTTCTGGACCTTCCGGCACCGCCGCCAGGCCAACGTGCTCCGCGAGTTCATCATGTTCGTCATCATCAACGGCATTGGCATCGGCATCTCCACCGGGTTTACGGCGCTGGCCAAGTACTGGATGGGAATCGACGACAAGAACCTGCTGTTCCTCGCGGGCGTGGCCGGCATCCTGGTCGCCACGGTTGTCCGCTTCTTCGCGTACCGGTTCCTGGTCTTCAACCAGGAACTGGACCAGGAGCCGGAATTCTCCCACGACCACGAAATCATCGAAGCCCACCCGCACCGCGAGCCCGCACGCGCGGCGGAGCGTCCGGCGCCTACTTCCGCCGACGGCGGCCCGCAGGCCTAGCGCTCACCAGCTGCTAGCTGCCGTGGATGCGTTCGTCCGCGCGCAGCTTGTCGGTGAGGGCCACATCGGGATGGGTCAGCACCACCGAACCGTCGCGCTGCCAGGCTCCCAGCGCACTGGACAACGCTGATTCGAGTCCCCGGTCTGCGGGGATATGAACCCTGGCGCCGTCCTCATGCTGCAGGGCAAAACCGGTCAACAAGTCCCGGTGGGGGACGGTATGCCCGTCGGCGGTCCGGAGGGCGCAGCCTGCCGGATCCGGATCGGTGTGCGGCATGAACACGTCCCCGTGGGAACGCACTTCGGCCGCGTAGTCGATCCAACCCGCGGGAAGACCGCCGGCCCACCGCATGGCGAGGGCGGGGAGCGCCACGGCGATGACAGCGCCATGCTGCCCAGTGGCCGCAGTGGGATCGTCCGTGGCGAGGAAGTCGGCCGGGCCGCCGTCGAATACTGTTTCCAGGCCAAGCTGCCAGCCGGCCAGCGCCCACACCATGGCTTTCCAGTGCGCCGGAAGGGCAAGCCGCAGCCGCATGCCCGGCTCCGCGTCCAGTTCGTCCTGGAGCAGGTTGCTGGTCTTTGCCACCCAGTTGTCCAGGACCCGTCCGGACAATTCCACCCGCTCCGAGTCTGGGCCGTACCACGTGAGGCGTGGGGCCGTGGAGTTGCCCGAGCGAAGGGTGCCCATCAGGTCGATTGCGGGGGTTGTCGTCATGGTTTCATCCTGCCACTCCGGTTTTGCCCCGGTCATCCGGCGGCAGCGGCGTTTCCCTCGCACGCAACAGGAAGTGGTGTTAATCACTATCGTTGCTAAGTGTGCTTGCTATTTCGGCGAAGACCGGGTATTTTCCCCGCCAGCCCTGCGTTTTGGAGGGGTTTCAGGCCCCTAACGCCACGCTGCCGTCCCCGCCACGCCGGGGCCGGGGAAAATCCCGGGCGTGGCGTACGCAAACTTCTGAACCGGGACTGTCTATTATCCCGGCAGCGGCTTGACTAGCCCTAGTTACACACGTGTAATTAGGTAACTAAAGCAATTGCGTAAATACCGGCACACAGCCGAGTGTCCACGTATCCAGGCAGTGGCTGAAACATCAGGAGGGTCGCCGTGGGGCAAGCAGAGCGTATCCAGGAAGATGCCGTCGTGGCCGGTCAGGCAACGGCAAAGTACCGTGCGCGGGGGGTGCCCAGCGATTGGTACGTGGATCCCGCCGATCCTGATGCTGCGGAGCGGTACAACAGGAATTCCACCAGCGTCCTCGAAGACCAGGCTACGGCGTTCCTTGCAGCGCATGAAGCCCTCCTGGACGGCGGCGCGGAGCCGGAAGACGACCTCGATCCGCCCATGGAAATTGCTGCCGCCGGGACGGCCCAGCCGGTCTGGATCGGGCTGCCGCTCCAGCAGGACTTCGACGACGAAGGTGAACTGGGCTGGCAGACGGACGCTCTGTGCGCACAGACGGATCCGGAGGCCTTCTTCCCCGAAAAGGGCGGCTCCACCCGCGATGCCAAGAAGGTTTGCGGCGCCTGCAACGTGAGGTCCCAGTGCCTTGAGTACGCGTTGGCCAATGACGAACGGTTCGGTATCTGGGGAGGCCTTTCCGAGCGTGAGCGCCGGCGGCTAAGGAAGCGAGCAATCTAATTCTTCAGGACGTCCATGTCACTGCCGTTGTGGTTGCCCACAACGGCAGTGCCTATCTGCCCAGAACCCTTTCAGCCCTGGCGGCCCAAACCCGCCCGGCTGACCGTGCCGTTGGCGTCGACACCGGCTCCGGCGACGATTCCTGCAGCCTCCTCAGGGAGGCCCTGGGCGACGCCGCCGTTCTCAGCCAACCCCGGGGCAAAGGCGGCATGGGTGCCGCCGTCTCCGCCGCGCTTTCAGCGCTGGTGCCCTTCGACGGAAACGCCGACGGTGGCCGGACAGAGTGGATCTGGCTGCTGCACGACGACGCCGCGCCCGCGCCGGAAGCCCTCGCGGAACTTTTGGGCGCTGTGGAGCGCGCACCCTCGGTGACTGTTGCCGGCTGCAAGCAACTGGACTGGCATTCGCCGCGGAAACTGATGGACGTGGGCCTTTCCACCAGCAGGTGGGCCGAGCGGCTTACGCTCATCGACGCCGATGAGATGGACCAGGGCCAATACGACGGACGCACCGATACCTTCGCCGTGAATTCCGCCGGCATGCTGGTGCGCCGCGACGTCTGGGAACACCTGGGCGGTTTCGATCCCGCCCTCCCCGGCAGCGGCGACGACGTCGACTTCTGCTGGCGGAACCGCCTGGCGGGACACCGCGTGGTGGTGGTGCCCGCGGCCAGGATGTTTCATGTGGCGCACCGGCCGCACGCCCTGGGCAACCCATCCGCAGCCCGCAAGGCGCAGGTCCACCTGCGCCTGAAGCACAGCCCGCTGTGGATGGTTCCCATCCATGGCCTCGGCGCATTGCTTGGCAGCCTCTTCAAGCTGGTCCTGAGCATCGTGGTCAAAGACCCCGGCCACGGCATCTCCCAACTTCTTGCCACGTCCGCCGCCCTGGGGCGGCCCAGGGCCGTGGCCAAGGCCCGCCGGGCAGCCAAACGTACGCGCCGCATCCGCCGCTCCGTCATCCGCAAGCTCCAGACCCCGCGCCGTGAGGTGTGGAGCCACCGCCGGTCCTTGATGGAGGCGCTGGGATCCGACGGGTCAGGCGCCGACCACCTCGTGCAGGATCCGCTCGCGCACCAGCCCACCGGCGACGCCGCGGACGACTTTGCCGCCCTCGCCACCAGCAAGCGCGGCTGGGTGGGCAACGGTGCCCTGGCAGCCGTCATCATCGCGTCTGTGGCCTCGCTGCTGGCGCTGGCAGGACTGTTCCGGGCCCAGGCTGTAACCGGCGGCGCCCTGATCCCCGTGTCCGCGGGGCTGGGGGACATCTGGCACAACGCCTCCAGCTGGTGGATCAGCCTGGGTGCGGGCCTTCCCGGCCGAGGCGATCCCTTCGACTATGTCCTGTGGGTCATCGGCCTCTCCGGCGGAGGCGATGCCAACGCCGCCATGGCCTGGCTGCTTCTGCTCGGTGCCCCGCTGTCCGGACTCACCGCGTGGTTCGCCGCCGGCGGGGTGACCGAACGCCGCCGGCTCCGTTTCGCGGCCGCAATCTTCTGGGCTGCCGCACCGGCGCTCCAGGCCGCGCTGAACCAGGGGCGGGCAGGGGCGTTGATCGCGCACATCATGCTGCCGCTGGTCGTCCTGGGCCTGCTGCGCGCAACGGGCTCGGCCGTTGGACACGGACGGTTCAGCACCACCGCGGCGTCCATCTACCCGGCTGGTGAGCAACTCCCGGCCAAGGCGGGCATCAACGGAGTCCCGTCGTGGACAGCGGCCGCAGCTGCCGGCCTGGCGCTGGCGGTCACCACCGCGTCGGCGCCCTCCCTGCTCATCCCCGCCACCGTGGTCGTCGTGCTGTGCGGCCTCCTGCTGGGATGGCGCGGACGGACAGTGTGGTGGGCGCTGCTGCCCAGCGCAGCCCTGTTTGTCCCCTTTGCACTGTCCACACTCGACAGGCCGCGTGCACTCCTGGCCGACCCGGGACTCCCACTGGGATTCGACGCCGCTCCGCTGTGGCAGCAAATCCTGGGCCAGCCCTTGTCATTCGACCCCGCCGGCGGCCTCCAGGGATTGGCGGCCTTCACGGGCGGGACAGCGCCCTGGGCCCTGCTGCTGGCCGTGCTCATCGCAGGACCGGTGTTGATCCTTGCCATTGTGGGACTCTTCAGCGCCGGACGCCGCGCCCGGACTGCCAGATGGTTCTGGACCGGTTCCATCATTGCTCTGGCCGGTGGTTGGCTGGCAGGCCACGTTGCCACCGGCCTGAGCGCGGATGTCATGGTGACGCCATTCCCCGGACCCGCAGTGTCCGCCGCGTCCTTTGCCCTCCTTGCAGCCGCCCTCCTCGGTGCCGAACAACTGCTGTCCGCAGCCGACCGGGCTTCCGGTGACGGCGCGAAGACCGGGACGGCGGCCCGCACCGTCCTGGCGCTCGGCCTGGTGGTACTGCTGGCCGGGCCACTGGCAGGCATGGCCGCCTGGTCCGCGCAGAACCTGCTGCGTCCGGCCACCGCTGCCGCACCCGCACCCCAGGCTGTCCCACCCGCTTCATCCGCTGCGGCGTCCGGGAACGGGGGAGCGCTGGGTGCTGCGCGGCTGGTGCAGGCCGCGACCGGACGCTCCCTTCCCGCCACCGCCATAGACCGCGGAACCGGTCCGGAACAGACGCGCACCCTCCTGCTCAGCACCGGAGACGACGGCACCTTCAGCGCGTCGTTGATGCGCGGGTCCGGCACAACGCTGGACAGCCTCTCCGCCATCGCCTCCGCCCGAAACATCATCGGTGCCCCCGGTGCTGAAGAAGTGCGCGACGACGACGACGTCACCGCAGCCGTCCGATGCGTTGTAGCCACCATGGTTGCGGGGCAGGGCGTGGATCCCCGTTCCGACCTCGAACAGCTCGGCGTTGGCTTCGTGGTGCTCCGCTCCGCGGATACCGCCGCCCAGCTGACCGCAAGCCGGATGGACGCAGTCCCCGGCCTGGTGGCCGTGGGGCAGACCGACGTCGGCTGGCTGTGGCGGATCAGCCCGCTGAACCAGCGGAGCCTCCAGGCCGCCGACGTGGCGCACCGTGTCCGTATTGTTGACGCCGGCGGTTCGGCCACAGCGTTGGTCGCTTCCGGCACCGACGACGTCGACGCAGCTGTCCCTGGGGGACCGGAAGGCCGCCTGGCAGTACTTGCCGAGCGGGCGGATCCCGGGTGGAGTGCCTGGCTCGACGGGCGGAAGCTGACCTCCACCACCTCCGGCTGGGCACAGGCCTTCACCCTCCCCGCAACCGGCCAGCTGACGGTCCGCTACGAGAACCCGTGGTCGTTCTGGGCTGCTGCCGGTCAAATCGTGGTGATTGGGCTCACCGTCATCCTCGCAATCCCCATGCCCGCCCGGCGGCCGCGGACCGGCCTCTCACGGGACGAGGGCTCCCTGCGTAAGGAACACCAACATGCATGAGCACACCCCACCGGCTGCCAAGGCGGGGGCCGGCGCCGGAGCGCCGGACGCTGCCGAGGCGCCGCTGCCCGCCCAACAGCCGGCACCGGCGGGGAAACCCGCTTCCGCCGGAGAGCTTGCCGTGGCGGAAACCGGAGCCGGCCGCGGCCGGAATTCGTCCGGCCGCGGCTCCACTCGGATGCCTGGCGGGAAGAGCCGTGCCGCTTCCGTCGCCGGAGTGGCGGCAGGCGTCCTGATTCTTGCCGGCGGCGGAGCTGTGGTGGCCGCCGGATCGTTGATGCCCGAGCCTGCCTCCAGCCGGACGGTCCCGGCTGCCGAAGCCGCTGTTCCCGCGGGGGCGAGCCTCGGCGTGTGCCCGGGTCCTGCGCGGCTGCTGGAGGGCACCGAGGCCGGCACCGATGCCCAGTTCCGGCCGGAATCGGCCACTGCGGCAACCCGGGTCAGTGCGGCAGTGCTCAGCGCCGGAGGTGTGCTGCCGGGGAGCCGGATGGCGCACCTGGATGGGACGGCCGCCGTCGACATCGCCAAGGACCCGGGCCCGGCGCCCACGCCCGGGGCCCCCCAGGAACTCCGTGCCGGAGTGGTGGCGGACCGCACCGTGGACCAGGTGAACGTCCTGAGCGCCAACGCCGTGGCAAACCAAAATGCGTCCGCCGCGGGCGCCATGAAATACACGGCCACCGACGGCGACCTGCAGGGCAGTGCTGCGGCCACCTGCGTGCAACCCTCGAACGACCAATGGCTGGCGGGTGCCAGCACCACGGTTGGCCGCACCTCCATCCTCGCGCTGACCAACGCCTCCAGCACACCAGCCACGGTGAGCCTTGAACTGTTCGGCTCGGGCGGCCAAATCCAGGCGCCCGGCAGCCGGGGGCTGCTGGTGGCCCCCGGCACCACACGCAGCGTAGTCCTCGCCGGCCTCGCACCCAACGAGTCCCAGCTCAGCGTGCACGTCCGCAGCGCCGGTGGACCGGTTGCAGCCTCGATCCAGCAAAGCTTCCTGCGCGGCCTTACCCCGGGCGGGGTGGACTACATCAGCCCCGGGACTGCCCCTGCGGTCCGTCAGGTGATGACAGGAGTGGACATCCAGGACCCAGCCGGACTCGCTGCCCTGACGGCACAGCCCGGGTACCGTGACGCCGGGCCGGCCCTCGAACTGACCGTTCCCGGCGCCTCCGATGCTGTGGTGGAAATCAAGCTGTACGGACGGGACGGCCAGCACGCGCTTCCCTCCGGCGGCGTCATCACCGCAAAAGCCGGTTCAACCACCGAGGTGTCGCTGGCCGGGGTACCCGCCGGGCAGTACACGGTAGCCGCCTCATCCGACGTCTCCTTCCTCGCCGCGGCACGGATGAGCCGCGGGTTCCAGGCGGGACAAGCCTCGGATGTGGCGTGGGCGGCATCGGCCGTGCGGCTCGGCAGCCAGCACGTGGTTCCAGTCCCCAAGGGCGGCCAGCGCCAACTGGTGTTCGGGGTCCTGGATACCAGGGCCACCATTACCTATGCCCCCATCACGGCTGACGGAAAGGTGCGTGCCGCGGCCTCCGCAGACATAGCGGGCGGCACCACGGCCTCCATCAGCATTCCTGCCCAGGCCGAGGGCGCGGACGTGGTGGGCTATGTGGTCTCCGCCTCCGGTGACGCCGCCTATGGAGCGGTGCTCGTGGGGCAGGACGGCCGCAACGATGTTTCCTCCCTGGCCTTCCTGGCTGCTGCTGCGGGCCAGGAAACGGTGCCGGTCACGCTGGGCTACTAAGGCGGCCCCCGCTACTAAGGGGGTGACGGAGGTCCGGGCTCTGCGTGGCGGCGCCGGTTCAGTAGCGGCGGCGATACACGGGATCCAGGGTCTCCGGTGCCACGCCAAGCATCTCCGCCGTGTGTTCGACCACCACGTCGTGGACCAGGTCCTGGAGCTCTTCGACGCTGGAGCACGCCTGTTCCACCACGCGCCGGTACACCGTAATCATGGGTCCGTCTTCACCCGCGGCGGGTGTGTAGGAGCCCATGGGTGGCGTGGACGCATTCGCGGCCAGCTGCTCGAGGTCCGGCGGGATCTCATCCACGCCAAACCGTACGCCGTCCAGGGTCTTGCCCCAGATGTCGTGCAGCCGCTGGGCTGAGTCCAGCACCATGTCGTCGAAGCGGTCGGCGCGCGTGCGGTATCCGGGATGGGTGGGCAGCATCACCTCGCCGCGGAGGCCGCGGCCGTGCCGGTTCCGGCGCCGCCTGGAGAAGCTCCTGCCGGCGGTTTCCACACCCGATGCCGCGGGGGCATCCGGGTCAGCCAACCGGACCGAAAAACCTGATTCATGGTTCGATGACTGCATACATCGACTGTAAACCCGGGGGAGCATTTACGCGATACATCCCCTCTGCTCCGGGGGCGCGTCGGGCCTTGCCTGCAATGCACGGGTTTTGGGTGCCGAAGGGGTAGTCTGTGATGTCGTGGGAGCTATCCGTCAATGTTCAAGGTCTGCCTGCCGCCAGTCGGCGGTAGCCACCCTGACGTACGTGTACGCGGACTCCACCGCCGTCCTGGGTCCGCTCGCCACCTACGCCGAACCGCACTGCTACGATCTCTGCGAGCAGCACGCTGATTCTTTGACGGTGCCCCGCGGCTGGGAAGTACTGCGCCTGGCAATGCCGTCCACCCCGCAGCAGCCGGGACCCGATGACCTGCTGGCGCTTGCCAACGCTGTTCGCGACGCCGCCGCCCTCCCTCCGGAGCCGCAGGCGCCTGCCCAGCGGGCACACCATTCCGCCCTGGAAGCTCCGGCCGTCACCGAAGGCGCACGTCGGGGGCACCTGCGGGTCCTCCGGGAACCTTCCTGAGCCCCATCTGGCGGTAGGCTGGAAGCTGCACATCTTTTCCGCTACCGGCGCGAGCGCGCCCGCCAGGGAGCATGAACAAATGCCAAAGATCAGTCCCGAGCTGTTGTCCGTCCTGCGTTGCCCCGTGACCGGCTCGCCCCTGGTCCAGGAGGGGGAGGAGCTGGTGGCCACCGCCGCCGGGGATACGGGCGTCAGGAACCGGTACGCCATCGAGGACGGGATCCCTTTGCTGCTGCCTCCGGAGCTGCTGGCTGCAGCAGCCTCGGCAGGTTCCGACCAGCACGATCCCGCTGCGGCAGGGCACTAGTTCGCCTGCCTCCGCACGCACAGAAACAGCAGCACGGGGACTGGACCAGGACCCGGACCAAGCAAAGGACCACCCATGACTTTTGACTACAAAGTTGCCGACATCTCGCTGGCGGAAGCCGGCCGGCACCAGATCCGCCTGGCCGAGCACGAAATGCCCGGCCTGATGTCCCTCCGCGAGGAGTTCGGCCCCACCCAGCCCCTCAAGGGTGCCCGCATTGCCGGTTCCCTGCACATGACGGTGCAGACCGCCGTGCTGATCGAGACCCTTACGGCACTGGGCGCCGAGGTCCGCTGGGCCTCCTGCAACATCTTCTCCACCCAGGACGAAGCCGCCGCAGCCGTGGTGGTGGGCAAGGGCACCGTCGAGGATCCGCAGGGCGTGCCGGTGTTCGCCTGGAAGGGCGAGACCCTTGAGGAATACTGGTGGACCGCCGAACAGATCCTCACCTGGCCCGGCGCCGAAACCAACCCCGAGCTCGGTCCCAACATGATCCTGGACGACGGTGGCGACGCCACCATGCTGGTGCACAAGGGTGTGGAGTTCGAGGCCGTTGGCAACGTTCCGTCCGCGGATCCCGAGGATTCGGAGGAATACGGCATCTTCCTCGACGTGCTGCGCCGTTCCCTGGCCGCAGACGCGCAGAAGTGGACCCGGACCGCTGCCACGATCAGGGGCGTCAGCGAGGAAACCACCACCGGCGTCCACCGCCTGTACCAGCTGGCTGACCAGGGCAAGCTGCTCTTCCCTGCCATCAACGTCAACGATTCCGTGACCAAGAGCAAGTTCGACAACAAGTACGGCATCCGCCACTCCCTGCCCGACGGCATCAACCGGGCCACGGATGTGCTCATGGGCGGCAAGGTCGCCGTCGTGTGTGGCTATGGCGACGTGGGCAAGGGTGCCGCCGAGGCCCTCCGCGGCCAGGGTTCGCGCGTGATCGTCACGGAGATTGACCCTATCTGCGCGCTGCAGGCAGCCATGGACGGCTACCAGGTGGCCAAGCTGGAATCCGTCCTGGCGCAGGGCGACATCTTCATCACCACCACGGGCAACAAGGACGTCATCCTGGCCGAGCACATGGCCGGTATGAAGAACAAAGCGATCGTGGGCAACATCGGCCACTTCGACAACGAAATCGACATCGCCGGGCTGGCCCGCATCCCGGGCGTCAAAAAGGTCGAAATCAAGCCGCAGGTCCACGAATGGGTCTTCGATGAAGGCACCGCCACCGAACGGTCCATCATCGTCCTGTCCGAAGGCCGCCTGCTGAACCTCGGCAACGCCACGGGCCACCCGTCATTCGTCATGAGCAACTCCTTCGCCAACCAGACCATCGCCCAGATCGAGCTGTGGACCAAACGGGACCAGCACGAGTATGAGAACAAGGTCTACGTCCTGCCCAAGGTCCTGGATGAAAAGGTGGCGCGGCTGCACCTGGACGCCCTGGGCGTTGAGCTCACCGAACTGAGCAAGGACCAGGCGGAGTACCTGGACATCGATGTGGTAAGCCCCTACAAGCCTGACCACTATCGTTACTGAGACGTAAGGGCCCGGGCGCGTTCAAGCGCCCGGGCCGTTATTTTCTGCACGTAGGATCGAAAACATGGAGCCTGATGTAAAGCCCCGTCGCAAGGGGACCACCAAGAAAGTCCTTGCCGTGGCGGCCGTCTGTGTCCTGGCTGCCGTGGGCGGGGTTTTCGCCGCTGTCGCTCCAGGCCTTGCGGGCGGACCCCTTGAATCCGAGGCAGGCTCCGCACTGCGGACATCGCCGGGCATCGCATCGCCCGTTGTGCCGCCGGTCAAGCTTGACGCCGCCCCGGCCAACGGTGCCAAGCAGGTCAATCCCGCCGCCCCGGTGTCCCTGAAGGTAGGCAACGGGATCATCCAGCGTGTCACCCTCGCCAGCACTGCCGGGAAGACCATTGACGGCAGCATTGACCCCAGTGGGACGTCGTGGTCCGCCACCGCTCCCTTGGAGTTCAATACCGAGTACAGCTACACGTACGTGGTCAAGGACACTGCAGGACGCGAAACCAGCACCACCCAGTCCTTCAACACCGTCTCCAGCTCGCATGAGGCGGACGCCGCCATCTATCCGCTGAACGGCATGAAGGTTGGCGTCGGCCAGCCCCTGCAGATCATCTTCAGCGAGCCCGTGACCAACCGTGCCGCCGTGGAAAAGGCCATCAAGGTCACCACCACGGCAGGACAGGCCGGAGCCTTCCACTGGTACAGCGACACCATGGTCCGGTACCGGCCCGAGAACTTCTGGGCGGCGAACTCCACCATCACCATGGACATGCAGCTTTTCGGCGTCGACCTTGGGAACGGCCAGATCGCGAACTTCAACAAGAAGGTGAACGTCAACATTGGGGACAAGAAGGTGGCCGTCGCGGACGCCACAGCCCACACGTTCACGCTGAGCGTCAACGACCAGCCCGTCAAGACGCTGCCCGTCAGCATGGGGGACAAGCGCTTCCCTTCCGCCAAGGGATACGCGGTGCTGATGGAAAAGAACCGGTTCGACCACTTCAGGGCTGCCAGCATCGGCCTGAAACCGGGTGACCCCGCCTTTTACGGTGAGGCCGACGTCGAATACACCATCCGCCTTACCCTGAGCGGCGCCTACATCCACCAGGCACTCGAGTCCGCCTATCCGTACATCGGGAACACCAATGTGTCCCACGGCTGCATCGGGTTCCTCCCGGACGGGGCAGCCTGGGTGTTCGACAACATGGGAACCGGTGACGTCGTCCAGATCATCAATACCGAGGGTGATTATGCTGCGAACACCGACGGGTTTGGCGACTGGAACATTCCGTGGAGCGAGTACGACAACTGAGTCAATCGGCGAAGGGCAGGCGCTGCAGCCGCTGGCCTGTCTCCGTGTTCCGCCGGCGTGACTGCGTCAACCTGGTGTACTCCCTGTTCCGGCGTTCAGCGACGACGGCGGCCAGGTAGTCATCGGGACCGGTCCCGGTTGGCGGGGCGGGTGCCACATGGGCCGACAGTTCCTCGGCGATCGCCTGGGCCATCCCTGCCCTGGAAAGCGGAGCCATCCGCCCGGCCTGGCGGATGAACTGGGCGGCCCTGCGCGCCGTGGCGTCGGGGATACGTCCAATGTCCGCCGTGGCAGCCCAGGACTGCAGGTACGGCGGCACGAAAACCCGGACGGCCGCTTCCGCTGGAACCCGGCTGCGCACAGCGTACGTGCCGGCGAGCAGGTCGCCGAGCCGCCGGGATTTGTCGTTGAAGAGTGCCACGGCGAGGGCAAGCCCGCCAAACGTCAGGTAAATCTCAAGGAATCCGGTCAGCCCGCGGATCACGGCGTGCCGGAAGCGGATGGCGCCCCCGTCCTCACGCACCACCCGCAGGCCGGTGGCCAGTTTGCCGAGCGACCGGCCCCGGGTCAGTGTTTCCACCCCCACCGGCACCATCACCAGGCAAAAAACGACGGCGGCCAGGCCAAGGGCGCGCGCTGCTGCATCGTCCAGGTCAGCGCCGGCGATGGACAGGCCAATCATGATTAACACGAGCAGGACCACATGGACGACGACGTCGATGACCAGGCCCAGGGCCCGGGCAGCGAAGCTCGCGGGCCGCAGCTCGAGTACTACTGCCTCGCCGGTGATTATCTGGCTCACACTGCGTCCCCGCCCTTCGCAGCTGCTGGTATGGACCGTCCGATGGTGCGGACGGTCAAAGTCTAATGCCGGGCGCTAGGCTGTAGCCGTGGACATGGATGCCTTCGCCGCCGTTAACGCCGACAAATGGGCGCGGCTGCAGGAGCTCGCGGGAAAAGGCAGGCTCACCGGCGTCGAGTCTGACGAGTTGCTGGCGCTGTACCAGTCGACGTCCGGCCACTTGTCGCTGGTCCGTTCCGTGGCCCCGGAAAGCGGGCTGTCGGCATCCCTCTCCGCCACGCTTGCCCAGGCCAGGACGCGTTTTACCGGTGCACGGTCCAACGCCATGGCGGACCTTGCGAGGTTCTTCGTGGTGGCACTGCCGGCTGCGCTGTACCGACTGACCTGGCTGACGTTGGCGTGTGGAGCAGCCTTCGTCCTCATCGCCGCGGCGTACGCGGCATGGATCGGGACGTCACCGGAGGCACTCAGGGCCGTAGCCTCTGAGACCGCCGCCGCCCAGTACGTGGAGCAGGACTTTATCAACTACTACTCGGAGAACCCTGCAGCGTCCTTCGCCGGAGCCGTATGGACCAATAACGCGTGGATCAGTGCCCAGGCCGTGGCCCTGGGGATCACCGGGGTCTGGGTGCCGATGATCCTGTTCGGCAATGCCCAGGGAGTGGGCATTGCCGCCGGAATCTTCGCGTCCGCCGGCAAATCGGACGTTTTCTTCAGCTACATCCTGCCGCACGGACTGATGGAGCTGACCGCCGTCTTTGTTGCCTCGGCCGCGGGACTGCGGATCTTCTGGGCCATGGTCTCGCCCGGGCCGCGGACCAGGGGACGGGCGGTCGCGGAAGAAGGCCGGTCGCTGGTTACGGTGGCCGTGGGGCTGGTCTTCGTACTGTTCGTCTCGGGGTTGGTGGAAGGCTTTGTCACGCCCAGTCCGCTGCCTGCCTGGGCCAGGATCGGCATCGGTGCGGCAGTCCTCGCCGCGTACTGGATCTACGTCCTGGTGTGGGGCAGGCGCGCATTCCTCGCCGGGGAACGCGGCGACCTCCGCCGGGAAGACGCGGGCTACACGGAAATCGCTGCCTGAATCGTTGTAATCCTGCCGGGGTGGTTCCTCGCCCAGCGGAAGTCCCGGACGGTAGGCTCGAAAGCAGAATCGATCGCACCGGCGGCATGGGGCCGGTGCGGAACCCAACGGAAGTGACGCTGCTGTGAATGACGAAACACCGGTCCGCGCCAAAAGCGCTGCGCCGCAGCCGGAACCTTTGCTGGATACGTCCGGGGACTCCGATGAGCCCGCGTTCTCCTGGCTGACGCCCACTGGTGGCGGCAAGACCGGCGGCGACAAGTCCGGCGGGGGAGAACCCCGCGGCGACAAGTCCGGCGGGGGAGAACCCGGCGGCGACAGGCCTGACCGGCAGGAGTCCGTGGCGGAGGGTAAGGCCGCCCAACCCGAAAGCCGTGCACACCGAAAGGCTGCGGAAGCCGCCGTCGAATCCTCCGCCACGGGAAATCCCGCTGCGGCCCGTCCGCTGCGGCCGGGCGCCGGCCTGCCGACCGCCGCCACGTCCACGGATGGGCATGCCGGCAGCAGTGCTTCGCCGGTTTTCAACGAGCCCCTTCCCACCTCCGCCCTGCACGTCCGTCCCCCTGAGGAGGAAGTGGAGCGCCGCAACGCCCAGCGCGAAAGCGCCGCGAATGCCAAGCCTGTGGCGCCCCGCGTCATGCAGGTCCTGCTGGCCATCATCTACCCGTTCATCCTCCTGATCCTTGCCGTCCGCGCAGTGACCACCCCGCTCTTCCTCTGGGTGGAGTACAACCGTCCCGGTTTCCCGGGCGACGGCTATGGCTTCAGCACCGACGACAGGATGACCTACGGCTCCTACGCGGTGGACTACCTCCTCAACTGGGCCGGCCCGAGGTATCTGGGCGATCTGGTGCAGCGCGGCGGCGAAAAACTCTTCAAGGACGGCGAAGTCAGCCACATGGCCGACGTCAAGACGGTCATCATGTCCACCTTCGGCGCCGGTGCGCTGCTGCTCCTCCTGGCGCTGATCGCAATCCTGTACCTGCGCAGGCGCAGCACCGGCGGAGTCCGGCGCGGCCTCTTCGCCGGCTCCATCATCACGCTGGTCCTCATCCTGGGCCTGGGCGCACTGGCGGCGCTGGGCTGGCAGCAGTTCTTCACCGAGTTCCACCGGATCTTCTTCGCTGACGGGTCCTGGACGTTCAGCCTGGACGACACCCTGATCAGGCTGTTCCCCAGCCAGTTCTGGATCGACGCCGGCATCGGCATCGGCGCCCTGGTGCTCCTGGCATCCATCGTGACGCTGGTGCTCACGTGGCCCACCCGACGCCGCCGAGGTGTTGCACCGCAGGAAAAGCGCGGGGACGCGGAACAGGAAAAGGTGGATCAGCCGTAGATTTTGGCGATCTCCGCCTGGAACTCCTTGACGACGGCGGCCCGCTTCAGCTTCAGTGACGGCGTCAGGTGCCCGGACTCTACGCTGAATTCGGCGTCCAGGAGCCTGAACGTCCGCACCGACTCGGCTTTGGACACCATCTGGTTGGCAAGGTCCACTGCCTCCTGAAGGGCGGCCAGGACCTGGGGGTCACCGGCAGCTTCACTGAGGGGGAGCGGAGGCAGGCCACGCTCGGACCGCCAGTCAGCAACGCCTTCCGGGTCCAGCGTCAGCAGGGCCGAGACGAAGGGCTTGCCGTCGCCCACCACCACCGCGTGGCCCACCAGCTGGTGGGCGCGGATCTTTTCCTCCAACGGCCCCGGCGCCACGTTCTTGCCGCCTGCAGTGACCAGCAGGTCCTTCTTCCGGCCGGTGACGGTGAGGAAGCCGTCCTTGTCCAGGACACCAAGGTCACCGGTGCGGAAGAAGCCGTCCACGAACGCCTCGGCGTTCGCCGCCGGGTTGCCGTGGTAGCCCCTGAAGACGCCGATTCCCTTGACCAGGATTTCGCCGTCTTCAGCCACGCGAATGGTGGTGCCTGGAATGGGGATCCCCACGGTTCCCACCTTGGTGCGGGACGGCGTGTTGGCGGTGCAGGGCGCCGTGGTCTCGGTCAGCCCGTAACCCTCCAGGACGGGAATGCCCACGCCACGGAAAAAGTGTGCATCCTCGGACGCCAGCGCACTGGCGCCGGAAACGGTGTATCCCACCTCTCCGCCCAGCGCCTGGCGCAGCCGCGGATAGACCAGCCGGTCGTACACTGCATGCCGGGCCCGGACCAGCAGCCCAGGACCCGGACCCTCGCCGCGGCTCTGCCGGTCAAGTTCCCGGGAGTGCGCGATCGCGGCTGCTGCCGCGGCATCGAACAGCCTCCCCTTGCCTGCCACGGCGGCCTTGTGCGCTGCCGTTGCCCGGACCTTTTCGAAGATACGGGGCACCACCAGCAGGAAAGTGGGCCGGAACGTGCCGAGGTCTTCCAGCAGCTGCGCCGCACCGGGGGTGTGTCCCAGGGTTGCCCCTGCGGCCAGGCAGACCACCTGGACGGCCCGGGCCAGCACGTGGGCCAGCGGCAGGAACATCAAGGTGCGGGCCTGGTCCTTTTGCAGGATTTCGGGCAGGAACGCAACGATGTTCCGGGCCACCAGGGCGAAGTTCCCGTGCGTGATCTCGCACCCCTTGGGCTTTCCCGTGGTGCCCGAGGTGTACACCAGCGAAGCGAGGTCGGCCAGCCCCGCGCGGCTTCGCTGCCGCTCCAGCTCGGCATCGCTGACTCCGGTGCCTGCAGCGGCGAGGCTGGCAAGGTCCGGGGCCTCGCCGTCGTAATCCATCCGCACCACGTTGACCAGGCGGTCGCTGAGCTCGGCGGAACCTGCCACCACGCCGCTGACGAGCTGGACCGTGGCGCGGTCGCCGGCGAAGACGCGGCGGACTCCTGCGTCCTGGATGATCCACTGCACCTGGCTTGCGGAGGACGTCTCGTAGATGGGTACCGTGACGCCGCCGGCGAACCAGATGGCAAAGTCCACCAGCGTCCACTCATAGGAGGTGCGGGACATGACGGCCACGGTGTCGCCGGGCTCCAGGCCACCGGCGATGAGGCCTTTGGCCAGGGCGCTGACGTCCTGCAGGAACTTCTGCGCGGTGACATCCACCCAGCCGTTGGGGCCCTTCCGCCGGTACAGGGCGTGGGCCGGGTTGGCGGCGTGCTGCTCCAGCAGCAGGTCCGTCACGTTGCTGCCGGCGTCAAGCTCAACCAGCAGTTCGGTACTCGCTTCTCTCACAGCAGGTCTCCGTTTCCGCTGCCACGCCGCGGCAGCGGCTCCATCAGGTCTCTGTTGCCATCCTGCCCTAGATCCAGGATGGCATCCACATCCGGACTTTCCAGTCGACGTACGGGATCACTTCGGCGGTCCAGATCGGGTAGAAGAATGCCGAGAGCAGCAATACCGCAGCAAGGAACAGGACCACCAGGTACAGGCCGGAGCGACGGCGCCACGGCGGATCCGAGGACCTTCCCAGCACCAGCCCCAGGCAGTACACCAGGGCCAGGACAAGGAACGGTTCAAAGGAGACCGCGTAGAAGTAGAACATGGTCCGCTCCGGATACATGAACCACGGCACGTAGCCCGCAGCGACGCCGGCCAGCACGGCCCCGGCGCGCCAGTCCCGGCGTCCCGCCCACCAGAACAGCAGGACCACCAGCGCGATGGCCGCCGGCCACCAGATCAGCGGGTTCCCGACCGACAGGATGGCGGAGGTGCACTTGTCCACGTCACAGCCCGGGGTGCCCTGGGGCGGGGATTCATAGAAGAACGACGTGGGCCGCCCCATGACCAGCCAGCTCCAGGCGCTCGCCTGGTAAGGGTGCTCCGAACTCAGGCCCTGATGGAAGTTGTACGCTTCCAGGTGGTAGTGGACAAGGGACCTCACGGAGTCCGGGAGCCATCCCCATTCTGCCGAAGGATTGCTTTCCGCCCAATGGCGGAAGTAGGCGTTGTCCGACAGGAACCAGCCTGTCCAGGTCGCCGAGTAGACGATCCCTGCCACCGGGACCATGCCGAGGAACGCCGGGATGCCGTCCCGGATGGCTCCGCCGCTGATCCAGCCCCGGATGCCCGCCACCCGCCGGGCGTTGAGGTCCCAGAGCACGGTGAGGAGGCCAAAGCCGGCCAGGAAGAACAGGCCCGACCACTTGGTTCCCACCGCCAGGCCCATGCAGACCCCGGCGGCAACCCGCCACCAGCGCACCCCCAGCCATGGGCCCGTCAGCAGGGCCCGGGCCGGGGGCTGTCCGCCGTTCGCGGCAGCGGCGCGTGCCAGCCGGGCGGCCAGGCGGCGCCGCCCATCGTCGCGGTCCATCAGCAGGGCACCGAAGGCGGCGAGGATCCAGAACGTGAGGAAGATGTCCAGCAGCGACGTCCGGGACATCACCAGGTGGTGGCCGTCGACGGCGAGGAGCAGCCCCGCGGCGCCCGCCAGGGGAAGCGAGCGGAACAGTTTCAGGGCGATCAGGGAGACCAGCAGCACGGTGAGGGTGCCTGTGAGTGCTGCCGCGAAGCGCCAGCCAAAGGGGTTCTCCGGCCCGAACAGCCACATGCCGGCCGCAATCATCCATTTGCCCACCGGCGGATGGACCACATATTCGGGAGTGTTCAGCAGGACATCGGGGTTCCCGGCGTTGAAGGAATCATTGGCTTTGTCCGGCCAGCTGCGTTCGTAGCCGCTGATGAGGTAGGAGTAGGCGTCCTTGACGTAGTACGTCTCGTCGAACACCAGCTTGTGCGGCACTTCGAGGCGGATGAACCGGAGGAGGCCGCCGGCCACGGCCGTGAGCACCGGGACCAGGATGTACCAGAGCCGGAGCGACGGCGGGTAGTCGCGCCAGGATGGTCCGGTACCGATCAGCCTGGTCTTCAGCGCCTCGGCCGTGAACGCTTCATTCGGCCGTCTGATCCAGGGGCGGCCTGCTTTCCCGCCGTTTTCCCCTGCAGTGGCGCCGGTGCCGGCAGGGGATGCCGCCGGGCTGGGTTTCCCGGCCCCGGCGGGCCGCGTCGAGGTCTGCGTCACGAGCCCCATGCTACCTTTTGCGGCTGGAAGACCCGGCCGCAGTAGGCTTGGTGGGTGGACCCGAACCCCAGCCCCCTTCCCGAGCCCGCCACTTCGACGGCGGGACGGATCGTCCTTGCCGCCACTCCCATCGGGAACACCGGCGATGCCTCCGCCCGGCTGGTGGAACTGCTGGGCACCGCGGACATCGTGGCGGCAGAGGACACCCGGCGGCTCCACCGCCTGGTCCAAAGCCTGGGTGTTGCCGTTGCGGGCCGCGTTATCAGCTACCACGAGCACAATGAGGCCACCCGGACGGCTGAGCTCCTGGACCAGGTCCGTGCAGGCAGCACGCTTCTGATGGTCACCGACGCCGGGATGCCTGCGGTGTCAGACCCCGGTTTCCGGCTGGTGGAGGGGGCCATCGCCGCGGGACTTCCGGTTACCGCTGTCCCCGGGCCGTCCGCGGTCCTCACGGCACTGGCACTGTCCGGCCTGCCCACCGACCGGTTCTGCTTTGAAGGATTCCTGCCCCGCAAGGCCGGTGAGAGGGCCTCGCGCCTCGCGGACCTTGCGGGGGAGCGGCGCACCATGGTGTTCTTCGAGGCACCGCACCGGCTTGAAGCCATGCTGCGGGCCCTGCGGGAGAGGTTCGGCCCGGACCGGCCCATCGCAGTGTGCCGCGAACTGACCAAGACGTATGAGGAAGTCATCCGCGGCACCGTGGGCGAGCTCCTCCAGTGGGCTGAGGACAACGAGGTTCGCGGCGAGATTGCCGTAGTGCTTGGCGGCGCGCCCGAACAGGCGGCCGGGACGCCGGAGGACCACGTTGCGGCCGTCAATGAACTGGTGGCCCAGGGCATCCGGCTGAAGGAGGCCGTGGCCGCCGTCGCCGAAGATGTCCGGGTCAGCAAGCGGGAGCTTTATTCAGCGGTCCTCGCCGCCCGCTAAGGCCCGTTAAGGCCCCGGCCGGTCCACTCCCGGGCCAGTGCTGCTGCTCTGTGCAGCTGCACAGCACGGCGGCGATTCCGCAGTGCGCAACGGCGTAGACCATGGGGTTGGCCCGCAGTAGTCTGGCTGTTAATCAGCCCCATGATCCCGGTCACTCCGGCCGCGGCGACGGGCTGCCACAACCCTACCGACGAGGGAGTCATCGTGACTGTCACTGCACAGCCGGCCGTTACCGCCGAGCGCGAAACCCGGCTTTTGGCCTCCGTTCCCACTGGGCTGCTCATCAACGGTGAGTGGCGCGACGCCGCGTCCGGCAAGACGTTCGACGTCGAGGATCCCGCCACCGGGAAGGTGCTGCTGAGCATTGCCGACGCCGGTCCCGAAGATGGTGCGGCGGCCCTGGACGCTGCCGCGGCGGCCCAGGAGTCCTGGGCGAAGGTACCGCCCCGCGAACGCGGGGAAATCCTCCGCCGGGCCTTCGACCTGGTGACGGAACGGGCCGAAGACTTCGCCCTCCTGATGACCCTGGAAATGGGCAAGCCGCTGGCCGAAGCCCGCGGCGAAGTGACGTACGGGGCCGAGTTCCTGCGCTGGTTCTCGGAGGAAGCAGTACGTGCCTTTGGGCGTTACTCGGTGTCGCCGGACGGCAAGTCCCGCCTGCTGGTGGCCAAGAAGCCGGTAGGCCCCTGCCTGCTGATCACCCCGTGGAACTTCCCGCTGGCCATGGCCACCCGCAAGATCGCGCCCGCCGTCGCTGCCGGCTGCACCATGGTGCTGAAGTCCGCAAACCTCACGCCGCTGACGTCCCAGCTGTTCGCCGCCGTCATGCAGGAGGCCGGCCTGCCCGCCGGTGTCCTCAACGTCATCCCCACCTCCACGGCTGGGGCCACCACGGGACCGCTGATCAAGGATTCCCGCCTCCGCAAGCTGTCCTTCACCGGCTCCACCGAGGTTGGCCGCCGCCTGTTGGCCGATGCCTCCGAAAACGTTCTGCGCACCTCCATGGAGCTGGGCGGCAATGCCCCGTTCCTGGTCTTCGAGGACGCCGACCTGGATGCTGCCGTCACCGGCGCCATGGCCGCAAAGCTCCGCAACATGGGCGAGGCCTGCACCGCTGCCAACCGGTTCATCGTCCATGAGTCGGTGGCGGCCGAATTCGCCGAGAAGTTCGCCGCGAAGATGAAGGAAATGACTACCGCCCGGGGCACCGAACCCGAATCCAAGGTGGGCCCGCTGATCGACGGCAAGAGCCGGGACAAGGTGCACGAGCTGGTCTCCGACGCCCTCGCCTCCGGTGCCAAGGCAGTCCTGGGCGGCGCTCCCGTGGAGGGCCCGGGCTACTTCTACCAGCCCACCATCCTCTCCGGCGTTTCCGAGGGGACCCGGATCCTGTCCGAGGAAATCTTCGGCCCGGTGGCCCCGATCATCACCTTCAGCAGCGAGGACGAGGCCGTCCGGCTGGCCAACAACACCGAATACGGGCTGGTGGCGTACGTCTTCACCAAGGACATCAACCGCGGTATCCGGATGGGCGAGCGGCTGGAAACCGGCATGCTCGGCCTGAACGCCGGGGTCATCTCCAACGCTGCAGCACCTTTCGGTGGCGTGAAGCAGTCGGGCCTGGGCCGCGAAGGCGGCCTGGAAGGCATCGAGGAGTACCTCTACACGCAGTACATCGGCATCGCCGACCCCTACGCCGGCTAGGCCCGGCAGTCCGCAAAACCACACGTGCCGGCCGGGACTTTCCCGGCCGGCACCTGTGTGTTCAGCCCCCGCCTGCCTTGCTGCCGCCGTCGTCCGGCGCTGCCCTGAAGCGTGTCCGGGCGTGCGGCACCCGGCGGATGGCACGGCCGGCTGCGCTGAACGGCATCCTGAGCAGGCGGCCCAGTCGCAGGGTGACCGACGGCGGGAGCCACGAAGCAGCCCAACGCCTTGGCAGCGGGGCATTGGCGCGGAGTGACGCCTCCACGGCGGAAACCCCGGCTGCAAGGTCCTGGACTGCTGAGTCGGCGGAACTACCGGCGCCCGGACGTCCATACCTGTGGTGCTCAAAGGCTGAGGTGAGGGAGGCCACGGCTTCGTGGGCGTCCTGGTCCATACCGCCGGGCTCGCCCAGCAGTGTGCTGCGGAACCGGGCCGCGTAGGCCCGCGGTGTCTCGCTGTTTCCGGCGGGCAGCCCGTAGTCCGTGCCGAGGTCCCGGAGCTCGCTCCACGCCAGCGGGACGGCCAGGTCCGGGCGCTTCGGGTGCAGCCGCCGGGACCGGGCGGCGGCGCGGACCAGGTGCGGGGCGGCGGCCAGCAGTACCAGGCCCACCGCTCCGGCCGTTCCAAGGAGCCAGGGCATCAGGGGCACGCCATCGCCGGAGCCGCTTCCGCCTGCGCCCGGGAGGGCCTGTGCCGTTGCGCTGGGGGAAGGTGCGGGTACCGGGACGGTGTCGGGAATGAGTCCGTCGTTGTTGCCCAGCGATTCCGCCACTGATGGTGCTGAGGTCTCTGTGGCGTAGTCAGGGACCACCCCCCGCGAAGGGGTCGGTTCGAAGGGCACCCAGCCCAGGCCCTGGAAATACAGTTCCGGCCAGGCGTGGGCGTCGCGGGCATCGGCCTCGTACTCCGGGAGGGGTCCCTGGCCGGTCACCGTTATGGTGGCCCCAGTCAGCCTGCCGGGGGCGTAACCCACAGCGATCCTGCTCGGAATGCCTTCCAGCCTGGCCATCATTGCCATCGCTGAGGCGTAGTGGATGCAGTAGCCGCTCTTCTGCTGCAGGAAGTCTGCCAGGACGGCGAGCCCGTTGCCGTCGTAGCCGCCCTGCACCGGTGACTGCAGCGAGTAGGTGAACTCGGACGAGCGCAGGTACTTCTGGATGGCCATGGCTTTTTGGTACGGCGTCCCGGCGGCTCCGGCCACAGTCTGTGCAGTGGTTTTGACGATGTCCGGCACATTGCCCGGAATCCTGGTGAAGACGTCGGGGATGCCGCGTGCCGGAGCCGAGGACTGGGCCAGCAGGGCTGCGGAGAGCTTGGGCACGGCAGAGGTCACCAGGTATTCCTGCCGCCGGGTGGTGGTGTCCGTGCCCTTGATGCTCAGCGTGGCCGGATCCCAGGTCCACTGGCCGCCCAGGCCCCGGACGGTTTCAGGGGCATAGGGGACCGGCAGGTAGGGGCTGGTGAAGGAACCGGCGTCGACGGCGGTTACCAGGCGCACCTGTTCGTCGGTGAGGACTTGATAGCCGGGGTCGATCCGGCCGTCAAGAGGGACCCGGGATGCGTTGCGGTCGTCGGGGCCCCAGGAATCGCCGTCGAAATTGTCCACGGTCACCGAGCGCAGGTAGAGGGGCGTGGGTGAATTGGTGGCATACGTGATCCTGCCGCTTCCGTCAGGGGTGCGCAGGCTGTTGCCCAGGGTGATCATCGGGTTGAGGCCGGTGGAGGCGCCCCACGGATTCAGTCTGGACCCCTGGGGGAAGGTGCCGCGGTCGAAGCCTGGAATGGCCAGTGGCAGCACCAGGGTGGCGGCCAGGGCCACGGCCCCGGTCAGCGCGGCGCGGCGCATCAGTCCGGGACTGCGTGCCGATCCGCCCTGCAGCCTGCCGTCCGGGGCAAACCACTGGCTGAAGGCAAGGATCAGCAGGTATCCCGCCGTGGTGGCAAGGAAACTCCCGACGCCCACGCTTTGGGGTTTGATCATGGCCGGGACCACCAGCAGGGCCAGCAGGCCGGTGCCGGAAGCTGCCGGCATCCCCAGGGGCACCGCCAGGGCATCGACCAGAATGACCGCCAGGCCGAGCACGGCACAGACCACCATGACAATTCCGGCGTTGGGCGCCACAGGCGCTGTCTCTGCGAGCACGGTTTCGCTGGCGCGCTGGATCAGCCGGTCCAGCTCAGGCAGTGTGGCACCGGTGGGGACCACCCAAAGGAAGCTGGAGCTGCGGAAGAAAGTCATGGTCAGGACGCCGCCCAGCACCACGAACCCTCCGGCGGTGACCAGCAGCGGCTGGGCGCGGATGGAACGGAGCACGGCAAGCGTGAAGGCCACCGCCAGCACGGTGGTCATGGCGGGCCAGTACCAGTTCCAACCGCGAAGGACACCGTTCAGGGACAGGGCCGCCCCGCAGACCGCCAAAGAGATTGCCGCCGCCATGGCCCAGGGATAGGCGCCCGTACCCGTGCGCCCCGCAGGAATCCGCCGATTGTCCCGGGCCTGGTGTCCGTAGCCGGTCGTCCGGGCCGGTGCGATCGTCATTTCGCCACCCCCGCTCCCCGGCGGACCTCCGATGCGGGCGCCACGGGCAGGGCGGGGTCCTGGGCGAACTGGCCCCAGGCAGCAGCAAGCCGGGTCTTCGGCGCCGCGGCTACGGCCCGCCAGCCGCCCTGCCGCAGCACGTCGAGGACATCCTGGAACTCCGCGGGCCGTTCCACCGCAAGGAGTGCGAACGCATCGGTCCCGTACGCTGCAGCCGGTGCCAGGGCTGCTGCTTCCTCCTTGGTAATCCGGCCCAACACTGCGATCAGTGGCCCCCGCATGCGGTGCGCGGACAGCTTGTCCATCAAGCGGTCATCAAATGCCGGCGGCCCCTGGTCGCTGCCCGCATGCGTCCGCGCCCCGGCAGCAGCCCGCCGCTCTGTGTTCCTGCCGGGCAGGTCCGGGTGCGCTCCGTCCCGCCGCGGGTGGAGCGTGCCGGAGAGATGGATGGCAGCCAGGCTCTCGGCGATCGACTGCAGGCCGGATGCGCCGCTGTACTCTTCCGCCGCAGGCTCCGGAGAGGAGGGCGAGTGCAGGAATGCCGGGTCGCCCCCGGAATCCAGCAGCCGAAGGCTGTAATTGCGCTCAGCCAGGTGGGCACTGACGGACATGGCGGCAACAACGGACCACTCGAAGGTGTCGCTGGTGGCGGGCGCATGCCCATCGTGGCCGGGAAGCCCCGGCATGGATGTGCCAAGGCCGCCGGCAAACGCGCCGGAACGGTGGTCAAGGATGAGGGTCGCTTCCGGCGTGGTGACCGATTCCTCCTGCCGGACCATCAGGGCCCCGTGCCTGGCCGTGGCCGCCCAATGGACCCTCCGCATGGGGTCCCCGTGGCGGTACTCGCGGGTCATGACATCGTCGTCGCTGGGGTTCGCGCGCACGCGGGTGGCGGTGACGCCGTCGTTGCCCCGCGCTCCGCCCAGCCCGGTGGCAGGCAGTGCGACGGCGGCCGGCGTCACGGTGAGGACGTCGCCGTCGTCAATGGGCCGCCGGTGCAGCGAGAGGCCGAAGGGGTCCGTGAACTCTGCCGTTACCGGCCCAATCCTGAACTGCCCGCGATACCTGGAGGTGAGGTGGTATTCGTAACGGCTCGTGCCGCCGGTGGCGGAACGGGACGGGAACCGGAACGCAGGTGCCTGGCCAAACTGTGCCGGCAGCCGCTCCTCCATGACCACCCGCCCGCTGCCGGGGCCGGTCCTGGCCACCGCAAGATTCACAATGGCCGGTGCCGACGTTTCCACCGGGGAAGGGTTGAATTCCCGGTAGACCCGGAAGCGGGGTTTCACCAGGCGGACGCCGCGAGGAGACGAGCGGGAGCACCAGCAGCAGCAGTGCCAGCGTTAAAAGGTCACGGCGCCCCATGACCTGGGCTGCCGCCAACGTGAAGGCGCGGCCGCCAGCATGCCCCATCCGCGCCTGGTGAACAGGTGCTTCGGGAGCGTATGCAGGAAGGCCATGGTTTGCCCCTACCGGTTCCTGCCGCCGGCGGCCGCCGCGGCCCGGTTGGGCTGCCCCGGGGCCGCCTGGGGCACGGGCAGCCGGGACAGGATGCCGCGCAGGACGCTGTGCGGGGTCTCGCCTGCGCCGGCAGCCTTCCGGTCAAGGATGATCCGGTGCGCCAGGACGGCTTCGGCCACATCACCGACGTCGTCCGGAAGCACAAAATCGCGGCCGTCCAAGGCAGCGGTGGCCTTGGCGGCGCGCAGCAGCTGGAGCATGGACCGGGGGCTCGCGCCCAGCCGCAGCAGCGGGCTTTCCCTCGTGGCCCGCCCTATCGAGACCGTGTATTCCTTCACTGGATCCGAGACGTAGACCTGCTGGACGGAGGCGATCATGGCGGCGACATCGGAAACGGTGACCACGGGGGAGACGGTGGCCAGCGGCGAGACCGCCTGGTGCGTCTCAAGCATCTCGATCTCTGCGTCTTTGTCCGGGTAGCCCATGGAAATCCGGGCCATGAAGCGGTCCCGCTGCGCCTCCGGCAGCGGATATGTCCCTTCCATTTCGATGGGGTTCTGGGTGGCTACCACCATGAACGGCTCATCGAGTTTGTAGGACGTGCCGTCCACCGTGACCTGGTGCTCCTCCATGCATTCCAGGAGGGCCGACTGGGTCTTGGCGGACGCGCGGTTGATTTCGTCACCGATGACGATGTTGGCGAACACTGCGCCGGGCCGGAATTCGAAGAGCCTGGAAGCCTGGTTGTAGATGGACACCCCGGTCACGTCGGAGGGGAGGAGATCGGGGGTGAACTGGATGCGGTTGACGGTGCAGTCAATGGTCCGCGCCAGGGTTTTTGCCAGCAGGGTCTTTCCGACGCCGGGCACGTCCTCCACCAGCAGGTGGCCCTGGGCGAGGAGGACGGTGAGCGCCAGCTTGGCGGCATCGGACTTGCCGTCGATGACGGTATTGACAGTGGTCAGGATGCGTTGTGCTGCTGCGTGGAAGGCACCGGAATCCATGGCTGCCTGCCGGTGGCCGTTCAGGTGGCTGACGGAATCGGCGACGCCGGCCAGGTTGAGGTTCGGTGCGCCTGCGTTGTTGGCAGTGCGTCGGTGGGGTTCCATCGGCAACCTTTCAGCCCGGCTTTCACCTGGACGTGACAGCAAGCCTGCCTTCGCCCCTCGGTGGGCGTGCGCGTGTCTTCGTTCCAGACTACTAACACAACTGCCGTGCCCGACAGAGAGTTCCGGCAAATATGGGGAGCCTTCGGCCGTTAGGCTGGTTGGATGTGCAATTCGTCGATTCCCGCCGCCTACCGCGTGCGCGCCGCAGACGCGGAACCGGAGGCCGACGCCGGGCGCCGGAAGGATTTCCCGCCTGCGCCGGAGCCCCTGCCGGTACCGGTCATGGACAACCACACCCACCTGGACTTCCCGGAAGGAAAGGGACCAGTGGGGATCAAGGCTGCACTGGATGCGGCAGAGGCCGTGGGTGTGCAGGGTGCCGTGCAGGTGGGCTGCGACCTGGAGTCCTCGCGGTTCACGGTGGAGGCGGTGGACCAGGACGAACGGCTCCTGGGAGCCGTGGCACTGCATCCCAACGATGCTCCGCACTACGCCTCCCGGGGCGGACTGGAAGCGGCGCTTGCCGAGATCGAACAGCTGGCCGCGCATCCCCGCATCCGGGCCATCGGCGAAACCGGGCTGGACTTCTACCGCACGGAAGGTGAGGGGCTGCGGCACCAGGAGTACTCCTTCAGGCGCCACATCGACATCGCCAAGCGCCTCGGCCTCACCCTGCAGATCCATGACCGGGACGCGCACAGCGACGTGGTCCGTGTGCTCCGGGAGGAAGGTGCACCGGAAAGGGTGGTGTTCCACTGCTTCTCCGGTGACGAGGACCTGGCACGGACGTGTAACGAACAGGGCTGGTGGATGTCTTTTGCCGGCACCCTGACCTTCAGGAATGCCGCCAACCTCCGTGCCGCGCTCGCGGTCGCGGACCGGGAGCTCATCATGGTGGAAACGGATGCTCCCTTCCTGACGCCGCACCCGCATAGGGGGCGTCCGAACGCGAGCTATATGGTCCCTTACACCGTGCGCGCCATGGCAGAATTGACAGGCTCCGACCTCGCCGCCCTGTGCACCTACATCAGCGAAAATACGGTGCGGGCATACGGATCCTGGGCCTGATTCCACTCTTCTGTGGCACTCTCATTTGCATACCTGGTATGCAAAAATGTTGGCTGCTTTATAACGCTACGGTTACAGTGGAAAACTATTAGCCGGGGTCGGGGAAGGCCAACGGGTAATTTCACTCCATGTGCAGCCGGGCCGGCCTGTCCAATATCCGGCCTGCCGCTGCGCGGAGTGTGGCGGCGCACTGGTGCCCGGACTCTCCTTTTCGAGGTTGCTCCGGGCATTTTATTGCGCATTCCCCGTGCCCGGATGGACCGAGAGTTACGGGCAATCGTGATCAAGTTCTTCACATCGGACGGCAAGTTCAGCTTTATAAAGGTTGGCGCCCAGCTGCTGGTGCTTTGCGGCCTGGTCGCAGGCCTCGTAGCCTTCGTGGGCAATAACAAAACAATTACGCTCAACGTGGACGGCAAAGCGTCGTCTGTGCAGTCCTTTGGTGGAACAGTGGCACAGGTGGTCAAGAGCGCCAACTTGGACCTGAAGCCCAGCGACCGCGTTTCCCCCGCCCTTGACGCCACCGTCCAGAACGGCACCGTCATCAACATCAACCAGGCCAAAGAAGTCAAGGTCAGCCTTGACGGTGCCGAGAAAACGGTCAACACCACGGCGCAGGACGTCGAGGACCTGGTGACTGAACTCGGCGTGGCCAGTGCCTCGACCGTTTCGGCGCCCAAGGATGCCACCCTTTCGCTCGCCGGTTCCTACGTCTCCATCTCCACGCCCAAGACCGTCAGCATCGTCGCCGACGGCAAGGTGAACACCGCCACCACCACCGCCCCCACGGTCGGCAAGGTCCTTGAAGACTCCGGCGTGACCCTCGGCGCCAATGACCGCACCTCCCAGCCGGTCAACGCCAACGTGGTGAACAACATGGTCATCAAGGTTTCCCGGGTTGACACCGGACAGACCGCCGTCACCAGCGAGGACGTTCCCTTCGAAACCGTCACCGCCGAAAGCGCGGACATGCTCAAGGGTGAGAAGGAAGTGACACAGGCCGGGGCCGCCGGAAAGATCGAGCGCACCTTCAAGCTGGTGCTCGTTGACGGCCGGGAGGCTTCCCGCACCCTGGTTTCGGAGAACGTAGCGGTCCAGCCCGTCACCGAGAAGGTCACCGTGGGCACCAAGGCCAAGCCTGCACCCCAGGCCGCCGCGGCCCCCGCTGCCCCCGCAGGCGCCAACACCGGCGCAGCAGCACCGGCCATGATGAATGAAGCCATGTGGGACAAGATCGCCCAGTGTGAGTCCACCGGAAACTGGAGCATCAACAGCGGCAACGGCTACTACGGCGGCCTCCAGTTCGACATCCAGACCTGGATTGGCGCCGGCGGCGGCGCTTACGCGCCCAACGCCAGCCTGGCCACCAAGGCGCAGCAGATCGACATCGCCAACCGCGTCTACGCACAGCGTGGCCTGTCACCGTGGGGCTGCGGCTGGGCCGCCAGCCGCTGATCAGCCAGCATCAACGCGCAGGAAACAGCTGTGGCCGGCCCCGGGTACTCCGGGGCCGGCCACAGCCGTTAACCGGGGAGGGCCAAAGTGCCGCGCGGGATAGGATACCTAGGTGACTGAACCGATCCCCGCCGTTCCTGCACCGTTGTTCGGTGCCTCCGACATACGCCGGATGGCAGAGGAAATTGGGGTCAGGCCCACCAAGACCCTGGGCCAAAACTTTGTCATTGACGGCAATACCATCCGCCGGATTGTGGCCGCAGCAGGCGTGGGGCCGGATGAAACAGTGCTCGAGGTCGGTCCGGGGCTGGGCTCCCTGACGCTGGGGCTGCTCGACGCGGCAGCGGCGGTCGTCGCCGTCGAAATCGACCCCGTCCTTGCCGCAAAGCTCCCCGAAACCGTGAAGGAATGGCGCCCGGCCGCCGCCAACGCGTTCCACCTGGTGCACGCCGATGCCATGAAGGTCACCGAACTGCCGGTGCAACCCACGGCGCTCGTAGCCAACCTGCCCTACAACGTGGCAGTTCCCGTGGTGCTGCACCTCCTGCAGCATTTCCCCAGCCTGCAGCACGGCCTGGTGATGGTGCAGGACGAGGTGGCAGACCGTTTGGCAGCCGGACCCGGGTCCAAGACCTACGGTGTTCCGTCCGTCAAGGCCGCCTGGTACAGCCAGATGCGCAAGGCCGGCGTGATCGGCATGAACGTCTTTTGGCCGGCCCCCAAAATCCATTCCGGGCTTGTGGCCTTCACCCGGCGCGAACCCCCCGCCACCACCGCCACCCGCGAACAAGTGTTTGCCGTAGTGGACGCCGCGTTTGCGCAGCGGCGCAAGACGCTCCGGGCTGCCCTGGCAGGCTGGGCCGGGGGAGCACCGGAAGCTGAGCGCTGCCTGCTGGCAGCCGGCGTCGACCCCACCGCACGCGGCGAGGTCATCGACATCGCCGCATTCGCCAGGATCGCCGAAGCCAGGGAAAACCGCCCGTGAACGCGGGACTTGAGAGGGCGGGCGGGGGGCGTTTCGCGGCCAGGACGGTGCGCGTCAAGGCACCCGGCAAAGTTAACGTGTCCCTGGCCGTTGGGCCGCTGCGGCCTGACGGCTACCACTCGGTGGCCAGCGTCTACCTCGCGGTGTCCCTCTATGAGGAAGTGGCAGCCACCAGCACCGCCGCCCCGGGAATCACCATCAGCCTCAGCCCCGAAAGCACCCTGGACCTCGACGCCGTCGACATCCCCCTGGACAGCAGCAACCTGGCCTACAAGGCGGCCGCCATCATGGCCGACGTCTCCGAACACGCCACCGGCGTGCACCTGGAGATCACCAAGCGGGTCCCGGTGGTAAGCGGCATGGGCGGCGGATCCGCCGACGCCGCTGCCACGCTCCTGGCCTGCGACGCCCTCTGGAACAGCGGGCTGTCCCGCGAGGAACTGGCACACCTTGCAGCGGAACTGGGTGCCGACGTCCCCTTCTCGCTCCTGGGTGGAACCGCCGTCGGGCTTGGCCTGGGCGACGAACTCTCTCCGGCCCTGGCCAAGGCGCAGACCCACTGGGTCCTGGTGGTGGCCGACTACGGCCTCTCCACTCCCGAGGTGTACCGGACCCTGGACCGGCTGCGCGACGCCGAGGGAATCGACGCGGGGGAACCCACCGGTGTTGACCCGAAGATCCTGGCGGCGCTGCGGGGCGGCGACGCGGAATCCCTGAGCCGTGTGCTGGTCAACGACCTGCAAAGGGCGTCCATTGAACTCTCGCCTGCGCTGCGCGATACGCTGGGAATCGGCGAGTCCCACGGCGCCATGGCAGGCATGGTCTCCGGATCCGGCCCCACCGTGGCTTTGCTGGCCGAGGATTCCGTGGCAGCTGCTGCCCTCGCAGAGGACCTGCAGCGCTACGGCCTGACAGCACTCGCGGTCCACGGCCCGGTCCCGGGCGCGCGCATCATCTCCGACACCCTCCTTTAATACTTCCAGTCCGGCAGCAGAAAGCAGTTCCCTTTGGCACACCTTCTTGGCGGCGAAAACCTCACGGTTTCCTACGCAACCCGCACCGTCCTGGACGGCATCACCCTGGGACTGGAGGAGGGGGACCGGATCGGCATGGTGGGCCGCAACGGTGACGGCAAGTCCACGCTGATGCGCCTGCTGGCCCTGCGCTCCACCCCGGACTCCGGCCGTGTCACCAAGCGTGGCGACGTCAACGTGGGGTACCTGGACCAGAGCGACGTGCTCGACGGCGACCTGACGGTGGGTGCCGCGATCGTGGGTGACCAGGCGGACTACGAATGGGCCCGCAACCCCCGCATCCGGGAGATCATGGGCGGCCTGGTGTCCGACGTCGACTGGCACGCCAATGTCCACGCCCTCTCCGGCGGCCAGAAGCGGCGGGTGGCCCTGGCGAAGCTGCTCATCGAGGACCACGACGTCATCATGCTGGACGAACCCACCAACCACCTCGACGTCGAGGGCGTTGCCTGGCTGGCCCGGCACCTGAAGACGCGCTGGCGGCCAAACCAGGGCGCCTTCCTGGTGGTGACCCACGACCGCTGGTTCCTCGACGAAGTCTGCACCAAGACCTGGGAGGTCCATGACGGGATCGTGGACCCCTTCGAAGGCGGTTACGCCGCCTACGTCCTGGCCCGTGCGGAACGGGACCGGATGGCATCAGTGGTGGAGGGTAAGCGCCAGCAACTGGTCAAGAAAGAACTCGCCTGGCTGCGCCGGGGTGCCCCTGCCCGGACCGCCAAGCCGAAGTTCCGGATCGAGGCAGCCAACGCGCTCATCGCCGACGTACCGGCTCCGCGTGACTCCATGGCGCTGAGTAAGATGGCCACCGCCCGCCAGGGCAAGGACGTCCTTGACCTTGAGAATGTGTCCCTGAACTTCCAAGGCGGCGACGACGGCAGGAAGCTCTTCGACAACATCACCCTGCGCCTGGCCCCGGGGGAGCGCCTGGGCCTGGTGGGCGTCAACGGCGCCGGCAAGACCACCCTCCTCAAGCTGCTCAACGGCGAGATCACACCCGACGCCGGCCGGCTGAAGCGGGGAAAGACCGTGGTCACCGCGGTACTCACCCAGGAAGTCAAGGAGCTCGACGACGTCGCTGACCTGCGCGTGATCGAGGTCATTGAGCGGGAAAAGCGTTCCTTCAACGTGGGCGGCAAGGAATTCACGGTAAGCCAGCTGGTGGAGCAGCTCGGGTTCACCAACCAGAAGCAGTGGACGCCGGTGAAGGACCTCTCCGGCGGTGAGCGGCGCCGCCTGCAGCTCCTCCGGCTGCTGGTGGGCGAACCCAACGTGTTGATGCTCGACGAGCCCACCAACGACCTCGACACCGATACCCTTGCCGCCGTCGAGGACGTCCTGGACGGCTGGCCGGGCACCCTGGTGGTGGTCAGCCACGACCGCTACCTGCTCGAACGGGTGACCGACCACCAGATGGCACTGCTCGGCGACGGCAAGCTGCGTGGCCTGCCCGGGGGCGTGGACCAGTACCTTGAGCTGCGCGAGTCAGCCTTGGTAAGCTCAACCGTGACCGGCGGCGGAAACCCGGTGACCAGCGCCGGGCAGGCGCAGGCTGCCGGGGGGACCGGCGCAGGCCCCTCCGAGGCCGAGAAGCGCGAGGCCCGCAAAACCCTCAACAGGATCGAGCGGCAGCTCAAGAAGCTGGATCAAGAGGAGAAGAAGCTTCACGACGACATGGTGAAGACCACCGAGGCCGGCAACTTTGACAAGCTCGCCGACCAAAACAAGCAGCTCAAGGAGCTCACGGACGAAAAGGACGCTCTGGAAATGGAGTGGCTGGAGTCCTCAGAACTCCTCGGCGACTGAACTCACCCTAGGTGCCGGAGCCAGCCCTTCGCCGCGGATGGAACCACGGCGAGGCTTACGGCTCGGACTGCAGCTCCGGGTCCTTCTTGAGGCCGGTCAGGCCGTTCCAGGCGAGGTTGACCAGGTGCGCGGCAACGGTTTGCTTGTCGGGCTGGCGGCTGTCCTGCCACCATTGCCCCGTCATCGCCACCATGCCCACGAGCATCTGGGCGTACATGGCGCCGTCTTCGCCGCTGAGGCCGCGGCGGGAGAATTCGTCGGAGAGGATGTGTTCGACGCGGGCGGTGACGTGGGACAGCAGGGTGGAGAAGGCGCCCTCGGGCTGTGAGGGCGGCGCGTCGCGCATCAGGATGCGGAAGCCCTCTGTGCGTTCCTCGATGTAGGTAAGCAGGGCCAGGGCGGCGCGTTCCACGAGGACGCGGGGCTTGGCTTCCTCGGTGAGGGCGGCGTTGACCGCGTCCAGCAGGATGTGGAATTCGCAGTCCACCACTTCCGTGTACAGGCCTTCCTTGGAACCGAAGTGTTCATAGATGACCGGTTTGGACACTCCCGCGCAGGCTGCAATCTCCTCGATGGTGGTCCCGTCCAGCCCGCGGACGGCGAAAAGGCCGCGGCCGACGTCGATCAGCTGGCTCCGGCGCTGCAGGCCAGTCATCCGCATCCGCGGAAGGTTGTTGCTCACCTTCCCATCATGCCCCACCACCGGCGGCGCTATTCAGCGGGGCGGGCGGGAGCGGAACGCCCCGTGTCGCGCGGGGCCCTGAACCCGTGGCAAAATAGGGACTTGTGCCCCGGGCCTTGAGTCCTCCGGCACGGTCCGCTCTGGTGTAACGGCAGCACCCCGGCCTTTGGAGCCGTGGAGTATAGGTTCGAATCCTATGGGCGGAACTGCTGCGCGGGGCGCGATCATGAGGATGGCACCCGGTGCCCGGCGGCCTGGGCCGCCGGACGCCGCCAAGCGCCAGCACAACCAAGCAAGGAGAGCCCGTACGTGATCCCCGAGAATGCCGGCCCGGCCGCTGTAATCGTTCTGGCAGCAGGCGCCGGTACCCGGATGAAGTCGCGTACCCCCAAGATCCTGCATGAAATCGGCGGCCTCTCCATGGTGGGCCACGCCCTCCGGGCGGCCCGCAGCATAGCCCCCCAAAGGCTTGCAATTGTGGTGCGCCACGAACGCGACCTGGTGGCCGGCCACGTATCGGCCCTCGACCCGGACGCCGTCATTGTGGACCAGGACGACGTGCCCGGCACCGGCCGCGCCGTGGAAGCCGCCCTGCATGCCCTGCACGCGGATGAGGACCTGGCTGGAACCGTGGTGGTCACCTACGGTGACGTGCCCCTGCTGTCCGGCGACCTGCTGAAGGAACTCGTTGCCACCCACGAACGCGAAGGCAACGCCGTGACGGTCCTCACGGCGGTCCTGGATGATGCCGCCGGCTATGGCCGTATCCTGCGCGGCGAGGACGGTTCCGTCACCGGCATCCGCGAACACAAGGACGCCTCCGAGGCCGAAAAACTGATCCGGGAAGTGAACTCCGGGATCTACGCCTTCGACGCCGCCGTGCTCCGCGAGGCGCTGGCCAAGGTGACCACCGACAACGCCCAGGGCGAGAAATACCTCACTGACGTGCTGGGACTCGCACGCGAGGCAGGTGGCCGCGTTGCCGCCGTCGTCACTGCTGACCGCTGGCAGGTGGAAGGCGCCAACGACCGCGTCCAGCTCGCAGCACTCGGCGCCGAGCTGAACCGCCGCACGGTGGAGGCCTGGATGCGTGCCGGCGTCACTGTCGTGGACCCCTCCACCACCTGGATCGATTCCTCCGTCACGCTGGACGAGGACGTCCGGCTCCTGCCGAACACCCAGCTGCACGGCACCACCACGGTGGCCAGGGACGCCGTCGTTGGCCCCGACACTACCCTGACCGACGTCGAAGTCGGCGAGGGCGCCACGGTGGTCCGCACCCATGGCTCCGGCTCGGTGATCGGCCCGCGCGCCGCCGTCGGCCCCTTCACCTACCTTCGCCCCGGTACCGTCCTGGGCGAAAAGGGAAAGATCGGCGCCTTTTACGAAACCAAGAACGTCACCATCGGCCGTGGCTCCAAGCTGTCCCACCTGGGGTATGCCGGGGACGCCGAAATCGGCGAGGACACCAACATCGGCTGTGGCAACATCACGGCGAATTACGACGGCGAGAAGAAGCACCGCACGGTGATCGGCTCGGGCGTCCGGACAGGCTCCAACACGGTCTTTGTTGCCCCGGTCACCGTGGGGGACGGCGCCTACAGCGGTGCCGGCGCGGTGATCCGCAAAGACGTACCGGCCGGTGCCCTGGCGTTGAGCATCGCTGCACAGCGCAACACCGAAGGCTGGGTTCCGGCGCACCGCCCCGGAACCCGCTCCGCCGAACTGGCCCAGGCGGCCACCAATGACTCCTCAAGTACCCCGGCATCTACAGAAGAGGGCAAGTAACAATGAGCGAAATTACGGCGCACGGCGAGAAGAAGCTGGTGCTTGCCTCCGGGCGGGCCCATCCGGAGCTGGCCCGGGAAATCGCCAAGGAGCTCGGCACCGAACTCCTCCCGCTGGATGCCTACGACTTCGCGAACGGCGAGATCTACGTCCGTGCCGGTGAAAGTGTCCGCGGCACTGACGCCTTCGTGATCCAGGCGCACCCCGCACCGCTGAACAACCACCTCATGGAACAGCTGATCATGATCGATTCGCTGAAGCGGGCTTCCGCCAAGCGGATCACCGTGGTGTCGCCGTTCTACCCGTATGCCCGCCAGGACAAGAAGGGCCGCGGCCGCGAGCCCATCTCCGCCCGGCTGGTGGCGGATCTCTACAAGACCGCCGGCGCAGACCGCATCATGAGCGTAGACCTGCACACCTCCCAGATCCAGGGCTTCTTCGACGGCCCGGTTGACCACCTGATGGCCATTCCGCTGCTGGCCGACTACATCCGGACCCGGGTGGGCTCGGACAACATCACCGTCGTATCGCCGGACACCGGCCGCGTCCGCGTCGCCGAACAGTGGGCCGAACGCCTGGGCGGCGCACCCCTTGCCTTCGTCCACAAGAGCCGCGACCTCACTGTCCCCAACCAGGCGGTCTCCAAGACCGTGGTGGGCCAGATCGAGGGGCGCACCTGCGTCCTGATCGACGACATGATCGACACCGGCGGAACCATCTCCGGAGCCGTCACCGTCCTGAAGAACGCCGACGCCAAGGATGTCATCATCGCGGCCACCCACGCCGTCTTCTCCGACCCCGCCGCCCGCCGCCTCTCGGAGTCCGGCGCGCGCGAAGTGGTGGTCACCAACACGCTCCCGCTGGGTTCGTCACAGCGCTTCCCGCAGTTGACGGTCCTTTCGATCGCACCACTGATCGCCAGGGCCATCCGCGAGGTGTTCGACGACGGTTCGGTCACCAGCCTCTTCGACGGCAAGGCCTAAGACAGTACTAAAACGAAACCCCGCCGGCAGGAGCCGGCGGGGTCTGGGCCCACGCCCTCAGGGGGCAGGTGGGGATTTAAGGAAATGGTCCCCGCACTGGTAGGCTTTTAGGCGATACCTTGGCGAGGGAGGGCATAGCCTCCGTTATCGACTGGGTCTGCGTCCCTCCTGCGAGGGACTGCCTTCTTGAAGGGCCGCCTTCCGGCCGCCCGGCGTTGAAGGTCACACCAGACCTCCGCCCTTGCTGAACCCCGTTTAGTCTTCAAGGAGATTTACATGTCTGAGCAGAAGCTCGCAGCAGAACTGCGCACCGAATTCGGCAAGGGCTACGCCCGCCGCGCCCGGATGGCCAACCTGATCCCCGCCGTCATCTACGGCCACGGCGCAGACCCCATCCACGTGACCCTGCCGGCAAAGGCCACCACCCTGGCGGTCCGCACCCCCAACGCACTGCTGTCCCTGGACATCAACGGCGAAGGCCACCTGGCCCTGGTCAAGGACGTCCAGCGCGATCCCGTAAAGCAGATCATCGAGCACATCGACCTCCTGACCGTCCGCCAGGGCGAAAAGGTCACGGTTGACGTTCCGGTCCACGTTGAAGGCGAAACCGCCCCCGGCACCGTCCACAACCTGGAACTGACGGTCGTCTCCCTCGAGGCCGAGGCAACCCACCTGCCCACCGCCATCGAGGTCAGCATCGAAGGCCGCGCCGCCGGCGAGCACATCCACGCTTCCGACCTGGTCCTGCCCCAGGGCACCGTCCTCCTGACCGACGCCGAGGCACTCGTGGTGAACATCTCCGAGGCCGTCGAAATCGCCGAGGAAGGCGAAGAAACCGAAGCTGCCGCTGAAGGCGCAGCAGAGGAAGCTCCCGCAGTTGAAGAAGAAGCAGCCGAGTAACCACTCCGCCGTTTCCCGCCGTGGCCGGACCTCCAGGGGTCCGGCCACTGCCATGTCCGCAGGCCGGCGTCCTTCCGGGCGCTGCCATCCTGTCCACACCGTCCCCCTAGGATTGATCCCATGACAGACACCTGGCTGATCGTCGGCCTCGGCAACCCCGGCGCGCAGTACCAAGGCAACAGGCACAACGTGGGCCAGATGGTGCTCGATGAAATCGCGGACCGCATCGGGGCCGGCTTCAAGACCCATAAGGCCCGGGCCCAGGTCCTTGAAGGCCGGCTGGGCATTGGTGGGCCCCGGGTGGTCCTGGCGAAGCCGATGAGCTACATGAACGTTTCCGGTGGCCCGGTCTCCGCCCTTGCCAACTTCTATGGCATTGCCCCAGACCATGTGGTCGCGGTGCATGACGAGATCGATATCCCGTTCAACACGGTCAAACTCAAGCTCGGGGGCGGGGAAGGCGGCCACAACGGGTTGCGGGACATCTCCAAGGCGCTCGGCACCAAGGACTACTTGCGGGTCCGTGTCGGGGTGGGCCGTCCGCCCGGCAGGATGGACACCGCCGACTACGTACTGCGCGACTTTGGCACCGCGGAGCTCAAGGAACTGCCCTTCCTGCTGGACGACGCAGCCGATGCCGTAGAGTCCCTGCTCCGTGAGGGGCTCACCGCCGCCCAGCAGAAATTCCACCCTGCCAATGCGGCCTCACAACAGACAGAAACGTAAAAGTTCCCTCCGGCCCTGTTTCCGTGTCTGTGCCACAGGGTACTCTTCTTCCTATGCGGGGGAGCAATGGGGCTACATCCCGCTATTGCAGGATGTAGGGGAAAAGTTCATGTCGATCGAGCCACTCAGCTGGGGACGTGGGTCAACGCCGCAAGGTGACGGGCTGCCCACGCCGACTTCCGGGGCCCCGGAGGGCCAGCAATGGTCCATGCCTGCACGAAGCGCCAATCTCGACGCTGTCCGCACCGCCCTGACCAGCGAAAACTCTCTGGGTGTTGTGATCACCGGCGGCAGGGGAGTGGGTAAGTCCTCCTTGGCCCGCGCAGCAGTGGCGGACCTCGGTCCTGACGTTTGGTCTTTGCAGCTCCGGAGCGGCCCTTCAGGCTCCACCACTCCGTACGGCTGCCTGTCGTTCCTGCTGGCCCGGCTGCCGCAGGCCTACATGGGGTCGCCCACCGCCATCCTGCGCGGCATCACCTCGCTTATCCGCAGCGACGCCGCCGGGCGGCCCTGCGTCATTACGCTGGACACTTCCACCAGCATCGACGACATGAGCGCCGGCGTGCTGCTCAACGTCCTGCTGACCGGTACGGCGAAAATTGTTGCCGTTGCCCCCAACTCCAGTGACTTTCCGGCGGATTTCCACTGGCTGCTCACAGACCGGAAGCTGACCGAAGTACGGCTCAGCAACCTCAACGAGCTGCAAACCAGGCAGGTCCTGCTGTCTCTGCTGGGCCACCGCGTCGCTTCCTCCCTGGTCAGCACCTACCACCAGATGGTGGGTGGAAATCCCTTGCTCCTCAAAGCCCTGGTCACCGAACAGCAGCTCTCCGGAAACCTTGTCCTGTCTGACTCCGTCTGGACGCTGCGGGACAAGGTGGTCCTCGACGGCGCTGCCAGCCTCGATGACATCGTCCGTTCCCGGTGGTCGCGGGAAACACCGGAAACCCGGGAAGTCATCGAGATGCTCTCCTGTGCCCGGCGGGTGGAGCTCTCCAGCCTTACCGCCATTTACGGCGCGGACGTGGTCGCGGACATGGAAGACGGCGGACTGCTGGAGATCGATGACTCCGAGCACCGCTGGGTGTCGCTGCGGGAGAAATACATCGGGGACGTCGTCAGGACCTGGCTGAGCATTTCCCGCCGGCGGGAGCTTCGCAACGTGTTGCTGGGCGGCCGGGAGCCGGATCCGGCAGCCATGACGGTGGAAGAACTGATGTCCTTTGCCGCCTGGACCCACGAGTGCGAGGCCGAGCTGGCGCCGGCGCTCGCGTTGGCGGCGGCCCAGGCTGCCGTCCAGCTCTTCGATCCCCGTTTTGCTTTGACCTATGCGGAGATGGTGCAGAGGACCGACGCCGGATGGGCGTCCGCGCAGCGGCAAAAGGCCGCGGCGTATCTGCAGTTGGACCTGCCGGTCCAGGCCCTCTCCGCACTGGAGGATATCTCCCAGCCAGAACTTGAGGCCCTGGACTTTGAGGAATATGCCCAGGTGGTTGCCGCCAAAGCGCGGGTCATGCGCTCCCTTCCGGAGCAGGCGGCCAAGATCCCGGAACTGCTGGCCTCCGCCCGGGAACGGCTGGGCCGGACGGCCCAGGGGTTGTCCTGGCCTGAACCGGCCGCGGTGGCAGTGAACCGCATCTCCCTGAGCGAATTCGAATACCGGGCCCATACCGGTGAGCACGCTGCCATGATCCCCGCGCTCGAACGCGCGGCCGATCCTGCCGTCAACCCTGACACGGAGTTCCGGCTCCAGTCCGCGATCACCTTGATGAGCGCTCTCGCGCTGACCGGTCGCGAGATGGACGCCCTGGGCCTCATGCGCCAGCTCGGCGGCCAGCTCACCGACGCCTCGCACATCGTCGGCCTCCGTGAGCGTTACACCAGGGAGGCTTACTTCGTCCTGCTGGTGGCGGGCCAGTGGCGGCGCTGCATCGATCTCCTCACCCCCTTCAGCACAGGCCAGCCCCACCGGCTGCCGTACCGCAGCGCCGCCACCGAACTCGCGGCCGGGGTGGCCTTTGCTTTTTCCGGCCGCGGCGAGGCCGCCCTGGAGCCCTTGATCTCCGCTGCAGCCCAGCTGGAGCTGCAACCGGTCCAGGCGGCGCTGCGGACCGCGTACGCGGCCACGGCCCTGGCTTATGCGCAGACCGGCAATGCGGCGTTCGCCCGCAAGTACCTCACCAAACTGCAACGCACTTCCGGCAAGGCAGGATTCGCCACGGAAAGCATCATCGAATTCTGTGCGCTGGTCGCCGGGCGCTGGCTGGGGGACTCGGAAGCGGTGGCCGTCCTCAAGCAGGGGGCCCGCCGTAACCTGGAGGCGGGCAGGCACACTATCGCCGGCATCTACCTGCTGGCAGCAACCGTGAACGGCAGCGACACCGACTTCCGTCTTCTGGAGGACATCGCCGGTCACCGGCAGGGCCCGCTGGCGGAAGTGTCACGGCTGATCGCCGTCGGAAGCAGGACAAAGGACGCCAAGGCCCTGCTCGCCGGCGGCGAACTCGCCGCCACGCTCGAACTCGATGCCGTGGAAGCGCGGTGCATGGCACTTGCGGTGGATTTCGCCCGCCAGGAGGGGGACGCCCTCTCTGCGCGAACGGCGCAGGCACGGTTGGACATCCTGGCCGCCACAGTGTCCAACCTGCCCATCGTGCCCAGCAGTGGGAGCCCGCTGCTGACCAGCCGGGAACGGCAAATTGCCCGAATGGTAAGCCGCGGCGCGTCAAACCGCGACATCGCCATGGAAATGGGTGTGTCAGTCCGCACCGTTGAAGGCCACCTGTACCAGGTCTTCACTAAGCTGGGCGTGACTTCAAGGGGTGATCTGACTGGACTCGTCTAATGGCCACAAGCCGCCGGCTGCGCACCGGCTCCTGACCGGCCGCCGGGAGCCGGTGGACCGGATCTGCAACATGGTGCGGAACGGCACCCACCAGGCCGTCTTCATCATGGCCGGCGCGGGCATTGGAAAGTCGGCAGTGACTGACGCCGTGACGGAGCGCCTCGCCGGGAGCATGAGCATCCTGCGCATCCACGCCAGCTCGGCCTTGGCAGGGGTGCCGTTCGGGGTCCTCACTCCCTATACGGGGGAGCTCACGGCGGAGGAGTCCGTGTCACCCGTGGCGGTGCTCCGTTCCATGTGGTCATACTTCGAGAAGCTGAAGGGCGGCAACGGAGCTCCCGTCCTGCTTGCCGTGGACGATGCCCACCACCTGGATGACGCATCGGCAGGCGTGCTGGCCGAGGTGATCTCGGCCGGCTGGGCCACCGTGGTGGCGGCCGCCCGTCCCCGGCCCGGCCTGCCGCAGCCGCTGGACCAGCTCTGGTACGACGGTCTTGCCGAGCGCGTGGACCTCCGTCCCCTCAACCGCGAACAGATAGAAGAGGTCCTGGCCCACGCCCTTGACGGCACAGTCCCCGGAGCGACTGTGGACGCCATTTGGAACGCGTCGGGAGGCAATCCCCGGATACTTGATGCCCTGCTCCATGACTCTGCTGAATCCGGTGTCCTCGCCAAACGCAATGGAATCTGGATGCTGCTGGGCTCCCTGCCCGCGGACGGGCCACGCCTCGCAGCGGTGGTGGCCAAGGACCACCTCCGGCGCGGACCCGAGGAACAGGAAGCCCTGAAGCTCATCGCCCTGGCAGGGCCGGTGGGCCGGAAAGTCATCGAAGACATCAGCGGGGCTGCGGTGGTCCGTTCACTGCTGGACCAGCAAATGATCGTTGAAACGCCCGGCATCCCGGCCGAGCTTGCCATCTGGAACGGGCTCTTTGCCGGCGCCATCAGGAGTACCGTTTCCGTCTCCCGGAGCCTCCAGCTGCTGGAGAAGGTCAAGGCCCACCAGGACCCCACCCTGCTGCAGGGGGAGGGCCGGCTGCGGTCCGTGGAATGGGCCCTGGAGTGCGGACTCCGGGTCAGTGACGACGAGCTGCTGGCGGCAGCCAAAGAGGCCCTGCTGAGATTCCGCAACCACAGTGCGCGTACCATCGCGGCCCGCATCCACCATCCTCCGCTGGTTCCACTGGCCCAGGCCATCCAGGCGCGGGCGCTGTACAACGAAGGCTCCTATTCGGAGGCCGCGGCCCTCCTGGACGCCTGCTGGCTCCCGCTGGCGGAGGACACTGAGGGTCCGGCGGTCCTGCTGCTCCGGGTTTCGGCACACCAGGCCCTCGGCCACCCCCTTGGCGTGGTGGCGGAGGACGTCGAAAAGCACGCAGCACCTTCCGGCGGCGAAAAGAGCTGGCAGGAAGAACTCCTGCACCTGCTGCAGCTGGCTGCCGAGGTCAACATCCAGGCGCTGAACGACCACGTGGATGTGATGCGGAAGCGCCGCGCGGGCACCGGCGGCGAACCGCTCCGTGCCATGGCCGAGGGGCTGCTGGCCCATGCCCTGGCTTCGGCTGGACGCCCCGTCCAAGGCCTGGAGGCTGCCCTGCTGGCAGCCTCGGAGCTTCCCCCGCTGGAGGGCAGCCTTTTTTTCTTCCCGGAGTTCGTGCTGGGACGGCTGGTCTCCGACTACCTGGCCATGGGTGAATGGGAGTCAGCTGAGCGGGAACTCAACCACTACGCCGCCGGAAATGCGCCCGGGGCCGCCACCTTCAACGGAAGCCTTGAGCTGCTCCAGGGCTACTCATTGCTGCGGCAGGGGAGGATGGAGCGCGCCTACCAGGTGCTGCTGCCCGCCGTCGAGGCGCTGCGGCTCAACGACCCGCTGCAGCTGTACCGGTTCGGCACCGCACTGGGCTTCTACGCCGCTGCCAGGCTGGGGGACTCGGAACAGGCTAAGCGCCTGGAACAGGATCACAAAGATGCCGGCGCCGGCTGGCCCGCGCATGATCTCCTTGCCGAAGCCTACGTGTCCGCGGCTGCTGAATACCTTGTCCGGGACGGCAAGGGCCTGGCCGCTTTGCAGACGCTGATGACCACCACGGAGGCGTCCGCCCGGACCGGAAACCTCCTTGAAGTCTTCGCGATGTGCTGGGACCTCGGTGACCCCTCGGTTGTCCCCATGGTGCAGACGGCCGCCCCCGGGGTGGAAGGCCGCTGGGCGGAAGCTCTGCTGACGCTGGCCGCCGCCTGGGAAAACGCCGACGGCGATACCCTCATGGCAACGGCTGCCTCGCTGGAGGAGGCAGGCTTTGTCAACCTGGCCCGGGAAGCGTATGCCCGTGCCAGCACGGTGCTGGAACAGGCCGGCGAACGCCGCCGGTCCCGGCAGGCTGTAGCCCAGCGTGAGAAGTGCGACCACGAACTCGGGGAACGGTTCCGGGAAGGCCGCTTCATTGCAGCTGCGCCGGTCGTCCGCCTCACCAGGCGGGAACAGGACATCGTGGAGCTGGCAGTGCAGGGGCTGACGGACCGGGAGATTGCGCAGCGGCTGATGGTCTCCGTACGGACGGTGGAGGGCCACCTGTACCGTACCTACGTCAAGCTCGGGGTCCGAAGCCGCGATGAGCTGGAGTCCGCCCTCCCCAAGTAGGTCCCCGGCCGGGCCGCGCCCCCGCTGTTTTCCGCACATTTGTCCGTTCCCAGGCCTGCGGGCCCTCGTGCAGGTAGCCGGTGCCCACGGGACGCCGGTACCCGGTGCCCACGGGACGCCGGTACCCGCTGCCCGCGGGACGCCGGCCGCGTAGGAGCACCGCGCCCCGGTAGTTCTCCCCCGGGGATTCGAGTACTTCCTACTCGTGTACGGGAGGCCGCCACGGGCTTTACTTAAGGAGGCAAAGCAAAGCGGCCGGCTGGAAGCCGCGGAGCAGGCCGAACAGGACATTGAGGCCCTCTCAACTTCCGGTCCCCTCGGGGCCCGGGCATAGACGGGGCCGGCGACGTCAGAGTCTTCTGAGACCGAGACTCTCCCCCCAGCCGTCGCCGGCCCTCTGCTCCCTCGGCTGAAGCCCGGGGCAGCGGTGGCGGCTGCCCCTCCCGGGCGGCCGCCGCAGCCGTGTGTGGGACAATTGGGTGTCAGACATTGGCAGCCCAAGGAGTTCGTTTTGGCCGTAGTATCAACGCCAGCCACACTGGAACATGCCGTCCCTGTCATGGACAACGCCGAGGTGCTGCGCATCCGCAATGACTTCCCGGTCCTCAACCAGCTGGTCAACGGGCAACCGCTGGTCTACCTCGACTCCGGGGCCACGTCGCAAAATCCCTTGAGCGTCATCGAGGCGGAGCAGGAGTTCTACGAGCAGCGCAACGCTGCCGTGCACCGCGGGGCCCACCATCTTGCCGTGGAGGCCACGGAAGTCTTCGAAGATGCCAGGCAGACCATTGCCGACTTCATCGGTGCGGACTATGCCGAAACCATCTGGACGTCCAACGCCACAGAAGGACTGAACCTCCTGTCCTATGCGCTGTCCAATGCCGGGCTGTGGGCTGCCCAGGGGCGTGGCGACCAAGCCCTCAGGGGACTGGCCCTGAAGCCCGGCGACGAAATCGTGGTGACGGAAATGGAGCACCACGCCAACCTGATTCCGTGGCAGGAGCTGGCATTCCGTACGGGGGCCACACTCCGCTACATCCCCATCGGGGATGACGGCAGCCTCCGCATGGAGCAGGCGGAAAGCATCATCGGCCCGCGCACCAAAGTCCTGGCCTTCACCCACGCCTCCAACGTCCTGGGAATCATCAACCCCGTGCAGGAGCTGACGGCCCTTGGACATGCCGCGGGCGCCCTGGTCGTCCTGGATGCCTGCCAATCCGCGCCGCACCTGCCCTTGGATGTCAAGGAGCTGGACGTGGATTTCGCGGTCTTCTCCGGCCACAAGATGCTTGCCCCCACCGGGATCGGAGTGCTGTACGGGCGCCAGGAGTTCCTGGATATCCTGCCGCCGTTCCTGACGGGCGGATCGATGATCACCACTGTCACCATGGAACGGGCCGAATACCTTCCGGCGCCCCAGCGTTTCGAAGCCGGGACGCAGCGCATCTCCCAGGCGGTGGCCCTGGCCGCCGCCGCCAACTACCTGACCGAGACGGGGCTGGACCGCATCCACCGGTGGGAGGCAGAGCTGGGCCAGCGCATGGTGGCGGGACTGGAGGGCATTCCCGGCATCAGGGTCCTGGGTCCGGCCGCCGGCCGGGAACGGATCGGCCTTGCCGCGTTCGACGTCGAAGGTGTCCACGCCCACGACGTCGGGCAGTTCCTGGACTCACGGGGAATTGCCGTCCGCGTGGGGCACCACTGCGCCCAGCCGCTGCACCGAAGGCTGGGCCTGACCGCCACCACCCGGGCCAGCGCCTACCTCTACAACACCACTGACGACGTGGACCGCTTCCTCGAAGCCGTCGCGGGCGTCCGGGCCTACTTCCGCGCCTAGCGGAGAAGACGAAAGGTACACCATGAGCCTTGACCAGCTGTACCAGCAGATCATCCTGGATCATTCCAAGGCCCGCCACGGCAGCGGGCTCGCCGCCACGGAAGCGCCTGAAGGCACGTCCACGGGGCAGTCGCACCAGCTCAACCCGGTGTGCGGAGACGAAGTGACCCTCCGGCTTGCCGTCCAGGAGGGAAAGGTGGCCCAGATTGCCTGGGACGGGGCCGGGTGCTCCATCTCCATGGCCTCCGCGTCGGTCCTCACCGATCTCGCCGAAGGCATGACGGTGGCCGAACTGCATGAAGTCATCGACAGCTTCCGGGAGGTGCTGCGCTCCCGGGGCAAGGTCCACGCCGATCCTGAACTGCTGGGGGATGCCGCTGCGTTCGAGGGAGTTGCCCGCTACGCCGCCCGGGTCAAGTGCGCCATGATTTCCTGGGTGGCGGCCGAGGACGCGCTCAACCAGGCAGCCTGAGCCGGACAGCAAACAGCCCGGGCCTTCCTCCAGCAGGAGGAAGGCCCGGGCTGTTTCGTGCGGAAAACGCCTGGCTTGGCCGGGAAGCTCAGCCGAGCAGGCCGAGGACGCCGATCACGGCGGTGGCCAGTCCGAGCACCATGGAGATGCTCACCAGCACTACATGCACGGTCAGGAACCTGGTTGCCTCGCCGGCGGCATCACGGGCCCGCGGATCCTTCATCACCCGGCGCAGGAACTGCGGCCAGACCACCAGGGACCAGACGCCGGCGATGATCAGGACCAGCGCGGCGAAGACGGGAAGCTGCATGGGCTAGTGGCTTTCCAGCCAGGCCTGCGCCTGGGCAGCCTGCAGGTTCAGTGCCTTGGCCACCATGGGCTCAGCGGCGTCGGCGATCTTTCCGCCCAGGAACGGGACGGAGGACTTCACGGCGCCTTCCAGCTCAACGCGCGTTCCGCCGCCGTCAGCCACCAGCCGCTGCACGGCCGTGACATCCACCGGGGCGCCGGCGATCTTCAGCGAGATGTTGCTCTGGCGGGAGCCGTCTGCCGAGGGTGCTTCCCAGTTCTCCACCTGGGTCACCTTGAGGTTCTCACCCACGAATTTCCGGGCGATTTCCGGCAGCCGCGTGGTGGGGAGGGTGCGTACGGACGTGGTGTTGAAGGCCCCTGCAGTGTCGCCGTCCACGCTGAAGGATTCCAGGGTGCCGCCCACCAGCTGGCTGACGTGGCGCTGGAAATCTTCGTTCACCAGCACAGCGGCAACGCTGTCAACGGAGTGCGGAAGGGTGGTGGTTGCGCTCAGCGCCATGGGTCCTCCTGGGACGTCGGGAAAGGATTTACGCCTCCAACATCCTACGGGGTCAGCTGGGCGCGGTCCGCATCGGCCAGTTTCTGCGCGGCCGTGGTGATGTTCCGTGCCATGGCGGGGAAGATCAGGCTGTGGAAGGGAAGGACGGCGAGCCAGTAGAGCCGTCCGCTCAGGCCCTTGGGAAAGAAAATGGCGCGCTGCCGGTAGCGGCTGCCACCGCCGTCGGGCTCCACGGACAGCTCCAGCCATGCCCGCCCCGGCGCACGCATCTCCGCCCGCAGCCGCAGCAGGCTGCCGTGTTCGATCTTCTCCACCCGCCACCAGTCCACAACTTCCCCCGTCACCAGCGTGTGCGGGTGCCGGCGGCCGCGGAGCAGGCCTGCGCCGCCGGTGAGTTTGTCCAGCCAGCCACGGACCTGCCAGGCCAGGGGCAGCGAGTACCAGCCGTTGCGTCCGCCGATGCCTTCAATAATGGTCCAGACATGGGCGGGATCCACGTCGCCGTGGAACGTCCGCTCGTCGATGTACACCTTGTGCCCGGCCCAGTCGGGGTCGCTGGGCAGCGGGTCGGAGTCGGCGCCCGCATTGGCCCACGTGGTTTCCACCTGGCCGTCCCGCTCCTTGCCCAGTGCCAGGGCCACCGCTGTCCGGTAAGGGGTGAGGCCGCCGTCGGGCTGGGGAATGTACTGGTCGACGTCGTGCTCGTTGGACACCGCGTCATGCTGCAGGGACTGGACCAGGGGTACGGCCATGGAGAGCGGTATGGGGGTGGTGAGGGCCACCCACATGCCGGCGAGCTTGGGTGCCGGCACCGGCAGCGCCAGCACCACGCGGTAGGGCAGTCCCGCCTCCGCGGCATACTCCTTCATCATCCCCGCGTAGGTCAGCACCTGCCGGCAGCCGATGTCGAAGGTCCGGTTGATGGCGCCCTCCAGGGACGCGGCGGACACCAGGTAGTACAGGACATCGCGCACAGCGATGGCCTCGATCCTGTTGCGCACCCAGCTTGGCGCCGGCATCAGCGGCAGCGTCTCGGAGAGGTGGCGGATCATTTCGAAGGACGCGGAGCCGGAACCGATCACCACGCCCGCCTGGAAGACGACGGCGTCCACCGGGCTGTCCAGGAACACCTTGCCCACCGCCTCCCTGGACCGCATGTGGGTGGACAGCTCGACGTCTTGGGGATGCAGACCGCCCAGGTACACGATCCGCTGCACTCCCGCGGCGGCGGCAGCGTCCGCGGCGGTCCTGGCCATGGCCTTTTCCTTCGCTTCGAACCCGGCGCCTGCCGCCATGGAATGGACCAGGTAGTAGAAGACGTCGACGCCGGACAGGGCGTCGCGGAGGGCGTCGCCGTCATCGAGGCTGCTTTGCACGACGTCCACTTTGTCCCGCCACGGGACACCGGCGATCTTCTCGGGAGAGCGGACCAGCACTTTCACGGTGTGGCCTGCCTCGATCAGCCTGGGCACCAGCCGGCCGCCGATGTAGCCGGTGGCACCGGTAACGAGGACGGTCTTCGGTGTTGGCTGGGCACTCATTGCAGTCATGCTGGCTCCTGTTCGTCCCAAGCAATTCGCAGCGGCGGCCCATGAGGACGGCTGCCCCGGCGAAAAGGCTGCGGAAATGGATCGGCTTTGCCAGCCTAGATCCATTCCCCGGAGATAGGTGCCGTGCTGCCATGTCGTTCCTGCGCGGTAGGCTGGGAGTACCCGGGATTCGCAGAGAATTTCGGGTTTTCGCGTTGCCTGCTTGTTTTCGATGAACACCACAGGAGCTTCTGCCATGAGTCTTCCCGGCCAGTCCGCCGCCGGCACATCCAGCACGGGCAAGTCCGCCGCGCTCCCGACGCTGGACGGACTCCGCCGCGCCCTTGAACCGGACCAGACATTCGCCCGGGTCGGTGCCGAGGCCGCCCGTGGCTTTGCCGTCCGCGGCCAGGATTACCAGATCAGTGCCCCCGCGGGCCTGCGCCCCGTGCTGCTGGCGGAGATGGCGGACGGCCTCGCCGCGGCCGCAGCAGAACAGTCCGCGGAGCCGGGCGTCGTGCTTGCCGTCACCGCCACCGGCCGTGAGGCGGAGGACCTGTCCGCAGCCCTGCGCGCCTACCTGCCCGCCCATTCGGTTGCAGAGTTCCCCAGCTGGGAGACCCTCCCGCACGAGCGGCTTTCGCCCCGTTCGGACACCGTGGGCCGCCGGCTGTCCGTGCTGCGCCGGCTGGCACATCCGGAAAGTTCGACGACGGCCCGGCTGCGCGTCGTCGTCGCGCCCGTCCGCGCCGTGGTCCAGCCCGTGGTGGTAAGCCTTGGCGACCTGGTGCCCGTCACCCTCAAGGTTGGCCAGGACGTTCCGTTCAGCAGCGTGGTGAAGAGCCTCGCCGACGCCGCCTACGCCAGGGTGGACATGGTGACGCACCGCGGCGAGTTCGCTGTCCGCGGCGGCATCATCGACGTCTTCCCGCCCACGGAGGACCATCCCATCCGCGTTGAGTTTTTCGGGGACGAGGTGGACCAGATGCGCTGGTTCGCGGTGGCCGACCAGCGCTCGCTGTCCGCCCCGGGCATCCACCACCCCACCGAACTTCACGCCCCGCCATGCCGGGAAATCCTGATCACCCCCTCCGTGATGTCCCGCGCGGCCACGCTGAAATCCCAGCTTCCGGCCGCCGCCGACATGCTGGAGAAGATCGCCGGCGGCATCGCGGTTGAAGGCATGGAGTCGCTGGCGCCTGTCCTGGTGGATGCGATGGTTCCGTTCGTGGACCAGCTGCCGGCCGATTCCATCGCCGTGGTGATCGAACCGGAGAAGGTGCGCACCCGCGCCCACGACCTCGCTGCCACCAACGAGGAGTTCCTTGAGGCGGCGTGGTCCACCGCGTCCGACGGCGGCTCGGCACCTTTGGACCTCAGCTCACAGGCGTCGGCCGCGCTGCATTCGGCGAGCTTCCGGTCGCTGGCCGAAACCCGCGGCTCAGCGCTGGCGCACGGCGTGTCCTGGTGGTCCATCACCTCGCTGGCCCAGGATGCGGAGCTGCTGCCGGAGATCGACGTGCTGAACCTGCACGCCCGGGAACCCCGTGGCTACCAGGGCGACGTTGCCGAGATGATGGACTTCATCGGCTCGCACGTCCGCGACCAGTGGCGGATCGTGGTGGCCACCGAGGGCCCGGGGCCTGCGCAGCGCCTGGCGGAACTCTTCCACGAGAACGACATCCCCTGCGCCCGGGTGGACAGCCTGGACCACGAGCCCCAGGCGGGCATCATCGAGGTAACCACTGCCGCCGTCGGCCGTGGGTTTGTCCTGGACGGGCTCAAGATCGGCCTGCTCACCGAGGCCGACCTGCTGGGCCGAACCTCTGCCGGGTCCACCAAGGACATGCGGCGGATGCCCTCCAAGCGGCGCAACGCCGTCGACCCCCTGCAGCTGGTGGCGGGGGACCATGTGGTCCACGAACAGCACGGCATCGGCCGGTTCGTGGAACTTATCCAGCGCAAGGTGGCCGGCGGCGGCGACGGTGTGCGGGAATACCTGGTGCTGGAATACGCACCCGCCAAGCGCGGCGCCCCCGGCGACCGCCTGTTTGTCCCCACAGACCAGCTGGACCAGGTGACCCGGTATGTCGGTGGCGATGCTCCGGTGCTGAGCAAGATGGGCGGCGCGGACTGGGCCAGCACCAAGTCCAAGGCCCGCAAGGCAGTCAAGGAGATCGCCGGTGAACTGATCCGGCTGTACTCGGCCCGCATGGCCTCCCGCGGCCACGCCTTCGGCCCCGACACCCCCTGGCAGCGCGAGCTCGAGGAAGCCTTCCCCTACGTGGAGACGCCGGACCAGTTGACCACCATCAACGAGGTCAAGGCGGACATGGAGCGGGAAATCCCCATGGACCGGCTGGTGTCCGGCGACGTGGGCTACGGCAAGACCGAAATTGCGGTGCGCGCTGCGTTCAAGGCCGTGCAGGACGGCAAGCAGGTGGCGGTGCTGGTGCCCACCACCCTGCTGGCCCAGCAGCACTACGAGACCTTCACCGAGCGGTTCTCCGGTTTTCCCCTGCGCGTCAAGCCGCTGTCCCGGTTCCAGTCCGCCAAGGAGTCCAAGGAAACCGCCGAGGGCGTCAAGAGCGGCGCCGTGGACGTGGTGATCGGCACCCACCGGCTGCTGTCCAAGGACTTCGAGTTCAAGGACCTCGGCCTGGTGATCGTGGATGAGGAACAGCGGTTCGGCGTTGAGCACAAGGAAGCGCTGAAGAAGATGCGCACCAACGTGGACGTCCTGGCCATGAGTGCCACCCCGATTCCCCGCACCCTGGAGATGTCCCTCACCGGCATCCGGGAAACCTCCACACTGGCAACCCCGCCGGAGGAGCGGCACCCGGTGCTGACCTACGTTGGCCCGTACACGGACAAGCAGACCTCCGCCGCCATCCGCCGCGAGCTGATGCGCGAAGGGCAGGTGTTCCTGGTCCACAACCGGGTGTCCACCATCGAACGGACCGCGGCGAAGATCCGCGAACTGGTCCCGGAAGCCCGGGTTGAGGTGGCGCACGGCAAGATGTCCGAAAGCCGCCTGGAACAGATCATCGTGGACTTCTGGGAACGGCGCTTCGATGTCCTGGTGTGCACCACCATCATCGAGACCGGCCTGGACATCTCCAACGCCAACACGCTGATCGTGGACGGGGCGGACAAGTACGGTCTGTCGCAGCTGCACCAGCTCCGCGGCCGTGTGGGCCGTGGCCGCGAACGTGCCTACGCGTACTTCCTGTACCCCTCCGAGAAACCCCTGGGTGAGGTGGCGCTGGAACGGCTCAAAGCCGTTGCCGCCCACAACGAGCTCGGTGCCGGGATGCAGCTGGCCATGAAGGACCTGGAGATCCGCGGTGCCGGCAACCTGCTGGGCGGGGAACAGTCCGGCCACATCCAGGGGGTGGGTTTCGACCTGTACATCCGCCTGGTGGGCGAGGCCGTGGCGGACTTCCGTGGCGAAGCAGAAGAGAAGGCCGCGGAGATGAAGATCGAGCTGCCGGTCAACGCGCACCTGCCGCACGACTACGTTCCCGGCGAAAGGCTTCGCCTGGAGGCCTACAGGAAGCTCGCCGCAGCCCTCACCAACGAGGCCATCGACGAGGTCCAGGCCGAGCTGGTGGACCGCTACGGCGAGCTGCCGCTGCCTGCCCGGAACCTGGTGGAAGTGGCACGGTTCCGTGTCGCCGCCCGCGAGGCCGGCCTCTCCGACGTGGCGCTGCAGGGCAACTTCATCAAGTTCTCCCCGGCCTCGCTCCCGGAGTCCAAGACCATGCGGCTGAACCGGATGTACCCGGGATCGCAGTCCAAGCCGGCCATGGACGCCATCCTCATTCCCAAGCCCAAGACGGCACGGATCGGCGGCCGGGACCTCCAGGACGCCGAGATCCTGGAATGGGCCAACGGCGTCATCCGGAATATCTTCTCCGACGCCCCGCTGGCGGTGAGTTAGCACTTGATGGGAGGACACCACGCCGCGTCGGGAGCCGCGGCGTGGGTAGCTGTTGCGTCCACCGGCCCGTACACCCTGGGCTGGTACCCGCTGGATCCCACCGGCATCCTGATCGGCGGCATGGCCACCGCGGGCACCGCACTGGTGTGCGACTGGGACCACCGGTCCAGCACGGTGGCCCATTCGCTGCCGCCGCTGTCCAACGTGATTGCGCGCGGCATTGAGAATGCCAGCGGCGGGCACCGGCAGGGCACGCACTCCATCCTCGGGGCGGCGTTCTTCGTCTTCCTGGTAAGCCTGGCATCGCAGATCCACATGGACACAGACTGGGGGCGCCTGTCCGTCGGCGCCGGGCTGTTGTGCATGTTCCTGATCAACATCGCGGCGAAGGCACTGAAACTCTTTCCCAAGAGCGGCTTCATCTCCAACTGGATCTTCGCGCTGGTCATGGTAAGCCTGGTCACGGCCTACGCGCCGGAACAGTGGACCTGGCTGCCCACGTCGATGCTGATCGGGGTGGTGGTGCACATCGTCGGAGACCTCATCACCACCGGGGGAGTGCCGCTGCTGTGGCCGCTCGTGGTCCGGCCGCCGAAAATGCTCCGCCGGCTGCCCTTGCTGCGGAACATCTGGCGTGCCAACGGCGCCCTGTCCGTGCCGCTGCTGGGCCGCGCGGGTTCCAAGCGGGAATGGCTGGTGCTGATCCCGGTGAGCGCCTACGCCATGGTGGGGATGACCATGGTAAGCTGGGCCATTGCCCAGCACCACTGGGGCCGCGTGGCGGCAGCCGCAGGCGCCTGGATCAGGCTCTGGTTCTAGCCGGCGGCACCATTATCACCAGACGAAGAAGGGACCCCGGACAATGTCCGGGGTCCCTTCTTGTGCTGCTGATCAGGTCTTTAGTGCTCGCCGGCCGAGTCCGAACGGCCAAAGATGGTCTGCGGAAGCCAGAATGCCAGGGCGAAGAGGCCCAGGCAGACGGCCATGGGCCACGGGTTGCCCAGGGTGAGGAAGGACAGTGAGTAGATGGCGCCCAGGAACAGGGCGAAGCAGATCACGAACAGGACCACGCTGGTGGCGAGGTTGTTTTCGTTCTGCGGGGTCCGGACCGATTCCTGGCTGGACGCCGAGTCCCTGCTGGACGCGTTGATCTGGCTGGACATGTGTTCCTCCTCGGCCCCGCGGGGCTTGATCTGTGGCGGCTTCCGGCCAGGGTCAGTAAGCGGCTGAACCCTGTTCACCCTTGACGATGGCAATTCCGGAGCTGGCACCAATTCGTGTTGCACCTGCTGCAATCATAGCCTGCGCATCGGCAAGGGACCGTACGCCCCCGGAGGCCTTGACCCCCACCTCCGGGCCCACGGTCCTGCGCATCAGGGCCACGTCCTCGACGGTGGCGCCCCCGCCGTTGAACCCCGTGGAGGTCTTCACGAAGTCGGCTCCGGCCTCCACGGCAGCCTGGCACGCCAGCACCTTCTGCTCATCCGTCAGCAGGGCTGTTTCGATGATCACTTTCAGGATGGCACCGCCGGCGTGCACGGTCTCAGCCACGGCGGCGATGTCCTCCGTCAGGGCGCCCTTGTCACCGGCCCTGGCGGCAGCAATGTTGATCACCATGTCCACCTCTTCGGCGCCGTCCAGGACTGCGCCGCGGGCTTCGAACGATTTCACGTCCGTGGGAGTGGCCCCCAGGGGGAAGCCCACCACGGAGCAGGTGAGGACGCCCGAGCCCCTGAGGGCGGTGGTGACGGTCTTGACCCAGATGGGATTGACGCAGACCGACTTGAACCGGTACTCGGCCGCCTCGGCGCAGACCTTCAGTACGTCAGCTTCCGAGGCCTCAGGCTTGAGCAGCGTGTGGTCAATGTAGGAGGCGATGTCCGCGCGGCCGTCCGGGTGGGCGGTGCCTGCGTGAACGGTGGCTTCGTTGCTCATGATGGTCCTCTCGGAGTGCCTTGTGGGCCCGGCGTTGACTCGGTTTCGGGAACCATCTTGTCACAGCGGGCCGCACCGCAGCATGCCCCACCCGGAGCGCCGGGAGCGCCAGGAGAGCCCGGCGCCCCCGCAGCGGGGCACGGCCGCTCAGGCCGCCTGCAGGGCCGGCGCTTCCGCTGCCGCCGTCAGCAGCTGGGTGGCGCAGGCGCCTGCCGCCGAAGCCGCTGCCACCAGCAGTCCCAGCCGCACGCCGTCGAACGCTGCCGCGTCCCCGATCGCCCAGATCCCCGGAACAGACGTGCGGTAGTCCCGGCTGATCACGATGCCACCCCCGGCTGCGGTCTGCAGGCCTGCGCTGGCGGCCAGCCCGTCGCGGGAGACCCGTTCCTCGGCCAGGACAACAAGGTCACCGGTCATGCTGCTGCCATCCTCGAAGACCACGGCGGACGCGGGCGCCCGGGAGGCGGATGCACCGGACACGACAGCAGGGATGACGGCGGCAGGGCGGGCGGTGGTGCGGATGGGCCGGACACCCTTGGCCCGCAGAACCGCTTCGGCCTGTCCCGCCGCGGCTCCGGTGCCCACCAGGATCCCCACCGGGCGCCGCCCCAGCTCCCGTGCCACCTTCTGTACGGAGTTCGCGATGCGCGGTGCGTCGTCGATGGTGGCATAGCTCAGGCATTGCGCGGCCCCGTCCACCGGGTTCGCCACGGGGGCGGAGCCGGTGGCGATGACCAGTTGGTCGTAGGCGAACTCCATGCCGTCAGCCGTGGCCACGGTGCGGTTGACCGCGTCGATGTGGCTGGCAGGCTGGCCAAAGCGTACGGAAACCTGGGGCAGCAGGGCCAGCTCCAGCAGCTCGGCGGGAGTGTCATCGCGGTTGCTCAGCACGGTGATGGTGCCGCTGAACCGGGCGCGGTCCAGCTGCGCCACCAGGGCCTGCGCAGCGGGGCCGGCACCGGCAATGACAATGCGGGTTGCGGTGGAGGTGGACGGTGAGGGTGCCGGAGCGGACATGTGCTGGCCCTTTCGCTGGCGGCCGGTAAGCGGCCGGAACTTCGTGATGGAACACAGCGTAGGCGGGCGTCTTTTCCGGGGTGTTTCCCTTCAGTTGCTGTTTAGCGGACCCGTGTTCGCCAGTATTTACCCGCCGGTAACAGAACCCGTGACGCACCTCTCATTCGTCCGTCCGCCGACACAAAAGCCGCCGCGCCGGGCGCTGGGCGCCCGGCCGCAGCCACCTAGACGCGGATCCGGTACCCGCGCTTGACCACGGTTTCGATCAGCTTGCCGTCCGGCAGCGAGGACCGCAGGCGGCTCACGGTCATGTCCAGCGCGTGGACGGAGCCGCGCAGTTCCAGCAGGTCGGACAGCGATTCGCGGGACAGGACCGCGCCGCCGGCGCCCAGCAGGGCGCGCAGGAGCAGCAGGGGAGCCGGTGCCAGTTCCACCTGCCGGCCGTCGATGCGCAGGCTGCGGCCACGTAGCTCGATGCTCCCGGAGCGGGTCTCCAGCCGCCGGACGTGGTTCAGTGCCAGGTGCTCGCATACCAGCCGGATGAGTGCGCCCATGCGGAACCGCTCGGGGATGAGCGGCGTGATCCCGGCGTCCAGGAGGGGCTGCGCCGTGACAGGACCCACCACGGCCGTGGTGACGTTCAGTTTCAGGCTCTCCACCAGCTGCTTGTAGAGCCCCATCTCATGGGCCGTGCTCCACATGGCGTCCACGGCGGGGGCGCTGGTGAAGGTCAGGACGTCCAGGTTGCCTGTGCAGGCGGCGTCGATCAGCCGCGGAAGCCTGTCCTCGCCGTCGGGCTTGACCCAGCGGTAGGGCGTGACTGTCAGGACCGTGGCACCGGACATCCGCAGGCGCTCGATCTGGCGGACGTCGGTGTAGCCGTGCAGCTGCATGGCGACAGTCTTGCCCCGGACGCCCTCGGTGAGCAGCATGTCCACCAGGGTGGAGGTGGTTTCGTCGCTGCTGATGCCGACGTCGGCAAGGCCGGCCGCGCGCACCGCACCGCGGGCTTTCGGTCCCCGGACGAACATGCGGCAGCTGCCCAGCGTCTCCAGCAGCTCGTCGCCGATCCCGAAGGAATCCGCTGCCTCGCACCAGCGGCGCATGCCATAGGCGGTGGTGGCAATGCAGAGGTCGGGTTTGGCCGCGATGATGGCCCGGGTGTCCTCGATGAGGCGCATGTCCTCCTGGACGGGGGCGATCTTCAGTGCGGGGGCGTGCAGCACTTCAGCGCCGCGCCGTTCCAGGGCCTCGATCAGGTCGCGGGACCGCCGGTCCGAGGTGACGCCGATGCGGAATCCCTCCAGCGGCGACTCCGCGGCGTCGGTGGATTCTTCAGCCTGCGGTGATTCGGCCGGTGCAAGTGCAGTCATGGGGGTCAATCCTTTCATGATCCCAGCAGCGAGGCCGCCAGCCTGTCCAGGTCGGCGGCGGCACCGGCGTGCTGCTGGTTGGCTTCAGCCACCCGCACCACCTCACCGATGACCAGCACGGCCGGGTTGCTGCAGCCGGCCGCGGCAGAGGTGATGGTACCCAGATCGGCGATGGTGGTGCGCTGGCCCGGCCGGTATCCGCGTTCCACCACTGCCATGGGCATGTCCGGGCGCATCCCGGCGCGGCGAAGGCCGGCGGCGAGCTGGTGGAGGGTGCCGATGCCCATGAGCACCACGATGGTGCCGCCCAGGCCGGCCAAGTGGTGGTGCTCCTTTTCGGTGAGCGGTGCATGCCCGGAGACGACGGTGAACATGTGGCTGACTTCCCGGTGGGTGACCGGGATGCCTGCAGCGGCGGGCACCGAGATGGCGCTGGTCACGCCGGACACCACCTGGACCTGGACGCCGGCGGCCACGCAGGCGGCTACTTCCTCGCCTCCGCGGCCGAACACGTAGGGGTCCCCGCCCTTGAGGCGGACCACATTGTTCCCGGCCAGTGCGCTTTCCACCATCAGCTTTTCGATATCCGACTGGCTGACCTTGTGGTGCCCCGGCTTCTTTCCCACATCCACCAGTTCCGCGGACGTCAGCAGCGGCAGTTCCTGGTACGGAGCGAGGCGGTCATAAAACACCACGTCCGCATCGCGCAGCGCCTTGACGGCGGCCACGGTGAGCAGGTCGCTGGTGCCCGGGCCGCCCCCTACCAGGGTGACGTGCCCGGCGGCACCGGCGGCAGGTTCGGCAGCGACGGGGATGCCTGCGTCCCGGCAGCGGTCCAGGAGGCCGGCCCAGCCGGGCTGCCCGTCCTCGACGGCGGCAACCAGGAACAGTCCTTTGGGCAGCGGGGCGCCCTGGGCGTTGTACGGGCTGGTGAGGCGGTGGACGACGGCGCCCGCGGCTTTGTACCGCCGCACCGCCTGCCGCGCGGCAGCAGGGGTGCCGGTCACCAGGACGTCCCGGCCGGTGAGGTCGATACTGAGCTGCATGGTTATGCCTCGTTTCCAGGGGTGGTCGTGGTGGTGCGGACCGGGATGGAGGCCCCGATCAGGACTTTCCCCTTCTCCTCCGCAGTGGCGGGCCGCATCTGGCCGCGCTCGTCCGGAACGAAGGTGATGGAGTCGTCTTTTTGGTCGGGTGCGTTGACGAACGAGCGGAACCGGCGCAGGCGCTCGGGGTCCTTCAGGGTGTCAGCCCACTCGTCGACGTAGGTGTCCACGTGCTTGGCCATGGCAGCCTCGAGGTCTGCGGCGATGCCCAGCGTGTCCTTGACCACCACGTCCTCCACGTGTTTGATGCCGCCGTCGAGCTCTTCCTGCCACCGGGCCGTGCGCTGCAGGCGGTCCGCCGTGCGGATGTAGTACATGAAGTAGCGGTCGATGTACTTGATCAGGGTCTCGTCGTCCAGGTCCTTGGCCAGCAGCTGTGCGTGCGCCGGCGTGGCTCCGCCGTTGCCGCCCACATAGAGGTTCCAGCCGTCGGCGGTGGCGATCACGCCCACGTCCTTGCCGCGGGCCTCGGCGCATTCGCGGGCGCAGCCGGAGACGCCCATCTTGAGCTTGTGCGGGCTCCGCAGGCCGCGGTAGCGCAGCTCCAGCTGGATGGCCATGGCTACGGAGTCCTGGACACCGAACCGGCACCAGGTGGAACCGACGCAGGACTTCACCGTCCGCAGGCTCTTGCCGTAGGCCTGGCCGGACTCGAAGCCGGCGTCCACCAGTTCCTTCCAGATCTCCGGGAGCTGTTCCAGCCGGGCGCCGAACATGTCGATCCGCTGGCCGCCGGTGATCTTGGTGTACAGGCCGTACTTTTCGGCGACGGCGGCGATCACTCCGAGCTTCTTCGGGGTGATTTCGCCACCGGCGATGCGGGGGACCACCGAGTAGGTGCCGTCCTTCTGCATGTTGGCCAGGGCGCGGTCGTTGGTGTCCTGCAGGGTTCCGCGGCCTGCGTCCAGCACGTAGGCGCTGTTCTGGCTGGCCAGGATGTTGGCGATGGTGGGCTTGCAGATGTCGCAGCCGTCGCCGGTGCCGTACTTGGCCATGATCTCCTCGAAGGAGGTCAGTCCCAGGACACGGATGGCGTCGAAGAGTTCCTGCCTGGACAGTTCAATGTGCTCGCACAGGGCCTTGGAGACCTCGACGCCGGACTTGGTCAGCTCAGTTTCCAGCAGCTTCTTCAGCATCGGCACGCAGGAGCCGCACTGGGTGCCGGCCCGGGTGCAGCCCTTCAGCTCGCCCAGCTCCTGGACGGGGGCGTTGCCCTCGCAGGCGCCGCAGCCGTTGATGGTGTCCCGGATGGTTCCCGCGGTGACGTTGTTGCAGGAGCACAAGGTGGCGTCGTCGGGCAGTTCGGTTTCGGGAGCATCGCCGCCGCCGGCCGCGCTGAGGAATGCGCCGGGCTCCGCGGGAAGTTCGCGGCCCAGGAGCGGGCGCAGGCTCATGTACGGAGAGGCGTCGCCCACGAAGATGCCGCCGAGGAGGGTCTTCGCGTCGTCGGTGGTCACGATCTTCTGGTACACGCCGCGGGCGGGGTCGGCGTAGACGATTTCCAGGGCGTGTTCGGTCCGGGCGAAGGCGTCACCGAAACTGGCTACATCCACCCCGGACAGCTTGAGCTTGGTGGCGGTGTCGAAGCCCGGGAAGGTGGCGTCGCCGCCGTGAAGCCGGTCGGCCACGATCTCGGCCATGGTGTTGGCGGGGGCCACCAGGCCCAGGCACATGCCGCCGAAGTTGGCCACTTCGCCGATGGCCCAGATGCCCGGTACTTCAGTGGCGCAGTAATCGTTGATGACCACCCCGCCGCGGGGGCCCAGGCTGAAGAGCTGGTCTTCGCCCTCGGCTGCGCGGAAGAGTTCGTCGCGGGGTTTGACGCCGACGGCGACAATCACCAGGTCTGCCGGGATGACGCGTTCGTCAGCCATGAGCACTCCGGTGACCTGGCCGTCGTCGTCCGCCAAAATCTCGGACGGGAACACCCCGCCGTGGACCTCGAAGCCCTTGGCTTCGATGAGCCGGCCCAGGGCCTGGCCCGCGCCCTCGTCCAGCTGGGTGTTCATCAGCCAGGGAGCCCCGTTGATGACGACGGGGGTGGCACCGAGCTGCTCGGTGCCGGCGGCCGACTCAAGGCCCAGGAGTCCGCCGCCGATGGTCACCGCGTTGATTTTGCGGCCGAGCTTCGCGGTGAGTTCGACAATGGCTTTGTTGATGGCCCACACGTCCTCGAGCGTCCGGTACACGTGGGCGTGCTCAGCACCGGGGATGGGCAGGCGTACAGCGTCCGACCCCGTGGCCACCACCAGCTGGTCGTACTCGTAGCTGTGGCCGGCGGCGGTTTCCACGCTCTTTGTTTCCGGATTGATCTTCACCACGCGCTCGCCGGTCTTCAGGACCAGCGATCCGTGGTCCCACATGGAGGCGGTGCCCAGGGTGAGGTCCACGCCGGCATCGGTGAGGGCCTTGGAAAGTGCGACCCGGTCGTAGGGGAGGTGGGCTTCCTCGGTGAGGACCGTGACATGCCAGCCGTCGAGGCCGCGGGCATGCATGGCGTCCGCAAAACGGTGGGCCGCTGGGCCGCCGCCGGCGACGACGATGCGGCGCGGAGTCTCTGTGCTTGAAGTCTGTTCGGTCACTGTGGGCCTTTCGCATGGGCCGCAGACGGTGCTCTGCAGCTTGTGCATCCAGCCTAGGAAGGGGCAGTTTCGCCTCAGTTTCCCAATTGTTTCGTCAACTTAACTTCTGCATCACGAACGCATTTCCGCCCGCGTTAGGTCTCTTTTACGCGCCGGACACATTCACCGCACCCCTTTGAAACACCCGGACCCTAGCGTGGGACACGGCCGCAAAAGCTGCCAATGCAAGGGACAACAGGCACAGGGAAAGGAGCCGGACATGACGGCAACACTTGAACTTGGGGCGCTCGCCGCCGAATCAGACACCGCCGGGTTCGGGACCGGCTGGCACCGTGTCTGCATGGTGGATGACCTCGAACCGGCATGGGGCGAGGCCGCCCTGGTGGCAGGCCGCCAGGTGGCACTGTTCCGCACCGGCCCCAGCGAAGTCTTCGCCGTGGCGCACGAGGACCCTGCCACCGGAGCCCACGTCGTGGCCCGCGGCATCCTCGGTTCCAAGGGCACCCGCCCCACGATCGCCTCGCCGCTGCACAAGGAGGTCTACGATCTGGAGACCGGTGAATGCTTCACCACTCCGGGCCTGCGGCTGGCAGCGTTCCGCACCCGTGTCAGGGACGGCTTCGTCGAGGTGGAGCTCTAGGATTTTCCGCAGGGAAAGGGCGCGCCGAAGCGGCGTGCCCTTTCCGTGGTTAAAGACCCAGCGCCTCGCTCACGTCGTGGAGGACTTCGTCCAGCGAGGCGCGCGCAGCCTGGCGTGCCGCCGGCAGTTCCGCGGCGGAGCCCACCTGGTGGATGACTTCCAGGTAGCACTTGAGTTTGGGCTCGGTGCCGCTGGGCCGGATGATCACGCGGGTCAGGTTCCGGGTGATGTAAAGCAGGCCTTCCGTCGGCGGCAGCTGCGCGCTGCCTTCGGCCAGGTCCGTGAATACCTCCACCGCTGACTGCCCGAACGACTCCGGCGGCGAAACCCGGAGGCGGTTCATCATGGCGTCCAGCAGTCCCAGGTCCGCAACCCTGATGCTCAGCTGGTCGCTGGCATGCAGGCCGTGCTGGAGGTAGAGCTCGTCCAGCGTGTCGAAGACCGTCTTGCCTGCGGCTTTGGCAGTGGCCGCGAGTTCGGCGATCAGGACCGCGGCGGAAATGCCGTCCTTGTCCTTCACCTGATCCGGGGCGACGCAGTATCCCAGCGCCTCCTCGTACCCGTAGACCAGCCCCGGGACCCGGGAAATCCACTTGAATCCGGTCAGCGTTTCCTCATGGTCGAGTCCGGCGGCCGCCGCGATGCGCGCCAGCAGACGGGAGGACACAATCGAATTGGCGAACACACGCCGGCCGTCACCCTCCGCGACGGAGTCGCCGTCCGCGAGCCGGGCCACCATGTGGGCGCCCAGCAGGGACCCCACTTCGTCCCCGCGGAGCATGCGCCACGCGCCGGTGTCGGGGTCCTTGGCCGCCACGGCAGCCCTGTCGGCGTCGGGGTCGTTGGCGATGACCAGGTCGGCGTCCAGCCGTGCCGCTGCTTCCAGGGCAAGGTCCAGTGCGCCGGGTTCCTCAGGGTTGGGGAAACTGACGGTGGGGAAATCGGGGTCTGGATCGGCCTGCTCGGCCACCACGGTGACATCCGTGAAACCTGCCGCCTTGAGTACTTCCAGCGCCGTCCCGCCGCCGACGCCGTGCAGCGGGGTCAGGACAATCCGGAGATCGCGGGCCGGAAAGCGCTCCGGCATGGCCAGTGCCGCCGTCGCCCGCTGGTAATCGGCGGCGATGGAGCCGTCCAGGACGGTCCATCCGTCCCCTGCCAGCGCTATGGACTCCAGCGGCCCCACGGCGCTGATGCGCGCGGCGATTTCGGCATCGTACGGCGCCACGATCTGGGCGCCGTCGCCCTCTGCCGTTACCGCGTGCCGCCCCAGGTACACCTTGTACCCGTTGTCCTGCGGCGGGTTGTGGCTGGCGGTGACCATGACGCCGCCGTCGCACTCCAGGGCGCGGACAGCGTAGGCCAGCAGGGGAGTGGGGAGGGCTTCCGGCAGCAGGAAGGTCTCGATGCCGGCCGCGGTGAAGATCGCCGCCGTTTCTGCCGCGAAAATATCCGAGTTGTACCGGGCGTCGTAGCCGACGACGGCACGCGGCCTGGTGCCGGCCGCCGCCTTGGCCACGGCCTCCACCAGGAACGCCGCGAGTCCTGCTGCAGCCCGGCGGACCACCACCCGGTTCATCCGGTTTGGGCCGGGGCCCAGCGCGGCCCGCAGTCCCGCGGTGCCGAACTGCAGTGTGCCGCGGAAGCTGTCTTCCAGTTCCTGCCGGGCCGCGGGATCGCCATCCTCCACAAGGCGGACCAGCCCAAGGAGCGAGGCCTCCGTTGCGGAATCCGGGTCTTGGGCAGCCCATTCGCGGGCTTCGGCGAGCAGGCGAAGTTCGGCATCGGAAGACGTCATGGGCATAACGCTATCGTCATTGCCCGCCCACGTGGCGCACCCCGGGCGCCTGGCCCGCTAGAGCCGGGCGATGATGTCAGCCAGCAGCCTGGAAATGCGCGGGCCCGCTGCCTGGCCGGACTCGATCACTTCCTGGTGGCTGAGCGGCTGGGGGCTGATGCCTGCTGCAAGGTTGGTGACCAGCGAAATACCGAACACCTCCATGCCGGCATGACGGCCTGCGATGGCCTCGAGCGCCGTCGACATGCCGATCAGGTCCGCACCGATCCGCTTGGCATACTGCACCTCTGCCGGCGTCTCATAGTGCGGGCCGGGGAACTGTGCGTACACGCCCTCGTCCAGGGTGGGGTCCACTTCCCGGCCCAGCCCGCGGATCCGCGGCGAATACAGGTCCGTCAGGTCCACGAACGTCGCGCCTTCCAGCGGGGAAGCGGCGGTGAGGTTGATGTGGTCCCGGATCAGTACCGGGGTGCCGGGGGCCCAGTCCTCATTGAGGCCGCCGCAGCCGTTGGTGAGGACAAGGGTGCTGCATCCGGCAGCCGCAGCGGTCCGGATGCCGTGCACCACGGCGCGGACGCCCTTGCCCTCGTAGTAGTGGGTCCGGGCGCCCAGGACCAGGGCGCGCTTGCCGGACGTGGTCAGCACGGAGCGGATGGTGCCAACGTGGCCCTCCACGGCGGGGGCGTGGAAGCCGGGAACCTCCTCGGCGGACAGGGTGGCGGTGGTCTCGCCGATCAGGTCTGCGGCCTCGCCCCACCCGGAGCCGAGAACCAGGGCGGTGTCATGGCGGTCCACTCCAGTTTCTTCCGCAATGTAGTCCGCGGCGGCGCGGGCGGCGGCGAACGGGTCCGTGTTCAGGAAGTCTGTTGTACTCACCAGTACAAGTTATCCTGCCGCCCATGTTGCCCCGGTCACGGCAGGCCCGGAAAGCACCCTGGTTTCTTGGTGGTCGGGCCGTAAATGGGAGAGAATGGATGACTGTGACTACGCATCCAGATTTCAGTTCCCCGCGGATCGCAATCCTGGGAGGTGGTCCCGGCGGATACGAAGCTGCCATGGTGGCCGCCTCACTGGGGGCGACCGTCACCGTCATCGAACGTGCCGGGCTCGGTGGATCCGCGGTGCTGACCGACGTAGTCCCCTCCAAGACCCTCATTGCCACGGCCGACCTCATGACCCGCGTCGCAGAGGCCGGCGAGCTGGGAGTGAAGTTCGACGTCGACGGCGGCGACTTCGTCCCGGTCATGCGCGCCGACCTCAAGCACATCAACGACCGCCTCCTTAACCTGGCCCGCAACCAGTCCCGGGACATCCGAGACGGCCTGGAGAAACAGGGCGTGCGCATCATCGAAGGCTCCGGCCGTCTCCTGGACAGCCACCGGATCGAGGTCCTGACCGTCGACGGCACCGAAACCGTCGAAGCCGACACCATCCTGCTGGCGGTGGGCGCGCACCCCCGCGAGCTGGAAACGGCCCGCCCGGACGGCGAACGGATCCTGAACTGGACGCAGATCTACAACCTCGACGAGCTGCCCGAGGAGCTCATTGTGGTGGGGTCCGGCGTCACCGGCGCCGAATTCGCGTCCGCCTACAACGGCCTGGGTTCCAAGGTCACCCTGGTCTCCAGCCGTGACCGCGTGCTGCCGGGGTCAGACGTTGACGCCGCAGTGGTCCTGGAGGAAGTCTTTGAACGCCGCGGTGTGCGGGTCTTGTCCCGCTCCCGTGCCCAGACCGTGGAACGCACGGACGACGGCGTGGTGGTCACCCTCTCCGACGGCACCAAGGTGACGGGCAGCCACTGCCTCCTGTGCCTTGGCTCCATCCCCAACACGGCGGGGATTGGCCTTGAGGAGGCAGGCGTGGCCGTGAGCGAAAGCGGCCACATCAAGGTCGACGGCGTCTCCCGGACCACGGCTCCTAACATTTACGCCGCCGGTGACTGCACCGGCGTCCTGCCGCTGGCCTCGGTGGCCGCCATGCAGGGCCGGATCGCGGTGGCGCACTTCATGGGCGACGGCGTCACCCCGCTCAAGCTCCACCAGGTGGCCTCCAACATCTTCACCTCACCGGAAATCGCGAATGTGGGTGTCTCAGAGGCCGAGATCGAGTCCGGCAAGTACCAGGCCGACGTCATCAAGCTCTCCCTGAAAAGCAACGCCCGCGCCAAGATGCGCAACGCCAAGGATGGGTTCGTGAAGATCTTCGCCCGGAAGGGCTCCGGCACGGTGATCGGCGGCGTGGTGGTCGGGCCCAACGCCTCCGAGCTGATCTTCCCCATTTCCATCGCGGTCAAGCAGAAGCTGCACGTGGACGACGTCGCCAGCACCTTCACCGTGTACCCGTCGCTCACCGGATCCATCTCCGAGGCAGCCCGCCGCCTGCACGTCCACATGTAAGGGCCGAAGGGCCCGCATTCGGTGGGCGTTCCGTTGCTACACTCTGCCCATGATTGGGCTTCCCCTTGCGGGAAACGCGCTGGTGCATGCCGGCATGGTGGGGCTGGGCATCGGTGCAGCCCTCTTGTTCTACGCCTATGAGAAGCGCCGCCGTGGCCTCACCGACCCCCGCTTGTGGCCCATCGCCGGTTTCGCCGTGGCGTTTGGGGGCATCGGCTCCCGCGTGCTCACCTGGGACGTGTCCCGGCAGGTGTCCCTGGCGGACTGGTGGGGCAACGGTGACCGGAGCATCCTCGCCGGCTTGGTGGGGGCGTGGTTCGGCGTCCACCTTGGCAAACGGCTGACAGGTTACAGGGAGTCCACGGGAGACCTGCTGGCGCCTGCGGTGGCCCTGGCCTTGGTTATCGGCCGGGTGGGCTGCCTCCTCACCGAGCTCCCGGGCACCCCCACCGGCGGATCCTGGGGCATCATCCTCACCCCTGCCCAGGCTGCGCTGGCCGGTGCCCCGGCGGGAGTGGCCCTCCATCCGTCCTTCGCCTACGAGATCGCCTTCCACCTGGCCGCCTTCGCCCTGATATGGCGTTACCGGGACGCCATGCCCCATCCCGGTGACCTCTTCATCTGTTTCGTCAGCGCCTACGCCGTCTTCAGGTTCTTCGTCGAGTTCGTCCGGGGAAACGAGGTCCTCTGGCTTGGTTTGAGCCGCCCCCAACTGTTCCTGCTGGCGGTCCTGCCTTTACTGGCCTGGCGCGTCCGGCGGGTGTTCAGGAAGCCCGTCCGCCCTGCACTGGAAGGGACCGTGGCATGAGCGGAGAAACCCCCGATGGGCCACTGCAGCCTCCTCCACGGCGGCAAGAGAACGCCCAGGACAACGAACCACGGGGCGGGTCCCTGGGGCTGGGGGCCGTGTTTGGCGCCGTGGCGCTGTACGCGGTCTACGTCCTGGGAACCATAGCCCAGGGGCCCTATGCCTGGTCCGCAAGCTTCCTGGCCGTGCCGGCGCCCTTCATTCCCATCGTCCTGTACCTGGCCGTGGCGATCGTGCTGGCCGCACGGCGCCGGACGTCGTTCTGGGGCGCAGGGCTGCTGATCGGCCTGGGCGCTTTTGTCTTGCTCGGCGGCGGTCTCTGCATCAGCTTCCTTGTCCAGGTCCGGGCTTGATATGGACGATGACCAGGAGGCTCCGCCCCCTCCGAAGGAGCCCGACCGCCCGGGGCAGCAGGGGGAACCGCGGCGCGGCTACTTGGGCCCGGGCCTCACATTTGGCGCTTTGGCGTTGTACATCCTCTACCTTTGGGCGACAATCGGCGTCGGTGCGCCGAATTCCTGGGCGACCAGCATCCTGGCCGGACCCGCTGCCTTTGTCCCCATCGCCGTCTACCTGGGACTGGGCATTGCCCTTGCCGTGCGCCCCGATACCGCGCGGACCGGGGCGGGGATGCTGATTGGGCTGGGCATCTTCCTGTTGCTCGGCGGGGGACTGTGCGTGGGTGCCCTCGCACAGACCAGAGTCTGAGAAGGAGCACTGATCAATGAGGTCTCGAGAGTTGCCAGGGCCCGGCCAGCCGCTGCGGGGTGACCGGATCCACCGCTACGTCACGGCGTTCTGCCCCCGTTGCCATGAAACCAACCCTCCACTCAGCGAGGTCCGGCGGCTGTCCGGGGCGCTGCTGATCCACGGCGGGCGGGTGTGGCTTGAACGAGGTTGCCCGGACCACGGTTTGGTCCGCACGCTCTACGACGAGTCCCCGGAGATCCTTCGCTACCTGGAGAAATGGCAGGCGCCCACCAAGCAGCACGTTCCTGACCGGGCAGGCAATTTCCGTCCCATCCCCGAGGCGTATGCCTACGGGCTTCCCGCCATGCAGACCCAGCACACCTGCATCCTGCTCCAGGACATCATCGAGCACTGCAACCTGAAGTGCCCCACCTGTTTCACCGCCTCCGGACCGCAACTGCAGGGCGTGGCTCCGCTTGAGGAGGTGCTGGCCAATATTGATACCCGCCTGGCACGCGAGAACAACCGCCTCGATGTGCTGATGTTGTCCGGCGGTGAACCAACGCTGTACCCGTACCTGGCGGAGCTGCTGGACGAACTCGTGGCCCGGCCGATCGTGCGGATCATGGTGAACAGCAACGGCATGCTGATGGCCACTGACGACGAACTGCTTGCCCTGTTGGCGCGGCACCGTGACCGCGTGGAGGTGTACCTCCAATACGATGGCTCTTCCAGGGAGGCATCAATCCACCACCGGGGCGGCGACCTGACCCGCTACAAGGATGCGGCCATCTCCCGCCTGTCCGCGGCCGGGATATTCACAACCCTGACCATGACGGCATCCCTGGGCGTCAACGACAGTGAGATCGGTGACGTGGTGATGCGCGCCCTGGAGACCCCGTACGTGGGCGGCGTGGCGCTGCAGCCCGTGTTTGGATCCGGGCGCGGGCACGGCATCGACCCCCTGGACCGGCTCACGCATACCGGCGTCCTGGACAGGCTCGAGTCACAAACCGGTGGTGTGGTCTCCTGGCACGACCTCACGGCACTGCCGTGCTCCCATCCGCACTGCGCATCGGTGGGCTACATGCTCAAGGACGACGCCGGCACCTGGCGTTCACTGGCGGCGCTCGTAGGCCACGACCAATTGCTGTCGTGGCTCGAACTCAATCCTGACAGCATCGCCAACCGGATTGCTGACAGCGCCATCCCGCTGGAACTGCGGAACCTGATGAAGACCTCTCTGCTGGACCTGCTGAGTGAGCAGTCGTCCCTGTCGCACCCACGGACCATGGATCTTTGGAAGAACATCTGCACGCAGTGCGATCTTGGCATCGGAACGCTGACCACTTTGGCGGCAGGCAAGCTTCCGGGCCAGCAGCAGCGCCTGCGCCGGTTCCTGGCCGAGCGGGTCACCCGGATCATGGTCAAGCCCTTCATGGACATGTCCACCATGATCGAGGAACGGCTCACCCAATGCTGCGTCCACGTCGGAACCAAGGGCGACGACGGGGAGCACCAGTGCGCGCCCTTCTGCGCTGTTCAGGCATGGCCTTCCCTTGCCCGGCAGCGGATGAGCACGGTGACCGGCGCACGGCTGCTTCCGGTGCGCCAGGTTTAGGGAGGATTCATGGACCCGGCCTCTGATGCCCGGCGCATTGCTGGAGGACCCAAGCCGTCCCAACTGGTGCGCCGACACGCCGCAGCGCACTCCACCCCGCAGGGTCCGGGCACCCCCGCACCCACCGGCCAGGCACCGTATGATCCGCTCCGGTTGTGCATTTTTGCCACAGTTGCGCTGCTGGGGTGGCTGGCGGGACCTGCCGCACTGGCGGTCTTCGCCGGCCTTGGGTTTGCGGGGTACTGGAAGGCAAGGCGGCGGGGCCTGGCACGGTCCAAATGCTTCCTGCGCGACACGCGGCTCGTGCTCACTTATTTGGGTGCCCTCCTCACCGCGGGCGCTTACGGAGTCTACGTATTGGCGGGGCAAATATTCGGGCTGTGACAGGTAACCGGAGGGCTGCCCGCCCTAAGACGGGAACGGGCCTAGAACGGGTACGGGGCGATGTCCGGTCGCATGGTGAGCCACTGGATCTCGGTGAACGATTCCATGTTGGCGTGGTGGCCGCCGATCCGCGAGCCGTTGCCTGAGTTCTTCGTTCCGCCAAACGGGGAGTTCGCCTCATCGGAGACCGTCTGTTCGTTGATGTGGACCTTCCCGGAGTCCAGCCGGTCGGCGATGGTCATGGCCAGTCCGACGTCGCCCAGGATCCCGATGGACAGGCCGTACTCATTGTCGTTGGCCAGCGCCACAGCCTCATCCACGGTGGAGAACTTCATCACCGGGGCCACGGGGCCGAAGATTTCGTCCTTCCAGGCAGGACTGTCAGTGTCCAGGTCTACCAGCACGGCGGGCTTGTAGAACCGGCCATCGTGGGTTCCCCCGGCGGCGAGCCGGGCGCCCGCCTGGACCGCGTCCTGGACGATCCCGTCCACCCGCTGCAGCTGGCGCTCATCAATGACCGGCCCCAGCGCCACGGTGCCGCTCTTCGGATCTCCCACGGGCAGGTGGGCCGCCTTCTCCGACAGGGCGGCAACGTAGTCGTCGTAGATGTCCTCATGCACGATGTGGCGTCCGGCAGCCATGCAGATCTGGCCCTGGTGCATGAACGAGCCGAACGCCGCCGCGGAGGCCGCCTTGGCCAGGTCGGCGCCGGGGAGCACGATGAGCGCATTGTTGCCGCCGAGTTCAAGGTGGGCACGCTTGAGCAGGCGGTACCGTTTCACCGATCTTCCGGTACCGCCGTCGATCCCGTGAAAGCGATCACGCGGACCTCGGGGGCTTCGACGACGGCGGCTCCGATGTCGGCGCCGCCGGGCAGCAGGGAGAGCAGGCCCGGCGGAAGCCCGGCCTCCTCGAAGATGCGCATCACGGTCACGCCGCCGCAGACCGCGGTCCGCGGGTCCGGCTTGAGCAGCACGGCGTTACCCAATGCCAGGGCAGGGGCCACGGCGCGGATGGAGAGGATCAGCGGGAAGTTGAACGGCGCGATGACAGAGACAACACCCACCGGACGGCGCCGGGCAAAGGACCAGCGGTTTTCATTGGACGTCAGCACGTCACCGGCAGGGAGCGAGGGCAGCGCCGACGCGTCGTAGCATTCGTTGGCTGCGATATGCGTCTCCAGCCCTGCCTTGGGCGGAATGCCGCCTGATTCGCGCACAATCCAGTCCTGGACCTCGGCAGCGTGCTCCTCCCAGAGCTGTCCGGCGCGGCGCAGTACCGCTGCCCGGTCCTCGGGGTTGCGGGCAGCCCATTCCTTTTGCGCCTTCGCGGCGGCGGTTGCGGCTTCGCGGACGTCCGCCACGGAAGCCACGCCATAGCTCCCCAGCTGCCCACCGGTAGCCGGTTCCATGCTGGGGGCGGTCCCACCGCCGCCCGCCCGCCAGCCGTTGAGGTAGATTTTGCCTTCCCAGAGGGCGGAGTCGAGCAGGGACATGGGGTAGTCCTTTCGTTGTTCCGAACGGCAGGCGTCCGGCCCGGAAGATGGGCGCGCGGGTCAGTCCCGTCCATCACATGCTGCGCGGACGCCGCCGTCAAGGCCCCTCACCGGATCAGGGGCCAAAGCCCCGCAGCCGCTATGCCGCTGCCGCCTGGAAGTGCTGTTCGATCAGGCCCTTGATGTCCTCATGGCAGCCACCGCACCCAGTGCCGGCGCGGGTGGCCCTGGAAACCTCGGCCACCGTGGAGCAGCCGTCAGAGGCCGCCGCCGTGATCGTCGCCCCGCTGACCCCCGCACACCGGCAGACGGTGCCGGCGGGGTCGGCAGCCCCGGCCCCGGGCAGCTGGTCCGGTCCATCCAGTCGCAGCAGCAGTGACCGGTCCGCGGGCAGCTCAGCGCCCCGTTCAAAAAGCCCCACGAGTTCGGCCGCGGTCCGGGGCATGCCCACCGCCACCAGGCCTTCCAGCACACCGCCCCGGGTGGTCATCTTGACGTACCGGCCGTGCTCCGGATCGGCCCACTGCGACACCTGCAGGCGAGGCCTTCCGTTGACCGCACCGGCCGTGAGGGCTTCCTCGTCCCACGGCTCGGCAGCGTTGTCCCCGGCCACGGCCATGTTCATGCCCCGGGCCTTCAGGACCACGACGCCGGGCTGTTCCGGCGGCAGCGCAGGCAGCACTTCTGCGTCCGCTTCCGCCCCTTCGGCCAACAGGGTGAGGTAGCCGGCCAGCCATTCGGCCTGCCGCCAGCCCGGACCCACCAGCCCGGACGGTCCGGAGGCGTTCCGGCACGTGGCGCAGCCCGGATCCGGGCAACGGACTTCGGCGCAGTCGCCCATGGCAAAGATGTGCGGCTCGTGGTGCGCCCGCAGCCTGTGGTCCACCAGGATGCCGGCGCCGGTGGAGAGGCCGCAGCCTTCGGCCAGCTCGGTCCGGGGACGTACGCCGCAGGAGATGACCAGGAGGTCGCCGTCGATCGCCGATCCGTCATCCAGCAGCAAAGCCGAGAACCCGCCGTCGGGCGCGTTGTGCTCAACGCCGGTGGACCGGGCGTTGCCGGTCACCCGGACGCCACAGCGGCGCAGCCCTGCGGCCAGGACCGCCCCGCCGCCGCGGTCGATGCTGCGGCCCAGCGGGTGCGGGCCGTTGTGGACCACGGTGACCGTGGCACCTTCCTCAGCGGCGGCCAATGCGGTTTCCAGGCCCAGGACGCCTCCGCCCAGGACCACCACGCGCTTGCCGCCGGCCACCGCCTGCCGCAACACCCGGGCGTCGCGGAGGTCCCGCAGTGCCGTGACGCCGGTGGGCAGCACGGGGGAGGACGGGTCAGGATTGATGCCGGTAAGGTTGGGGATCACCGGCCTGGATCCGGTGGCAAACACCAGCCGGTCGTAGTGCACGGACGCGCCGTCCGAGAGAACCACCTGCTGCCGCGCCCGGTCCACGCGCCTGGCCCGGACGCCCAGCCGGACATCCACTCCCTCTGCAACCAGTTCGGCGCTGTCGGCGAGGGCAAGTGCGTCAGCGGTGGTCCGGCCGACGCCGAGATCGGCAACCAGGACGCGGTTGTAGGCAGCCTCGGCTTCCTCGCCCAGCACCGTGAGCCGGACGTGTCCGTTGCGCACGGCGGGCAGGAGCTCGTCCACCAGCCGGGCGGCCACTGGACCGAATCCCACAATGACAATCTGCTCGCTCATGAGGCCTCCGTCGTTTGAAGCATGCGGGCGGATTCGGGTGCGGCCACGGGCCGGACCCAAACGGTGTTGAACTTGAACTCGGGCATCCCGGATACCGGATCGGTCGCGGCTTCCGTCAGCCGGTTGGCGCTTTCGGCCCCGGGAAAGTGGAAGGGCAGGAACACCGTCTCCGGGCGGATCGCGGTGCTGTGCTCGGCCCGGCACACCACCTCGCCGCGCCCGTTGGACACCGATACCAGCGTTCCGGCGGCGATGCCCATGGCTTCGGCTGCCGCCGGGTGGATCTGCACCCTGGCCTCGGGCTGGGCGGCGGCGAGCTCGGCGACCCGGCGGGTCTGGGCCCCGGACTGGTAGTGCTCCAGGAGGCGGCCGGTGATGAGGGTCATGGCTGTGCCGGCGGGGGCTGTTGCGTGCCCGGCGGCTTCAGCTGCGGGAGTACGGCGGCGGCGCGGTACCACCGGGACCATGGCCGCCTTGCCGTCGGGGTGGGCGAAGCCGTCCCGGAACAGCCGCGGCGTCCCGGTGCTGCCGGCCGGGTACGGCCAGTAGGCGGCCTCGCCGCGGTCCAGCATGGCGTAATCGATGCCGGAGTAATCGGCCAGGCCGCCCGCGGACGCCAGGCGGAGTTCCTCGAAGACGGTCTCCGGATCGTCGCTGTAGGTGGAAGGGGCATCCAGCCGCTCCGCCAGGCGGGCCATGATCCAGAGCTCGCTGCGGGCGCCGGCGGGAGGGGAGATGGCGCGTCGGCGGCGCAGGACGCGGCCTTCCAGGTTGGTCAGGGTGCCTTCCTCCTCGGCCCACTGGAGCACGGGAAGGATCAGGTCCGCTTCCGCGGCGGTCTCGGACAGGAAGAAGTCGCAGACCACCAGGAAGTCCAGGCTCCGCAGCCCCTCGATCACGGCGTTGGCGTCAGGTGCCGCCACCGCAATGTTGGAGGCATGCACGAAAAGGCACCGGACGCCGTCGGGCTTTCCCAGCGATTTCAGCAGCTGGACGGCGGGCAGGCCGGGGCCGGGGATCAGGTCCTCGGGGACGCCCCAGACCGCGGCGACGTGCGCGCGGGCGGCGGGGTCGGTGATCTTGCGGTAGCCGGGCAGCTGGTCGGCTTTCTGGCCGTGCTCGCGGCCGCCCTGGCCGTTGCCTTGGCCGGTGAGGGTGCCGTAGCCGCTGCGGGCGGAGCCGGGCAGGCCCAGCAGGAGGCTGAGGTTGATGGCCGCGGTGGCGGTGTCCGTGCCGTCCACGTGCTGTTCCACGCCGCGGCCGGTGAGGATGTAGCTGCCGCCCTTGCGGGCGCCGGCGGCGAGCAGGCGTGCGGTTTCACGGATCAGCTCCGCGGGGACGCCGGTCAGGGACTGGACGCGTTCGGGCCAGAAGGAGTTCACGCTGCGGACGACGGCGCTGTAGCCCGAGGTGCGTTCCCGGAGGTAGGCGGTGTCCACCAGGTCCTCGTGGATGACCACGTGCGAAAGGCCCAGCAGCAGGGTGAGGTCGGTGCCGGGAAGGGGCTGGAGGTGGAGGCCGGCGCCGTCGGCCGTGAAGGCCGCGGTGGCGGAGCGGCGGGGATCGACCACAACCAGTCCGCCGGCATCGCGGGCTCCCTGCAGGTGCTGGACGAACGGCGGCATGGTCTCGGCAACGTTGGAGCCGAGCATCAGGATGGTGCTGGCGGTGTCCAGGGCCTCGAGCGGGAAAGGCAGCCCGCGGTCCACGCCGAAGGCGCGCATTCCCGCTGCGGCCGCGGAGGACATGCAGAACCTGCCGTTGTAGTCGATCCGGGAGGTGCCCAGCGCCAGCCGGGCGAACTTGCCCAGCTGGTAGGCCTTTTCATTGGTGAGCCCGCCGCCGCCGAAAACGCCGACGGCGTCCGCACCGTACCGGGCGCGGGCGTCTTTCACTGCCGCAGCGGCGAGGTCCAGGGCCTGGTCCCAGCCGATGGGCCGGTGGATGCCGTCAGCACCTTTGAGGAGAGGCTCGGTGATCCTGCCCGCGTGGTTCAGGAGCGTGGCCGAGGTCCAGCCCTTGCGGCACAGGCCGCCGCGGTTGGTGGGGAAGTCCCGGCTTACCACGTCCAGGACGGGGTATACCTTGGAGCCGGCAGGTGCAGGAGCGGGCCCTGGCCCCGGCTGCGAAGCCGGGGCCAGGTCCGCCGGGGACGTGAGCGTCATGGCGCACTGCAGGGCGCAGTAAGGGCAGTGCGTGTCGGCGCTTTTGGTCATGTTAGACGTGTCCCATCGCGTTCCGGCCGGCGTTGCGGATGTAGCAGGTCCAGCAGACCACCAGCATCAGGACGTAAGCACCGACGAATCCGTAGAAGGCCGGGGTGTAGGAGCCGCTGGCGGTGCTGGAGGCATTGAGCACCTGGGGAATGACGAAGCCGCCGTAAGCGCCGATCGCGGAGATCAGGCCGAGGGCCGAGGAGGCGAGCCGCTGGGTGGCCACCGGGTTTGCACCGTTGCGGGCGGCCCGGCTGGAGGTGGCGAAGATGACCGGAATCATCCGGTACGTGGCCCCGTTGCCGAAGCCGCTGGCAGTGAACAGCATCAGGAAGAGAACCAGGAAGAGCAGGAAGTTCTTCAGCGGCAGGGTCCAGATCATGGTCAGGGTGATCACGGCCATCGCGGCGAAGGCCGACACGGTCATCCGGGCCCCGCCCATGCGGTCCGCCATGCGGCCGCCGTAGGGACGGGCCAGCGAACCCACCAGGGGGCCGAGGAAGGCCAGGGACAGGGCCACGGTTCCCACTCCAATGGAGGAGAACGCGGGGAAGTAGTCCTTGATCAGCTTGGGAAAAACGCCGGCGAAGCCGATGAAGGAGCCGAAGGTGCCGATGTACAGCAGCGCCATGATCCACAGGTGCGGTTCCTTCAGTGCAGCGACCGAACCGGCCACGTCACCCTTGGCGCTGGTGAGGTTGTTCATGTACTTGAAGGCACCGAACGCGGCCAGCAGGATGAAGGGGACCCACATCCAGCCGGTCATGGGAAGGTTGACGGTGCCCGCGGCAAGCAGGGTGATGACGATGGGAACGGCAAGCTGTGCGACGGCGGCGCCCAGGTTTCCGCCCGCGGCGTTCAGTCCCAGCGCCCAGCCTTTTTCCCTGGCCGGGTAGAAGAACGTGATGTTGGCCATTGAGCTGGCGAAGTTGCCGCCGCCGAACCCGGCGAGGGCGGCCACCAGGAGCATCACACCGAACGGTGTGTCCGGGTTGGAGACGCAGAGGGCCAGCCCGGTGGAGGGGATCAGGAGCAGCAGGGCGGAGACGATGGTCCAGTTGCGGCCGCCGAAGCGGGGGACCATGAAGGTGTAGGGGATGCGGAGGGTGGCGCCCACCAGGCTTGGCATGGAGATGAGCCAGAAGATTTCCGAAGTGGAGAAGGTGAAGCCTGCGGCGGGAAGCTGGACCACCACGATGGACCACAGCTGCCAGACGACGAAGCCGAGGAACTCGGCGAAGATGGACCAGTTCAGGTTGCGGCGGGCGATGGCCCGGCCTGCGGCCTCCCACTGTTCCTTGTTCTCGGCATCCCAGTTGGCGATCCAGCGGCCGGGGCGGAATTCAAGGGCAGGGGCGTCGGTAGTGCGGGTAGGGCCGGGCTGTGCGCTGGCGGATACGGCATCAACGGTGCGGTCAACAGTCACGGGTTACCTCCTTCAGGGGATGTTGTTCCTCCAAGGTAGGGACGGCGCGTTTCGCGGACAGTCGATGTTTGTTAACGCGCTGTGACTTTTGCCTATCCGGGTCCGCCATACGGCGTGAGGCGGCGTTGGCGGCCGGAATATGAGATGCACAACACGTGTCCGCATCGTGGACGTTTCGTCCATTGACTGGACGCGGCGAAGTAAGATCGAACTCTAACTATTCGCGCCGGAAGGCAGCACTGCCCTGCGCCCGGCCGGTCTCACGAAAGCGTTTACCCATGTCATCCACCGATACCACCAAGGTGCCTGGTTCGCACCAGCCGGTGAACTCCCGCGGCCGCGTCATCGTGGCCAGCCTGATCGGCACCACAGTGGAGTTCTACGACTTCTACGTCTATGCCACGGCCGCCGTGCTCGTGTTCCCGAAGCTCTTCTTCCCGGGAGCGAACGAAACCACCCAGCTGCTGAGCTCCTTCGCCGTCTTCGGCGTGGCCTTCATTGCCCGCCCCCTCGGCTCGATCGTCTTCGGGCACTTCGGCGACAAGTTCGGCCGCAAGGGAACCCTGGTGGCGTCGCTGCTGACCATGGGCATCGCAACCTTCCTCATCGGCTGCCTCCCCACGGCGCTGGTTCCGGGCTGGGAGTTCTGGGCGCCGGTCATGCTGGTGGTCATGCGCTTCGCCCAGGGCCTGGCCCTCGGCGGCGAATGGAGCGGCGCGGCCCTGCTGGCCACGGAGAACGCCCCCGCCAACAAGCGCGCCATTTACGGCACCTTCCCGCAGCTCGGTGCCCCCATCGGCTTCATCATTGCCAACGTCATCTTCCTGGTGGCCAGCTACACCCTGACCCCGGAAGCCTTCCAGGCCTGGGGCTGGCGCGTCCCGTTCCTGCTCAGCGCCGTCATGGTGATCCTGGGCCTCTACGTCCGGCTCAAGCTGATCGAAACCCCGGCCTTCACCAAGGTGGTGGAATCCAACGAGGTAGCCAAGCTTCCGCTGGGCCGGGTCTTCAAGTCCAGCTGGCGCCAGCTGATCCTGGGCACCTTCATCATGCTGGCCACGTACGTGCTGTTCTACCTGATGACCACGTTCACGCTGACCTACGGCACCAAGCCCACCCTGGAGGGCGCCAAGGCCGCAGCCGAAAAGGCCGGCAAGCCCATGTCCGAGGCCGCTGCCGCCGCGTTCGTTCCGGGCCTTGGCTACAGCCGCAACGATTTCCTCTGGATGCTGATTGCCGGCGTCGTCTTCTTCGGCATCTTCACCCTGGTCTCCGGACCGCTGGCCGAGAAGTACGGCCGCCGCAAGATGCTCATGGCCGTCACCGCCGGCATCTTCGTCTTCGGCCTGCTGTTCGTCCCGCTGTTCAGCGGCGGCTTCGTGGGCACCATGGGCCTGCTGATCCTCGGGTTCTCCCTCATGGGCCTCACCTTCGGCCCCATGGGTGCGCTGCTGCCGGAACTGTTCCCCACGAACGTCCGCTACACCGGCTCGGCCATCAGCTACAACTTCTCCAGCATCCTGGGTGCCGCGGTGGCCCCGTTCATCGCCGTCGCCCTGTGGGAAGCTGCCAAGGGCAGCCCGCTGCTGGTAGGCATCTACCTGACATCCATGGCTGTGCTGACCCTGATCGCGCTGTTCCTCACCCGTGAGACCCGCGACCTGGACTACGAGAACAACGTCGCCTGACGCTTCGTTTGCCCCAATGCCCGGTGCTGCCTTTCGGCACGCCGGGCATTGCCGTTTTCAGCGGGCGTAGCGGGCCACGAAGTTCTTCAGCACCGCCATGGGCTCGGTGACGGTGAACCGCCGTGCTGCCGCCATGAGCTCCTCGGCGGATTCCGGTGGAAAGTACCCGGCGTCCCGGTAGATATCGATCCGCGTCACCAGCCCGTCGGCGTCCAGTTCAGGATGGAACTGGGTGGCGTAGAGGTTGGTCCTGATGCGGAACATGTGCACCGGGCAGGTGGCTGCCCGTGCCAGGAGGACGGCGTGCGGGGGAAGCGAGCTGACGGCCTCCTTGTGTCCGGTCAGCGCGGTGAAGCGTTGGGGCATGCCCTGCAGGATGGGGTCCTGCAGGCCTTCGCGGGTCAGCTCCACTTCCACCGCCCCGAGGGGCTCGCCATAGGTCCGGTCGATCACGGCGCCCTGGTGGCTCCCGAGGGTTCCGACCCCGTAACAGGCGCCAAGGAACGGGAAGTCGCGGGCCACCAGCTGGTCCAGCAGTGCGGCCAGCTCCTTCTCCACCCGGTGCTGGACCGTGCTCTTGTGCTCCGCGGGGTCGCTGGACGTGAACGGGCTGCCGCCCACGATGACGCCGGAGTATTTGGAGAGGTCCAGCGGGGGCAGGGGAGCGGCTTCGAGCCGGATCCGGTGCAGCTCCCGCTCCTCCAGCCCGCCGTACCTCAGGTACGCGGCATACTCGTCCTCAGCGGCGGCGTCTTCCGCGCGGGAGGCCAGGAGCAGGAAAGGCAGCATGTGCTAAGTCTGCATCCTGCCGGCGCCGCCTGCCAGCATTCCCGCCGCGGGCACCCTGCCGGCAGCAGGCCCCACCAGGCACCCGCAGGCCGGCGGGGCAGCCGGCTTAGGCCGGGGGCTGCGTGAGTGAGCGGCGGGACTGCGGCCGGGCGGCGGGGTCCGCGTGGCGGTGCACCAGCTTCCAGTAGCCCTCCTCGCGGCGGAAGATGCTGGTCACGCGGAGCGCGAACTCCTCCGTGGTGGCGGCGGTGTCCAGCCGTGCCCGGAAGTGTTCGGTCTCCACCAGGTAAGCGGTGTCGCGGGCCGTGTAGGAGGTGACGGTGTCGAAGCCCAGCATCTCGCCGTCGCGGAACTGCCGCGCGGCCTGGTCCAGCCGCGCCTCCACCTGGGCCCAGCCGCGGGCTATGCCGCCGAACGGGTTGGCCAGGGTGACGTCGTCCAGCCGGGAGTACAGGTCCTTGATCGGCGCCGGATTTCCCCGGGTGATCTCGGGGACCGCCTGGTGGTAGCGGTCCACTTCTTCCTGGAAACTTGGTGCGAGCATGGCTGCGTGTGCCGCTTTCTAGTCTTCGATGGTGGCGATGATGGCGCCCGCGGACACCGTTTCGCCGGCAGTTGCGGTCAGTCCCGTGATGGTGCCGGACCGGTGCGCGGTGAGGGGCTGCTCCATCTTCATGGCCTCGAGGACCACCACAAGGTCGCCTTCAGTGACCACATCGCCGTGCGTCACGGCCACCTTCACGATGGTGCCCTGCATGGGGGAGGTCAGTGCGTTGCCGGTGGCTGCGGCCGGGCCGGCGGAGCGGGAGCGTTTCTTGGACTTGCCCGGCTTGCCGGCGGCGGCCGAGGCCGTTCCCGGGGTGCCCAGGGACGCGGGGAGGACTACCTCGAGGCGCTTGCCGCCCACCTCCACCACGACGCGCTGGCGCTCCTCGGCGGCGCCCTCGCCGTCAGCGGGGGTGTCCGGGGTCCAGGCCGGCAGGTTGTTGGTGAACTCGGTTTCGATCCAGCGCGTGTGGACCGTGAAGGGCCCCTCAGCGGGTGCGAAGGCGGGGTCCGTGACGACCGCGAGGTCGAACGGGATGACGGTGGGGATGCCCTCCACCACCATTTCCTCCAGGGCGCGGCGGGCGCGCTGCAGCGCCTGCGGGCGGCTGGCACCGGTGATGATGAGCTTGGAGAGCATGGAATCGAAGTTCCCGCTGATGACATCGCCCTGTTCCACGCCGGAATCGACGCGGACGCCGGGACCGGTGGGGTTTTTCAGGACGCGGAGCGTGCCGGGGGCGGGCAGGAAGTTGCGGCCCGGGTCCTCGCCGGTGATGCGGAATTCGATGGAGTGTCCGCGCACCTCGGGATCGCCGTAGCCCAGTTCCTCGCCGCGGGCCAGGCGGAACTGCTCGCGGACCAGGTCGATGCCGGTGACTTCCTCGGAGACGCAGTGCTCCACCTGCAGGCGGGTGTTGACCTCGAGGAAGGAAATGGTCCCGTCCTGGCCCACCAGGAATTCGCAGGTGGCGCCCAGGTAGTAGCCTCCTTCAGGATCGCCTTGGAGGATTCGTAGAGGCGGCGGTTCTGGTCTTCGGTAAGGAAGGGTGCCGGAGCTTCCTCGACGAGTTTCTGGTTGCGCCGCTGGAGCGAGCAGTCGCGGGTGGACACCACCACCACGTTGCCGTGGGCGTCGGCCAGGCACTGGGTTTCCACGTGCCGGGGAGCGTCCAGGAAGCGCTCGATGAAGCATTCACCGCGGCCGAAGGCGGCGGTTGCCTCGCGGACCGCAGATTCGTAGAGTTCGGGGATTTCCTCGCGGGTGCGGGCTACCTTGATGCCGCGGCCGCCGCCGCCGAAGGCCGCCTTGATGGCTACCGGCAGGCCGTGCCGGTCCACGAACTCCAGGACTTCCTCAGCGGATTCGACGGGGTCTGCGGTGCCGGGAACCAGGGGAGCGCCCACCTTTTCGGCGATGTGCCGGGCGCGGACCTTGTCGCCCAGGGCGGAGATGGCCTCGGGGGAGGGGCCGATCCAGGTGATGCCCGCGGCAATCACCTTGGCGGCGAACTCGGCGTTCTCAGCCAGGAAGCCGTAGCCGGGGTGGATGGCGTCGGCGCCGGACTGGCGGGCGGCGTCAATGATCTTGTCCATGACCAGATACGACTCGGCAGCGGTGGTCCCGCCCAGGGCGTAGGCCTCGTCAGCGAGCCGGACGTGCAGCGCATCCCGGTCCGGGTCAGCGTAGACAGCCACGGAGGCGATGCCTTCGTCCCGGGCCGCCCGGATGATCCGCACGGCGATTTCGCCGCGGTTGGCGATCAGCACCTTTGTGAGGCTGGGCTGCGTGGTTCCTGCGGACTGCTCCAAATTTGCTGACAAGGCGTCTCCTTCTTTCCTTCAGGGAGCCTAGCGCGGTTTTGGAGGTTCCGCCGATATTACTTGCGGAATCCGCGTGTAAACCGGCCTGCCTTTGTAGGGAAGCTACAAGTGGTGCCCAAAAGGAGCTGCTTTACCGCGGCGGCCAGAGGTCCGTGATGCGAACGTTGGCAGCAGCGAGCAGGCCGCGCAGCGTGGAAACGGACAGGCCAACGACGGCGTGCGGGTCGCCGTCGACCTTCCGGATAAAGGCCCCGCCCAGGCCGTCGATGGTGAAGGATCCGGCGCAGTGCAGCGGCTCGCCGGTGGCGATGTAGGCGTCGATCTCCTCCGGGGCCATATCCAGGAAGGAAACCTCGGCTGAGGCGACCGCCCCGAGCGTGGCGCCCGAACCGCGGCCGGCGCCGTCGTCGTCGTCCGTGTCCCTGCAGTCCACCAGCCAGTGCCCCGTGTGCAGCACCCCCGCGCTGCCGCTCATGCGGAGCATCCGTTCGCGCGCGACGTCGGCGGTGTAGGGCTTGCCGTGCGCTTCGCCGTCGAACTCGAAAACGGAGTCGCAGCCCAGCACCAGCGCACCCTCCGCCTCCGGCAGCGCGGCGACGGCTTCGGCCTTGGCGCGGGCCAGCAGCAGCGCGGTGTCGTGCGGGTCCGTGACGCCGTACTGCGCCTGGACGGCCGCTTCGTCGACGTCGGAGACCAGCACGGTGTGCCGGATGCCGGCCTCCGCCAGGAGCTTGGTGCGGGCGGGGGACTGGGAGGCGAGGATCAGATGGAGCACGGTTTCAGCCTAGTGGACCAGCTCGCCCGGAGCCGGTGCGGCCTGGCCGCGGTTGAGCTTGGCGCCCTCCACGTCCACGTCCGGCAGGATCCGGTCCAGCCAGCGCGGCAGCCACCAGGACTTGGCGCCCAGCAGGTACATGACGGCCGGGACGATGGTCATGCGCACCACGAAGGCGTCGAACAGGACGCCGAAGGCCATCGCGAAGCCCAGCGGCCGGACCATGGTGAGGTGGCTGAAGATGAAGCCGGAGAACACGCTGACCATGATGATCGCGGCGGCGGTGACCACGGCGGCTGCGTGCCGGAAGCCCACCCGCACCGCTTCCTTGGCGGATGACCCGTGCATGTAGGCCTCGCGCATGCCGGAGGCGATGAACACCTGGTAGTCCATGGCCAGGCCGAACAGCACACCGATCAGGATGATGGGCAGGAAGCTCAGCACGGCGCCGGGGTTGGCCACGTCGAAGACGTGCCCCAGCCAGCCCCATTGGTAGACAGCCACCACGGCGCCGAAGGCGGCCGACAGGGACAGCAGGAAGCCGCCCGTGGCCAGCAGCGGGACCACGATGGAGCGGAACACCAGCAGGAGCAGGACCAGGGAGAGTCCGACGACGATCGCCAGGTAGGGCGGCAGGGCGTCACCGAGCTTGGTGGAGACATCCACGTTGCCGGCGGTTTGGCCGGTCAGGCCCATGGCAACGTCGTAGTCGGCCTTGATCTCGCCGTTCAGGCCCCGGAGTTCGGAGACCACCTTGACGGTGCTGGCGCTGGCCGGGCCTTCCTTGGGGATGACCTGGAAGACGGCGGTCCGGCGGTCCTCGCTGAGCGCCACCGGTACGGCGGCGACCACGTTGTCCACGGCCCGGAGCTTGTCCGCGATGTCGAACTGCAGCTTCTGCGCCTGGGCCGCGTCCAGGTTCGCCGGGAACTCGCCCACGGCCACGATCGGTCCGGTGACGCCTTCGCCGAAGCTGCGGGCGGTCAGGTCGTAGGCCTGGTAGGCCTCGGACTCCACGGGTTCGGACCCGCCGTCGGGCAGGGCCAGCTGGAGCTGGGTGGCGGGCAGGGCCAGGGTGCCCAGCAGGAGGATGCCGGCGGTCAGTGCCACCCAGGGGTGCTTGGTGACCAGGCCGCCCCACCCGTGGGTGCTGCGTTCGCGATCGGTGGCGAGGTCGGCTGCCTCATGGTCCGGTTCGGCGTTGTGCGCCTCGGACTTGGCCCAGGCCCGCTTGGAGATGATGCGGCGGCCGATCAGGGACAGCATGGCGGGGGTCAGCGTGATGGCAACGAGCACCGCCACGGCCACGGTTCCCGCGGCGGCAAGCCCCATGACGGTGAGGAACGGCAGTCCCGGGACCACCAGGGCGGCAAGGGCGATGATCACGGTAAGGCCGGCGAAGACCACGGCGTTGCCGGACGTGCCGTTGGCCCGGGCTACGGACTCCTCAGGGTCCATGCCGGTCAGGAGCTGTGTCCGGTGCCGGTTGACGATGAACAGTGAATAGTCGATGCCGACGGCGAGGCCCAGCATGAGGGCCAGCATGGGGGAAATGGAGCTCATGTCGAAGAGGCCTGAGAGGGCAAAGGTGATGCCGACGCCCACGCCGACGCCGATGATGGCCATCAGCAGCGGCAGTCCGGCGGCGATCAGGGTGCCCAGCATGAGGATCAGGACCAGCGCTGCGACGGCGATGCCGACGATCTCCGCCGTGCCGAACAGAGCCGAGATGTCCTCGGTGATTTCCTTGCTGGCCAGGGCCGTGACGCCGGCCGAGGCGGTCCCGTGGGCGATCTCCTGGACCTGCTTGCGCACCGCCGGGGCGAGCCCGTTGATGGAGGTGTTGAACTGCACCTGTGCCACCGCGGCCTTGTTGTCCTCCGAAACGAAGCGGATGGCGGACGCCGCCTGGGCCTGGCGCTTGCCGAGTTCCAGCTTGGCCTTGTTGGCCTCCAGTTCCTGGGTGCCGGCGTCGAGCTTGGCCTGGCCTGCCGCCAGCGCCGCTTTCTGCTGGCCCAGCCGGGCCTCGATCACTGCTGCCGGCGCCCCTGCCGCGGTGAGTTGCTGCTCGGCCGCCGCGAGCTGTGCCTTGCCGGCCTCCAGCTGCGTCCGGGAGGCGTCAAGCTGCGCCAGGCCGGCCGCCAGCTGCTGTTCGCCGTCGGTTATGGCTTTGCCGGCCTGGTCCACCTGGGCCTGGGTGGCGAACGGGTCCACCGTGCCGCGGACCTCGGGAATGGTCTGGAGTTTCTTCAGCGCATCCGTGACGGCCGCACGGCTCTCAGCCGTAAACCCGCCCCCGGGGGCTTCGAAGACAATCGTGGCGCTTCCGCCCGAGGCCGCCGGCAAATCCTGCTTGAGCTTGTCCGCGATCCGCTGGGTCTCGGTGCCCGGGATCTGGAAGTTGTTGGACAGCGTGCCATGGAAGACCGCGGCGGAACCGCCAACGGCGACCAGCACGGCAAGCCAGAGGGAGATGACAAGCCAGCGCCGGCGGTAGGAGAACTTGCCGAGGCGGTAGAGGAGGAGCGCCATGCGGGAGGACCGATCTGATCAGGAGGAACGGGTGGCGGATGGGAAAGCAGTGGTGGTGAAGCCGGCGCCCAGCAGGGCCATGGCATCAATAAGCAATTGGCGGAGTTCCGCCAGGGAGGCGGGTGACAGGTCCGGACCGCGCCGGCTGAACCAGACTTCCATGGCGGCTTTTCCGCAGGAGATGATGGAGCCGGTCAGGGCATGGACATACAGTTCGTCCCGCTCACCGGGGGTGCCGGCGAGGCGTTCGCGGGCCACGGTGAAGACCTGGGCCCGGCAGTGGTCCCACGCCTCCAGTTCCGTGTGTGACATCAGCGGGCTCTGCTGGGTCAGCGTGAACAATTCGGCCAGGGGCGCGATGGCCTTGGGATCGGCGAGGGCCACCAGTGCGGCCTGGGCCGACTCAAGCATGGGTTCGTCGGACGGGCGCAGGCGCAGTTGCTGGATGGCGTTGTCCAGGAATCCGTGGACGATGGACGCCAGGGCGGCGTCAGTGCTGCTGAAGTAGTTGAAGAAAGTGCGCCGCGAAATTCCAGCGGCATCGGCGATGTCCTCCACCGTGAAGTTGCCGGGGCCCTTGGAACGCAGGAGTCCCAGGGCGGCATCGGTGATGGCTTGGCGGGTGGCGGCCTTGTTCAGCTCGCGCCGGGAAGGGGCGGCGGACCCGGCGTCCTGGGTTGCGTCGGGCGGGGAAAAGGGGCTTGGCACGCCCTTACACTACGTGCAAGTTTGCACTGCATGCAAGTTATCCTGCGCGGAGGCTGGGGTGCGTGGTGCCTCCGATTCACAGGAGAACGAAAGGTTCCCAACAGCCTCTGCTGAACCTGGTCGCAGATGCTTGGAATGTCCCGCCACGAGGCGTATCACCAGAAGCCGTCAGGCGACGGCGAATCAGGAGACAAGAAATGACACGCACGAAGAAGATGACCCTGGGCCTGTCAGCCGCGGCGCTGGCGCTCGGCGCAGGAATCGGCGTGGCCGGCATGGCCTCTGCCACCACCACAACTCCCACTCCCGCGCCGAGTGCAAGTTCCAGTGCCTCCACTGACGGCAGTACCGGCACCGGCCACGACGGCATGGGCAGGCACGGCGGCCGCGGCGGCCGCGGCATGGAGCAGGCGTCCGCGCTGGCAGCGAAACTTAATGTGGACGAAGCCAAGGTGACTGACGCGCTGAAGGCTTTCCGCGACGCCAACAAGCCCGCCACTACGCCCGCCGACGGCCAGAAGCCGGACCCCGCCGCGCGCGAGGCCGCGCTCGCCAAGTCCCTGGCTGAGTCGCTGGGCATGGATGAGGCGAAGGTGACGGCCGCCCTCCATGAGATCCGCAGCGAGGAGCAGTCCGAGCACGCCGCCGCGCTCAAGACCCGCCTGGACAAGGCCGTGGCGGATGGAAAGCTGACGCAGGCGGAAGCCGACGCGGTGACCAAAGCGGTCCAGAACGGGGTGATTGGCGGCGGCGGCCGCTGACTGCTGGCGGCCGGTGACTGGCCGAGGCATAGCCCTTAAACATGAAAGGCGTCCCCGGGAGGTTCTCCCGGGGACGCCTTTCATTGCTGGGGCGCGTTATGCCTTTGCATCCTGCAGTTCGCGGGGTGCGGTGTCGGCGCTGGTACCGTCCGTGGCGGATCCGCCGGCGGCGGCATCGCTGCCTGTTTCTTCCTCAACAAAGGGCGTGCCGTTGCGGGGGGCGTTGTACAGCGACTCGTCCAGGATGCCCTGGCGCTTGGCCACGATGGTGGGCACCAGCGCCTGGCCTGCGACGTTGACCGCGGTGCGGCCCATGTCCAGGATGGGGTCGATGGCAAGGAGGAGTCCGACGCCGGCCAGCGGCAGTCCCAGCGTGGAGAGCGTCAGCGTGAGCATCACCACGGCGCCGGTGGTGCCGGCCGTGGCGGCGGAGCCAAGAACGGAGACCAGGGCGATCAGCAGGTACTGGCTGAAGTCCAGGTGGATTCCGAAGAACTGGGCCACGAAGATCGCCGAGATGGCGGGGTAGATGGCTGCGCAGCCGTCCATCTTGGTGGTGGCGCCCAGCGGCACGGCGAACGAGGCGTAAGCGCGGGGCACGCCCAGGCTGCGCTCGGTCACGCGCTGGGTCAGCGGCAGGGTTCCCACGGAGGAACGGGACACGAAGGCCAGCTGCACGGCAGGCCATACGCCGGAGAAGTACTGCTTGATGGACAGTCCGTGGCTGCGGATCAGGATGGGGTAGACCACGAACAGCACCAGGACCAGGCCCGCGTAGATGGCCACGGTGAACTTGCCCAGTGAGCCGATGGTGTCCCAGCCGTAGACGGCGACGGCGTTGCCGATGAGGCCGATGGTGCCCAGCGGCGCGATGCGGATGATCCACCACAGCACCTTCTGGATCACGGCAAGGGCTGATGCGTTGAGGGTGAGGAACGGCTCTGCGGCCTTGCCCACCTTGAGTGCGGCGACGCCCACGGCGATGGCGATGACCAGGATCTGCAGGACGTTGAAGCTGACCGACGTGGTGACGGCGCCGGAATCGGCGACGGTGGAGCTGGCGCCCAGGCCGAGGAAGTTTTTGGGGAAGAGGCCTACGAGGAAGGCCCACCAGTCACCGGACTTGCCGGTGTACTTGGCGTCTCCGGAGATGCCGGTGTTGGCGCCGGGCTGCAGCAGCACGCCCAGGCCCATGCCGATCAGCACCGCGATCAGCGACGTGATGGCAAACCACAGGAGCGTGTTCCACGCCAGCCGGGCGGCGTTGGATACCTGCCGCAGGTTGGAGATGGAACTGACCACGGCGGTGAAGATCAGCGGAACAACGGCGGTCTGCAGCAGCGACACATAGCTTGAGCCGATGGTCTGCAGCGTGGCGCCGAGGGCGCTGGGGTTGGCCTTGGTGCTGCCGGTGTACTTTGCCAGCAGGCCGAGGCCAAGACCCACAATGAGGGCGGCGATGATCTGGAAGCCGAAGGAACCCGCCCACTTGGGGAGCTGGAATCCGGTCTTCCCTGCGGGGGAGGGGGTGCTTGTCTGAGTGCTCACCAGAACAAGCTAGACCTCCGCCAATATCACGTCGAACCAATATTGAGAAATATTACGCACGCCGGATCGGGGCCTCAGTGGGAAATCCCCGAAGAATCAAGGCGAGCGGCGGCATTTGTTACTTATTCCCGGCAGGGGTGTGCTTAACGTCTCGTGGTTCGTGGTGCTTCCTGACCGTCAGGTAGAGGCGGTGGGCGGTGATCACGATCGCCAGCCAGGCAGCACCCAGTGCCCAGGCGGCCAGCACATCGGTGAGCCAGTGATGGCCCAGGAAGACCCTGCTCAGGCCGATCGCAACGGCGAAGAGGGCTGCCGCTGCGGCGGTGATGATGCGGGCGCGGTTCGAGTGGAGCCGCAGGATGATGAGGTACGCCACGATGCCCGCAATCACCACCGCGTTCAGTGAGTGCCCACTGGGAAACGATGCCGAGTGTTCGTAGGGCGGTACGGCGTCGCTGAGGTCCGGCCGCGTTCGTCCCACCAGGCGCTTGCCGGCGATGGTCATCAGCAGTGAACCCAAGCCCGCGGTGACGATCAGGATGACGGGGGTCCAGGAGCGGCGACGCAACGCGAGCGCCGCCATGATGGCGATGGCGAGGACCGGCATGCCGATGGTCCCGCCAACATCGGTGAATGCTGTGACAGCCACATCCAGGGCGGGGGTGCGGAGGTCCTTGCTGGCCGCCAATATCGGGTGGTCAAGTCCCGCCACCCCGTCGGCGGCCACTACCGCTTCATAGACCTCGCTGAACGCGGCGGTCAAGGCGGCGGAAATGACCGCCCCCACCAGCAGCGTCAGGATCAGTGCGCCGTGCGGGCCCAGTACCTGGCTGAGGCGGTGGACCACTCCCACCAGGCGCCGGCCTGCCCGGGTGTCCCATCTGGTGAGGTCCTTGCCACCCACGGACGTGTCCTGGCGAAGTTCGCCATGCACCCCCGTCTCAGCCGGCGTCCCTTGGAGGTTCGTCAACATCGTCTCCCTGCTCATTCGGCAATGCGCCACGGCAATTTAGTAAGCAAGCTTATTGATTGCCGTGGGCGCTGTCCACCAATTGCCGTGGGCATGGTCCACCCGCCAGGGATCCGGCCGGAGGGTGGACTGTCAGCTCAGCAGCGCCCGCCGCAGGGTATCGAGTCCAACAGAGCCGATGTTGAGGGCCCTGGTGTGGAACTCCTTCAGGTCGAACCCGGGCCGTGATTCGAGCTCCGCACGGATCTGTTCCCAGAGCCGCTGGCCAACTTTGTAGGAGGGGGCCTGGCCCGGCCAGCCAAGGTAGCGGGTGAACTCGAAGTTGAGCTGGCCTTCGCTGATGGGGAGGTTTTCCTTGAGGAATCCGTAGCCCTTGTCCGCGGTCCAGGTGCCGGTTCCCCAGCGTTCGGGCATCTCGAGTTCGAGGTGCACGCCGATATCGAAGACCACGCGGGCTGCCCGCATGCGCTGCATGTCCAGCATTCCCATATGGTCGCCGGGATCGTTCAGGTAGCCCAGCTCCTGCATGAGCTTCTCGGCGTAGAGGGCCCAGCCCTCGCCGTGGCCGGAGGTCCAGCAGACGTTCCGGCGCCACTTGTTGAGCAGTTCGCGCCGGTAGGTGGCGGTGGCCACCTGGAGGTGGTGGCCCGGGACACCCTCGTGGTACACGGTGGTGGTTTCGGCCCAGGTGGTGAAGGTGTCCTCGCCTGCGGGAACGGACCACCACATGCGGCCGGGCCGGCTGAAGTCGTCGGACGGGCCGGTGTAATAGATGCCGCCCTCGTCGGTGGGGGCAATCCGGCACTCAAGTGTCTTCATCACCTCGGGGATGTCGAAGTGCACGCCGGCGAGTTCGGCCACGGCCTTGTCGGAGAGGTCCTGCATCCATTCCCGGAGCGCCTCCGTGCCCTTCAGTTGCCGTGCGGGGTCGTTGTTGAGGATTTCCTTGGCTTCGGCAATGGTGGCGCCGGCCTTGATGGCGGCTGCGACCTGTTCCTGCTCCGCGATGAGGCGGTCGAGTTCCTGGACGCCCCACGCGTACGTTTCCTCCAGGTCCACCTCTGCGCCCAGGAAGGATCGGGAGGCCAGTGCGTAGCGGGCCCTGCCCACGGCATCCTTTTCGGGAGCGGCGGGGAGCAGTTCGGTGCGCAGGAATTCCGCCAGGCCGGTGTAGGCCCGGCGGGCAGCGTCAGCACCGGCGTCGAGCTTCTCCTGCAGGGCCGTGGGCAGCGGCCCCGCAGCCGTGGCGGCACCCGCGGCCAGCTTTGCGAAGAAGCCGTCCCCGGCGGCGTACTTGCTCACCTGTTCGATGACGATGCGCACCTGGCGGGCAGCGGCGACCTTGCCCGCATCCCTGGCCATGAGCAGGGACTCGGTGTAGCCGCTGATGGCAGCCGGCACGTTGTGTGCGCGCCCGGCGATGTGCTCCCAGTCCTGTTCGGTTTCGGTGGGCATGAGGTCAAAGATGGCGCGGATGTCCTGGGCCGGGGAGGCAATGTTGTTCAGGTCCGCATACTCCCACCCGGAGGCATGGATCAGCAGCTGCAGGCCCAACCGCTCCTGCATGGCGTCCAAGGTGACGGCGTCCACGTCGTCCTCCGGCTCCAGGCCTTCCAGCGCAACGAGGGCATCCCGTGCCGCCTCGGCGAACCCGGCGATGCCGGCAGGGGAGAAGTCCTGGTATTCCGTCTCATGTCCCGCCAGGCCAAGGGTGGTGGCAAAGGTCGGATTGAGCCTGATCAGGGTGTCGGTGTAGTTGTCCGCGACATCGTCGATCCGGGTATGCGGGCGCGTGGCGGGTGCAGTGTCGGTAGTCACATCCCGAGCCTACCCGGTGGCGAGGCTCAGCCCTGGCTGCGTCTCCATGCTCCCGGTCCGGGCGTGGGGGCGAGCCGCAGCTGCTGCCTCCGCACCCAGTGCCGCACGCTGGCGGTCCTGGCCGGTGCCGGGCTTTCCCCGCTGAGGGAAAGGACGACGGCGGCCAGCGCGGCCAGCTCCTCGGCGCTCGGCTGCCCTTTGACCACAGAGAGCAGGGGTTCGGCCTGGGGTTCCGGGGCTTCGGGAGACGCCGTCACAGCGGGATGTTCCCGTGCTTCTTGGCGGGGAGGCTGGCCCTCTTGTCCCGCAGGGCGCGCAGTCCCTTGATGATCTGGATGCGGGTGTCTGAAGGGGCGATGACGGCGTCCACGTAGCCCAGCTCAGCGGCCTGGTAGGGGTTGAGGAGTTCTTCCTCGTACTGCTGGATCACTTGGGCACGGCGCGCCTCGACGTCGCCGCCGTCCTCGGCCACGGCTGCGAGGTCGCGGCGGTAGAGGATGTTCACCGCACCCTGCGCGCCCATCACGCCGATCTGCGCCGTGGGCCAGGCCAGGTTAAGGTCGGCACCGAGTTTCTTGGAACCCATGACAATGTAGGCGCCGCCGTAGGCCTTGCGGGTGATGACGGTGAGCTTGGGGACGGTGGCCTCGGCGTAGGCATAGAGAAGTTTCGCGCCGCGGCGGATGATGCCCTGGAACTCCTGGTCCTTGCCGGGCAGGAAGCCGGGGACATCCACGAGGGTGATGATGGGGATGTTGAAGGCGTCGCAGTGGCGCACGAAGCGGGCCGCCTTTTCCGATGCGGCGATGTCCAGGGTGCCGGCGAACTGGAGGGGCTGGTTGGCCACGATGCCTACCGTGTGGCCCTCCACCCGGCCGTAGCCGATCATCACGTTGGGCGCATACAGGGCCTGCATCTCCAGGAAGTGCCCGTCGTCCACAATCTGCTCCACCACTGTGCGCATGTCGTAGGGCTGGTTGGCTGAATCCGGAACCAGCGTGTCCAGGGCGAGGTCGTCGTCGTCGGTCTCCAACTCCTGCTGGTGCCCCAGGACGGGTGCCTCTGCCAGGTTGTTCGACGGGAGGAAGTCCAGCAGTTCGCGCACGAACTCAATGGCATCGGTCTCGTCCGAGGCCAGGTAGGTGGAGGTGCCGGTGGTGGCGTTGTGCTGCCGGGCGCCGCCAAGGGTTTCCATGTCCACGTCCTCGCCGGTGACGGTCTTGATGACGTCGGGGCCGGTGATGAACATGTGCGAGGTCTTGTCCACCATCACCACGTAGTCGGTGAGGGCGGGGGAGTAGGCGGCGCCGCCGGCGGACGGGCCCATGATGAGCGAGATCTGCGGCACCACGCCGCTGGCATGGACGTTGTTCCGGAAGATGTCCGCGAACATGGCCAGCGAGGCCACGCCTTCCTGGATGCGGGCGCCGCCGCCGTCCAGGATGCCCACGACCGGGCAGCCGTTGCGGAGCGCGAACTCCTGGACCTTGACGATCTTTTCGCCGTTGACCTGGCTCAGCGATCCGCCATAGACGGTGAAGTCCTGGCTGTAGACCGCCACCAGGCGTCCGTCCACGGTGCCGTAGCCGGACACCAGGCCATCGCCCAGCGGTTTCTTCTTTTCCATGCCAAAGGCGGTGGAGCGGTGCACGGCCAGGGCGTCAAACTCAACAAACGAGTCCTCGTCCAGCAGCAGGGCGATGCGCTCGCGGGCGGTGTTCTTGCCGCGGGCGTGCTGCTTTTCGATGGCTTCGGGGCCGGAAGGCTGTTCGGCGCGCGCCTGGCGGTCGCGGAAATCGGCAATCTTTCCCGCTGTCGTTGTCAGATCGTGGCTCATCAAGTGTCTCCGGCTCTGTAGCAGGTCAGTTCTGTCGGCTGGCGGCCCGTGTTGTCCGGCGCTTTAAGTAGCATCCACACAAAAGACCAACCCTGCTGGCAAGTCTAGTGACGGTTTGGGCGCCGACGGCTGTAGGGAACCTACAATTTTCTGCGGCTCGAGCAACCCGATCGCAATGTTACTCGCCGGTAACATAGTTGGGCTACAGTGTTCCCATGACTTCAAGCGACGATGCTTTGCATGCCTCCGAAAGCCCGTACCGGGCCGCCGGCTCCCTGGCGGGCCGGACCATCCTGCTGTCCGGCGGCAGCCGCGGGATCGGCCTGGCCATCGCCCTGAGGGCGGCCCGGGACGGCGCCAATATCGTCCTCCTTGCCAAGACGGGGGAGCCGCACCCCAAGCTGGCGGGCACCGTGTATACGGCTGCCAAGGAGCTGGAGGCGGCCGGAGGCCAGGCGTTGCCCCTGGTGGGCGACGTGCGCAGGGACGAAGACGTGGCCGGCGCCGTGGCCGCAGCCATGGACCGGTTCGGCGGCATCGACATCGTCATCAACAACGCCTCCGCCATTGACCTCTCCACCACGGACGCCGTGGACATGAAGAAGTACGACCTCATGCAGGACATCAACGTCCGCGGCACCTTCCTGCTGTCCAAGCTGGCGCTCCCGGCGCTCCGTGCCTCCGAACAGGGACACATCCTGACGCTCTCGCCGCCGCTGAACCTCCACCCCTCCTGGGCTGGAAAGCACCTTGCCTACACCATGGCCAAATACGGGATGAGCCTGACCACCCTGGGCCTGGCCGAGGAACTGAAGGCTGACGGGATCAGGGTCAACTCACTGTGGCCGTGCACCCTGATCGACACGGCGGCCATCCGCAACATGCCCCACGGCGACACCATGGTGCTTGCCGCCCGCGGCCCGCAGATCATGGCCGACGCCGCCCACGCCGTCCTGACCGGAAGCAACCTCGCCGCGGGCGCGCCGCCGTCGGGCAACTTCTACACGGATGAGCAGGTCCTCGCCGCCGCGGGTGTGACCGACTTCCGCCCCTACAGCCTGGGGGCACCGGAAGACCGGCTGGTTCCCGACATCTTCCTTTAGCAGGCCCCCTGCGGTGCCCGGACGGCCTGTTCCGCGAGGGCAGGTGGCTGGGTAGGACCCGGCCCGGCTCGGTAGGATCTAGCTATGGATGACGCACATGCACCGGGTTCCCCCCTGAACCGAGGGGACCTGGCCGACCAGCGTTTCCTCGCCGCCACGGGGATCCCCCGGATCGACGTCGTGGACTCCACCGGCTCCACCAACGCCGACCTCCTGCGCGGTGTCACGGTGGACCCTGGGGCATGGCCGGACCTCTCCGTCCTGACGGCGGAGTACCAGACAGCCGCACGGGGACGCCTGGACAGGCGGTGGGAGGCGCCCCCGCTGAGCTCGGTGTCTGTCTCCGTGGTGCTGCGTCCCGTCAACGCGGAGGGCAGGCCCCTCCCCACCCAGAGCTACTCCTGGCTGTCCCTCATCGCAGCCCTGGCGCTGCGTGAAACGCTGCTGGAAACGGCCGGCCTCCCGGCTGAGCTCAAATGGCCCAACGATGTCCTGGTGCGCGGCAGGAAAATCGCCGGCATCCTGGCCCAGCTGGGCCCCATGGTGGACGGCAGCGTGCCCCCCGTCATCCTGGGGACCGGGCTGAACGTCACGCTGCGCGAAAGCGAACTTCCGGTTCCCACTGCCACGTCCGTGGTCATCGAAGGTGCCCGCACCACCGACCGCACCGCGCTGCTGAAAAGCTACCTGTCCCACTTCGCGGTCCTGTACCGCAGTTTCTGCAACGCCGACGGCGACCCGACGGCAGGCATGGCGGGGGGCCCTTCGCTGCACAAAAGGGTTGAGGCCGTCATGGTCACCCTGGGAAAGCAGGTGCGCGCACAGCTGCCCGGCGACCACGAAATCATTGGGCATGCATCCCGGCTGGATGACTATGGCTCCCTGTTGGTGGTGGACCGGGACTCGCACGAGCACGTGGTCACTGCCGGTGACGTGGTGCACCTGCGGCCCTGGACATCCCCGGACGCGCCAAACCAGGGTGGGTATGCGTAAAACCCTCGTGCCAGGGGAGCAGGTCATCGTCACTACCCGCCCGCAGCCGAGGAAGCTCGCCGGAGCCGCGGTGGCCTTTGTCCTGGCGCCTGCACTTGCCGCCTTCGCCAGCGCCTGGGTCATCCGCGGCGGCGCAGCCCGTGTGGCGCCGGCCCTCGGCCGCCAGTGGACGCCATGGCTCGTGACCGCCTGCGTCCTCGCCGCCGCAGCCGTCTGGCTGGGCTATTGCCTGCCCCGCCTGCTGCGTTGGCAAGGCACCCGCTACACCCTGACCAGCCAGCGGATGGTGGCCCGGTACGGCCTGCTGAACCGGCGGGACCAGCAGGTGAACCTGGCGTCGGTGCGCAACCTGACAGTCCATGAATCGCTGCTGCAGCGACTGGTGCGCTCAGGGAATATATCCTTGGAAACCGGGCACCAGGGCATGGTGACCTTTCGCGACGTGCCCGAGGTCGCCCGGTTCCGCGACTTTATCCTCGACGCCATCGGGGAACTGCCGGACGACAGCGGGACCCAGCCGGGTGGCGCGACGTATTACCCCGCCGGTGCTTTTCCGGAGGACATGAGAGAAGGTGGACGGGATGACCGATGAGGCCCAGCAGGAACGCGTCGAGCGCATCCCGACCGGAACCGCCGCCGTCGAGCCTGCTTCCGACGACTACCACGCCGGCGCGTCATTGGCAGGCCCGGATTCCCCCGCGGAAATGCCCGCCGTCGACCGGCACCCGCCCACAGGTGCCATGTCCGCCGAGCGCCTGGCCATGAAGGCGCTCGAAGCCCGGCTGCTGGGTGGTGAACGCAAGCTCCGCCGTCGTGAAGTTGCTGCCGGCGCTGGGCTGTCCCTCCTCTCTGCCCGCAAACTTTGGCGTGCCCTTGGATTCCCGAATTTCGGCGACGAGGACGTCGCGTTCACCGAACGTGACCAGGCAGCCCTGTCCACGGTGGTGGACCTGGTCCGCGCCGGCAAGCTCACGGAGGAAGCCGCCATTTCGGTGACCCGCTCCATCGGCCAAATGACCGACCGCATGGTGGTCTGGCAGATCGAAGCGCTGGTGGAGGACATGGTCCACGAGCAGGGCGTCACGGATGCCGTGGCCCGCAAGCGCCTGGTCAACGAACTGCCCGCGCTGGTGGACGCGCTGGAGGAAGTGCTGGTCTATTCCTGGCGCCGCCAGCTCAACGCCGGGGTTCAGCGGCTCGCGGTCCGGGCCGAAGCCGGTCTGCAGGCCAGCGAGGAAGGCCGTGAAGGCGACGAGGATGACGCTCCGTTGCCCCTGGCCCGCGCCGTGGGTTTCGCTGACCTGGTCTCCTACACCAGCCTGTCCCGCCGGATGAACGAGAAGACGCTCGCCCGCCTGGTCCAGCGCTTCGAGAACAAGTGCGCAGAGATCATCTCCGTCGGCGGCGGCCGGCTGGTCAAGACGGTGGGTGATGAAGTCCTGTACATCGCCGAAACCCCGGCAGCCGGTGCCGAGATCTCCCTGGCGCTCGCCGAGGCCTTCACCGAGGATGAGATCCTCCCCGAAGCCCGGGTGGCCATGGTGTGGGGCAGGATCCTGTCCCGCCTGGGCGACATCTACGGTCCCACTGTCAATCTCGCAGCGCGCCTGACCACCCTTGCGGATCCGGGCACGGTGCTGGTGGACTCCATGACCGCCTCCGCCCTGGAGCACGACGAGCGGTTCGTCCTGATTCCCCAGGAGCCGGAAAACGTGCGCGGCTTTGGTGAGATCAATCCCGTCCGCCTCACGCGCGGCCGGGGCAAGGGCCTGGTCCTCGACTAGTAAGCAGGCTTCGGCTGCCGCGCAAGCCCGCTGAAGTAATTTGTCCATTTGTTGGCGTATAGCGGTATCGTTGTGGTGCCCGGGGTCCCGTGACGCTTACTGCAGGCAAAGAGCCTAGATCTACCGGGGGATTTTCACTCATGAAACGTCGCGGCCAAACGCGCGCCCAAAGCCCTGTTTCCGGCACGCCCCGGTGGCGCCGTCTGGCCCGCTCCCGCTGGTTCTCCGGTACTGCGTTTGGTGCTGTGGTTGCTGTGGTGGTGACGGGTGCTGTGTTGTATCCGGGGTTTAAGACCACTGAGGTGGAGTTGAATGACGGTGGTGTATGGGTGGTGTCGAAGTCCAGGAATGCTGTGGGGCGGTTGAATTATCCGTCGCGGGTGTTGGATGGTGCGGTGACGCCGGCGTCGACGACGTTTGATGTGTTGCAGCATGCCGGTGAGGTGTTTGTTGATGATGAGACTGGTTCGACGTTGAACCAGGTGTCGCTTACGAATATGCGTTTGGGTGGGGATAAGCAGTTGCCGGGGGCGGCTGATGTGAGTTTTGGGGCGCGGACGATTTCGGTGACGGATGCTGCGTCGGGGAAGGTGTGGGCGGTGTCGCCGTCCACGGTGAATGGTTTTGATAAGGAAGCGTCCGAGCCGGTGATGGTTGGTTCGGCGGGCCTTGTGTCGGTGGTGGGGTCTGATGACCGGATTTATTCGGCGGATCCGAAGTCCGGTGTGGTGACGGTGACGGGGGTGGACGCTGATGGTGGTGTTACGTCGTCGGAGTCCAGTACCTGGGATGGTCTTAAGGGTGCCGGGGATTTGCAGATGACGGTGGTGGGGGACCAGCCGGTGGTGTTGGATGCTGCTGCGGGGAGCCTGTTTTTGCCCGGTGGTAAGCGGCTGGCGTTGGAGGATGCGCGGGATGCGAAGTTGCAGCAGCCTGGGCCGGGCAGTGATGTTGTGGCGGTGGCGACGCGGAAGGCGTTGTTGAAGCAGCCGTTGGGTGGGGGTACGGCCGGGACGGTGACGTTTGATGGTGAGGGGGTTCCGGCTGCTCCGGTGCAGTTGGGCGGGTGTGTGCATGCGGCGTGGTCGGGTGCGAACAAGTATGTTCGGGACTGTGTCAATGATGCTGATGATAAGAATGTTGCGGTGCCGAGGGCGAGTGCGTCGCCGTCGTATGTTTTCCGGGTGAACCGGGACCTGGTGGTCCTGAATGATGTGAACTCGGGGAATGTGTGGTTGGTGAACCAGAACATGCAGCTGGTGAACAACTGGGACGACGTCATCCCACCCAAGGAAACCTCCGACGACGCAGACAAGGACTCCGCCGACGAAGTCCAGCAGACCGTTCTTCCGGATCGCACCAAGCCCAACAGCGCCCCCGTGGCCAAACCTGACCAGTTCGGCATCCGCGCCGGAAAGACAACCATCCTGCCGGTCCTGGACAACGACTCCGACCCCGACGGCGACGTCCTCACCGTCCGTACCCCGGAAGGCGTGAAAACCGGCGCCGTCTCGCCCATCTACGGATCCACCGGCCTGCAGGTGGCCGTGCCCGCAGACAAAACCGGCAGCGAAACCTTCAAGTACACCGTGGACGACGGCCGCGGCCTGTCAGCGACGGCAGACATCACCCTCAACATCATCCCGCCCGGCACCAACACTCCGCCGCGGCAAAAGCCCAACCGGAACACCACGCTGGTGGTCCAGTCAGGCAAAGCGGTCACCCAGAACATCCTTCCTGACTGGATCGATCCCGACGGCGATGACCTGTTCGCCGTCTCAGTGTCCAGCACCGACCCGCTGGACCAGGCCCGGATCCGCCCCGACGGCCAGCTGACCTTCCAGGACTCCGGCACCGCCCCGGGCCGGAAGGTCCTCACCGTCACAGTCTCGGACGGTCAGTCCACCGCCGAAGGCAAGGTCACCGTGGACGTCAGGAGCCCCGGAGCCCTGCCACCCATCGCCAACGCCGACCATGTGGTGGCCGTGGCCGGCACCGATACCGTCATCACCCCGCTCAAGAACGATTCAGACCCGCAGGGCGGGGCGCTGCGGCTGGCGCAGGCCACGCCGGATGCCGAGTCCACAGCCACCCTGAACCCGGACCAGCAGACGTTCACGTTCAATTCCCGGACCCTTGGCGCCCACTACGTCAGCTATCTGGTGACCAACGGCCCGGCCAGCGCCCAACAGCTGGTGCGCGTGGATGTGGTGCCGGGCACCGACCAGGGTGCGCCCGTCGCCGTCCGCGACACCGCGCTGCTTCCCACCGGCGGGGATGTCCTGGTTGACGTCCTGGGCAACGACTCGGATCCCTCCGGCGGCGTGCTGGTGGTGCAGTCCGTAACCGCCGACGCCGGCCTGCCGGTAAGCGTGGCAGTGCTGGACCACTCGGTGGTGAGGATCACCGACATCCGCGCCGAAGGCCAGCTCACGGTCCGGTACACCGTCTCCAACGGGCGCTCGTCCGCCACCGGCGAGATCGCCGTGCTGATGGTTCCCGCTCCGGCCAGGCTCCAGGCGCCCCAGGCCAAGCCGGACGAGGCCACGGTCAGGGCCAACGACGTCGTGACCATCCCCGTCCTGGCCAATGACACCGACCCCAACGGCTCCAAGCTCACCCTGCTGCCGGAACTCGCCCAGCAGCCTGACGCCGCCGACGGCCGCATGTTCGTGGCGGCCGACCAGCTGCGGTTCGTGGCCGGACCCGAAGCGAAGACCGTGTACGCCATTTACAAGGTCCAAAATGAATCCGGGCAGGTGGACTCGCAACAGGTGACCATCCGCATCCGTGCCCGGGACGATGACCGCAACACGCGTCCCGAGCCCCGGAACCTGACCGCCCGCGTGGTGGCCGGGATGACCGTCAAGGTGCCCGTGCCCCTGGACGGCATCGACGCCGACGGCGACTCCGTCCAGCTCATCGGCATCGACAAGGCACCGGCCATGGGAACCGCCGTGGTACGCGATGGCTACCTCGAGTTCACGGCCGCCGGTGACGCCGCCGGCACTGACAGCTTCACCTACCGGGTCCGGGACAGGATCGGTGCCGAGAACACCGGAACCGTCATTGTGGGCATTGCCCCGCCGGAGGCCAACAACCAGAAACCCATCGCAGTGGACGACGCCGTGGATGTCCGGCCTGGCCGCAAGGTGGCCGTGGAGGCGCTGGCGAACGATTCGGACCCCGACGGCGATCCGCTCAGCCTGGTTTCCGACGGGTTCGAGGCCAAGCCGGACCTGCAGGTGGAGGCTGCGGACGGCGCCAAGGTGCTGTTCACTGCGCCGGGCACCGCCGGCAACGAAAGCATCAGCTACCGCATCCAGGACGACAAGAAGGCTTCCGCCAGCGCCGTGATCCGGGTGCGGATCAGCCCGGATGCCGAACTCAAGCGCCCCGTGGCCAAGGACGACCGGGTGACGGTGGCCGAAACCCTCGGCAAGACCGCTGTGGACGTCCCCGTCCTGAAAAACGACTCCGATGCCGACGGCGTGGCTTCCGAGCTGAAGATCAGCCTTCCCGACGGCAACCCGAACGCCCGGACCGGCGACTCGGGCAATGTGGTGGTGACCCTGACCCCTGAAGACCAGCTGATTCCCTACACTGTCACGGACGTCGACGGCCTCACCTCCACGGCCCTGATGTGGATCCCCGGCCAGGGCGCGCAGTACCCCACCCTCGCCAAGACCGACCCGGTTGAGGTCATGTCCGGCAAGGACGTCACCCTGGACCTGTCCGAATACGTCCGCGTCCGCAACGGCCGCACCGCCAGGATCACCGTGGCTGATTCCGTGCGCGTCCAGGGCGGATCGCCGGAGGGCGTCATCCAGTCCGACGGCAAGGCCCTGCGCTACACCGCGAAACCGGACTACGTGGGCCCGGGCTCCATCACCTTCGAGGTGACGGACGGCTCCGGACCCGACGACGGCGACGGCCTGAAATCCACGCTGGTCATCATGACCAAGGTGATCCCGGACCCCAACGCCAACCACCCGCCCACGTTCAGTGGCACCTCCGTGGACGTCCCCAAGGCCGAACAGGCAACGGTGGACCTCGCCGGGCTGGCCAAGGACGTGGACGAACGGGACAAGGACAACCTCCGCTTCGAACTGGACGGGACCCTTCCCGCCGGATTCAGCGCAAAGGTCGACGGCGCCACCCTCGCCATCACTGCGGACGGTTCCCTTGGCATCGGCGTCACCGGAAACATCCAGGTGAAGGTCACCGACGGCAGGTCCCCCGCCGTGGGTGCCACCATCACCGCACGCCACGTTGCCTCCAACCGGCCCCTGCCGGTGGCCAACGATGATGCGGTGGACAAGGCCAACGCCGGGAAGACGGAACAGGTCAACGTCCTGGCCAACGACTTCAACCCCTTCCCGGACACGCCCCTGCGGATCGTTGGCGCCACGGTGGAGACGGGATCCGCAGCCGGTCAGCCGTCCGTGTCGGGAGACAGCATCACCGTTACCCCGGCCGAGGGGTACAAGGGCGTCATGGTGGTCCGCTACACCGTGGCTGACAAGACAGGCGACCTGTCCCGCCAGGTGGACGGGCGCCTGCGGCTCACCGTCCGGGGCAAACCCGACGCGCCTTCCGCCCCCAGCGCCACCGACGTCCGCAGCCGCACCGCCGTGCTCAAGTGGGCCCCGCCGTCGGACAATGGAGCGCCCATTACCGGGTACACCGTCCGCTCGAACAACGGCTTCGAACAGAAGTGCCCCACCACCACCTGCACGCTGAGCGGGCTCACCAACAACGTGAAGTACGTTTTCACGGTGCTCGCCACCAACGAGGTGGGGGACTCGCAGGCTTCGCCGCAGTCCAACGAAATCCGGCCTGACGAAAAGCCGTCACCGCCTGAAGCTCCCACGGTGAAGGCCGGGGACAAGACGATGGCGGTCACCTGGCCCGCGGCGAAGACCGAGGGCTCACCGGTGAAGCACTACAACCTGGAGATTTCGCCGCCGCCGGCCAGCGGAGTGGCCGTCAAGAACGAGGTCGCCGGGCTGAACTACACCTGGACCGGCCTCACCAACGGCGTGAAGTACAAGGTGCGTGCGCAGGCCGTCAACGAGCTTGGCGCCTCCGACTGGGGGACGTATTCCGCGGAGGACAATCCCGCCGGTGTCCCGGCGGCACCTGCAGCACCTTCGTCCGCCGTCGCATCATCCGTCGGGACCCAGAACCAGCTTCGGGTCACGTGGGCCGAACCCAACACCAACGGTGATCCGATCAGCACCTATTACGTCACCATGAGCGGCGGCAACGCTCCCGCCCAGACGCAGACCGTCCCCGGCAACGTCCGCACCGCAAACTTCACCGCCAACAACTCCGAGGCCGCCTACACGTTCACGGTGCAGGCTGAGAACAAGGCCGGCAAGGGAGCGGTCAGCCCGCCCTCCGCGCCCCGCCGCGCCACAGGCAAGCTGGCGACGGTCTCCGGCGTCACGGCCACGCCGGCGAACACCGGCGGAGCAGGACGCGCCGTGACGGTGGACTTCCGCAAACTGACCGCGGCGGAACGCAATGGTTCTGCCGAAAACGAGGTCAGCTACAGCTACAACGCCAGCAACGGCGCCCGCGGCCCCATCACGCCCGGCCAGACCATCGGCGGCTTCACCAACGGCAGCGCCGTGAGCATCACCGTCATCGCCAACTCCACGGTGGCCCCGAGCTCTGACGGCAGCACCCCTGCCACCACCACACCGTACGGATCCCCGGGCACCCCCTCGGCGTCCGGCCAAAACGGCGGCGTGAACCAAAAGTCCGCCACCCTGAACTGGTCCTCCCCGTCCACCAGCACCAATGACGTGGCGCAAACCAGGATCAGCATCAACAACGGCGGCTGGGAAAACGTTGCCCCCTCCGGCAGCAGGACGGTCAACACGGCAAACTTCGGTGACACCGTCACCATTGCAGTCCAGACCTTCAACTCCGTAGGCACCGGCAGCGCGGTGGTCACGGCCAGCGCCACTGCCGGCAAGCAGGGACTGTGGGAAACCCGGATCAAGACCTCCGACCCCAACTTCGTCAGGACTTGTACCTTCACCCTCGGCGGCTCGAACTACCGGCCAAGTCCCTACTTCGACTGTGACGGCGTCAACGCGGACAGCCCACCCTGGTTCTACAAGGCAGACCAGGACCGCATCATGGTGGCGTGCTACATCGACCAGAGCGACAACTGGTCCGGCAACGGCATCGTTCGCTGGTGGCGGGTCGAATCCGGTTCGGCGCGCAACGTTGGCCGGTACGTCATCGCCGGTCACACCACGCTTGCGGATCCCGCCGCCCTGGGAGCCCCACATTGCTGACAGGCAGTGCCCGGGCGGGCGGGCAGGTGTCCCCATCGCGGGGGTTGCGGCGGTTCTGTAGGCTTGCCGCGGGGAAAGAAAGCCTGCTGCCTGTCCTGCGACCGGGCCGCCATCTGGCTACACAATCTGAGGGAAAAGTAACGCTGTGACAACTCTGCTGGGGAAGCTTGGGCTGAAAAAGCGACATAGGAAGCTCGTCACTGGTACTGCGTTTGGTGCTGTGGTTGCTGTGGTGGTGACGGGTGCTGTGTTGTATCCGGGGTTTAAGACCACTGAGGTGGAGTTGAATGACGGTGGTGTGTGGGTGGTGTCGAAGTCCAGGAATGCTGTGGGGCGGTTGAATTATCCGTCGCGGGTGTTGGATGGTGCGGTGACGCCGGCGTCGACGACGTTTGATGTGTTGCAGCATGCCGGTGAGGTGTTTGTTGATGATGAGACTGGTTCGACGTTGAACCAGGTGTCGCTTACGAATATGCGTTTGGGTGGGGATAAGCAGTTGCCGGGGGCGGCTGATGTGAGTTTTGGGGCGCGGACGATTTCGGTGACGGATGCTGCGTCGGGGAAGGTGTGGGCGGTGTCGCCGTCCACGGTGAATGGTTTTGATAAGGAAGCGTCCGAGCCGGTGATGATTGGTTCGGCGGGCCTTGTGTCGGTGGTGGGGTCTGATGACCGGATTTATTCGGCGGATCCGAAGACCGGTGTGGTGACGGTGACGGGGGTGGACGCTGATGGTGGTGTTACGTCGTCGGAGTCCAGTACCTGGGATGGTCTTAAGGGTGCCGGGGATTTGCAGATGACGGTGGTGGGGGACCAGCCGGTGGTGTTGGATGCTGCTGCGGGGAGCCTGTTTTTGCCTGGTGGTAAGCGGCTGGCGTTGGAGGATGCGCGGGATGCGAAGTTGCAGCAGCCTGGGCCGGGCAGTGATGTTGTGGCGGTGGCGACGCGGAAGGCGTTGTTGAAGCAGCCGTTGGGTGGGGGTACGGCCGGGACGGTGGCGTTTGATGGTGAGGGGTTCCGGCTGCTCCGGTGCAGTTGGGCGGGTGTGTGCATGCGGCGTGGTCGGGTGCGAACAAGTATGTCCGGGACTGTGTCAATGATGCTGATGATAAGAATGTTGCGGTGCCGAGGGCGAGTGCGTCGCCGTCGTATGTTTTCCGGGTGAACCGGGACCTGGTGGTCCTGAATGATGTGAACTCGGGGAACGTGTGGTTGGTGAACCAGAACATGCAGCTGGTGAACAACTGGGACGACGTCATCCCACCCAAGAACCAGTCCGACGATCAGGACCAGGAGTCGGCGGACAACAACACCATCAACATCCTGCCGGACCGCACCAAGCCCAACCGTCCGCCGGAAACCAAGCCCGACGCCGTCGGAGTCCGCCCGGGCCGCACCACCATCCTCAGCGTCCTGGACAACGACTCCGACCCCGACGGCGACGTCCTCACCGCAGCGGTGGGGGACGCCGGACCCAAATCGGGGACGCTGGAAAGCATCTACGGCGGCACCGCCTTCCAGATCACCGTTCCCGCAGACGCCAAGCCGGGCACCGAGACCTTCAACTACAGTGCCTCGGACGGCCGCGGCCTGTCCGCCACGGGCCAGGTCACGCTCAACGTGGTGGGACCCGATGAAAACAAGCCGCCCAAGTTCAAGCGCGGGGAAGACACCACCATGCTGGTGGAGCAGGGCAAGACCGTCAGCCAGAACATTCTCACCGACTGGATCGATCCCGACGGCGACGACCTGGTCCTGCTGGACGCCAAGGCCGACAACGACCAGGACCAGGTCAAGGTCCGGCGCGACGGCCTGCTCACCTTCCAGGACTCCGGCGCCTCCGCCGGCAAGAAGAACGTCCAGGTCACCATCTGGGACGGCCGTGCCACCGTCACGGGCAAGGTGGTGGTCAACGTGCAGCCGCCCGGCGCCCTGGCACCCGTGGTCAACGCAGACCACGTCACCGCCGTGGTGGGCCAGGACCTGGTCATTTCCCCGTTGAAGAACGACGTCGACCCCAACGGAGGTGCCCTCCGCCTGGCCCAGGTGGAAGCCAACGGCCCTGCCGAACTTGGCCCCGTCACTGACGGCGGCACCTTCACCTTCCGCAGCAGCACGCCCGGCCCCGTCTACCTGACCTACATCGCCAGCAACGGCCCCCAAAGCAGCCAGGGCCTCATCCGGGTGGACGTGGAATCCGGCAACGACGGCGGCGACCCCGTGGCAGTCCATGACGTTGCCCTGATGCCCACCGGCGGCGGCGTGCTGCTGGACCCCCTGGCCAATGACTCCGACCCCTCCGGGGGTGTCCTGGTGCTGCAGTCCGTGAAGCTCCCGGACAACGCGACGGTGTCCGTCAGCGTGATCAACCACAGCGTCCTGCGCATCACGGACATCCTGGGGACCAAGGACCCCATCCTGTTCGAATACACCATGTCCAACGGAAAGAAGTCTGCCACCGGCTCAGTCTCCGTGGTGCCGGTCCCGGCACCGGCCGTGGTGGAAGCACCCCAGCCCAAGCCGGACGAGGTGAATGTCCGCGTCAACGACGTGGTCACCATCCCCGTCCTGGACAACGACACCCACCCGCAGGGGCAGGAACTGACCGTGGACCCCGTGCTGCCGCAGGCGGTTGATCCTGCCAACGGCAAGAGCTTCGTCTCCGAGAACACGCTCCGGTTCATTGCGGGCAGCCAGCCCAAGACCGTGCGCGCCATCTACAACGCGGTGGATCCGCAGGGCCAGAAGAGCGCCGCCGCCGTGACCATCCACATTCTTCCGCTCGAAGGCGCGGAGAACTCCCGGCCCCAGCCGCGGAACCTCACCGCCCGCGTGGTGGCCGCCGGCACCGTCCGGATCCCCGTGCCCCTCGACGGCATCGACCCCGACGGTGACTCCGTGCAGTTGACCGGCATCGACAGCACCCCTGCCATGGGCACCGCCACCGTGGGCAGCAACTTCATCGACTTCACTGCCGCGGGCGACGGCGCCGGGACCGACACTTTCCGCTACAAGGTGGTGGACCGCCAGGGTGTGGCAAATACGGGCACCGTGACGGTGGGCATTGCACCGCGTGGTGAGATCAACCAGAAGCCAACCCCGGTTGATGACGAAGTCCGGGTCCGGCCGGGCCGACAGATCGCGGTGGACGCCATTGCCAACGACACCGATCCCGACGGCGACCGCATCCGCATCCTCACAGACGGCATCGAGGCCGACCCCGCTCTGCAGGCCACCGTCAGCAAGAACAGTGGCCGCATCATCCTCCTGGCACCCAACGAGGCCGGTACCGTCAACGTCCGCTACACAGTTGCCGACGACCGCGACGCCACCGCCCAGGCCACCATCCGCCTGGTGGTTGACAATGATGTGCCCCTGAAGGCCCCGATCGCGCGCGACGACAGGGTCACCTCGGCCCAGGCCATGGGCAAGACGGCCGTGGACGTCCCCGTCCTCAAGAACGATGAGGACCCGGACGGCGTGGGCGAAAACCTGAAGATCAGCACCGAGGCCACCACCGCACGTCCCGGGGGCAACGGCAACGTTCTGGTGGACCTCACCGAACAGCCCCAGCTCATTCCATACACCGTCGAAGACGTGGATGGGCAGCAGTCCACCGCGATCATCTGGGTCCCGGGCCTGGGCCAGCAAGTTCCCACCCTGGCCAAGGACGAGGTCATCGAAGTGGTCGCCGGGCAGTCCGTCGACGTCGACCTGAAGGAATGGGTCAAGGTACGCGAAGGCCGCTCGCCCCGGCTGACCCAGGCGGACCGGATCAAGCTCATTGGGGCCGACGGCGGCGATCCCATCATCCGGGACGGTGCAGGCCTTAAATACTCCGCGGGAGCTGACTATGTCGGCCCTGGATCACTCACCTTCGAGGTGACCGACGGTACAGGACCCGATGATCCGGCCGGTCTCAAGTCGACCCTCAGCATCCGCACCAAGGTCCTGCCGGACCCCAACAAGAACAACCCGCCGGAACTGCTGGGCGCCAACGTGGATGTTCCCAAGGGTGACTCGGCCACCACTGACCTCGGCAAGCTCACCTCCGATCCGGACCAGGACGACGTCGAGAAGATGAAGTACGAAGTGGTGGGCGACTCACCCGGCGGCTTCAACGCACGCATCGAAGGCAAGACGCTGAAGGTGTCGGCGGCCGATTCCACGGCAACCGGAACCCGCGCCGCCGTGCAGGTCAAGGCAACCGACCCCCGCGGGCTCCAGGCCACGGCCACCTACCAGCTTGCCGTGACCGCCTCCAACCGGCCCAAACCGGTGGCGAACGACGACGGGCAGGACAACGCCGCCGCCGGCAAACCGGTGACCATCAATGTGCTGGCCAATGACGCCAACCCGTTCCCGGAAACACCGCTGAAGATCATTGCCGCGAACACCGAAACGGGCAGCGGCAATGTGGGCGTCAATGGTGACTCTGTGACCGTCACACCGGCGCCCGGGTTCACCGGAACCATGGTGGTGGCGTACACGGTGGAAGACAAGACGCAGGACAGCTCCAGGCATGCCACAGCGCGTGTCCGGCTGACCGTCAAGGACAAGCCTGCTGCGCCCACCACGCCGCAGGCGCAGAGCGTGGGCGACCAGACCGCGCTGCTCACCTGGTCCGCGCCGGCCGACCGTGGCTCCGCCATCACCAAGTACACCGTCTATGGTGAGGGCGGGTTCCGGCAGGAGTGCCCGGCCAACACCTGCACCCTGAACGGCCTGACCAACAACACCACGTACCACTTCCAAGTGACGGCCACCAACGAGTTCGGCGATTCCGACCGCTCGCCGGCGTCCGCCGATGTCCGCCCGGACGTCAAACCGGATACGCCGCTGGCGCCGTCGCTGAAGTTCGGCGACAAGCAGCTGACGGTGAACTGGACTGCCCCGGCCAGCAAGGGCTCCCCGGTGAAGTCCTACGACCTGGAAATTTCACCGGCTCCGGCCGGGCAGAACGCCCAGATCCAGGGGCTGACATCGGTCAGCTACGTCTGGAAGGGCCTCCAGAACGGCGTCTCCTACAAGGTCCGGGTCCTGGCCCGCAACGATGCCAAGGACCCCTCCGAGTGGAGCCCGTATTCGGCGGCCGAGGTGCCGGCCGGCGTCCCCGCCACTCCAGCGGCGCCGAGCGTGGCACAGGCGACGCCGGTAGGTTCGCAGAGCCAGCTGAGGGTGGTTTGGACCGCGCCCAACAACAACGGTGACGCGGTCTCGGCCTACACCCTGACCACGCTCCGGGGCGGTGCCGCGGTCTCCAGCCAGCAGGTGTCCGGCACCTCGCAGAACGTCACCGTGGACAACTCGGAAACGAACTACACCTTTACGGTTTCGGCAACCAACAAGGCCGGAACGAGCGCCACGAGCGCGCAGTCCGCCGCAATCCGGGCAGCAGGCAAACCTGGCACTGTCAACGCTGGAACCGTAAAAGAGAACGGGACCAGCGGCCAGCTCGACGTTACGTTCACGCCCCTGACGGATGCGCAGCGCAACGGCTCCACGGCGTCCGAGATTGCCTACTCATACAATGCCGACGGAAAGACAGGTGCCATCAAGGCCGGGGGAGGAACCATCGGTGGCATGACCAACGGGCGGGACATCACCGTGACTATCATTGCCACGTCCACCAAGAACAATATGTCCGGTGACGCCAAGGCCATCGGCACCGGGAACCCCTACGGTCCTGCCAATGCCCCCAGCATCAACGGCGGCACCTCGGCGAAGGGCGATGGCCAGGTGCACTGGACCTGGAACGACCCCGCGACGAACGGCAGGCCCCTTAGCTACTACGAAGTGAGCATGGATGGTGGCGGCTGGCAGAACGTCGGCAAGGCGAACAAGTTCGATACCGGAGCCGGCGGGTGGAGCACGAGCCACAAACTGCGGGTCCGCGCCTACACCGTCACCAACGGGGCAATCGGCGGACCGGTCACGTCTACCTCCGGTCCGGATAACACCCCACCCCCGCCCACGGACTGGTACGTCACGGCAAGCCCGGTGCGCAGCTGCACGGAGCCCCGCCAGGGGACGGACAGCTTCATCGACGGCAACCCGTCCCAGTGCACAGGTGGCGGCAAGTGGCTCGATGCCGGTGCCCCATCCACGGCGGACCGCTACCAGGTCTGGTACAAGACCTCCAACAACCCGAGCGGCATCTGGTACCACCTGAATTCGGGGATGGCGTCCGGCAACTGGCTCCGCTGCGACACCTCGAACGTGGGCTGCACCCCGCCCAAGGGCATGCCAAACCGCTAGCAACCGCATCACCCCCTGCAGGCCCGGACCTCCCGGGCCCACAAGGAATTCCGATCCATCAGAAGGAAGCACATCTCATGACCATGACCATTGAGCAGGCCGAGTGGTTTGCTGACACGTTCGAAAAGCTGGTTGCCAACGTGGGCCAGGCGGTGCTGGGCAAGGAACACGTCATCCGGCTGACCTTCACCGCCATGCTGGCCGAAGGCCACGTCCTGTTCGAGGACGCCCCGGGTACGGGCAAAACCTCCCTTGCCCGCGCCCTGGCTGCCACCGTGCAGGGCTCCAACAACCGCATCCAGTTCACCCCGGACCTGCTGCCCTCCGACGTCACCGGTGTGACCATCTACGACCAGAAGACGCAGAAGTTCGAGTTCCACAAGGGCCCGATCTTCAACAACATCGTCCTGGCCGACGAAATCAACCGTGCCTCGCCCAAGACCCAATCGGCGCTGCTGGAGGTCATGGAGGAATCCCGCGTGACCGTGGACGGCGTCACGTATTCGGCAGGGCGGCCCTTTATGGTGATGGCCACCCAGAACCCGATCGAGCAGGCCGGTACCTACCGCCTTCCCGAGGCGCAGCTTGACCGCTTCCTGATCAAGACCTCCATCGGTTACCCGGACCACGCGTCCACGGTCCGGCTCCTGGGCGGCAGCAACCTGAAGGACCGCTCCAAGGAACTCTCCGCCGTCATCACCACCCAGGCCGTGGCGGACATGGCCGATCTCGCCGCAACGGCGCACGTGGACACTGCCGTGCTGGAGTACATCTCCAGGCTGTGCGAGGAAACCCGCAACGCCCCGGAAACGCGCCTTGGGGTGTCAGTGCGTGGTGCCCTGGCCATGGTGCGGGCCGCCAAGGTCTGGGCCGCCGCGCAGGGCCGGAACTTCGTCCTGCCGGACGACATCAAGGAACTGGCATCCGTGGTGTGGACCCACCGGTTCGTGATGGACCCCGAAGCAGAGTTCTCCGGCGCCACCGCCGAGGCCGTGCTGACCCGGATCCTGGCCGACGTCGCCGCCCCGCAGCAGCGCACCAACGCTTGATCCGCCCGGCTGCGGCCGAACGCCGCAGCCACCGTCATTCCATTCCAGCGCAACAACGAAGGCACACCCCTATGTCCGACGGCACGTCCAGCGGTACCCCGTTGACCCGGCTCGCGGAGCGTCTCCAGCACCTCTTCCAACGGAACGGCCGCCCCACCCGGCTGCACCCCGCAGCGGTGTGGTCCGAGGCCAGCAGCACCGCACTCCAGGCCCTGGCGCCCGCATGGCGGTCCGTCCGGGACACCTGGCTGAAGTACGCGTGGCCGGTGCTTTCCGTGGTCAGCATCCTGGGCTGGTCCGTCCTCGCCGCCGCGATCCTGCTCTGGACCACAGGACAGGCATTTGGCTGGCAGGAAGCCACGGCGGCGGCCATTGCCGCCTTCGCCATGTTCGTCATCGCAGTGGCCTTCATCCTGGGCCGGTCCTCGTACGGGGTGGTCCTGGACCTGGCCCGCACCCGGGTGGCGGTGGGGGACAGCGCCGTCGGCAGCATTGCCGTCTCCAACACCTCCGCGCGTCCCCTCCTGCCGGCCGCGCTGGAACTGCCGGTGGGCAGCACCACTGCCGTATTCCACCTGCCCCGGATGAAGCCCGGCCAGGTGCACGAAGACCTGTTCACCATCCCCACCGCCCGGCGCGCCGTCATCGTGGTGGGACCCGTCCGCTCCGTGCGGGCGGACCCGCTGCACCTGCTGCGCCGCCAGGTCCTCTGGACTGAGCCGGAGGACCTCTTCGTCCACCCGCGCACCGTCGCCCTGGCCGTCTCCGCCGCCGGCTTCATCCGCGACCTCGAGGGCATGCCCACCACGGACCTCTCCAGCGCCGACGTCTCCTTCCACGCCCTGCGCGACTATGTGCCGGGCGATGACCGCAGGCACATCCACTGGAAGACCACGGCCCGCACCAACAAGCTGATGGTGCGCCAGTTCGAGGAAACGCGCCGCGCCCACCTGGCCATTTCGCTGTCCATCAACACCGAGGAATACGCTTCCGAAACCGAGTTCGAGATGGCCATCTCGGTGGCTGCCTCCATCGGCCGGCAGGCCATCCGCGAACAGCGCGAACTGGATGTCCTGACCCAGAAGGGGCCCCTGCGCTGCGAAACCGGCCGCAACATGCTCGATGACATGACCCGGATCGTGGGCACCCCCATGCGCCGCACCGCCGTCGACCTCGCCCGGACCCTGGCGGACACCGTCCCCAACGCCTCCGTCGTCTTCTTCGTGGTGGGCAGCAACGTAACGGCAAGCCAGCTTCGCTCCGCCGCAGCCTCCGTGCCGCCCGGCGTCCGCAGCCTGGCAGTAAGGGTGGAAACCGGCGCGGCCCCCACCCGGGCCAACATCGCAGACCTTACTGTCCTGACGCTCGGCGACCTGGGCGACCTTGCCATCGTGCTGAGAAAGGCGGCCGCATGAGCACCGCACCGGGCCGATCCCGACAAACCCCTGCCCCGCAGGACCATAGCCGCCGCAAAGTGGCCAACCAGGAGTCGGCGTTCGCGGACGGCCAGCCGCTGTGGCACTTCCTGCTCGACGCCGGAGCCCTGGTGGTCCTGCTGGGCTTGGGACTGCTCGGCTTCGGCCTGAGCTTCGGCGGGGACCCGTACTACCTGCTGTCGGGTTTCGGCGGCATCATCCTGGGCCTGGCCATCGGCGCGGTCAACGCCCACCTGCGCCTGGGCCTGCTCATCACCACCGCACTGGCCCTTGCCGCGTACCTCCTCTTTGGCACCTGGCTGGCGGTCCCTGATGCTGCCATCGCCGGCTTCGTCCCCACCCTGGATTCGCTGCGGACCCTGCTCCTCGGCGTCGTCTTCGCCTGGAAGGACATGCTCACGGTGGGTGTGCCCGTGGGAACTGCCGGCGGCGTGCTGATTGTCCCCTTCCTGAGTTCCCTGATCACGGCGCTCGTGGCTGCGCTGCTGACGTGGCGCACCAAAAGCCCCTACCTGCCCCTCCTGCCCGTGCTGGTCCTGTTCGTCACCGGCATCGCCTTCAGCACCAACGCGGCGTTCCTGACCCTGGAACGTGGCATCGGCCTGACAGTGCTGGGCATCGCGTGGGCAACGTTCCGCCGGGACGCGCTCCGGCGGAACAACACCCGGCGGGTGTCCGTGAACAACCCGCAGACGGACACGGCCGCCGCACGGCGTGCCCGGATCCGCCGGCTGGGCATGGCTACGGGAGTCATTGCCGTCAGCGTGGGGGTCACCGCAGTGGCCGCACCGCTGGTCAGCGCAGGAGAGGACCGGAAGGTCCTCCGCAACGTGGTGGTACCCCCGTTCGACCCCAAGGACTACATCACGCCCCTGGCAAGCTTCCGGACGTATGTGAAGGACAAAAAGGACGACACCCTGTTCGTGGTCAAGGGCCTTCCGAAGGACAGCCGGGTCCGGCTCGGCGCCCTGGATGCCTTCAACGGGACCAACTACAACATGGACCCCAATGGCTCCGGAAACTTCAGTAAGGTGGGCGATGCGAAATCCATCAACACCCTCGCCGACTCATCCGGTGTGGTGCCCACCAACGACTACTCGATCAGCATCAACATCGAGGACTACCAGGGCTACTTTGTCCCCGGCGGACGAAAGACCACGGGCATCAGCTTTGACCAGTCCGGCTCTGCCGCCGCTTCGGGCCTCTACTTCAACCCCGGCTCCGACACCGCGGTGACCACCGGCGGGCTTTCCCGCGGCGACTCCTACAGTGTCCAGGTCTCAGATCCCGTCAAGCTCGAGCACGGGCAGCTGACGCAGTACGATTTCGCAAAGATTTCCCTCCCGGACGCGCTGGAGGTGCCGCCGGTGGTGGGGTCCCAGGCCAACGACTTGTCCGCTGATGCGCCGACGGCCATCGACCGGGTGCGCCAGATCGAAGCCCACTTCCAAAAAACCGGGGCGTTCAGCAACGGCCTGGTCAGTGAAGGCCAGTTGCCCAGCGTCTCCGGCCACGGCGCAGCCCGCATACGCAGCCTGCTGACGGCCAAGCAGATGCTTGGTGACGATGAGCAGTACGCGGTGGCCATGTCCCTGATGCTCCGCCACCTGGGCATCCCGTCCCGCGTGGTGATGGGTTTCTACCCTGAGCCAACCAGCCCGGAGAACGGTGCAGGCGAGGTGAAGATCACCGGCAAGGACGTCCACGCCTGGGTTGAGGTCGCCTTTGAACGGGTCGGCTGGGTCAGCTTCGATCCCACCCCGCCCAAGGACAACATCCCCATCCCGCCTGACCCCGAGAACAAGTCCAAGCCCAAGCCGCAGGTGCTGCAGCCGCCGCCCCCGCCGCAGGAGCCGGCAGACCTGCCGCCGGACTCATCACCGGACGCGCTGGATGCCGACCAGAAGAAGAACAACCCGTGGCTGTTCTGGGGTGCCCTCCTGGGTGCCCTGGGCGTCGTCGCGATCCCGCTGATGATCCTGGCCCTGCCGCTGCTGCTGATCGCCCTGCTGAAGACACGACGGCGGAAGTCGCGTTTCCGCGACGGGCACCCCGCCCAGCGTGTGGGCGGAGGATGGAACGAGGTGGTGAGCCTGGCGACAGACCTGGGCGCCGCCGTCGACACCCGCTCGACGCGGCGGGAGAGTGCCGCCGTCCTGGCCGAAGCATTCCCCGCCACCCAGGGAACCACCACCATGCTGGCGCGCCGGGCGGACGCCTCGATCTTCGGAGCGGGGGAGCCCACGGAGGAGGAGGTCCGCGAGTACTGGACCATCGTGGACGGGTCCCTCAAGGAGATGACCTCCTCCATCGGATTCTGGCGGCGCCAGCAGGCGCGGTTCTCGCCGCGGTCGCTTCTTGCCGACGCCAGGACCGCGATGAACTCCGGCAAAGGCCTCAAATTGCGCGGCGGCCGCATGGCGCTGCCGGCGATGGGCGGGATCCTTGCCGCACGCCGCCGCCGGATTGCAGGCGGGGACCCTGCCGCGGATCGGGCGGAAACGCCCAACGCACCTTCAGCGCCCCGGCCGGAGGCCCCGCCCCGGGACACCAAGGAGCCAGACCAGCAAGGACCCAACCAGCAGTGATGCCCGACGCCGAACGCTGCCCGCGCTGCCAACAGCAGATCCGCGCGGGAGCCACCTTCTGCACCGCCTGCGGCGCGCCGCTGCCCAACCGGGCGGCGCGCCGCACCCGCACCCCGGACGCGCTGGAGCACCAGGACAGGAGTGACGCCGGGGAAGCGCGCCCCACGCATGCGCACGGGATTCCCGGTACTATCCCGGTAGTAGAAAGGCCCCCGGCAGGTCAGCCGGCGGGCACAGCACATACGGGCAACGCGCGCAGGGGCACCCTGCACACGGGCACCGGGCCGGGCAGGACCGGCGGTTCCACAAGGGTGGAAGCCGCTCCAGGGGGAGGAACGGGAATGGCAGTGAACCTTCAGCTTGTTCCGGCTGCGGCGGGCAAGCGGCTTGGCGCTGCCGTCATCGACTGGCTGCCGGGCGTGGCAGTGCTGGTGGTGACGTTCGCCATCGGATTTGCCGGGATCACCCGCACCAGGAGCGGCGGGTTCATCGTGTACGACACCTCTTCTTTGGTGCTGTTCGGCGGAATCGGCCTGGGCCTTACCCTGGCCTACCTGTTCGTGGTGCTCGGTCTGGAAGCCCGCAGCGGCAAAACGCCCGGCAATCTGGCCATGGGCATCCGCAGCGCGGACCAGGACGGCTACGCACCCGGCGCGGGCGCTGTCTTCCTGCGCGGCCTCATCACCGGGGCAGGCATCCTCCTGGCCCTGCTGGCGGCAGTGCTGGTAGTGGTCTTCAAATGGTTTGACGCCGCCCTGTTCATCCTCGGCCCGCTGCTCCTGGTGGGTGCTGCCTGGGCCGTGCTGGTGGTGGTTTCCAACCGTTGGGACAAGAACGGCGGCCTCCGGGGCTGGAATGACACCGCGGCCAAGACCCTGGTGTTCGACGTCAAGGCAGGCCGGGACCCCATCACCACTGGCGGCATCCAGGGGCCCTACAGCTTCGCGCCCCTGGACCTCCCGCCCGTGCAGCAGGTGCTGTCCCCGGTGGCCGGGGCCAAAGCACCGCAACCCCCGGCATCCCAAACCAATGGCTCCCAGCCGACTGCTCCGGCGCTGCAAACCCCGCCACCCGCTGTCCCGGCCCCGTACAACCCGGCCCCTTACAACCCGACGCCGGCGGTTCCGGGGCCGCAGGTCAACGGACCCCAGGCGTCCGCACCCCAAGCACCTGCGCCGTCGGCCACCATGCCGTCCCAGACCATGCCTTACACCTCGCCGGCGTCCTTCGCGCCGCCCGCGGCCGGTTCCCAGGGCGTCCCCCCGGGGCACCGGGTGCCTTCGCAGCACGTGGACGACGACGTCGAACGCACCCAGGTGCGTCCCGGCGCCGCATGGCCCCGCCCAGGTGGCCGTCCTCCGCATCCGCCTGGACGATGGCCGGGACTTCCAGCTGGACCGCAGCGTCCTCGTGGGCCGCAACCCGGTGGGGCAAACGGGCGAACAGCACGCCCAGTTGCTGGCCGTGGACGACCCCGGGCGCTCCATCTCCAAGACGCACCTGCACCTGCTCACTGACGGTGCGGGCATCTGGGTGACGGACCGGCAGTCAACCAACGGAAGCGCCGTCACCACCCCGGACGGCCTGCGCACCCCCCTGGTGCCGGGCGTCCCCACGTTTGTTACCCCGGGATCCAGTGTGCACTTTGGAGACCGTACCTTTTACCTAGGACAGGCATGAACCAGCACCCCGCCAGTGTTTCCTCCACCATCCAGCCGGGGCCGGGCCTCAGCCTTACCTACGGCTACGGGACGGACAGGGGACTCCGCCGGGAGCTGAACGAAGATTCGTACATCGCGGCTGACCCCGTCTTCGCCGTGGCTGACGGCATGGGCGGACACGAGGCCGGCGAAATCGCCAGCGGCCTGTGCGTGCGCGCCTTGGCAGAAATGCCCCAGGTCACCACGGGGGAGCGGAACATTACCGCGTCCCTCCTCCAGGAGTACCTGGTCCGTGCCGACGCCTCCATCCGCGAAGCCACGGGCGCCCGCGCCGGCACCACCCTGACGGGCGCCGTGGTGGTGGAGCAAATGGGCGTGCCGTACTGGCTGGTCCTGAACATTGGCGATTCCCGCACCTACCGGCTCAGCCAGGGCCGGTTCGAGCAGATCAGCGTGGACCATTCCGAGGTCCAGGAACTCGTGGACGCCGGCGAGATCACCGCACAGGAAGCCACCGTCCATCCCCGTCGGCACGTGGTCACCCGGGCCCTTGGCACAGGGGACGAGACGGAGGCGGACTACTGGCTCCTCCCCGTGGAGGAAGGCGACCGGGTGCTGGTCTGTTCGGACGGCCTCACCGGGGAATTGCCGGACGAGGAGATCCTCCGGATCCTCAGCACCGTGGCTGAGCCGCAGGACGCAGTGGACGCCCTGATCCAGGCTGCCCTGCGCAGCGGCGGCCGGGACAACGTGACGGCCATCGTGGTGGATGCCAGGAACGTGGCGAACGACGACGGCACTGGCACCACGGCACCCCGGCACACCCCGGCGGACGGGGACGAAGTGACGCTGCCGCGGCCGGCTGCGTCCGAAGCCGTCACGCAGCCCCTGCCCGCGCCCTTCGAAGGCAGCACCGACCAGGACGGAGACCCCGGACGATGACCGGCGCCAGCTACATTCCCGGCACCTGGCTGGGCATCGTCCGGTCCGGGACCGCAGTCCTCCTGGGCCCGGAGACACCCGCCGGACTCGCAGGTGCAATCTGGGAGCTCCTGGCTTCGCAACCCGAGCCGCACGAGGTCCTGGCAGCCGTCACCAGCAGTTCCGGTGGCTCCCTGACCCGCATCCCGTCCTTCGGCATTTTGGACTTCAACGGGTCCTTGCGGGTCTTCCTGCGCGGTGACCTCGACCTCAGCGTGGAGCAGCCCGGCGGGCCGGTGGAGCTCGACGGCCGCGACGTGACCACCTGGAACGAGCGCAGGTTCGTCGTGCCCGGGACATGCCGGCTGGGTGTCGCCGGCGGTGCCACGGCGGGGCAGGCCGCGGGACGCCCCGGCCAGCCGCTCAATGAACGGCCGCTGCGTGAACAGCCGCTGCCTGAACTGCCGCTGGGGGAGGGTGTGGTGCTGCTCCAGACGCTGACCCTGTGCGCGCCGGCCGGCCCTGCCGCCGTCGGTGGTCCTGCCGCCGTGGACCGGGAAGAATCCCCGGTGACACCGGCCAGCGTTGATGGCCCGTTCGCCGTCAGTTCTTCCGGCGAGGTGGACGGCCCAGCCGGCTTCGGTCCGCCGTTGGCCCCCGAACCTGCCCCTGGAACGGCGGCGGCGGATGACGGGGAAGCGGCCGACGAGTCCCAGGGCCGGCCTGACACTTTCACTCCAGCTGAATCTGGCGTGGACGTACGCGAATCTGCGGACATGCCGGATCCGGTACCCGCCGCGCACCACGTCGACCCGGAAGCCACTATCGCCCCCGGCTCGATCATGGACGCCGACGGAGAGCTTTTTGAGGAAACCGGCGCCGGGGATTCGACCGGTGACGGGGCGCCAGGCGCTGAGTCTCCAAACACGGAATCCCCAGCTACCGCAGGACCCGGCTCCGCCGCAGCAGGCGCGGAGCCAACCACCGCGGCAGCAAGCCACGGTGATGCAGGTCCCGCCGTGGAGCTGACCACGTCCTACGACCACCTGTGGGACCGGACCGTGATGCGAAACATCGAAGACGCAGCCGTGCGGGAGGACCTCGACGCCGACTCCGGACATGTAGTGCCGCAGCAACAGCCGGCGCTGCCCGCAGCTGAACCACTCCCTGCCCTGGGCACGGGGGAGGATGCGGCGCCGGGCGGCTCGTCGGCCGAATCCGGAGCAGGACTTGCCGGAGCAGCAGATTCCGGCCCATCAGATGCCCGTTCAGACGCTCCCGCCGGACCCGGTGCCGGCTCGAACGGCGCGGCTGCCACTCCGTCCCGTCCCGCTTCCTCCGGAGTCCTCATCGATTCCGTCCCCTGGCGCACCGCAGGGACGGCACCCGCAGCGACGGCACCCGGCATCGGCAGCGACGCTCCCGCCCGGGAGCCCGCCCCCTTCCAGGGACTTCCGGCTGCCTATGAGCCCGGTCCGGCTGCATTTGGGCGGCCCCGGTCCATGAGCTGCCTGCCGATGGGCAGCCAGTCCATACCCCGCCGCCCCACAACCCACAGGTCCACCAGCCGGATCCAGGCCAGGAACCCGGCGGCTTCGATCCCGACCATGATGGTCAGACGGTCATGAAGAGCAGCGTCGCCGGGTCGGCAGCCGGCCCTGCCGCGGACGCACCTGCCGCCCGGCAGGATGCGGGCGGCGGCCCGCTGGTACTCGCCCGCGTCTGCGCACAGGGCCACGCCAATCCGCCCACCCGCGCCCAGTGCAGTGTCTGCGGGGCCGCCCTGTTGCCCGATGCGGTGCAGGTAGCGCGTCCCAGGCTGGGACGGATGCGGCTGTCCACCGGAGACCTGCTGGACCTCGACCAGTCCATGGTGATCGGCCGCCAGCCGTCGGTGTCCCGGGTCCAGGGCGGAGTGATGCCGCGCCTGGTGCAGGTGGCAAGCCCGGGCGGTGACATCTCGCGGTCCCACGTGGAGGTGCGGCTTGAGGGCTGGCACGTGATGCTCTGCGACCTCAAGGCGACCAACGGCACCGTCCTGGTGCGCGAAGGCCAACCGCCGCGCCGCCTCGCCCAGAACGAGATGGCCATCCTGCTCGATGGCGATATCGCTGAACTGGGCGACAACATCTCATTGCGTTTTGAGGAGATTCCTTGAGTTCCAAACGGCCTGTTGCGCCGCCGCCCCGCATTCCGGGGTTCACCTATATCAGCCTGCTCGGCTCGGGCGGCTTTTCCGACGTCTACCTCTACGAACAGGACAGGCCGCGCCGGAAGGTCGCCGTCAAGGTGCTGCTCTCGGACCTGAAGACCGAGGGCGCCCGGCGCCGCTTCGAGTCCGAGGCCAACCTCATGGCCCAGCTGTCCTCGCACCCGTACATCGTCACCATTTTCGAAGCGGAAGTAACGGACGACGGGCATTCCTACCTGGCCATGGAGTACTGCTCCCGGCCCAGCCTGGACGTGCGGTACCGGCGGCAGCGCTTCAGCGTTGATGAAGTCCTGGCCGTCGGCATCCAGGTGGCCTCCGCCGTCGAAACCGCGCACCGTGCCGGAATCGCCCACCGCGACATCAAGCCCGCCAACATCCTGGTGACGGACTACAACCGTCCCGCGCTGACCGACTTCGGGATCTCCGGCACCCTTGCCGGGGACTCTGACGACGACTCGGGCATGTCCATTCCCTGGTCGCCGCCGGAGCAGTTCCGCGACGGCAGTGTTGACGGCGTCATGGTGGACGTGTGGGCCCTCGGCGCCACTCTGTACACCCTGCTGGCCGGTCGCTCGCCCTTCGTCCTGCCCGGGGCGGACAACTCGCAGCGAGAACTGATCAACCGGATCAGCAACTCGCCGCTGCCCCGGCTGGGCCGTCCGGATGTGCCGGAATCGCTGGAACTGGCCCTGGCCACAGCCATGGCCAAGTCGCCGCGGTCACGGTATTCCTCCGCGCACGCCTTCGCGCTGGCCCTCCAGCGGATCCAGGCTGAGCTCAACCTCTCCGTGACGCCCTTCGAAGTCCTCGAGGAACCCCAGCAGGAGGAGGGCCACCCGGACGACGGCACGGAGGAAACCCGCGTCCGGAGCATCGCCGCGATCGACCCGGAGCGGACCGGCAGCGCCCCCACCTTCCCGGCCCGCACCCGCCCCGGCTCAGCCGGCGACGGGACCGACGCCACGGCACGGCGGGGTGGCGCCGTCCCGCCGTCGTCCTTCACCCCCGCCGGCCCAACCCCATGGCGGCGGCCCCGGCCGTGCCCTCCATCCCGGCGGCCCCCGCCGGAGCGTCTGGCCCCGGAGGAGGTGCGGCCGACGGCGGCGGCCAGGGGGAGTGGGCACAGTCCACCGTCCTGCGCGGCAGCACAGGCGCGGCGAACTATGGTGCCCCGGTAAGGGACGACGCCGGGCCGGACACCTACACCGCCGACGCCACCGTGCACCGGCCCGTGAACGTGGACCAGCCGCAGGCGGCGCCGGCGGCAGACCATGGCAAGCGCAACCTCTGGCTCGCGCTGGCCGGCGGAACCCTCCTGGCCCTGGCGGCGGTGGTGGGCATCGTGGTGGCCAACACTGCAACCGGGACGCCCAAAGCAGTGGAAACCCAGCAGGTCAGCAAGCCGCCGGCCGACGCCGTGGACAGCGGCACTGTCCCCAGTGTCGAAGGCCTCGCGGCATCACGAAAGCCCGAAGATCCAAACACCATCATCTTCTCCTGGACCAACCCGCAGCCCAGGGAGGGCGACTCCTACAAGTACCGCACCAAATCGGCCAAGGCGGACGGGCCCTACGAAACCACGAAAGTACCGAAGACCTTTGTTTCCGGGTTCGGCCCCACTCCCATTTGCCTGGAAGTGATCCTGGTGCGGGCCGACGGCAGCGCCTCGCCGGAAGGCCAGGACTCCATCGCCTGCCTGCAGGACTAGCCAGCTGATGACGCAAACACATTGCCCACTGAGGAGGCACAGATCATGGGGGATCTAGCAATAGATTTCTGTGGCGAATGGTACGAGCCATCGGATGAGGACATCTTCAATATCGGCCGCGAAGGCGACCTTGAAGTGGACGACAACCCGTACCTGCACCGGCAGTTCCTGCAGGTGGCCCGCTACGACGGCATTTGGTGGCTCAGCAACGTGGGCAGCATGCTGTCCGCCACCGTGGCTGACGCGTCCGGCGGCATGCAGGCATGGCTGTCGCCCGGCGCCCGGATTCCGCTGGTGTTCAGCCACACCAACGTCATCTTCACGGCCGGGCCCACCACCTACGAGTTCGCCGTGCACCTCAAGACGCCATCCTTCCGGCAGGAAGCCCGGGAAGGTGCCAGCAGCGGCGACACCACCATCGGCCCCGTGGTCTTCACCGACGCCCAGAAGGCGCTGATCGTGGCCCTCGCCGAGCCGGTGCTCCGGCGCGAAGGCACCGGGTTCAGCACCATCCCGTCCTCCGCGGCCGCCGCCAAAACCCTGGGCTGGGCGCTGACCCGTTTCAACCGCAAACTCGACAACGTCTGCGACAAGCTGGACCGCGTGGGCGTGGTGGGACTGCGCGGAGGCGGCGGGAAACTGGCCACCAACCGCCGCGCCCGCCTGGTGGAGCACGCCGTCACCACCCACCTGGTGACACCCGATGACCTGTACCTGCTCGAAAAGATGAGGGGCGTGGACGAAGGATGAGGATCCGGCTGACACTCCGCCGCGAACCCGCCGACGCCAAGGACCTGGCCGTCACGGTGGACGGCCTGGCCACCGTGGCCGACATCGCCACCGTGCTTTGGGCGGCCGACCCTGACCGGAAGGGCACCCCTGCCCCGGACAACCTGTCCCTGCGCATCGACGAGGCCTTCGTGGGTGCCGGGATCAGCGGCAACGTCCTGGCCCGCGAAGACAACCTGCTCGAATCGGGCCTGCGCCCCGGCTCCGTGGTGTCGCTGGCCCGGGTCAGCGGGCAGTTCCACGAACCAGGAGCCAGCCGTGGGCCCGCTGCGGCCACGCTGCGCGTGTTGTCCGGGCCCGACGTCGGCCGCGAATTTTCGCTGCCCATCGGCACCAGCTACATCGGCCGGGACCGGGACGTGGACATCCGCCTGACGGATCCGCTCACGTCCAAGCGGCATGCCCGGATCACGGTGGGCGAAAGCCTCGAGATCGTGGACACCAACTCCGCCAACGGCCTCCTGATGGACGGGCTGCCGGTCACGCGCGCCACCCTGAACTCGTCCGACACGGTGACCCTGGGGGACACCACCGTCACCGTGGTGCCGCTGGGACACAACCACGCGGCAGCGCCGACGTCGCCCCTTGTGGACTTCAACCGCTCCCCGCGCGTGGTGCCCCGCTTCGAAGTACCCAAGCGCGTCCTTCCTGCCGGGCCCAAGCGGCCCGAGGACCAGCCGTTCCCGTACATCATGCTGGTGGCGCCCCTGATGATGGGCGCGGTCATCTTCGCGGTCACGCAGAACGTGCTGTCCATGGTGTTCATGCTGATGATGCCCCTGTTCATCGTGGGCCACTACGTGGACACCCGGATGCGGACGCGCAAGCAGCAGAAGGAACAGCTCAAGCAGTTCCGGGCGTCCATGGCCGCCTTCCGGCAGGACCTCACCGAACTGCAGCAGGTGGAACGGGCGGTCCGGCTCCAGGAAGCGCCGTCCGTCAGCGACACTGTGGATGCCATCTACAAGCTCGGGCCACTGCTGTGGACGCACCGGCCCGAGCACTCCTCGTTCCTTGGCCTGCGCTTTGGACTGGGGACCGCGCCGTCGCGCATCCCGCTGGAGGAACCCTCCAACAACGACACCGAGGTCCAGTACGCCCGCGAAATCCAGGACTGCATCAAGCAGTTCAGCGGGATCGAAGGCGTCCCCGTCGTCTCCCAGCTGCGCACTTCCGGCGCCCTGGGCATCGCCGGTGCCCGCGGCCTGGTGGACGACGTTGCCCGCGGCATGGTGCTGCAGCTCGTGGGCCTGCATTCCCCGGCCGAGGTGGTCGTGACCGCCATCACGTCCGCCCAGTCCCGCGAACGCTGGAACTGGCTGCAGTGGCTGCCGCACGTGGGCTCGGGGCACAGCCCGCTGGGCGGGGACCACCTGGCCGCCGGCTCGGCCGGCGGCTCCTCACTGCTGGCCCGGCTTGAGGACCTGGTGGATGCCCGGGAAGCGGCGGCCAAACGGACCGCCCCGGACCTGCGACCCGGCATCGACCCCGTCAAGCATGAACTCGAAGAGCCTGTCCTTCCGTCGGTGCTGGTCATCGTGGAAGACGACGCTCCCGTGGACCGCGGCCGTCTCACCCGGCTGGCGGAACGCGGGCCCGACTCCGGCGTCCACGTCCTGTGGGTGGCCACCGACATCCAGGCCCTCCCGGCCGCTTGCCGCGACTTCATGGTGGTGGATGGCGACCACGGCACCACCACCGGGCAGGTGCGCGTGGGCCGCCACACGTATCCCGTCAGCTGCGAGAGCGTGGACGCGGAGCTCGCCGCCCAGCTCGCCCGGATGCTGGCCCCCGTGGTTGACGTGGGCAAGCCCGTCAACGACGACTCCGACCTGCCGCGCGCAGTGTCCTATGCGACCCTGATCGGCAAGGACTTCCTGGACAACCCCCAGGCCGTGGCCGAGCGCTGGACGGAAAACAACTCCGTGCACGCCACCGCGGTGGCGAACCGCAAGGACAACGGCACGCTCCGGGCCCTGGTGGGGTCCAAGGGCATCGAGCCGCTGTACCTGGACCTGAAGAACGAGGGGCCGCACGCCCTGGTGGGCGGCACCACCGGCGCCGGCAAGTCCGAGTTCCTGCAGTCCTGGGTCATGGGCATGGCCGCGGCGTACAGCCCGGACCGCGTCAGCTTCCTGTTCGTGGATTACAAGGGCGGCGCCGCATTCGCGGACTGCATCAACCTGCCGCACACCGTGGGCCTTGTTACCGACCTTTCCCCGCACCTGGTGCGCCGCGCCCTGACGTCCCTGCGTGCGGAGCTGCATTACCGTGAGCAGCTGCTGAACCGGAAGAAGGCCAAGGACCTGCTGGCCCTGCAGCGCGAGGCAGACCCGGAAGCCCCGCCCTACCTGATCATCATCGTGGACGAGTTCGCCGCCCTGGCCAACGATGTTCCCGAGTTCGTCGACGGGGTGGTGGACGTGGCCGCCCGTGGCCGCTCCCTGGGCCTGCACCTGATCCTGGCCACCCAGCGGCCCGCCGGCGTCATCAAGGACAACCTCCGCGCCAACACCAACCTCCGGGTTGCGTTGCGCATGGCCGATGAGGACGACGCCACGGACATCCTGGGCGTCCCGGACGCCGCCTACTTCGACCCCGCCATTCCGGGCCGCGGCGCCGCCAAGACCGGGCCCGGCCGCATCCAGGGATTCCAGACCGGGTACGCCGGCGGCTGGACCACCGACAAACCACAACGGCCCCAGATCGACATCGTGGAAATGGCCTTCGGCTCCGGTCCCAGCTGGGAAGCTCCCGCCCCTGACAAGCCCGTTGCCCAGGAACCGGCCGTCCCCAACGACATCGCCCGGATGACCTCCACCATCGTGCACGCCGCGGACACCCTGGCCATCCAGCCGCCGCGCAAGCCATGGCTGGATGAACTGGCCAAGACCTACGACTTCTCCAAGCTGCCCAACCCCCGCACCGACGAACAGCTGCTCCTGGGCGTGGCCGACGATCCCGTGCACCAGGACCAGCCCACCGTGTTCTACGAACCGGACCGGGACGGCAACATGGCCATCTACGGAACGGGCGGTTCCGGCAAGTCCGCAGCCCTGCGCGGCATTGCCATTGCCGCCGCGGTCACCCCGCGCGGTGGCCCGGTCCACGTGTACGGCATCGATTGCGGTTCCTCCGGGCTGCGGATGCTGGAGGAGCTTCCGCACGTGGGCGAGATCATCAACGGCGACGACGTGGAACGGGTTGGGCGGCTCCTGCGCCTCCTGCGGGACATCGCCGAGCTGCGCTCCGCACAGTTCGCAGAGGTGCGGGCGTCCACCATCGTGGAGTACCGGAAGCTGGCCAACCGGCCGGACGAGAAGCGGATCTTCGTGCTGGTGGACGGCATGTCCGCGTTCCGGGAGGCATATGAGCACAGCAAGCTTTCCGGACTCTGGGACATCTTCCTGCAACTGGCCACCGACGGCCGCACCCTGGGCATCCACCTGGTGGTGACAGGGGACCGGCCCAACGCCGTCCCCGCGTCGCTGCTCGCCTCCATTCAGCGCCGGCTGGTGCTGCGGCTCTCCAATGAAGACGACTACATCTCGATGGACGTCCCCAGGGATGTCCTTACTGCCACGTCGCCCCCGGGACGCGGGCTGCTGGACGGACTTGAAGTGCAGCTCGCCGTCCTGGGCGGCAACTCCAACCTGGCCCTGCAGGCCCGGGAAGTCCATAAGCTCAGCGAAGCCATGCTGCGCCAGGGCCTCGACACCGCGCCGGGCATCGAACGGCTGCCCGAACAGGTGGACCTGGATGTCCTCCCCGCCGGCAGCCCGGACCTGCCGGTGATCGGTGTAGACGACGAGTCCCTGCAGCCGGCGGAGGTCATGGCGCGCGGCCCGCTGCTGCTGGCAGGCCCGCCGGGTGCCGGACGGACCGTGGCACTGGTGACCCTGGCCTACGCACTGCGCCGGTCCAACCCCGCCGTGGAGCTGATCTACCTCGGGTCGCGCCGGTCCGCCGTCGCCTCCCTCCCCATCTGGAACCGCTCGGTCGTGGGACCGGACGACCTCGCCGAGGTGGTGGAGGACCTGGTGGAGCACTCCACCGGGAATCCGGGAGCGGTGGCCTTCTTCATCGAGGGCCTGACGGAATTCACCGACACCATCGCCGAATCCGGCATGGCGCAGCTGGTGACCGCGTCGCTGAAGGCGGACCAGTGGGTGGTGGGCGAGTCCGAGTCCTCCACCTGGTCCAGCGCCTGGCAGCTTGCCCAGCCGTTCAAATCCGGGCGCCGGGGCCTGCTCCTCAACCCGGGGGACATCGAAGGCGACAGCCTGCTCAACACCTCGCTGGGCCGGGTGAGCCCGGACTTCATCCCGGGCCGCGGGTACGTGGTGGGACGCGGCAAAGCGCGGAAAATCCAGGTGGCGCTTCCACCGGAAAACCGGGACTGAGCAGGCCCGAAAAAGGCGGGGCCGCTGCTGCGGCGGATTTGCGGCCCCGCCCGGCGCTGTAGAAGACTACCGGGGACACCAGAAAGCCGTGGTGGGGGGCTGCGCGCATCGAAAGGTAGCAATGACCCCGTCCACCCCGGTCCGCCACGCTGTTTCGACGACGGCTTCCGCGGCTGTCCTGGCCCTGGCCTTTGGCTTCTTCCCAACAGGCCCGGCACTTGCTGCCACAGCCGAGCCCACGCCCGCCCCGGTGTCGGACACCCAGGCGCCAGCCGACTGCGGACTGATCTGCATGCCCCTCCTTGCCAGCAGCCCCGACTCCGGCCAGACCGGGCGCCCCCGCAAATCCAAGGATCCGGTGCCGCCGCCAGCCCAGCCGGCACCCCCGGCGGAGCTACTGCACCGACTGTCCAGCCCCAGCGCGCAGGGTGACGTCCCGCCCCCTGACCCGGTCCAGTTGCCGGCAACGGTGGCGCCGGTCCCCGACGATTCCGCCCCCGAAACCCCATCAGCGACTGCCGGTTACCGGCCGCCCACCGGCCCCTCCAGTGGACAGGACTGGAACAGTCCCGTTACCCGGAGCGCCGCCCCCACCAAGTTGGCCGCCCTTGCTCCCGCCGGTGGCGGGGGCCCGGACGGTCCGGCACTCGGGCCTATCGCCATCGGAACACTGCTGGTGGGCGCCTCCGCCGGAGCTTTCGCCTGGTGGAACCGCAACCGCAACCGGCTCCGGTCGCACTGAGCCTGGGTGCCTGCCGCGCCGCCCTGCCCAGTGGCTGTCGGAGGCGTAAGGCAAGATAGGTCTGTGAGCACAGGACCAGGACCCGCAGAACAGACCGCCACCCGGACCACGGCACCGCACGAGCCCGAAGCGATCCCCACCGAAGCCATCCGCGAGGAATACGACAACCTCGCGGACCTGGTCCGGAAGTACCGGTTCGCGTACTACCAGGAGGACGCGCCACTGGTATCGGACGCCGAGTTCGATGCCCTCTTCCGCCGCCTCGAGGAGATCGAGGCGCTGCACCCGGAACTGGTGGCCAACGATTCACCCACCCAGGAAGTGGGCGGCGAGGTGTCCGCCGCGTTTGCGCCGGTGGAACACCTTCAGCGGATGTACAGCCTCGAGGACGTCTTCTCCCTGGAGGAGCTCGAGGCATGGCTTAACCGGGCCGAGGCCGGCATCGAAAAGATCGGGGACGGCAGCGCAAAAGCTGCGTGGCTGACCGAACTGAAAATCGATGGCCTGGCTGTCAACCTCCTGTACCGCGACGGCAAGCTGGTGCGGGCTGCCACCCGCGGCGACGGCACCACGGGCGAGGACATTACCCACAACCTGCTCACCATCAAGGAAATCCCGCAGGAACTGCGCGGCAGCGGTTTCCCCGCCGAAATGGAAGTGCGCGGCGAGGTCTTCATCCCATCCAAGGCCTTCGCCGAGTTCAATGAGGCCCTGATTGAAGCCGGCAAGGCGCCGCTGGCCAATCCCCGCAACGCCGCGGCCGGGTCGCTGCGGCAGAAGGATCCGGCGGAGACGGCCAAGCGGCCACTGAAAATGTTTGTCCACGGCATCGGCGCCCGGGAGGGCCTGGCCGCGGGCAGCCAGTCGGAGACCTACGGCCTGTTGAATGAGTGGGGCCTGCCGGTGAGCCCGTACTTCGAGGTGCTGGAAGCCCGGGACGACGTCCTCGGGTTCATCAAGCGGTACGGGGACCAGCGCCACAAGCTGCTTCACGAAATCGACGGCATCGTCATCAAAGTCGATGATTTCGCCACCCAGCGGGCCCTGGGCAACACCACCCGTGTTCCCCGCTGGGCCGTGGCCTACAAGTACCCGCCGGAGGAAGTGCACACCAAACTGCTGGATATCCAGGTCAACGTGGGCCGCACGGGCCGCGTCACGCCCTACGGCGTCATGGAGCCGGTCAAGGTTGCGGGATCCACCGTGGAAATGGCCACCCTGCACAACCAGGACGTGGTCAAGGCCAAGGGCGTCAAGATCGGCGACATCGTCATCCTGCGGAAGGCGGGGGACGTCATCCCCGAAATCGTGGGCCCGGTCCTGTCCCTCCGGGACCAGCAGGACCCGCCGGTGCGCGACTTCGTGATGCCCACCGAGTGCCCTTCCTGCGGTACCCCGCTGGCACCTGCGAAGGAGGGGGACGTGGATGTCCGCTGCCCCAACGCGAGGTCCTGCCCGTCCCAGCTCCGGGAGCGGGTGTTCCACGTGGCCGGTCGAGGTGCCTTCGATATCGAAGCCCTGGGCTGGGAGGCGGCCATTGCACTGACCCAGCCTGCCGAACCGGACACCCCTCCGCTGACCTCCGAAGCCCGCTTGTTCGACCTCACCCCCGAGGACCTGGCCGGTGTCCGCATCCGGCGCGAAAAGAAGAGCAAAGGCGTCCCCACCGGCGAATACGAGCTGGTGCCGTACTTCTTCAGCAAGGGCACCGCCAAGTCGCCGTCCAAGGCCACCGCCACCACCCAGAAACTGTTCAAGGAACTTGAGAAGGCCAAGACCCAGCCGCTGTGGCGCGTCCTGGTGGCCCTGTCCATCCGCCACGTCGGGCCCCGCGCATCCCGGGCCCTGGCGCAGGCGTTCGGCAGCATGGACCGCATCCGCGCCGCGTCCGAGGAGGAACTTGCCCACGTGGACGGCGTTGGGCCCACTATCGCCGCCGCGCTGAAGGAATGGTTCGCCGAGGACTGGCACGTCGAGATCATCGACCGCTGGGCCGCTGCGGGGGTACGCATGGAGGACGAACGTGACGAGTCCATGCCGCGCACCCTTGAGGGACTGACCGTGGTGGTCACGGGCTCACTGCCCAACTTCAGCCGTGACGAGGCCAAGGAAGCCATCCTGCTCCGCGGCGGCAAGGCGGCTACTCCGTTTCCAAGAACACCAGTTACGTGGTGGCGGCGAAAGCGCCGGCAGCAAGCTGGACAAGGCAGAGCAGCTGGGCATCCGCGTCCTGGACGAGGACGGGTTCCGGCAACTGCTCGACGGCGGCCCGGCAGCCGTGGGGGATGCCCCGGCCACCGAACCGGCCCGGGACGGCGCAGAGGAAGCGACCGTACCGGCCACCGCCGGGGAGAACACCGCCGGGGAGAGCGCCGCCGGGGAGAGCGCCGTGCAGGACACCGTGGAGGAGAACGCATGACGTCCGCAACGGAACTGCTGGAGGTAGCCAAACAGGCCGCGGCGGCAGGCGCAAAAGTCCTGTCCGGCCGTGACGGCAACGCCCTGGACGCGAGCAACAAGGGAGCGGCCGGGGACTGGGTCACAGCCTTTGACCTGGCCGCGGAAAACGCCGTACGCCGCGTCATCACCGCTGCCCGCCCGGGCGACAGCATCACCGGCGAGGAACAGGGCACCACCCGGCCCGCCGACCCCACCGGTTACCGCTGGTCCATCGACCCCCTGGACGGCACCACCAACTTCATCCGCAACATCGTCTACTACGCCACCTCCGTGGCTGTTGCCGATGCCGACGGCGCTTGGCTGGCCGGCGTCGTCAATGCCCCTGCCCTGGGACGGGTGTACTACGCTGCCCGCGGCCAGGGTGCGTGGCTGGAGGAACGCGGCACTGTCACCAGGCTGGACGGACCGGTTCCGGGCCGGGCCGGGCAGATCCTGGCCACCGGGTTCAGCTACGAGCCCGATATCCGCGCCCAGCAGGCCGCTGCCTTCGGTACTTTGATGGACGGCTTCGCCGATGTCCGCCGGCTTGGTTCCGCTGCCCTGGACCTGTGCATGGTGGCGGACGGAACCCACGATGCCTACGGCGAGCGGGGGCTGAACGAGCATGACTTTTCAGCCGGCGCCCTGATCGCGGAGGAGGCCGGCTGCTGGGTGCGCAGGCCGCGCCTCACGAGCCCCCTCGACGGCGGCCCCACCGACGGTGAGCGCCTGGACGCCTGGACCTGTGCCGCCAGCCTGGAGCTGTCCGGAAAGTTTCCGCTCTGAGCGGGCAGGGGAGGCCATCATCGACAGAGCGGGGCCACCCGTTCTGATAGTTCTGTCACGGAAAGTGCCTTCCTGCCGCACGCCGGGTCGCCACTAGCATTGACGGGTGCAGCCGCAGATAACCATCCGTCCCGCCGTCGAGGCCGACTTCGCCGCCATTGCCCGCATCACCGGAGATTCGTATCTTTCGGCAGGCTACTTCGACGATGCAGCGCACCCCTACATGGCCAAGATCATGGATGTGGCATCCCGCGCGGAGCAGGCCACCATTTGGGTGGCGGAGCGGGACGGCGCTGTGGTCGGTTCGGTCACCCTGGCGCTGGCTGGGGAGCCGTACGCGGATATCGCCCTGCAGGATGAGCTGGAATTCCGGATGCTGGTGGTGGACCCTGCCGTCCAGCGCAGCGGCGCCGGCAAAGCCATGGTCGAGGCCATCATCGGCCATGCCAGGACGCTTCCCGGCATCCGTGCGGTGGCCCTCACCACCGGCCAAACCTGGGAAAGCGCCCACGGGCTGTACCGCAAGACCGGCTTCCAGCGGGTGCCTGAACGGGACTGGCTGGTCCCCGGAACCGACATAAAACTGCTGGTTTACCGGCGCGACCTGTAGCAGCCCTACAGTGGTGGCGACCCATTCCAGCTTTGAAAGGCCCACCCATGCGCAAAACCTTCGGCAGCGGATCCGTCTGGGAACAGACCCTCGGCTATTCCCGCGCCGTCCAGGTGGACAACACCCTCTACATCTCTGCCACCGCGGCCAGCGGTGACGACGGAATCGTGGGGGATGACTTCTACACGCAGACCCAGTACATCCTGCAGAAACTCGGCAAGGTCCTGGCCGACGCCGGCTTCGGCTACGGGGACGTGGTGCAGTCCAAGCTGTACCTGACGGACATCAGCAAATGGGAAGAGGCCGGCCGGGCCCACGGCGAAGTGTTCGGCGGGATCCGCCCCACCCTCTCCCTGGTCCACGTGCTCCCGTTCCTGGACCCGAAGATGCTCGTCGAGATCGAACTGGTCGCGCAGAAGAGCGAGTGATTTTCCGGCCCTACCGTGCCGGCAGGCCGTAGCGGTGCTCGGGCCTGCCGGTGGTGCCGTAGCGGAGCTGGATGTCCACCGCCCCGTCGTCCGCCAGCGAGGACAGGTACCGCTGGGCGGTGGCGCGGGAAACGCCAACCCGGGCGGCCACCTCGGCGGCAGAATACTGCTCGCCGGGGGCCAGTGATTCCAGCACCGCGGCCTCCGTCGCGGAGCGGGGTTTCGACGACGGCGTGACGTCCCCCGGAATCAGCGCACGTTTGGCGCGCTCCACGGCGTCCTGGTCCAGTGCCCCGGGCTGGCCCAGGAGGCGCCGGTACCGGGCATAGGAACGCAGCTGCTGGGACAATGACTCCGCCGTGAAGGGCTTGAGCAGGTATCCCAGCGCGCCGCGGCGGAACGCCACCCGGACCGACGCGGGATCGGATGCGGCGCTGAGGATGATCGTGTCCACATCCAGCTGCTGCAGCAGGTCCAGGCCGGAGGCGTCCGGAAGGTACACGTCCAGCAGCACCAGGTCCGGCCGCAGGCTGTGGATGGCCTGCAGTGCCAGCGACGCCGTACCGACAGGCGCCAGCGCCAGGAACCCCGCCACCGAATCCACGTAGGCGGCATGCAGCTTGGCCACGTGGAAGTCGTCGTCCACGATCAGGACCCGAAAATCGTCAGCCATTCTTATCCTTTCCGGCTTCCCCCGTGGTCTTTGCGGCAGCGCTTCCTGCCGTCGTGTGCGGAAGGGTGGCCATGAACACGGCACCCGGCCCGCCCCTGGCCCCGCGGTCGAGCACCTTCACGTCGCCGCCCCGGCGCCGGGCCAGCTGGCGGGCCAGCGCCAGTCCGAAGCCCTGACCGCCGCCGGCGCGGACCGGGCCGGAAGCGGTGGTGAAACCTTCGGCAAACACGGCCTCCGTGTCTGTGCCTTCTGCCAGCCCGTCACCGGAGTCCGCCACCACGACGTGCAGTGTGCCGCCGTCGTCGCCTGGCTCATCCAGCACCTCCAGCTCAACCCAGCGGTCCGCGGACGAGCCGGCCACGGCGGCGTTGATGGCGTTGTCGAGCAGGTTTCCCAGCACCGTGGTCACATCCTGGGCATCGGTCACCTGCCCGCGGACCAGGGTCTCCGGCCCGATGCGCAGCGAGACGCCCCGTTCGTCGGCCTCCACGCCCTTGGCGCCGACGAAGGCCTGCAGGTACGGGTCCTGCAGCAGCTCGGCCTGGTCCACCGGGAACTTCAGCGGGCCGGTGGCGGCGAGGCCGGCAAGGTAGTCGCGCGCTTCCTGGTGCTGGCCGATGCCCAGGAAACCGGCAAGGGTGTGCAGTTGGTTGGCGAACTCGTGCCGCTGGGCGCGCAGCGCGGTGGACATGGTGCCCACGGCGTCGAGTTGCCGCGTCAGCTCCTGCAGTTCCGTGCGGTCGCGCAGCATGACCACCCAGCCCAGGTCCTCCCGGCGGTGCAGCGCCTTGCGCGCATTCACCACCAGCACCCGGCCCCCGGCCACCAGTTCGAGGGCGTCCTGGTTTGATCCGCCGCTGGCTACCCCCGGGCCGGCAACCCTTGGGTCGGGGCGCGTGAGGGACTTCAGCTGTTCCGGGACGGGCGCGTCCTCCCAGCTCGACCCGGAAAGGTCCGGCAGGCCAAGCAGCCGCTGCGCGGCGGCGTTGAAGACGCTGACCCGGCCGTCGGCACTGACGCCGATCACGCCGTCGTCCACGCCCTGGAGCACCGCCACCTGGTCGTGCACCAGCGTGCTGATTTCCTCCGGCTCCAGGCCCAGGGTGAGGCGCTGCAGGCGGCGGCGCAGCAGGAAGGAGCCCAGGACCCCGGCCAGGAGGGCGCCCGCGGCGGTCAGTGCCACGGGGCCGATGTCGCGCGCCACGCTCTGGGCCACGGTTTCCATGGAGTAGCCCACGCTCACCTCGCCCACCACCGTGCTGGTGCCGGGTGCGTACACCGGAACCTTTGCGCCGGCCGACGGGCCAAGCGTTCCGGTGTTCCGGGTGGTGATCTCCTGCCCGGACAATGCTTCCGACGGGTCGGTGCTCACCTTTTCTCCCAGCCGCTGCGGATCCGGGTGGGCGAGCCTGATGCCCGTTTCGTCGGTAATCACCACGAACAGCGCCCCGGTCCGGGTCCGCGCTGCCTCCGCCGACGCCTGCAGCGGCCCGCCCAGGAGCTCGGCCGGCGGGGGAGTGCCGGGCTGGTCACTGATGGCCAGCACTTCGGCGCGGACCTCAGGGTCGGACGCAACAGTCCGGGCCAGCGTCAGTGCCTGGTTCTCAGCATCGCTGCCCACCCGGTCGTAGGTCAGCCAGGCGTGGACGGCGGTGCTCAGCAGCACCACCAGCAGCACCACGGCCAGTTGGAGCAGCAGCGTCTGGGTGGAAAACCGCAGCGGCCGCCGGGGCATGGAACGCTGCATTCATCCTCCTTGACGGGTGGTGGCGGCCCATGGTTTCAGCGCAAAAGCACAGTGAGCACAATGAGCAAAATGCTCCCAATAAGCAGTATGCCAATCAATTGAGCCAAAGGCACTGCCGTGACGTCCGCCACCCTACAGTCTGTAGCACGCGTCACACCGCTGTGCCGCTGTTCACAAGAAGGAGCCGGCTGTGCTGGTAATACTTGGATTCGCCATGATCGCGGTATTCATGGTGCTGATCATGACGAAGAAGTTGACGCCAGTGCTGGCGTTGATCATTGTCCCTACTGTTTTTGGCCTGTTCGCCGGCGCCGGCCTGGGCATCGGCGACATGGTGATGGACTCCATGAAGTCCATGACCTCCACCGCGGCCCTGCTGATGTTCGCCATCATCTACTTCGGCCTGATGATCGACGTCGGGCTCTTTGACCCGCTGGTGAAGTTCATCCTCCGCAAGCTGGGCAACGACCCCGCCAAGGTGGTCCTGGGCACCGCGATCCTGGCCGCCGCCGTGTCCCTGGACGGCGACGGGTCCACCACCTTCATCCTTACCACCGCAGCCATGCTGCCGGTCTACCTGCGCCTGAAGATGAGCCCCGTGGTCCTTACCTGCGTCGCTGGCCTGGCCAACGGCACCATGAACATCCTGCCGTGGGGCGGCCCCACGGCCCGCGCCGCCACCGCCCTGAAGATTGACGTCAACGACGTCTTCGTCCCCATGATCCCGTCCCTCGTGGCCGTCCTGGTGGTCGTCTTCGCCTTCTCCTGGCTGCTGGGCCTGCAGGAACGCAACCGCCTCCGCGCCACCGCCCCCGAGATCTGGGGCGTGCCGGACACTGCGGAAGAGTTCGACGGCGGCACCTCCGCAGGTGCCTCCGGAACCCCCGCTTCCGGAACCGGCCGCGGCCGCAAGGGCGGCAACCCCGGCGGAGCAGCCCCCGCCGGTGGTTCGGTTGCAGTCCTGGATCGCACCGAAACCCTGGTGGACGAGCACGACTCCGCCATGGCGGACACCGCGCTCGATCCCAACCGCAGCACCCTGCGCCCCAAGCTGTTCTGGTTCAACCTGGTCCTGACCGTCGCCGTCATGGTGGTGCTCGTCGCCAACGTCATCCCGCTGCCGTTCGTGTTCATGGTGGGCGCCGCGATCGCCCTGCTGGTCAACTTCCCCAAGGTCAAGGACCAGGGCGCCCAGCTGATTGCGCACGCACCGTCAATCGTGGCCGTGGTCAGCATGGTCATGGCGGCCGCCGTCCTCACCGGCGTCCTCAAGGGCACCGGCATGGTGGAAGCAATGTCCGCGTGGCTGGTCCAGATCATCCCCACCTCCATGGGCCCGTTCATGGCCGTCATCACCGGTGTGCTCAGCATCCCCATGACGTTCTTCATGAGCAATGACGCGTTCTACTTCGGCGTCCTGCCCGTCCTCAGCGAAACCGCGGCCCACTACGGTGTCGGCGCCGCTGACATGGCCCGGGCCTCCATCACCGGCCAGCCCTTCCACCTGCAGAGCCCGCTGGTTCCGGCCATCCTGCTGCTGGTCTCGCTGGCCAAGGTGGACCTGGGTGACCACCACAAAAAGGTCCTGTGGCGCACCGCCGTCATCTCCCTGGTAATGCTCGGAGTCGGCATGCTGACCGGAGCCATCGGAATCGGCTAGTCTGTAGCTGCCCGTGATCCTGTCCCCGAGGCAGGCCGGGTGTCGAAGGTGCCCGTCTGACGCCCGCTGGGGGATGTCAGACGGGCATCTGCGTTTCCGCACTAGACTGGATCGGAAAACAATCCGAACTTTGCAGGGGAGATCCATGGCTGCGATCAACCGTGACGACGTCGCGCATCTCGCGCGGCTCGCTCACATCGAGATGAGTGCCGAAGAGCTGGACAGGATGGCCGGCGAGCTCGCCGTCATCGTGGATTCGGTCAAGTCCGTCAGCGAGGCCGCGGGGGACGACGTCCCGGCCACCTCGCACCCCATTCCGCTCACCAACGTGTTCCGTGAGGACGTTGTGGGACACACCTTCACCGCGGAACAGGCACTCTCCGGCGCACCGGACTCCGATGACAACCGTTTCAAGGTCCCGGCCATCCTGGATGAGGCATAACCATGACTGAAAAGAACACCACCGCCGGCACCCTGATCCGGCTGTCCGCCGCGCAGCTCGCGGAGAAACTCCGTGCCGGCGAGGTCACCGCCGTCGAAGTTACCCAGGCCTACCTGGACCGCATCGCTGCCGTGGACGGCCTGGTCAACGCGTTCCTGCACGTCAACGCGGAGGAAGCGCTCGCCGTCGCCGCCGAGGTGGACGTCATCCGCGCCGCCGGCGGCGCTGAGGCCGAGGCCCTGCACGTGCTCGCCGGCGTCCCCATCGCCGTCAAGGACCTCATCGTCACCGTCGGACAGCCCACCACTGCAGGCTCGAAGATCCTCGAAGGCTGGCACAGCCCGTACGACGCCACCGTGGTGGAGCGCCTGCGTGCCGCAAAGATGCCCATCCTGGGCAAGACAAACCTGGACGAGTTCGCCATGGGCTCCTCCACCGAGCACTCCGCCTACGGCCCCACCCGCAACCCCTGGGACCTGGACCGGATCCCCGGCGGCTCGGGTGGTGGCTCCGCTGCCGCCGTCGCCGCTTTCGAGGCGCCCCTGGCCCTGGGTACGGACACCGGCGGCTCCATCCGCCAGCCCGGCGCCGTCACCGGAACCGTTGGTGTGAAGCCCACCTACGGCAGCGTCTCCCGCTACGGCGCCATCGCCATGGCATCCTCCCTGGACCAGATCGGCCCAGTCACCCGCACCGTCCTGGACTCCGCCCTCCTGCACCAGGTCATCGGCGGCCACGATCCCCGCGACTCCACCTCCCTGCCCGAACCCCTGGCGGACCTCGTTGCCGCTGCGAAGACCGGCAACGTCGAGGGCCTGCGGATCGGCATCATCAAGGAACTGCACGGCGAGGGCTACCAGGCCGGCGTCGAAAACCGCTTCAACGACGCCCTGGAGCTGCTCAAGGAAGCCGGCGCGGAGATCGTGGAGGTCTCCTGCCCCAACTTCCAGTACGCCCTGGGCGCCTACTACCTGATCATGCCGTCCGAGGCCTCTTCCAACCTGGCCAAGTTCGACGGCGTCCGGTACGGCCTGCGCGTCCTCCCCGAAGAGGGCCCCATGACCATCGAACGCGTGATGGGTGCCACCCGCGCCGCCGGCTTCGGTGACGAAGTCAAGCGCCGCATCATCCTGGGCACCTACGCCCTGTCCGCCGGGTACTACGACGCCTACTACGGCTCCGCCCAGAAGGTCCGCACCCTGGTGCAGCGGGACTTCGAGGCCGCTTTCGCGCAGGCTGACGTCCTGATCTCGCCCACCGCCCCCACGACGGCGTTCCCGCTTGGCGAAAAACTGGACGATCCGCTGGCCATGTACCTCAACGACGTCGCCACCATCCCCGCCAACCTTGCCGGCGTCCCCGGCCTGTCCCTGCCCGGCGGCCTGGCCGACGAGGACGGGCTGCCTGTCGGTATCCAGCTGCTGGCCCCGGCCCGCGAGGACGCCCGCCTGTACCGGGTGGGTGCAGTCCTTGAATCGCTGCTCGAAGCCAAGTGGGGCGGCCCGCTGCTGGCCCAGGCGCCTGACCTTGCCGTTGCCGGAACCCTCGAAACCCAGGAGGCAAAATAATGAGCACTGACGACATCCTGAGCTTCGACGAGGCCATGGAGAAGTACGATCCCGTCCTGGGGTTCGAGGTCCACGTGGAGCTGAACACCAAGACCAAGATGTTCTCCTCCGCCCCCAACGTCTTCGGCGACGAGCCCAACACCAACGTCAACGAGGTGGACCTGGGCATGCCCGGCGTCCTGCCCGTGGTGAACAAGACGGCCATCGAGTCCTCCATCAAGATCGGCCTGGCGCTGAACTGCAAGATCGCCGAATCCTGCCGCTTCGCCCGGAAGCAGTACTTCTACCCGGATACCCCCAAGAACTTCCAGACGTCCCAGTACGACGAGCCGATTGCGTACGACGGCTACCTGGACGTTGAGCTCGAGGACGGCACCGTGTTCCGCGTGGAGATCGAGCGCGCGCACATGGAGGAGGACGCCGGGAAGCTGACCCACATGGGTGGCGCCACCGGGCGGATCCAGGGCGCCGATTTCTCGCTGGTGGACTACAACCGTGCCGGTGTTCCGCTGGTGGAAATCGTCACCAAGCCCATCGAGGGAGCCGGGTCCCGCGCACCGGAACTGGCCAAGGCCTACGTCGCGGCCGTCCGGGAGATCGTGAAGAACCTGGGTGTGTCCGACGCGAAGATGGAACGTGGCAACGTCCGCTGCGATGCGAACGTGTCGCTCCGCCCGCACGGCCGTGAGCGGTTCGGCATCCGTTCCGAGACCAAGAACGTGAACTCGCTGCGCGCCGTGGAGCACGCCGTCCGCTACGAAATCCAGCGCCACGCTGCCGTCCTGGACTCGGGTGAACCGGTGATCCAGGAGACCCGCCACTGGCACGAGGACACCCGCACCACCACGTCCGGCCGCGCCAAGTCCGACGCAGACGACTACCGCTACTTCCCGGAACCGGACCTGGTTCCCGTGGTGGCCTCCCGCGAATGGGTGGAGGAACTGCGCGCCACCCTGCCTGAGCCGCCGGCCGAGCGCCGCAAGCGCCTCAAGGCTGACTGGGGCTACTCCGACCTCGAATTCCGCGACGTGGTCAACGCCGGCGTCCTGGACGAAATCGAGGAAACCATCGCCGCCGGCGCCACGGCTTCCGTGGCCCGCAAATGGTGGATGGGTGAGATCGTGGGCCGCGCCAAGGCCGCCGACGTGGACCCCGGCCAGCTGGGCGTTGAAGCTGCCACGGTGGTGGAGCTGAGCCGCATGGTTGAGGCGGGCAAGATCAACAACAAGATGGCCTCCCAGGTACTGGACGCCGTGCTCGCCGGTGAGGGCACCCCGGAGGAGATCGTGGAGAAGCGCGGCCTCGCCGTCGTATCCGACGACGGGCCCCTCCTGGAAGCCATCGACGCCGCACTCGCCGCGCAGCCCGACGTCGCGGACAAGATCCGTGGCGGCAAGGTGCAGGCCATCGGTGCGATCGTGGGCGGGGTCATGAAGGCCACCCGTGGACAGGCCGACGCCGGCCGCGTGAAGGAACTGATCCTGGAGAAGCTGGGCGTCACCGTCTAAGGCTCCTCCCGCTGTTTTCTCCCGGCCGGGCCGGGGTTGGCATCCTTGTGAAACCTCACATTGATGCCAACCCCGGCCCGGTTTCGCCTTAACTACCTGTTGGGTACTCAGGCGAAGGCCTGCGTAAGTACCCGTGGTTGGGCGGCCGTGGCGGACTTACACTTGAGCCCACAGGGCGCCGGTGCCCTGGCAGCGTGCGGGAGGAACAACCATGGTGGTCCGGGAACCTATGAGGATGCGCAAGACAATGCTCGCCGGGGCGGTGGCTCTGGCACTCAGCGGGACTGGGGCCGCCCTCGCCTGGTCGGCCACCGGAACGCCGGCACCTTCCCCCTCAACCCCCGGCCAGCAGGGAGCGCCCCAGCAGGGAGTGCCGGGCAAGGACGCTGCGCCTGGACAACAGAACAAGCAGGACAGGAAAGCCCAGCGCGGGCAACTCCTGCACGGCGAAGCCGTAGCCAGGAAGCCCGACGGAACCTACCAGACGGTCCTGGAACAGAACGGGACCGTGGAGTCGGTCAGCGATTCAGCCATCACCGTCAAAAGTGATGACGGCTTCTCCCACACCTACACCGTCAATGGCGACACGAAGATCATCAGGATTCCGGCAGCGCCGGTCAGTTCAGGATCCACAGACGGTCCGGAAGCAACCCCCAGCCCGGAAGCAACACCCACCCGGGGGGCAACGGGCGACGACGGCAAGCGGCTCAAACCGACGGACGGAACCATCGCGGACATCGCCGCCGGGGACACCGTGCGCATTACCGGCGTCAAGGACGGGGACAAAGCCACTGCCGCGCGGATCGTGAAGGGCGCCGGTAACGGGCCCGGCCTGGGGCTGGGGCGTGGGTTGGGACGCGGGCTGGGACATACGCCGGGACACAGCCCGGGCCTTGGACACAAGACGGGCAAGGGCAACCACCAGGACGGCGAGGACTCCTGAGTTCCGGGCCGCCGGCTCCGGCTCAGCCCTGTTTCACCAGCCCCGCCATGATGTCCTCCAGCGCCTCGCAGACCATCACTACGGAGCGGCGCTTAAGGTTCTCCGGCCGGGCCAGCAGGTCGATCCTGCGGCGGGTGCTGATTCCCTCCAGCGGACGCAGCACGATGTCCGGGTTCAGGACCGGGCCCGCGGTGTATCTGGGGAGCAGCCCCACCACGCCGCCGGCAGCCACGAGGGCCGCCACCGTGGAATAGTCGTTGATGCGGTGGACGATATTAGGCTCGCGGCTGGAGAGGGCAGCGACGGCGGACAGGACATCGGCGGGGGAGTAGCCGGGGTGGCTGGTCACCCAGGCCTCTGTGCCGACGTCGTCCGCCGTGACGGTCTCCTTTTGGGCCAGGGGATGGCCGGCGGGCAGCGCCACGTCCAGCGGCTCATGTGCCAGCGGGATCACGGCAACCCGCTCCGCTTACCAGCGGGGACTGTGGTCCATGCGGTGCGCCAGCACCAGGTCGTACCGGGCGGTGAGGGCCGGGAAGTCCTGTTGCGCGACGTCCTCGTCGGACAGCTCGATCCGCGGGTGCTCCGGCCGGTCCAGCATGCGGGCCAGCGGCGCGAACAGGGCCTGCCCCGCGCTGTGGAAGCCGCTGACGGTCACCCTTCCGGCGGGCGAGCCGTGGTAAGTACCGAGCGCGCCGCGGGCATCGGCCATGGCGCTGACGACGGCGGCGCCCGCGTCGGCGAGAACCTGGCCGGCCTCCGTCAGCACCAGGTTCCGGCCCTCCTTTCGCGTCAGCGGCACCTCCACGGTGCGCTGCAGGTGCGCCAGTTGCTGCGACACTGCCGACGGGGTGACCATGAGCGTATCGGCCACTGCCTTCACACTGCCCAGGGCGCCCAGTTCCCGCAGGATTTCAAGCTGATGAACCTCCATACATCCACTCTAATCATTAGCTACAGCTACATCGTCGATTGAGAAAATCCCTGTTGTGCTAAAGCATCGGCAGGGCTTCAATGGGGACGTACCCCGCAGATTGAATGCCAAGCAGTAAGGATGCCAATGAAGGCCCTGTATAAAGCCGGCCCCCACGCCGGATTCGAGCTCGTCGAACGGCCCGAACCCGCAGCAGGCCCGGCTGACGTGAAGATCCGGGTCATGACCACCGGAATCTGCGGCACGGATCTGCACATCCAGTCCTGGGACGCCTGGGCGCAGGGGATCATCGAAGCCCCCCTGATTGCCGGCCACGAGTTCTACGGCGAAGTGGTGGAAGTGGGCGAGGACGTCCGGGAGGTCAAGGTCGGGGACAGGGTCTCCGGCGAAGGCCACGTCGTGTGCGGCATCTGCCGGAACTGCCGCGCCGGACGCCGCCAGATGTGCATCCACACGGTCAGCGTGGGAGTCCAGCGCGATGGTGCCTTTGCCGAATACGTCGTGATCCCCGAAACCAACGTCTGGGTCCACCACGATCCCTCCGTCACGCCCGAACTCGGTGCCATCTTCGACCCCTTCGGAAATGCCGTCCACACAGCACTCAGCTTCCCGCTGGTGGGCGAGGACGTGCTCATCACCGGCGCAGGCCCCATCGGCCTCATGGCCATCGCCGTGGCCCGCCACGCCGGAGCGCGGAAGATCGTCATCACGGACGTTTCCCGGCCGCGGCTGGACCTGGCACGGCAGCTCGGAGCCGATCTTGCCATCGACGTCTCCACCACCCGGGTGCGCGACGCCCAACGTGAGCTGGGCATGCGCGAAGGGTTCGACGTCGGAATGGAAATGTCCGGCCACCCCTCGGCCCTGCCTGAGATGATCGACAACATGAACCACGGCGGCCGGATCGCCATGCTGGGCCTGCCCAGCCAGGAGATCACCATCGACTGGGGCAAGGTGGTTACCCACATGCTCACGCTCAAGGGCATCTACGGCCGTGAAATGTACGAAACCTGGTACGCCATGAGCGCCATGCTCTCCTCCAACCCGGTGCTGCACGCCGGCATCTCCGCCGTGGTGACGGACACGCTGCCCGCCACGGAATGGGAAAAAGGCTTCGAGATCGCCCGCAGCGGCGTGGGCGGCAAAGTTGTCCTCGACTGGACCCGACTGTAAGGAACCCCATGTACACCTCCATCAAGGACCAACTGCGCGAAGAACTGGACGGAATCCGCACTGCGGGACTGTACAAGACCGAACGCAGCATCAGCTCGCCGCAGTCCAGCCACATCACCGCCGGGCAGATCGGCGGCCCGGGAGCTGACGTGCTCAATTTCTGCGCCAACAACTACCTGGGCCTGGCCGACCACCCGGACATCATCAGCACGGCCAAGGCCGCCATGGATGAGCGCGGCTTCGGCATGGCCAGCGTCCGGTTCATCTGCGGCACCCAGGACCTGCACCTCGAGCTGGAAGCCAAGGTGTCCGCGTTCCTGGGCACCGAGGACACCATCCTGTTCTCCAGCTGCTTCGACGCCAACGGCGGCGTGTTCGAGTCCCTGCTGGGCCCGGACGACGCCGTGATTTCCGACGCGCTCAACCACGCCTCCATCATCGACGGCATCCGCCTCTGCAAGGCCCGCCGCTACCGCTACGCCAACCAGGACATGGCCGAACTCGAGGCCCGCCTGCAGGAGGCACAGGACGCCCGCCGGACACTGATTGTCACCGACGGCGTGTTCTCCATGGACGGCTACCTGGCCCCGCTTGAGGCCATCTGCGACCTTGCCGACAAGTACGGCGCCATGGTCATGGTGGACGACTCCCACGCGGTGGGCTTTATGGGCGCCACCGGTGCGGGCACTCCCGAGCACGCCGGCGTCTCTGACCGGGTGGACATCTACACCGGCACCTTCGGCAAGGCCTTGGGTGGAGCTTCCGGTGGCTACGTCTCCGGGCGCGGCGAGATTGTCGCGATGCTGCGCCAGAAGGCGCGGCCCTACCTGTTCTCCAATTCCCTGGCTCCCGCCATCGTTGCCGCCACCCTCAAGGCGCTGGACCTGGTGCAGAACTCGGCCGACCTTCGACGCCGCCTGTTCGAAAACGCCGGGCTGTTCCGCCGCCGCATGACCGAAGAGGGGTTCGACCTGCTTCCCGGCGAGCACGCGATCGTGCCGGTCATGTTCGGCGACGCCGTCATGGCGGCCAAAGTGGCGGACCGGATGCTGCAGCACGGCGTCTTCGTCACTGCCTTCAGTTTCCCCGTAGTTCCGCGCGGTGCCGCAAGGATCCGGGTGCAGCTCTCCGCCGCGCACTCAGCGGACGACGTCGAAGCGTGCGTAGGTGCCTTCGTCGCCAGCCGGGCCGAGGCGGCAGCCTGACGGGACTCCCCGACAGCGGGGTTTCAGTCCGCAGGAACTCTGTCAGGATGGACGAATGGCAGCACACTACGATGTCCTGATTGTGGGCGGCGGCATCGCCGCCTGTCCCTGGCGTCCGCCCTGGTAGCCGCTGCAGCGTTGCCCTGGTGGAGGCGGAGCAGGAACTGGCGTACCACACGTCCTCCCGCTCCGCCCGCCAGCTGATCCCCAGCTACGGGCCTCCCGTGGTGCAGGAGCTTACCGTCCGGACCCTTGAGCTGCTCGCAGCCCGCGACGCAGAATCGCCCGAACCCGTCCTGACGCCGCGAAGTTTTATGCTGGTGGGCTCTGCGGAGGATGTCGCCGCGGAGGCCAGCGGGCACATGCAGACCATTTCGGTGGACCGTGCCCTTGAGCTGTGCCCGGTGCTGAAGTCGGGAACCTTTGAAGCCGCCGGACTGGATAGCGGCTCCTTTGGCTGCAATGCGCCCCTGCTGGTGGAGGACCACCGCAAACGGGCGCTCGCCGCCGGCGCCGACATCATCACCGGCGCGCGCGTGCATTCCGCACAACGGCTGGGTTCCGGCTGGCAGGTGGGTGCCGGCGCAGAGGGTTTTGAGGCCACGGTAATGGTCAATGCCGCAGGTGCTTGGGCGGACGAGCTGGCGGTGCTCAGCGGAGTCGAGAAGCTGGGACTCCAGCCGTTCCGGCGCACCGCGGCGATTGCCGCCGTCGACCGTCCCTTGCGTGCCGCTACCCCCATGGTGGCGGCGGCGGACAACACGTTCTATTTCCGGCCGGACGGGCAGGACGTGCTGATTTCTCCCTCGGAGACTGTGCCCAGTGGGCCCGAAGATGCGCGCCCGCGCCCCGGCGATGTGGAACGCCTGGTGGAAAAGCTCAACGCGTTCACCAGCCTGGGGATCAGCGGCATCCGCCGGGCATGGACGGGCCTGCGAACGGAAGCTGCGGACGGGGTGCCGGTGGCCGGGTTCGACGCCGAGGCTGCCGGGTTCTACTGGCTGGCAGGGCAGGGCGGCTATGGCTTCCAGACTTCGGCCGCCATGGCCGAGCTGGCAGCGGGCCAGATTCTGTCCGCGCTGCACTCTTCCGGCGGTGCCGCCCTTGCCGAAGGGGCTATGGATGGTCCGGAATCCCGGACAGCGCAGGCCCTGGCAGCCACACGCTGGTCCATCCGACGCTGAAGAATGATTCCATGAGCACCTTGATCACCAACATCGCCGAGCTGATGACCCAGGACCTGGAACACCGGGTGTTGAAGGACGCGGCGGTGGTGGTCGAGGGCGAACGGATCTCCTGGATCGGGGCGGCGGCGGATGCTCCCGCAGCGGATGACGCCGTCGATGCCGGCGGCCGGGCCATGCTGCCGGGGTGGGTGGACTCGCACAGCCACCTGCTGTTCGCCGGGGACCGCACCGCAGAATTCGAGGCCCGGATGGCGGGGGAGGCCTACGCCGCCGGCGGCATCGCCGTCACCATGAACGCCACGCGTGCCACGTCCGATTTCGACCTCACCCGCCTGGCCATGGGGCGGGTGGCCGAGGCCGCATCCCAGGGCACCACCTACCTGGAAACCAAGACCGGCTATGGCTTGGACGTTGAGCATGAGGCCCGGAGCGCGCGCATTGCCTCCACTATCGCGGACCAGGTGACCTACCTCGGCGCGCACCTGGTGCCCGCCGGGCAGGATCCGGAGGCTTATACGGACCTGGTCTGCGGGCCGATGCTCGCCGCGGTCCGCCCGTACGTCCAGTGGGCTGACGTCTTCTGCGAGGAGGGCGCGTTCAACGCCGAGCAGTCACGCCGGGTGCTGGTGGCCTGCCGTGACGCCGGGCTGGGGCTGCGCGTGCACGGCAACCAGCTCGGAGAAGGCCCCGGCGTGCAGCTCGCTCTGGAGCTGGGCGCGGCCAGCGTTGACCACGTCAACTACCTTGCCGCGCAGGACGTCAAGGCCCTGGCTGCCTCCTGGTCCGGCTGGGATCCCGCCGCAGGAACAGGCGAGCGTGGCACTGTGGCCACCTGCCTCCCTGCCTGCGACCTTTCCACCCGCCAGCCGTTGGCCCCCGCCCGTGAGCTCCTGGATGCGGGTGTGCAGGTGGCACTGGCTTCCAACTGCAACCCCGGCACGTCGTACACCAGTTCCATGGCCTTTTGCGTGACAACGGCCGTCCTCCAGATGCGGCTGAGCGTGCACGAGGCTGTCCGTGCCGCCACCTACGGCGGCGCCCTGGCGTTGCACAAGGAAGCCGGTCGGGATGCCGACGGTGAACGCGCCGTGGGGTCGATCGCCGTCGGGCACCGGGCCGACCTGCACCTGCTGAACGCGCCGTCCGCCACGCATCTCGCTTACCGGCCGGGGATGCCGCTGACGTACGCTGTGTGGCGGGCCGGAACCCGGGAACGGTAATCAACGGAGGCGCTTTGATTGTTCCTGATTGTTTCCCTAAGGTTATAATCAGGAAACGTCATCAGGAGTGGTGGCTGATGCATCGAAAGGCCCGCTTGTATGACGCGTACCGACCGGCTGACGGCGATTCTCGACCTGCTGGCCAAGACCGGGCAGGTGGAGGTTGACGAGATCGTCAGCACCCTCAATGTTTCCCCTGCCACGGCCCGGCGTGACCTGGACAGCCTTGCCAAGCGACGCCTGCTGACGCGGACCCGTGGCGGCGCCACCACGGGCGCCCTCGCATACGACCTGCCCGGACGTTACAACCGCGACGACCACGCGGAAGCCAAGGAACAGATCGCGCAGTGCGCCTCGGCCTTGATCCGGCCGGGTGCGGTGATCGGTCTCTGCGGGGGCACCACCAGCACCGCCCTTGCGCAGATCCTGGCCACCCGCGAGGACCTGAACGCACCCTCCAACCAGCCGACGCTCACGGTGGTGACGAATGCCATTAACATCGCCGGTCAGCTTGCGGTCCGGCCCAATATCAAGGTGATGGTGACCGGCGGCATCCTGAACCCGCGTTCGTATGAACTCGTGGGGCCCTATACGGACATCATCATGCAGAAGGTGGTACTGGACATCGCCTTCATCGGTGTCAACGGCATCGATCCGGAGGTGGGACCCACCAACACAGGGGAAGGCGAAGCCTCTGTCAATGCCTTGCTGGCTTCCCGCGCCAGGGTGTCCTACGTCCTGGCTGATTCCTCCAAAGTTGGCGTGCGGGCATTTGCCACCATGGACGGCTATGACTTCACCCGGCTGATTACCGATTCCGGCATCTCTGCGCGCGACAAGGCAGCCTTCGAAGCCAACGGCACGGAAGTGATTGTCGCACCCGCCTAAATCCCTTGGGCTGTGCGCGGTCCGGGTACAGTGCTGCCCAACACCTGCCGCTCCATCAGGCCGGATCCAGAAACTGAAGGCAAGATGGGAACATGCTGGTTCCCTCCCGCCGTCGACTGCGGCTCGAAGTCTGGATCGTCCTGGGCCTGTCCCTGGGCCAGTCGGCCGTCTACTCCGTGGTGCAGCTGCTCGACAAGATGACCCGCGCCCCGCTGGCCGAGGGCACCTCCACCCTGAACCGGTCGCAGAGCACCCGCGAGTACTTCGACCTCACCTATCAGCTGCTGGATATCATCTTTGCGCTGGTTCCGGTGCTGCTGGTCTTCTACTTCCTCACCGACCAGCGGCAGGCGACACCGGGCGATGCCGGTAATCCCGGTTCAGCATTCCGGAAGCTTGGGTTCAACTTTGCCCGGCCCGGCAGGGACCTGCTGCAGGGCCTGGGGCTCGCGGCGCTGATTGGCATACCGTCCCTGGGGCTTTATGCCGCCGGCCGGGCCCTCGGCATCACCACCGCCATCATTCCCAGTGCACTGGATGCGTATTGGTGGACTGTTCCGGTCCTGATCCTGTCGGCGATGCGCCACGCGGTGCTCGAGGAAGTCATTGTGGTGGGCTACCTCCTGGACCGCTTCGGCAAGTTCGGGTGGAGCACGCCGCTCGCCATCGCCGTCAGCTCGCTGCTGCGCGGCAGCTACCACCTCTACCAGGGCTTTGGTCCCTTCATTGGAAACGCGGTGATGGGGGTGGTCTTCGCCTGGTTGTACACCCGCACCAAGCGCGTCATGCCCCTGGTCATCGCCCATGCGCTGCTGGATATCGTGGCTTTTGTTGGCTTCAGCCTCTTCGGCAAGGCCGTGGGGCTGGGGTAGCTGCGCAGGCGGCCCGGCGGCCCGGTGATGTTCCCAGGGCGGTATGGGTGCTGTGGCCCTAAACATCACGCAGGGTCAAATTTCCAACAACAGCAACTGCCAGTCCGACTGGGAGTCAGCGGGCAGGTCGTAGAACCTTGCATGGAACTCATCCCACAGGGGATCAGCAGGGCAAAGCTCGTTCCAATCCAGCACGTTGTCACCTGGCGGGTCCTCGACAGGCGGATCTGGCCACACCGGCATCCCCGCGAGGAACTCTTGCCACAACGGATCTTCGGATAGGTCCGGCCCGCGCCATGGTGGCGCCGTGACCAGCTGAGCGGTACCGGTAAGCCGAGCAGTGTCCTTAAGCCGAGCAGCGTCATCAAGTCCAGCCCTGGATCCGCGCGGAGTTGGCGCCTCAGTTTGTCCCACGACAGCATCCACCGGCAGAAATCCTGGTGGCCAGTGCGTTGGGTCGGCATCCTGGTGGTCGGGTTTGTAGTGCCTGCCTGTTGGTGAGGTCCAGCCGGGCGGATTGTTTTCGGTTGCTGTGCTGGGTGTCCATTGGCTGTGGTGCTTGAGCCGGTGGTGCTTGGGGCAGAGCTGTGCCAGGTTGCTGGCGTTGGTGGTGCCGTCGTGTTCCCAGGCGGTGAGGTGGTCGGTTTCGTTGTCGGGGGTGCGGTTGGTGCAGCCGGGGAAGGTGCATTTGGTGTCGCGCATCCTGATCCAGCGTTTGATGGTTTCGGTGAGCCGGTAGTTTTTGCGGCCGATTTCCAGTGGTGCCCCGTCGCGGGGGTCGACGAGGACCCGGTAGAAGGAGTCCGCCCCGTCGGCGACGAGTTTCCGTGCCATGGACGTCGGGATCGGCCCGAAACCATCCAGTACGGCGGGTTCATCGGTCTGGCCGAGGAGGGAGAGCACGGGCACGGTGACCAGGACATCGGCCCGCGGGGTGGGGACCTGTCCGACCTCCATGGGTTTCCCGGTCTGTGTGGTCTGGCCGTCGCCGAGGAGCAGGGAGGCGGCGATGTCGGGGCGGAGTTGGGTGAGGGTGCGCTCTTCGGTGGGGCCTTGGAGGCCGCGTGCGGTGGCGGTGGTGCGGTTCCAGATCGCGCACGCGGTGTCCCCGGGGAGGTAGAGCGAGACCCAGGCCATGCCATCCCGGTCGGGGGTGTATTCCATCCGCCGATCAGCCACACCCTTTGCATGGCGCTTCTCGATCGAGTCAGGGTGGTGGCGTTCCCGCCAGCTACGGACCTTGGCCCGGAACCGGGACGGGACGAGCTCACCGGGGGCCGCGCCGCGGGCGGGGTTGGGTGCATCGGGGTCGAAGAAGTGCGCCACCAGAGAGGCCGCGCCCTCGGAGGTGAGGCCTTCGGTTTCGTCGGCGATGATCTTCGCGTGCTGCCAGGACAACACGCCGGCGGCCAGTGCGTCCATGACGGGTGGCAGGGAACAGATCCGCCGCGACTGCTCCACCAAAGCGCCCGCGGCCGCGGAACTGATGGTCAGGACTCCCGCGATCTCCTCCACCACGGACATGTCCGCGTAAGCGCGGTCCTGGATTGAGGCGTCCGGCGGCGTCATCGCCTCCTGGAACTCCACTGCCTCAGCGGCGTCCCATGCCTTTCACCGCTGCAAGTTGTGCTTCCAGGCGGGACGCGGCTTCCAGGCGTTCCAGCCGGATCTCATACCGCCGCTGCAACACATCACCGGCACCGACATGAGCGCCGGAAGCCAGGAAAGCGTCCTCTTTCTCCAGGGCGCCCAGGGCAGCAACAGAGGCATGGATACCCTCCAAGCCACCGCAACACCACCGCTGATTCCCATAGCAACATCATCCGACGAGGCACTGACATTCAAAGTGTTGGCCGTTTTAGTTGACACCGCCCGGGACTCCCGACCCGGCAGCCACTTAAACGAATTCGGCCGCCATTGGGTGGTGACGCCGTTGTCACCACCCAATGGCGGCCGAAGCTTGCCTGGGCGCAACCCAGGAACCTCCCGGACAGGGCCGGAAAGGAGGGAGGGAGGAGCGTCAGATAGTGACGGCCCCGTTGGCGGTCTCAAAGGTGACCGAGAGGATGCCCGGCGTCCCGTGCGGGGCGACCCATTCGACCGCAACGTCCTCGAGCGGCTTCTCCACCGGCTCACCCAGCCACTCGGTGACGCGCGAGGCGGAACCGGCGATGGTCAGGCAGCTCATCTTGAGGTTGCTCTCGTACGCATTGGACGGGTGGAGCGAGGGATCGCCCTCCCACTTGAGCATGTACGGGACCTGGGGATCGGCGATGAGGCCCAGGATGCCAATCTGCTTCCAGACCAGCTCGCGGCCGTCCGGGAATTTGCGGTTGCCGTTCACGGCGGCGCGGCCCAGGCGTTCCTCGAAGGGGGCGAGGTCGTCCACTTCGACGCACCAGCCCATCCACCCGCCACCGGCAGCGGAACGGGCACGCACTGCCTGCCCGAAGGGTGCCTTGTCCGATGCCGGATGGTCCAGTACCTCGACAACTTCGAGGTACTTGTGCCCGGCGAGCGGAATGATCATATTTCGGGTTCCGAAGCGGGGGTGTACGCCACCCTTCACTGCCTCAACGCCGAGGGCAGTTGCAATACGTTCGGTAGTGGCCGCGAGGCCATCGTGTTCACAGGCGTAAGAGACGTGATCCATGCGCATGCGAACATCTTGGCACTTTGTGATCCGGCTCTCAGCTAAGGGTGCCCTTACTAGCATTTGTCGTGCGCGGCGCCCCGGTACCGGAGCCAACAGGGGCGCCGGAAGACCATGTTCGTCACAATGCTGTCCACAGCGGCTGTCCGGTTCCTAGACTGGGCCCAGGTCATGAGTGCCAGCGACAAGCCCCGGCTCGCTGGTAAGCAACCCTCCATCCGCGGTGGGGTGCCCCGGGTGAGGACCTGGCTCTCCGGCAACAGCCGGGAGCAAGCGCGGCCCGTACTGCCGGTGAGCATGCCGGGCCCATGTCAAAGGAGATTTGGATGTCCAACGGATGGTCCTTCGAAACCCGCCAGATCCATGCAGGCCAGACGGCGGACAGCGCCACGGGTGCCCGCGCCCTGCCCATCTACCAGACCACGTCATTCGTGTTCCCCAGCGCTGAAAGCGCTGCCAACCGTTTTGCCCTGGCTGAACTTGCGCCCATTTACACCCGCATTGGCAACCCAACCCAGGACGCCGTCGAGCAACGGATTGCCAGCCTCGAAGGAGGCCTGGCCGCGCTGCTGCTGAGCTCCGGGCAGGCCGCGGAAACCTTCGCTGTCCTGAACATCGCCGAGGCAGGAGACCACATCGTGGCCAGCCCCAGCCTTTACGGCGGAACCTACAACCTGTTCGCCCACACGCTGAAGAAGTTCGGCATCTCGGTGACCTTCGTGGCCGATCCGGACAACCTGGACCAGTGGCGCGATGCCGTCCAGCCCAACACCAAGCTCTTCTTCGGTGAAGTGGTCTCCAACCCGCGCCAGGACGTCCTGGACATCGAGGGCATCTCCCAGGTGGCCCACCAGGCGGGCGTGCCCCTGATCGTGGACAACACCCTTTCAACCCCCTACCTGATCCGCCCGCTGGAGTGGGGAGCAGACATTGTGATCCACTCGGCCACCAAATACCTTGGCGGCCACGGCTCCGCCATCGCCGGTGTCATCGTCGATTCCGGCAAGTTCGATTTCGGCAAGGATCCGGAACGGTTCCCCGGCTTCAACACCCCGGACCCCACGTACAACGGCCTGGTCTACGCACGCGACCTCGGCGAAGGCGGCGCGCTCGGCGCCAACCTCTCCTACATCCTCAAAGCCCGGGTGCAGTTGCTGCGCGACCTGGGCTCGGCCGTCTCGCCCTTCAACGCGTTCCTGATTTCCCAGGGCCTGGAGACGTTAAGCCTGCGGGTGGAGCGCCACGTTGCGAACGCCACGGAAGTGGCGCGCTGGCTGGAGGCAAGGGACGACGTCGAATCCGTCGCCTACGCGGGGCTTCCCTCCAGCCCCTGGTACGAGCGTGGCCGCAAGTACGGACCCAAGGGGACGGGCGCCGTCGTGGCCTTCAACCTGGCCGGCGGGGCAGAGGCGGGCAAGCGCTTCGTCGACGCCCTGGAGCTGCATTCCCACGTGGCCAACATCGGCGACGTCCGCTCCCTGGTCATCCACCCGGCGTCGACCACGCACAGCCAGCTTTCGCCGGAGCAGCAGGTTGTAGCCGGCGTTCACCCGGGCCTGGTCCGGCTTTCCGTCGGCCTGGAGCACATCGACGACATCCTCGCCGACCTGGAGGCAGGCTTCCGGGCCGCCAAGGGCGCCAACCAGTAGCCCCAAACACGAGGACGCAGCATGTGGCAAGCCGGGAAGTCACAACCAGTCATACTCTTGGCCTGGAGTGGGGGGTGTTTCGTACACTCGAACCAGGTCATGAGTGCCAGTGACAGCCCCGGCTTGCTGGTAAGCAACCCTCCATCCGCGGTGGGGTGCCCCGGGTGAGGACCTGGCCTGCCGGTCAGACGACGGCAGGCAAGCGCGTAGAAGAGGTCTTGCCATGACGGTTACCGTCGCCCGAACCACCATTCCCGAACATGGAATTGTCCGTTACGCCTCCATCGGGGGACTGGAACTCGAGGCCGGGGGATACCTCCCGGATGTCACCCTGGCCTATGAAACCTGGGGGACGCTCAACGCGGACGCCAGCAACGCCATCCTGATCGAGCACGCGCTGACCGGCAGCACCCACGTGACCCGCGGCGACACCGACGAAGAAGGCTGGTGGGAACAGCTGGTAAGCCCCGGCGCTCCCGTGGACACGGACCGCTTCTTCGTGGTGTCCATCAACATTGTCGGTGGCTGCTACGGATCCACTGGCCCGTCATCGCCCGCGCCTGACGGAAAGCCCTGGGGCTCCAGGTTTCCCCTCGTCACGCTGCGTGACAGCACTGTTGCTGAAGCCAGGCTGGCGGACCAGCTGGGCATCAAGAGCTGGTTCGCCGTCCTTGGCGGGTCGATGGGCGGCGCCCGCGCCCTGGAATGGGCGGTGACGTACCCGGAGAGGGTGCAGCGCTGCGCCGTGATCTCCGTGGGAGCCGCCAGCACTGCCGAACAGATTGCTTTCGCGCAGGCCCAGACTCTGGCCATCCGGCAGGACCCCAACTTCAACGGCGGGGACTACTACGGCGGTCCGTGTCCGGAAGACGGGCTGGCACTTGCCCGGCGCATCGCCCACATCACCTACCGGTCGGCCGCGGAACTGGAAGGCCGCTTTGGCCGGGCACCCCAGGCGCCCGAATCACCCCTGCAGGGGGAAATTCTCGCCTCCCGCGGCCGCTACCAGGTGGAAAGCTACCTGGACCACCAAGGGAACAAGCTGGTGAAGCGCTTCGACGCCAACAGCTATATCGCCCTGACCGAGGCGCTGATGAGCCACGATGTATGCCGGGGGCGGGGAACCTTGGCCGAAGCCCTGGCCACCTCCACGGCACGGTTCTTCGTGGCCGCGGTGGACTCGGACAGGCTCTATTTTCCGTCGCAGTCCCACGAACTGGCCCAGGCCCTGCCCGGCGACGTGGACGTCCATGTCATCCAGGCGCCGATCGGGCACGACGGGTTCCTCACCGAGATCGGGCAGTTGGGCGGCCGGCTGCGGAGCAGCTTCCTGGTCTAGGCGCCGCCTGGCGGACAACCGGCATTGTGCATTCCTGCAGATGCCTTCTGCACTAATCGGCGTTGAGGTTGCACCGCAGGCAGACCATACTCATCGAATCCGGCTTTCGTGGTGTGCATCACACCCGTCTGCCATTGACTGGTCCCCGTGGTGTCGACGACGACGCCGAAGGAGTTCGCATGAGTACGGAAAGCTCCGCCGCAAGGCGCACAGAGGAAACCGACGTCAAGGCCTCAGGCCTTAAGAAGGTGGTGACGGCTTCCATGGCCGGCACCGTCGTTGAATGGTATGAATTCTTCCTCTACGCATCGGCCGCCACCCTGGTGTTCGGGAAGGCCTTCTTCCCCAACGCCGGGACGGAACTGGACGGCATCATCGCCGCCTTCCTCACCTACGCCGTCGGTTTTGTCGCGCGCCCCATCGGCGGCATCGTCTTTGGCCACTTCGGCGATAAGTTCGGCCGCAAGCAGCTGCTGCAGCTGAGCATCATCCTGGTGGGCGTCTCCACCTTCCTGATGGGCTGCCTGCCCACCTTCGGACAGATCGGCTACTGGGCCCCCACGCTGCTGGTCTTCCTGCGGTTCGCCCAGGGCTTTGCCGTGGGCGGGGAGTGGGGCGGCGCCGTCCTCCTCGTCGCAGAGCACAGCCCCAGCAAGTCACGCGGTTTCTGGGCCAGTTGGCCGCAATCGGCAGTGCCCCTCGGCAACCTGCTGGCCACGGCCGTGCTGTTCGTCCTCTCCTCCACGCTGACGCAGGACGCGTTCCTGGGCTGGGGCTGGCGCGTGGCGTTCTGGCTCTCCGCCGTGATCGTCCTGATCGGCTACTACATCCGCACCAAGGTCAACGACGCCCCCATCTTCCTGGAGGCCCGCAAAGAGGTGGAGGCGGGCCACAAGGGTTACGGCGTGGCCGAGGTGTTCCGGCGCTACCCGCGCGGGGTCTTCACCGCCATGGGCCTGCGCTTCGCGGAAAACATCCTGTACTACCTGGTGGTCACGTTCTCCATCACCTACCTGAAGACCGTGGTGCAGGCTGACACCACGCGGATCCTGCTGCTGCTGCTCCTTGCGCACGCCGTCCACTTCGCGGTGGTTCCCATGGTGGGCAAGCTGTCGGACCGCTTCGGCCGCAAGCCCGTCTACATGGTAAGCGCCATCATGGGTGCCACCTGGGGTTTCTTTGCCTTCCCCATGATGGACACCAAGAACGATGTCATCATCCTGGCGGCCATCATGATCGGCCTGGTGTTCCACGCCTTCATGTATGCCGGGCAGCCCGCCATCATGGCGGAAATGTTCCCCACCCGGATGCGGTACTCCGGTGTCTCCCTGGGGTACCAGGTGACGTCCATCGTGGCGGGCTCGCTGGCGCCGATCATCGCAGCCTCCCTGCTGGGAACGTACAAGTCCTCCGTCCCGGTGGCGGTGTACCTGCTCATCGCATGTGCCATCACCGCCGTCGCGGTCTTCTTCCTGAAGGAAACCCGGGGCATCTCGCTGCACGACGTTGACGCGGCCGACGCCAAGGGCACGGCAGACCTGCTCGCTGCCAGCAAGAAGTAGGCCATGAAAGCCGCCGTCCTCTATTCCACCGTTCCCGCCCCGGCCGGCGCCGAGGGCAAACAGAGCTACGCCGAGTCCCGGCCCCTGCTGGTGCAGGAGCTGGATCAGCCGGAGCCGCGCGCCGGTGAGCTCGGAGTTTCCATCACCTACTCGAGCCTGTGCCATTCGGACCTTTCCGTGGTGGACGGGTCGCGCGTCCGGCCCCTTCCCATGGCCCTGGGACACGAGGCCGTGGGGCGGGTGGTGTCCGTTGGCGACGGCGTCTCCGACGTGTCCGTGGGCGACCATGTGGTTCTGGTCTTCGTGCCCAGCTGCGGCCAGTGCCGGGCCTGCCTTTCCGGCAGGCCCGCGCTCTGCCACCGGGCAGCTGAGGTGAATGGATCCGGAGACCTGCTCCATGGTCCGGCGCTCTTGCGGACGCCCGCGGGGGAGCGGATCAACCACCACCTGGGCGTTTCCGCCTTCGCTGATTACGCTGTGGTAGCGCGGGAATCAGTGGTGGTGATTGACGACGACGTCCCGGACACCGTCGCGGCGATGTTCGGTTGCGCCGTGCTCACCGGCATGGGATCGGTGTTCAACACCGCCGGAGTCGGCCCCGGCCAGTCCGTAGCAGTCTTCGGCCTGGGAGCGGTGGGCCTTTCCGCCGTGATGGCAGCCCGCCTCGCCGGGGCCGCCAGTGTGATCGCCATCGATCCCAACCGGGGGAAGCACCAGCTGGCCCGCGACGCCGGGGCCACCGCGGTGGGGACGCCGGAGGACGCAGGGCGGTTGATTGAGGAAGCAGCCGGCGACGGCGTTGACGTCGCCATCGAGGCGGTGGGCTCGGCCGGTGTGATCGCGTCCTGCCTGGAGCGGGTCACCAGGGGTGGCGCCGTGGTCTCCGTGGGCCTGCCCCACCCGTCCGCGGAGTTGACGGTACCGGCCCTGCAGTTCGCCGGGGCCGGCAAGCGGCTGCTGGGCTCCTACATGGGTGACGCCGTTCCAGCGCGGGACATCCCCAGGTACCTCGGGTACTGGCGGGAGGGCAAACTGCCGGTTGAGCTGCTGCACACCGACACCCGGCCACTCAGCGAGATCAATGAGGGCCTTGATGCGCTCGCAGCGGGGGAGGTAGTGCGGCGGCTCTTCCAGGCCTGAACTGTCGCGCCTGAATTTTCGGGCCTGAACCGTCAGGCCCGATTCTCCCCGTCCCGACTCCTCACCCGGCGAGCAGCAACGAGCGCTCCTTCACCTCGTCCTTCAGGGCCGCGATCACGGCCTGCACCCGAGCTGACCGAAGCGACTCCGGCCTTGCAACAGCCCAGATGGGCAGCTGGCGCTCAAAATCACCTGGCAGCACGGGGACGAAATCTTCACGGTCTCCCACCATGAAGTTCGGAAGCAGCCCAATTCCGGCGCCCTGGCGCACTGCCTCGACCTGGGCGAACACGCTCGTGGCCTGGAAGCTTGTCCTGGGCGTCGGAAGCTGCGATGACCAGCGGGGCCCAAGCTCCGCCACCTGGAGCGCAGACTCCACGTAAGAGACAAACGCGTGCTGCCCCACGTCGTCGAGCGTTTCCGGCAGCCCGTGCTGCGCCGCATAGGCGGGGCTGGCGTAGAGGCGCAGGTAGTAGTTGCTCAGGAAGATGGTCTGGGCTGTGCTGACGTCGGCCCGGCCCACTACGATCTCCAGGTCCACCCCTGACCGGTTCTGGCTGACTTTCCGGGTGGCACTCAGCATTTCAATATTCAGCTGCGGGTTCTGCTGCTGGAGCCGCACCAGCGACGGGGTGACGAACACGGCTCCCACTCCGTCGGTGGTGGCGACCCGGACCAGGCCGGCAAGGGCACTCTGGTCCTGGCTGATCAGGCCCGACAACGAGCCAAGCGTGCTTTCGATCGCCTCCGCCGCCTCCACCGCGGCCGCCCCAAGCTTCGTCAACTCCCAGCCGTGCGGGCTGCGCTCCAGGGTGCGCCCGCCCAACTGTTTGTCCAGGGCGAGGATCCGGCGGGAAATGGTGGTGTGGGTGGTTCCCAGGGTCTCGGCCACCGCATTGAACCGGCCCAGGCGCGCCACGGTCAGCAGGATGAGCAGGTCGTCGGGGCTGGGCAACCGTCTCGAATCCACGGGCGGCCTTCCTCTTGTGTGCATCAATGCACAGAGCGTCTGTAATTTTTCCCCTTGATTGCACTCTAGCAGGGTGTGATCGTAGACACAGACATGCCTGCAGTAACGCCGGACTGGAAGCAAAGGAGCTTACGCATGGCAGTTATCGGATGGATTGGCCTGGGCAACATGGGCGGCCACATGTCGGTGAACCTGGTGAAGGCCGGGCACGATGTGCGCGGCTTCGACCTCAACCCCGCGGCACTGGCAGCCGCCGAAGCAGGTGGCGTCAAGCGCGCAGCCAGCATCGCCGAAGCGGTGGACGGCGCTGACGCCGTGTTCACCATGCTGCCCAAGGGCGAACACGCCCGCGCCGTATACCTCGGGGAGGACGGCGTGCTGAAGCACGCGGATACCCGCACGCTGCTCATCGACTCCTCCACCATCGACATCGCCTCCGCGCAGGAACTGCACGACGCCGCTGCTGCCGCCGGCTTCCGCTTCGTGGACGCCCCGGTGTCCGGCGGAATGAGCGGCGCCGAGGCCGGAACCCTGACCTTCATGGTGGGCGGCGAAGAGGGTGCCGTCAAAGACGCCTCGGGCTACATCGGGCCCATGTCCGGAAACATCATTCCCACGGGTGGCCCCACCACGGGCCAGGCGGCCAAGATCTGCAACAACCTGATGCTTTTCATCAACCTCGCCTCCACCGCGGAGGGTGCGGTCCTGGCTGACCGGCTGGGCCTGGACAAGCAGGTTTTCTGGAACATCGCCTCGGTCTCGTCGGGGGATTCCTGGGCCCTGCGGACCTGGTATCCGGTGCCCGGGGTGGTTCCCACCGCGGCCTCCAACAACGACTTCGCACCCACGTTCACCACCGAACTCGCGAACAAGGACATCGGCCTGGCCATCAGCGCCGCCGAGGACACCGGCACGCCGCTGGAGATTGGCAAACACGTCCAGCAGCTCTTCCAGCGGCTCATCGACGCCGGTGACGCGGGCAAGGACTGCTCCATGATCATCAAGCTCGTGGACGGTTCCCTCCAGCCCGCCGACCGGATGCCGTCCAACTAACCACGCCGTCCAACCAACCACGCCGCACGCACCGCAGGAAAAGAGACACCCTTGGAAACCATTCCGCACTACATCAACGGCGCCCGCGTCACCGATGCCGACCGCTTCGGTCCGGTCTTCAACCCCGCCACCGGCCAGCAGGAAAAGCAGGTGGCGCTCGCCTCAACGGCACGGACAGAAGAAGCCATTGCCGCAGCCCGCGCCGCGCTGCCGGCGTGGCGGGCCACCAGCCTGGCCAAGCGCACCACCATCTTCTTCAAGGTCCGCGAGATCCTCACCGAACGAAAGTCCGAGCTCGCCGCCATCCTCACCAGCGAGCACGGCAAGGTCCTCTCCGACGCCGAAGGTGAAATTGCCCGCGGCCTGGAGAACATCGACTTCGCCACGGGCCTGTCCCACATGCTCAAGGGTGAGCGCTCGGAGCAGGTCTCCAGCGGCATCGACGTGCACTCCGTCCGCCAGCCGGTGGGCGTGGTGGCGTGCATTACCCCGTTCAACTTCCCGGCCATGGTGCCGTTGTGGATGATCGGCAGCGCCCTGGCGTGCGGCAACACGGTGCTCCTGAAGCCCAGCGAGAAGGATCCATCGGCGGCCGTCTTCATCGCAGAGGCCTTCGCCGAGGCGGGCTTGCCCGCCGGGGTCCTGAACGTGGTCCAGGGGGACAAGGAAGCCGTCGACGTCCTGCTGGAGCACCCTGACGTGAAGGCAGTCAGCTTCGTCGGCTCCACCCCCGTGGCCCAGTCCATCTACAAGCGGGCAGCTGAGCACGGCAAGCGGGTGCAGGCCCTGGGCGGCGCGAAGAACCACATGGTGGTGCTTCCCGACGCCGACCTGGACATGGCTGCCGACGCGGCGGTTTCCGCCGCCTACGGTTCCGCCGGTGAACGCTGCATGGCAGTGAGCGTCCTGGTGGCCGTGGGCAACATTGCCGACGACCTGGTGAAGGCGATATCCAGCCGCATGGCGGACCTGAAGATCGGTGCGGGAACCGACCCCGCCTCACAGATGGGCCCCTTGATCACCGCGGAGCACCGGGACCGGGTGGCATCCTACGTTTCAGGTGCCGAAGGCGAAGGGGCCACCGTGGTGGTGGACGGCCGCTCCCAGCAGTTCGATTCCAACGGGTTCTTTATCGGCGTCAGCCTGGTGGACCACGTCAAGCCGGGCATGAAGGTGTACGACGACGAGATCTTCGGCCCGGTCCTGTCCGTGGTCCGCGTCGACACCTACAGCGACGCGGTGCAGTTGGTCAATGACAACCAGTTCGGCAACGGAACGGCCATCTTCACCCGCGACGGCGGGGTGGCGAGGCAGTTCGAGTTCGACGTCGAGGCAGGCATGGTGGGCGTCAACGTCCCCATCCCGGTCCCGGTAGGAACGTTCTCGTTCGGCGGCTGGAAGAACTCGCTGTTCGGCGACACCCACATGTACGGTCCCGACAGCATCCGGTTCTACACCCGCGGCAAAGTAGTGACCACCCGCTGGCCGGACCCCTCAACCTCGGTGATCGACCTGGGCTTCCCGCAAGTGGACTAGGCACGACGACCAGGCACGTGGATAAAGCAACAACAGGCCGGGGACCGTCATTCGGTCCCCGGCCTGTTGTGTTGGGGCTGTTAAGTCCCAGGGTGGCTAGCCGTTCATGATGTCGCCGCGGCGCTTCATGTACTCCTCCATGGACAGCTCACCGTTGCTGTACTGCTGGTCCAGCTCCGCGAGTTTCCGCGCCCGGTATCCTTGCGGGCCTGACGGCGGCGGGGGAGTGGCGGGTCCGGAAGACTGCTCCGGTAGCTGCTGCTGGTACGGCGGTTGGTACGGCTGCTGGAAGGGCGGCTGCTGGGGCTGCTGCTGGAACGGCGGTTCCTGCGGAGCGCCGTAACGGGGGTCCGTCATGGGCGGCTGACCGTACTGGTTCGGGATGGGCGGCTCGCCCTGCTGGCCGTCCCGGCGGAAGCCGCCGGATAAGTAGTCCTGCTGGGTGTACCCGTCGCGCGGCTGGTTGCTCTGCGGCCCGGCGGAACCGGGGAATTGGCCATAGCCAGGAAACTGGTTGGAACCCGGGAACTGGTTCGAGCCGGGAAATTGGTTCGGACCCGGAAACTGGCCGGGCAGGCCCTGGTTCCGGTCCCGCCGCGCCATGGAACGCCGGTATGCCCGCATGGCCATGGGGACAACGAAGGACAGGATGATGATCCAGAAAAACAAGCTGCTCACGGTGGCGCGCCTCTCGTGTATTGTCCTTCCAGCCTAACCCCGGGAGGCCTTAGCGGCGGCTGGGCTCAGAAGTTCCGAGCGGACCCTCGCCGGAACCCAGCGGGACGCCCGGGCCAAAGATGGGACCCGGCGTCGGACGCTTGGCCATGACGCCGTCACCCGAGGACTGGCGCCGCAGCCGGCGCAGCACCCACGGGACAAAGTATTCGCGCGCCCACACGAAGTCCCCGCTCCGGGCCTCCCGCCACGTGCGCGGCGGCAGCGGCTTGGGCTGAAGCGGTTCCAGCGAATGCTGCACGTTCAGCGCGTCCAGCACCATGGCGGCAATGGTGTGGTGCCCCAAGGGGGAGAAGTGCAGGCGGTCCTGGTCCCACATTTGCGGGTCGCTCAGCTGCCGCAGCGACCACATGTCCGCGATGACTGCGTCATGGCGGGCTGCCACCGTCCGCAGGTTCTCGTTGTAAATGGCCACCTTGCTGCGGATCCTGCCCAGCACCGAGGAGCCTGTGTCCGGCCCGTTGAACAGCACCACCGTGGCGCCGCCCATGGACAGGATCTGGACCACGGAATCGAGTTTCTCGGCCAGCGCGTCAGGGTCGCCGCCGGGGCGGATGAGGTCGTTCCCGCCGGCGGACAGGGTGACCAGGTCCGGTTTCAGCTCCAGGGCCGGGGCCAGCTGCTGGTCCACGATCTGCTGCAGCAGCCTGCCGCGGACGGCAAGGTTGGCGTACGCGAAATCCGGCTGGGTGCGGCCCAGCTCTTCTGCAACGCGGTCGGCCCAGCCGCGGTGTCCGCCGGGGCTCGAGGGTTCGGGGTCGCCGATGCCCTCGGTGAAGGAATCGCCCATCGCCACATACCGGGTCCAGGGGTGGGATCCGGAGTGGGCGGGCGGGGTCTGGATGGCACTTGCGTCAGTCACGGTCCCTATCCTGCCTTTCACCTCTCTGGCTACGCCAACGTAGGTTGTTACCTACAAGTAACTGGTAAGAATGGAAACCATGACTGACGCCGAAGTATTTCCTGCCCCCGTTGTCCTGTGGTCCCATCCGGAAGACCAGCGCGCCGGCAAGCCGCTGCTGGTGCTGCTCCACGGCTACGGCGCCAACGAGCAGGACCTGCTCAGCCTGGCCGACCTGCTGCCCGGGGACTTCGCCGTCGCCTCGCTGCGGGCGCCCATTGCCATGGGCCCCGGCTTTACCTGGTTCCCGCTGACGGCCTCGATCGAATACTCCCTGGAACGGGTCAAGAAGGCTTCGGCCTACGCGCTGGAGTGGATCGACACCATCCGCGTGGGCCACCCGTCGGTGACCCTGCTCGGCTTCTCCATGGGCATGGCGATGGCCACCACGCTCCTCCGCCAGCGGCCCACGGACTTCGCCGCCGTCGTCGGACTGTCAGGTTTCGTGGTGGACGCCGCCGGCGACCCCACCTTCAAGGACGCGGAGCTGGACGGAACCGTGCCCATGTTCTGGGGCCGGGACCAGCAGGACCCCGTGATCACCCAGGACAAGGTCGAGTTCACCATGGGCTGGGTGCGCAAGCACGTCAAGCTCACCAAGGTGCTGTACACCGGCATGTGGCACGGCATCAACCAGCAGGAGATCGGGCACGTGGGCGAGTTCCTCACCCACGAAGTGCTGAACAAATAGAACGGACGACGGCGGCGCGCCAGTCCCAGCGGCTGGTTCAGTCTGCCCGGCTGCCGGTCAGGCCTCCGGCGCGACTACCCGGACGCTCTGGCCGTTGACCGTGACGGTGTCTCCGTTGTGCAGCTGGCGGCCGCGGCGGTCATCGATCCCGCCGTTGACCTTGACCAGCCCGTTCTTGATGAGTTCCGCCGCCTCCACCCCGTCCTCAACGAGGTTGGCGAGCTTCAGCAGCTGGCCGAGCCGGATCATGCTGTCGCGGATGGGGACGTCCTCAATGGGGTTGCTCATAGAGCAATAATGCCTGAACTAAGGTGGATTCAATGACCTCCCCTTCCCGCCTGCCGGCACTCGCAGGCCTGCCCCTGGCCGTGGGTTCCGGCCTGGCCATTCCCGTCCAGGGCCGCATCAACGGGGCGCTGGGCGCCCGCCTCAATGACGGAATCGCCGCGGCGGCCGTGAGCTTCAGCACAGGCCTGCTGGTCATGATCGTCATTTCCCTGGTCCTGCCGCGGGGACGGGCCGGCCTGGCCGCCATCATCCCGGCGGTCCGCAACCGCGCCTTTCCCCGCATCTATGTGGTGGCCGGTGCCATCGGTGCGTTGTTCGTCTTTGCCCAGTCCTTCACTGTGGGCATCCTCGGTGTGGCACTTTTCACCGTGGCCACCGTCACCGGACAGACTGTCAGCGGCCTGCTGGTGGACCGGCTGGGGATCGGGCGCTGGAAAGAAATCCGTCACCGGCATCCGCATCATTGGCTGCATCCTGACCATCGCCGCCGTCGCGTGGGCCGTGTCGCCCCGGTTCAGCAGCGGTGGCTCAGGGGACGGGGCCGGCTTGCTGGTTCCCATCCTGCTGCCGGTGGCGGCGGGGTTCCTCATGAGCTTCCAGCAGGCCATGAACGGCACCGCCACCCTCCACTACGGCACTCCCATTGCCGCCACGCTGGTCAACTTCGTGGCCGGCTGCACGGTGCTTTGGGCCGCCTTGGCCGTGAAGCTCGCGGTTGCCGGCCCCGCCAACCCGCTGCCGGGGGAGTGGTGGTACTACCTGGGCGGCCCCATGGGCTGCGTGTTTATTGGGCTGGGCGCCCTCCTGGTCCGCAGCCTGGGCGTACTGGTCACCGGGCTGGGCATGATCGCGGGCCAACTGCTCGGCTCGCTGGCCCTGGACCTGGCGCTGCCCGCCCCGGGCACCGTCGTGGCCCCGGCCACTGTGCTGGGGACCCTGCTCACGCTCGGCGCCATCGTCCTGGCAACCCTGCCGTGGCCACGGGGCGCGCTGCGCAGGCAGCGGCCGGTACGCTAGGACACAAGCTTTTCCACGATCTTCCTTCATCCGCCCGAACCGCTGCCCTGCGCCCCACGTGCAAAGCAGTGCCGGGCCTGACAACCCGCGGACCGCACCCAGCGGCCCTGTAGAAATTGGAGTTACCCCATGGCAGCAAAATCCGTCCTCGACCAGGTCATTTCCCTCTCCAAGCGGAGGGGCTTCGTGTTCCAGGCCGGTGAGATCTACGGCGGTTCACGCTCTGCCTGGGATTACGGCCCCCTCGGTGCCGAGCTGAAGGAAAACATCAAGCGCCAGTGGTGGCAGTCCGTGGTCCGCGGCCGCGAGGACGTGGTGGGCCTGGACTCCTCCGTGATCCTGCCCCGCCAGGTATGGGAAGCCTCCGGCCACGTGGAAGTGTTCTCCGACCCCCTGGTGGAATGCCTCTCCTGCCACAAGCGCTACCGGGCCGACCACCTCGAGGAAGAATACGAGGAAAAGAAGGGCCGGCCTGCCGAGAATGGCCTGAAGGACATTGCCTGCGCCAACTGCGGCACCCGCGGCCAGTGGACCGAACCGCAGGAGTTCTCCGGCCTGCTCAAGACCTACCTGGGGCCGGTGGCCAGCGAGGAGGGCCTGCACTACCTGCGCCCCGAAACCGCGCAGGGCATCTTCGTGAACTTCAACAACGTGCTCACCACCTCGCGGAAGAAGCCGCCGTTCGGCATCGGCCAGATCGGCAAGTCCTTCCGCAACGAGATCACGCCCGGAAACTTCATTTTCCGCACCCGCGAGTTCGAGCAGATGGAGATGGAGTTCTTCGTCGAGCCCGGCACCGATGAGGAATGGCACCAGTACTGGATGAAGGAGCGCATGGCCTGGTACACCGGCCTGGGCATCCGCGAGGAGAACCTGCGGTTCTACGAGCACCCCAAGGAAAAGCTGAGCCACTACTCCAAGGGCACCACGGACATCGAGTACCGCTTCGGTTTCCAGGGCTCGGAGTGGGGCGAGCTGGAAGGCATCGCCAACCGCACCGACTTCGACCTCTCCACCCACGCCAAGGCCTCCGGCACGGACCTGAGCTACTTCAACCAGGCCACCAACGAGCGCTACACCCCGTACGTCATCGAGCCCGCGGCCGGCCTGACCCGTTCCTTCATGGCGTTCCTGGTGGATGCCTACACCGAGGACGAGGCCCCCAACGCCAAGGGCGGCGTGGACGTGCGCACGGTGCTGAAGCTTGACCCGCGCCTGGCGCCGGTCAAGGCCGCCGTGCTGCCGCTAAGCCGCAACGAGGACCTGTCCCCGAAGGCCAAGGCCCTGGGCGCGCAGCTGCGGAAGAACTGGAACATCGACTTCGACGACGCCGGCGCAATCGGCCGCCGCTACCGCCGCCAGGACGAGATCGGAACCCCGTTCTGCATCACCGTTGACTTCGATACCCTCGAGGACCAGGCCGTCACCATCCGCGAGCGGGACACCATGAGCCAGGAACGCGTCTCCCTGGACAAGGTGGAAGGCTACCTGGCCGCACGGCTGGTCGGCGCCTGAGCATGGCCATCGAATACCGCGAATGGCGGGACGGCGACGACCTTGCCCTGCTGGAAATCTGGGGCGGTCCGGAGACCGCCCAGGCCCGCCAGTTCCGCGGCGCCCTCGCCGTGTCTTCCAACGGCGGGAACGGCACCCCGTGGCGCCGCTGCATTGTGGCCGAGGACGTTGTTGACGGCGTCGGCATCCCCGTCGCAGCCGGCGTCGTCTATGAAGCCTCCCTGCACCCGGAACGCCTGTGGACGTACGTTGAAGTGGCGCGGGACCACCGCCGCAACGGCATCGGTGCCACCCTCCTCGCCATGCTGCGGCGCGAGGCCGGCCACGCGCCGTCGGGCGTTTCCAAGCTCCGCGCCAAGGTGGAACCGGGAAGCCCCGGTGCTGCGTTCGCCGAAGCCGCCGGGCTGGCACCCATCCAGCGTTCCCGGCTGGTCATCGTGGAGCCGGGAGCCCTGCGGCTGCCCGTTTTCCCGGACAAGGACCACGGCGGCCGCCCCATCGACGGTGAGAACGCCGGTTCCGACATCGTCATGGACCTGGCCACCGGCTCGGTGGAACTGACTGACGTGGTGGGCCGCTACTACACCTCCATCCACGGCTGGGACTCCCCGGGGGTCCTCTCCGTGGGCCAGGTGCAGAAGCTGTTCCTGGACGAGCTCACCGGTGCGCACGGTGCCATCGTGCTCCGCGCCCAGCCGGAATCCGCGTTCGGCCAGGGGGTGTCGCCGAGCAAGAAGGGGCGCATCCGGGCGTTCGCGGTCAGCTACGCCGCTCCCGCCGGGCCTGACGACGCACCCCATACAGACGGCGCCGGGAGCGCAGGCCAGGAGACGCCCACGGACGTCTTCGTCGGCCACGAGCCCTCGCTTGCCGCGGACGACGCTGCCGAGGCGGTACGGGACATGCTCGCCCTGATTGCCTACCAGCACCCGGTCATGCTGGAACTGGACGATTCCATGACGGCCCTGCGCGCCGCCGTCGAGCCTCTCCTGGAGAGCGGCAAAGCCCGGCTGGCGGCCGCCGAGATCCTGGTGGTCTCCGACTAGGTCACTTCCGGCCCCAACGATGGCGCCACGTGCCGTTCCCGGACGGTACGTGGCGCCGTCGTTCGCCCGGCTACTTGGTGCGGGGAGCACGACGGCGGCCCGCGGCTGCGTCGGCAGCGTCCAGCAGTTGCCGCTCGGCGTCTGTTGGTGCACCGCCGCCCAGCCGTGCCGGCATCCACCATGCCCCAGGTTCCGGCCGAAGCGGAAAGTCGGCGATGCAGCGGTCGATTCCCGCCTGCAGCGTGCCGCGCAAAGCTTCCGTTGCCGCCTCAACGTCAACGCCGGCCGGAAATACCACCGGCGCGTCCACATGGACCCGGACCGGCGCCCGCCAGCTGCGGCGGAAGGAAAAGCCGTGCCCCCGGGTCAAGATGCGGTGGGCGCCCCAGATGGATACCGGAATGACCGGAACGCCCGCCTCCGCCGCCATCCGGACAGCCCCCGTGCGGCATTCGCGGACCGTGAAGCTCCTGCTGACCCCCGCCTCGGGGAACACAGCCAGGTATTCGCCTTCCCGCAGCCTGGCCACCGCAGCGGCGTAAGCGTCTGCGCGGCCCGTATATCCCACCACCACGTGGCCGCTGGCGCTGATGGCAGGGCCTGCCAGCCAATGGTCCGCCGCTCCCTGATGGACCAGGAACCGCAGCTGGGCCCGTGCGCGGCGCCACAGGAGGAGTTCGACCACCGCAAAATCCACGTAGCCGAAGTGCGTCACGGCGAAAACCGCCCCGTCCCCGCGGACGGCCATCCGGGAGGGACCGCGGTCCGGTCCCTGTGCTGGCAGGTGCTCCAGCCCGGTGGCTTGAATGTCCAGTTGCAGGGCCCAGCGCAGGAACTGGCCCGTGCGGACGATCAGGCGGTAGAAGCGGTCGTTGGCCGGGGGACGCCAGGGCACAGGAACGGCCTACAGGGTGACGTGGACGGAGGACTCGGGAAGCAGTTCCGTGAAGGCGCGGGACGGCTGGACGCCGGCGCCCGTGCTCTCGGCGAAGGACTTAATGACGAACCCGGTGGCCAACGTCTGCCACACGCGGACCTTCCGCAGCATGAAGTGCCCCACGCCCTTGAGTGACACGTACTGCATACTCGCGGCGTCCGCGGAAGCCCGGCGGGCGAAGGCGAGCGACTGCGAGGGGCTGGTCATGTGGTCGGTGGTGCCGTGGATGATGAGGACTTTCCTGTCGGTGACCCTGTCCGCCGGGGTTTCCGGGCCCAGCCAGGGCGCCAGCGCCACCACGGCCTCCACCTGCGGGTGGTCTGCCGCGCACACGGCGGTCAGCCCGCCCATGGAGTGGCCCAGCAGGAAAACGGGAACGTCGGGGTGGCGTTCCGCGATCTGCTGCAGGGCCCACCGGGCGTCCTGCAGCGGGGACATGTCCGGGCCGTTCCAGCCGCGGACGCTGTTGCGGAGAGACCAGACAGCCAGTCCGTGTTTCCGGCCTGCACGGTGCAGGTGCCTGGCAAAAGGGATCATCCTGGCCGGGCTCAGGTGCCGTGCCTCCACCGGTTCCCGGCTGTGGGCCTTGCCGCCGTGCAGGACCAGGACCACGCCTTTGGTGCTGCCGGATGCTTCCAGGACGCTCAGCACCGGCCGGTGGGCGGGAAGAAGGGGCGCCTGCCCGGCACGCACCGCGCCGCTGTCCGGTGTCCCGTTAGTACCGGTCCCGGCCCCATTAGTACCGGTTCCCCTGCTGCCGGCCCCCTGTGCACCACGGTTGTCCATGCCTGGTTCCTCCCCATCCCGATGGTCCATTTATAAACCCTAAGGCGCCGCACGTAGAGTTCAACCATGAGGTTGTACTGCTGATGGGCGCCGGTCATTCCCACTCTTCCTTGGATCATTCGGAGCCGACGCCCCAGGCGATGGCTGCCCGCAGCAAAGCGAACCGGATCCTGGCTGCGGTGCTCATTCCGTTGGCGCTGCTGACCCTGGCCGGGATGGCCGCGCTGTGGCCGTCCGGCAGCAAGGAGGGGGTCTCGCTCGCCAACCCGTACTCCACCGCCCCCGGGGTCACCTTCGATACCGGCACCATCCAGAACGTGGTCACCGGGAGCTGCATGGACACCAGCCAGCAGGGAACCGGGCAACAGGGGATAAACCAGCAGGGAACAGGCCAACAGGGCCCGCAGCAGGCGCCCGGCAAGGGCTCGGACTGCACCTTCGCCTTCACCGAGCCGGACAAGGGCGGCAGCCCGGTGAAGGTGGTCATCAACCCTGACGTGGCCTCATCCCATGGGGTGAAGTCCGGCGACCAGATCCGGTACCTGAACCTGTCAAACGCCCAGGGTGCCACGGGGTCGCAGGGGTCGCCGGCCTACATCTTCGTGGACTTCGTCCGGACCATGCCCATTGTCCTGCTCGCCGTCCTCTACGCCGTGGTGGTCATCGCCGTCGCCAGGTGGCGGGGGCTCCGGGCCCTGATCGGGCTGGTCGGCGCATATTTCGTGCTGGCAAACTTCCTGCTCCCGGGCCTGGTGGAAGGAAAACCGCCGCTGCTGCTGGCCTTGGTGGGATCCACCGTGATCATGATCGGGGTGCTGTACTTCGCCCACGGATTCTCCGCGCGCACCTCCACGGCACTCCTGGGCACCATCTTCGGGCTGGCCATCACGGCGCTGCTGGCCGCCTGGGCCACGGACGCCGCCAACCTGGCCGGCGTGGGCAGCCACGACGCCGCCACCCTGGTGAATACGTCCTCCAACATCTCCATCTCCGGCGTGATTCTCTGCGGACTCATCATCTCCGGCCTGGGCGTCCTCAACGACGTCACCATCACCCAGTCCTCGGCCGTGTGGGAGCTCTACGAACTGGCACCCGCCAGCAGCGCCCGGAAGCTGTTCACCTCCGCCATGCGGATCGGCCGCGACCACATCGCCTCCACGGTGTATACCATCGCCTTCGCCTACGCGGGCGCCGCACTGCCCATCCTGATCATCGTCATGCTTTACGACCGGCCCCTGATGGACACCCTCACCAGCGCCGAACTGTCCGAGGAAGTCATCCGGACGCTCGTGGGTTCCATCGGGCTGGTCCTGGCCATCCCGGTCACCACCCTCATCGCCGTGCTCGTGGTCAAGGCGACCGGCATCAACGCAGCAGGACCCAGTGCAGCTGGACCCAAAGCAGCAGGGGCCGGCGCGTCGGGTCCCAGTGCAGCAGGGGCCGGCGTGGCCGACGACGGCGGGCACAGCCACGCGGACGACGTCGCGGACACCGGGGCGCTCGCCGCAGCCGCCCTTGAGGAACGCAGCCGGCGCACCGCCGTCGAACCCGGTGTCCTGCCCACGGAAGAGGCCGCCACCCGCCGGGGCCGGCGGGCGGACCGCGGCTGACCTGCATATAAACCGGCGGCGGGGCCTGCCTTCACGGCCTTCGCCGGGTTACTGGTAGTCGGCCAGCCAGAGGTCCGGGCCGAAGACTTCGTACTGGATGTCCTTCGCCCGCACTCCTGCGCCCACCAGGGCGGTCCGCACCGCCTGCATGAAGGGCATGGGGCCGCAGAGGTAATACTCGGCGTCGGACGGCAACTGGACGTCCTTGATGTTCATGAACCCGGAATGCACGCTGCCGTCGGCGGAAGAGCCCCCGCCGTCCGGGTTGAGGAACCAGGCATGGAGGGAAGCATCGGAAAGTGCGGTGAGGTCGGCCGTGACCTGGTTCCGCAGTGCAAACGAGGCAGGGGAGTCGGCCGCGTGCAGGAACAGGACCTTCCGCTGGGAGCCGGACTTGACCAGATGGGACAGCATGCCGGCCATGGGCGTGATTCCGATGCCCGCGCTCGCCAGCACCACGGGCCGGTCAGTGTATTCCAGCACCACATCGCCGAAGGGCGCTGAGAGGGTGACTTCGTCACCCACGTTGACGTGGTCGTGCAGGAGGCTGGACATCTCACCGTCCGGCGCGCCTTCAGTGCGCACGCGCTTGACCGCGAACCGCCGGTGCTGCCCGTCGTCGGCCTGGGTGAGGCTGTACTGGCGCGGCTGCAGGACACCGTCGGGCATCTGCATGCGGATGGTGACGTACTGTCCCGGCAGCGACGGCTTAACCTCCCTCTCGTCGGTCCGCTCCACCACGAAACTGACAACGTCGTCGGTTTCCTGGATCTTTTCGGCCACACGCCAGGTGCGCCAGACAGTTTCCGGGCTCAGCCGGACCGCGTCATAGAGCCCGCGTTCCTTATTGATGAGCATGTTGGCCATGAGCCAGTAGACCTCATCCCAGGCCGCGGCCACCTCAGGTGTCACCGCGTCGCCCAGGACGTCCACAATGGCCCACATCAGGTTGTCGTGCACCACCTGGTACTGCTCAGGACTCAGGCCCAGGGAGACGTGCTTGTGCGAGATCCGGGACAGCAGATGGTCCGGCAGGTGGGTGGGGTCGTTGACCAGGAAGCCGGCGAACGCGGCAACCGAACCGGCCAGCGCCTGCTGCTGCCGGCCATCGGCCTGGTTGCCGCGGTTGAACAGGCCGTTGAGTAGTTCGGGGTGTTCGCCGAACATGTGCTTGTAGAAACGGGAGGCGATCTCCTGGATATGTTCGCCGACGACGGGAAGGGTCGCCTGGATCACGGGGTAAGCGGTGTCGGAAAGCATGGGCAAGTCTCCTTCAAACGTCCTGGCTGGTTGTCCGTCCCCGCGCCACGCTAACAGCCGTCCGAAACCGGGGACAGGTACTTTGGCACTGGACTGGATCCCCGATTTGCCCGGCTTTGCAACAATGGACAGGTGACTGTTGCTGCAACTCCTCCCGCCCCCAAGCTGGAACTCCCGCCCCTGAAGCTGGGACCCCTCACGGTGGACACCCCCGTGATCCTGGCTCCCATGGCGGGCATCACCAACTCCGCCTTCCGCAGGCTCTGCCGTGAGTATGGCGGCGGCATGTACGTGGCGGAGATGGTCACTTCCCGCGCGCTGGTGGAGCGGACACCCGAATCCCTCCGCATCATTTCGCACGACGACGACGAAAAGGTCCGCTCCGTCCAGCTGTACGGCGTGGACCCCGGCACGGTCGGCGCTGCCGTCCGGATGCTCGTGGAGGAAGACCGGGCTGACCACATTGACCTCAACTTTGGCTGCCCCGTCCCCAAGGTGACCCGGCGGGGCGGCGGCTCGGCCCTGCCCTGGAAGATCGATCTCTTCACCTCGATCGTGCAGACCGCCGTCAAGGAAGCCTCCAAGGGCAACATCCCGCTGACCATCAAGATGCGCAAGGGGATCGACGACGACCACCTCACGTACCTCGACGCCGGCCGGATCGCCCGCGACGCCGGTGTCGCCGCCGTCGCGCTCCACGGCCGGACAGCCGCGCAGTTTTATTCGGGCAAGGCCGACTGGTCCGCCATCGCCCGCCTCCGCGAAGCCCTGCCGGACATTCCGGTGCTGGGCAACGGCGACATCTGGTCGGCTGAGGACGCCGTCCGGATGGTCCGCGAAACCGGCGTGGACGGCGTGGTGGTGGGCCGCGGCTGCCAGGGGCGGCCCTGGCTGTTCGGTGACCTGCAGGCCGCGTTCGAAGGCAGCGACGTCCGGCACCGCCCCAACCTCCGCCAGGTGGCCGAAGGCGTGTACCGCCACGCTGAACTGATGGTGGAAACCTTCGGTGACGAGGGCAAGGCCCTGCGGGAGATCCGCAAGCACATCGCCTGGTACTTCAAGGGCTACGTGGTGGGCGGGGAACTGCGCACCCGGCTGGCCCTGGTGACGAGCCTTGAGGTGCTCCGGGACACGCTGGCCGAGCTGGACCTGGACTCGCCCTACCCCGGCGTGGACGCCGAGGGCCCCCGCGGCCGCGCCGGCTCGCCGAAAAGGCCCGCCCTGCCCAAGGACTGGCTGGACTCCCGGGCGCTCAACGAGGACCAGTCCAAGGACATTGCGGCCGCAGAGCTGGACGTTTCCGGTGGCTGACGCATCCCTGGCCGGACACCCGCCCGCGGGCACCCCCACCGCAGCCCTGGCACTGCCGGGCTACGACACGCACGATTCCGCCCGCTGGGTGGAGGAGCCGCCCAAGAGCACGTACCGCTCCGACTTTGAGCGGGACCGCGCCCGGGTGCTGCACTCGTCGGCCCTCCGCCGGCTGGGCGCCAAGACCCAGGTGGTGGCACCGGACACCGACGACTTCGTCCGCACCCGCCTCACCCACAGCCTGGAAGTAGCACAGGTGGGCCGCGAACTGGGCCGCGCCCTGGGCTGCGATCCGGATGTAGTGGACACCGCCTGCCTCAGCCACGACCTCGGCCACCCGCCTTTCGGCCACAACGGCGAATCGGCCCTGAACGAGGTGGCCCACGCCATCGGCGGCTTCGAAGGCAACGCCCAGACCCTCCGGCTGCTCACCCGGCTCGAACCCAAGGTCCTCGCGGCCGACGGCAGGCCCGCCGGACTGAACCTCACCCGCGCCAGCCTTGACGCGGCGTCGAAATACCCCTGGTCAGCGCTGGAAGCACCGGTGATCCACGGGCAGCGGACCAGCAAGTTCGGCGCCTACGAGGACGATCTCCCCATCTTCAACTGGATCCGCGAAGGTGCCCCGGAACGCCGGACCTGCCTCGAAGCCCAGGTCATGGACCTGGCGGACGACATCTCCTATTCCGTGCACGACGTGGAAGACGCGATCGTCGCCGGCCACTTCCAGCTGCGCTGGATGGACAACCCGGACCACCGCGCACGCGTGGTGGGCTACGCCAAGCAGTGGTACCTGCCGCATAACGACCCCGCCGCCATTGACGCAGCCCTCGCCCGGCTGGAAGCCACCGACGTCTGGGTGCGCGAGGCCGACGGCAGCCGCAAATCCATGGCGGCGCTGAAGAACATGACCAGCCAGCTGATCGGCCGGTTCTGCCAGAGCGCCCTGGAAACCACCCGCGCCGTGTACGGGCCGGAAAACCTGACCCGCTACAGCGCCGAACTGATGGTTCCCGACGAAACCGTCATGGAGATCGCGGTGATGAAGGGCCTGGCCACCACCTTCGTGATGACCACAGAGCACCGGCAACCCATCTACGAGCGGCAGCGGGAAGTGCTCCATGCCCTGGTGACCGCCCTCAGCGCCACGGGTGACCGGCACCTGGAGCCGATGTTCGCAGCGGACTGGCGGGCGGCGGACGACGACGGCGCGCGCCTTCGCGTGGTCATCGACCAGGTGGCGTCACTCACCGATGGATCGGCCCTGGCCATGTACGAGCGCCTGGTGGGGAGCCTGCCCTCGCTCTGGTGACCCGCCGTTGGCTCCCGCCCGGACGTCCGCCCGATCAACAGCTTCCTTAAAGCATCTACACAGGAACGAAGCGCACCATGGGAGGAAAGACAGGCCGCTAGGAACGGGAGCTGGTCATGAGTACTCGCAGCAGGGGCAAGCGCCTCGCCACCGGGATCACCGCGGCCGTCGGTGTTGGCAGCTTCGCCGCTGCCGGGGTCGCGGCAGCTGCCGTGTACGCCGCAACGCCGTCTGTCATCGCCAGGACCACTCCAGCCACGGACACCAGCACGCAGGGAAGCACCCCCAAATCCGGTCCTGCCCGCTCCGATGACGACGACTACGGGACCCGCCAGAACAGCAGCCCCCGCCGCTCCAAGAGCTACGGCAATTACGGCAGCACCACGCCGGTCCAGCCAGGCAGCGGGGGTACCGTCCACGGCCGGTCCTCGGGGTCCTGACGTGGCACGTTCCGCTATGGCAGGTCCCGGTGCCCCGGCTACCAGGACCGCAGGGCGCACAGCACCGGCTGGGTGCACACCCCCGGAAGACACAGCACCCCCGCAAGGGCCAGCGTCCTCGGAAGGCACACCGTCCCCGAAAGGCACAGCATCCCCGCAAGACACAGCGCAAACCCGCTGGACTGTGTGGGGGCTTGAGGCCTCGGTCACGGTCACGGAACCGGCACTGCTTGGCGCGGCGGGGGACATTGTCCGGAATGCCGTGGCGGAGGTTGACCTCGCCTGCAGCCGCTTCCGGGAAGATTCGGAACTGATGAGGCTCCAGCCCCAGATGGCGCGGGGTGTCAGCATCAGCCCCATGTTCCGGCTGCTCCTTGAACGTGCCCTGGACGCTGCCCGGATGACCGGCGGCGACGTTGACCCCACTCTCGGCGCCGATCTGGCCGCGTTGGGCCACGGCCCGGGAACGCAGGGCAGTCCGGGGCTCACCAGCGTGCCGGTACCGCCGCAGCCTGTGTCATCCCAGCCGGTACCGCAGCACCCTCTACCGGCACCCCGGGCACCCGGCTGGTCCCGCCTCAAGCTTGGTGCCGGGACCCTCACTGTGCCAGCCGACCTCCGCCTGGACCTGGGGGCGTCGGCAAAGGCTGTCGCGGCCGATCTTGCCGCCGCAGGTGCCTACCGGGAGCTGGGCTGCGGGGTGCTCGTGGGCCTGGGCGGTGACCTGGCCAGCGCCGGGCCCGGACCGCACGAGGACGGCAGGCCCGGCCACTGGCAGATCATGGTGCAGGACCTTCCTGCCGATCCTGCCCAGTACATCTCTCTGGCCCCGGGGTTCGCCGTGGCCACGTCCAGTACGCAGAAACGCCGCTGGAAGCACCAGGGGACGCAGGTCCACCACATCCTTGATCCCCGCTTTGGCCTCCCCGCCGAGCCGGTCTGGCGTTCGGTGAGTGTCGCAGCGCCCACCTGCCTGGAAGCGAACGCTTTCAGTACCGCGGCCATTGTCCGCGGCTTCGCTGCCCTGGACTGGTTCCGGACCGAAGGCATTACTGCCCGGCTGGTGGACAGCCGGGGCAGGGTCGCCACCACTGGCGGCTGGCCGGCGGAAACCTGCAACCCCGGTGGGAGCACCGGGGAAAGCATTACTCCCGGGGGTGGCGGCCATGGATGAGGCGATGTGGGCGTTCGGCCGGGTCAGCGGGTTTGTGTCCCTGGCACTCTTCACCGCGTCGGTGCTGCTGGGCATCCTCAACCGGTCCGGCCGGCCCCTGTTGGTGCTGCCCCGGTTCTCCATCAGCCTCCTGCACCGGAACATCGCACTGCTCGCCGCGGTGTTCCTCGGACTGCATGTGGGCTCCCTGCTCCTTGACTCCTTTGCCAAGCTGAACCCGGTGGACATCGTGGTGCCCTTCCTGGGCTCCTTCCAGCCGTTCTGGCAGGGGCTGGGCACCGTGGCGCTGGACCTTGTCCTGGCCGTGGTGGTGACGGGCCTGCTGCGGCACCGGATCGGGCAGCGCAGTTTCAAGGCCGTGCACTGGCTCAGCTATGGCGTCTGGCCGGTGGCGATGGCGCATGCGTTGGGCAACGGCACTGACGTCTCCAGCGGCTGGTTCCTCCTGCTGGCCGCGGCGTCCGCGGTGGCCGTTGCCGCGGCCCTGCTGTGGCGGCTGAGCCCCTCCTTCCTCGAAACCTCCCACGCCCGGCAAGGAAACCTCCCGTGAGCCACGCCAAGGACACCTACCCGACGACGCCCCTTCACGCCGTACAGGACAACAAGCGGCAGGAACCGCGGCTCCTGGCAGCAGGCCCTGACGCAGGCTGGGAACAGCACCTCGACACCTTCGGGCCCTGGGACCCGCACGCTGCGGGAGCCGGACTGCTGGAGGCGCTCGCCGAGGCTGGACTGACCGGCCGGGGCGGAGCCGCTTTCGAAACCTGGCGCAAAGCCACTGCCGCTGCCGGGTCCGGCCGGAAGGGTTTGTTTACGGCCCGGCCGGTGGTGATCGCCAACGGCGCCGAGGGCGAACCGCTCAGCTTCAAGGACCGCACCCTCCTTACCCACGCGCCCCACCTGGTCATCGACGGGCTGGCCGCCATGGCCGCGGCCCTGGGCGGCGCAAGCATGTATGTCTACGCGCCGGCGGCCGGCCTGCCCCGCGTGCAGCAGGCCGTCGGCGAACGCCCCCGGGGCAACCGGATCCGGGTAGTGCAGGCACCCGAAACCTTCATCTCCGGCGAGTCGAGCGCCGTCGTCAATATGATCGGCAACGGCAGCGCTGTCCCCACCGACCAACGCCGGCGCCTCAGCGAATCCGGCCTTAACGGCCGGTCAACACTGGTGGTCAACGTCGAAACCCTCGCCCAGGTTGCCCTGATCGCCCGTTACGGGGCGCAGTGGTTCCGCCAGGCGGGCACCGCGACGGATCCGGGCACTCGGCTGGTGTCCGTTTCCGGGCCTGCCCCGGTACGGGATGTGGTGCTGGAGGTGCCCGGCGGTGCGCAGCTTTCGGCGGTCCTGCAGGAAGCGGGCATGGACCCTGCCGCCTTGTCCGCCGTCCTGGTGGGCGGCTACCACGGCCGGTGGGTGCGGCCCGCGGCACATGCGCTTTCACCCGTGGGGCCGCCGGACCGGACCGCCCGGCCGGGCGCAGGAGTGATCCATGCCCTGGATCTGCGGACCTGCGGGATCCAGGCGACGGCCCGGATCGTCAGCTACCTTGCGGACCAGTCCGCCAGGCAGTGCGGGCCCTGCATGTTCGGACTTCCGGCCATGGCGTCCGTCCTCAACAGGATCGCCGGAGGGGAAACGAATCCACGCCTTGCCTCCGAACTGGACCGGCTGGGGAGGCTGGTCTCCGGGCGGGGCGCGTGCAGGCACCCGGAGGGGACCACCGGGCTGGTCAGCAGTGCCCTGGAGGTCTTCGCCGCAGACTTCCGCGCCCACCTCTCCGGATACTGCACAGGCCCGGGAGGCGCAGCAGCATGAAGACGCACCTGCATATCGACTGGACCAGCTGCGACGGCCGCGGCCTGTGCGCCGAACTGCTTCCCGGCGTGCTGGACCGGGACGATTGGGGGTACCCCGTGGCGCGCGGGAAGGCAGGCCGCGACAGGACCGACGTTACGCTGCGCGACGCAGACCGGGAAGCCGCACAGGAGGCAGTCTTCCTCTGCCCCAAGCTGGCCCTCAGCCTGCTCGACGGGAGGACACCGGAACCGGGGACGCGGGTGCCCGGGCAGTGACGCCTGGCCGGTGACACTAAGATTGCTGTGTGGCTGGGCTGATTAAACGTGAAGATATTGACGAAGTACGCCAGCGCACGGACATCAAGGAAGTGGTTGACGGCTACGTCACGCTCAAGGGCGCCGGGCTGGGAACCTTCAAGGGCCTGTGCCCCTTCCATGACGAGCGCTCGCCGTCCTTCACTGTCCGTCCCCAGGTAGGCCGTTACCACTGCTTCGGTTGCGGCGAGGACGGCGATGTCATCGCCTTCGTCCAAAAGCAGGACCACAGCTCCTTCCAGGAAGCCGTGGAGAAGCTCGCGTCCAGGATCGGCTACGAGCTCCGCTACGAAGACGGTGGAACCGGCCCCAACCGCGAGGAAGTGGGCCGCCGGCAGCGGCTGCTGGACGCCCATAAGATTGCGGACGAATTCTTCCGTGCCCAGATGCTCACGCCCGGTGCCGCAACGGCCCGCAACTTCCTCTTTGGCCGTGGCTTCGACCGGGCCGCCGCGGAACATTTTGGCTGCGGCTACGCTCCCCAGGGGTGGGACGCCCTCCTGAAGCACTTGCGCGGCCGCGGCTTCACCGACGCCGAGCTCAAGCTCACCGGAATGTTCAGCGAAGGAAACCGGGGCATCTACGACCGTTTCCGCGGCCGCCTCATCTGGCCCATCAAGGACATGGCCGGTGACACCATCGGCTTCGGCGCACGCAAGCTGTATGAGGACGACCAGGGCCCCAAGTACCTCAACACCCCGGAGACCACCCTCTACAAGAAGTCCCAGGTCCTCTACGGCATCGACCTCGCCAAGAAGAGCATCGCCAAAGACAGGCAGCTGGTGGTGGTGGAGGGCTACACCGATGTCATGGCCTGCCACCTTGCAGGGATTACGACGGCGGTAGCCACCTGCGGCACCGCCTTCGGTACCGAGCACATCAAGATCGCCCGCCGGCTTTTGTCCGACGACGGCACCGGGGGAGAAGTGGTGTTCACCTTCGACGGCGACGCCGCCGGGCAGAAGGCAGCCCTGCGCGCCTTTGAAGAGGACCAGCGCTTCACCGCCCAGACGTACGTGGCCGTGGAACCCACAGGCGCGGACCCGTGCGATCTCCGCCTCAGCCGCGGGGACGAGGCGGTGCACGCCCTGATCCAGTCCCGGCGGCCGCTGTTCGAGTTCGCCATCCGCAGCACTCTCAAGCAGTTCAACCTGGACACCGTTGAAGGCCGCGTCCAGGGCCTCAAGGCATCCGTGCCCGTGGTGGCCGCCATCCGCGACGCCTCCACCCGGACGGGCTACTGCCAGGCCCTGACCGGCTGGCTGGGCATGCCGGACCCCAACGAAGTCCTGCGCCTGGTCACCGCAGCCGTCAAGCGCGGCGAGACCGGACGGCCCCCGGCTCCGGGCCAGCCGCAGCCAGGCGGCCCCTCCAGCCCGGCCCCTGCCCAGCCGGGCGGACCCGGCGTAGCTGCCGCGCCGTCGTCGGGCGTTGTCCCCTCCTTCCACCGCCCGGACCCGCGCGATCCTGTGGCTTCCATGGAGCGGCAGGCGCTGGAAGTGGCGCTGCAGCAACCCTCCCTGCTGGCCGGCGGGGTTTGGGACCGTTTTGCCGCTGCCCGGTTCGCTATCCCTGCCTTCCAGGCCGTCCACGATGCCATGCGCGCCACTGGTCCCGGCCTGACCGTCGATCCGGTGCGCTGGGTGGAGCACGTCATGCACGAGGTTCCGGAACCCCTCCGGCCGCTGGTATCCGAGCTCGCCGTCGTGCCGCTGCCGGCCCACACCGAGGAAGCGGTGCTGAAGTACTGCCGCGACATTCTGTCCCGCCTTTTCGAACTCCAGATCACCCGGGTCAAGGCGGACAAGATGGGCCAGCTGCAGCGCCTTGACGCGGCGGCGGACCCGGAGACCTACCAGCGGCTCAACCGCGAGCTGATGATGCTGGAAATGGAACGCCGGGCCCTGCGCGCGGAGTCGTAGGGGTGGCCTGCTCAGCGGATCTGGAGGTGGGCCAGCTCACGGCCGCCCGATTTCGTTTCCGCGCCAACTGTTTGCTAGGCTAATACCCGCTTCATTCCTCCTTAGCTCAATTGGCAGAGCATTCGACTGTTAATCGAAGGGTTGCTGGTTCAAGTCCAGCAGGAGGAGCTTCCATCCCCGTTCCGGCCTCCGGAACGGGGATTTTTGTTTCCTTGCAGGCCCGTCCGGGCCCGGAAAACCGCCGATTTCCCTTCGGCCGGAATCCTTTGCTAATGTCATACCTGCTTCATTCCTCCTTAGCTCAATTGGCAGAGCATTCGACTGTTAATCGAAGGGTTGCTGGTTCAAGTCCAGCAGGAGGAGCGCAACGAAAAATCCCCGTTCCTCCACATGGAGGAACGGGGATTTTTTCTTTCCGCGGGGTGGGAGTCTGTTCAGACGAAATCCATTTCCACCTGCAGGAACCTTTCCGCCTCGACGATGGCCGCCTGGAAGGCTTCCTGCTCCGTGGGGGACTTCCGGGGTTCGCGCGGGCTCCACTCGTGCGGCGCGGAGTGGATCCTCACAAAGCCTGAGTCGGGGGGAGCGTAGAAAATCCCGAAGCGCTGCACCGGCCATTCCGGCGAGGTTTCCGGCGCCACCAGCAGGGCCGCGTTGAAGGCCGGATTGAACCATTGGGCGATGGGCCGGCGGCGGTCTTCCGTGAACAACCCCGCCGCGTACAGCGCCGCGGACTGCTGCCCGGCCTGCGCACACAGCCGCTCCCACCACAGTGGCAGGATCCGGGCGTCGCACCGTTGCCATGTGGCCGGAAGTGGCGGTTGGTTCTGCCAGTTGGGCACGGCATCATTTTATCGCGGGAGGGACCCTGGCGGCAGGGAATGCCGCACCGGCCTGCCACAACAAAATCGCTGCAGGCCGTTCAGCGGCGGCCGCGGGACCCCGGATTCACCCGGTACAGGATCGCCGCGCCTGCCAGCGTCCCCAGGATGATGCCCCAGGCAGGGTTTCCCAGGGCGCGGCCGGTGAAATAACCCACGACGGCGCCCAGCACCGCCCCGAGGAAAAGTCCCCGTCCATTCCGGTGCGGTGTGCGGCTCACAGGCTGCCTTTCGAGGGGGCGGGGACAGGGCCCAGCGGGCCGCAAGAACGGCTCGCATTGGAGGTAGGTCTCAGTGGATCGAGGGTACCGTGCGGGGCCGCACCACCAGCCACAGTGCTGTGATCGCCAGCAGGATGCAGGCCGCCTGCACTGCTCCCATGGGAGCGGCGCTGGTGATGCCGAGCCAGCCCACCACGGGGGAGATGAGCCCGGCCATGAGGAATGTGGCCGCGCCCAGCAGGGAGGCTGCCGTTCCCGCCTGGGCCGCGTGCCCGGCCAGGGCCAGCACCTGGACGCAGGGGAACATGAAGCCGGCGCCCATGATGTAGAACCACAGCGGGACCATCACGCCCCACAGCCCCAGGCCCGCCCGGTCGAAGACCACGATCAGCACCGCCATCAGGAACATCCAGGCCGTGGCGCCCGCCAGGATCCACTGCGGAGGCACAATCCTGATAAGCCGGGAACTGGTCTGCACGCTTACCACGATGCCCAGGGAGTTGATGCCAAAGAGCAGCCCGTACTGCTGGGCGGAGAACCCGAACACATCCTGGAAGAGGAACGGCGAGGCCGACAGGTAGGTAAAGAGGCCGCCGAAATTGAAGCCCGCCACCATCAGCAGCCCCACGAAGATCCGGTCGGTAAACAGCGCCCGGTAGCGTTGCCGGGCGGTCATGCCGCTCCGGCCCCGCTTTTCCGGCGGAAGCGTCTCGCGGACCAGGAGCAGGGCGGCCACGATGACCAAAGTCCCGTAGGCAGCCAGGAACACGAAGATGCCGGGCCACGGCATGACCAGGAGCAGCTGTGAACCGATCACGGGGGCAAGGATGGGCGCAAGCCCGTTGACCAGTGACATCCGGGAGAACATCCGCACCATGGCGTAGCCGGAAAACAGGTCCCGCACCATGGCCATGGCCACTACGCCGCCGCCGGCGGCGCCCACGCCCATCAGGACGCGGAAGATCCCCAGCGTGGTGATGTCCGTGGACAAGGCCGCGCCCAGGGATGCTGCGATGTGCAGGGCAGTTGCCAGGATCAGCGGAGTCCGGCGGCCGAACTTGTCGCTGAACGGACCCACCACCAGTTGACCGAACGCGAAACCGACCGTGGTGCCGTCCAGGGTGAGCTGGACCTGCGCCTCGGTCACCCCCAGGCTTGCCTCCAGCGCCGGAAAGGCGGGCAGGTAAAGGTCGATGGTGAACGGACCGAGGGCCGTCAAGGCACCCAGAAGGAGGATGTACAGAAGCTTCCGGCGGCGGGTCAGCAGGTCGCCCGGATTGGGGGGATTGGTCACGGAGAACAATCCTAGGCCCGGCCACGGCGGTTTTTGCAGCGTTGTAGGCCGCGCCGTCCGGCAAGCCCCCAAGTTCGCCCTGAACCTGAATGGTAGTTTTGGTGGCGTGGACTGTGCGGCTGCACATTTCCGCACTAAATGGATGCAGTATCGACTCATGAACCAGTAAGGCGGAACCGATGAGCGGACGTCACAGCGGGCGTACCAGCCCGGGATTGCGTATCACTGCGCTGCCCGGGACGGCAAGACTCCTTTTCCGGTTGGCCCCCCGCCAGCTCAACGACGAGATCGCCTTCGCCAAGATTGAACTCAAGCGCAAGGGCGTCCAGGTGGGGGTGGCGGCGGCCTTCTTCGCCGTGGCGCTTCTGTTCCTGGCGCTGCTGGTGGTCGGCCTGATCGTCGCTGCCATCATGGGGCTGGCCACCATCATGCCCGCGTGGCTGGCAGCCCTCCTGGTTTCCGCCGCTTTCCTGCTGATAGCCCTCGTCGGGGGCCTGGTGGGCCTCGCCCGGTTCAAGAAGGCCATGCCGCTGATGCCGGAGGAAACCATCCGTGGCATCAGGCACGATATCGGGGTCGCCCGCGAAGGTTCCGCCTTCAACCCGGCCGTCCTGGATCCTGAGAGCCCGGAAGCCAAGGCTGCGAAGGCCGCCAAGGCCGAGGCAGCCGCCAAGGCAAAAGCCGAGAAGGAAGCCAAGGCCGCCCGGCACGACCAGGAGTTCCCGCACGCATCCGAACCCGAGCTGGTGCGCCGCCTGAGCCAGCGCCGCCACCACCTCACCGAGGTCCGCGACGAGCTCGGCACGGAACTGGACGTCAAGACCCAGGCACGCTATGTGCTGGCCGCCGCCCAGGTCAAGGCGCGCGAAGGCCAGGTACTGGCCCAGCGCGGCCTGGACGAGGCGGGGCAGCGGTTTGCGGCCCTGTCCGCCTCCGCTGACCTGCCCAGGCGCTGGAAGCCGCTGACGGCCCTTGTCGCCGCCGGTACGGTCCTGGTGGTCCTCCTGCGCAGGCTCCTGCGCGCCAACTAGGCCCCTGTTCCGCCACGCAACATTCCGGCGGACGCTGTTTCCGCCTGTGAAGGCACAACCGAATGACAGCGCCGCGGCGCAGCAGGAAGGAGAGGGGGACGGGTGAAGTTCATAGGTGCAGGCGCCCGCCCCGGCCGTCCCCAGGTGGACCATGACCGCGTGGTCACTATTCCCAATCTGCTCACCGTGGTGCGGTTCATGGGTGTTCCGCTCTTCATCTGGCTGGTCCTGGCCCAAAAGGAGTACGGGGCAGGCGTGATCGTCTTGGCTGTCATGGCAGGGACGGACTGGATTGACGGCTACATCGCCCGCCGCTTCGACCAAGCCTCCAAGCTGGGCAGGGTCCTTGACCCCATCGCCGACCGCCTTGCCCTACTGGCGGTGGCCTTCACCCTGGTGATTGCCGGCGTCGTGCATTGGCTGTACCTGGCCGCGCTGGTGGTGCCCGATGCCGTCCTGCTGGTACTGACTCTCTCCCTCTTCCGCGGCCACCCGGACCTCCCGGTCAGCGTGGTGGGGAAGGTGCGGACCGGGCTGCTGCTTTTGGGCACGCCGCTGCTGGTCCTGTCGCGGATGGACACCGGGTTTTCCGGCCAGCTCTTCGCCGCCGCCTGGGTGGTGCTGGGCCTGGGCCTGGTGGGTCACTGGATTGCCGCGTACAACTATTTCCGGGCCATGCTGCGCAAGGGCCGGGCATTGAAACAGCACGACGGCGGGAACGGCTGATGGTGTGGTTTGCCGTCGGCCTGGCGGTGCTTGGCGCCTTCTGCCTTGCGTTGGGCGCGCAGCGCCAGGGCAGCGCCGTCAAAGCCGATACCGGTGGCCTGGCCCTGAGCTCCAATGGCTTCCTGCGCCTCCTGCGCAATCCCCGGTGGATGCTTGGACTCCTGCTGCTGTGCACCGGCATGGCGATGAATGCCGTCGCCCTGGTCTCCGCACCGCTCACGGTCATCCAGCCCATCGGCGCCATTGCCCTGGTGATCACCACAGTGGTCAATGCCCGGGACCAGGACCTGACCATCAACCGCGCCACGGCGGTGTCGATTGCCGCGTGTGTCACCGGATCCGCGCTCTTCGTCCTCCTGGCGGTCAACGTCACCCAGGAGAACCACCATGTCAGCCCGGAGGATGAGCTCACCATCGTCCTGCTGCTGGCCCTGGCGGTGGGACTGTTCGGCACGCTGGCGGTGACGTTCAAGCACCGGATGAACGCGTTCATCTACATCCTCGGCGCCGGCATTCTGTTCGGCTTTGTGGCAGTCCTCACCCGGATCATCGGCAAGCACCTCCTGGATCCGAATGGCCTGTTCCTGCTGAATGTCCAGTGGTATTCGGTGGTGGCCATTGTCGCGGCCGGCGGCCTGGGGTCCTGGTTCGTGCAGAGTGCCTACTCCACCGGTCCGCCTGACCTGGTGATCGCCGGACTCACGGTGGTCGACCCCATGGTGGGCATCGCCATCGGCATCATCATCCTGGGCGAACTGCGCCCCGACGTCCATGCCGTCATGGCCATTGCGATGGGAACGGCTGCCGCCCTTGCTATCGTTGGGGTTATCGCCCTTTCCCGGCACCACCCGGAGGTCACCAAGCGCAAGAAGGACGCGCGGAAGGCCGCCGGCAGGCCGTCCCACTAGTCCCTTCCCGTCCGTAACCAGCAATCCCACGAAGCCCGGCGCCTTGCGCCAGCGGCCAACCGTGCTGTCAGTTCCAGGCTGTCCGCACCGTGACCATCAGGAGTACTCCCCATGACCACGCCCGCCGACCAGCGCCCCCTGACCATCCTCATCGCCGCAGACACCTACCCCCCGGACGTCAACGGTGCGGCCCAGTTTGGCTACCGGCTGGCCAAGGGAATGACTGCCCGGGGCCACAACGTCCATGTCCTGGCGTCCCGTGACAGCAAGGGAAAGAGCTTCACCGAGTTCCGCGAGGAAGCAACCGTGCACCGGCTCCGCTCGCACAAGGCATTCACGCATGAGACCTTCCGCCTCTGCTTCCCCTGGGAAATCAAGAAGGAAATCAGCCTCCTCTTCGACCGGGTCAAGCCCGACGTCGTGCACATCCAGAGCCACTACATGATCGGCGAGCACGTGCTCTATGAGGCCGTGAAACGCGGCGTCCGCATCATTGCCACCAACCACTTCATGCCCGAGAACCTCAACCCCTTCCTGCCGTTCCCGCAGTGGTTCAAGGACATTATTGGGCGGGTCTCCTGGAAGGACATGGGCAAGGTCATGAGCCAGGCGGACGTGGTGACAACGCCCACGCCGCTTGCCGCCCGGGCCATGCACGAGCACGCGTTCCTCCGCAAAGTCCTGCCCCTGTCCAACGGCATCGACTCCGCCGCCTACGAACTGCAGCCCGGTGAACACATCGAGCCGCACGCCCACCCCACCGTCCTGTTCGCCGGCCGCCTCGCCGAGGAAAAGCACGTGGACGTGCTGATCGAGGCCATCGGCAAAACGCCGCCGGAGCTGAACGTACACCTGGAGATCGTGGGCGGCGGCGAAGTGCGCTCCGCCCTGGAGGACCTGGTGAGGCGGCTCGGCCTCACCAGCCGGGTCAAGTTCCTGGGCCTTGCCAGCGACGAGGAACTGCGGACCGCCTACATCCGTGCCGACCTTTTCTGCATGCCCGGAACGGCGGAACTGCAGTCCCTGGTGACACTGGAAGCGATGTCCGCCTCCACCCCCGTGGTCCTGGCGGACGCCATGGCGCTGCCGCACCTGGTTCGCGACGGCGGGAACGGGTACCTCTTCACCCCCAACGACAGTGACGACCTCGCCAAGAAGATCACGCAGGTGCTGGAACTGCCCAAGGACGAACAGCAGGCCATGGGCCGCGCCAGCCGGCAGATGGTGGAGCCCCACAGCATCCAGGGGACGCTGCAGACCTTCGAGGACCTGTACCGCGGCGCCTCCTACGATGACAAAGTGGTCTGAACCCTTTCCCGGGTTTGCTAGAGTGTTTTTGCCCTGCCGGAGCACGGCGCCCGAACACCTGCTCCCGGGGCTTGGGGGGCTATAGCTCAGCTGGTTAGAGCGCGGGACTCATAATCCTAAGGTCCTCGGTTCAAGTCCGAGTAGCCCTACCTCGACCGCGGCCGACGAGTTTTCGTTGGCCGCGGTTTTCTTGGTTAACCCCGCACCCTGCGGTATGTTACTGACCAGTAACATACCGTGCTCCGCTCCGCGGCATGGTCAGCGCTGATCATCAAAGAAGGTAACCATGGCCACCTCCGCAGCCGATTTCCCAGAGCTTCCCTACGCCGACGGCGACTTCTTCGCCTTCGAGCAGCTTCTCTCCGGCAAGGAGCAAGACCGGCTGGCCGAAGTCCGCGACTTCCTGGCGCGTGAGGTCAAGCCAATTGCCGTGGACTGCTGGAACCGCGGAGAGTTCCCCATGGACCTGGTGCCCAAGCTTGCCGGGCTGGACCTGGTCAGCCCGGTGCGGCGGCAGGGGTATTCCAACCTCTTCGCCGGCATGCTACACGCCGAAGCCACCCGAGCGGACGCCTCCATCGCCACCTTCCTAGGCGTGCACGACGGGCTGTTCACCGGCTCCATTGAGTTGCTGGCATCCCAAGAGCAGCAGGATGAATGGCTTCCCGATATCTACGCGCTGAAGAAGATCGGGGCCTTCGGCCTGACCGAGCCGCTGGGCGGCAGCGACGTGGCCGGCGGAACTCGCACCACGGCGCGCAGGGACGGGGACAACTGGATCCTCAACGGCGCGAAGCGCTGGATCGGCAATGCCACATTCTCCGACTGGGTGGTGGTGTATGCACGCGACGTGGCGGACAACCAGGTCAAGGGCTTCATGGTGGACACCACGCTGGCCGGATACAGCGCAACAAAGATCGAGAACAAGATCTCCCTGCGGACAGTCCAGAACGCCGACATCGTCCTGACGGACGTCGTGGTACCGGACCACTTCAAGCTCGCCAACGCCAACAGCTTCCGCGACGTCAACAAGGTGCTCAAAGTCACCCGCCTGTCAGTTGCCTGGCAGGCCGTGGGCCTCCAGATGGCCGCCTTCGATGTTGCCCGCCGCTATGCCGTGGAGCGCCAGCAGTTCGGCCGCCCTCTGGCCTCCTTCCAGCTCATCCAGGACCAGCTGGTCCGGATCCTGGGCAACACGGTCAGCTCCATGGGCATGATGGTCCGGCTCTCCCAGCTGGAGGACGCCGGGGAGGCGAAGGACGAACAATCTGCACTCGCCAAGGCCTTCGCCACCGACCGCATGAGGGAGAGTGTGGCGCTGGGCCGCAGCATCCTGGGCGGCAACGGCATCGTGACCGACTACGGGATGGCCAAAATCTTCGCCGACGCGGAGGCCATCTACTCCTACGAGGGCACGGCGGAAATCAACACCCTGGTGACAGGGCGGGCCATCACCGGTATCTCGGCCATCGTCTAGGCGGGACGCCCACACGGGCAGTTGTCTGACTAATTGATGTTCCGGGGCCATGCCTGCCTTCTCCGTGGCTATGGGCCACCGGACAGCGGCAGCAGGATGGACGGGCGGAGGTCCAGGACGAACTGCAGGGGATTGACGTAGTCCTCTCCTTCCCGCACGCCCCAGTGCAGGCACTGCGCCGCCGGGCAGTGCCCCGGCAGCACGGTGCCGATGACCTCACCCCGGGCTACGGTGGCGCCCACGGCCAACGTGCTTTCCACTGGCTCGAAACTGCTGCGCAGGCCGCCGCCATGGTCGATGGTGATGACGGGACGGTCCACCACCACGCCCGCGAAACTCACCGTTCCGGCCGCGGGTGACAGGACCTGCGTGCCTGCAGTGAATTCAAGGTCGACGCCCCGGTGTCCGCTCAGCCATGGCTTGGGCGGTGGATCGAAAGGGCGCAGCACCCGCGGCCGCGGTGCCAGGGGCCACTGCCAGGAAGGGGCGGCACCCGCCCGGGCGGCCGTCGTCGTACTTCCCTGCTGGCTGGCGGCCGCCGGAGGGCCGAAGCCGGCGGCGCTGTAGGAGAGGGCTGCGCTGTTCGGAATGGCTGCGCTGTAGGAGAGGGCTGCGCTGTTCGGAAGGCCGGCGCCCGGGGTGGCAATCGACGCCGGCAGCAGCAGGAAGGCGGCCAGCAGGACTGATGTCTTCATGCGACCAGCCTGCCCGCCTGCATTGCGCGCCGGCAGGGCCGGTTCCGGCTATGTGGACAACGGCCCGGGCAGGCACGACCTGTCCGGCGGGTGGGGGTGCCTGTAGTACACTTGATGGAGCAGTTTGCTGCGCCCTCAACGCGTTACGTCCCAGTGGTCCACCCCCGCGGTGCATCCCCCTGTCCGGATCGCGTCGGCACATCTCATTCAGGAGTGTGGGGGAGCGGCGGCTGACTACGCGCATCCAGCCCTCCGGCAGCGAACGCCCCGGCGTCGTCCATGGAGGATCGCTCTTCCTGCGGTCAGGCTTTCGTCCTGATGGGAAGGGCGGGGGATGCCAGGAGCACGGCCCGTCCGGGCCACGCTGATCAACCGTCAACTATTGGCAGGGTAAGAAGCCTCCGGGTTTTCTCATGAATGACCTGCCGGAAAATAAGGAGCGCCGGAATGCCCGTCGTAACCATGCGCCAGCTGCTTGACAGCGGCGTCCACTTTGGACACCAGACCCGCCGTTGGAACCCGAAGATGAAGCGCTTCATCTTCACCGAGCGCAACGGCATCTACATCATCGACCTGCAGCAGTCGCTGTCCTACATCGACCGCGCCTACGAGTTCGTCAAGGCCACTGTTGCCCACGGCGGCACCGTGCTCTTCGTCGGCACCAAGAAGCAGGCCCAGGAAGCAATTGCCGAGCAGGCAACCCGCGTGGGCCAGCCCTACGTCAACCAGCGTTGGCTCGGCGGTATGCTGACCAACTTCCAGACGGTTGCCAAGCGTATCCAGCGCATGAAGGAACTCGAAGAGATCGACTTCGACGACGTCGCCGGTTCCGCTTACACCAAGAAGGAACTCCTGCTCCTCAAGCGTGAGCTCACCAAGCTGGAGTCCAACCTGGGCGGTATCCGCAACCTGACCAAGGCTCCGTCCCTGCTGTGGGTTGTTGACACCAAGAAGGAACACCTCGCCGTTGACGAGGCCAAGAAGCTGAACATCCCGGTTGTGGCCATCCTGGACACCAACTGCGACCCGGACGAAGTCGACTTCCCGATCCCGGGCAACGACGACGCCATCCGCTCCGTGAACCTCCTGACCCGCGTTGTTGCCGACGCTGTTGCCGAGGGCCTGATCGCCCGCAACAACCGCGGCACGGGCGCCACCGAAGCTCCGGAAGAGCCGCTGGCCGAGTGGGAGCGCGAGCTCCTCGAAGGCAGCAAGGCAGAAGCTGCTGCCGCTCCGGCTGAGAACGCTGAAGCTCCGGCCGCCGAGGAAGCTCCGGCAGCTGCCGAGGCTCCCGCCGAAGACGCCAAGTAACACACGCAAAATCCGGATTCTCCGCGCTGTCCGCAGCCGGAGCTGCTGACAGGATGGCGGCCCACCCCCGTGGGCTGCCGTCCTGTCGGTCCGTACACCACCACACATTTCTAGACAGAGGGGTTCACATGGCGAACTACACTGCCGCGGACATCAAGGCCCTGCGTGAGCGCACCGGCGCCGGCATGATGGACGTCAAGAAGGCTCTTGACGAAGCCAACGGTGACGCCGAGAAGGCCATCGAGATCATCCGCATCAAGGGCCTCAAGGGCGCTACCAAGCGCGAAGGCCGCTCCACCGCTGAAGGCCTCGTGGCCGCCAAGGTCAGCAACGGGGTCGGCGTCATGATCGAGGTCAACTGCGAGACCGACTTCGTCGCCAAGGCTGACAAGTTCATCCAGCTGGCCGACAAGGTCCTGGCCGTGGCCGTCGAGTCCGGCGCTGCCGACCTCGAGACCCTGCTGGCCACCGACGTTGACGGCAAGCCGCTCTCCGAGGTTGTCGTCGAAGAAGGCGCCATCCTGGGCGAGAAGGTTGTTGTCCGCCGCATCTCCCGCGTTGAGGGTGCAACGGTTGACGCTTACCTGCACAAGACCTCCAAGGACCTCCCGGCCCAGGTCGGCGTTCTGTTCGCTGTCGACGGTGAAGGCGAAGCCGCCACCGCCGCTGCCCACGACGTTGCCGTGCACATCGCCGCCATGGCCCCGAACTACCTCACCCGTGAGGACGTTCCGGCCGAGCTCGTCGAGTCCGAGCGCCGCATCGCCGAAGAGACCGCCAAGGCCGAGGGCAAGCCGGAAGCTGCCCTCACCAAGATTGTGGAAGGCCGCGTGACGGGCTTCTACAAGGGCGAGGTCCTGGTTGACCAGGCATTCGCCAAGGACGCCAAGAAGTCCGTGGCACAGGTCCTCGAAGAGGCCGGTGTCAAGGGAACCGCTTTCACGCGTTTCCGCGTCGGCTCCTAGCCGAAACTGCAAGGGGGTGGCCACTTCGGTGGCCGCCCCTTTTGCATGCGCCCAAACGGCTGGCAGTCCAGTCCGTTTGGACCGCTGCCGGTTCCGGGCACCGGATCCGGCAGGATACCCTTTTTTCAGAGTCACCAACGGGAAGGCATCATGGAAGCCGTCAACACTGTCACGCATTCGGAGAAGAGCCGGCGGCGGGTCCTCCTGAAGCTCTCCGGCGAGGTCTTCGGCGGTGGGAAGCTCGGTGTCGATCCCGAGACCGTCCGCAACGTCGCCAAGCAGATCGCAGCAGCCGTCCCCGAAGTGGAGGTGGCCATTGTGGTGGGCGGCGGAAACTTCTTCCGCGGCGCCGAACTGTCCCAGAGCGGCATGGACCGCTCCCGCGCCGACTACATGGGCATGCTGGGAACCGTCATGAACTGCCTGGCGCTGCAGGATTTCCTGGAGCAGGCGGGCGTGGAAACCCGCGTCCAGAGCGCCATCACCATGGGCCAGGTGGCCGAGGCCTACATTCCGCGCCGCGCCATCCGTCACATGGAAAAGGGCCGCGTGGTCATTTTTGGCGCCGGCGCAGGCCTGCCCTACTTCTCCACCGACACCGTAGCCGCCCAGCGCGCCCTGGAAGTCCACGCGGACGTGGTCCTCATGGCCAAGAGCGGGGTGGATGCTGTGTACACCGCGGACCCCAAGAAGGACCCCACCGCGGAGCGGCTGGAGACCCTCAGCTACGACGATGCCCTGCGCCGCGACATCCGCGTCATGGACCAGACGGCCATGACCATGTGCAAGGACAACGACCTCTCCATGGTGGTTTTCGGCATGGAGGGTGAAGGCAACGTCACCCGCGCCATCCTTGGCGAAAAGCTGGGCACGCTGGTCACCGCCTAGCTGCGGCTAGGATGATTTCAGGACAGTTCCGTCCCCGCCCGTTCGGGCGGGGACGGAACCAGCAACAAAGAACCACGTGAGTGCATGGATCGGGCGCCCCGGACTGCACCAGAACCGTCAGGAGAGACCGTGATCGAAGAAACCTTGCTCGAAGCCGAAGAAAAGATGGACAAGGCGGTAGAGGTAGCCAAGGAAGACTTCGCCGCCGTCCGCACAGGCCGCGCCAACCCGGGCCTCTACAACAAGGTCCTGGTGGACTACTACGGCTCGCCCACGCCGCTGCAGCAGCTGGCCTCCTTCGCCATCCCGGACGCCCGCACCATCCTGATCACCCCGTTCGACAAGACCGCCATGCGGGACATCGAACGCGCCCTGAGCGATTCCGAGGTCGGAGCCAACCCGTCCAACGACGGCAACGTCATCAGGATCACTATTCCTGAACTGACCAAGGAACGCCGCAAGGAATACGTGAAGATCGTCAAGACCAAGGGCGAGGACGCCAAGGTCTCCATCCGCAACATCCGCCGCAAGGCCAAGGAAACCCTGGACCGCCTGGTGAAGGACGGCGAGGCGGGCGAAGACGAAGGCAACCGCGCCGAAAAGGAACTGGACAGCCTTACCAAGGCCCACGTGGACGGCATCGACGAACTGCTCAAGCGCAAGGAAGCAGAGCTGCTCGAAGTCTGATGGGCCAGGCAGATCAGGCCCCCGCACCACGGGCGCGCACACGGGGGAAGCAGCCCAGGAGCAACCCGACGCCAAAGGCCGGGCGGAACCTGCCCGCCGCCGTCGTGGTGGGCCTGGCCATGCTTATCGCGGTACTCGGCGGGCTGCTGTTCCTCCCGCTGGCGTTCGTAGCCATCGTCACGGCCTTCGCCGTCTTTGGCGTGTGGGAGATCTACCGGGCGCTGGAAGCCAACGGCACCAGGATGCCGATCGTGCCTGTCATGACCGGCACGCTGGCCATGCCTTTCGCCGCCTACTTTGGCGGCATCGAGAGCCAGCTGTTTGCGCTGCTGCTCAGTGCCGTGGCCGTACTGCTGTGGCGCTCGATCGAAAGTGCCGCCGGCTCGGCCAACAGCATCTTCGCCGGTGTCTTCACCCTGGGGTGGGTTCCCTTCTTCATCAGCTTCGCCGCGCTGCCGCTGCACGCCGCAGGCACCACCCCGCTGGGGCTTTGGCCGGACGGGATGGCCCCCATCGGGGCGTGGGAGATTGCCGTCATGCTCCTGCTGGTGGTCTCCAACGACACCTTCGGCTACCTGGTGGGTGCGTCGTTGGGAAAGCACCCCATGGCACCGAAGATCAGCCCCAAGAAGTCCTGGGAGGGCTTCGCGGGGTCGGTAGCAGGCGCCATGCTGATCGGCATCCTGGCGGCCCTCTTCGTGCTGGACAAACCGTGGTGGGTGGGCGCCGTGCTCGCCGTCGGTACAGTGGCAGCGTCCACCGCCGGCGACCTCGCCGAGTCCATGGTCAAGCGTGAGCTGGGCGTCAAGGACATGAGCAGCATCCTGCCCGGGCACGGGGGAGTGATGGACCGGCTGGACTCCATCGTCTTCGCCTCCCCGGTGGCGTTCATCCTGTACGGCCTGGTGGCCGTCGCCTGACCCCTCCAGCCCGGTGCGCCCGGGCATCCGACACAAACATGGTCCCGGGCGGCCGCACCAATCGCGGCCCCCTAAACTGGTGCGGAAGCACTACCGCTGAAGAGCATTGAAGGAAACGAAGTGGCATTGGACATTCATCGGCAGATCCCTGCGTCCTTTGAGCGCGTGCAGCGCAGCGAGTACGGGTACAACGCCAGGCAGGTTGACCAGTTCCTGCAGCGGGCACGGATCTCCCTGGAAACACCCCAGGCCGCCACCGACCCCGTCAACAGCGCCGACGTCAGGGCCGTGTCCTTCGACCCCGTCAAAGGCGGCTACTCTGCCACGGTCGTGGACGCCGCCCTCGACCGGCTTGAGGACGCCTTCGCCCGCCGGGAGCGGGACGAACTGATCGCGGCCCACGGGGAGGAAGCCTGGCTGCGCGAGATCGGGAGCCTCTCCGGCATCCTCCGGGGCCGCCTGCACCGGCCTGACGGAGACCGCTTCCGGCGTCCCACCAAGAAGAAGTCCCGCAGCTACAACACGGACGACGTCGACCGGCTGTGCCGCGAGCTCGTCGCCTACCTCGAACAGGACAAACCGTTGAGCGTGGACAGCGTGCGCCGCGCCGTTTTCCGTCCCGCAGTGGGCCGCGACGGCTACGAGGAATCACAGGTGGACGCCTTCCTGGACCGCGTTGTCGAGCTGATGGCGGCCATCGACTGACGCGTCTTGGTCCCCGGGACTTTCAGTCCCCGGCCGGCGGGGTGGGGGAAAGCGGCTTAAAGCGGCGCCACACATCCCGGTAGCCCCGGTACCCGCGGACGGCGGACACCGCCAGGAACGCCACGCCACAGAGGGCCCCCACGATCAGCCCGCCCGCTGTCCCTGCCCCGGCGAGGGTTACCAGCAGCCCGGCAACAATGGCAATCAAGGCCCCGTTCGCCGTCGTCATGAAGATCATGCTGCTGCCCGCCACATGGCTGAACGAACCGCGGTTGCCGAAGAAATAGTAGGTCTGCACCGAACCGGCCTCATCGTCGTGGTGCGCGGCCATCAGGTACGGCTCCAGACCCGGGTCAAGGTCCACATACGCGGCCCGCAGCCTGTTCATGGCCGTGACGTACATCAGGTCCTCGTGGGCCACGTTCATCACCCGGAGCTGGGTCAGCAGCCCGATCGCGGCATCGATGAACAGGACAACCACTGCCAGCAGGACGAAGGCATCCGAAAAGCCCGTTGCCTGGCCCACCAGCGCCACGCTCACAATGCTGGCCGAGGTGAACGTCAGGAACATGCTGATGCGGGTCAGCACCTCGCCCTGGGCCGTGCTGCGTGATGCCAGCAGGCCCCAGTGCTCCGTGGCGAGCAGCTGGGCCCGCACGGAGGCAGGGACCCCGCCGTGCTGGTGGGAGGTGCCGCCGTCCTCGATGGACATGGCGTTATTGTCCTCCCGATCACCGTTCGGTTGCCAGCGGCCGTTCCGGGGTGTGCAGGCGGGTCATGATCCGCGGCATGGTGCCCGGGATCCGGTGGGAAGTGGCCCGTGACACGATGACCATCACGGCGAACGCGGCAGGCACGCTCCAGGCCGCCGGCTGCGCGAGCCAGGGCGGCGTCAGGCCCGAACCCGATACTGCGCCCGCAATCATCGCCCCACCGCACAGCACCCCGCCGGTCACCATGCCCGCGATGGCCCCGGCGTCGGTCAGGCCGCGCCACCAGATGCCCAGCAGCAGGACGGGGCAGACCGTGGACGCGGTGAACGCGAAAACCAGGCCCACGCTGCCGGCAAGTGCCAGGGAACCGGTCATGAACGCAAAGCCGAGAGGAACCAGGGCAGAGACGACGGCGGCGAGCCGGAACCCGCGGACGCTTCCGCCCAGGACATCCTGGCTGATCACGCCCGCCAGGGAGACCACCAGGCCGGAGGTGGTGGACAGGAACGCCGCGAACGCCCCGGCCACCACCAGCGCGGAGAGCAGATCGCCGGGCACCCCGCCCACGAGTTCGCCGGGCAGCCGCAGGACCATGGCGTCCGGCTGCCCGGAGCGGGCCAGATCGGGGGCAAACATCCGGGCCACCAGCCCGTACGCCGTGGGGAAGAGGTAGAACACGGAGAGCAGGCCCAGGACGATCAGCGTGGTCCGCCGGGCCGAGTGCCCGTCCGGGTTGGTGTAGAAACGCACCAGCACGTGCGGCAGTCCCAAGGTGCCGAACAGCAGCGCCACCAACAGCGACACGTTCTGGTACAGCCCGGCCGGTGCCACGCCCGTGGGGTTGACCGCTGGCAGGGACTGGGGCTCCGCCCCCTTGCTTACCAGTACGAAGACGATGAACAGGATGGGCACGGCCAGGGCCGTCAGCTTTAGCCAGTACTGGAAGGCCTGGACAAACGTGATGGACCGCATCCCGCCTGCCACCACCGTGAGGCACACCACCACCACGACTGCAACGGAACCCACCCAGGATGGCAGTCCCGTGGCGATGTGGATGGTCAGCGCTGCCCCGTGCAGCTGCGGCACGATGTACAGCCACCCCACCATCACCACCACCAGGCTGGTGACGCGCCGGACCGTCCGGGAAGCGAGCCTCGACTCGGTGAAGTCCGGAATCGTGTAGGCGCCGGACCGGCGCAGCGGGGCGGCAACGAAGAGCAGCAGCATCAGGTAGCCGTCGGTGTAGCCCACCGGGAACCAGAGTGCATCCGTCCCGGACAGCAGGATGAGGCCTGCCACACCCAGGAAACTGGCCGCGGACAGGTACTCCCCGCCGATCGCCGATGCGTTCCACCAGGGCCGCACGGTCCGGGATGCAACGTAGAAGTCGCCGGTGGTGCGTGAGATCCGCAGCCCATAGAACCCGATGATGGCCGTGGCGAGGGACACCACCGCGACCGCTGTGATGGCGACGCCGGCATTCACCTGCGCATCACTGTTCACCTGCCAGGTCCCGGTACCGTGCCTCATTGCGTGCCGCCGTCCTGACGTACAACCATGCGCTCAAGCCGATCACCGGATAGATTCCCGCGCCCAGCAGCAGCCAGCCGAACGGGATGCCGGCGACCCGGGTATCGGCCAGGCCGGGGACCACCACCAGGGTCAGCGGGAACGCGGCCAGGATCAGCAGGAAGCCGCCCGCCACCACCAGGGCCAGCCGCAGCTGGGACCTGATCAGCGACCGGACAAACACCTGTCCCACCTCGGAGTCCTGCGCCGCTTCCCGCGACTCAAGCGCGCGGGGCGTGCCGCGCACCGCCGTGCGCGCAGACGCGCGCGGGGCCGTAACCCGCACCCGGGTCATGCGTGCGGCCTGATCCTGGTTGCCTCCAGCTTCTCCCGCACGATGGGCAGGTGCCGGCGGCTGATGGGCAGGCCGGCCCCGGCCACCGTGACACGCGGCCCGTCAGCCGCCAGCTTCATCGAGGACACATGCTTCAGCGCCACCAGATAGGAGCGGTGGGTACGGATGAAGCCGGCGTCCGCCCACTGCTGTTCAAGATCTGCCAGCGGCACCCGGATGAGGTAGCTGGCGTCGGCGGTGTGCAGCCGCGCGTAGTCCCCCTGCGCCTGGACGTAGGTGACGTCGTCCCGGCGGATCATCCTGGTGGTCCCGCCCTGGTCCACCGTGATCATCTCCGGTGCCGCCCCGCCGTCGCGCAGTTCGCTGATCCGCCCAACGGAACGTGCCAGGCGCTCGGCGCGCACCGGCTTGAGCAGGTAATCCACGGCGGCGAGTTCGAACGCAGCCAGGGCGTGGTCCTCATCGGCGGTGACAAAAACAACGGCCGGCGGATTGCTGCTGCGGGCGATGGCACCGGCGATGTCCAGGCCTGACACCGCAGGCATATGGATGTCCAGGAATACGGCGTCGATGCCGCCGGCGGACAGGGCCGTAAGGGCTTCAGCGCCGGACGTGGCACGCAGCACCTTCCCGATGCGCTCGTCCCTGCCCAGCAGGAAGGCCAGCTCCTCAACGGCGGGCAGCTCATCATCAACGACGAGGACGTTAATCATTCTCCTAGGGTACTTCCAGCGGCACGGCGCTCCTCACGCATCGTGCCCCGGCTGGGACTTCGGCACCCGCATGGTGATCAGCGTTCCCTCGCCGGGCGCCGTTTCCACCACCAGGCCGTGATCGTTGCCGTACACCTGGCGGAGGCGTGCATCCACATTCCGCAGCCCCACATGGTCCCCGTCGGTATGGCCCGCCAGCACGGACCTGAGATGCTCCGGATCCATCCCCACGCCGTCGTCCTCGATGGTGACCTCAGCGAAGGCCCCGGCGTCCTCCGCCGTGATGCTGATGTGCCCGGGACCCGCCTTGGCCTCGAGCCCGTGCCGGACGGCATTCTCCACCAGCGGCTGCAGGCTGAGGAAGGGGATGACGGTGCCCAGCACCTCCGGGGCGATCCGCAGGCTGACCTGGACGCGCTCGCCGAACCGGGCGCGCTCCAGGAGCAGGTAGCGGTCAATGCAGCGGAGTTCCTCGGCAAGGGTGGTGAAGTCTCCGTGCCGGCGGAACGAGTAGCGGGTGAAGTCCGCGAACTCCACCACCAGCTCCCTGGCCCGCTCCGGATCTGTGTTGATGAAGGATGCGATGGCGTTGAGCGAGTTGTAGATGAAATGCGGGCTGATCTGGGCGCGCAGCGCCCGGACTTCCGCTTCCATCAGCAGCGTGCGGGAGGCGTCCAGTTCGGCAAGTTCCACCTGGACCGCGACCCAGTCGGCCACTTCCCCCGTTGCCCTGACGAGGCCGGCCCCCGCGGAAGGGGCGAAGGCTGCCACCGCGCCCACCACCCGGGTGCCCGCCCGCACCGGGGCGATGACTCCGGCAAGGTGGCTGCCGGTTCCGTCCGCACCGGCGGAGAGAACTGCTGTCCGGCCGGATGCCAGGACATCCGCTGCGAGTTCCATCAGGCGTGGCCTGATGTCCTCGGCACCGCCGTCCCAGGCCAGGACACCGTTGGCATCCGTGATGGCCAGGGCATCGCAGGCCAGCAGGGCCCGCAGCTGGCGGCTGGCTTTCGCGGCGCCGGCCGGGTTCAGTCCGCGGCGCAGGTGCTGCCCGGCCTGGGAGGCCGCGTGGAGCGTGTGGTACGTGGCGCGTTCTGCGTCAGTGCCCAGCTCACGGAAGGAGCGGAGCACCTTCAGGCCCACGCCGACGACGACGGCAATGGCCATGGCGATCACCGCGACGGCAGCGGCGGTGAGGAGGGGGGAGTCCGGCATGGTGCCCAGCGTAGCGGCGGGTGCCGCTTGCCGCAGCATCGCAACCGTTGAGCGACAGTGGGCGGTGAAGTGCTGGAACACGGCGGCGCGCGGGCGGCAAAGTGATTGGTGTCACATCTGCGGTGCCCCTGCGTGGTGCTGCTTACCAGGCTCCCTGTCCAGCAGTTCGGGGCCCTCCGCCCGGTGTGTTCCGGCAACTCAATGAGGAGGAACGATGGGTAATGATGCCCATACTCCGGACGCAGCGGCGTCCGTGGACTTTGAACAAGTCCAGTCGACCGGGCAGTTCCAGGAATTGCGCAAGCGTCACCGCAGCTTTGTCTTCCCCATGGCAGTGGTCTTCCTGCTGTGGTATTTCGCCTATGTCCTGCTCGCCGACTACGCGGTGGAATTCATGTCCACCAAGGTCTGGGGCAACATCAACGTCGGCCTGATCCTGGGCCTGCTCCAGTTCGTCTCGACCTTCGCCATCACCGGCTGGTACGTGCACTACTCCAACAAGCGGCTGGACCCCATCGCCACGGAGATCAGGCACGAGATTGAGGGGCACGAATTCGATAAGCACGGAAACCGAGTGGGCGGAGCCAACAAATGATCGCAATTCCCGCCGCGGTGGATGTCGCCGCCCTCAAGGACACCACCCTTCTGAACATGGGCATCTTCGGCCTGTTCGTGGCCGTGACCATGGTGATCGTGTTCCGCGCCAGCCGCAACAACAAGACCGCCGCCGACTACTACGCCGCCGGACGGTCGTTCACGGGCTCGCAGAACGGCACCGCCATCGCCGGTGACTACCTGTCCGCCGCGTCCTTCCTGGGAATTACCGGCGCCATCGCCATCAACGGCTACGACGGATTCATGTACTCCATCGGCTTCCTGGTGGCCTGGCTCGTGGCACTGCTGCTGGTGGCTGAACTGCTGCGCAACACCGGCAAGTTCACCATGGCGGACGTGCTGTCCTTCCGGCTGAAGCAGCGCCCGGTCCGGATCGCCGCCGCCATCTCCACCCTCGCGGTCTGCTTCTTCTACCTGCTGGCCCAAATGGCCGGCGCGGGAAGCCTGATCTCCCTCCTGCTGGGCATCAGTGACTGGACCGGACAGGCCCTGGTGATCATCGTCGTCGGCGCCCTCATGATCATGTACGTCCTGATCGGCGGCATGAAGGGCACCACCTGGGTCCAGATCATCAAGGCCATGCTGCTGATCGCAGGCGCCGCCGTGATGACCCTCTGGGTCCTGGCCATCTACGGCTTCAACCTCTCGGCCCTGCTGGGCGGCGCCGTGGAGACTGCCAACAACCCGGCCGTCCTCAACCCGGGCCTGCAGTACGGCAAGACGGAAACCTCCAAGCTGGACTTCATGTCGTTGGGCCTGGCCCTGGTCCTGGGCACGGCCGCCCTGCCGCACGTGCTGATGCGCTTCTACACCGTGCCCACGGCCAAGGAAGCACGCAAGTCCGTGGTCTGGTCCATCTGGCTGATCGGCCTGTTCTACCTGTTCACCCTGGTGCTGGGCTACGGTGCAGCTGCCCTGGTGGGAGCGGACACCATCAAGTCCGCGCCGGGCGGCGTCAATGCTGCCGCCCCGCTGCTGGCCTTCCACCTGGGGGGGCCACTGCTGCTGGGCTTCATCTCCGCGGTGGCGTTCGCCACCATCCTGGCGGTGGTGGTAAGCCTGACCATCACGGCCGCAGCATCGTTCGCGCATGACATCTACGCCAACGTCATCGCCAAGGGCCAGGCCGACGCCGCCACTGAAGTCCGGGTGGCCCGGCGCACCGTGGTGGTCATCGGCATCCTGGCCATCCTGGGCGGGATCTTCGCCAACGGCCAGAACGTGGCCTTCCTGGTGGCGCTGGCCTTCGCCGTCGCCGCTTCGGCGAACCTGCCCACCATCATCTACTCCCTGTTCTGGCGGAAGTTCACCACCCAGGGCGCGGTGTGGAGCATGTACGGGGGCCTGGCTTCGGCCATCCTGCTCATCGTGTTCTCCCCGGTGGTTTCGGGATTGAAGACCTCGATGATCCCGGGTGCCAACTTCGCCCTCTTCCCGCTTAGCAACCCAGGCATCGTGTCCATCCCGCTGGCCTTCTTCCTTGGCTGGCTGGGCACCACCCTGGACAAGCGGCGGGAGGATCCTGCCAAGCAGGCCGAGATGGAGGTCCGCTCCCTGACCGGCATCGGTGCCGAAAAGGCTGTGGACCACTAAACCGGACACCCTCGAACCGGGACACGCCGGAACAGGAGGCGCCGGAACAGGGAGGCCCCTTAAACAGGGACCACAACCAACCAGCGCCGAACCTGCTCCGGCACAACGTGAAGAGCCTCCTGCCGCGGACTGCGGCACGGAGGCTCTTTCGTTGGGGACGGACCCGGTGTGTTTTCCTGCGGGCGGTCAGCGCTGGTGGTGACCGCCCGGTGCCAGGTTCCCGTGTTCACCATGCGGCACGGCGTACTGGCCGGTCGTCGAGGCGGCGAGGCCCGGCGTCGTAATTCCTGCCACCAGCACGGCGCCGGCGAACGCTGCCAGCAACAGCCTCCCCGGGCGCATGCCCGCCCCTGCCGCCTCCTGCGCACTGTCCTGCTGTGCACTGTCCTGCTGTCCGCTGTGCCGCTGGAGCCACCCGAGCGAGGCGATGATCATCAGCGTCAGCAGGAGCGCCGAAAGCTGCGTCAGGCTGAGCCCGAAGGTGGGGAAAGCGATGGCGGCCAGGTGGGCCGCGGCCGCGCCTGCCAGGGCGTACCGCGCCCACCGGTTGCCGGCCAGCCGGTCCCTGGCCAGGAAGGCCACGGCTCCGGCCAGCAGCGCGGCGCCCCATAGGCCGGCCACCACGCCCGCGAGGAGGCCTGCCGGTCCAGGGGAGCCTGCCGCGAGGAGGCTGGAGGAGATGGCCAGGTTGACTGAGCCCGCACCGAAGCCGGCGAACCCGGTGACCAGGCGGACCGAAGAGTCCGCCTGGGGCGCAGTGGAGTGCACCATGACCTGATGGGCCGGTGGTGCCGTGGGTCGGAGCGAAACCATGCCGGACCTTGGCATGCTAGGCGCGGGCAGCGGCCGGGGACTTGTCCAGGGACAGGCCCACGCCGAGGAGGAGTACGGCGCTGGCGAGGTGGAGGACGTTGTCGGCACCGTTCAGGGCGATGATGTTCAGCGGCGAATTCAGCAGGAACAGCCCCACGATGCCCACCAGGAGGTAGACGGCGCCGACGGAGGAGTTCACGGTGCGTGCGCTGTCAGTCCCGCGGAGGCCGGCGAAGAGCAGCGCGGCGCCGATGGCCAGGTGGATGACGTTGTGCAGCGGGTTGACCTCGAAGATGATGAGGTTCGCGCCCTCTGTGGCGACGAAACCGACGCCTGACGTTACGGCGAAGCCCAGGAGGCCCACCAGCAGGTAGACGGCTCCGAAAATGGTGGCGACGAGGCGGTTGGGTGAGTTGCGCATGGTCCGAATCCTTCCTTCAGGGCGGGTGGATTGTCCCGCCGGATATGGGCCCCCGGGTGGGGCCCTCGGAAGCGATTCGGATCATTGCCGGGGCCGGATGGGTGAAAAGATCAGTACCCTTTCCATTTTTCCGTCCGGCTGGTCCTTCCTAGGCCGCGGGGCGCAGCTTGATGTTGGTCATCAGCAGCTTGTTGGTGCCTTGGAAGCGGTAGGCGAGGTCAACCTTCTTTCCGGTGCAGCTGATCTGGCCCACCACCTCGGCGGACTTCACGCCGTTATCGGTGGCAACTTTGAGGTTGTTGTAGGCCTGCTGGCAGGAACTGTCCATTTCCAGGCTCTTCACGCCGGAGATGAAGGCCTCCTTGGAAAGCTGCTTCTTGAGGTCCGGGTCAAGGTACTCGTCGTAGGCGCCGGAAGAATCGCCGGCAATTACCTTTTTGGTGAAATCATCCGCAAGGCCCCGTGCCTGGTTGGTGGCGCTTCCCACCACGTTCACCAGGATCACGATGCCGAGGATCACCAGGAGCAGCACCCCGCCAATGCTGCCAAGGATGATCCACAGCTTCCGCCGGCTCCGCTGGCGTGGTGGCTCGCCGGGAAGGCCGAACGGCGCGGGCTGCTCCGGCAGCCGGCCAAACTGCTGTGGCGTGAAGCCCGCCTGGCCCTGCCGGTACGGATCCTGGGGACTGCTCAAGGGTGGGCCTTTCGTGGAACAGGCGCTCTGGCGCCCGGCGGACTGCGCCGGACCTTCCCGGCCCGGCACATGACTGGAACCAGCCTATAACCCGGCCCGCCGCCGTCGTGCCTGGAGTGCGGCACCGGACGTTCCGCTGCTGCTAGCTGCCTTCGGAGCCACGGTCCAGCAGGGGCTGCACCCGGAAGGGGATCAACTCGCCCATGGCCAGTGCTGTGTCTGCCCGCTCCACGCCGTCGCACGCCAGGATCTTGCCGTTGATGCGGAAGAGATCCTCGGCGTCCCTGGCTACCACGCGCAGCAGCAGGTCTGCCGACCCCGTCAGCCCGTAGCCCTCCAGGACCTCCGGGATGGCGGCGATTTCCTCAGCGAGCCGCCCGAGTTTCTGCTGCTGGACGTGGACGGAGATGAACGCCATCAGCGGATACCCCAGTGCCACCGGGTTGAGGCGCCGCTCGAAGGAGAGGAAGACGTGCTTCTTTTCCAGTTGGGCCATGCGCGCCTGGACGGTATTGCGGGACAGGCCAAGTTTCTGGGCGAGGGCCACCACGGTACGGCGCGGATCCTGCGCCAACGCCGACAGCAGGCGGGTGTCAGTGCCATCCAAAGCTCGCATAATGCGCAACGCTAGCACGGTGCCGGGGCGCGGGACAGGGCACTTTGCTCAGAAACAGCGACGGTGGTTGTACCCCCTGGCTATTGTGAGTAGGGTCACAGTATCTGGGGCAATGACGCCCGGAAGGCCGGTGGCGGCAGGGGGCCAAAAGCCCGCAAACCACGGGTCAACGACGTTCGAAGGTTGCGGCAATCGTGTCTACAGACCAAACGGGCCATGACGGCGCTAACACCCCCCAAAGCGCAGGGAGTCCGGGAGAATCCGGGCCGGAATTCCTCCAGCTGATCACCCCGGCCGGTGAACGGATCAGCCACCCCGAGTTCGATTTCTGGGTCAGGGACATCACCGATGACCAGTTGTGCTCCCTCTTCGAGGACATGACCGTCATCCGGCGGATTGATGTTGAGGCCACCGCCCTGCAGAGGCAGGGTGAGCTGGCCCTCTGGCCCCCGCTCCTCGGCCAGGAGGCGGCCCAGATCGGATCCGGACGGTCACTGCGGGCGGACGACTTTGTGTTCTCCAGCTACCGCGAGAACGGCGTGGCGTACTGCCGCGGCGTGGACCTGACGGACCTCCTGCGGGTCTGGCGGGGAAACGCCTCCGGTGGCTGGGACCCGTACAGCATCAACATGGCCACCCCGCAGATCATCATTGGCGCCCAGACCCTGCACGCCACGGGCTACGCCATGGGCATCCAGAATGACGGTGCCGATGCCGTGGCCGTCACCTACTTTGGCGACGGTGCCACCAGTGAGGGCGACGTGAACGAGGCCATGGTGTTCGCCGCCAGCTTCCAGGTCCCGGTGGTGTTCTTCTGCACCAACAACCACTGGGCCATCTCCGAGCCCGTGCGCCTGCAGTCCCACATCCAGCTCGCGGACCGCGCCACCGGTTTCGGAATCCCCAGCATGCGGGTGGACGGCAACGATGTCCTGGCGGTCATGGCCGCCACCAGGCTGGCCCTTGACCGCGCAAGGCGAGGTGGCGGCCCCACCTTCATCGAAGCTGTCAGCTACCGCATGGGGCCGCACACCACCGCCGATGACCCCACCCGGTACCGGGACGCCAATGAGCTGGAGGACTGGGCCGCCAAGGACCCCATCAGCCGGCTGGCCGGCCTCCTGGAGCGCAAGGGGCTGCTGACCGCGGAGCTGCAGCAGCAGGTCAAGGACAAAGCCGACACCGTGGCCGCGCAGATGCGCCGCGGCTGCACCACCATGCCGGACCCCAGCCCCATGGACATTTTCAAGAACGTCTACAGCACCCCCAACTCCTGGCTGGAACGCCAGCAGGACCATTACGCACGGTATTTGGCCTCCTTCGTCGATCCCGCAGGTGCCGTTTCAGAGGAAGGTGCACGCTGATGACCCAGTTGACCTTTGCCCGCGCCATCAACGCCGGTCTCCGGAAGTCGCTGGAAAACGACTCCAAAGTGATTCTCCTCGGCGAGGACATCGGCGCCCTGGGCGGTGTATTCCGCGTGACGGACGGCCTGCAAAAGGACTTCGGCACCCACCGCGTGGTGGACACCCCGCTGGCGGAGTCCGCCATCGTGGGAACCGCCGTCGGCCTGGCCTACCGCGGCTACCGGCCCGTCGTGGAAATCCAGTTCGACGGGTTCATTTATCCGGCCTTCGACCAGATCGTCAGCCAGGTGGCCAAGCTGCACTACCGCACCCGCGGGGCCGTCAAGATGCCCATCACCATCAGGGTCCCGTTCGGCGGCGGCATCGGCTCACCGGAGCACCATTCCGAATCCCCGGAAGCCTACTTCACCCATACCTCGGGGCTGCGGGTGGTCACCGTTGCCAACCCGCAGGACGCCTATACGGTCATTCAGCAGGCCATCGCCTGTAACGATCCCGTCCTGTACTTCGAGCCCAAGCGCCGCTACCACGACAAAGGCGAGGTGGACGAAAACGCAGATCCTGCCTCGGCCCTGCCCATGGACAAGGCCCGGGTGCTGACCGACGGCAGTGACGTGACCCTGGTGGCCTACGGGCCACTGGTCAAGACCGCCCTGGACGCAGCCTCCGCCGCCGCGGACGAGGGCATCTCCATCGAAGTCATCGACCTGCGCTCGCTGGCCCCCGTGGACTACGAACCGGTGGTGGCCTCGGTGCGTAAAACGGGGCGCCTGGTGGTCACGCACGAGGCTGCCCAGTCCGGCGGGCTGGGAGCGGAAGTGGCGGCCAGCATCACCGAGCGGTGCTTCTACCACCTCGAGGCCGCTCCGGTCCGGGTGACGGGGTTCGACATTCCCTACCCCTATTCCAAGTTGGAGATGCACCACCTCCCGGGCCTGGACCGCATCCTGGACGGCGTGGACCGTGCCCTGGGGCGCCCCAATTCCCTGAGTGGACTGGAAGGATGAGCGCCACCATGATCAAGGAATTCCGGCTCCCGGACCTGGGGGAGGGACTCACGGAGTCTGAAATCCTCAGCTGGAAAGTGGACGTCGGCGACACCGTCAGCCTGAACCAGGTCATCGCCGAGGTGGAGACCGCAAAGGCCGTGGTGGAGCTCCCGTCGCCCTTCGCCGGGGTCATCAAAGAACTCCATGAACAGCCCGGTTCCGTGGTGGAGGTGGGCAGACCGATCGTCTCCTTCGAAGTGGCGGACGACGCCGGGCCCTCACCTTCGGCGCCGTCCGGCGCCGCGGGCGCGGGGTCCGGGGAGGCTGCGGTGGACGCCCCGAAAAGGGAACCGAACCTCGTGGGGTACGGCGCCGTCGTCGAAGGTTCCGGGCGCCCCACGCGCCGGGCGCGGAACTTTGTCCCGGTGGTTGAGGCGGGGGGAGCCATGGCCCCGGAGGCCGGCCTGGTCGAGCCTGCAGCTGTCCAACCAGCACCTGTGGAGGGCAAGGCCGTCGAACGTCCCCGGTCCACGCCCCCGGTCCGCAAGCTGGCCAAGGACCTTGGCCTAGACCTCGCCCTGGTTCCCGGGACCGGTCCCGGTGGCCTGATCACGCGGGAGGACGTGCAGGAGTTTTCCGGGCACGCCGCGGAGCCTGCCATGCAGGCGCAGGGGGCCGCGTCCCCAGGTGGAGCCAGGCCGGGGGAGCGGGAGACCCGGACCCCCATCAAGGGGGTACGCAAGCACACCGCTGCCGCGATGGTGCAGAGCGCCTTCACCGCGCCGCATGCCACCGAATTCCTGACCGTGGATGTCACGCCGAGCCTGGAGCTGCTGGCCAAACTCAAGACCAGCAGGGAATTCGCGGGTATCAAGCTCACCCCGTTGACGCTCGCCGCCAAAGCCCTCCTGGTCGCCCTGCGCCGCAACCCGGCGCTGAACTCCCGCTGGGACGAAGAAAACCAGGAGATCGTCACCTTCAATTACGTGAACCTGGGCATCGCGGCCGCGACGCCGCGCGGACTCACGGTTCCGAACATCAAGGACGCCGAGGCCCTTCCGCTCCCGCAGCTGGCCCAGGCGCTCACGGCGCTCGCCGAAACCGCGCGGGCGGGCAGGACCACGCCGGCGGACCTTTCCGGTGGCACCATCTCCATCACCAACATCGGCGTCTTCGGCATCGACGCAGGCACCCCCATCCTCAATCCGGGGGAGGCCGCGATCCTTGGCCTTGGGGCGGTCCGCACCATGCCATGGGAATACCGGGGCGAGGTGGCGCTGCGCCAGGTGCTCACGCTGAGCCTGTCCTTCGACCACCGCCTGGTGGACGGGGAGCAAGGCTCCCGGTTCCTGGCGGACGTGGGGGCCATCCTGGCCGAGCCCGGGATGGTGCTCACCATGGTGTAGCGGCTCCTGGCCTGCACATCACCGGGCCCCAAGCCGCATAAGGCGGTGCTGCCAGGGGCCGGTTGTGCGGGCCGGGGCCGTTCGTGTGGTGCCCGGTGCCGGGCGGGTCAGGCCGGGGGCACGGTCAGGGCCGCGAGCGCCATCCGTTCCAGCAAGGGACGGGCGACGCCGGCCGCCATGCGCCTGCCATGGCTGCGGACGGAGTGCGGTGTGGAGTTGATGAGGCCGAATGTGGCGTGGGCGCGCATCCGCAGCTCAGCGTGGTCGGTACCGGGATGCACCTTGGCCAGGACGTCCACCCATACCTCTACGTAGCTGCGCTGGAGGGTCCGTACGGCCAACTGGTCCTGCTCGGACAGGTTGGTGAAGTCCCGGTCCTGCACCCGGATCACGTCAGGCTTGCCGAGGGCGAAGTCCACCTGGAACTCCACCAGCTGGCGGAGCGCGGCCTGGGGGTCGGGAGTGCGCTCCACAACCTGGCGCCCGCCGTCGAGCAGTTCCTGGCTCACCGTGACAAGCAGGTCCGCCAGGACTGCCTGCTTGCCGGAAAAGTGGCGGTACACCGCAGGTCCGCTGACGCCTGCCGCCGCGCCGAGGTCCTCCAGCGAAACCCGGTTGAAGCCGTTGGCCGCGAACAGCGTGGCAGCGGCGGTCAATAAGGCCTGCCGCCGGTTCTCCTTCGCCCTGCCGCGCTGGGTGGTTGGCGTGAGGGGTGTGGGTGCCTGGGCTGTGGGTGCTTGGGCGGCAGGGGCCGGCTGCGCTGTATTGCTGGACACTTTTCCTCCTTGGGCCAGCCCAGAGTCTAGCAACGCGGCGATGTGTTGGACATCACAGTTAATCGAGACTAACCTGAATTTCAGTTATAAGTCACTAACCGAGTTGGCCTGGCGGCCGCCCGGACCCACACAAGGACGGAACGTCGATGGAGACCCTGGCCACCCGGCTCGACCCAGCAAGCGAGTCCTTCCGCGCCAACCGGGACGAGCAGCTCTCGCTTGCCGGGGAGCTGCGGAAGAAGCTGGCGGATGCCGCACTGGGCGGGCCCCAAAAGTCGCGGGACCGCCATGTGGCCCGGGGCAAGCTGCTGCCGCGGGACCGGATCGACCAACTGCTGGATGACGGCAGCCCCTTCCTGGAAATTGCGCCCCTTGCGGCCAACGGGATGTACGGTGACGACGCACCCGGCGCAGGAGTCATCGCCGGAATCGGCCTGGTGCACGGCCGCCAGGTCCTGGTTATCTCCAACGACGCAACGGTCAAGGGCGGAACCTATTACCCCATGACGGTGAAGAAGCACCTCCGCGCCCAGGAGGTCGCGCTGGAAAACCGGCTGCCCTGCATCTACCTGGTCGACTCGGGCGGCGCCTTCCTGCCCAAGCAGGACGAGGTGTTCCCGGACAAGGAGCACTTTGGCCGGATCTTCTATAACCAGGCACGGCTCTCGGCAGCCAAGATTCCGCAGCTCGCCGCCGTCATGGGCTCCTGCACGGCCGGCGGAGCCTACGTCCCCGCCATGAGTGACGAGACCGTCATTGTCCGGAACCAGGGCACCATCTTCCTGGGCGGCCCGCCGCTGGTCAAGGCAGCCATCGGGGAAATCGTCACCGCGGAGGAACTGGGCGGCGGCGAGGTGCACTCGCGGGTTTCCGGAGTGACGGACCACCTGGCCGAAAACGACGAACATGCCCTCCAGATCATCAGGGACATCGTGGCCACCCTGCCGCCTCCTGCCGCGCCGGCCTGGCAGGTGGAACCCGTCGTCGAACCGGCCGTGGACCCGGAAGGCCTCTACGGCGCCGTGCCCACGGACGTCAACGCACCCTACGACGTCCATGAGGTCATTGCGCGCCTGGTGGATGGCAGTAAATTCCACGAGTTCAAAAAGGACTACGGCACCACCTTGGTCACGGGATTCGCCCGGATCGATGGACACCCCGTAGGCATCGTGGCCAATAACGGCGTGCTGTTCAGCGAGTCATCGCTCAAGGGCGCGCATTTCATTGAGCTGTGCGACCAGCGCGGCATCCCGCTGCTGTTCCTGCAGAACATTTCCGGCTTCATGGTGGGCAGGGACGCCGAGCAGGGCGGCATTGCCAAAAACGGGGCCAAGATGGTGACCGCCGTTGCCACGGCCCGCGTCCCCAAGCTGACGGTGGTCATCGGCGGCTCCTTCGGCGCCGGCAACTACTCCATGTGCGGCCGTGCCTACTCGCCGCGGTTCCTGTGGATGTGGCCCGCTGCCCGGATCTCGGTGATGGGCGGCAACCAGGCGGCCGGCGTGCTGGCCACCGTGAAGCGGGACCAGTACGAAGCGGCGGGGGAGGAATGGGCGGCCGACGACGAGGAAGCCTTTAAAGCGCCCATCCGCCGGCAGTACGAGGACCAGGGCAGCCCCTACTACTCAACCGCGCGGCTGTGGGATGACGGTGTCATCGACCCCGCCGATACGCGCACCGTCCTGGGACTGGCGCTTGACGTCGTCTCCCGCACCCCCTTGCCGGAGACCTCCTTCGGCCTCTTCCGGATGTGAGCCAGCAATGACCATGCAGACCAACACCGCCATGCAGCACGGCTCTTCCGGCGCCGAGGCCAGGGAAGCCGGCGCAGGCCCCCTCTTCAGCGCCGTCCTGGTGGCCAACCGCGGTGAAATCGCGTGCCGCGTCATCCGCACGCTGCGTCTCCTGGGAATCCGTTCCGTCGCGGTCTACAGCGATGCCGACGCCGGCGCCCGCCATGTGCGCGAGGCTGACACTGCCGTGCGTATTGGCCCCGCCGCGGCAGCCGCAAGCTACCTCAGCATCGACGCCATCGTGGAGGCGTGCCGGCAGTCCGGCGCGGACGCTGTCCACCCCGGCTACGGCTTCCTGAGCGAAAATGCGGACTTCGCCCGTGCCCTCGAAAAGGCCGGCATTGCCTTCATTGGTCCCGGCGTGGAAGCACTGAATGTCATGGGCGACAAGATCCGCGCCAAGAACCATGTGGCAGGGTATGGCGTGCCGGTGGTCCCCGGCATTGCCAGGCCCGGCATGACGGACAGCGAACTGGTGGAAGCCGCTGCCGCCGTCGGCTATCCCCTCCTGATCAAGCCCTCAGCCGGCGGCGGCGGCAAAGGCATGCACGTCGTCGAAAAGCGGGCGGACCTGCCCGCCGCCCTGGCCACCGCACGGCGGGTGGCCGCAGCCGCTTTCGGCGACGACACCCTGTTCCTGGAGCGCCTGGTGACCACACCGCGGCATATCGAGGTGCAGGTGCTGGCGGACGGGCACGGCAATGTCATCCACCTCGGCGAACGCGAATGCTCCCTGCAGCGGCGGCACCAGAAAGTCATTGAGGAAGCCCCCTCGCCCCTGCTGGAAAGCCTCCCCAACGGTCCGGAAGTCCGTGCACGGATAGGCGAGGCCGCCTGCAACGCCGCCCGCAGCGTGAACTACACAGGGGCCGGAACCGTGGAGTTCCTGGTCTCGGACAATGCACCGGATGAGTTTTTCTTCATGGAGATGAACACCCGGCTGCAGGTGGAGCACCCTGTCACGGAGATGGTCACCGGGATCGACCTGGTGGAATGGCAGGTACGGATCGCCGCCGGTGAACCGTTGACCGTCCGTCAGGCTGACGTCAGCCTTTCCGGCCATGCGGTGGAGGCGCGGGTCTACGCCGAGGTGCCGGAGAAGAATTTCCTCCCGTCAACCGGGACGGTGCTCCAGCTGGACGAACTGCCGCACGCAACGGACAACCGCGTCCGGGTGGATTCATCCCTGGTGGAGGGCTTGGAGCTCTCCGCGAATTACGACCCCATGATCTCGAAGGTGATCGCCTGGGGCAGGGACCGCGGTGAGGCCTTGGAATCCCTCGACGCGGCGCTGGGCGGCTACACCGCGCTGGGCATTGAGACCAACGTCGAGTACCTGCGGCTCCTGGTCAACGATTCCGATGTCCGCGCCGGGCGCCTGGACACCGGGCTGATCGAACGGAAGCAGCCGGCGCTGGAATTCCGGCGCGTCGGCGCCCCCGAACTGGTGGCCGCCGCCCTGTACGCCCTCTCCCGGGAGGCGCAGGACCACCCCGCTCCGGCCGGCGGACCGTGGCAGGCCCGCAGCGGGTGGCGCCTGGGTGCGCCCGCGCCGCGCCGCATCAGCCTGGGAACGCCCGACGGCGGTGTGGCAACAGTGCAGGTCAGCGGAAGTCCCAACGGAACCGACACTGCCGTGGTTGCTGTTGATGGCGGCGCCCGGCAGGCCGCGGCGCTGCGCCTGGCGGAGGGCGGCGGCGCAGTACTTACCCTTGGCGGGGCGGCACGGGAGTACCAGGTGGCCGTATCGCCCGGGCAGCCGCTCCAGCTCTTCCTCGGCAACGGCGGCTGGTCCTGCCGGCTGGAACTCCTGACCCGTGAAGCGCGGCTGGAACGGGTACTGGCAGCCGTACAGCGCCAGGAAGGTGCAGCCGACCCCGAGGTGCGCTCGCCGATGCCGGGAACGGTTGTGGCCGTCCCGGTCAGCGACGGAGACCCGGTCCAGGCCGGGGAGGTCCTGGTATCGGTGGAGGCCATGAAGATGGAGCACCACCTGGTGGCCCCCCTGGCAGGAACGGTCCACCTGACCGCCCGCACCGGTGACCTTGTGAAGGCGGATCAGATCCTGGCCACCATCCACCCGCATCCCACCGGTGCGGAAGGTGCTTCCACGGACACCGACACAGATACAGACACAGACACACAGCAAGGCGAAGGAGCCTGACCATGACCGGTTTTGAACTTACCGAGGAATACCAGGACCTCAGCGACACCGTTCGCGACTTCGCGGACAACGTGGTGGCCCCGGTCTCCGCCAAGCACGACGAAGAGCACAGCTTCCCCTATGAAGTGGTGAAGCAGATGGCGGAGATGGGCCTGTTCGGGCTGCCGTTCCCTGAGGAGTACGGCGGCATGGGTGGGGACTACTTTGCCCTGGCGCTCGCGCTGGAGCAGCTGGGCCGGGTGGACCAGTCCGTCGCCATCACGCTCGAAGCGGGCGTCTCCCTGGGGGCCATGCCGGTGTACCGGTTCGGCACGGACGCGCAGAGGCAGGAATGGCTGCCCATGCTGGCTTCGGGCCAGGCGCTCGCCGGATTCGGACTCACCGAACCCGAGGCCGGCTCCGACGCCGGGGGCACCAAGACCCATGCCCGGCGCGAGGACGGCCAGTGGGTCATCAACGGCAACAAGGAGTTCATCACCAACTCCGGAACCGACATCACCCGGCTTGTCACCGTCACGGCTGTTACCGGGCAGCAGGAACGCTCCGACGGCAGCATCAAGAAGGACATCTCCACCATCCTGGTACCCACCGACACGCCCGGCTTCAAGGCGGAAAAGCCCTACAACAAGGTCGGCTGGAACGCCTCGGACACCCACCCCCTCACCCTGAAGGACGTCCGGGTGCCGGAGGAAAACCTGCTGGGGACCGAGGGGCGCGGCTACGCCAACTTCCTGTCCATCCTGGACGAGGGCCGGATCGCCATCGCCGCACTGGCTACCGGTGCCGCGCAGGGCTGCGTTGACCTGTCCGTCAAATACGCCCGCGAGCGCCGGGCGTTCGGCCACGAAATCGGCAAGTACCAGGCCATTTCCTTCAAGATCGCCCGGATGGAAGCGCGGGCGCACACGGCGCGCCTGGCCTACTACGACGCGGCCGCCCGGATGCTTGCCGGCAAGCCGTTCAAGACCCAGGCGGCCATCGCTAAGATGGTCGCAGGCGAGGCGGCCATGGACAATGCGCGGGATGCCACCCAGGTATTCGGCGGCTATGGCTTCATCAACGAGTTCACCGTGGCACGCCACTACCGCGACTCCAAGATCCTTGAAGTGGGGGAGGGCACCACGGAGGTCCAGCTGATGCTGATCGCCCGCGAACTGGGACTCTAGCCGTCCCGAAAGGATCAATGATGATTGACAAGGTTGTTGCCAGTGCAGACCAAGCCGTTGCGGACATTCCCGACGGCGCGTCGCTGGCAGTGGGCGGATTCGGGCTCTGCGGAATTCCGGTGGCCCTGATCGACGCCCTCCACCGGGCCGGCACCTCGGGGCTGGAAACCGTCAGCAACAACTGCGGCGTGGACGACTGGGGGCTCGGCATCCTGCTCCGTGACGGCCGCATCCGCCGCACCATCAGCTCCTACGTTGGCGAGAACAAGGAGTTCGCCCGCCAGTACCTGGCCGGCGAGCTCGAGGTGGTGCTCACCCCGCAGGGCACGCTGGCTGAAAAACTGCGGGCCGGCGGGGCCGGGATCCCGGCGTTCTACACCAAGGCGGGGGTTGGCACGCAGGTGTCCGACGGCGGCCTGCCGCAGAAGTACGACGCCAACGGCGGGATCGCGGTTGCCTCCGCGCCGAAGGAAGTGCGCTCCTTCGGGGGAGTGGACTACGTCCTGGAAGAGTCACTTACCCCTGACTTCGGGCTGGTGCACGCGTGGAAGGGCGACCGGCACGGCAACCTGGTCTTCCACGCCACCGCCATGAACTTCAACCCGCTGTGCGCCATGGCAGGGCGCATCACCATCGCGGAGGTGGAGGAACTCGTGGAGCCCGGCGAACTGGACCCGGAGCACATCCACACCCCCGGGATTTTCGTCCAGCGCGTGGTCCTGGCGCAGGACGGGGAGAAGCGGATCGAAAAGCGGACGGTGGCACTCAACCAGGCAGGAGCATGACCATGGATCCCAACAGCCCCGAAGCGCCCCGGCCCGAAGCCGTACGCCCGGAATACCGGCGGGCCGGTTCCCAGCAGCATGCCGGGCCCGGTGATTCCACATCGGCGGCGGAGACCAAAGGCTGGACGCGCAACGAACTTGCCGCACGCGTGGCCAAGGAACTCCGCAACGGCCAGTACGTGAACCTGGGCATCGGCATGCCCACCCTGATCCCCAACTACATCCCGGCGGGCGTGGAAGTGGTGCTGCACTCCGAGAACGGGATCCTCGGCGTCGGACCCTACCCAACAGAGGACGCCATCGATCCCGACCTGATCAACGCCGGCAAGGAGACCGTGACCGTGAACAGGGGAGCGGCGTTCTTCGACTCGGCCACGTCCTTTGGCATGATCCGCGGCGGCCACGTTGACGTGGCCGTGCTCGGCGCCATGGAGGTTGCCGCCAACGGGGACCTGGCCAACTGGATGGTCCCGGGAAAGATGGTCAAGGGCATGGGCGGGGCCATGGACCTGGTGTTCGGGGCCAAGCGCGTGATCGTGATGATGGAGCACGTCGACCGCAACGGCAACCCCAAGATCGTCCAGGAATGCTCGCTCCCGCTGACCGGAAAGGGCTGCGTGGACCGGATCATCACGGACCTGGCCGTCATCGATGTGGTCCGGGACGGCAGCGGATCACGGCTGGTCCTGAGCGAACTGGCCCCCAACGTCTCCGTCGAAGATGTGGTGGCCGCCACCGGCGCGGACCTGTTCGAGGAAGACAGGGAACTCACCGTATGACCGGCAGCAACCCAACAGACGGTAACCCCACAGACGGCAACCACGCGGTGGACGGCGGCCGGCGGGTCATCGAGCAGCGCGGGCTGTACTTCGACGAACTTGAGGACGGCCTGGTGTATGCGCACCGTCCGGGCAGGACGGTGACGGAGACGGACAACGTCCTCTTCAGCACCCTGACCATGAACACCCAGGCGCTGCACCTGGACGCCGCCTGGAGCGCCGGCCAGCCCTTTGGGCAACGGCTGATGAACTCCATGTTCACCCTGGCCACCATGGTGGGCCAGTCCGTCACCCAGCTGACCCAGGGGACCATCATCGCCCAGCTGGGCCTGACCGACGTTTCCTTCCCGCACCCGCTGTACCACGGGGACACGCTGTACACGGAGACGGTCATCACCGGCAGGAGGCTTTCGGCCTCACGCCCGGGCCAGGGCATCGTTACCATGGAGCACACCGGCCGCAACCAGGACGGCGCCGTGGTGGCACGCGCCACCCGCAGCTGCCTGATGTGGACCCGGGAAGCGCATCAGAACGCGCAGAGCAGCCAAAACGTCGGAGAATAGCCTTATGACCTTTGTGATGGGCCCCGCCCTGCTCTTCTGCCCCGCCGATCGTCCCGAGCGCTACCAAAAGGCCGCCGCCCGCGCGGACGCCGTCATCCTGGACCTCGAAGACGCGGTGGCGCCGGCGGACAAGCAGCGGGCCCGCGGCGCGATCCTGGCCCAACTGGGCACCACCGGCGTGGAGCCCGAGCTTGAGCCCAGCTGCACCATTGTCAGGGTCAACCCCGTCGGTACGGAGGACTTCGAAAAGGACCTGCACTGCCTGGCCCACACGCCCTACCGCACCGTGATGTTGGCCAAGGCGGAGTCTGCCGAACAGCTCAAGGCGCTGGAGGGATACCAGGTGATCGCCCTGTGCGAAACAGCGGTGGGCGTCCTCAACGCCCCGGCCATCGCCGCGGCGCCGAACGTGGTGGGCCTGATGTGGGGTGCCGAGGACCTGCTGGCCAGTCTGGGCGGTACGTCCAGCCGGAAGGACGACGGCGGCTACCGGGCAGTGGCCCTGCACGCCCGCTCGTCAGTGCTCCTGGCAGCGCGGGCCCACGGCAAGGAAGCAGTGGACGCCGTGTACACCAACATCCCGGACCTCGACGGGCTCGCCGCCGAGGCGGCCGACGCCGTGGCCTCCGGCTTCAGCTCCAAGGCCTGCATCCATCCCAGCCAGGCCGCCGTGGTCCGCAAGGCCTATGCGCCCTCGGACGATGAGGTGGCCGCAGCCACTGCCCTGCTGGACGCTGCCGCGTCGGCGGGATCCGGAGTCTTCAAGTACCAGGGCAAAATGATCGACGGCCCCATCCTCAAGCACGCCCAGGAGATCGTCCGCCGCGCCGCCGTGGAGGCATAGCTACCGTTGCCGTCCCTCCGGCCGCCGCAGGGACGTGGCCGGGATCGGCTCATACAGCAGTGTCCGCACCCAGCGGTTCCCTGTTTCCCGGAACTCCTTCCGGCTGGCGAAGCGGTAATGGAAGCTGCGCACGCGCACCCAGCGTGGCGCGGCGCCGTCGAACGGGTCCTTTCGCAGCAGCCGCAGCATCTGCCGGTCCGCCGCCAGCAGCTTGCCCAGGAACGCGTAGAACCATTCCTCGTGCACCGTCCGCAGCGGCAGGAACCACATCAGCCAGTCCAGCCGCAGGTGGTACGGGGCCCACTGCCGCGGAATCCGGCGCACCTCACCGGGCTTGCCCTTGAAACCGTACTCGCGCCAGTCCGAGCTGTCATCGGGGTCCTCATCCAGCGTGCCCTCCACCACGATCTCGATGCGCTGTTTGGTCACCGTGCCGAATGCACCGTAGGCATTGACCAGCTGCCACCGGTTGAAGCTGGCATTCATCAGCTGCCGGCGGGAGAAAAGGTTCCGCAGCGGCCAGTAGCTCAGGGCCAGCAGCAGGAGGGAGGCCGCCAGGGTGATGGCCAGCCACCACAGCGGGGTTTCCGGTCGGGCGCCCGTGGCGGCATTCCAGTCCGCGGGGATGGCGGGGATCACGGCGTGCGCCACGGGGTCGCTGACCGCCGCGAACGCCAGCACAATCGCCATCCAGTTCAGCCAGGCGAAGTTGCCGCTGGCCACCAGCCACAGCTGGGTCACCACCACCACTCCCGCCGCAACGCTTGCCACCGGCTGGGGTGCGAACAGCAGGAACGGCACCACCAGCTGGGCGATGTGGTTGCCCACCACCTCGATCCGGTGCAGCGGCTTGGGCAGCAGGTGGGCCTGCCGGCTTAACGGCCCTGGCATGGGCTGTGTTTCGTGGTGGTAGTACAGGGCGGTCAGGTCGCGCCACTCCCTGCCGCCGCGGATCTTGATCATCCCCGCGCCGAATTCCAGCCGGAACACCAGCCACACAATCAGGATCAGGATGGTCCGGGGCGGCTCCGTCTGGTTGGAGCCCAGGAAGCCAACGGTGAAGCCCGCCTCCAGGAGCAGCATTTCCCAGCCGAATCCGTAGAAGGTCTGGCCCACGTTCACGATGGACATGTACAGCAGCCACAGGGCCAGGAACGCAACCAGCGGCACCCAAGGCGGTCCCAGCTGCGGGATTCCGGCCACCAGCAGCGCCGACACCACCAGCCCTGCGGCGCAGACTCCGCGCAGCAGCCCGTCCGAGTACCGCCAGCGGAACAGTGTGGGCCGGCGAAAACGGGAGAACGCGGAAAGGAACGCAGGCACCGGGAGGAGGCCGCGCTCGCCGAGCAGGGCGGGGAACTGGTTCATCGTGGACAGGAACGCAACAAAATACAGCGCCGCCACACCCCGTTGCAGCGCCTGCCGGGCGAACCCGTATTCCGGCGCGTCAAACCACCACAGCCAGTCCACGGATTCCACGTTACGCCCGGTCACGTGGGGGTCAAGGTGCACCATCAGGCGGGGCGCAGCAGGGCCGGGGGCGTCAAAGGGGCCCGGACGGGTGCGGGATACTTAACCCATGCAGCCACGCAGAATCGTCCTCCTCGGATCCACCGGTTCCATCGGCACCCAGGCGATTGACGTCGTCGACAGCGCCCCGCACCTGTTCGAGGTGGTGGCGCTCAGTGCCGGGGGCGGCAACCTGGAGCTCCTGGCCCGGCAGGCGGTCCACACCGGCGCCGCTGCGGTGGGGATTGCCGGCGGGGATCCTGCCCGGCTGGCGTCGCTGATCAGCGACGCCGCCGCTGCAGCCGGCCGCCCGGGGTACCGGCCGGAGATCGTGGCCGGCCCGGACGCGTCCGCCCGCATTGCCGCGATTGAGGCGGACGTGGTGCTCAACGGCATCACCGGATCCATCGGCCTGGCACCCACGATCTCGGCCCTCAAGTCCGGGGCCACCCTTGCCCTTGCCAACAAAGAGTCCCTGATCGTGGGCGGCAGCCTGGTCAAGGCCGCAGCCCGCGAAGGCCAGATCGTCCCCGTCGATTCGGAGCACTCCGCCATCGCCCAGTGCCTGCGCTCCGGCAATGCCGATGAGGTGGACAAGCTCATCCTCACAGCTTCAGGGGGACCGTTCCGGGGCAGGAGCCGCGAGGAGCTCCACTCCGTCACCCCCCGGGAGGCCCTGGCCCATCCCACCTGGGACATGGGCGTCATGGTCACCACCAACTCGGCCACCCTGGTGAACAAGGGCCTGGAAGTCATCGAGGCGCACCTGCTGTTCGACATTCCCCTGGACCGGATCGACGTCGTCGTGCACCCCCAGTCCGTGGTCCATTCCATGGTCCAGTTCGTGGACGGCTCCACCATCGCCCAGGCTTCCCCGCCGGACATGCGCCTGCCCATTGCCCTGGGGCTCGGCTGGTAAGCCCGCGTGCCCAACGCCGCCGTCCCGTGCGACTGGACCCAGGCCGCCACCTGGACCTTCGAACCGCTGGACACGGACGCCTTCCCTGCCGTCGGACTGGCCAAGGATGCCGCGAAGCAGGGGAGCACCTACCCTGCTGTCTTCAATGCGGCCAACGAGGAAGCGGTCACGGCGTTCCATGCCGGCCGGATCCGGTTCACCGACATCGTCGACACCGTGGACAGTGTGCTCAGCGAACACTCAGGTTCCTCCGGGCTGACGGTGGAATCCGTGCTGGATGCTGAAAGCTGGGCACGCGCCCGGGCCCACGAACGTTTAGCAGTCAGCAGTCTCTAGGAAGCAGCAGCATCTCCATGACCCCTGTCCTACTTTTCATCCTCGGCGTCGTCTTCGTCGCCCTTGGCATCGCCGTGTCCATTGCGCTCCACGAAGTGGGCCACCTGGTCCCCGCCAAGCTCTTCAAGGTCCGCGTCACCAAGTACATGATCGGGTTCGGCCCCACACTGTGGTCGCGCCGGAAGGGCGAAACCGAGTACGGCGTGAAGGCCGTGCCGCTGGGCGGCTACGTCTCCATGATCGGTATGTATCCGCCGAACAAGGAGGACGGCTCGGTCCGGCCTTCGAGCACCGGCATGTTCCAGACGCTGGCCACCGAGGCCCGTTCCATGGCCCACGAGGAAGTGGGGCCCGGCGACGAAAACCGGGTCTTCTACCGCCTGCCGGTCTGGAAGAAGGTCATCGTGATGCTGGGCGGCCCGGCCATGAACATGATCCTTGGCGTGCTGCTCACCGCCGTGCTGCTGATGGGCTTCGGTGTTGCGACGGCCACCACCACCATTTCCGACGTGTCCAAGTGCCAGGTGGCCGCAGGGCAGACCGTCGACCCCGATTCTGCCGACTGCCGGCTGACGCCCGCCGCCGCGGCCGGCCTGAAGCCCAATGACACCATCACCTCCTTCGACGGCAAGCCCGTCACCAGGTGGGACCAGTTGACGGAGTGGATCCGCGCTTCCGCCGGCAAGGAAGTTGCCATTACGGTGCAGCGGGACGGCAACCCGGTATCCACCACCGTGACCCCCGTCCTGTCGGCCCGGCCGGTCATGGGAACCGACGGTCGCCAGGCCACCGACGCCGCCGGCAACCTCCAGTACCAGGACGTCGGATTCCTTGGCATCGGCGCGCAGACGGCGCTGGTGCCCCAGCCGGCGTCGTCCGTCCTGCCCATGGCGGGGGAGAACATCCGCCAGGTGGCCGGTGTTGTCTTCAACCTGCCGGCCCGCGTGGTGGGCGTGGCCAAGGCTGCGTTCAGCGAAGAGCCGCGCGACCCCAACGGGCCCATCAGCGTGGTTGGCGTGGGCAGGGTTGCGGGCGAGGTGGCAGCCATGGAGGCCGTGCCGATGCAGTCCCGGGTGGCAACCCTGGTTGGCTTGCTGGTAAGCCTGAACTTCGCACTTGCGGTGTTCAACCTGGTCCCGCTCCTCCCGCTGGACGGCGGCCACGTTGCGGGCGCCCTGTACGAGGGCGTCCGGCGCCGGGTGGCAAAGCTCCGCGGCCGTCCGGACCCCGGGGCCTTCGACATCGCCAAACTGCTTCCCGTCACGTACGTGGTCGCAGCGCTGTTGATGGGCATGAGCGCGTTGTTGATCTACGCGGACATCGTCAAGCCTGTCAATCTGTTCGGATAGTCGCCCCACATCGGTTGACTTTCAAAAATCAGCCAAATCTGATTGATTGATAAGCCTCAACCGCCTATGGTTGAGAGATGTTCGTCATGACCATCGATCAGCGCGGAAGCACCGGTGACCAGGACCGTGTACCGGCCCTGCTCGACCAGATTGCCGGCCTTGAGCTGCCCGAGGCGGAACAGCCGGTCTTCGAGCGTTCCGTAGGGGATGAAGTCCAGGGGGTGGTAGGGGACGCCTCCGCCGTGGTGGAGATAGCCCTGCACGCGCTCCGCGGCGGCCACTGGTACGTCGGGATTGGTGTTGGGACCGTAGTCCTGCCACCCCATGCCAGCCCCCGGGAAGGAACTGGAACGGCCTTTGTTGCCGCGCGGAAGGCTGTTGAGCTTGCCAAGGGCGGCTCCCAGGTGCCGTTGTCGGTGGTGCCCGGAATTATGGCAGGGGAAGCGGCCAAGGGGTTCGCTGCAGGGGAGGGGGTGCAGGCCTGTGCCAATGCGGAGGCGGTGCTCAGGCTGCTGGGCCGGCTTGTCCAGGACCGCACGGAAGCCCAGTGGCGGGTGGTGGACGCCCTGCGCCGCCTGGGTGGACGGGGCCAGGGCCAGGGCCGGCACGGAAGCCAGAAGCACGTGGCGCTTGAACTCGGAATTTCGGAGCAGTCGGTGAGCCGTACCGTGCTTCGCTCCGGGTGGCAGGAAGAATGGGCAGCCAGGCCCGCCGCGTCCATGCTTCTTGGTTTTGCCGACTCCCGGGTGGGCCAGGCCGAAGAGGATGTCCCTGCGCAGCAGCCTATGACCGTGCAACAGCAAGTGCCTGCCCAGCAAAAGCCGGCGGCCCGGCTTGACGTTGAAGCGGACCGGATTGAAGGAGACACGTGACCGCACTGTGGGTGGCAGTGGCCTTGGTGGTGGCGGGCTTTGCCGGTTGGCCGGTCACTGCGCTGGTGTTCAAGCTCGCCCGGACCATCGACGACAAGGCAGATGCCGCCAAGGCCGCGGAGGAAGCCCGGGCGGCGGAAGAGGACCCGTCGGCCGACGTCACCGTCGATGACCCTTCCCCCGCATCCCCGGGGCCGCGCGGAGGCACCGTGCCGGTGGCGGGCGCAGACCCGGTTCCTGGCGCAGGCCCGGCTCATGACGCGGCCGGCGGCGCAGGCAACCAGGCAGTGGACAGCGAGCTGACCGCCCCTCCCGGCCGGCCGGCGTCGAACGCCGCCGCAGCGGGACCGGCCGCACCCAGCCAGCGCATCCTGCGCGGCGGGGCCATCATCGGCGTGCTGGAGCGGCTGGGGGTGTGCCTGGCAATCCTCACAGGCCAGCCCGTGGCCATCGCCTACATCGTTGCCATCAAGGGCCTGGGCAGGTTTGCCGAGCTGAAGGAGACGCCGGTTGCCGCTGAGCGTTTCATCATCGGGACCCTTACTTCCATGCTCTGGGCCGCCGGTACCGCTGCCGCGGTCAAAGTCCTCTTCCTGCACTGACCGCAGCCCCCTGTGCGACGTCCGCTCGGCCCCGGCACATCCTCCGGTACTGGGGATTGGGACAGTACCAGGGCGGCCATGGCGATAGGGTAGCGGTATGACAGTTTTTGCCGTTGAGTACGTTTATGCCGCCAACTCCACCGAAACCCGCAATGAGGTCCGCCCCGCGCACCGGGAATGGACAGGCGGCCTGGCACAGGACAGCGTCATCGTGGCCAGCGGCCCCTACGGCGACGGCGCGGGTGCCCTGCTGATCTTCAAGGCGTCGGATGAAGGCGCCCTCAACTCGATCCTCAAGCAGGACCCTTTCGCTGAAGCCGGTGTGATCGCCGGAACCCGCATCACGGAATGGTCTCCGGTAACCGGCATGCTGGCCGGGATTGCCGCGTAGCCGCTTTTTTACCCTTTCAACTCAAGGAGTCCACGTGACCTCGGTCAGCCTGGGAATGCCGTCAGCACCACCGCCCGTCCTTGCCCCCCGCCGCAAGACGCGCCAGATCAAAGTCGGCTCGGTAGGCGTAGGATCTGATTTCCCCATCAGCGTGCAGTCCATGACCACCACGCCCACCACGGATATCAACGCCACCCTGCAGCAAATCGCCGAGCTCACCGCGTCCGGCTGCGACATCGTCCGCGTGGCCTGCCCGTCCGCCGACGATGCCGAGGCGCTGCCCATCATCGCCCGGAAATCGCAGATCCCGGTCATCGCGGACATCCACTTCCAGCCCAAGTACGTCTTCGCAGCCATCGAGGCAGGCTGCGCGGCAGTGCGCGTGAACCCCGGAAACATCCGCAAGTTCGATGACCAGGTCAAGGAGATCGCCGCCGCCGCCAAGGACCACGGCACCTCCATCCGCATCGGGGTCAACGCGGGCTCCCTGGAGCCGGGCATCCTCAAGAAGTACGGCAAGGCCACCCCGGAAGCGCTGGTTGAATCAGCGGTCTGGGAAGCCTCGCTCTTCGAAGAACACGGCTTCCACGACTTCAAGATCTCCGTGAAGCACAACGACCCCGTGATCATGGTGGCCGCCTACGAGATGCTCGCGGAAAAAGGCGACTGGCCCCTGCACCTGGGCGTCACCGAAGCCGGCCCCGCCTTCCAGGGCACCATCAAGTCCGCCACGGCCTTCGGGGCGCTCCTCTCCCGCGGCATCGGCGACACCATCCGCGTGTCCCTCTCCGCGCCGCCGGTGGAGGAGATCAAGGTGGGCAACCAGATCCTCCAGTCGCTGAACCTGCGTCCGCGCAAGCTTGAAATCGTGTCCTGCCCTTCCTGCGGCCGTGCCCAGGTTGACGTGTACACTCTGGCAGAACAGGTCACGGCCGGGCTGGAAGGGATGGAGATCCCGCTGCGCGTGGCAGTCATGGGATGCGTCGTCAACGGCCCCGGTGAGGCCCGCGAAGCTGATCTTGGTGTTGCCTCCGGCAACGGCAAGGGCCAGATCTTCGTGAAGGGCGAGGTCATCAAGACTGTTCCCGAGAGCGCAATTGTTGAGACACTGATCGAAGAGGCTATGCGTATCGCGGAAGAGATGGGGGAGGCCGATGGCGAAGATGCTGTCAAAGGTAGCCCCGTGGTTAGCGTCTCGTAAGGACGCGGCAGACCCCGCGGGGCTTTCCGTCCGTACCCTCGACGGCCAGGACACCCCCGCGCTGAAATCGCTCGCCGGGCAGGACCCGGTGACCAACGTGTTCATCCTGGCGCACCTTCGTGCCACGGGGACGGCGGCCCCCACCAGCGGCGGTGCCGGGGTCATCGGCGTTTTCGACGACGGCATCCTTGCAGGTGCGTGCTGGGCCGGAGCCAACCTGGTTCCGGTCCAGCTCGATCCCGCCCTGGCCCCCCTGGTGGCCGAGGCCGCCAACAGCTCAGGGCGCCGGTATGCGTCTGCCTTCGGTCCGGCAGACGCGGTGCTGGCGCTCCATGCCGAACTGGCGGAGCTCGGCCACCGTGCCCACGAGGTCCGGGCCGACCAGCCACTGATGGTCATCGAGGGGCCGCCCCTGGTGCAGCCCGATCCCGGTCTGGCCCTGGGGAACCTGGCCGACTTCGACCGCATCCTTCCGGCCTGCGCCGCCATGTTCGAGGAGGAGGTGGGCTACTCGCCCTACCTTGGCGGCAGGGAGTTTTACAGCCGCCGCGTCGAGGGCCTCATCAGGCAGGGTCATTCCATGGTCCACCTCAATGACGCGGGGGAGGTGGTGTTCAAAGCCGAGCTGGGGGCGGTGACGGACGATGTCACCCAGGTCCAGGGGGTCTGGATGAACCCGGTCTTCCGCGGCCAAGGGTTAAGTGCCGGCTACATGTCGGCAGTCGTGGAAAAGGCCCAGCAGATAGCACCGGTGACCAGCCTCTACGTCAATGGATTCAACACCAGGGCAAGATCCACGTATGAACGCGTCGGCTTCCGCCAGGTGGGCACCTTCGCTACAGTCCTCTTCTAGCCGGCGGTCGCCGGTTCCAAGCAGAATATTGGGGGAAAAGTGAAGACATCGGTGCTGGGAACTTTCGGGGCTTCAGTCCTCTTGGCCGCAGCAGTTTCTGCGTGTGGGGGACCCGGGCCGCAGGCCGCAGAGTCCTCTCCGGCACCGTCCGCGGGCTCCGGCACCACGGCCGCCGCCCCCACGGCAACTCCAACGCCAAGCCCGACGGCGAAGGCATACACGGCTGAAGAACTGGCCGCCATTGTGAGCCAGGTGCGGGACGCGGCCGACCGGAGGCTCTCCGTCCTGCCCAGTGCCGATATCAACACCACGCTGGAGCAGACGAAGGCGGTGCTCGCTTCCATCGACGTCAAGCCGGAGGAGTGCAAGGCGCTGGCTGCGGCAAGCGCCGTGCCTTCAGTCGACGGAGCGGCCATGGCCGTGGGCATGAGCAATGATGCGTCCACAGGCGCTGTCACCGCCCTGTCACTGGTTGCCGGCCTGGACCAAAGTTTCCTCAACAAGGTTGCCGACCCATCGGAGCAGCTGGCGAAGTGCTCCTCAATGACCATGACTGCCTCCGGCATGGACATCTCGGTCACCATCACGCCGGTGGACGCCGGCACGCAGCCCGGTGCGGTCGCCTACCGCACCGACAGTGCCCTGCCGGACGGCCGCACCCAGTCCACCATCACGGCGCAACTGGTCCACCAGGGCGTGGTGCTCACCTCGGTAGCGTCCGGCGGCGCAAGCGAGGCCGACGCCGTCCAGCGGGCGGGTGCGCTCCTTGACTCCGCGGCCGCCCTGGTGAAGTAACAACCGGCAACGGAATCAGCAACCGGCGGCAAACGGATTCCCAAAATAAAAACACTTGTCAAACGTGTGCACGATCACATAAGTTCGATCTAGCTGCGCTGGAAGTGGGGTGGGCGGTCTCACCAGTCCTCACCAGTACTCAGGCGATAACGGCGTTGAGCCACGCCCGGATGCGATGACCAGCCCTATTGGGGGGCCAGGGGCTTTGTATTCCCGGGCGTGGCTCTACTGTGTCCCGGGGGTGGTCCCAGGCGCTGCCGCCACCGCCAGTCAGTCCCGCCGGTTGAGTGCCGGTAGATTAGTACCCAGACGAATTTGTCCGGCCCTGCTGACCCAGCACTTCCCCAGAAACGGATACCACCCGTGGTCCTACGACTGTCCCAGCTATTCCTGCGCACGCTGCGCGAAGACCCCGTCGACGCCGAAGTCGCCAGCCACAAGCTCCTGGTCCGCGCCGGCTACATCCGCCGCGCCGCCCCCGGCATCTACACCTGGCTGCCGCTGGGGCTGAGCGTCCTGCGCAAGGTCGAGGAAATCATCCGCGAGGAAATGACGGCCATCGGCGCCCAGGAAGTCCACTTCCCGGCCCTGCTGCCCCGGGAACCGTATGAGGCCACCAACCGCTGGACCGAATACGGCGAGGGCCTGTTCCGGCTGCAGGACCGCAAGGGCGCCGACTACCTGCTGGCCCCAACGCACGAGGAAATGTTCACCCTCCTGGTCAAGGACCTGTACTCGTCCTACAAGGACCTGCCGCTGAGCCTGTACCAGATCCAGAACAAGTACCGCGACGAGGCCCGTCCCCGGGCAGGGCTCCTCCGCGGCCGTGAGTTCATCATGAAGGATTCCTACTCCTTCGACGTCGACGACGCCGGACTGGATGCCAGCTACGCAGCGCACCGCGCCGCCTACCTGAAGATCTTCGACCGCCTCGGACTCGAGGTTGTGCCGGTAGCGGCGACTGCCGGCGCCATGGGCGGATCCAAGAGCGAGGAATTCCTGTTCCCCACCGAGATCGGCGAGGACACCTTCGTCCGCTCCGCAGGCGGCTACGCGGCCAACGTGGAGGCTGTCACCACGGTGGTCCCCGAGCCGATCGACTTCACCAATGCCCCGGCCGCGCAAGTCCTGGACACCCCGGACACGCCCACCATCGAGACCCTGGTTGCCGCGTCCAACCAGATTGCCCCGCGGGCAGAGGCCGACGGCGGCGCCTGGACTGCCGCTGACACGCTCAAGAACGTGGTCCTCGCCGTCACGCTGCCCACCGGTGAGCGTCAGCTGGTGGTCATCGGTGTTCCCGGCGACCGCGCGGTGGACCTCAAGCGCGTCGAAGCAAACATCGGCGCCTTCCTGCCCATGGCGGGTGAGATCGGACTCGAGCAGGCCGGCGAGGAGGACCTGAAGAAGCAGCCGCTGATCGTCAAGGGCTACCTGGGCCCGGGCCTTTCCCTGGAGCAGGCCCTCCTTGGCGCCGAGAGCGCCACAAAGCTCCTCTACCTGGTGGACCCGCGCGTGGTCAGCGGCACCGCCTGGATCACCGGTGCCAACGAGGCCGGCAAGCACGTCTTCGGTTTGGTCGCGGGCCGCGACTTTACCTGGGACGGCGTGATCGAGTGCACCGAAGTCCGCGCCGGCGATCCTTCGCCGGACGGCTCCGGCCCCCTGGAGACCGCCCGCGGCATCGAAATGGGCCACATCTTCCAGCTGGGCCGCAAGTACGCCGAAGCCCTGGACCTCAAGGTGCTGGACCAGAACGGCAAGCAGGTAGTGGTCACCATGGGTTCCTACGGCGTCGGCGTCACCCGTGCCGTGGCCGCGCTGGCTGAGGCCAACCATGACGACCGTGGGCTGGTCTGGCCCCGCACCGTGGCACCCGCCGACGTGCATGTGGTGGCCGTGGGCCGCGGCGAGGAGATCTTCCAGGCAGCGGAGAAACTCTCGGCAGATCTCGAAGCAGCAGGCCTGTCGGTCATCTACGACGACCGTCCCAAAGTCTCGCCCGGAGTGAAGTTCGGCGACGCGGAGCTGGTGGGCGTTCCCACCATCCTCGCCGTGGGCCGCGGGCTGGTGGACGGCGTGGTGGAGATCAAGGACCGCCGCAGCGGTGAAGCCGAGAACATCGAGGTGGACAAGGCCGTCGACTACGTGGTCAACGCCGTCCGCAACCAGTGATCTCCGGCTTCGAGTCGATCCAGCTCACCACCATCATCCTGATCGTGGTGGCTGGATTCGCAGCCGGCTGGGTTGACGCGGTGGTGGGCGGCGGAGGCCTTATCCAGCTTCCCGCACTGCTGCTGGTTCCCGGCATTGCGCCCGTCCAGGCGCTGGCCACCAACAAGATGGGCTCCATCTTCGGGACCGCCACCAGCGCCGCCACCTACTACCGGAGAGTGGGGCCGGACCTTCGGACGGCGGTCCCCATGGCCGTCATAGCCCTCGCGGGCAGCTTCGGCGGAGCGAGCCTGGCGGCCACCCTGCTGGCCGGGGTCTTCAAGCCCATCATCGTGGTGGCGCTGGTCGCCGTCGCGCTTTTCACCGCCCTCAAGCCCAGCGTCGGCGAGCTGACGGCACTGCGGCACGAAGGCCACCGGCACTATGTGGTCGCCTGCCTCATCGGTGCGGTGATTGGGTTCTATGACGGGCTCATCGGCCCCGGGACGGGGTCTTTCCTGGTCATCGCCCTGGTGTCCGCCATGGGGTATGCATTCCTGGAAGCGAGCGCCAAGGCCAAGATCGTGAACATGGCCACCAACGCCGGGGCGCTGCTGTTCTTCCTGCCGCACGGCTCCATCCTGTGGGGCATCGGCCTGCTGCTCGGAGCAGCCAACATGGCCGGAGGCTACCTGGGCGCCCGGACCGCGGTGCAGCAGGGCAGCAAGTTTGTCCGGGTGGTCTTCCTGGTGGTTGTCGGGGCCTTGATCGTCAAGCTCGGTTACGACGTCTGGCAGGAAAACTTCGCCTGATCCCGTCCCGGAAACTGGTCCTCGTGACGCGGGCCTGCCCGGCGTAGCATGCAGGTATGGCACACGGCGACGACGGGTATGCCGCGGCGTTGGCGGCCGCAGCAGGGCATTCGCAGGCCTGGCTGGCCAGCCTCCGGAACCGCCCTGTAGGACCCCGCCTGCATGCCTCTGATCTTGCCTGCGTGTTTGGCGGGCCGCTGCCCGCAGCGGGCATGCCCGCTGCTGAGGTGATCGATTTCCTGGCCACGCAGGCCGAGCCCGGGCTGATGGCCATGCCCTCCGGCCGGTTCTTCGGCTGGGTCATCGGCGGCACGCTGCCCGCTGCCCTGGCCTCCGACTGGCTGGTCAGTGCCTGGGACCAGAACGCCGGTCTCCGCTACGCGACTCCGGCGACGGCAGCCATCGAGGAAGCCGCCGGTCAGTGGGTGCTGGAGCTACTGGGGCTGCCGCAGGGGGCCGACGTCGGCTTCGTCACCGGCGCCACCATGGCGAACTTCACCGGAATGGCCGCTGCCCGGTGGCGGTTGCTCGCGGACGCCGGCTGGGACCTGGACCGGGACGGCCTCTCCGGTGCACCCCGGATCCGCTGCTTCGTGGGACGGGAACGGCACGACACCGTGGACCTTGGCCTGCGCTACCTGGGCCTTGGTAAGCCAAGGGAGGTCGACGCCGACGGCCAGGGCCGCCTTGTCCCTGCAGCGCTCGATGTGGCCCTTGCTGATGGCGCCGGACCCGCTTTGGTGTGCCTCCAGGCCGGCAACCTGCACTCGGGTGCCTTTGACCCCTTTGCCGAGGCCATCGCCGTCGCACGCAAACACGGCGCGTGGGTCCACGTCGATGGTGCCTTCGGCCTGTGGGCTGCCGCTGTGCCGGAACTGCGGCATCTCACCCGGGGGTTTGAAGAGGCGGATTCGTGGGGCACGGACGCCCACAAGACCCTGAACGTGCCCTACGACTGCGGAATCGCCATCGTCCGGGACCCGTCGGCACTGCGGGCTGCGATGGGCCTGCATGCGAGCTACCTGGTGCATGACGCCGAAGGCCCGGGCGACCCTTTCGAAAAGGTCCCCGAGCTGTCCCGGCGCGCACGGGGAGTTCCGGTCTGGGCGGCCCTGAAAAGCCTCGGCCGCGACGGGGTGGCCGCGCAGGTGGGCGGCCTGGCCGCGGCAGCAACGGCCATCGCGGAGGGGGTGGCGGCCCTGGACGGGGTGGAGGTACTCAATGACGTCGGCTACACCCAGGTGTGCCTGGCATTCGGGGATGACGAGACCACCCGCGCAGTCACCGCCCGCATCATCGAGGAGGGAAAGGTGTGGATGTCCGGTTCGCACTGGCGGGACCGTGACATCCTCCGGGTTTCGGTGAGCAACTGGCACACGGCGGGGGAGGATGTGGCCACGGCAGTGGACGCTGTAAGGTCAGCCCTGGCCGCGGTGCGGAACTCCTGACCATCCAGCGCCGGTGCGCGCCTTCCGGCAGCAGGGCGGACCCTATCCGCCCTGTCCAGGTTCCGGCAGCGAATGGGGATGCGGCAGGTCCTCCAAAGTGTTTCCGGCGAGGGTGCTGGCTACCCAAAGCGACCGCGCCAGGTCGCCCCGGTGCCCCTTCCCGGCGTACCACAGCGCGTTTTCCACCTCCCTGGCGATGCCCCATTCCCGCGCCGCGGCAGGGTCCAGGCCGGCGGCGGTGCTGAAGTCGTGGCAGCGGCTGAGGAGCGCTGGACCGGGCCGGGCGGCGGGCAGGTCTCCCAGGCGGTTCCAGAGCAGCGGCGCAACCGCGAACTCCGGCTCGCCGATCATGGGCTGGGGGTCGATCGCCGCATAGCCGGCCGGGGTTGCCCCCGCTGTTCCCGGCCGGGCCAGGATGTTCAGGAAATGCAGGTCCGTGTGGACCAGGAGATCCCGGGCGGACCGGCGTCCCACCGCGCCGCGGGTCTGGCACACCTCCAGCGCCGCTTCCAACAGCCACCGCGGAAACGGCCGTCCCAGCTGTTCCCAGTCCGCGGGCAGGTCATCGCTCCATTGTTCGGCCCGGGCAGCTATGTGGGTGAACTCCTGCCATTCCGGGCGGTGGTCCGGGACGAGTCCCAGCTGGCGCACCAATCCGCCCCACACCTGCGCTGCCTCCTCCAGCGGCAGGTCCGCCAGCGACCGGCCGGCGTCGAGGCGTTCCAGGAGCATGGCACAGGATCCACTGTCCGAGGCCATCAGCAGAACGGCGCCGCGGCCGCCCCAGAGGGCCAGCGCATGCCGCTCCACCGTCGCCTCATCATGGGGAAAAGCGATTTTGAGGGCTGCCGGCGAGCCGTCATCCTGCCGTACCGGGACGACCAGGCCACCGTGGCCGCTCCAGGGAAAGCAGCCCGGGGCCAGGTCAACCTCCAGGTGCCACTGCTCCAGGCGGTCCGCCAGCAGGCCCGGAAGACTGTCCAGCCAGGCCCGTCCCGCACTGCTGCGGGCATAGCGGGAAGCGAGGTCCGGGGGAACGGGAACGGGAGATGGCAAGCGGTCCGGTGACAAGGCGCCGGGCACCACGGGATCAGACAACACCGGAGGCCCCGAGCAGGTTGCCGATCACGAACGTTGCCGCGAGTGCCAGGGCCCCGCCCACCACCACGCGGACAGCGGCCCTGGTTTTCGAGCTGCCGCCAATCCAGGCACCGAGTGCACCTGTCAGCGCCAGGGCCACCAGCACCGATACGAACGTCAGCGGGACCCGGATCCCCGGCGGTGGCAGCAGGATGGCCAGCATGGGCAGGATGGCGCCAATGGTGAAGGCAATGGCTGAGGCGAAAGCCGCGTGCCAGGGGCTGACGATGTCCGCTTCGTCGATGTTGAGCTCGGCGGACAGGTGCGCTGCCAGGACATCGTGGGCCGTAAGCTCGCCGGCGACCTTGGCCGCAGTTTCCGGGGTGAGGCCCTTGGCCTGGTAGATGGCGGTCAGCTCGGCCAGTTCCGCTTCCGGATCTTCCGCCAGCTCGCGGCGCTCCTTCTCGATCAGGGCCCGCTGGCTGTCGCTTTGGCTGCTGACGGAAACATATTCGCCCAGCGCCATGGACACCGCACCGCCCACCACCCCGGCTACGCCCGCCGTGAGGATGGGGCCCAGCTCGGCGGTGGCCCCGGCCACGCCCACGACGATGGCGGCAACGGAGACGATGCCGTCGTTGGCGCCCAGGACACCGGCGCGCAGCCAGTTCAGCCGGTGCGCCGTGTCGTCGCCGTGCGGTTCCGTCTCCAGGTGGCGGTTCAGATCCGGGCCGTCTGCATTGGTCCCCGGGGCATCGGCCGGTTCGTCCGCGTTCATCCCTTCAGCAAACCACCCCCGCCAGCCCAATGCCACCCTCCACAAGGCCTTCCTTCGAGAGCGGATCCAGGGTGGGAAAGGCGGCCCCTTCGCCACGGGGTTCAGGATGCAGCGGGCGACGGCGCCAGTCCGGTCCCGGTGGGACGGCCGGCCCCGGCGGGAAGGGCAGGCAGTTGCCCGATGTCCAGGGTCAGGCCCGGCACAGGCCCGGGGTCTGCTCCCCAGCGCAAGGCACGGCTTGCGGCGGAGCGAAGGGCTGCCAGGGCCCATATCCGGTCCTGGCCCTGCGAGACGGCCACAGCGTCGCCATACGAGGACAGCGTTGCCGCTTCAAGTTTGCCCAACCCGGCCGCCGGGGCAGCCAGGAAGCCCGGATCGAGGACGTATCCGGGCTGTTGCGGCACGGGGCCGCCGCAGGCCGCCCGGAGACGTTCCGCCGCGGCCGAAGCCAGCTCCTTGTGCGCGCCCAGGAATTCCGACGCCGGACCGGCCTCCGCGGGAGCGAGGCGGGGGAGCGCCGCCTGGTAGCCGTAGACGGCCTGCTGCTCGGCGGAAACGGCAGCGGCCAGGGCCTGGCGCGTGCCTGGGGGAGTGGCGGGCGCCGCGCTGTCCTTCGCGGACGGGGCTGAGGCGGACGGGCCTGAAGCGGCCGGGGACGATGTGGCCGGGACCGAAGGCGAGGGGCACGGAGAAGCGGCTGCTGGTGTCCCCGGCGCCTCGGCGTCCGGTCCTGGGGTTCCCTGCGGCGCGGGGACCCCGGTGGCAGCGGCAAGACGCCCGGCCGCGATGAGCTGCGCGGTGCCGACGCCCGCGAGGAGCCGTGCCATCCCGCCGTCGGCCGTTTCAGCGTCCCTGAGCCGGGTGGCCCCGCTGGTGGCCAGGGCCTGGACCAGCTCCGCGGCGTTTCGAGGACCGGCGGTGGAAGCTGCTGACGGGCCTGCCTGCGGCGAAGCCTGGGGGGACCCGGCCGCGGGCCCGGTGGCGGAACCGGTCATGGAGGCCGCGCCCGGGGACATCAACGCCCTGGCCTGGATGGTCAGCAAGGTCACAACAGGGTCCACAGCGGTGGAATCCGCGGCGCCGGCGGAAGCGAGCTCCATTCCGGCGGCCCGCAGATCGAGGGCCGCACTGAGCGCTGCCGCCCGGGCCCGCTCGGAAAACGGAGGCTCGGCAGGGGCGGGTTTTTCCGCGGGAATCAGGGCGAAACCGAGGCTCAGGACAACCAGGGCAGCAAGGGCAAAGACGGCAAATCGGAACGGGCGCATGCGGGGGCCGGTGTCCTGGCGGCGGGCTTTCACAACAGACAATGGTGTCACGCTGAGGGGGCACCCCGGTGCACCACTGGACCGGTAAAATAGCTACGCTAGTAAACACCACATCATCTATAGGGAGGGCGGTAAGCATCGTGAGCAATGCAGAAGCCACGGCTTCACCAGACCATACCGGTACGGGAAGCGGATCCGCGCCGGCCCACAATCCTGAAGCTGCCAGGCTCAGGGCCCTCCTGGAACCCGCAGTCCAGGCCAACCGACTGTACCTTGAGGATGTTGCCATCATCCCCGGCTCCCACCGGGTGGTCCACGTTGTGGTGGACCTGCCGCAGGAGGAGACCGGCGGGGTCAGCCTTGACGTCATCGCCGACATCTCCCGGGTGCTCTCTGACGTGCTGGACAACGACCCAAACGACGACGGTAAGCCCTACGACCTCGAGGTGTCCTCACCCGGCGTCGGGCGTCCCCTGACCGAACCCCGGCACTGGCACCGCGCCCGCGGCCGGATGGTCAAGGTCAACGTCGTCCAGGGCGAAAACGTCACCGGCCGCATCCACGCCGTGGACGGCGGGGGAGTGACGCTTATCCCCGAGGTGCCCGTCAAGAAGGGCATGAAGCCACGGCAGGGTGACCCAGTAAAACTTCCTTTCGACAGGATCCGTAACGGAAAAGTCGAGATCGAATTCAGCCACCTCCCGGAGGACGGTCTGGAACCTGAACACAATGGACCTTCTGAGGAGGCCTGATGGATATTGACATGAGCGCACTGAGACTTTTGGAGCGTGAGCGTGAAATCCCGCTGGACCTCCTGATCCCCACCATCGAGCAGGCGCTCCTGGTGGCCTACCACAAGTCACCCGGCGCCTTCGAAAAAGCACGCGCCGAACTGGACCGCAAGAGCGGCCACGTGACCATTTGGGCTGTCGAGATTGACGACGACGGCGCTCCCATCGGCGAATTCGAGCACACCCCGGAGGGGTTCGGCCGCATCGCCGCCAGCACCGCCCGGCAGATCATCCTGCAGCGCCTCCGCGACGTTGAGGACGACAATGTCCTGGGCGAATTCAAGGGCCGCGAAGGCGAGCTGGTGTCCGGCACCATCCAGCAGGGCAACAACCCGCACATGATCCAGGTCAACCTCGGTTCGATCGAGGCTCTCCTGCCGCCGCCCGAGCAGGTTCCCGGTGAAAAGTACATCCACGGCAACCGGCTGCGCGCCCTGGTCATCGATGTGCACCGCGGCACCAAGGGCCCGTCCGTCACGCTGTCCCGGTCGCACCCGGGCCTGGTCCGGAAGCTCTTCGAACTCGAAGTACCCGAGATCGCCGACCACTCCGTGGAAATCGTGGCGCTGGCCCGCGAGGCCGGGCACCGCACCAAGATCGCCGTCAAGGCGAACACCCCGGGAATCAACGCCAAGGGTGCCTGCATCGGTGAAATGGGCTCCCGCGTCCGCGCCGTCATGACCGAGTTGAACGACGAAAAGATCGACATCGTCGACTTCAGCGAGAACCCGGCCACGTTCATTGCCAGCGCCCTTTCGCCGTCGCGCGTGAATTCGGTCACCATCACGGACGAAGCCACGCGCTCCGCCCGGGTGGTAGTCCCCGACTACCAGCTGTCCCTGGCCATCGGCAAGGAAGGCCAGAACGCCCGCCTGGCGGCCAAGCTGACCGGGTGGCGCATCGACATCGTCTCCGACGCCGCGGGCAACCGCGATAAGTGAGGTCCGGGCAGGGTGGCTGATGCACCGCACCAGCCACCCGGTTTCGGGCAGAACGGCCCTGAGGGGCTAGAATAGATAAGACCGCGCCTAACGGCCGGTAGCCGTGTGCCTTGGGCGTGCTCGTTTCCGTGACTGCGGAAACGGTAAAACCTGCGGCCAGCAGAAGGAACGTCAGGACGATGACCGTGGCAGAAATGCTTTCCACCGGGAATCAGCCCCAACGTACCTGCATCGGCTGCCGGAAGAAGGGGCCGCGGTCGCAGTTGCTCCGGCTCGTCGCCGAAGGCAGCGGGTCAACCGCTGTCCTGGTGGATGAACGACGCCGGATGGCTGGCCGGGGTGCATGGCTGCACCCCAGCGCATCGTGCCTGGCTCTGGCGATCAAGCGGCGAGCATTCGGACGTGCCCTCCAGGGCGCAACCGGGACCGCCGCCGTCGAACACCGGATCACGTCAGGCCCGAACGTTGACGCCGCCCCGGTGGCTGCAACACCAACCGTCCAACCTGAAAGCGGGTCAGAAATCTGATGGAAACCCGATGAGTTCCCAGCGATGAGTGCGTAACGATGACAACTTTGTTGCGCTCTGCAATGGGCCCCTTCGCATCAACAGCGGCTGGGGTCCGCAGTAAGAAGTAGACGGTTCGTGCCTGGCTCGGTGCGGACCGAGACAGGAGAAATGTGGCCAAGGTCCGCGTACATGAGCTCGCCAAAGAGCTCGGTATAACTTCCAAAGATGCAGTGACAAAACTGCAGGAACTGGGCGAATTCGTTCGCTCCGCCTCGTCAACCATCGAGGCCCCCGTTGTGCGTAAACTGCGCAACGCCTTCCCCGACGCTGCCGCAAAGTCGGCAGCACCGGCCGCAGCGCCCGCCGCTGCCCCCAAGGCACCCGCTCCCGCAGCAGGTACCCGTCCTTCAGCCCCGGCTCCCGGCCCGGCTGCGCCCAAGGCTCCGGCCCCCAAGGCTGAGGCCCCGGCTCCGGCCGCCCCCGCCGAGCCCGCTGCCAAGGAAGCTGCACCGGCAGCGCCGGCTCCCGCCGCGCCTGCCGCTCCCGCAGCACCGTCTGCGGGTGCTCCTTCCACGGGTGCCAAGCCCGGTGCACGCCCGGCCCCCAAGGCCGAGACCCCGGCTCCCTCCGCCCGTCCGGGTGGAACAACACCGGGCGCCTCCGGTCCCCGTCCCGGCGGACCCCGTCCGGGCAACAACCCCTTCGCCACTTCCCAGGGCATGCCCCGGGGCCGCGGCGGAGACAGTGAGCGCGCCCCCCGCCCCGGCAACAACCCGTTCGCCACCTCGCAGGGCATGCCCCGTCCCGGCGGCAGCCGCACCGACGGCGACCGTCCCGGTGGGCCGCGCCCCGCAGCAGGTGCAGGCGGACCGCGTCCCGGTGGGCCGCGTCCCGCAGCCGGTGCCGGTGGGCCCCGCCCCGCCGCAGGTGCAGGCGGACCCCGTCCGGGTGCACCGCGTCCCGGTGGTCCCCGTCCCACGCCCGGCATGATGCCCAACCGCACTGAGCGTCCCGCACCCGCGGGTGCAGGCCGTCCCGGCGGCGGCCGCGGTCCCGGACGCCCCGGTGGCGCTCCCGGCACCGGTGGTCCCGGTGGTGGCGGCGGTGCTCCCGCCGGCGGCGGTTTCGGCAAGGGCGGCCGCGGTCGCGGCGGCACCCAGGGTGCATTCGGCAAGGGCGGCGCAGGCCGTGGCAAGCAGCGCAAGTCCAAGCGCGCAAAGCGCCAGGAACTTGAGCAGATGAGTGCCCCGTCGCTGGGTGGCGTGAGCGTACCCCGCGGCGACGGCAACACCGTCATCCGGCTTCGCCGTGGCTCGTCCATCACGGACTTCGCCGACAAGATCGAGGCAAACCCCGCCGCACTGGTCACCGTGCTGTTCCACCTCGGTGAAATGGCCACGGCCACCCAGTCGCTGGACGAAGAGACCTTCGCCCTGCTTGGCGAGGAACTGGGCTACAAGCTCCAGGTTGTCTCGCCGGAGGACGAGGAGCGCGAGCTGCTCTCCGGCTTCGACATCGACTTCGACGCTGAGCTCGAAGCCGAAGGCGACGACGACCTTGAGGCACGTCCTCCAGTAGTCACCGTCATGGGCCACGTCGACCACGGTAAGACCCGGCTGCTCGATGCCATCCGCAAGTCCGACGTCATGGCCGTCGAACACGGCGGCATTACCCAGCACATCGGTGCCTACCAGGTCACTCACAACCATGAGGGTAATGACCGCAAGATCACCTTCATCGATACACCGGGCCACGAGGCGTTCACCGCCATGCGTGCCCGTGGTGCCAAGGTCACCGACATCGCCATCCTGGTGGTCGCAGCCGATGACGGCGTCATGCCCCAGACCGTTGAGGCCCTCAACCACGCCCAGGCGGCCAACGTGCCGATCGTCGTGGCCGTGAACAAGATCGACAAGGAAGGCGCCAACCCGGACAAGGTCCGCGGCCAGCTGACCGAGTACGGCCTGGTTCCCGAGGAATACGGTGGCGACACCATGTTCGTGGAGGTCTCTGCCCGCCAGAACCTCAACATCGACGAGCTGCTCGAGGCTGTCCTGCTCACCGCGGACGCTGCCCTGGACATGCGCGCCAACCCGAACAAGGACGCCCGCGGCATCGCGATCGAAGCCAACCTGGACAAGGGCCGCGGTGCTGTTGCCACCGTCCTGGTCCAGTCCGGCACCCTGCGCGTCGGCGACACCATCGTGGCAGGCACGGCCCACGGCCGCGTCCGTGCGATGTTCGACGACGACGGCAGCGCCCTGACCGAGGCCGGCCCGTCCCGCCCCGTCCAGGTGCTGGGTCTGTCCAACGTGCCGCGCGCCGGCGACACCTTCTTCGTGACCGCTGACGAGCGCACCGCCCGCCAGATCGCCGAGAAGCGTGAAGCAGCCGACCGCAACGCCGCCCTGGCCAAGCGCCGCAAGCGCATCAGCCTGGAAGACTTCGACCAGGCCGTCGCCGAAGGCAAGATCGACACCCTCAACCTCATCCTCAAGGGTGACGTGTCCGGTGCCGTGGAAGCCCTCGAAGACGCGCTGCTCAAGATCGACGTCGGCGAAGGCGTGCAGCTGCGCGTCATCCACCGCGGTGTGGGTGCCATCACCCAGAACGACGTCAACCTGGCAACGGTCGACTCCGCCGTCATCATCGGCTTCAACGTCAAGCCCGCCGAGCGGGTTGCCGAACTGGCAGACCGCGAAGGCGTGGACATGCGCTTCTACTCCGTCATCTACGCAGCAATCGATGACATCGAGATGGCGCTCAAGGGCATGCTCAAGCCGGAATACGAAGAAGTCCAGCTCGGCACCGCCGAGGTCCGCGAAGTCTTCCGCTCCTCCAAGTTCGGAAACATCGCCGGCTCGATCGTCCGCTCGGGCATCATCCGCCGCAACGCCAAGGCACGCGTCAGCCGCGACGGCAAGATCATCGGTGACAACCTCACCGTTGAGTCGCTCAAGCGCTTCAAGGACGACGCCACCGAGGTCCGCACGGACTTCGAATGTGGTATCGGTCTGGGGTCGTACAACGACGTCACCGAAGGCGACATCATCGAGACCTTCGAGATGCGCGAGAAGCCGCGCGTCTAAGCTGGTCCGCCTTCGGGCAGTCAGCAGTGCCAGGTGCGGGGCCGTTGGATTTTTCCGGCGGCCCCGCCCCTTCGCTGGGCGGCAAAGGATCTTGCGATCCTTTGCCGCCCAGCTCCGGCAGGCCCGATGCCACTCCCAGGCCGCCGGAAAAATCCAACGGAGGTCCGTCGTCCACTCGCCTCAGCGCGTGGCAACCGCCTCAAGTGCGTGGCAGATAACTGAAACGTGCCCTGGCAGCCTTCGCCGCCGTCGTACGTCCCAAATTTTTCTTCTTATAGGAGTTGTTCATGGCTGATCCGGCACGTGCTGCCAAGTTGGCGCAGCGGATTAAGGTTGTTGTTGCTGAGGCTCTGGGCCGGAAGGTCAAGGATCCTCGGCTGGAGGGCATTACTGTTACTGATGCCCGCGTGACCAATGATCTGCAGCACGCCACTGTTTACTACACCGTCTTTGGTGACCAGGCCGTCCAGGCTGATGCCGCCAAGGGGCTTGAGAAGGCCAAGGGTGTGCTCCGCCAGGAGGTGGGCCGGAACATCACCGTACGCCTGACCCCCACCCTTGAGTTCGTGGCCGACCAGATTCCGGTCAACGCCTCCAACCTGGAGGAACTGCTGCGGGAGGCCCGCAAGCGTGACGCCGAGGTTGCCGCCCTTGCCGCCAACGCCCGGCACGCAGGCGACGCCGACCCGTACAAGACCGATGCGTCCGGTGACGTGGAAATCGACGAGGACGACTTCGACGAAGAGGACCTGGACCTCACCGACGACGAGGACCTTGACGAGGACGGCCACAAGTAAAGACGCACACCAGGGCCCGGGAACGCATCCCGGGCCCTGATGCATTTAATCCCCGCCGTGCCCTGCCGGCGCGGGAGGCTGCCGCTACCGGAGGTCGGCCTTGATGACCTTGCCCGCAGGCGGCTGCGACGGGTCACCCAGGGCGTCGATGGTGGCGTAGAGCGTATGGCCGCTGATGTCGACATCTGCCGGCATGTTCACCGCCAGGAATTGGGAGCGGTCCCCGTCACAGGTGAACTTCAGGATCTCGCCGCCGAACAGCGATGCCACATAGACATCACCGTTGCCTGCAACGGCCAGGCCTGTGGGGCTGAGGATGTCCTCTGCCCAGAGGTCGGTGTCGCCGTTCCACGGATTGATCCTGAAGATGGCACCGCGGGCCCCGAGTTCAGGTCCTTCCGGGCCGCCCGGCAGGGACGTCACATACAGCATCCCGTCAGGTCCGATCCCCACATCCGTGGGAACCGGTTCGAAGGCATACTCATGGCCCACCACGCACGCGGGCACCTCCACCGTGTTTCCCATCATGTCCGTGGGAATCCGCAGACCCGCCGGAACCACGGCCGGGCGCGGCGGCAGCACGGCGACGGTGTCGATATCACCGGTTTTCAGGTTCACCTTGAGCACGGCGTTCATGCCTGCATCCGCAACGTAGGCAGTGTTGTCGCGGACCGCGAGCGCATACGGATGGGAATCCACGATGCCCTTGTAGCTGGGAGGCGGGAACTCCGGCCACGCCGCGAGGCACTGGGCGCTGACGTCGTCGCCGAATCCGTAGTGCTGGTCACCGTCGGGGTTATGGCTCCGCTCGTAATCGGCAAAATCGGCGATGGTCTCAACATCACCCCGGGCATCGATGGACTTCAGGTACCCGTGCAGCCCTGCGGGGTCACCCTGGCCGTCGCCCACGCTTTCAAGGAAGTACGTCGTGCTGCCGCGGGTGTCGGCCCCGGCCACCTCCCAACCTTGGGGTGTGTCCGTGGAAAGGTCTTCCGTGGACCCGTCACGGTCGATCCGGGTGAGCTTCCCGGCGAAATCCTGGGACACCAGGACCGATTTCCCGGGTCCGGCAGTGACATGCAGCGGCGAGACGAAGCCTCCTGCAAGCACATCGTAATCCGGCGTTTTGGCGGAAGCGGCGGCGGGGCCTGCGGACGCGATGGCAGCGGCCGAGGCCGCCATACAGGCTAAGAGTGCGAGTCTTTTGTTCATTGGGTACTCCGGGGTGCGGGCCCTTGCGGGCTGGATATGGAGCCTCCGCGGAGGCAAAATGGATCCCCCGGGCGCAAGCGTAGGCCCCTACCGGCTGGTAGCGGTTGGGGGCAGCTCCCCTTTTTGGCCCCCTTTCCATCCCCCTGCGGGGCGCCCGTGGCTAGGATCGTGCTATGACCTCCGCGGACCACGGCAACAGCCCCTCTACTGACCCTGAGTTGAGCCAATACCTTGGGCAGGCCGTGGACCTCGCCACGCGGAACGTCGGCGAGGGCGGCGGTCCCTTCGGAGCGGTGGTGGTAACCCCCGACGGGCGCGTCCACGCAGGGGTCAACCGGGTGACCCGCGACAACGACCCCACCGCCCACGCCGAGGTGGTGGCCATCCGGGCCGCGGCGGCGGCCACGGTGAATTTCGACCTCACCGGCTCAGTTCTCTACGCAAGCTGCGAGCCGTGCCCCATGTGCCTGGCGTCCGCCCTCTGGGCCAGGATCGGCCACGTCTACTTCGCCGCCGACCGGCACGGGGCAGCCGCCGCCGGCTTTGACGACGCACTTTTCTACGACTACTTCAACGGTGCCGCGCCGGAGCTGATGCCGGTGACCAGGGGTGACATCCCGACGTCGGAGGTCCCCTTCCAGACGTGGCGCGCCTTTGACAGCAGGAAGGAATACTAGCCATGGAACCCACACTCCTCAGCTGCCCCAGCTGCGGGAAGACCAACAGGGTGCCCGCACAGGCTGCCGGCCACCCCCGCTGCGGCAACTGCAAGGCAGACCTGCCGTGGATCGTGTCCGCGGGTGATGGTGACTTCGCTGCCGTGGCGGAGCAGTCCTCAGTTCCCGTGCTGGTGGATTTTTGGGCGGCGTGGTGCGGACCCTGCCGCATGGTCAGCCCCGTCCTGGACAAGCTGGCCCGGGAACGGCCGGGGAAGATCAAGCTGGTGAAAGTGGACGTGGACAAGTCGCCCGGCCTGTCGCGGAGGTTCGACGTGCAGGCCATCCCCACCCTGATGGTGCTCGTGGACGGCAAGGTCGCCGCCCGCCAGGCAGGCGCCGCGCCGGCGGAGGCGCTGCGGTCCTGGCTGGACAAATCACTGGGCGGCGCCCGCAGCTGATACTGCCTGGGCCGGGTTTTACCGGCCGGCGGCAGGAAGCCGGGACAGTCCTTCCAACAGATCCTGCTTCCGGCCGCACAGCGCGATCCGGACCCACCCCTCGCCGATGGACCCAAAGGCAGTCCCGGGAGCCAGCGCTACCCCGGAGTCGGCCAGGAACCGCCGGACCCAGGACCGCACATCGCCGCCGGTTACGTGGGACATGTCCGCCCACAGGTAGAACGCACCCTGTGCCGGCAGGTAGCGGATGCCCTTCGCCGCCAGGACCGCGGACGCCGCATCCCGGTTGTCCCGGTAGTGCTGGTGCGCGTGGCGCACGTAATCCTGCGGCCCGGTGAGGGCTGCGAGCGCCGCGTACTGCGGGGCGGACGCCACGCAGGAGACGATCGATTCCATGACGTTGTCCATCTTCTGTTCAAGCCCCGGCGGGCAGACGAGCGCGCCGATCCGCAGCCCCGTCAGGCCGTAGGTCTTGGACAGCGTCAACGAGGTGAATACCCGCGCATCCTCCGCCGTGCCGCCGTCGAACCTTGCCGGGCTGACGTGCGGGACATCGTAGGTGAATGCCTCGTAGCACTCGTCCGAGATGACCCAGATGTCGTGCCTGCGGGCCAGCTCCACCAGCTCACGGACCAGGTCCTCACTGAGCACGGCGCCCAGCGGGTTGGACGGGGAATTGAGCACCAGGACCCGGGTGCGGCTGGTGATGAGGGCTTCCACGTCGGCGACCCGGGGCTGGAAGCCGTGGTCCGGGTGCAGGGGATAGCCGACGGGAACGGCGTTCAGCAGCCGGCTGGTCATGGCGAAGGTGGGGTAGCCCGGGTTCGGGATCAGGATCTCGTCGCCGGGGGAGAGCAGCAGGCTCATGGCGAAGTGCAGGCCCTGCTGGGCGCCCGACACCACGTACACCCGCCCCGCACCGACGTCCACGCCCTGTTCCTCCCGGAACCTGGCGGCGAACGCTTCGCGCAGGGCCGGGATCCCGGCATTGGGCGTGTAGTTGGTTTCATCGCGGTCCAGGCAGGCGATGCCGGCGTCCAGGACGTGGCGGGGGAGGGGGAAGCCCGGCTCCCCGATGCTGAGCACCACGGCGCCGGGAGTGCGCCAGGCGGCCTCGGTAATCTCACGGATCTGGTTGACGGGCACGTCGCGGATATGGGCGGCAAGCTCAGGCATGCCAGCCATCCTAGCCGTCCCCTGCCCTGCCTCCGCCCCGACCGGTGACGCGGCCGCCGTGCTGGGCCGCCGCCGTCGTACGCTCCCTGCCGGTACCCTGCACATGCGCCCCAACCCGCGCCCATATACTGGGAGGCGTGCTTTCTGGACTGGTGATAGTGGACAAGCCGCAGGGATGGACCAGCCATGATGTGGTTGGCCGGATGCGGCGCCTCGCAGGGACCCGGAAAGTGGGGCACGCAGGAACCCTTGACCCCATGGCCACCGGTGTTCTGGTGCTTGGCATCAACAAAGCCACCCGCCTGCTGACCTACATTGTGGGCACCTCGAAGACCTATACCGCCACCATCCGCCTGGGCCAGTCCACGGTGACCGACGACGCGGAGGGCGAGGTCACGGCCACCACCAGCGCGGACGGCGTCACCGACCAGCAGATTCACGACGGCGTTGCGGCCCTCACGGGGGACATCCAGCAGGTGCCCAGCAGCGTCAGCGCAATCAAGGTCAACGGCGAACGCGCCTACGCCCGCGTGCGGTCCGGCGAGGACGTCAAGCTCGCCGCACGCCCCGTGACCATCCACCGGTTCGACGTGCATGGCATCCGCAGGGACGCGGCAGCAGGTGTGGTGGACCTGGATGTGACGGTGGAATGCTCCTCCGGAACCTATATCCGCGCCCTCGCCCGGGACCTGGGCGACGCCCTCGGCGTCGGCGGCCACCTGACAGCGCTCCGCCGGACCCAGGTGGGCCCCTACTCACTGGACCAGGCGCGCACCCTCGAACAGCTCGCCGATGAGCTCAATGTCCTGGACATGTCCCTCGCCGCCAGGGCGCTGATGCCCAACCGCGAACTCACCGCCGAAGAAACCGCCGAGATCTCCTTCGGCCGGCGGATCGCGGCCGGTGCTGCAGCCGGTACGCCCGGTGCCGCCACGGCGGAGCGCCCTGCCGCGGCCTTCGCTCCGGACGGCAGCCTGGTGGCCCTTCTTGCCGACGCGGGCAGCTACGCCAAACCGGTCCTCGTCTTCGCCCCCGGCACCGGGCCTGGCGCCGGGACTGGACCTGGTGACGGGGCGGCAGCAACCTCCGCGGCGGAGGCATAGGCGTGGACGCATACTTTTGGATCATCCTGGTCGTCGGCCTGGTGTCCACCGTGGTGTGCCTGGGCGCGGGCATCCTGAAGAAGGCACCCAACGACATCACCATCCTGTCCGTCGTGGCCGTCGAAGTGGCCCTGGTGGTCTATCTGGTGGGGTCGATCGTCCGCGTGATCGCCGGTGAACCGATCGCCGGGGAGGCCTGGGAGTTCTGGGGCTACATGGCCACCGCCATGCTCCTGCCGCCCGCCGCCATCTACTGGTCCATCCTGGAGCGCACGCGGTGGAGCAACTTTGTCCTGGCCGCCGTCGGCGTCACGGCGCTGGTGATGGCCGCCCGAATGAACCAGATCTGGTACTGAAGTGGAAGAAGCAGCAGAAATGAAAGACCAGCAGGCCCAGGCGGCCACCGGAAAAACACCCGTCCGCAACACCCGCAACACTGGACCGGGCCGCCTCCTGATCGCGGTGTATGGGGTGTTCGCCATCTCGGCCACTGCCCGCGCCGGTTACCAGATCCTCACCAAGTTCTCCGAGGCACCGCTGGCCTACCTGCTCTCCGCCTTTGCCGCCCTGGTGTACATCCTGGCCACGGTGTCACTGGCAAAGGCCGGAACCACATGGTTCAAGGTTTCGGTTGCGGCGGTGCTGGTGGAACTGGCCGGCGTCCTGGTGGTGGGGACCCTGAGCATCCTGGACTCCGTGCAGTTCCCGCACGAGACCGTCTGGTCGCTGTTTGGCCGCGGCTACGGTTTCATCCCGCTGCTGCTGCCCATCCTGGGACTGGTGTGGCTGTACCGGCGCCGACCCTCACAGGCGAAGACTGCGCAGTGACGGGCAAAGCTGCGCAGTGAATCCGGGTAACCTTGAAGAGTTCCGCGGCCGTAAGGGTCCCGGAACGTTGATGCTTTCAGGCAGCTTAAGGCGAGGGTGATGGTTTACATCTGGAACGAACCGTCCGATGTCCCGGCGGACTTCGGCCCATCTGTTGTCACTTTCGGCAACTTCGACGGCGTTCACCGCGGCCACCAGCAGGTGCTGTCCCAGCTGATTCGGTCGGCCCGCCTCTCCCAAGCGAAGGCAGTGGCCGTCACGTTCGACCCCCACCCCGCAGTGATCCACCGGCCGGAGGCCGCGCCGGAGCTCATCATGGGCCTGGATGACAAGCTGGACGCGCTGGGTGAGCTGGGCCTGGACGCCATCCTGGTGGTCAAGTACTCCCTGGACCTCGCCAGCCTCACGGCCGAAGAGTTCGTGGAGCAGTACCTGGTGGACTGCCTGCACGCCAGCCACGTGGTCATCGGCCACGACGCCCGGTTCGGCCGCGGCAACTCCGGCGACCTGGACACCATGAAGGCGCTCGGGGAAAAATTCGGTTTCGATGTCCAGGTGATCAGCGAATTCGGCGCCGAAGGCTACCCGCTGCATGACGACGACGGCACGGACCGCCGCTGTTCCTCCACCTGGGTGCGCGAAGCGCTGCAGGCCGGAGACGTCACCACCGCCGCGTCGGTCCTGGGCCGTCCGCACCGGATGCGCGGCGAGGTGGTCCACGGCGCAGCCCGCGGCAGGGCACTGGGGTTCCCCACCGCGAACCTTGCCTCCAACGCCACAGGGCTGATTCCCGCCGACGGCATTTACGCCGGGTGGCTGGTGGACCAGGCCGGCAAGCGCTGGCCCGCGGCCATCTCGGTGGGGTCCAACCCCACATTCGACGGCGTCAGCCGCCAGGTGGAGGCACACGTGATCGACCGGCCCAAGGAAGCCGTGGAGGACTTCGATCTGTACGGCCAGACAGTGATCGTGGAATTCGTGGAGCGGCTTCGCGGCATGGTGGCCTACCGTGGCCCTGAGGCCCTGGTGGAACAAATGCGGCTGGACGTGGCCCAGGCCCACCAGCTCCTGGGCGGCCGCTGACAGCACGGCCAGGGTGACAACAACGAAAGGCAGGACGTGTCCGTCGAGAAGAACACCCGCAAGCTGGATAAGGGGATTGTCCGCGACTTCAGCTCACGGATGAGCTACGCCTCCTACCTGCAGCTTCCCACCCTGCTCAGTGCCCAGCAGCCGGTCAGCCAGCCCGAGCACCACGATGAGCTGCTGTTCATCATCCAGCACCAGACCACGGAGCTGTGGCTGAAACTGGTCCTGCATGAACTGCGCAGCGCCGCCGCCTGGCTCCGCGAAGACGACCTCGGTTCGGCGCTCAAGGGCATCGCCCGGGTCAAGCACATCCAGAAGACCCTTACCGAGCAGTGGTCCGTGCTGGCCACCCTCACACCCACCGAGTATTCGCAGTTCCGGGGCTTCCTGGGCAACTCGTCAGGGTTCCAGTCCGCACAGTACCGGGCCGTCGAATTCGTCCTGGGGAACAAGAACCGCAAGATGCTCCCGGTCTTCGAATCCGATCCTGAGGCCCACGCCATGCTGGAGGAACTGCTCGCTGCCCCCAGCATCTACGACGAGTTCCTGGCCTACCTCTCCCGGCAGGGGTTCGACGTTCCGCCTGCAGTCCTGGACCGGGACGTGACCCGCGCCCACGAGTTCGCCCCGGAGCTGGTACCGCTCTTCAAGCACATCTACGAGAATGCCGCTGACAACTGGGCGGCCTACGAGGCCTGCGAGGAACTGGTGGACCTGGAGGACAACTTCCAGCTCTGGCGGTTCCGGCACCTGCGCACCGTCCAGCGGACCATCGGCATGAAGACCGGCACCGGCGGGTCCAGCGGTGTGACCTTCCTGCAGAAGGCCCTGGAACTGACTTTCTTCCCGGAACTATTCGCGGTCAGGACGGAGATCGGACAATGAGCATCCACCAGGAAAACATCGCCGGCGTGACAGCGGAAACGCTCCGGCAGCGCGCCGAAGAGCTGGACCGACGGGACGTCCTGGCGCATTACCGGGACCACTTCATCGGCACCGACACGGCCCTGTCCTACCTCGACGGCAACTCGCTGGGCCGGCCCCTGAAGCGGACGGCGGACGACGTCGCTGCCTTCATCCGCGACGAGTGGGGTGGCCGCCTGATCCGCGGCTGGGACGAACAGTGGCTCGCCATGCCGGAGGCCATCGGGGACCAGCTGGGCCGTGCCGTCCTGGGGGCAGCGCCGGGACAGACCATCATCGCCGACTCCACCACCGTGGTCCTGTACAAGCTGATCCGGGCCGCCCTTGCGGCAGTGCAGGACCCGGACCGCAACGAACTGGTTCTGGACACCGAGAACTTTCCCACCGACCGCTACCTGGTGGAGGGCATCGCCCTCGAGGAAGGCCTGACCCTCCGCTGGATCGAACCGGACCCCGCAGCCGGGGTGACCCTTGAGCAGGTGCGCCAGGCCACCGGGCCGCGCACCGCCGTCGTCCTCCTCAGCCAGATTGCCTACCGCTCAGGCCACCTTGCGGACCTGCCGGGCATCACGGCGGCAGTGCACGACGCCGGGGCCCTGGTGGTGTGGGACCTTTGCCATTCGGCGGGGTCGGTGGAGATCGACCTGGACGGAGCGGACGTGGACTTCGCCGCCGGCTGCACCTACAAGTACCTGAACGGGGGCCCCGGATCGCCGGCGTTCGCCTACGTCAACGCCCGCCACCTGCCCTCGCTGAACCAGCCGATCTGGGGCTGGATGGGCCGCAAGGACGCTTTCGAGATGGCCGCGGCTACCAGCCGCCGGCATCCGCGGGTTCCTCAGCGGCACTCCCGCGATCTTCGGCATGATTGCCATGCAGGGAACCCTGGACCTCATCGAAGAAGCCGGCATGGCGGCCATCCGGTCGAAGTCCGAAGACCTTACCGCCTTCGCCGTGGAGGTCTTCGACGCGTGGCTGGCACCCCTGGGAGCCGAACTGGGCACGCCCCGGAATCCGGGGGAGCGGGGCGGGCACATCACAGTGGACCACGCTGAGTTCACCAAGGCTACCGTTGAGGCCCTGTGGGACGGCGACGTCATCCCCGACTTCCGCTCGCCGCACGGCATCCGGGTGGGCTTGTCACCCCTGAGCACCAGCTTTACCGAAGTGCTTCACGGCATGGGCGCCATCCGGGACAGGCTGCAGGGCTGACCACGGCGGTGATCCCGCCGCACGTGTTTCGACAAGGTTAGGCCCGGGCCGGTAAACTGGACGATGGATCCGGCTGCAGTCCGTGGCGGCTGGTTCCTGTTGGTGGCGGCCCCTTCCGGATTACCGGGGCGGACGAACACGGCAGACCCGGCAGTGAGTTACTGACCTGGGCCCTCACGGCACATTCCCAAGGAGTTATTGTGGCACTTGACGCCGCTGTAAAGCAGTCCATCATCAAGGAATACGCAACCGCCGAAGGCGACACCGGTTCACCGGAGGTCCAGGTTGCGGTCCTGACCCAGCGGATCAAGGATCTGACTGAGCACATGAAGGAGCACAAGCACGACTACCACACCCAGCGCGGTCTGCTGGCCATGGTTGGTCGCCGCAAGCGCATGCTGAGCTACCTCAAGAAGACTGACATCGCCCGCTACCGTTCGCTCATCGAGCGCCTCGGCCTGCGCCGCTAGTCTGGCTTTGGGGCGGCCCTTTCCATCCGGAACGGGCCGCCTTCTTCAAATGAAAAACTAAACAGGAGGATCAACCGCATCACGCATTCGCGGTCCTCGGTAGTGATCCCCGGGAACGGCTTCGTTGACTGAAGCCGACGGCCCGTGGGTCTCGATCGATGACCGGGTGCAGGGCCAGTAGACAGATGCTGGCCGGGTTGATGCGGCTGGACTTCCGTAAGCAAGAAACGGAGGTGACTCTCTTGGAGGGTCCCGAAATCCAGTTCTCGGAAGCAGTCATTGACAATGGCCGTTTTGGCAAGCGCGTAATCCGCTTCGAAACCGGTAAGCTTGCCAAGCAGGCAGCCGGCGCGGCCATGGTGTACATCGACGATGACACCGCGCTGCTGTCCGCCACCACCGCCGGCAAGCACCCGCGTGAAGGCTTCGACTTTTTCCCGCTGACGGTCGACGTCGAAGAGCGCATGTACGCTGCCGGCCGCATCCCGGGTTCGTTCTTCCGCCGCGAAGGCCGCCCGTCCACCGAGGCCATCCTGGCCTGCCGCCTGATGGACCGTCCGCTGCGCCCCGCCTTCATCAAGGGCCTGCGCAACGAGGTCCAGATCGTGGTCACCGTCCTGGCGATCAACCCGGACGAGCTCTACGACGTGGTGGCCATCAACGCTTCCTCCATGTCCACGCAGCTGTCGGGCCTGCCGTTCTCCGGCCCCATCGGCGGCGTCCGCGTTGCCCTGGTGAACGACGAAAACGGATCCCAGTGGGTTGCTTTCCCCAAGCACTCCCAGCTCGAGAACTCCGTGTTCAACATGGTGGTTGCCGTCCGCGTAGCCGGTGACGACGTCGCCATCATGATGGTGGAGGCCGAAGCCACGGACAACTCCTGGAACCTCATCAAGGAACAGGGCGCCACCGCCCCCACCGAAGAGGTTGTGGCCGAGGGCCTGGAGGCTGCCAAGCCGTTCATCAAGGCCCTGTGCGACGCCCAGGCCGACCTCGCCGCCCGCGCTGCCAAGCCCACGGTCGAGTTCCCGGTCTTCCTTGACTACGAGGACGACGCTTACGCCGCCGTCGAGTCCGCTGCCGCCGACAAGCTCGCCGCCGTCTTCCAGATCGCCGACAAGCAGGAACGCGACAACGCTTCCGACGCACTCAAGGACGAGGTCCTCGCCGGCCTCGCCGGTCAGTTCGAAGGCCGCGAGAAGGAACTGTCCGCAGCATTCCGCTCGGTCACCAAGCACGTTGTGCGCCAGCGCATCCTCAAGGACCAGGTCCGCATCGACGGCCGCGGCCTGACGGACATCCGCCAGCTCACCGCCGAGGTCGAGGTCCTGCCCCGCGTCCACGGCTCCGCCATCTTCGAACGCGGCGAGACCCAGATCATGGGTGTCACCACGCTGAACATGCTCAAGATGGAACAGCAGATCGACTCGCTGTCGCCGGTGACGCGCAAGCGCTACATGCACAACTACAACTTCCCGCCGTACTCCACCGGTGAAACCGGCCGCGTGGGCTCGCCCAAGCGCCGCGAAATCGGCCACGGCGCCCTGGCCGAACGTGCACTCGTGCCCGTCCTGCCGTCCCGCGAGGAATTCCCCTACGCCATCCGCCAGGTGTCCGAAGCCCTCGGCTCCAACGGTTCGACGTCGATGGGTTCCGTCTGCGCCTCCACCCTGTCCCTGCTGAACGCCGGTGTGCCCCTGAAGGCCGCCGTCGCCGGCATCGCCATGGGCCTGGTCTCCGACCAGGTGGACGGCCAGACCCGCTACGCAGCCCTGACCGACATCCTCGGCGCCGAAGACGCCTTCGGTGACATGGACTTCAAGGTTGCCGGTACCTCCGAGTTCGTCACGGCCATCCAGCTGGACACCAAGCTCGACGGCATCCCCGCATCCGTTCTGGCAGCGGCCCTCAAGCAGGCCCGCGAAGCACGCCTGCACATCCTCGAGGTCCTCAACTCGGCCATTGACACCCCGGACGAGCTCTCCGAGTTCGCACCGCGCGTCATCGCCGTAAAGATCCCCGTGGACAAGATCGGCGAGGTCATCGGCCCCAAGGGCAAGATGATCAACCAGATCCAGGAGGACACCGGCGCCGATATCTCCATCGAGGACGACGGCACGGTCTACATTGGCGCCACGAACGGTCCGTCTGCAGACGCAGCACGCTCCGCCATCAACGCCATCGCCAACCCGCAGGTCCCCGAGATCGGCGAGCGTTACCTGGGCACGGTCGTCAAGACCACCACCTTCGGTGCCTTCGTATCGCTGACCCCGGGCAAGGACGGCCTCCTGCACATCTCCGAGCTCCGCAAGCTGGCCAACGGCAAGCGCGTGGACAACGTCGACGACGTAGTCTCGGTGGGCCAGAAGGTCCAGGTGGAAATCACCAAGATCGATGACCGTGGAAAGCTCTCGCTCGCCCCGGTGGTTGCCGAGGAAGAAGGCGCGGAGGCCGACACCGAACGCGCCCACACCACGGAGCCCGCTGAAGGCGCTGAGGTCTAACAGCCCGGGCTTCCCGGCATAAGCACGAATCGGCGGGACCGGTGGATGATCCACCGGTCCCGCCGCTGTTACGATGGCAGCCAGATCCGGCTGCCCGTCCTGAAAGGCATCAATGACTGTTGTACCCCTGCCGCTTGTGCAGAACCACGCCGGCGACACCCTGGTCCACGGCTCCGACGGCGGGTCCGAGGTCCGGCGTTCCGTGCTGCCGGGGGGAGTGCGGGTACTGACGGAAGCGATGCCGGGCCAACGGTCAGCCACCATCGGGTTCTGGGTGGGCGTAGGCTCCCGCGACGAAGCTCCCGGCCAGCACGGATCCACCCACTTCCTTGAACACCTGCTGTTCAAGGGCACCAGGCGCCGCACGGCCCTTGAGATCGCCTCCGCCTTTGATGAGGTGGGCGGCGAGTCGAACGCCGCCACCGCCAAGGAAAGCACCTGCTACTTTGCCCGGGTCCTGGACTCAGACCTGCCGATGGCCATCGACGTCATAGCGGACATGATCACCGGCGCCGTACTGGACCCTGCCGAAATGGAGCAGGAACGGGACGTCATCCTCGAGGAAATCGCCATGGACAGCGATGACCCCACCGATGTTGCCCACGAGCACTTCGTGGCCAAGGTCCTGGGCAGCCACCCGCTTGGCCGCCCCATAGGCGGCACCCCCGCAGCCATCAAGGCCGTTGCCAGGGACTCCGTATGGGAGCACTACCGCAGGTACTACAAGCCGGAGGAACTGGTCATCACCGCAGCGGGCGGGCTCGACCACGACGTCGTCTGCGGACTCGTGGTGGACGCCCTCCAGGCCGCGGGCTGGTCCCTGGAACCGGACGCCGCACCGGTGCAGCGGCGCTCCACCGAACGCGCCCTGATCACCGGAACCGCCGGCCTGCACGTGGTCAAGCGCGCAGTGGAGCAGGCGAACATCATCATGGGATGCCCCACCATCGTTGCCACCGACGAACGCCGCTACGTCATGAGCGTCCTCAATGCGGTGCTCGGCGGCGGCATGTCCTCCAGGCTGTTCCAGGAAGTCCGCGAGAAGCGCGGCCTGGTGTACTCCACCTACTCCTTTGCCTCGTCCTACGCCGACGCCGGCTATTTCGGCATGTACGCGGGCTGCACACCGTCCAAGGTACGGCAAGTGCTGGACCTGCTGGCGATCGAGCTGGACAAGCTCGCCGAACACGGAATCTCCGAGGACGAGCTCCGCAAGGCCGTGGGACAGCTTGGCGGCGGAATCGTCCTGGCCCTGGAAGACACCGGTTCGCGGATGTCCCGGCTGGGCAGGGCCGAACTGGTGTCCGGCGAATACCAGGACATTGATGAGACGCTTCGCCTCATCAAGGCCGTCACCGTTGAACAGGTCCAGGAACTGGCTGCCGAACTGGCCGCAGCGCCTCGGACCGTCACGGTGGTTGGCCCGTTCGAGGAGAACGAGACGTTCGGGCTATAGCCAACCGGCTGCATACGGCACGGAGGCTGGCGGCGCCACGCAGAAGAGTCCATCCTGAGTGCAGGGGGGTTCATGTCTGCAGGCGGGGCGATGGGCGGTGCACGAAATGGAGCAAGGGCATCCGGCCTTGTCCGGCCTTCTGGGCCGCTGGCGGGGCCAAACAAAGGTCGCTGCAGGCCCATGGGGGCCCGAACGCAGCGTCGACGCCGAGGTGACCTACAGCCAGGTAGCCGGGGGACTGGGCGTCGTGCAGAGCTACCGCCACGTCGAACCGGACGGCAGCCACTTTGAAGGCCACGGCATCTTCACCGTCGATCCGGTCCACAACGACGTGCTCTGGTACTACGTGGACAGTACCGGCGTGCCGCCCGGCACTGCCGCGCGCTGCACCTGGCGGGACGGCGTCCTCCGCGTTGATCGCCCCAGCGACGCAGGCTGGACACGCCACTCCCTCCTGCTCCGTGACGGTGTCCTGACCCACGTCACCGAGTTGCGTTCAAGTGCCAAGGACGACGACGGCGGCGCGGCAGGTGCGGACGCCGCAGCGGACGGGCGAAGCCAGGCCTACAGGCCGTTCATGCGCTCGGTCTTCCACCGGGCCTGAAGTTCTTCGACCGGATTGAACTGCTCGCCAGGGTGTCGAGGGCCCACACTGTGAAGGGGGAGCGCTCGAGGTCCACTATGGCCAGGGCTGCATCATGTTCCAACAGTCCTTCAATGGGTCTGGCGGCAGCACGAAAGGGCGCGAGTAAAACTCTTCCCATAGGGGGTCGTCGAGGGGGATCGCTTCTGGCTCAAGAAACTTTTCCTGCGGGCCTGTGTCCAGCAATGCACTTTCCACATCGGGAAACGCGTTCGCGGCGAGTGGCCAGTGGGTTGGTTCTGCATCCCGGTGTTCTGGGCTGTAATGGCGTCCGGTGGGTGAGGTCCAGCCGGGTGGTTCATTCTTGTTGGCCGGGCCGGGTGTCCACATGCTGTTGTGTTTGAGCCGGTGGTGCCTTGGGCACAGCTGGGCCAAATTACTTGCTCCGGTAACGCCGCCGTGTTGCCAGGCGGTGAGGTGGTCGGTGTCGTTGTCGGGGGTGCGGTTGTTGCAGCCGGGGAAGGTGCACTTGGCGTCGCGCAGCCGGATCGAGCGTTTGATGGTTTCGGTGAGCCGGTAGTTCTTCCTGCCGATTTCCAGTGGTGCCCCGTCACGGGGGTCGACCAGGACCCGGTAGAACGAGTCAGCCCCGTCTGCGACAAGTTTGCGGGCCATGGATGCCGGGATTGGGCCGAAACCGTCCAGCGTGGCTGGTTCGTCGGTCTGGCCGAGGAGGGAGAGTACCGGCACGGTGACCAGGACGTCGGCCCGCGGGGTGGGGACCTTCCCGACCTCCGTGGATTTCCCGGTCTGTGTGGTGTTCTTAGTGCCGAGGAGCAGGGATGCTGCGATGTCGGGGCGGAGCTGGGTGACGGTGCGCTCTTCGCCGGGGCCCTGGAGGCCGCGGGCGGTCGCGGTGGTCCGGTTCCAGATGGCGCAGGCGGTATCGCCAGGGAGGTAGAGGGAGATCCAGGCCATGCCGTCCCGGTCTGGGGTGTATTCCATCCGCCGGTCAGCCACTCCCTTTGCGTGGCGCTTCTCGATCGACTCGGGGTGGTGGCGTTCCCGCCACCCACGGACCTTCGCCCGAAACCGTGACGGGACAATTTCACCGGGGGCGGCACCGCGGGCGGGGTGGGGTGTGTCGGGGTCGAAGAAGTGCGCCACCAGCGACGCCGCGCCCTCGGCGGTGAGGCCTTCGGTTTCGTCGGCAACGATTCGGGCGTGCTGCCAGGACATCGCGCCCGCGGCCAAGGCGTTCATAACGGGCGGCAGGGAGCAGACCCGCCGTGACTGCTCCACGAACGCCCCAGCTGCGGCAGAGCTGAGGGTCAGGACCCCGGCGATCTCCTCCACGACCGACATCTGCGCGTAGGTCCGGTCCTGAACCGAGGCGTCCGGCGGCGTCATCGCCTGCTGGAACTCAACGGCCCGGGCAACCTGCCGCGACTTTACCGCCGCGAGCTGTGCTTCCAGCCGGGCCGTAAGCTCCAACCCTTCCAGGCACAGCTCGTACCGGTGCTGCAGCACGTCAATATCTCCAGCCGCAGCAGTCAGCGCAGAATGTTCGAGGTTCCGGTCTTCAAGAGCGAGAGCATCAAGGGCTGCAACAGAGGTATGAACACCCTCCAACACCGCCCCAAAACCACCGCTGATTCCCATACCCACATCATCCAGCGTGGGTCTGACAATCAAGCCCCTACCGCGAAACCCCGACAGTCAAAACCGCCATGGCTCCAGCTGCCCTAAGCGATTAGCCCCCGGCGAACGGCGGCAGAACATCCACGACGTCGTCGGGGCCAAGAATGGTTGCGTGGTCCCGCACGGCCACCTCATTGAGCAGGAAGCTGCTCCGCGAAAGAAGCCGGGGAAGCGGAGGAGTGCCCGCCGGAGGCTCGGCGCGCTCCACGGCGGCGATGGCTGCCAGCAGGTCCGCCACCGTGGCGTCCTCGGGCAGCTGGAACTTTTCTTCCTCGAAACCTGCTGCAGCGCGCGCGGCAGCAAAATAGCGTACAAGCATCTGTGTCAGCCCCCGATGGCGCTCATGCTGCGGTCCGGCTGGACGAAGTCCGGAGCGTCCAGTCCCACATGGTCCATGCCGTGGGCCTTTGGTTTGACCCACATGGCGTCCTGCCACCGCTGCGCCAGTTCCGCATCGCCGGCGCCCGCCCGCAGCAGGCCCAGCAGGTCGAACTCCTCGCGTGAGAACAGGCAGCTCATGATCTTGCCCTCGGCAGTAATCCTGGTGCGCCGGCAGTCAGCGCAGAACGGCTCGGTGACGGAGGCGATGATTCCCACCGTCCCAAGGACGGGACCGTCAGCGGAGCCGGCGCCGTCCCCCGGGTCTGCCACCCGCCGTCGTACTTCAAACCGCTCCGCGGGAGCGCCATCGCGTGCCCGGGGATCGGGGGTGAGCACGTAGTCACGGGACAGCAGTGCGCGGATTTCGGCGGCGGTGATCATGTTGCGGCGGGTCCAGCCATGGTCGGCGTCGAGCGGCATCTGTTCGATGAACCGCAGTTCGTACCCGCGCTCCAGCGCCCATGCCAGCAGCTGTGGCGACTCGGCGTCGTTGATGCCCCGCATCAGGACCGCGTTCAGTTTGACCGGGCCCAAGCCGGCAGCCCAAGCAGCGTCGACCCCGGCCAGGACCTGGTTGAGGAACGGGCGCCGGGTCAGCTTGGTGAACGTCTCTTCATGCAGTGAATCCAGCGACACGTTGATGCGGGTCAGCCCGGCGTCCTTGAGAGCCGCCGCCTTCTTTGCCAGGCCGACGCCGTTGGTGGTCATGGAGATCGGCAGGTCCGGGTGGTTGGCCCGCAGGGCCGCGATGATGTCCACCAGGTCATGACGGACCAGCGGCTCACCGCCGGTCAGCCGCAACTCCCGGACCCCCAGCTGCTCCACGCCGACCTTGACGATCCGCACGATTTCCCCGGCCGACATCACTGCCTGCTTGGCGAGCCATTCCAGGCCTTCCGCCGGCATGCAGTAGGTGCAGCGGAGGTTGCACTTGTCCGTCAGGGACAGCCTCATGTCCGTGGCGCGGCGGCCATACCTGTCCGCCAGCCCCGCCGGTGCATCCGCGGGCCGGCGTGCGGGGACGCCGGGCAGCGCCGATGCTGCTTCCTCCCGCGGCTGCGGCATGCCTAGCTGGACACTCATGAATTCAGGCTACGCCACGTTGCGCCGCACATCACACCTGTGACCGGGTGGCGGAAGCACCCGTCCATCCGGGGACGTCATCCACACGGGGACTGCCGCACGGGGACTGCCGCCGAACCTATGCTGGAAGTTATGAGGAGTTCCCGGCAAGAGCACGGGGCGGTCGACGACGCCGCCGGCCTTGGGGAGCGTGCGGAGAGTCCCGTCCGGCACCAGGCAGTCCTGCGCACCGGGCCCCGGTGGGCTGCGGCTGCCGGAATAAGTGCAGCCGCCGGCGGCGTCGCAGCGGGGGAGCTGTTGGCGGGTTTTGCCAGCCCCTCCCTTTCGCCGCTGACCGCTGTGGGCGGGGCTGTCATCGATGCCGTCCCGCCCGGTGTCAAGGACTGGGCCATCGCCCTCTTCGGCACGGCGGACAAGGCTGCGCTCCTGGCGGGCATGGCGCTGGCCATTGCCGCGCTGGCCGCAGTTGCCGGCGTCCTTGAGCGCCGCCAGCGGTTCGCCGGTGCCGCCGTGATGGGCATCTTCGGGCTGGCCGGCGTGGCAGCGGTCCTGACACGGTCCCAGGCGACCCCGGCGGCCCTGATGCTTCCGCTCCTGGCCGCGGCCGTCGCCGTCGTGCTGTTGCGGTTCCTGGCCCGGAGGCTGCAGGCGTGGGAGGACCTGGAACCGGGAGACGCAGGCCCCGGAGGGGGAGGGCCTGCCGGAACCGCAGCCGCTGCCCGCCGCGGTTTCCTTCGATCCCTTGCCGCCACTGCCGCGGCGACCGCCCTGATCGGAGTGGTTGCCGGTGTCTGGCGCGGCGCCGCCGCCGCGGTCAGTGAAGCCAGGGCACGCATTTCCCTTCCCGTGCCGGCGTCACCGGCACCTCCCATTCCGGCCGCCGCAGAGCCGGGCGTGGCCGGCATGACGCCGCTGGTGACCCCTAACCCGGATTTTTACCGGATCGACACAGCCTTGGCCGTCCCCGCCGTCAACCCGGAGACATGGGGCCTCAAAGTCACCGGAATGGTGGCCCGGGAAGTCCAGTTCTCCTTCGCCGACCTCCTGGCAAAGCCCCTGGTTGAACGCCATGTCACCATTGCCTGCGTTTCCAATGAGGTGGGCGGGGACCTGATCGGCAACGCCCGCTGGCTCGGCTGGCCGGTGCGCGAACTGCTGGCCCTGGCCGGTCCCCAGCCGGGGGCGGACATGGTCCTCTCCCGAAGTGCCGATGGCTGGACTGCCGGAACGCCGCTGGACGTCCTCACCGACGGCAGGGACGCGCTGCTTGCCGTTGGCATGAACGGTGAACCGCTGCCGCTGGAGCACGGCTTCCCGGTCCGCCTGGTGGTCCCCGGCCTCTACGGCTATGTTTCGGCCACGAAGTGGGTTACGGAACTCAAAGTCACCAGGTTCGCCGACGACGCCGGGTACTGGACACCGCGGGGCTGGTCCGCCCGCGGGCCCATCAAGACGTCGTCCCGCATCGACGTTCCCCGCAGCGGGCGTCGGGTCAGCGCAGGAACAGTGGTGCTGGCGGGAGTTGCCTGGGCCCAGCACACCGGCATCCGGAAAGTGGAACTGCGGATCAACCGGGGACCGTGGCGGGAAGCCGAGCTTGCCCCGGGCATCTCGGTGGACACGTGGTACCAGTGGAAGCTGGCCGTCGACCTCACCCCGGGGCAGTACGAGGTCCAGGTCCGCGCCACGAACCTGTTGGGTGAACCCCAGGACGAAACGGCGCGGCCGCCGGCGCCGGACGGAGCAACGGGATTCCACACGGTTAGAGTGGACGTGAAATCCTGACGGCCGCGACCAAAGGCGTACCCATGACCAGCCACCCCCACGGCAAGGCCGAACATGCGCGGAGCGTCGCTGGTCATGCCGCCGCCGTCGCGGAACTCCTCCAGCCGCTCCGCTCGCTTGAGCGCACGGAAACCCTGCCGCTCACCCAGGCACTGGGCCGCGGCCTGGTGGACCATGTCACCGCGCCGATCAGCCTTCCCCCGTTCGCCAACTCGCAGATGGACGGGTACGCCGTCCGCTCCGGCGACCTGTCCGGCGCCGGCGCTGACCTGAGCATCGTGCCCCCGGTTCCCGCCGGGTCCAGCCCGCAGCCGCTCGCGCCCGGTACGGCCGCCCCCATCATGACCGGTGCCATGATCCCGGAGGGGGCTGACGCCGTCGTACCCATTGAAAAAGCGGAGCCGGACCGCTTCCCGGAGCCCGGCCCGGACGGCGCAGTGAACTGGAACGGCGCAGTGAAACTGCCTGCCACCGCCCCGGGAACCTACGTCCGCGCCGCCGGCAGCGACATCGCTGCGGGGGAGCGGGCACTGGCTGCCGGTACCTGCCTGGGACCGGCCCAGTTGGGGCTGCTCGCCGCGCTGGGCATCCCGGAAGTGACGGTGTACAAGGCCGCCACCGTCCTGCTCGTCACTACCGGTGACGAGGTGGTGGATCCCGGCCGGGACCTTCCGCCGGGCAAGATCTACGACTCCAACGGAACCCTCCTGGAAGCCGCCATGAAGCAGGCCGGGCTGACTGTCCGGCGCACCGCCATTTCCACCGACAACCCCGCGGAACTGCTGGCTCTGCTGCGCGCCGGGAGCCGGCGTGCAGACCTGATCGTGACCACGGGCGGGGTGAGCAAGGGCGCCTACGAGGTGGTGCGCCAGGCGATGGCCGACCAGCCTGTGGAGTTCCTGCATGTGGCCATGCAGCCCGGTGGCCCCCAGGGAATCGGCACGTTCGACGGCGTTCCCTTCCTTGGGTTCCCGGGCAATCCGGTCAGCTGCCTGGTGTCATTTGAAATGTTCCTCCGTCCCGCCCTGTCAGCATTCCTGGGGGCGCGGCACCCAGGCTGCCTCTGCGTGCCCGCCTGGACCAGCCCCTGGCGTCCCCCGCCCACAAGCACCAGGTCCGGCGCGGAAGCCTGCAGCCGGACGGAACCGTGAAGCTGGAGGGCGGCGAGGGCTCGCACCTGATGCACGCGCTCGCCGGTTCCAACGTCCTGGTCCACGTCCCCGGCGTAACGGATCTCGCCGCGGCGACGAGGTGGAAGTATGGATGCTGTGAACGCAGAACAAACCCCCGCACTGACGCACCTGCGCCAGGACGGCAGCGCCCAGATGGTGGATGTTTCCGCCAAGGCAGAAACAACCCGCGAGGCCACGGCCACCGCCACGGTCCGGACCACCCCGGAGGTGATGCGGCTCCTGGGCACCGGCGGGCTTCCGAAGGGGGACGCGCTGGCCGTCGCCCGTGTGGCCGGCATCATGGCGGCCAAGAAGACTCCGGACCTGATTCCGCTCTGCCATCCGCTGCCCCTCGCCAAAGTCACGGTCGATTTCGACCTCGGCGAGGACGCCGTCGCCATCAGCTCCACCGTCAAGACCCGGGGCGTCACCGGAGTGGAAATGGAGGCCCTGACCGCCGCGTCGGTGGCAGCCCTCAGCGTCTACGACATGATCAAGGCCGTGGACAAACATGCCGTCCTGACAGACATCAAGGTGCTGGCCAAAAGTGGCGGCAAGAGCGGAGACTGGGCCCTGTGACCACCCCCAACATCCTGGACGTCCCCGAACCGCACCGGCACGGCGACGTGCAGGGGCGGAAGGCCGGCGTCGTCATCGCCTCCACCCGGGCCGCCGCGGGCATCTACGACGACGAGACCGGACCGGTCATCACCGACTGGCTCACTGAGCATGGCTTTGACGTCTTCCCGGCCATGGTGGTCCCGGACGGCGATCCCGCGGGCGCCGCCATCCGCGCGCTCCTCACCCAGCACCCCGCCATCATCATCACCAGCGGCGGCACCGGCCTCAGCCCGGACGACCGGACACCGGACGTCACCCTGCCGCTGCTGGACCGGGAAATCCCCGGCATCATGGAGGCGATTCGCCGCGCCGGCGCTGCCAAGACCCCGCTGGCGGCCCTCAGCCGGGGCTATGCCGGCGCCGCGGGGCGCACCTTCATCGTGAACCTGCCCGGGTCGCCCAAGGGCGTCATGGACGGGTTGACCGTCCTGGACCCGGTGATCGGGCATCTTTGTGACCAGCTGGAAGGCGGACATGGGCACTGAAGCATTCGAAGTAGTGAGCGCGGTCCTGAGCGCGGAGCCCATCTCCGTGGACCAGGCAATTGCGGCAGTGGAAAGTGACACGGCGGGCGCCGTGGTCAGCTTCAGCGGTGTGGTGCGCAACCACGACGGCGGCAAGGCCGTTGAGCGCCTCAGCTACAGTGCGCACCCCACGGCGCACCAGGTGATGGCCGACGTCGTCGCGGGCCTGGTTGCCGAACAGAACGCCGAAGCAGGTGCCGGCCCCGGACAGCCCGTCCGGATCTGGGCGGCTCACCGGATCGGGATGCTGGAGATCGGGGAGCCCGCCCTGGTGTGCGCGGTGTCCGCCGCGCACCGAGGGCAGGCATTCGCGGTCTGCTCCGATCTGGTGGACCGCATCAAGGAACAGGTTCCCATCTGGAAGGAACAGTTCTTCTCGGACGGCACCGTGGAATGGGTCGGCGCAGGCAGCTGACGCTGCTGCCCGCACGGCGCCCCGAGTGCGAGGTAACGCACGCCGTCCGGTTCCTGCCCGCACCCGTCCCGCCGGTAGGGTTAATGCCATGACCGAACAACACTCCGTTCCCAAGCTGGTGGCCGTCCTTGGTGCCAATGGACGCATGGGCGCCGAGGCCGTCAAGGCCATTGACGCCGCGCCCGACATGAAGCTCGTTGCAGCCCTGGGACGGGGTGACTCGCTGGAGCAGCTGGCAGCCTCAGGTGCCCGCTACGTGGTGGACCTGACGGTTCCCGAAAGCACCGAAGCGAACGTCCGCTTCGCCGTCGAGCACGGCATCCACGCCGTGGTGGGCACCACCGGCTGGGACGCGGGGCGGCTGTCCGCCCTGGAATCCCTGCTGGCAGCGCACCCGGAGACCGGCGTTCTCATCGCCCCCAACTTCGCCCTGGGCTCGGTGCTGGCCTCTGCCTTCGCCGCGAAGGCGTCCAAATACTTCGAATCGGTGGAGATCATCGAGCTGCACCATCCGGACAAGGTGGACGCCCCTTCCGGCACCGCAGTCCGCACCGCTGAGCTGATCGCCGCCGAACGCCGGGCAGCGCAGGTGCCGCCCAGCCCGGATGCCACCACCAGTGAACGTGCCGGCGCCCGAGGCTGCGACGTGGACGGCGTCCGGGTCCACAGTGTCCGGCTTCGCGGCCTCGTGGCACACCAGGAAGTCCTGCTGGGCGGCCCGGGCGAACAGCTGACCCTCCGCCACGATTCCTTCGACCGCGCCTCGTTCATGCCCGGCGTGCTCCTGGGCCTGCGCAACGTTGCCGCACACCCGGGGCTGACCTTCGGCCTGGACGGCTACCTGGACCTGGGGCTCTAAGCCGTGAACGGGCTCCTTGCCGGCTTCCGGAAGAACCGCACCAAGATCTGGGTGGGCGCGGTGACGCTGCTGCTGGTCTTCTACCTGGTGGTGTCGCTCCAACGCTCAGTCCTGCTCCTGACGGACAGCAACCTCACGGCCAAGGCCATCGGCGCCGCCTACCTGGTACTGCCTGTGGTTGGTGCCTGGGCCCTGATCCGCGAGCTGATGTTCGGTGCCCGCACCGAGCAGATGGCCAAGGTCTTGGAAGCCGAAGGCGGGCTGCCCGTCGATGAGCTTCCGCGCACGCCGGGCGGCCGGATCGTCCGGGCCGCGGCGGACGCTGAATTCGAAAAGTACCGGGCCGAAGCCGAGGCCGCTCCCGATGACTGGCGTTCCTGGTTCCGGCTGAGCTGCGCCTATGACGCTGCCGGCGACCGCAAACGGGCGCGGGCATCCATGCGTGACGCCGTGCGGCTCTTTTCCGCCGCGTCCTGATACCGGTAAGCGCCGGACCTGCTCCAGCAGGCCCCGCGCTCCGCGGCCTCCTGCACCGTTTACTGCGATGGGCATTTCTGCCCATCGCAGTACGCTGCCGTCCGCGGTAGGTTTATTTAGTAAAGACGCTTTAGCTTTGGGGGAAAGCATGAGGTTGGCCATGTCCATGCCACGGGCGTGGTCCAGCTGCACCCCAGGCCCCTCCCCGGGCAACCGCACCCATCCCTGCCACGCACCAGCGCTCCCTTGCCGCGTGCCGGGAAGCCGGAGGCTGCCTGACGCTGCACGCAACCCAACCCTTGAACCCGCCCGCACACCTGCACCCGTGCACCCAAGAACCCGCACCTTTGGACAGAAGGACCATCCATGAGCCACCCGAATTTCCCCAACCCATCCCAGAGCGGACCGTCCGCTCCGCCCATTCCGCCGGCCCCGTCCACCTTCGGGGGACATTCCACGTTTGAGGGGCAGTACCCTGGAGCTCCGCAGGGGGAATACCAGCCGGGGCCGCTGGGCAGCGGTCCCTACGCGGACGGTCCGCGGAAGTCGTTCATGACAACCTGGATCCTTTCGCTGCTGCTGGGTACCTTCGGCGCGGACCGCTTCTACCTTGGCAAGACCGGCTCGGGTATCGCCAAGCTGCTGACGGCCGGTGGCCTCGGCATCTGGGCCATCGTGGACCTGATCATCACCTTGACCGGAAACACCAGGGACAAGGATGGCCGCCCGCTTGAGGGCTACCCGGAGAACAAGAAGAAGGCCTGGATCATCACCGGCGTCGTCTGGCTTATCAGCATCATCACCGGCATCCTGCTGGCCATCATGTCCGTCGCCATGATCGGGGCTGCCCTGGACAACCGGAAGCTCCCCGTATCTCCCGAGCTTCCGTCGGCCTCGCAGGCTGCGCCCAACCCGTCACGTGGAACAACTCCGTCGAACGGAGCCGCCCCGACCAGTGGCGCCGCCGCCGGCGCAAACTCCTTCGTGGCCACCGTGTCCGAAGGCAACACCGTAAAGATCAGCGTCCTCGATTCCATCTACACGGCCGAAATCCCGGGCATGACCTACATGCAGCCGAAGAACGGCGGTTTCCTGGCGGTCAAGGTTTCCTGGGAGACGCTGACCGGAAGCAGCTTCTCCAGCCCCTCGAATTTCAAGGTCTATGACGCCGAGGGCAACGAGGGCGAACTGGTCTACCTCGACGATGGAATGGGTGCCCTGCCGACCGACGAGGTCGGTGCCGGCGATGTCCGCCAGGGCGTCATTGCGTTTGATGTGAAGAAGGGCCCCACCCAGGTTGTCGTCAACGATGACTTCGGCGACAAGACGGCCACCTTCACCCTGACCCCGCAGTAGCAGCCGACGCACCCGCGCCCGGTTTTAGAACGGGACCCGCGGCCCCACCCTTCGGTGGGGCCGCGGGTTCTTTTCATTTCAGCTCAGGAGAGGGCCTTGAAGCCGCCCCGGCCCACCACGGCCGCCGCATGGCCCGCCCATTCCAGCGGGCCGCGCCAGGACAGGCGCGCAAAGACAATGCCCACAGTGATGGCAGTGGCCGCCTGGGCAAAGTACATCCCGTCCTCGGTCCAGCCGGCGGGCAGGGGTTTCAGGTAGAAGCTGGAAACCACCCAAACGTGGACTGTGTACAGGGTCAGGGTCATGGCGCCGGCCCCGCGCAGCGGCAGCAGCAGGTCCAGGTCCACCCACTCTGCGAGGCGCCCCAGCAGCAGGCAGGCCCCAATCACTGCCGCCGCCACTGCCGAGGTGTGCAGCAGATCAAGCGGAGTTCCCGAATGCGGTGCGGCCGATGCCAGCCACCACCATGAGCCCTCCTGGGAAATGCCCGTCAGGTTGACCTGCAGCACGCTGTCCAGCGGGTACCCCGGGGAATTGACGACCTTTTCCAGCGCTTCCAGGCCGCCCCAGTCCTCCATGGCCGCTGCCCCCACGGCCTTGGCTGCCACGGCCACTATGGTTCCGGCCGTCAGCAACAGTATGGGGACCAGTGCCTTGGTGAGAACCAGGCGGCCGATCACCAGTCCCACCAGCAGGTAGGACAGCCACTGGAACACAGGGTAGTAGCCGGTGAAGAACACATCCGCGAGCAGCCTGGAAGGTGTTCCGAGGTCTTCCCAGCCAGGGTTGTGGCCCAGCTTCAGGGGTGGTTCGGGGGCAAGGAGCCAGGGCCGCATAAGGTATGCCAGCACCGGCGAGGCAAGGATCCAGCCGCCGGCCCAGGCGCACAGCGGCTTCACGCCAAGCCCCAGGAAGGGGAGGATGCACAGGAACAGCACGGCGTAGTGGACCAGGATAATGGCCACGTTCACCTCCAGGCCGCCCAGGGTAAGTCCGACGGCGGCAATCACCAGGGCGCGCAGCGCCACACCGCGCCGGGCGGCGGAGAGCCCGGGCCCTGCCAGCGGCTTGTCCTTCCCGGTGGACAGGGCAAGTCCCACGCCGGCCAGCACGGCGAAGAGGGCGGCGGCGCGTCCGGAGAAGGTGAGGCCAATCCAGGTTGGCGTGAGGTTTGCATTCGATTCGAACGTCGGCAGCAGGTGGGTGGCCATCATGCCCAGCAATGCCACGCCGCGGGCGGCGTCGATGCCCCGGAGGCGCCCCGGTTGTTGCCTGCCTGGGGCCTTGCGGGACCGGGTGGCCGGGCTTCGGGACGTCATGACCAGATCGTCTCACATGCTGCTCCCGGGTCGCTTGTCACAGCCGGGGGCGGTCATCAGGGCTCCGGGGCGCCTGTGCCTCCGTCCATCCTGTGCCTCCATCCTTGCCTCCGTCCCACCGGTACCGGTACCGGTGCCGGGAGTACCGGGATGCCTTGTATTCGAATATATGTTCGAATAGCATGTCGGGTATGGAAATGACGTCGTCCGGAGCATCCGGATCCAGGGGAGGAGCGGCCGGGGGAGGCACCCCTGAAACCAGGGGGCAGGGGCGCCGGCAGCCGGGGCCCGCATCGGGCAGTCTGCAGGCGGGGCCCGTGCGGGAGGGCCATGTTCAGGCAGGCCCCGCGCCGGAGGACCATGTGCAGTCCGGGAGCCTGCCGCGCCGGTACACCCCGGACGCCCTTGCGCCCGGGGATCCTGGCGCCGCGGACGGGCCGCTGAAGGCAATGAGTCCCGGAGTGGTGGACTACTTGTTCCGCCAGCTTGTCTCGGGGCGGCCCGCCGAGGACGTCGCGTGGGAAAAGGAAGGTGTCAGCATTGCGGCCCAGCCGGAGGGGGCCGAGCTGGCCCGCAGGCTCGCGGAAACGGATCTTGATGCCCTGACGCCCATGGAGTTGTTCCATTACGTGCGGGCGGCACAGCGGCTCGCCTCCTGGGCAGAGGGCCTCCGGCAGTCGGCCGTTGGCCGCTATTGCCACGCGGGGACGGACGCGCCACGGCCGGGGCGGCACCGTATTTGACGTTCGTCACGCCCGTGGCATTGTCCTAACCAGCCGGGGACAGGGTAACGTTTTTTCCATGGCTGACTCTTCCGCGCACATCCCTGCCCTCGGTACCCTCCTGACCGCCATGGTCACGCCGTTCACCAAGGACGGCGCAGTGGATTACGACCAGGCGGCAGCGCTGGCCAGCAAGCTGGTCGACGACGGCTGTGACGGCCTGGTGGTCACCGGTACCACCGGTGAGACCTCCACGCTGACAGACGAAGAGAACCTCGGCATGTTCCGCGCCGTGAAGGACGCCGTGGGCGGCCGGGCGGCCATCATTGCCGGGACCGGCACCAATGACACCGCGCACTCGGTCCACCTCTCCCAGCAGGCTGCTGCCCTCGGCGTCGACGGCCTCCTCCTGGTGACCCCTTACTACAACAAGCCCAGCCAGGCCGGTGTCCGCGCCCACTTCGAGACCATCGCCTCCGCCGTCGACGTTCCGGTCATGCTGTACGACATTCCCGGCCGGTCCTCGATCCCGATCGAACCCGACACCATGATCCGGTTGGCGCAGCACCCCAACATCGTCGCCGTCAAGGACGCCAAGGCAGACCTCACCGCAGCCACCCGCGTCATGGCGGAAACCGACCTCCTGTTTTACTCGGGCGACGACGGGCTGACCCTTCCCTGGATGGCGCTGGGCGCCGTCGGCCTGGTGGGTGTCACTACCCACGTCGCCACCCGCCGCTTCCGCGAACTCATCGACGCCGTCAACGCCAATGACCTTGGGACTGCCCGCAAGATCAACTTCGAGCTGCAGCCCGTGGTCCGCGCAACCATGACCCGTGTCCAGGGGGCCGTGGCGGCCAAACAGATTCTTAAATGGCAGGGAGTCCTGCCCAACTCGATTGTCCGTTTGCCCCTCGTGGAGCCGGACGAAACCGAGATCGAAACCATCCGCGGGGATTTGGCGGAAGCGGGGCTGGTCTTCTCCTGAGGCTAAGACCGGCACCCTTCCGCCTGGAAAGAAGTGCACTATGACCCAAACTGCCCTTACCGGCCTCGTTACCCCACCGCGCCTGCCCCAAGGCACGCTGCGGATCGTCCCGCTTGGCGGGCTCGGGGAGATCGGCCGGAACATGGCCGTGTTCGAAATCGACGGCAAACTGCTGATCGTAGACTGCGGCGTCCTCTTTCCTGAGGAAACCCAGCCCGGCGTTGACCTGATCCTGCCGGACTTCTCGTACATCGAGGACCGGCTGGACGACGTCGTGGCCGTGATCCTCACGCATGGCCACGAGGACCACATCGGCGCCGTGCCGTACCTGCTGCGCCTGCGCAACGACATCCCGCTGGTGGGCTCCCAGCTGACGCTGGCCCTGATCGAAGCGAAGCTGCAGGAGCACCGCATCCGGCCCTACACGCTGACCGTTGAGGAAGGCCAGGTGGAGAAATTCGGGCCGTTCGAATGCGAGTTCGTCGCCGTCAACCACTCCATCCCGGATGCCCTTGCCGTGTTCATCCGCACTGCCGGCGGAACGGTCCTGCACACCGGTGACTTCAAGATGGACCAGCTGCCGCTGGACGGACGCATCACCGACCTGCGCCACTTCGCCAAGCTGGGCGAGGAGGGCGTTGACCTCTTCATGTCCGACTCCACCAACGCCGACGTGCCCGGATTCACCACGGCCGAGAAGGAAATCGGCCCCACGCTGGAGCGGCTTTTCGGCCAGGCCACCAAGCGCATCATCGTGGCGTCCTTCTCCTCCCACGTCCACCGCGTGCAGCAGGTCCTTGACGCCGCTGCCAAGCACAACCGCAAGGTGGCCTTTGTGGGCCGCTCCATGGTCCGCAACATGGCCATCGCGGAGAAGCTGGGCTACCTGGACGTCCCTTCCGGGCTGATCGTCGACATCAAGAACATCGACAACCTGCCGGACAACCGCGTGGTCCTCATGTCCACCGGCTCCCAGGGCGAGCCCATGGCGGCCCTGTCCCGGATGGCAAACGGCGACCACCGCGTGGTGGTGGGCGACGGCGATACCGTCATCCTGGCCTCCAGCCTCATCCCGGGCAATGAAAATGCGGTGTTCCGGATTATCAACGGCCTCCTCAAACTCGGCGCCGACGTGATCCACAAGGGCAACGCCAAGGTCCACGTGTCCGGCCACGCAGCAGCCGGCGAACTGCTCTACTGCTACAACATCCTCGAGCCGCTCAACGCGATGCCTGTGCACGGCGAAACCCGGCACCTGATCGCCAACGGCAAGATCGCCATCGAATCCGGTGTACCGGATGCCAGCGTCATCCTTGCCGACAATGGCACCGTCATCGACCTGCGCGACCACCAGGCGGACATCGTGGGCCAGGTGGAGGTTGGATTTGTCTACGTTGACGGCTCCAGCGTGGGCGAAATCACCGACGCGGACCTCAAGGACCGCCGCATCCTGGGCGACGAAGGCTTTATCTCGATCATCACGGTCATCCACCGGGCCACCGGCAAGGTAGTGTCCGGGCCCGAGATCCACGCCCGGGGCGTTGCCGAGGACGATTCAGTCTTCGACGACATCATCCCCAAGATCAACGCGGCACTGGAAGAAGCAGTCCAGAACCACGCAGACCACACCAGCCACCAGCTCCAGCAGGTGGTGCGCCGCGTTGTGGGCACGTGGGTCAACCGCAAGCTGCGCCGCAAGCCCATGATCATCCCGGTGGTGCTCGAGGCCTGAGATTACCTCCGCTGCCGTAGGGCAGGTTCGGAAGGCCCCGGTTCACCGTGAACCGGGGCCTTCCGCGTGTCCGGGCGGTGCGGCCGGTGCCCCCAACCGATGCGCTCCCCGGGCCCCGATATCCCCGGAATCACAGCATGCTTCCGGTACCGTGGCTACTATGGCCACACGTACTACTTCCGCGCCCAAAGGTACCGGCAGGGGCAGCTCCGGCAGCAAATCCGGGAGCTCCACAGCCCGCGGAACCGGCTCCACTTCCAGCAAGGCAGGGCGCGGCGGCTCATCCAGCACCGCACGCACCCGCCAGCTTCCCGCCGTCGAACACCACCAGCCGTGGCTGCTGCGCGTCGTAGGCGGAGCATGGCTGGGCATGGGCCATCTGGTGGGCGGGGGAGTGCGCCGCATCGGCCATGACGTCAGTGACCTTCCCGCCGAGGACCGCCGCGACGGCGCCGCGCTGTTCAACCTGGCGCTGGGCGTCTTCATCGCAACCTTCGCCTGGTGGGGCCTGACGGGCTGGTTCCCGGACGCCGTCTACGCCGTGGTCAACGGCACCTTCGGCTGGATTTCGCTGCTGCTCCCGCTCATGCTTTTTGTCTGCGCCTTCCGGTTGTTCCGGCAGCCCTCCGACGGCCGGGGCAACAACAGGGTGGGCATCGGCTTCCTGATCATGACGTTCGCCGGCTGCGGCCTGGCGCACATCCTGGGCGGCCAGCCCACCGTGGCCGACGGCTTCGACGGCCTCCGCAAAGCCGGTGGCATGCTCGGCTTCCTGGCCGCCACGCCGCTGGCCGCCATCCACCCCGCCGTGCCTGTGGCCCTCTACGGCCTGCTCGCTTTCGTGTCCCTGCTGATTATCACGGCCACCCCGTTCACGGCCATTCCGCGCCGCATCCGCGGGGCCTACGAGCACCTCATGGGCGTGGACCTGATGGACCAGGAACGCCCCGACGTCCACGACCGCAGCTACCTGGAACGGACGGCCCCCGCCGCACCCCGGAAGAAGAAGCGCAAGCTCTTTGGGAAGGACCAGGAGACCGAGGCAGGCCTTGAGGGCTACGTGGGCGACGAAGCCTTTGAACACGCCGTCATTGACGACGACGAGCAGGAACCTGCCCGGCCTGCGCCGGGTGTGCGCCGGCCCACCCAGGCGGAGATCGCCGTCGAAAAGATCAAGGCAGCCCAGGGCCTGGGTGCCGCCTCCCAGGCGTCACCGCCGGAAAATGCCACCGAGGCCATTCCACTGGTCATCCCGGGGGCTGCTGCTCCCAGCAAGCCCGCTGCGGCGCCAACCGTGCCCTCCAACCCCGTGGCCCCGGCCCCGCCGCCCGTCCCCATCCCGCAGCGGACCGAGCAACTTTCACTCGCCGGCGACGTCACGTACACCCTCCCGGCCTCGGACTTCCTCACACCCGGATCCATCCCCAAGGAGCGCACCGAAGCCAACGACGCCGTCGTCGCCGCCCTCACGGATACGCTGACCCAGTTCAACGTTGATGCCACGGTCACCGGGTTCAGCCGCGGTCCCACCGTCACCCGGTACGAGATCGAACTCTCGCCCGGCACCAAGGTGGAGCGCGTCACCGCCCTGTCCAAGAACATCTCCTACGCTGTTGCCTCCAGCGATGTCCGCATCCTCAGCCCCATCCCGGGCAAGTCCGCCATCGGCATCGAGATCCCCAACACGGACCGCGAAACCGTCTCCCTGGGCGATGTCCTCCGCAGCCAGAACGCACGCCGTACGGACCACCCGATGGTCATGGGCGTGGGCAAAGACGTGGAAGGTGGCTACGTGGTGGCCAACCTGGCCAAGATGCCGCACCTCCTGGTGGCCGGTGCCACCGGTGCCGGTAAGTCGTCCTTCGTGAACTCGATGATCACGTCCATCCTGATGCGCGCCACCCCGGACGAGGTCCGCATGGTCATGGTGGACCCCAAACGTGTGGAACTGACCGCCTACGAGGGCGTCCCGCACCTGATCACGCCCATCATCACCAATCCCAAGAAGGCCGCCGAAGCGCTGCAGTGGGTGGTGCGGGAAATGGACGCCCGCTACGACGACCTCGCCAACTACGGCTTCAAGCACATCGACGACTTCAACAAGGCCGTGCGCGCCGGCAAGGTCCAGCCGCCGGTCGACTCCAAGCGCGTCATCCGGCCCTACCCGTACCTGCTGGTGATCGTGGACGAACTTGCCGACCTGATGATGGTCGCTCCGCGCGACGTCGAAGACTCGATCGTGCGCATCACCCAGCTTGCCCGTGCCGCCGGCATCCACCTGGTGCTGGCCACCCAGCGGCCCTCGGTCGACGTGGTCACGGGCCTCATCAAAGCCAACGTGCCCTCGCGCATGGCCTTCGCCACCTCCTCCGTCACGGACTCCAGGGTGGTCCTGGACCAGCCGGGCGCCGAAAAGCTCATCGGCCAGGGCGACGCGCTCTTCCTGCCCATGGGCGCCTCCAAGGCAATGCGCGTCCAGGGCGCCTGGGTCACGGAGTCGGAAATCCACAAGGTGGTGGAGCACGTCAAGGGGCAGCTGCAGGCTGTCTACCGTGACGACGTCGCCCCTGAAGCGGAAAAGAAGCAGATCGACGACGACATCGGGGACGACCTCGAGGTGCTGCTGCAGGCCACCGAACTGGTGGTCACCACCCAGTTCGGCTCCACCTCCATGCTGCAGCGCAAGCTCCGGGTCGGGTTCGCCAAGGCCGGCCGGCTGATGGACCTCCTCGAATCCAGGGGAGTGGTGGGCCCCTCGGAGGGTTCCAAGGCGCGTGACGTCCTGGTGAAGCCGGACGACCTCGCCGCCGTCCTCGCCGCCATGAAGGGCCAGGAAGCCCCTGCGGCGCCTGACTCGCAGACCGCCGCACTCAGCGACAATGCCAACGCCAACATCGCCCAGGGCGGCTACGCCGAAGACCTGGTCGCTGCAGACCTGGACCAGAGGAAGCAGAACGTCGAATACTACGACGGCTCGGACTCCGCTCCGGGAGGCTATGGCGATGACGACGACGGCTCCGAAGACGCCTGGTCCCTCACCGGGCGCTAGGCCGGTAGCCTAGAACCGTGACTAGCACTGATGCAACCGCCGCCGGTCAGGGCCGTGCCGGGGTCTGGAACCTTCCCAATGTCCTGACCATGATCCGCATCGCGCTGGTCCCGTTCTTTGTGTGGTTCCTCGTGGCCGATGCGCCCGGGCTGCACAGCACCTCCAGTCCGTGGCGCTGGGCGGCAGTGGCCGCGTTTGCTGTGGCCATCTACACGGACAAGCTCGACGGCGACATCGCCAGGAGCCGGAACCTCGTCACCGACTTCGGCAAGATTGCCGACCCCATCGCCGACAAGCTCCTCATCGGCTCCGCGCTGGTGATGCTGTCCCTGCTGGGCGAACTGCCCTGGTGGGCAACCCTGGTGATCCTGGTCCGGGAATGGGGCGTCACTGCGCTGCGCTTCTTCGTGATCCGCTACGGCGTCATCCCCGCTTCCCGCGGCGGCAAGCTCAAAACCGTCGTGCAGACCGCGGCAATCTTCCTGTACCTGCTGCCGTTCGGGGCGTTCGCGCCGTGGATGTCCTGGGTGGCGTTCGCCGTCATGATGGCCGCCGTGGCGATCACGCTGTGGACCGGCGTTGAATACGTGATTGAAGCCCTGCGCCTCCGTGCGAAGGGCAAGCGGCAGGCAGGGACCGTGGAAGGGCAGGAACAGGCATGAGCAACCTTCACCAGCTGGCCGCGCAGGCCGTCAGGCAGGCGCTCGAGTCAGGACGGACCGTTGCCACCGCGGAATCTTTGACGGCCGGGATGGTGTCTGCGGTCCTGGCCGATACGCCCGGAGCCTCCGGCATGCTCCAGGGCGGGGTGGTGGCCTACCAGAACTCCGTGAAGGACGCGGTGCTGCACGTGCCCGCCGACCTGCTGGCCCGAGCCGGCTCAGTCGACCCCGACGTCGCCCGTGCCATGGCCGCCGGGGCGCGCACTGTCCTGGGCGCCGACGTCGGGCTTTCCACCACCGGCGTCGCCGGTCCCGAGGCCCACGACGGCAAGCCCGTAGGCCGGGTTTACATTGGCATTGCCACGGCTGCGGCACCGCCGGTTTCGAATACACCTTTACCGGCAGCAGGCCGGACATTCGCGCCGCTGCGTGCGGCGCCGCCCTGGAAAGACTGCTTGAGGCCCTGGTACTGACCCTCGCAGGCTGTGAAGTTACCGGGCGTAAAGTTGCCGGGAACAAAAGCCGGTACCGATTAGTTATTACATTGTGTCGCTTCCGGAGAGCGGAGGCGCCTAGGATGAAATGACCAAGACGGGTTCGCCGGCGGCGGACCTGACCAATGAGGGAGCAAGGCGATACAGATGGTAAAGCAGCCCGTATCCGTAAACGGCGTTGTCCGCTGGAAGGATGTGGGCCTCGCCGAACAGGCTAAGAGCGAACAGAAGGAGCGCAAGATGGTAGTACTTCGTCACGAAATCGGTGATGTCCTGCGCGATGTCCGCCAGCGTCAGGGGCGCACGCTCCGTGAAGTTTCGCACAGTGCCCGTGTCTCCCTGGGATACCTCAGCGAAGTGGAGCGCGGCCAGAAGGAAGCATCATCAGAGCTTCTGTCCTCGATCTGCTCGGCACTGGATGTTCCGTTGTCAAGCATGCTCCGCGAGGTCAGTGACCGCGTGGCAGTAGCCGAAGGCGTCGCAGTTCCGGACACCGTTCCGCAGGAATTTTCCCAGCGTTACGGCCGTGACCTGGAACGCGACCTCAACACTGAACTGAACGACGAACTCTCCACGGGCCTCCTCTCCGGCGCCCGGTAAAAGCAGCCCCACCCCAGGGTTGGACCAGGAAACATAAGGAAGCCCCCGGCCGTGCCGGGGGCTTCCTGCTGTCGCTTAGTTGTCGGGAGCGTCTTCCTGTGCGGTTGATGCGTCCGCTGTTTCCCTGGCGAACCCGTCACGCTCATAGGTGGAGTTCAGCTTGGCCATGCACCGGGCCAGTTCCTGCAGGTCCTCCACCGGCCACTCGCGCAACCGTTCCTGGAAGACCTGGCGCCGCGCGTCCTGGACCTGGTGCATCTTCTCTTCGCCCTTCGGCGTCAGCCGGATGGACTGCGCCCGGCGGTCCAGGGGGTCCGCCTCCTTGGACACCAGGCCCAGGCTTTCCAGGAAGGCAATCTGCCGGCTGACAGACGGCTTGCCCACCCCGATGTTCATGGCAAGATCGGTGAGCCGGATGGGTCCTTCCCTGCGGATAACCGTCAGGAGCCCATACGCGGCAGGCTCCATGTCCGGATGGACCTCGCGCGAGAGCTGGTTGGAGATGGCCCGGGCCCGCCGCCAAAAGAGGCTGATCTGGTGTTCGACATTCTGCAGCGCGGCGTCGGCGGCGTCGTTGCCTTTGTCCTGCCGCGGCGGGAGATCCGGGGAGTTGCTCATGGCAACAATTCTAGGGTCCGCAATCATGAGAGGATTTACCGATGCGAATCAGCGAGTACTGGCGTCTCATGGATGACGAGTTCGGTGCGGGGTACTCCCGCATGCTGAGCAGTACCCTGGTCCTTGCCGGCGTAGGCGGGCGCACCGCTGACCAGGCCCTGGCCGCGGGCATTGAACCGCGGAGGGTATGGCTTGCTGTCTGCGACGTCCAGGACGTCCCGGCGGAACGGCGGCTCGGGCGCGACATCGCCCCGCGCCGCGATTGACGGCGGGGCCGGCCTTGACGAGGGCGGCCGGGATCCTTCCTCCTGACACGCCGCAGGAACTCCACTCTTCGAATACCTGTTCGGATAAGGCTATGCTTTTTCCATCGGGTTTATCCACATAACCGTCGTCCTCCGGCCGGAATGTCAGTGGGTCCCCTTAGCGTCAGAGATGACCAATAAAACGGCCGCGTAGGCCACCATCGAGAAAGCATTAGAGGTGTCAACCATGGCGGCAGCCCCGGATCGTGCAAAAGCGCTGGAAGCAGCGCTGGCCCAGATTGACAAGCAGTTCGGCAAGGGCTCGGTCATGCGCCTGGGCGACGAAGTCCGTGCCCCGATCGAAACCATCCCCACGGGCTCCATCGCCCTGGACGTGGCCCTCGGCATTGGCGGGCTCCCGCGCGGCCGCGTCATCGAAATCTACGGTCCGGAATCCTCGGGTAAAACCACCGTTGCCCTGCACGCCGTGGCGAACGCCCAGCGCGCCGGCGGGATCGCAGCCTTCATCGACGCCGAGCACGCACTGGACCCCGACTACGCCGCCAAGCTGGGCGTGGACACGGATGCCCTCCTGGTCTCGCAGCCGGATACCGGTGAGCAGGCCTTGGAGATCATGGACATGCTGGTCGGCTCCGGCTCGCTGGACGTCATCGTCATCGACTCCGTGGCCGCCCTGGTGCCGCGCGCTGAAATCGAAGGCGACATGGGTGACAGCCACGTCGGCCTCCAAGCACGGCTCATGAGCCAGGCACTGCGTAAGATCACCGGCCGCCTGAGCCAGACCAAGACCACCGCCATCTTCATCAACCAGCTCCGCGAAAAGATCGGCGTGTTCTTCGGTTCCCCGGAAACCACCACCGGTGGTAAGGCGCTGAAGTTCTACGCGTCGGTCCGCATCGACGTCCGGCGGATCCAGACCCTCAAGGAAGGCGCCGATTCCGTCGGCAACCGGACCAAGGCGAAGATCGTCAAGAACAAGATGGCTCCGCCTTTCAAGGTCGCCGAGTTCGACATCATCTACGGCCAGGGCATTTCCCGTGAGGGTGGCATCATCGACATGGGCGTGGAGCACGGCATCATCAAGAAGTCCGGCTCCTGGTTCACCTACGACGGTGACCAGCTGGGCCAGGGCATGGAGAACTCGCGCCGGTTCCTCCGCGACAACCCCGAGCTGGCTGCCGAGCTGGAGCGCCTCATCAAGGAGAAGCTCGGTGTCGGGGTCAAGCCGGCGGAGGATGAGTCCAAGGACGCGCCGAAGCTGAAAGCTGTCGACGGGTTCTAGCCCTTGACCGGACCACGAACACGGCGTTCCCGTTCCGGCACCTCCTCAACAGGGGTGCCGGACGGGTATGCAGTCCCTGAAGACCCGCAGGCCGCGGACGCCGAACCGGACCCGTTCACGGTGGCGCAGGCCATCGTGTACCGGCAGCTGACGGCGGCGCCCAAGAGCAGGCTGCAGCTTGCCCGGAAACTGGCCGAACGGAACATCCCGGAGCACGTCGCGGAGGCGGTGCTGGACAAATTCCAGGAAGTCCGGCTGATCAACGACGCAGAATTCGCTGACATGTGGGTCAGGAGCCGCGCCCAGTCCCGCAAGCTGGCCAAGGCGCGCTGAGGCGTGAGCTCGCGGAAAAGGGCATCGACCAGGAGACAGCGGCGTCAGCGCTGGAACAACTGACTGACGCCGATGAGGAGTCCGCCGCGCGCGCCCTGGTTGAGCGCAAGCTCCGGCCCGGAACGGACCTGTCCGGTCCCGGGGAACGGGACAAGGCAGTGCGGCGCCTGGCGTCCATGCTGGCAAGAAAGGGTTACCAGCCCTCGCAGGCGTTCCGGATCGTCAACGATGTCCTCGATTCCCAGCAGGACCCCGACAGCGGGGGCCTCCAAAGCCGGTACCCTTAACGGGTGAGTTTGACCATTCCTTCCCCCCAACCCGGCACCACCCCTTCCGTCGAAGCAGGGGCCGCGCCGCAAACCGGAGGCCTGCCCCGCACCTACCAGGTGCGCACCTTCGGCTGCCAGATGAACGTCCACGACTCGGAACGGATGTCCGGCCTGCTCGAGGCCGCGGGCTACGTCCCGGCCGAGGGCGAGCATGCCGACGTCGTGGTCTTCAACACGTGCGCGGTCCGGGAAAACGCGGACAACAAGCTCTACGGCAACCTGGGCATCCTGGCCCCCGTGAAGGCGGCCAACCCCGGCATGCAGATCGCCGTGGGCGGTTGCCTGGCGCAAAAGGACCGCGAGACGATCCTGAAGAAGGCGCCATGGGTGGACGCAGTCTTCGGTACCCACAACGTCGGTGCCCTTCCCGCCCTCCTGGACCGGGCGCGGCACAACAATGAAGCGCAGCTGGAGATCCTGGAATCCCTGGACGTCTTCCCGTCAACGCTGCCAACCAAACGTGACTCCGTTTACTCGGGCTGGGTGTCCATCTCCGTGGGCTGCAACAACACCTGCACCTTCTGCATCGTGCCCGCCCTCCGCGGCAAGGAAAAGGACCGCCGGCCCGGAGAGATCCTCGCCGAGATCCAGGCACTCGTGGACGACGGCGCCATTGAAGTCACCCTGCTCGGCCAGAACGTCAACTCCTACGGGGTGGAATTCGGGGACCGGCAGGCATTCTCCAAGCTCCTGCGTGCCTGCGGAGAGATCGAGGGGCTCGAACGCGTCCGGTTCACCAGCCCGCACCCTGCCGCCTTCACGGATGACGTCATCGACGCCATGGCAGAGACGCCGAACGTGATGCCGCAGCTGCACATGCCGCTGCAGTCCGGATCGGACAGCATCCTCCGGGCCATGAAGCGTTCCTACCGGTCCACCAAGTTCCTGGGCATCCTGGACAAGGTCCGCGAAAGGATTCCGCACGCCGCCATTTCCACCGACATCATCGTCGGCTTCCCGGGCGAAACGGAAGAGGACTTCCAGGCCACCCTGGACGTGGTGGAAAAGTCCCGCTTCGCCACCGCCTTCACCTTCCAATATTCAAAGCGTCCCGGCACGCCCGCGGCCGACCTGCCCGACCAGCTTCCCAAGGCCGTGGTCCAGGAACGCTTCGAACGCCTCACCGCCCTGCAGGACCGCATCGCCGCGGAGGAAAACCGGAAGCAGCTAGGCCGCCGGCTCGAAATCATGGTGACCGCACAGTCCGGGCGGAAGTCGGAGGAAACCCACCGGCTGTCCGGCCGGTCGCAGGACCAGCGCCTGGTTCATTTCTCGGTGCCGGAGGGCGCACCTGCCCCCAGGCCCGGGGACCTCGTCACTGTCACCATTACCGAGGCCGCGGCTTTCCACCTGGTCTCCGACCCGACGCCTGGGGACTACAGCCTTCGTCGTTCACGGGCAGGGGACGCGTGGGACAGGTCCCAGGCCGACTCCTGCGGAGCGCCGGTCCCCGGTTCCGGAGAGGCACGAAAGGGCGTCTCCCTCGGCATGCCCTCACTGCCGCTGCGCACCCGCTGACAGGTGGCTGCCCCGCCCGTCATCGCCGTCGTCGGTCCCACCGGCTCCGGAAAGTCCGACCTCGCCGTCAACCTTGCCCTCGAACTGGACGGCGAGGTCATCAACGCCGATGCCATGCAGTTCTACCGCGGCATGGACATCGGCACCGCCAAGATCACGGTGGCCGAGCGCAGGGGAGTGCCGCACCACCTCCTGGACATCCTGGACGTGACCCAGGAAGCCAGTGTTTCCGACTTCCAGGCCCAGGCGCGCGAAACCATCGACGACATCCATGGGCGCGGCAAGCGCGCCATCCTGGCAGGGGGCTCCGGGCTGTACGTCCGGGCCGCCCTGGACGTCCTGGAATTCCCGGGGACCGACCCTGCGCTGCGTGCCCGGCTTGAGGCGGAGCACGCGGAACTCGGCACAGGCGAACTCCTGGGCAGGCTCCGGAGGGTGGATCCCACCTCCGCCTCCCGGGTCTCCGATGCCCGGCGCATCATCCGCGCGCTGGAGGTCCACGAACTCACCGGGCGCCCCTTCAGCTCCTTCATGCCGCGGAGGGAGTACCACCAGCCCGCCGTCCAGGTGGGCCTCGGCGTGGACCGCGGGGTTTTGCGGGACCGGCTGGCAGCGCGCGTGCACCGGATGGTGGACGCCGGCCTGCTGGAGGAGGTCCGGATGCTCGATGCCAAAGGCCTGCGCCGCGGCAAAACCGCATCCCGCGCCCTGGGCTATGCACAGTTCCTGCGGGTCCTCGACGGCGCCTCCACCGTTGAGGCTGCCGCGGAAGAAACCATCGTGGCCACCCGGCAGTTTGCCCGGCGGCAGTTGACCTGGTTCCGCGCCGATCCCCGCATCACGTGGCTGGACTGGCAGGATCCGGAGCTCGTGGGCAAGGCAGCGGAGTTGTGCCGGTAGCTGCGGTTTCAGGACCGGCAGCACCCGCCGCTACGCTTGGGATCATGAATGCTACCCCCGCAGAAACCACCGGCCCCGCCCTGCGCACACTGAGCGGGCTCCGCTTTTCCAAGGGGCACGGCACCGGCAACGACTTCGTCCTGGTGGCGGACCCCGAGGGGACGCACGTAATCGGCGCCGACCAGGCCGCCGCCCTGTGTGACCGCCACCGTGGGATCGGGGCCGACGGCCTGATCAGGGCCGTCCCGTCCCGCTTCCTGCCGGAGGGCCGGGAACTGCTCGCCGGCACTCCGGACGCGGAATGGTTCATGGATTACCGCAACGCCGACGGCTCCCTGTCCGAGATGTGCGGCAACGGGGTCAGGGTCTTCGTCCACTTCCTGCGGACGCAGGGCCTGATCGACCTGCCCGACGGCGGATCGCTCACCATCGGCACCCGGGGCGGCGTCAAGACCGTGGTCCGGACCGGAGACGGCTACGCGGTGGACATGGGACCCTGGGAGTTCATTTTCCCCGGTGAAGCCGGCGCCAAGGCCATGGACTCCCTTGTCACCGCCGACGGGCTGGAGGTTCCCCGGCCGGCACTCTCCGTGAGCATGGGCAACCCGCACACCGTGGTGGCCCTCGCTGAACTTGCGGAGCTCACGGGCACCCGGCTGTTCACCGCCCCGAAGGTCGACCCGGTACCCGCGAACGGGACCAACGTGGAATTCGTGGTGCCGGCAGAACCGCTGGTCCACGACGGCGTCGGATCCGTAACCATGCGCGTGCACGAGCGTGGCGTGGGGGAGACCCAGTCCTGCGGGACGGGCGCCTGTGCTGCCGCCGTCGCCATCAGGCACTGGGCCGGGGCGGAAGCCCCCGACGCTTGGCAGGTCCACGTCCCGGGAGGAACGGTGGGCGTGAAGTTCTTCGCCGGCCCCGGCGGCCACGAGCATGTGGAGCTCAGCGGCCCCGCAGTCATTGTGGCGAGTGGGACGCTTTCTTGACCTTCAGGATCCGGAAGGACTTGGACGTCGATTCGCGGGTCACGGTGAAGGAACTGTCCAGTTCGGCGGCCAGCCAGCGCTGAAGGGAATCAGAGCCAAGGTTCTTCTGCACCACCAGCCATGCGGTGCCGCCATCTGCCAGGCGCGGCAGCCACAGTTTGAGCAGGGCATGCAGTTCATCCTTGCCGATCCTGATCGGCGGGTTGGACCAGATGGTGTCGAAGCGGATGCCGGGATCCACGGCCTGGGGCGTGCTGGCGACGACGTTGGACAGTCCCAGCGCGGCGGCGTTCTCGTTGGTCAGGGTGATGCAGCGTTCGTTGACATCCACGGCGTAGACCTTTGATTCGGGGGCCAGCAGCGCCATAGTGAGCGCCACCGGACCCCAGCCGCACCCGATATCCAGGAGATTGCCCTTTGGATGCGGGGCCGGAACTTCGGCGAGGAGCACCGCGGTGCCCTTGTCGATTCCGTCGGGGCTGAAGATGCCCGTGGAGGTCTGGAGCCGTCGCGTCTCACCGGCCAATTCCACCGTCAAAGGCTTCCGGGTAAAGGGGCCGGCAGGGGACGTGCTGAAATAGTGTGCGGACTCCATAACTGGCCAGAGTAGTTCCCCCTGCAGCGTAATGGGAAACCGGCCTGAAGGCCCTCTGCTACGCTGGAAGGCATGTTCCTGATCTTCGAGTAGCCGGTACGGGCCATGCCCGTCCCGCAGCCTGTCCTCCAGCGACAGTCCGTCCCGCAGCGACGCAGGTTTCCATGCCTTCCGCTTTGCGCACCGGCCAGACCTTTCCGTCTGAGCCGGTCGCCGGACAATACTCGAAAGTCAGCCTGCTGCTGCACTTCCTGCCATTCTCCGGCCTTTTCCAGCCCTGCCGCCGTCCTGACGCGGCATTCGAGCCCCGGCCTCGCAGCCGGTCGCGAAACAACCAGGAGAACTGCATGACCGCAGGCCGTCAGCCCAGCGCGAATACTTTCCAACTTCCACCCAATCAGCACTATTCTGGAACTGCCGAATCTTCAAAGGAGACCATGACCAGCCAGCCCAATACCGGTTCCGAACCAGCCTCCCAGGACATGAGTCCGCAGGAGATCCAGGCTGTCATCGACCGGATCCTCGCCAAGGAGGTACCGGCCAGAAACGTCAGCACGCCCGGTGGTGAAGGCGGCAATGGAAAGGCGGTGCTTGGCAAGGCGCAGGCAATTTCCCGCCTTGACGAAGAACACTCAACCTACGACGGCGACCAGCAGGACCTCGAGGAACGGCGCGCGCTGCGCCGGCGGGCAGGCCTGTCCACCGAACTCGAAGACGTCACCGAGGTCGAATACCGGCAGCTGCGCCTGGAACGCGTCGTCCTCGCCGGGCTCTGGTCCGAAGGAACGCTTGCCGACGCCGAAAACTCGCTGCGTGAGCTCGCGGCCCTCGCCGAGACCGCCGGTTCGGAGGTCCTCGACGGGTTGGTGCAGCGCCGCGACAAACCAGACCCCGGGACTTTCCTGGGGTCCGGCAAGGCCCAGGAGCTGAAGGACATCGTCATGTCCACCGGCGCGGACACCGTGGTGGTGGACGCCGAACTGGCACCTTCCCAGCGCCGCGGCCTTGAAGACATCGTCAAGGTCAAGGTCATTGACCGCACGGCCCTGATCCTGGACATCTTCGCCCAGCATGCCAAGAGCCGCGAGGGCAAAGCCCAGGTGGAACTGGCACAGCTGGAATACCTGCTTCCCCGCCTGCGCGGCTGGGGCGAGTCGATGTCCCGCCAGGCTGGTGGCCAGGTGGGCGGCGCTGCTGCCGGCATGGGCTCCCGTGGCCCCGGTGAGACCAAGATCGAACTGGACCGGCGCCGGATCCGTACCCGCATGGCAAAGCTGCGGCGCGAAATTGCCGCCATGAAGCCCGCTCGGGAGACCAAACGGGCCAACCGCCGTCGTAACGAAGTGCCCTCGGTGGCAATCGCCGGGTACACCAACGCCGGCAAATCCTCGCTGCTCAACCGGCTCACGGACGCAGGTGTCCTCGTGGAAAACGCGCTGTTCGCCACGCTGGATCCCACTGTCCGCAAGGCCGAAACCGCCGACGGCCTGGGGTACACCCTGGCCGACACCGTCGGATTCGTCCGGTCGCTGCCCACACAGTTGGTGGAAGCCTTCCGTTCCACCCTCGAAGAGGTCGCCGACTCGGACCTGATCCTGCACGTGGTGGACGTTTCGCATCCCGACCCCGAAGGGCAGATTGCAGCGGTCCGGAAAGTCTTCAGCGAAGTCGATGCCCGCAAGGTGCCCGAAATCATCGTCCTGAACAAGGCCGATGCAGCCGACCCCTTCGTGGTGGAGCGGCTGAAGCAGCGCGAGCCGCGGCACGTGGTGGTCTCCGCCCGGACGGGGGAGGGCATTCCGGAGCTGCTGAAGGCCATCAGTGAGTCCATCCCCCGGCCATCCGTCAAGATGGAGCTGCTCATTCCGTACGACCGCGGGGACCTGCTCAGCAAGCTCCACGAGTCCGACGCCGAAATCCTCAGCCTGGACCACGTTGAGACAGGCACCAGGGCTGCCGTGATGGTCCGTGAGGGCCTCGCGTCTGAACTGGAACCATTCGTCGTCAATGACTGACCCTGCTGCCGGCGAAGCTGCGCAGACGGCGGGCGAGCAGTTCGTTATTGAACTGCTCGACCGCGCCGTCGCCGGCATGGGCGGACAAAGCCGCACCGGACAACACGAAATGGCCCGCCAGGTGGCCCGGGCCATCGAAACCGGCAACCACCTGTTGGTCCAGGCAGGCACCGGCACCGGCAAATCGCTCGCCTACCTGGTACCGCTTATCGCCCATGCCCTGGAAAGCAACAAACCGGCCCTGGTGTCCACGGCCACGCTGGCACTCCAGACCCAGATTGTGGGCAGGGACCTGCCCAGGCTCCTGAAGAACATCACGCCGGCACTGGACCGGCCGGTCAAGGTTGCCTTGGTCAAGGGGCGGTCCAACTACGTTTGCCGCCACAAGCTTGAAGGCGGTTTCCCGTCAGAGGAACCATCGGAAGGGCAGCTCTTCTCCCTGGGAGAGGACACCAGCGTTCCACATTTCGCTGCTTCGGTGGGCGGACCATCGTCGCAGCTCGGCAAGGAAGTGGTACGGCTCCGCGAATGGGCCGAAAAGACAACCACCGGCGACAGGGACGAGCTCCTGCCCGGCGTGACCGACCGCGCCTGGCGCCAGGTTTCCGTGACGTCGATGGAATGCCTGGGGGCACAGAAATGCCCGATGGCCGCCGAATGCTTCAGCGAACTCGCCCGGCAAGACGCAGCCGAGGCCGATGTGGTGGTCACCAACCACGCCATGCTGGCCGTCAGCGCGTTCGAGGGACTTGCCGTCCTGCCCGAATACGACGTCGTGGTGGTGGACGAAGCGCACGAACTGCAGGACCGGGTCACTGGCGCCGTGTCCGGACAGTTGTCCGTGGCTATGGTTCACGCTGCCGCTTCGGGTGCCCGGAAACATACCGCCATCACCGTTGACGCCCTGAACGCCGTAGCTGCCAACCTGGAACTGGCCCTTGCCGGCGCACCGAACGGTCTGCTTCCCAACGGGCTGAACGATGAACAGCTCGACTGCGTGGACCAGTTGCGTGAAGCGTGCCGGGCCGCGTTGTCCGATTCCAAAGGGGACAGCAACACCACAGCCGACGGCGGGCGGCAGCTGGCGCGTTCCCGGCTGATGCTCATCCTGGAACTCTGCGAAAGGCTCATTGCTGCACGCGAGAACCGCGAAGTGGTGTGGTTCTCCCGCGCCAGCACCTTCGATCCCGGCCAGGGATACTCACAGCCCGATGACAGTGCGCCGGTGCTGATCAACATAGCCCCACTGTCCGTCGCCGGCAGGCTGCGGGAGGGACTCTTCGCAGACCACACCGTCGTGCTGACCTCTGCCACCCTGGCCATCGGCTCCGCCTTTGAACCGGCGGCCGGGGGACTGGGCCTGGTAGGCGACGGGGCCCCCAGCTGGACGGGCGTGGATGTTGGCTCGCCCTTCGACTATCCCAAGCAGGGCATCCTCTACGTAGCCGGTCACCTGCCCAAGCCCGGCCGCGGCGTGTCACAGGAAGCGCTGTCAGAACTCGAAGCACTCATCAAGGCATCAGGCGGGGGCGCCCTGTGCCTGTTCTCCTCGCGGCGGGCGGCCGAAGAGGCCGCCGACGCCCTCCGGCCCAAGCTCAATATGACTGTTCTCTGCCAGGGCGAGTCGACCATGACCGCCTTGGTCAAGCAATTCGCCGACGAACCGGACACCTGCCTCTTCGGCACTATGTCCCTATGGCAGGGCGTCGACGTTCCCGGAGGATCCTGCCGGCTGGTGGTAATAGACCGCATACCCTTCCCACGGCCGGACGATCCCCTGGTGACGGCGCGTTCGCGTGCCGTGGCGCAGGCAGGGGGAAACGGCTTCATGGCCGTTTCCGCCACCCACGCGGCCATCCGGCTCGCCCAGGGTGCCGGGCGCCTGATCAGGTCTACCGGGGACAAAGGCGTGGTGGCCGTCCTAGACTCACGGCTCGCCACCGAACGCTATGCAGGATTCCTGCGCGGTGCGCTGCCCCCGTTCTGGGCCACCACCGACCGCGCCAAGGCGCTGGCCGCGCTCAACCGGCTCGGTGCCGACGCTTCCTGACGGACTGCCGGACAACGCCTGCGCGGATGCCGCGCAGGCGTGCGCAGGCTAGAGGGAACGCAGGACCGAGACGACCTTGCCCATGATGGTGGCGTGGTCGCCCAGGATTGGTTCGTACTGCGTGTTCTGGGGGAGCAGCCACGTGTGGCCGTCGCGCTGGCGGAACGTCTTCACGGTCGCCTCGTCGTCCAGCAGGGCAGCAACAATGTCCCCATTGGCCGCGTCAGCCTGGCGCCTCACCACCACCCAGTCACCATCGCAAATGGCGGCGTCCACCATGGAGTCGCCAGCCACTTTGAGCATGAAAAGTTCGCCCTGGCCCACCAGCTGGCGGGGCAGCGGCATGACATCCTCCACGAGCTGTTCTGCGAGGATGGGCCCGCCGGCGGCAATCCGGCCCACCAAAGGAACCATGGCCGTATCCAGTGCGGTAGGCAGTTCGGTGACGGTGGCGCCCCCGCCCGCAGCCTGCGGCGCAGGAGACGCACCGGCGCCTTTGCCCCCGCCGTCCAGCGTGAGCGGCATCAGCACTTCCATGGCGCGCGGCCGCTTGGGGTCGCGGCGCAGGTAACCCAGCTTCTCCAACTGGGAAAGCTGGTGGGTCACGCTGGACAGGCTCGCAAGGCCGACGGTATCGCCGATCTCGCGCATGGAGGGCGGATACCCGTTCTCATTGACCGAGCGCTGGATGGTCTCGAGGATCTTTTTCTGCCGAGGGGTCAGCCCCTTGGCTGTCCTCTTGGATTGCGGGGCGGTCCTGCCCCCGGCGGCTGCTGCTGCCATATTCGCCAATGCCTTTCGCTTGCCGCCGGATCTTCCGTGGGCCGCTGTTCCACAGTGCCGCCGGAAGGACTCCCACTGTCATTGTCAGACCCTGCTGTTCAACTTCAGTGGTGGTTGTTCTGTGGTTTCAAAACTAGGCCAGCCACATTGCTTTTTCAAACATTTGTTCTAGCGAGTCTCGACATTGTTCGTTGATAGGTGCTAAAACTTAACAAGCAAAGTTCGAACATGTGTTCTAACCAGCAGATGCGCCATTCGAATACGCGGCCGGGAGAAGTCCCGGCGCGATATGAACGGCAAGGCAGCAGCGGGCGGACACCCGGGCAGCACGGCAAGTCCAGGAGGGCTTAGTTCATGTCAGCTTTATCTCTTCACCAGGTTTCACCTTCGTCCGCGCCCCTGCGGCTGACCCGCCGGGGGAGGATCGTCCTGATCGGAGTTCCGCTCGTGCTCCTGGCTGTACTCCTGCTGTCGCTTTCGGGCCTCTTCCACTCCCCGGCCAAGGCGTCGGACTCGGCCGCCGACCTTGCGGTGACGCCCACCGTTACGGTGACCGTGCAGTCCGGCCAGTCGCTGTGGGCCATTGCGGGCGCCGTCGCTCCGGACCGGGACGCCCGGGACGTCGTGGCGGACATCGTCCAGCTTAACAACCTTGCCGCGGGTACCGTTCTTCCGGGCCAGCAGCTCTTCGTCCCCACCCACTGATTGTCCGGAGCCGCCGGATCTGCCGCCTCCGCCGGCTGCCAGGGCCCGCTGCCTGCGCTGCCGCCTCACGTGAAGCGGGCGGCCGCGGGACATGCCGAGGGCGAACAGGAACCGTCACATTTTCCGGTCGTTGCCGCGGCAACTAAACTGTTCAGGTGAACGACCAGCTAGAACGTCTGAACCGGCTTCCCCTCCGCAGCAACCTCCGCGGCCTGACCCCATACGGGGCGCCCCAACTGGACGTCCCCATCCTGCTGAACGTCAATGAAAACACCCATGGTGTTCCCGCGGACGTGCGCGCCGCCATCAGTGCCGCCGTGACGGAGGCCGCTGCGGGCCTGAACCGTTATCCGGACCGTGAGTTCACCGCGCTCCGGAAGGCCCTGGCCGAATACCTCGGGCATGGGCTCGATGAAACCAACCTGTGGGCCGCCAATGGTTCCAATGAAGTCCTCCAGCAGATCCTCCAGGCCTTTGGCGGTCCGGGCCGCACCGCACTCGGTTTCCCGCCCACGTACTCCATGTACCCCCTGCTGGCCAGCGGAACAGACACGCAGTACATCACCGGGGAACGCGCGGAGGGCTATGACCTCAGCGCGGAGTCGGCCGCCCGCCAGGTCAAGGAACTGCAGCCGAACATCGTGTTCCTCTGCTCGCCCAACAACCCCACCGGGACGGGACTTGGGCTGGACGTCGTGGAGGCCGTCTATGACGCCGGTGCCGACAGCCAGGCCATCGTCATCGTCGATGAGGCGTACCACGAGTTCGCGCACGACGGAACTCCCAGTGCCCTGAAGCTCCTGCCCGGCCGTGAGCGGCTCATCGTGTCCCGCACCATGAGCAAGGCGTTCGCCCTGGCGGGTGCCCGGCTCGGTTACATGGCCGCTGCACCCGAGGTCACCGATGCCCTGCGGCTGGTCCGCCTGCCGTACCACCTGTCCGCCATCACCCAGGCCACCGCCCTGGCAGCACTTGAGCACCGCGAAGCGCTCATGGCCGACGTCGAAGACATCAAGAAGCAGCGGGACCGCATCGTGGCCGAACTGACCAGGATGGGCCTCAAGCCCGCCGCGTCGGACTCCAACTACGTGTTCTTTGGCGCCCTGGAAAATCCGCACCAGGTCTGGCAGGAACTGCTGGACGCGGGCGTGCTCATCAGGGACGTGGGCATCCCCGGCCACCTCCGGGTCACCGCAGGCACTGAGGCGGAAACCACAGCCTTCCTCACGTCCCTGGAACGCATCCTTGCCGGCCACGCCGCGCTTCACGCCTAGACTTGATACTGCGGCGCTGGTCGCCTTGAACCACTCCTTCTCGCACTAAGGATCCTTCACCATGAGTCCAACCGGATCGAATACGGCTGCTGCCCGGACCGCCCGCATGGAGCGTGCCACCAGCGAGTCCTCCGTACTCGTGGAGATCAACCTCGACGGAACGGGCGTATCGGACATCGATACCTCGGTGCCGTTCTACGACCACATGCTGACCGCCCTGTGCAAGCACTCGCTGATCGACATGACGGTCAAGGCCACCGGAGATACCCACATCGACGTCCACCACACCGTGGAGGACGTCGCCATCACCTTCGGCGAGGTCCTGCGGACTGCCCTGGGCAACAAGGCAGGAATCCGACGGTTCGGTGAGGCCACCGTGCCGCTGGATGAGGCCCTTGCCAATGCTGTGGTGGACGTCTCCGGCCGCCCGTACCTGGTGCACGGGGGTGAGCCGTCGGGCCAGGAATACCACCTGATCGGCGGCCACTTCACAGGGTCCCTGACCCGTCACGTTTTCGAGGCCATCACCCTGCACGCCGGCATCTGCCTGCACATGAACGTGATCGCCGGCCGGGACCCGCACCACATCGTCGAGGCACAGTTCAAGGCCTTTGCCCGTGCCCTGCGCGCCGCCGTTGAACCGGATCCGCGGGTTGAAGGCATCCCGTCCACCAAGGGTGCGCTGTGAGCGGGCAGGTCCTGAAGGACGGGGCGGTCATCGACCCGTCGGTGTCGCGCAGGCTGCCGTCGCCGGAAGGCAAGCCCACGGTCACGGTGCTGGACTACGGGTCCGGGAACGTCCGGTCGGCCGTGCGCGCCCTGGAACGTGCCGGCGCGGAAGTGATCCTGAGCTCGAAGCCGGAAGATGTGCTGAACGCGGACGGCCTGGTGGTGCCAGGCGTCGGCGCGTTCGAGACCGTGATGCGCGAACTCAAGGCCGTGGACGGCATCCGGCTCATCGGCCGGCGCGTGGCGGGCGGCCGCCCGGTCCTTGGTATCTGCGTGGGCCTGCAGGTCCTGTTCGAGGCCGGGGTTGAACACGGTACCGAAGCCCAGGGCATCGGCGAATGGCCCGGCAAGGTGGAGGCCCTCCCCGCCGAAGTTGTTCCGCACATGGGCTGGAACACCGTCAAGGTCCCCGAAGGCTCGAAACTCTTTGCCGGCGTCGAAAACGAACGGTTCTACTTCGTGCACTCCTACGGCGTGCAGGAATGGAACTTCGACGTCATCCAGCCTCGGATGGCGCCGCCCCTGGTTACCTGGTCCGAGCACGGCGGACCGTTCATCGCCGCCGTTGAAAACGGCCCGCTCTGCGCCACCCAGTTCCACCCCGAAAAGTCCGGCGATGCCGGCGCGCGGCTCCTGCGCAACTGGGTCGAAGGCCTGCGCAAGCCGGCCGCCGCTGACTCTGGCGCCCCGGCGGCCGACGCCGGCAGTGACGCCTAGATGTGGCCCGTACTCCTGACGGGCCTCGCCGGCCTGCTGATTGGCGGCGGCATCTCGTTCCGGCAGCAGCGCAAGCCCCTCTGGACCCAGGTGGCCTTTTATGTCCTGGCCGCCATGTCGCTGGTCGCCGCCTACCTGCTCACGCTGCGGCTGATCCAGGGGCTCTGCGGCCCTGCCTGAACGCGCCGAATTCCACCCGCCTTTGCCCGAAACCGAAGAACCAACACCGAGGATGAGTATGACCACCGCACATGACCTGCCGGTACTTGAACTGCTGCCTGCCGTCGACGTCGTCAACGGCCAGGCCGTCCGGCTGGTCCAGGGCGAGGCGGGCAGCGAAACCAGCTACGGAACCCCCCTCGAAGCGGCGCTGAACTGGCAGCAGCAGGGTGCCGAGTGGGTTCACCTGGTGGACCTTGACGCAGCGTTTGGGCGCGGCTCCAACGCCGACCTGCTCCGCGAGGTGGTGGGCCGGCTGGACATCAAGGTGGAGCTCTCGGGCGGACTCCGCGATGACGAAACGCTGGAAGCAGCCCTCGATTTGGGCGTCGCACGCGTCAACCTCGGGACCGCAGCACTCGAAAACCCGGAGTGGACTGCCCGGGCCATCGAGCGCTTCGGCGACAAGATCGCCGTCGGCCTTGACGTCCGGGGGACCACCTTGGCCGGTCGTGGCTGGACGAAGGAGGGTGGAGACCTGTGGGACGTGCTGGGCCGCCTCGAAGAGGCCGGCTGCGCCCGCTACGTGGTGACCGATGTGACCAAGGACGGCACCCTGCAGGGCCCGAACGTTGAACTCCTGCGCCAGATGGTGGAGAAGACCGGCAAGCCCGTGGTGGCCTCCGGCGGCATCTCCAGCCTGGACGACCTCAAGGTCCTCCGCTCGTTGGTTCCCCTGGGCGTCGAAGGCGCCATTGTGGGCAAGGCCCTCTACGCCGGAGCCTTCACGCTGCCCGAGGCCCTCGACGTCGCCGGCCGCCGCTAGGCGCGGGGAAGCAGCCCCGCCATGCCCAGCTCCGAAGAACCGGTAAGCCCTCCCGCCCGCCACCTGCCCGGACACATCGCGGCGGCGCTTGCCGGCGCCGGTGGTGCCACGGATTCCGCGGGACAGCCATGGGCCGGCCGCAGCCTCGCCGGTGAGGACGCGAAGATCCATAACTTCGAGGACGACGACGGAACGGCCGACGCCGGCTACCTCGCCGCCATTGCCGCGCTCCGCGAGGGGCGGGGCGATGAGGCGGATGTCGTCGCGTCACTGGCCACGGTCCGGGTCTTCATTCCCATCGTGGCGCAGCTGGCTGAAGAGGCAGAAACAGAGCACGGGCTGCACGCCGACAAACAGGCGGACATGGCGCTGGTGACGCTGAAGGCTGCGGACGGACGGACTGCGCTGCCGGCCTTCACGTCGGCAGCCGCATTGTCCGCATGGCATCCCGAGGCCCGGCCGGTGGCCGTCTATGCCGCGCGGGCGGCGCTCTCGGCCGTCGCCGAAGGGGCAGAACTCCTGGTCCTGGATCCGGGTGCCGACGTGACGTTCGTGGTGCGCAGGCCCGGTGTCTGGGCCCTCGCCAAGCAGCATGGCTGGACCCCTTCCTACAGTGACCAGGAGCTGGCCGCCGAGATGGGCAACGTTGCCACCGGCTTCGCGGCTGTCCGCGGCATGGAGCTGCTGCCTGGCAGGGGAGTGGCCGCCAGGGCCGCCGACGGCTCTGTGGTTCCAGGCGGCGGTGCCGGGCCGGAGCTGCAAGTGGTGCTGTACCTTGAAGACGGCCTCGACGCTGCCGGTGTGCAGGGGCTCGTGGCCGGTCTGCAGTCGGAGTGGTCGCGGAATGTATTGTTTGGGGAGCGCGTCGACTCGCTGGAAATCAAACTGAGGCGCGCTCCCGATTAACCGCTGCAGGATGGGTGATCCCCGCCGGTACAGCGGAATACCCTGAAGGACCGCTTCGTGAATTTCGCTCTCTACCGGGAGTTGCTCGCCATCCGGCCGATCCGGCGGCTGCTGCTGGTGGGCATGGTTGCCCGCATCCCGCATTCAGCCGCAGGGGTCCTGCTGACCCTGCACATCGTCCTCACCCTGGGCCAGGGCTACGCCGCAGCCGGCGCTGCAGCGGCCGTCATGACCATCGGGATTGCCCTGGGGGCGCCGTGGCGGGGGAGGCGCGTGGATACCGTGGGGTTGCGGACCGCCCTCATCCCGTCGGTCATCTCAGAGACCGTGATCTGGTCCATCGTGCCCCATGTGTCGTACCAGTGGCTCCTGCCGCTGGTCTTCGTGGGCGGCCTGCTCACACTGCCCATCTTCAGCGTGGTGCGGCAATCCCTGGGTGTCCTGGCCGAGGGTGACCAGCGGCGCACGGCGTTCGCCCTGGATGCCATCACCACGGAATTCGTGTTCATGATCGGCCCGGCCGCCGGCGCCGTCGTAGCCACCAGCGGCCACACTATTGCAGGCCTGACAGTGGTGGGCGTGGCTACATCCCTCGCCGGGCTGTTCCTCATGTGGTTCAACCCGCCCACCCGCAGCCCGGACCAAACAGTCGAGTGCATGGAAGACGAACAGCACGCTGCGGAAGTCGCCGTCGTCTCCACGGCCCCGGCGCATGTCCAGGAAGCAGCCGCGGAGCTGGCCCCTGCCGGCGCGGCCACCAGCGCGGCACAAAGCGGCCTGCGGGGAAGACTGGCCGGCGGCTTCGCCTGGTTCACCGCCACGGTCGCGGCACTCTTCGCCGTTGCCGCCGGTGCGGGCATGGTCCTCAGTGGCACCGACGTCGGCATTGTCGCGGCCCTGGAAACCGGCGGCCACCAGAGCGAAATCGGGATCGTCTTTGTCTTCTGGTGCGCTGCCTCCGTGCTGGGCGGCCTGATATACGGCGCCATGCACCGGCCCATTCCACCTGTCATCCTGCTGCTGGGCATGGCCGCGCTGACCCTGCCCATGGCCTTCGCCCACGACACCTGGACGCTTGCCTTGGTCTCCGTCCTCCCCGGCCTGCTCTGCGCCCCCGTCCTGTCCGCGGCCTCCGAGAAGGTCGCGGACCTGGTATCGGAGGAACGGCGCGGGGAGGCCATGGGCTGGTACGGCTCAGCGCTGACCGCCGGCGTTGCGCTCGGTTCGCCCCTCGCCGGGGTCTTCATCGACATCATGGGTCCCTCCGGCGGCTTCGTGTCCGTCGGCGCCGCCGGCGTGCTGCTCTGCCTGGTGGGCCTGGCGCTCCAGCAGCGCCGCCGCCGCGCCGCCGCCTGAGCGGGCCCGTCCAGTGGGGAGTTAAAGCACGACGGCGGGACGACCTGTGAAGGCCGTCCCGCCGTCGGACGCTGCTTGGGGGAGCTGCTCCCTAGTTCACGGCTCCGGTGTACTTTTCACCCGGGCCCTTGCCCGGTGCGTCCGGAATCAGCGACTCTTCCCGGAAAGCCAGCTGCAGGGACCGCAGGCCGTCGCGCAAGGGCCCTGCGTGCTGGGAACCGATCTCCGGGGCCGCCGCGGTCACCAGGCTTACCAGTGCGGTGATCAGCTTCCGGGCCTCGTCGAGGTCCTTGAGTTCGGCTGCGTTGTCCTCTGCGGCCAGGCCAAGCTTTACCGCGGCCGCGCTCATCAGGTGCACGGCGGCCGTGGTGATGACCTCGATGGCGGGAACTTCGGAGATGTCGCGGATCTGTTGTGAAACGTCTGCGCCTGCTTCGCCGGGCTCGAAGACGTACGAATTACTGTCTGAGGTGCTCATACTGGTAAGCTTGACACAGACCGACTGGATGTCGTTATTTCAGGGATCGTCCCAAACGATCAGGTTCCCAACAGTGCTTCGCGGCGTTGACGGGAATTTTTTCTGTAGTATGGCTTCCAGTTTGCAAGCGGAGTTCTCTCCCACCCGCGTCAGCCGTTGTCCCGCCCGTTCCTTTGGAACCTGCAGGGGCGCAAGGTTGCCGGGTACCTGGTTGGGCATGGGCCGGCATTTGCCGTCATCGTGCGCGTGCAGTCCTTTACGGGTTGCCGGTCCAACCTCTTTGAGGCCTTCGATTGCTCCGGCAATTGGGGGCCTTCTTCATTTGCCGGACTCAACAACAAACACAGGAGCTTTAACATTAGCGAGCCAAGAATCAATGAGCGTATCCGCGTCCCCGAGGTGCGGCTGGTCGGACCTGCAGGTGAACAGGTAGGAATCGTCCGTATTGAGGATGCCCTGCGCCTGGCTGCCGAGTCCGACCTTGATCTCGTTGAAGTTGCACCTCAGGCGAAGCCTCCGGTGTGCAAGCTGATGGACTTCGGCAAGTACAAGTACGAGGCCGCGGTCAAGGCACGTGAGGCCCGGAAGAACCAGACGAACACGGTTCTGAAGGAAATCCGCTTCCGCCTGAAGATCGACACCCACGACTACGAGACCAAGCGCGGCCACGCCCTGCGCTTCCTCGGCGCCGGGGACAAGGTCAAGGCGATGATCCAGTTCCGTGGCCGTGAGCAGCAGCGTCCGGAGATGGGCATCCGCCTGCTCCAGCGCTTCGCCGACGACGTCGCCGAAGTCGGCGTGGTGGAGTCCAGCCCCCGCATCGACGGCCGCAACATGGTCATGGTGGTTGGCCCGCTGAAGAACAAGGCTGAGGCCAAGGCGGAAGCACGCCGGGCAACCCAGCGCGCCGAAGCGAAGGCACAGAACGAAGCCAAAGCCGAAGGACGCGTTGACACCTCCGGCAAGGACCAGACCCCCATGACCCAGTCACTGGCGGACCTCCTGCCGGAAGGCTTCACCGTTTCCACCGAACCGGAGGCAACGGCCGCGGACAGCACCCCGGCTGAAGCGCCTGCTGCCGCTCCTGAGCAGGAAGCCCCCAAGGCCCCCGCATCGAAGCAGGAAGCTCCGAAGCAGGAGGCCCCGAAGGCTGAAGCCGCCAAGGCTCCCGCTCCGAAGCAGGAAGCTCCGAAGCAGGAGGCCCCGAAGGCTGCCGCTCCCAAGGCTGCTGCACCGAAGGCGGCCGCTCCGGCGCCTAAGCCTGCAGCTGCCGCCAAGCCGGAAGCAGCCGCACCGGCGGCGCCGAAGCCGGCTGGTGTGCCTGCGCCGCCGAAGCCGGTGGCCAGGCCTGCTGCACCGAAGCCTGCTGCCCGCCCTGCCCCCAAGGCAGTGCCGAAGCCGGCCGGTAAGAAGACCAACTAGTTCACAGCTGCCGGGGCGTGTCCCCGGCAGTCAGCAACCAGCATGCTGCCCGCAGGGGTGGCTGCGCGATAGAACTGCCGGCCCCCGGGTCCGCAGAAACGTAAGGAGATCGGTTCCCATGCCGAAGATGAAGACCCACAGTGGTGCTAAGAAGCGCTTCAAGCTGACCGGCAGCGGCAAGCTGCGCCGCCAGCAGGCCAACCGCCGCCACTACCTGGAGCACAAGTCCAGCCGCCTGACCCGCCGCCTTGCCGGCGACAAGATCGTCTTCAAGGGCGACGCCAAGGTCATCCGGAAGATGCTCGGCATCTAGTTTCCAAGTTTATTGATGGACCGCTTACCGGTGGTCCGTCACCTGCCAAACAGCCTTCTCAGGCCGCCGGAACACCGGCAACAGATGCTTGGGATCAGATTTTCGAAGGAGTACGCACGTGGCACGTGTGAAGAGGGCGGTCAACGCCCACAAGAAGCGCCGGGTTGTTCTTGAACGGGCGAAGGGTTACCGCGGACAGCGTTCGCGCCTGTACCGCAAGGCCAAGGAACAGCTGCTGCACTCGTTTGTGTACAGCTACGGTGACCGCAAGAAGAAGAAGGGCGACTTCCGCCGCCTGTGGATCCAGCGCATCAACGCTGCGTCCCGCGCCAACGGCCTCACCTACAACCGCCTCATCCAGGGCCTGAAGGCCGCTGAGGTCGAGGTTGACCGCCGCATGCTGGCCGAGCTTGCCGTTTCTGACGCCAACGCCTTCGCCGCACTGGTCCAGGTGGCCAAGGACTCCCTGCCGGCAGACACCTCCGCCAAGAAGGTTGCCGCAGCCTAGCAGTCGCTGCCGCCCCTCGCCTGAGGGGCCAGTTCAGGAACTGGAAGCGTCAGCTACTACAGTTCTTGTATGAACGAAACCGGGCGCCCGCAAGATCTTCCACTGTCCAACCCCCGAGCCGATCGGGTCAGGGACGTGGCAAAGCTTGCAGGGCGCCCGGCCCGTTTAAAGCGCGGCCATTTCCTTGCCGAGGGGCCGCAGGCGGTCCGGGAAGCCCTCAAGCTCCACCAGCAGCGCCTCTCGGCGGGAGCGCCCGGAGTGGTTACCGAGGTATTCGCCAGCGAAAGCTGCCTGGACCGCTTCCCCGAATTCGAAGAGCTCGCCGAAGGCACCAACGCCCGGCTGGCCACCGATGAGGTCCTGGCGGCCATGGCGGACACCGTCAACCCTCAGGGAATCGTGGCCGTCTGCAGGTTCGTGGACGTCGCCTTGGCGGACGTGCTCGACGCCGGCCCGCGCCTGATTGCCGTGCTGTGCCAGGTCCGGGACCCGGGGAATGCAGGCACCGTGTTGCGTGCGGCCGATTCGGCCGGCGCCGACGCCGTCATTTTCACGGCGTCCAGCGTAGATATCTACAACCCCAAGGCGGTCCGCTCCACCGCGGGGTCGCTGTTCCATCTTCCGGTCGTCCTGGCTGCGGATCCTGCGGAACTGGCTGCCGCCTGCAAGGCCCGGGGCATCGGCGTCCTCGCTGCCGACGGTTACGGGCAGCTGGACCTGGATGTCCTGCAGGACGAGAACGCGCGCCGCAGGCTCACCGGTGAAGGCCCTGCATCCGCCTTTGACCTCGCTGCACCGACCGCCTGGTTCTTTGGGAATGAGGCCCAGGGGCTCTCGGCTGAGGAGCTTGAACTTGCGGACCACCGGGTTGCGGTTCCGGTCTACGGTGCGGCCGAAAGCCTCAACCTTGGAACGGCGGCCACTGTGTGCCTCTACGCCAGCGCCCGTTCCCAGCGCCGCCCCGATACTGCCGCCGGGCAGGTCCGCGCCGGGTAGGGGCGCACGACGGCGGTTGGCGGCCTGCGCCCAGCGGGATTCCCGGGCGCCCATGTTCACCTGCGGGGCAGCATGATTGCGGGCCACAAAGAAAGGCCCCGGAAATCCGGGGCCCGATGGTTGTTGCTGGACAGAGTTATCAGGGAGCGCGGCTGGCTTTTCCGCGTCCGGTGACGGCTCCGTAGATGCCGGCGACAACCAGGCCGCCGACGATAGCGAGAATCCAGGTGCCGAGGTCGAAGAAGGCAAGATCGCCCTTGTTGAACAGGAGGCTGCCAATCCAGCCGCCAACGATGGCTCCAACGACACCCAGGATGAGGCTGGTAACCCAGCCGCCGCCGACCCGTCCGGGCATAACGGCTTTAACGATGGCCCCGACAATCAGGCCCAGAATAATCCAAGCAAGAAAACCCATGTCTCCTCCTCATTGTGACCGGGATTAATAGTCCCGATGAGCCTCAAGCTAACATAAGCACCCCGCAAAGTCAGTAGCCCCAAAAAGGGCGTTGCCGCATCGTTAGGAGCCTCACGCGGCCGGGAGTTGGAGGGGCCGTGACGGCGGGGCACGCGGTGGTCGGCAGCCTAGCCCGCCAGCGGCCTCTTGCGTTCCAGCAAGCCGCTGAGGAGGGCGACGCCGAAACCGAGGACGGCCAGGACGGCGCCGACGAGTGCCGGGGCAACAAAGCCCCAGCCGAGGGCGATGACCACTCCACCGAGGAACGCGCCGAGTGCGTTGGCGACGTTGAGGGCGGCATGGTTGAGGGAAGATGCCAGCGACGGTGCATCCGGCGAGGCGTCGAGGAGGCGGGTCTGCAGGGCGGGGATCAGCATGGAACCGGAAGCTCCCACCACGAACACCATCACCATGGCGCTCCACTGCCAGTGGGCTGCCACCGCGTAAACCACCAGGGCAACGGCAATAGCCGGGAGGACGCGGTAGAGGGTGCCCATCACCGATTTATCGGCCAGCCTGCCCCCGACAATGTTTCCGGCCACCATGCCCAGCCCGTAGAGCGCCACCACCAGGGGGAGCAGCCCCGACGGGATGCCGGCCACAGCCGTCATGGTGTGCGCGATGTAGGTGTAGGTGGCGAAGAAGCCGCCGAAGCCCACGATGCCCACCAGGAGGGCCAGCCAGACCTGGAGCCGCTTGAGGGCGCCAAGTTCGCGACGGATGCTGGCATCGGGGTGGGCGTGCTGGAACGGGACGAATTTCCACACCATGGCCAGGGCCAGCAGGCCGATGGCGCCCACCAGCACAAACAGCAGGCGCCACCCGAAGGTTTGGCCCAGCCACGTGGCGAACGGGACGCCCACCACGTTGGAGACACTGAGCCCGGCCATGACCATGGAGATGGCCCAGCCCCGCCGGGTGGGGGGAACCAGGGATGCAGCGATGACGGCTGCAACTCCGAAGAACGCCCCGTGGGGCAGCCCGGCGGCAAAGCGGGAAACGAGCATCGACCCGTAGTCAGGGGCCATGAACGAGGTCAGGTTGGCCACGGTGAAGAACAGCAGGAGGCCCAGTGCCAGTTTCTTGCGGGGCAGCCTGGCGCCAACGGCGGCAAAGAGCGGAGCACCTACCACTACTCCCAGCGCGTAGGCGGAGATCAGGTGCCCGGCCTCTGGAGTACTGATCCCCAGGCCCTGTTCCACTTCCTTGAGCAGGCCCATCATGGTGAACTCGGTGACGCCGATGGCCACCCCGCCCATGGCCAGGGCAAAGATGGCCATGCCGACGTTGGGGGTCTTGGTGCGGGCTGCCGTGGACGGGGAAATAACGCTGCTCATATGCCTGCTTCTCGTCAAGTGTGGATCTGGAACGGGGACGGATGCCACGGCAGTGGGGCGGGACGGTCCGGACAGTCTGGCAAACCCCTGGCAGGCAGGAGCTATTCCCGGCGCTTCGGCCGGACGAAGGCAAACTGACGTTCCTGGACCTTCCCATTGTGGCCCATAGAATGGGCCGGTGACTGGACTGATTCAGGTAGTGGGCGGAGCCGTGGTGGACTCGCTGGCCAATCCAACGGCACTGCTGGTGGCGAGGCGGAGCGCTCCGGAGCACCTCGCCGGGCTGTGGGAGTTCCCCGGAGGCAAGGTGGAACACGGCGAGGCTGCCGAAGCGGCGCTGGTACGGGAGCTGGCCGAGGAGTTGGGAATCGGAGTGCGGTTGGGAGCAGAACTGCCGGCGGAAACACCGGCCGTCTGGCCCCTCAACGACCGGGCCAGCATGAGGGTGTGGTTCGCCGAAGTGACCCGTGGCGAACCTGCACCCCTGGAAGACCATGACGAACTGCGCTGGATCCGGCTGCAGGACAGCGAAGCAGTCCTTGGGCTGCCGTGGATTCCGGCCGATTACCCGATTGTCCGTGCCCTCCTGGAGTCAGTGGCGGCACTGGTGCCCGGGTCCCCGGCGCAGGGTTAGACCCGGAGAGAACCACCCAGCGGACGCTTAGACCTGCGAACGGTTAGAAGAGCGATTCCTGCACCGCGGGGCGGGATGCCGAAGAGGACGCTGCCGGGGAGTCGGCTGGGGATGTTCCGGTAACCGCGGTGGGAATGATCCCCGCCGGGTACTCCGCTTCCTCGGCGCGTGGATCATCCACGTCCCGGTTGTCGAGGTCCCTGTTGTTGAGGTCCCGGTGGCTGAAACCGGAGGAATGCGAAAAGCCGTGGCGTGCCTTGAAATAGCGGACCTTGCCCGCAAGCCACGTCCGGTATTCCTTGGACGCGTAGGAGCCGGTCCCGTAGAGCCGCCGGTAGCGGCCGGCCAGTTCGGGATGGTTGGCGGCGATCCACTTCATGAACCATTCCCTGGTGCCCGGCTTCAGGTACAGCGCGCCCGCACTGACTCCGGTCGCGCCGGCAGCCGCCAGGGAACCGAACAGCGCATCCAGGGCTTCGTCGCTGTCGGAGAGCCACGGCAGGATGGGCATCGCCATGACGCCGCAGGGCAGCCCGGCCTCGCGCAGCCGGGACACCAGTTTGAGCCGGGCCCTGGGACCCGGGGTGCCGGGCTCGATGGCCTCGGATAGGGCTTCGTCGGTCATGGCCAGGGAAATCCCAAGCCCTACCGGCACCTGTGCGGCAGCACTCTTGAGCAGCGGGATGTCCCGTGCCAGCAGGGTCCCTTTGGTGAGGATGGACAGGGGAGTGCCGGACTCCGCCAGGGCATTGATGATGCCAGGCATGAGCCGGTACCTGCCCTCGGCCCGCTGGTAGGGGTCGGTGTTGGTGCCCAGCGCCACCTGCTGGCGCGTCCATGAGGCCTTGTTCAGTTCCTTCCGGAGGACTTCCGCGGCGTTGACCTTCACCACCACCTGGCTGTCGAAGTCCATGCCGGCGTCGAAGTCCAGGTAGGTGTGGCTCTTGCGGGCAAAGCAGTAGACGCAGGCGTGGCTGCAGCCGCGGTAGGGATTCACTGTCCACTCGAAAGGCATCTTCGATCCCGCCGGGACCCTGTTGAGCACCGATTTTGCGGTGACCTCGTGAAACGTGATCCCGGCGAACTCGGGGGTGGTGACGGAGCGGACCAGCCCGGCCAGCGGAAGCAGCGCGGGGCCGGGTCCTCCTGCGTTGTCCGGCGTGGGCACCAGTGCTTGCGCTTCCCATCTCATGGGACCATTCGAAAACATGTTCGAATTTAAGTCAAGGCGCCACACAGTCCAATCCAGTCGAAACAGTGCCTCGACGCGGCGGGCACCGCTGCAGGCACCGAAGGGGCTAGGGCCGCAGTTCCCATGTGACGGTGACCGCTGCCTCCACCCGGTTCAGGCCCGGTTCAACTTGTGGACCTTCCGTGGCGGATGCACGCTGCAGCCCGGCAAGCGGCACCGGTCCCGGCGCCGGGCGCTGGTCGGTGACGGACAGGACACTTCCCAGGCCGGCCGAGGCCAATGCCGCATACTGCGCAGCGGAACTGAGCGCGTCCTGCCATGCCGCGTCACGGGCCTGTGCCCGGACCACTGAGTCGTCCGAAAGGACCAGCTGCAGGCTGTTGAGGCGGACATTGTCCCCGTCAGTGTGGACGGCTGCGGAAACGGTGCCGGCCGCGCTGCCGAGGTCCCGCAGCCTGACCGCGAGGCTGCTGGAGGCGATGTAGCCCACAAGCCGCTGGCCCTCACCGTCCCGCCAAGCGAGGTCGGCGCGGACGGCCAGCCCGGCCGAGCGGATATCGTCCGGGGCAACGCCCCGGCTGCGGAGGACCGAGCCAACTGCCGCCAGGTCCTTGCCCGCGGCCGCGTAGGCTTCCCCTACCGATTCGGCGCGGCACTCCACGCCTATGGAGACAAGCATCAGGTCCGGCGCCGCTTCTGCCCATCCAGTCCCCGTGGCGGTGATGGTCCCAGGATCCCGGCGGCCCTGCTGGTCCTGGCCCGTCACGGCTGCCTCGCCGCCCGGAGTGGGTAGCCGCCGGCGGCAAGGCCTGCCCGCCGCTCGAAGATGTTCGCTGTCCCCGGATTGCCGCTGCGCAGCACGGACCAGCCGGCCGCTGCCAGGTACAAGGGGATGAAGGGCAGCCCCAGGCACCACGCGTACTGGCTGCAATGCCGTTCCTCGTGTCCCAGGAGCGCAGGCCGGGACAGCAGGTCCGCAGCCGTGCTGCGGCACAGCACCACGTTGCCCAGGGTGTAGGCGCCCGCGAAAGGCAGCCGCCAGCGGTAGCCGGCCGCAATGATCAGCCCGCGCGGCCCCCGGCTGATCCGGGTCCGGGCGGCCAAGGCGACGGCGAGCCCGGCCAGGGTGCTCCCGTTGAGGAGGTTTGCTGCCCGCCTGAGCCGCTGGGCCGTCGTCGGGCCATTCACCGAACCCGCGTGCTGCCGCAAAGTCATGAGGCCATGGTAACCGGAGGGTTCTACTAGACTGGAGGGCAGTGGCCGCCGGTCCTGCCGGCGAGCCCTGACCTGGTCATTGAATGACACTGACGTTCAGCGCATTCATCCATGACCTGCCAGCGACGGAGGCACCGGGCGGGAAACCGCGCAGGGCTGCCCCGGCCGCAGGCAGCCACGACTCGTAGCTAAGAACAGTAGATGACTGAAACTTTGCCGGGCGCCGCCATCCCGAACCCCACGGATGAGGCCGCCATCAACGCCGCTGTAGACCAGGCCATCACCGCCATCGCCGGTGCGGCCACCCTTGACGAGCTGAAGGCGGTGCGGCTCGCCCACAGCGGCGAGAAATCCCCGCTCAGCTTGGCCAACCGGGAAATCGGCCGCCTGCCCAAGGACCAGAAGGCGCTCGCCGGAAAGCTGATGGGTGCTTCCCGCGGCCGGGTCAACAAGGCGCTCGCCGAGCGGACCGCGGTGCTCGAAGCCGAGAATGACGCCCGGATCCTGGTGGAGGAGACCGTGGACGTCACCGCTGCCCCCCGCCGCCGCCGCGCCGGTGCGCGCCACCCGCTGTCCACCCTGCAGGACCGCGTGGCGGACATCTTCGTGGGAATGGGCTGGGAGATCGCGGAGGGCCCCGAGGTGGAATCCGAGTGGTTCAACTTCGATGCCCTGAACTTCAAGCCGGACCACCCTGCCCGCGAAATGCAGGACACGTTCTTCGTGGAGCCGCCCGAAGCGCATCTGCTGATGCGCACCCACACTTCCCCGGTGCAGGTCCGTTCCATGCTGGAGCGCGAGGTGCCCATTTACGTGCTGTGCCCCGGCAAGGTGTTCCGCACTGATGAGCTGGACGCCACCCACACCCCGGTGTTCCACCAGTTCGAAGGCCTGGCCATCGACAAGGGTCTGTCCATGGCGGACTTGCGCGGCACCCTGGAGCACTTCGCCCGGCAGATGTTCGGCGACGAAGCCCAGATCCGGCTGCGCCCCAACTACTTCCCGTTCACCGAGCCCTCCGCCGAGCTGGACATCTTCCACCCCGGCGCCAAGGGCGGCCCGGCCTGGATCGAGTGGGGCGGCTGCGGCATGGTCAACCCCAATGTCCTGCGCGCTGCGGGCATCGACCCGGACGTCTATTCAGGTTTTGCCTTCGGCATGGGCATCGAGCGCACCCTCATGTTCCGCAACGAGGTTGCCGACATGCGCGACATGATCGAAGGCGATGTACGGTTCAGCGAGCACTTCGGGATGGAGATCTAACAGTGCGTATCCCACTTTCCTGGCTGCGGGAATTCGCAGCAGTACCGGCCGGAGCAACGGCCGAAGACGTTATGGAAGAACTGGTCAAGGTCGGCTTTGAAGAAGAAGCCGTCCACCGTCCCACGGACACCCTCCAGGGCCCCGTGGTGGTGGGCCAGGTCCTGAGCCTGGTCAAGGAACCGCAGACCAACGGCAAGACCATCAACTGGTGCCAGGTCCGCGTTGTCCCCGAAGGCAAGGAACAGACCCTCACCGGAGACGGAATCGACCCGTCCGGCGTCCAGGGCATCATCTGCGGAGCGCACAACTTCGTTGAGGGCGACAAAGTGGTGGTCACGCTTCCGGGCGCCGTGCTGCCCGGCGACTTCCGCATCTCCGCCCGCAAGACGTATGGCCACCTTTCCGCCGGCATGATCGCCTCGGTCCGCGAACTGGGCATCGGCGAGGACCATGACGGCATCCTGGTGCTGTCCCGCATCGGGCTGGACCCCGAGGTGGGCACCGACGCCATGGAGCTCCTGGGCCTGTACGACCAGGCTGCCGAAATCAACGTCACCCCGGACCGCGGCTACGCCTTCTCCATCCGCGGCGTGGCCCGCGAATACGCGCACGCCACCGGGACCGCCTTCACGGATCCCGCATCCAGGGTCCAGGCACCGGCCGAACTTTCCGGCGGCTACGGCGTCAAGCTCAACGACGACGCGCCCATCTACGGCAAGGCCGGCTGCGACCGGTTCGTGGCCCGCACCGTCAGGGGCGTGGACGCCACCCGGCCCACCCCGCCATGGATGGTCTCCCGGCTCCGGCTCGCCGGCATCCGCTCCATCTCGCTGCCGGTGGACATCTCCAACTACGTCATGCTCGAACTGGGCCAGCCCACGCACTGCTATGACCTGGACAAGCTCTCCGGCGACATCGTGGTGCGCCGCGCCTCCGCAGGGGAGAAGATCACCACCCTGGACGGCAAGGAACGCACCCTTGACGCCGAGGACCTGCTCATCACGGACGACTCCGGCGCCATCGGCATCGCAGGTGTCATGGGCGGTGCCGCCACCGAGGTGAGCGACTCGACGTCGAACATCCTGGTTGAGGCGGCGCACTTTGACGACGTGTCCATCGGCCGCTCCCGGCGCAGGCACAAACTGCCGTCCGAGGCGTCCAAGCGCTTCGAGCGGGGCGTGGACTGGCAGGTGGCAGGCGTCGCCGCCCAGCGCGTGGTTGACCTCCTGGTGGAACTGGTAAGCGGCACCGCTGACGAAGCGGGAACCGACGTCGGGACTGCCCCGGACACCGTCACCATCGACTTGCCGGCGGGCTTCGCCGCCGCACGGATCGGCATCGACTTCACCGGGCAGCAGATCGTCACCTCGCTTGAGGACCTCGGGGCCGTGGTGGTAAAGCACGACGCCGGGTGGACGGTTACGCCGCCGAGCTGGCGGAGCGACCTGGAGACCAAGGAAGACCTGACCGAGGAAATCGCCCGCCTGGTGGGCTACGACAAGATCCCCGCCACCCTGCCGGTCGCCCCTCCGGGCCGTGGACTGACGCGCGTCCAGCAGCAGCGCCGCCGCCTGATCCAGGCCCTGGCGGACGCCGGACTCACCGAGGTCCTCTCCTACCCCTTCGTGTCCAAGGCGGCCAACGACACCTTCGGCGTGGCTGATGAAGGAGGGGCGCGGACCGCCCTCAAGCTGGCCAACCCGATCAGCGAGGAGCACGGCTACCTGCGCACGTCCATCCTGCCCGGCCTGATCGAGGTGGCCAAGCGCAACCACTCCCGTGGCTTCCGGGACCTGGCCCTGTTCGAATCCGGCCTGGTGTTCCTGCCCGGGGGGACAGTGGGCACAGCCTCCATCCCGCCGCTGGGCGCCAAGCCTGCCGACGAGGTCCTTGACGCACTGTACGACGGCGTCCCCAACCAGCCATTCCACATCGCGGCAGTCTTCACCGGCCACGATTCCCCGGCCGCCGCGTCCCACACGCCCCGTGCGTGGGACTGGGCCGACGCACTGGACGTGGCCCGGCTTGCCGGCGACGTGCTGGGCGTTGACCTGGTGGTCAGCCAGGGCAGCCACCAGGCGTTCCACCCCGGCCGCACCGCCCGGCTGGCGCTGCGCACGGGGGAGACCGTTGGCTACGCCGGCGAACTGCACCCCAAGCTGCTGGCCGCCTCGGACATGCCCGCCCGTTCGGTGGCACTGGAACTTGACGCCGATGCCCTGTTCGAAGCCGCACCGGACGTGATTGTGGCCCGCCACATTTCCACGTTCCCGGTGGCCACCCAGGACGTGGCGCTCGTGGTCCCCGCCGACGTGCCGGCAGACGAGGTCCTTGCCGCCCTGCGTGAAGGCGCCGGAGAACTGCTGGAAGACGTGGCCCTGTTCGACGTTTACGCCGGCAAAGGCATCGAAGAAGGCAAGAAGTCGCTGGCCTTCGGGCTCCGGTTCCGGGCCGCCGACCGCACCCTGACCGCTGACGAGGCCTCGGCGGCGCGTGAAGCCGCAGTCGCGCTGGCCGCCGAACGCTTCGGAGCTGTCCAGCGCTAGCTGGGCGCTTCCGGAAGCCAAAAGTCCCCGCAACCTGCAATGGTTGCGGGGACTGTCTTTGTTGGCTGGCGACCCTGCATCAGGGAACCAGGAGAACCTTCCCCGTGGTCTTGCGGCCCTCGAGGTCGCGGTGCGCCTGCCCGGCCTGGCCGAGCGGGTAGCGCGCCCCGATCCGGACCTTCAGGCTGCCGTCGGCCGCGGCGGCGAACACCTCGTCCGAGCGCCAGCGCCGCTCAACCGCGTCCCGCAGGTAGTGGCCCATGGTGGGGCGCGTCAGGAACAGGGAGCCGGCGGCGTTGAGGCGCTGCGGGTCAAACGGCGGGACGGGCCCGGAGGCCGCCCCGAACAGCACCAGCATCCCCCTGACACGCAAAGCGGACAACGAGCCGTCGAACGTATCCTTCCCCACGCCGTCGTAGACAACGTCCACGCCGGCTCCGCTGGTGATGTCCCTGACCCGCTCCGCGAAGCCGTCGTAGCGCAGCACGTGGTCCGCGCCGGCGTCGAGCGCAAGCTGTTCCTTTTCGTCGGTGGAGACGGTGGTGATGACTTCCGCGCCCCGTGCCTTGAGCAGCTGGATCAGCAGCAGCCCCACGCCGCCGGCGCCCGCGTGCAGCAGGACCTTGTGGCCGGGCTCCACCTTGAAGGTGGAATTCATCAGGTAGTGGGCGGTGACGCCCTGCAGGGGGAGCGCTGCTGCAGTGAAAACATCCAGGCCTTTCGGTACCGGCAGTGCGGCATCCTCATCCACCAGCGCGTAGTCCGCGTAGCAGCTGATGCCTTCAGCGGTAGCTACCCGGCTGCCCACGGCGAAGCCGGTCACGCCCTCGCCCACTGCCTCCACCGTGCCCGCGGCCTCCGAACCGGGAGTGAAGGGGTAGGAGACTTTGTACGTGCCGCTGCGCTTGTAGGTGTCGATGAAGTTGACGCCGGTCGCCCCGACCTTGACCAGCAGCTGCCCCGGGCCCGGAACGGGGGGCTCCGCCTCCGTGTACTCAAGGACTTCCGGTCCGCCTGCCTGCCGTGCGACGATTGCGTGCGTCATGGCTCTCCTTTCGCGGGTCCCGGCGTCTCCGGCCCCGGCTGCCGAAACCATCCTAGGGACACTCCCGTGCGGCACGACAAGTGCCGTGTTGCCCGGACGCGCTCGAATGCATAATTATCAGTACCAATGCATAACTATTGCTGTATAGTCGGAGCATGACTATTTCTGTTGCGGTTTCGGGAGCCAGCGGCTACGCCGGGGGAGAAGTCCTCCGCCTCCTTGCCGGGCACCCCGGTGTGACCATCGGCGCCATCACAGCCCACAGCAACGCCGGTTCCCGCCTCGGTGAACTGCAGCCCCACCTGCACGGGCTGGCCAGCCGCATCCTCGAGGACACCACGGTGGAAAACCTCTCCGGACACGACGTCGTGTTCCTCGCGCTGCCCCATGGTGCGTCCGCCGGGATCGCCGCCCAGCTGCCGGAAGGGACCGTGGTCATCGACGCCGGAGCCGACCACCGCCTCGAAGATCCCGCCGCCTGGGAAAAGTTCTACGGCTCCGCCCACGCCGACACCTGGCCCTACGGACTTCCCGAGCTCCCCGGCCAGCGCGAGGCCCTCAAGGGAGCCAAGCGCATCGCCGTTCCCGGCTGCTACCCAACGTCCGCCCTGCTGGCCCTGACCCCCGGATTCGCCGCGCACCTGCTGGAGCCCGACGACGTCGTGATCGTTTCCGCGTCCGGCACCTCAGGCGCGGGCAAGGCCGCCAAAGTCAACCTGATCGGTTCGGAGGTCATGGGCTCCATGAGCCCCTACGGCGTAGGCGGCGGCCACCGGCACACCCCTGAAATCGAGCAGGGCCTGTCCAACGCGGCGGGGGAGCAGGTCACCGTATCCTTCACGCCCACCCTTGCGCCGATGAGCCGCGGCATCCTCACCACCGCCACGGCCAAGGTCAAGGCCGGCACGACGGCCGCGGAGCTGCGCCTGGCCTGGGCCGAGGCGTACGAGGATGAGCCGTTCGTCCACCTGCTGCCGGAAGGCCAGTGGCCCACGACCAAATCGGTCCAGAGCTCCAACCATGCCGCCATGCAGCTGGCCTTCGACGCCCACACCGGCCGGGTCATCGTCACCTGCGTCATCGACAACCTCACCAAGGGCACTGCCGGCAGCGCCGTGCAGTCCATGAACATCGCACTCGGCCTGCCGGAAACCGCCGGCCTCAACCTGCAGGGAGTAGCCCCGTGACCATCACCGCACCCCAGGGATTCCGGGCCGCCGGCGTCACTGCCGGACTCAAGGCCTCCGGCAATCCGGACCTCGCCCTGGTCGTCAACGACGGCCCCTCCAAGGCCGCAGCCGCCGTGTTCACCAGCAACAGGGTGGCAGCAGCCCCCGTGCACTGGTCCCGCCAGGTGGTCTCCGACGGCCGGGTGGACGCCGTCATCCTCAACTCCGGCGGCGCCAACGCCTGCACCGGCCCCACCGGGTTCCAGAACACCCACAGCACAGCGGAAAAAGTGGCGAAGGTTCTGGGGATCTCGGCCACCGACGTCTTCGTTTGCTCCACAGGCCTGATCGGCGAGCAGCTGCCCATGGACAAGATCCTGCCGGGGGTGGAGGCTGCCGCGGCGGCGCTGAGCACGGACGGCGGCCCGGCCGCCGGCACCGCCATCATGACCACGGACAGCGTGCCTAAGTCGGCGCTCTTCATCGGCACCGACGCCGACGGCCAGGAGTTCAGCATTGGCGGCATAGCCAAGGGAGCCGGCATGCTGGCCCCGGGCCTGGCCACCATGCTTGTGGTGCTCACCACGGACGCCGACGTGCAGCCCGAAATGCTCGACGTCGTCCTCCGCGATGCCACCCGCGTCACCTTTGACCGCGCCGACTCGGACGGCTGCATGTCCACCAACGACACCGTGGTCCTGCTCGCCTCGGGAGCCTCCGGTGCGGTGCCCACAGCGGAAGCGTTTGGTGCCGGGCTGACGCAGGTCTGCGCCGAGCTGGCACGCAAACTGATCGCTGATGCCGAGGGCGCCAGCCACGACATCGCCATCCGGACCTTCAACGCGGCCAGTGAAGCCGACGCCGAGACGGTCAGCCGCTCCGTGGCCCGCTCCAACCTCTTCAAGGCCGCCATCTTCGGCAAGGACCCGAACTGGGGCCGGGTGCTCTCCGCCGTGGGCACCACCGACGCCGCTTTCGAGCCGGACAAACTCAACGTGGCCATGAACGGCATCCAGATCTGCCGGAACGGCAGCATCGGCGATGACCGCTCCCTGGTGGACCTTGAACCCCGCGAAGTGCTGGTGGAGATCGACCTGCAGGCAGGCGACGCCGAAGCCACCATTTGGACCAACGACCTCACCCACGACTACGTGCACGAAAACAGCGCCTACTCCAGCTAGGAGCCCCGGCCACGGCAAAACCGCCGGGCACAAGCCGCTGTGGAAAGTGACAACATGAACACCCAGACGCGTGAAACCACCAGCATGTCCGCTGCCCAGGACAAGGCAGAAACCCTGATCGAGGCACTGCCCTGGATCCAGCGGTTCGCCGGCACCACCATGGTGATCAAATACGGCGGCAACGCCATGGTCAATGACGAACTCCGGCGTGCCTTCGCCGAGGACATCGTCTTCCTCCACCACGTGGGCATCCACCCCGTGGTGGTGCACGGCGGCGGCCCGCAGATCAACTCCATGCTGGGCCGGCTGGGCATCGAATCCGAATTCAAGGGCGGCCTGCGGGTCACCACCCCTGAGGCGATGGACGTGGTCCGCATGGTCCTCACCGGCCAGGTGGGACGCGAACTGGTGGGCCTGATCAACTCCCACGGCCCGTACGCCGTCGGCATGTCCGGCGAAGACGGCGGGCTCCTCCGCGCCGTCCGCACCGGGACCGTGGTGGACGGCGAAGAAGTGGACCTCGGGCTGGTGGGCGAGGTGGTAGGCGTTGACCCCGCCGGCATCATGGACATCCTCGCCGCGGGCCGCATACCCGTGATTTCCACGGTGGCCCCGGAAATCGTCGACGGCGGTGAGGGCGTGCCGGGGACCGCACGGTTCCAGCCCACCGGCCAGGTCCTGAACGTCAATGCCGACACCGCGGCGGCCGCGGTCGCCTCGGCGCTTGGCGCTTCCAAGCTGGTGATCCTGACCGACGTTGAAGGCCTCTACGCCAACTGGCCGGACAAGTCCTCGCTGATTTCCTCGCTCACAGCGTCGGAGCTGCGGGCCATGCTGCCCCGCCTCGAGTCCGGGATGATCCCCAAGATGGCCGCGTGCCTCAAGGCCGTCGACGAAGGCGTGGAACAGGCACACATCGTGGACGGGCGCCTGCCCCACTCCATGCTTCTTGAAACATTTACGACGGCGGGCATCGGCACCCAGGTAGTCCCGGACGAGGAGATTTACGGATGAACACCGTGGAAAAATCATCAGTGAATGAGTTGGTGGAAACCACCGGCCACGCCGGCTCCGAGTGGCTGTCCCGCTACTCCAGCTCGCTGATGAACGTGTTCGGCACGCCGCAGCGGGTCCTGGTGCGCGGCGCCGGCTGCCTGGTCTGGGACGCCGACGGCAAGGAATACCTGGACCTCCTCGGCGGTATCGCCGTGAACGCCCTGGGCCACGCCCACCCGTTCGTGACGTCGGTGATTGCCAGCCAGCTGGCCACCCTGGGGCACGTCTCCAATTTCTTTACCAGCCCTACCCAGGTGGCGCTGGCTGAGAAACTCCTGGAACTGGCCCACGCGCCCGCCGGCTCCAAGGTGTTCTTCAGCAACTCCGGCACGGAGGCCAACGAGGCAGCGTTCAAGCTGGCGCGCCGCAACACCGGCGACGGACCGGTCAAGCGGACCAGGATCATTGCCCTCGAAGGGGCCTTCCACGGGCGGACCATGGGGGCCCTGGCGCTGACTGCCAAGGAAGCCTACCGTGCACCCTTCGAGCCGCTGCCCGGCGGCGTGGTGCACATCCCGTTCGGTGACATCGCCGCGCTGGAGGCAGCAGTGGACGACACCGTCGCCGCCGTGTTCCTGGAGCCCATCCAGGGCGAGGCAGGCGTCCGTCCGCTGCCGCCCGGATACCTGAAGGCGGCGCGGGAGGCCACCAGCAAAGTGGGCGCCCTGCTCATCCTGGACGAGGTCCAGACCGGCATCGGCCGGACCGGCAAATGGTTCGCCAGCGAGGACGCGGGCATCGTCCCCGACGCCATCACCCTGGCCAAGGGGCTGGGCGGGGGCTTCCCCATCGGCGCCCTGCTCACCTTTGGTGAGCAGACGTCGTCGTTGCTCTCCGCAGGCCAGCACGGCACCACCTTCGGCGGAAATCCCGTGGCGACCGCGGCGGCCCTGGCCACCCTCCACGCCCTGGAAAGCCAGAACGTGCTGGCCAACGCGGCGGCGGTGGGGGAGCACCTGCGCTCCGCGCTGGCGGCCATCCCCGGCGTCACCGAAGTCCGCGGCGAAGGACTGCTGATCGGCTTCGACCTGGACGCCGACGTCGCGCCGGCCGTGGTGCAGGCGGCCCTCGACGCCGGCTTCATCGTCAACAGCCCGGGTCCGCGCACCATCCGCCTGGCCCCGCCGCTGATCCTCACCACGGCACAGGCCGATGCCTTCCTCTCCGCTTTCCCGGCAATCCTCCAAGCAGCTAAGGACGCCCAGTGACAACCGCAACCCGGCACTTCCTCAAGGACACCGACCTCAGCCCCGCCGAGCAGGCGGAGGTGCTGGAACTTGCCGCCCGCATGAAGGCGGCCCCCTACAGCGTGCAGCCCTACGCCGCGGAAGGCAGCGGCCGCAAGACCGTGGCCGTGATTTTCGACAAGACCTCCACCCGGACCCGCGTGTCCTTCGCCACCGGCGTTGCCGACATGGGTGGCAACGCCTTGGTCATCAACCCGGGTGAAGCCCAGATCGGGCACAAGGAATCCGTGGAGGACACCGCCAAGGTCCTCGAACGCATGGTATCCACCATCGTGTGGCGCACCGGCGCGCACGCAGGCCTGGTGGCCATGGCGGAGAACTCCAGGGTCCCGGTCATCAACGCCCTGTGCGACGACTACCACCCGTGCCAGCTCCTTGCGGACCTGCTCGCCGTCAAGGAACACAAGGGCGAACTCAGTGGTCTCACCATGAGCTACTTGGGCGACGCCGCGAACAACATGGCCAACTCCTACCTGCTGGCCGGAGTCACGGCCGGAATGCACGTCCGGATCGCCGGGCCGGAGGGCTACCTGCCCGCGGAGGGCATCGTCGCGGCAGCCCAGGAGCGCGCGGCAGAAACCGGCGGCTCCGTGCTCATCACCACCGACGCCAAGGAAGCGCTGCAGGGCGCAGACGTCGTAGCCACCGACACCTGGGTGTCCATGGGCCAGGAGGCCGAAAAAGAAGCCCGGATGCAGCTGTTCCGGGACTACTCCGTGGACGCGGACGCCATGGCACTCGCCGCGGATGACGCCGTCGTGCTTCACTGCCTGCCCGCCTACCGCGGCTACGAAATTTCCGCCGACGTCATCGACGGCCCGCAGTCCATCGTCTGGGACGAAGCCGAAAACCGGCTGCACGCCCAGAAGGCGCTGATGGCCTGGCTGATGCACCGCTCAGGCCTTGCCTTCGTGGACGGACTTTCCCCCGTCGAGGGCACTGGGGAGAGCACGTTCTAGTGTCAGCCCAGCCGTCCTCCCCGGGCACCAGCCCCGCCACCAAGACCGCCCGGCAGGCGCGCATCACCGCCATCCTCACTGGGCAGTCCGTGCGTTCCCAGGCGGAGCTTGCGGCGCTGCTGGCGGACGACGGCGTCCAGGTCACCCAGGCCACGCTGTCCCGCGACCTCGTGGAACTGGGGGCCGTCCGGGTCCGCGGGAAGGAGGGCGTCCTGGTGTACGCCGTCCCCGGCGAGGGCGGCGAACGGGGCGCCAAGAGCGGTGTCACCCAGGAGATCCTGGATGCCCGGCTCGCCCGGCTGTGCAGCGAACTGCTGGTCACCGCCGAAGCGTCCGCCAACATCGCAGTGCTCCGGACGCCGCCCGGAGCTGCGAACTTCCTGGCCCTGGCCATCGACCACTCGGTGATGCCGTCCATCCTGGGCACCATCGCCGGTGACGATACCGTCCTGCTGGTCTCCCGCGACCCGCTGGGTGGCCCGGACCTCGCCGCCCGCTTCCTGCAACTGGCTGAGGAAGCCGGGCAATAAGCTTGAAGACAACGAATCAACCAACCCCCAACAAGGAGCATTTAAAGTGACTGAACGCATTGTGCTGGCCTACTCCGGCGGCCTGGACACGTCCGTCGCCATCGGCTGGATCGGTGAAGCCACCGGTGCCGAGGTCATCGCCGTGGCGGTCGACGTCGGACAGGGCGGCGAATCGCTGGAAACCATCCGCCAGCGCGCCCTGGGCTGCGGCGCCGTGGAGGCCTACGTGGCCGACGCGTCGGACGAGTTCGCCAACGAATACTGCGTCCCCACGCTGAAGGCCAACGCCCTGTACCAGGGCCACTACCCGTTGGTGTCCGCCATCTCCCGCCCGGTCATCGTCAAGCACCTGGTCAAGGCTGCCCGCGAATTCGGTGCCACCACCGTGGCGCACGGCTGCACCGGCAAGGGCAACGACCAGGTCCGCTTCGAAGTAGGCATCCAGACCCTCGGCCCGGACCTGAAGTGCATCGCACCGGTCCGCGACCTCGCCCTGACCCGCGACAAGGCCATCGCCTTCGCCGAGGAAAAGGGACTGCCGATCGAGACCACCAAGAAGAACCCGTACTCCATCGACCAGAACGTCTGGGGACGCGCCGTCGAAACCGGCTACCTCGAGGACATCTGGAACGCCCCCACCAAGGACATCTACGACTACACCGCCACCCCGGAGTTCCCGCCGGCACCGGATGAAGTCACCATCTCCTTTGAAGCCGGCGTGCCCGTTGCGATCGACGGCGTCAAGGTCACCCCGCTGCAGGCCATCAAGGAACTGAACCGCCGCGCCGGTGCACAGGGCGTCGGCCGCATCGACGTCGTCGAGGACCGCCTGGTGGGCATCAAGTCCCGCGAAATCTACGAAGCCCCCGGCGCCATGGCGCTGATCACCGCCCACAAGCACCTCGAGGACATCACCGTCGAGCGCGAGCAGGCCCGCTTCAAGGCCACCGTTGGCCAGCGCTGGGCCGAGCTGGTCTACGACGGCCAGTGGTTCTCCCCGCTGAAGCGCTCCCTGGATGCCTTCATCGAGGACACCCAGAAGTACGTCTCCGGCGACATCCGCATGACCCTGCACGGCGGCCAGGCCATCGTCAACGGCCGCCGCTCCGACACCTCGCTGTACGACTTCTCGCTGGCCACCTACGACACCGGTGACACCTTCGACCAGTCCCAGGCCAAGGGCTTCATCGAGCTGTGGGGCATGTCCGCCAAGGTTGCCTCCGGCCGCGACATCCGCGTCGCAGGGAAGTAGCCCGCGTGGCTGAGCAAAAAACGGAGGCAACCAACGCAGGTGCCCTGTGGGGCGGCCGGTTCGCCGGCGGCCCCGCGGACGCCCTCGCCGCGCTGAGCAAGTCCACGCATTTTGACTGGCGGCTGGCCCGCTACGACATTGCCGGTTCCAAGGCGCATGCCCGCGTGCTGCACAAAGCCGGCCTGCTGGACGACGCCGAGCTGGAAGGAATGCTCGCGGCCCTGACGCAGCTGGACGAGGACGTGGCGTCCGGCGCCTACCTGCCGGCGGAGTCCGATGAGGACGTGCACGGTTCGCTGGAACGTGGCCTGATCGAGCGCGCCGGTGCCCAGCTGGGTGGCAAGCTCCGTGCCGGCCGGTCCCGCAACGACCAGGTGGCAACCCTGGGCCGGATGTTCCTGCGCGACCACGCCCGGATCATCGCCCGCGGGGTCCTGGCCACCGTGGACGCGCTCGTGGCGCAGGCCAAGGCGCACCACGGTGTCGCCATGCCGGGCCGCACCCATCTGCAGCACGCCCAGCCGGTCCTGCTCAGCCACCACCTCCTGGCCCACGCCTGGGCCCTGCTGCGCGACGTGCAGCGGCTCCAGGACTGGGACAAGCGGGCCGGCGTTTCGCCCTACGGTTCCGGTGCACTGGCCGGCTCCTCGCTGGGCCTGGACCCGGAAGCAGTGGCTGCGGACCTCGGGTTCTTCTCCGCCGTGCACAACTCGATCGACGGCACCGCCTCCCGCGATGTCTTCGCCGAGTTCGCGTGGGTCTGCTCGATGATCGGCGTGGACCTGTCCCGGATCTCCGAGGAAGTCATCTTCTGGGCCACCAAGGAGTTCTCCTTCGTCACGCTGGATGATTCGTACTCCACGGGGTCCTCGATCATGCCGCAGAAGAAGAACCCGGATGTGGCCGAGCTTGCCCGCGGCAAGGCAGGGCGTTTGATCGGCAACCTCACCGGGCTGCTGGCCACGCTCAAGGGCCTGCCGCTGGCGTACAACCGCGACCTGCAGGAGGACAAGGAGCCGGTGTTCGACGCCGCCGACACCCTGGAGCTGCTGCTCCCGGCCGTGTCCGGCATGATCGCCACCCTGACGTTCAACACGGAACGGATGGAATCGCTCGCTCCGCAGGGATTCGCGCTGGCCACGGACATCGCCGAATGGCTGGTCCGCCAGGGCGTGCCGTTCCGCGAGGCCCACGAGCTGTCCGGTGCCGCCGTGAAGCAGGCCGAGTCCCGCGGCGTTGAGCTGTGGGACCTGACGGACGAAGAGTACGCCGCGATCTCGGAGCACCTTACCCCCGAGGTCCGGACCGTGCTGTCCACCGAGGGTTCGCTCAACAGCCGGAACTCCCAGGGCGGAACGGCGCCGGCCGCCGTCGAACGCCAGCTGGCCGCGCTGGAAAGCGAGCTTGCCGGCGTGCGGGAGTACGCCGGGTAGGAAACATTGTTGGCAGGGCCCCGGGGCATGTTCCCCCGGGGCCCTTGGCGTCTGTGGCTAGGCTGGGGCCATGAGCGAAACCTTCCGCAAGTTCCTTCGCACCCTGCCCGACTTCCCGTCCGACCTGCCCGGCTTCGACCCGGCCAACGCGCCGCAGGACCCGGCGTTGCTCTTCAAACAGTGGCTTGACGAGGCACTGGATGCGGGGGAGCAGCAGCCGCACGCCTTCAGCCTGGCCACGGTAGCTGCGGGGGACGGGGACGCCCCGCAGCCTTCTTCGCGGATGCTCATCCTGAAGAACATTGACGACGACGGCTGGCACTTCGCCACGTCCCGCACCTCCCGCAAGGGCCGCGAGCTGTCGGAGTCACCGCGCGCGGCGATGAACTTCTACTGGCCGGGCCTGGGCCGGCAGGTCCGCGTGGTGGGCACCGTGGTTGAGCTTTCCGCCGAAGCCTCCGCCGTCGACTGGCACGAGCGGCCCCGGGCCGACGGCAGCGACAACCCGGACTGGCAGCTCTACGCCCTCCAGCCGGTCGAAATCGAGTTCTGGCAGGCCAGCAACGACCGCCGGCACGTCCGCCACCGTGTCGGGCGGGACGGAAGCCCGCTGGACTGACTGCTCGGCTAGGCTGGCCGCATGACCTCACCTTCCCCTGCCGCCCTCCTCGCTGAACTGCACAAGGCCGCGGACGCGCTGACCGCTGCGGTGGACCGGATTCCAGCCGGCGGCGAAAGGGATCCGTCCACCCTTCCCGGCTGGAGCCGCGGCCATCTCCTGGCCCACATCGCCGGCATCTGCGGCGCGCTGGCCCGCCAGGTGGAATACGGGCGGTCGGGCAGGACGGTGGAGCTGTACGACGGCGGCGTGGACGGCCGCAACCGGGCCATCGAGCTTGCCGCCGGCCACAGCCTGGAGGAGCACCGGGAAGACGTAGCGGCCGCGGTGCAGCGGGCACTGGCGGCCTTCGAAGGGCTGGGGGAGGACGAATGGCAGACGCGCATCGCCTTCCGCGACGGCGTGATCTTCGACGCCGGTTTGGCGCTCTGGCGCGAGCTGGTCATCCACACCGCGGACCTGGACACCGGCGCGGGACCCGAGACCTGGAACAGGGCATTCTGCTCCCACCTCTTCGACTTCCTCGCCGCCCGCGTGCCGGCGGAAAGCCGGCTGGTCCTGCAGCCCGTGGCACTCCCGCCGCTGACCCTCGGAACCGGCGGCAGCACCGTCGTCGTCAGCGGGATGGTGACGGACATCGCCGCGTGGCTTTCAGGCCGGCAGCCGTCGCTGGACAGCCTGCGGGCCACTGCCGCCGGGGACGGCACCGATCTTCCCGGCCTGCTGCCCTGGCCGTCGGCCATGCCCGACCCGAAGTAGCCATTCGTTGCTCCATCACCTTTGGTCCCTAAACCGGGGTTTTAGGGACCACAAGTGATGGAGCAACCCAGGGGCAGGGGAGGGAGTGGTCAGGCGGCCTCGCGGGCCAGCAGGCTCTCCTTGACTCGCAGGCCCCAGCGGAAACCGCCCAATGAGCCGTCGGTCCGGATGACGCGGTGGCACGGCACGAACAGGGCAGCCGCGTTGAACGCGCAGGCACTGGCGGCGGCCCGCACGGCGCGCGGGTTGCCGGTCAGGGCGGCGTACTCCGAGTAGGTGACGGGTGAGCCCGGCTTGACCTGCCGCAGCACATCCCAGGCGTGGGCACGGAACGGTCCGGACTGCTGGCGGACCGGCACCGCCATGGCCGGGGCCGGGTCACCGGCATAGAAGGCCTCCACGGCGGATGAGATCCCGGCAAGATCCGTTACCTCTTCCACGGCGTCGGGCCGCAGCGCTGGATGGACCTGGCCGGTCAGTTCGGCCAGGCCGGCCGTCCAGCCGGACGCAAGGACCACGCCATCCTGGGCAAGGACAGTAAACGGACCGTCCGGCGTGGACAGCTGCAGCAGTTGGGCTTTCATGGCGTCCCTTTCGCGGGAATGGTGTTTCTTGTGGCGGGCCGGGCGGCAGCGCGCCAGAGATGCATGGTGGCGTAGGAGCGCCACGGGCTGGTCTCCCGGAAGTCCGGGCTCAGGTGGTTGGTTCCATTATCGAGGGCGCGGATCCCGTTCCGCACGGCGGCGTCGTTGGCAAGGAAAATGTCCGGGGCGCCCAGGACCCGCATGGCGACGTACCCCACCGTCCAGGGCCCGACGCCGGGGAGCGGCAAAAGTGCCGCGGTGAGGCTTGGGAGGTCGTCGCCGTAGCCGAAGTCCAGGCGGCCGCCGGTCATGGCCTCCGCAGCAAGCAGCAGCGACTCGGTCCGGCGCTTTGGTCCGCGAAGCAAGTGACCTGCAGCTGCGACTTCCGCCGGAGTGGGAAACAGGCGGTCCAGGCCGTCGCCGGGGGCACTGGCGGGACTGCCCGCCGCGGACAGCTGGGTCAAGGCTGTCCTGGCGGCCGCCACCGTGATCTGCTGGCCCACCATGGCCCGGATCAGCAGTTCCTGCGGATCCACCGCGCCCGGCAGGCGCATCCCCGGTGCGGCGGCAACGGAGCCGACAAGCCTGGGATCGGCGGCGAGCGTGCCGTCGATCGCCTCCGGGTCCGCATCCAGGTCGAACAACCGGCGGACGCGGCTGAGCAGCGCCGGAAGGTCGCGAAGGTCCACCGCGCCGATGGTGAGGGTCAACGGCCGTTCCCGGGCCCCGTCGTCGTACTCCACCCTGAAGCGCGCGTCGCCGTGGGGGAGCCGCAGCGTCCGGGCATAGGAAGTGGGTGTGCCGTCCTCGACTCCGGGGATGGCGCGGACCGCCAGGAAGGAGAAGATGCCCGGATCGAAAGGCGGCCGGTAGGGCAGGCCCAGGGTCAGGGCTGTGGCGCCGGTGACGGGCGCAGAATGGCGGACGGTCCTCCTGAGCGCCGTGGGCGTCATATCGAACACCTCGGCGATGGTCTCGTTGAACTGCCTGACGCTGCTGAAGCCTGCCGCAAAGGCGACGTCGGCGAGTTTCATCGATGTTGAAACCAGCAGGGTGCGGGCCGTCTGGGCCCTGGCGGCGCGGGCCAATGACAGGGGACCGGCGCCAAGCTCCTGGCCGAGGATCCGGTTCAGCTGGCGCGGCGAATACCCCAGCCGGGCGGCCAGGCCCGCCACGCCGTCGCGGTTGATCACGCCATCGTTGATCAGGCGCATCGCGCGCCCCGCGATGTCCTGCCGCACGTTCCAGGCCGGGGTGCCTGGGACCGCCTCCGGCAGGCAGCGCTTGCAGGCGCGGTAGCCTGCCTCGTGCGCTGCGGCGGACGTCTCGTAGAACGTGACGTTGGATGCCTTGGGGGTCCGGGCGGGGCAGGAGGGCCGGCAGTAGATCCCGGTGGTGCGGACGGCCGTGAAGAACTGGCCGTCGAACCGGGTATCACGGGCATCGATTGCCCGGTAGCGCTGCCAGAAGTCCATGCCTCCATCCTGCCAGCCGCCGGTCACTGCTTCTAGCGGAAATCGGACATGGCCGTGGTCGCACAGAACCACCCCGAACCCCTTTTCCGGTGGCGGATGAAACCTGCGGGATCTGGGTAAGGTCACGTCATGAACCAAAGCGCTGGGGCAATGGCACTGCTTCGGGAATTCCTGTCCGCGGACGCCCGGGAACTCGCACCAAAGCTGCTCGGTGCCGTGCTGACCCATGAGTCCCGCGACGGTGCCGTCTCCGTCCGGCTCACCGAGTTGGAGGCCTATATGGGCCCCGAGGACTCCCTGCACCCCGACCCCGGCTCCCACACCTGCCGCGGCCCCACGCCCCGCAACGCCCCCATGTTCGGCCCCGCCGGTCACCTCTACGTCTACTTCACTTATGGAATGCACCACTGCACCAACATCGTGTGCGGTCCGGCCGGCGTCGCGTCCGCCCTGCTGCTCCGGGCAGGGGAAGTGGTGGACGGGCTGGAGCTGGCCCGGCTGCGCCGTCCGACGTCCAAAACTCCTGCGGACCTTGCCAGCGGGCCGGCACGCCTTGCCAAAGCGCTGGGATTGACGACGGCGGACAGCGGCCGGGATGCGCTGGCTCCGCCGTTCCGGCTGGAACTTCCGTCCGCTCCCGCCGGCGCGGTCAGTTCCGGTCCCCGGGTGGGGGTGGTAGCGCCGGAGGCACTGACGAATACGCCTGGCGGTACTGGCTCACCGGCGACCCCACCGTGTCCAGATACAAGGCAGCGAAGCCGCGGACCCGGAAGCAGGCAGCGGAACACCGGCCGGATGCAACGTTTCACCTGCGTTAACGGAAATGGTTGTAGAATGGACGGTCTGTCTTTTGCGATAGGGGAACGTTAATGCTTGACGCCGAATTGGCCCACGAACGGGAGTACGTAGCCGGTCTGTACGCCCGGCTGGAGGAACTCCGGGAGGAAAAGCGCCGCCAGCTGGCGCAGGTCCGTCGTGCCGGAGCCGTGGGCACCATGCAGAACGTTTCGGAGCGGGACGCTTTCGCCGCACTGTATGAGGACCGCCTGGCGCAGCTGGACGCCGTGGATGACCGGCTGGTTTTTGGCCGCCTGGACCTGGACTCCGGCGAAGCGCAGTACATCGGCCGCATTGGCCTCACCACCGAGGACCTGCAGCGTCTCATGGTGGACTGGCGCGCCCCCGAGGCCGGGCACTTCTACCAGGCCACGGCCTTTGACCGGCAGGGCGTCCGCCGCCGCCGGCACCTGATCCTGCAGGGACGCGAGGTCAAGGCCATCGAGGACGATGTCCTGGACGCCGGGATGCTCACGGACGACGAGTCGCTCCAGGGCGAAGGTGCCCTGCTGGCTGCCCTGAACTCCAAGCGGACCGGCCGCATGTCGGACATCGTCAGCACCATCCAGTCGGAGCAGGACCGGATCATCCGCTCCTCCATCTCCGGCGCCGTCGTGGTCCAGGGCGGCCCCGGCACGGGCAAGACCGCCGTGGCCCTGCACCGCGCCGCCTACCTGCTCTATACCCACCGTGACCGCCTCAAAAGTGCCGGCGTGCTGCTGGTGGGGCCGTCGTCGTCGTTCATGAAATACATCGAACGCGTGCTGCCCTCGCTGGGCGAGACCGGCGTGGTCATGGCCAGCCTTGGCCGCCTGATGCCCGGCATCCACGCCGTCCCGGAAACAGATGCTGACGTCGCCGCCATCAAGGGGCGCCTGGACATGGCCGCCATAGTGGCCAACGCCGTTTCCAACCGCATGCGCGTCCCCGCCCAGAACCGGATCCTCGAAGTGGACGGCCGCAAGCTCACCCTCACGCCCCGGCAGGTGCGCCGCGCGCGCGAACGTGCCCGCGCCACCGGCAAGCCGTACAACGAGGCCCGCGTGACGTTTGTGAAGATCCTGCTGCGCGAACTGACGGAACAGATGACCGAACTCGTCGAAGCCGGAAACATCGGCAACAACGCGGACCGCTCGTACCTTGCCGAGGACGTCCGGACCGCCCGCGACGTCCGGATCGCCCTGAACCTGTGCTGGATGCCCATGACGCCGGAGAAGCTGATTTCCGACCTCTTCAGCAGGCCGGAGGTGCTGGAATTCTGCACCCCGAACCTGACCCCGGCCGAGCGGGCGCTGCTGCAGCGCCCGGCCGATGCGCCGTGGACCGAGTCCGACGTCCCGCTCCTGGATGAGGCCGCCGAGCTGCTCGGTGAGCTGGACCCGGCGGCAGGCCGCGGATTGGCCCAGCAGGAGCACGACCGTGCCCGGGACCTCGCCAACGCAAAGCAGACCCTGGTCAACATGGAGGCCGCCGGCGTCGATCCATTGATGTCCGCTGAAGAACTGGCGGAGCAGAACCGGGAGCAGGAGGCCCGGCAGACGGCGGCCGAACGCGCAACGAGCGACCGCACGTGGGCCTTCGGGCACATCGTGGTGGATGAGGCCCAGGAACTTTCGCCCATGCAGTGGCGTCTGCTGGTGCGCCGCTGCCCGCTGAAGTCCTTCACCATCGTGGGCGATATTGCCCAGACCAGTTCCGTTGCCGGGGCCAATTCCTGGCAGGGGGCGCTGGCCCCGATGTTCGGCGACCGCTGGCAGCTGGAGGAGCTGACCGTCAACTACCGCACCCCGTCCCAGATCGCCGAGGCTGCCGTCAGGATGGCCAACGCCGCGGGCCTGGTGGTCTCCGCACCCAAGGCTGTCCGGGAGGGCCGCTGGGCCCCCATCATCGACGAAGTGTCCGCGGCGGCATCGTGGACCGGCTGGTGGAGGTCCTTCCGGAGGAGCTTGCGGCGCTCGACGGCGGCCTGCTCGCCGTGATTGCCGACGGTGACCTCCTGCCCCAGGCAACGGCGGCCCTCCGCGCCGTATACGGCCGCAGGATCGGCTCCGGGGCGCAGCTATGAGCAGGACATCGTGGTCATCAGCCCGCGTGAGGCAAAGGGCCTGGAGTTCGACGGCGTCGTGGTCCTGGAACCGTCCGTGATGCTCAACCACGAGCACGGCAAAGTGGGGGACCTCTACGTGGCCATGACCCGCGCCACGCAACGGCTGCGGCTGATTGCGGCGCAACCCGTGCCCGCCGGTATTGCCGGCTGACGGGGCCGTCGGCGTTACTGCTAACTTAGGAAGCGTGCCAGAACTGAACAACCTCGAACCGCAGCGCAACGACCCCACTTTCGCCAACATTTGGCAGGAACTGAAGTGGCGTGGGCTGGTCCATGTCTCCACCGATGAAGCGGAGCTCGAAAAGCTCCTCGCCAACGGGCCGGTCACGTACTATTGCGGCTTCGACCCCACCGCGCCGAGCCTGCACCTGGGCAACCTGGTCCAGCTCCTGGTCATGCGGCGGCTTCAGCTTGCAGGGCACAGGCCGCTCGGCCTGGTGGGTGGGTCCACCGGCATGATCGGGGACCCGCGTCCGACGGCGGAACGCACCTTGAACACCAAGGACACGGTGGCGGAGTGGGTTGGCTACCTCCAGGCTCAGGTGCAGCGCTTCCTCAGCTTCGAGGGGGACAACGCTGCCAGGATGGTGAACAACCTGGACTGGACGGCGCCGCTGAGCGCCATCGACTTCCTGCGCGAAGTGGGCAAGCACTTCCGCGTGGGCACCATGCTGCGCAAGGACGCCGTGGCATCCCGGCTGAACTCGGATGAAGGCATCAGCTACACCGAGTTCAGCTACCAGATCCTGCAGGGCATGGACTACCTGCAGCTTTACCGCGACTACGGCTGCGTCCTGCAGACCGGCGGCTCGGACCAGTGGGGCAACCTCACCAGCGGCACGGAACTGATCCGGAAGGTGGAGGGCAAGAGCGTCCACGCGCTGGGGACCCCGCTCATCACCAACTCTGACGGAACCAAGTTCGGCAAGAGCGAGGGCAACGCCATCTGGCTCGATGCCGGCATGTGCAGCCCGTATGCGTTCTACCAGTTCTGGCTCAACACTGCGGACGCGGACGTGGTGGACCGGCTCAAGGTGTTCACGTTCCTGACCCGCGCCGAGATCGAAGAGATTGCCGTTTCAGTGGCGGAACGTCCGTTCGCGCGGGAGGGGCAGCGGAAGCTTGCCTTTGAAGTGACCTCATTGGTGCACGGCGTTGACGCCACCGAAAAGGTCATCGCAGCTTCGGCGGCGCTCTTTGGCAACGGTGATTTGGCTGCCCTGGATAAGGCAACCCTGCAGGCTGCAACCTCCGAACTTCCTTCCACCACGGTGCAGGTGGATGAGATGGGGATTGTGGACCTGCTGGTGGCGTCCGGTCTTTCCGAAAGCAAGTCCGCCGCGCGCCGGACCGTGGGTGAAGGCGGAGCCTACGTGAACAACGAGAAAGTCTCGGATCCTGAAGCTGTGATCTCCGAGTCGGAGCTCCTGCATGGCCAGTACCTGCTCCTGCGCAGGGGCAAGAAGAACCTTGCCACCGTGGAGGTACTCGTCCCGTAACCCCGGGAGCGCAACCTACCACCTGCACGCCCCTCAGCGGCCGATTTGCGCGGCCGCGGAGGGGCGTGTATTGTTTTCTGAGTCGCCGCCGCTGAGTGGTGACAAACCCCCAACTGATATTGAGAAGCGATTCTCGGCCATGCGGTGCATGGAACGAAGAATGCTTCTCATTCTGCTGGGCGGATTCATTCCCCTGAGTGAATTCCGGGAAAACAACCGGATTTGCAAAAGCGAATATGAATGAAATAAGATAAAAACATCGCAGCGAAGAAATACGGAAAAGAAATCCTCTTTTGAATTTGTTCCGGGAATATTCGAATGTGTCTGTTGTTTGAGAACTCAATAGTGTGCCAAGTTTGTTGATACCGATTATGTATGTAATTGGTTGAATTTGCCGAATCGTGCCGCCCCTGTGGTGTGGTTTGGTGTTTTTAGCTGGTTTCAAATTTTGTGCAGCCTTTGTCGCCGTTATTTCCGGTGGTTTTGGTTGTGTCTGTTTGTTTTCAACGGAGAGTTTGATCCTGGCTCAGGATGAACGCTGGCGGCGTGCTTAACACATGCAAGTCGAACGATGATGCCAGCTTGCTGGTGGATTAGTGGCGAACGGGTGAGTAACACGTGAGTAACCTGCCCTTGACTCTGGGATAAGCCTGGGAAACTGGGTCTAATACCGGATATGACTGATCATCGCATGGTGGTTGGTGGAAAGCTTTTGTGGTTTTGGATGGACTCGCGGCCTATCAGCTTGTTGGTGGGGTAATGGCCTACCAAGGCGACGACGGGTAGCCGGTCTGAGAGGGTGACCGGCCACACTGGGACTGAGACACGGCCCAGACTCCTACGGGAGGCAGCAGTGGGGAATATTGCACAATGGGCGCAAGCCTGATGCAGCGACGCCGCGTGAGGGATGACGGCCTTCGGGTTGTAAACCTCTTTCAGTAGGGAAGAAGCGAAAGTGACGGTACCTGCAGAAGAAGCGCTTACTAACTACGTGCCAGCAGCCGCGGTAATACGTAGGGCGCAAGCGTTATCCGGAATTATTGGGCGTAAAGAGCTCGTAGGCGGTTTGTCGCGTCTGCCGTGAAAGTCCGGGGCTCAACTCCGGATCTGCGGTGGGTACGGGCAGACTAGAGTGATGTAGGGGAGACTGGAATTCCTGGTGTAGCGGTGAAATGCGCAGATATCAGGAGGAACACCGATGGCGAAGGCAGGTCTCTGGGCATTAACTGACGCTGAGGAGCGAAAGCATGGGGAGCGAACAGGATTAGATACCCTGGTAGTCCATGCCGTAAACGTTGGGCACTAGGTGTGGGGGACATTCCACGTTTTCCGCGCCGTAGCTAACGCATTAAGTGCCCCGCCTGGGGAGTACGGCCGCAAGGCTAAAACTCAAAGGAATTGACGGGGGCCCGCACAAGCGGCGGAGCATGCGGATTAATTCGATGCAACGCGAAGAACCTTACCAAGGCTTGACATGAACCGGAAAGACCTGGAAACAGGTCCCCCACTTGTGGTCGGTTTACAGGTGGTGCATGGTTGTCGTCAGCTCGTGTCGTGAGATGTTGGGTTAAGTCCCGCAACGAGCGCAACCCTCGTTCTATGTTGCCAGCACGTGATGGTGGGGACTCATAGGAGACTGCCGGGGTCAACTCGGAGGAAGGTGGGGACGACGTCAAATCATCATGCCCCTTATGTCTTGGGCTTCACGCATGCTACAATGGCCGGTACAAAGGGTTGCGATACTGTGAGGTGGAGCTAATCCCAAAAAGCCGGTCTCAGTTCGGATTGGGGTCTGCAACTCGACCCCATGAAGTCGGAGTCGCTAGTAATCGCAGATCAGCAACGCTGCGGTGAATACGTTCCCGGGCCTTGTACACACCGCCCGTCAAGTCACGAAAGTTGGTAACACCCGAAGCCGGTGGCCTAACCCCTTGTGGGAGGGAGCTGTCGAAGGTGGGACTGGCGATTGGGACTAAGTCGTAACAAGGTAGCCGTACCGGAAGGTGCGGCTGGATCACCTCCTTTCTAAGGAGCGCCTACAGCTACCGGCCTGGATGTATGTCCGGGTGTGGGGGTTGTCAGGAAGCAAGCCCGTTGCGCAGGCGATTGTCCTGCGGCGGGTGCTCATGGGTGGAATATCAACAAATAGCGGCCGTTGTGTTGTCGTGTCCTTCTCTAGTACGAATCCCACCTGGTGGTGGTTCTGGAACGGTGGGCGTGGTGATGTGGTGGTTTTCGTGTTTGGCACACTGTTGGGTCCTGAGGCAACAGGACCACGGGTTCGCTGTCTTCGCCTTTCGGGGTGTGGGTGGTGTTCTGGTGGGAGTGTTTGTTTCTGGTTTCCCTGCCATGACGGTCCACGCACGTGTGTGTGGGGTGTGTGGTGTGGGGTTGTTGTTTGAGAACTACATAGTGGACGCGAGCATCTTGTATAAGAAGCAATTTCCAAGATAAATGAACCTGGATCTGGTTCGTGTGCCTTTGGGTGCGCGGGACAGTTTTCGTGGTTCTCTCGAGTGAGCTTGTTTTTGATCTTTGTGGTCAAGTTTTTAAGAGCACACGGTGGATGCCTTGGCATTAGGAGCCGAAGAAGGACGTAGGAATCTGCGATAAGCCTGGGGGAGTCGATAACCGGACTGTGATCCCAGGGTGTCCGAATGGGGAAACCCCGCCAAGCGCGCGAGTGACTTGGTGACCCGTACCTGAACACATAGGGTGCGTGGGGGGAACGCGGGGAAGTGAAACATCTCAGTACCCGCAGGAAGAGAAAACAATAGTGATTCCGTTAGTAGTGGCGAGCGAACGCGGATCAGGCTAAACCGTTCCATGTGTGATAGTAAGCGGGCGTTGCATGGTCGGGGTTGTGGGACTTTCCATACCAGTTCTGCCGGGCTGGTGGGGTGTGATGTGCGCGCATAGGTGAACGGTTTTGAAAGGCTTACCAGAGAGGGTGTTAGTCCCGTAACCGTAATGTGTTTGTACCGCCTGTGAGAGTATCCCAAGTAGTACGGGGCCCGAGAAATCCCGTGCGAATCTGTCAGGACCACCTGATAAGCCTAAATACTCCCTAATGACCGATAGCGGACCAGTACCGTGAGGGAAAGGTGAAAAGTACCCCGGGAGGGGAGTGAAACAGTACCTGAAACCGTGTGCTTACAATCCGTCGGAGCCAGTCTGATTCTGGTGACGGCGTGCCTTTTGAAGAATGAGCCTGCGAGTTAGTGTTACGTCGCGAGGTTAACCCGTGTGGGGCAGCCGTAGCGAAAGCGAGTCTGAATAGGGCGTGTGAGTGGCGTGATCTAGACCCGAAGCGAAGTGATCTACCCATGGCCAGGTTGAAGCGACGGTAAGACGTCGTGGAGGACCGAACCCACTTCAGTTGAAAATGGAGGGGATGAGCTGTGGGTAGGGGTGAAAGGCCAATCAAACTTCGTGATAGCTGGTTCTCCCCGAAATGCATTTAGGTGCAGCGTTGCGTGTTTCTTGCTGGAGGTAGAGCTACTGGATGGCTAATGGGCCCTACAAGGTTACTGACGTCAGCCAAACTCCGAATGCCGGTAAGTGAGAGCGCAGCAGTGAGACTGTGGGGGATAAGCTTCATAGTCGAGAGGGAAACAGCCCAGACCACCAACTAAGGCCCCTAAGCGTGTGCTAAGTGGGAAAGGATGTGGAGTTGCCCAGACAACCAGGAGGTTGGCTTAGAAGCAGCCACCCTTAAAAGAGTGCGTAATAGCTCACTGGTCAAGTGATTCCGCGCCGACAATGTAGCGGGGCTCAAGTACACCGCCGAAGTTGTGGCATTCAGATATTTAGCTAAGCCCTTGTGGTTCAGGCGTCTGGATGGGTAGGGGAGCGTCGTGTGGGCGGTGAAGTCGCGGTGTAAACCAGCGGTGGAGCCTACACGAGTGAGAATGCAGGCATGAGTAGCGAAAGACGGGTGAGAAACCCGTCCGCCGAATGATCAAGGGTTCCAGGGTCAAGCTAATCTGCCCTGGGTAAGTCGGGACCTAAGGCGAGGCCGACAGGCGTAGTCGATGGACAACGGGTTGATATTCCCGTACCGGCGAAAAACCGTCCATGTTGAACAGGGGATACTAACCGCCCGAGACCTGCCCGATCACCCTTGTGGTGTGAGGGTTTTGGTGGAGCGCGGGACCTGATCCTGGGAGGCAAGCGTATTAACAGGTGTGACGCAGGAAGGTAGCCGAGCCGGGCGATGGTTGTCCCGGTCTAAGGATGTAGGGCGAGTGGTAGGCAAATCCGCCACTCATTGTGCCTGAGATCTGATGGGACCCCCGTTTGGGGGGATTTGGTGATCCTATGCTGCCGAGAAAAGCATCGACGCGAGGTTTTAGCCGCCCGTACCCCAAACCGACACAGGTGATCAGGTAGAGAATACTAAGGCGATCGAGAGAATTATGGTTAAGGAACTCGGCAAAATGCCCCCGTAACTTCGGGAGAAGGGGGCCCCAACCTTGATCGGACTTCGCGTCCGGGAGGGGATCGGGGCCGCAGAGACCAGGGGGAAGCGACTGTTTACTAAAAACACAGGTCCGTGCGAAGTCGCAAGACGATGTATACGGACTGACTCCTGCCCGGTGCTGGAAGGTTAAGAGGACCGGTTAGCCTCACGGCGAAGCTGAGAATTTAAGCCCCAGTAAACGGCGGTGGTAACTATAACCATCCTAAGGTAGCGAAATTCCTTGTCGGGTAAGTTCCGACCTGCACGAATGGAGTAACGACTTCCCCGCTGTCTCAACCATAAACTCGGCGAAATTGCAGTACGAGTAAAGATGCTCGTTACGCGCAGCAGGACGGAAAGACCCCGAGACCTTTACTATAGTTTGGTATTGGTGTTCGGAGTGGCTTGTGTAGGATAGGTGGGAGACGTTGAAGCCCGGACGCCAGTTCGGGTGGAGTCATCGTTGAAATACCACTCTGGTCACTTTGGACATCTAACTTCGGCCCGTAATCCGGGTCAGGGACAGTGCCTGATGGGTAGTTTAACTGGGGCGGTTGCCTCCTAAAAAGTAACGGAGGCGCCCAAAGGTTCCCTCAGCCTGGTTGGCAATCAGGTGTCGAGTGTAAGTGCACAAGGGAGCTTGACTGTGAGAGAGACATCTCGAGCAGGGACGAAAGTCGGGACTAGTGATCCGGCGGTACATTGTGGAATGGCCGTCGCTCAACGGATAAAAGGTACCTCGGGGATAACAGGCTGATCTTGCCCAAGAGTCCATATCGACGGCATGGTTTGGCACCTCGATGTCGGCTCGTCGCATCCTGGGGCTGGAGTAGGTCCCAAGGGTTGGGCTGTTCGCCCATTAAAGCGGTACGCGAGCTGGGTTTAGAACGTCGTGAGACAGTTCGGTCCCTATCCGCTGCGCGCGCAGGAAATTTGAGAAGGGCTGTCCTTAGTACGAGAGGACCGGGACGGACGAACCTCTGGTGTGTCAGTTGTACTGCCAAGTGCACCGCTGATTAGCTACGTTCGGATGGGATAACCGCTGAAAGCATCTAAGCGGGAAGCTCGCTTCAAGATGAGATTTCCATACACATTATGTGTGAGAGGCCCCCAGCCAGACCACTGGGTTGATAGGCCGGATGTGGAAGCGAGGACTAACGACTCGTGAAGCTGACCGGTACTAATAGGCCAATAACTTACACCACACAGATACATACAAAATTCTGCTTGCGTCCACTATGTGGTTCCCAACCAACAACCCCCCAACACGGGCACGGTAGGAACCAACACAACTACATACAACACCACAACGCTGTCCCTGGACAGCGAGTTGTAACCACAGATTTCCCACACCACCCCCCACACGGGTTGGTGACGGGTAGAAGGGTTACGGCGGTCATAGCGTGGGGGAAACGCCCGGTCCCATTCCGAACCCGGAAGCTAAGACCCACAGCGCCGATGGTACTGCACCCGGGAGGGTGTGGGAGAGTAGGTCACCGCCGGAACATCATTCATGGTCGAGGCCCCAACCACACACGGTTGGGGCCTCCCACATTTAACAAACAAAACACCGCGCGCTGCCGGCGGTGTCTGGCGGCGAAGCTCATGCCTGCGGCTCGGTTGCAGCGCGCAGCGGCTACGGCAGGCTGTCCCCGTTGTGAAGATGGCCACGATACCGGTCCCAGGGCCCGCACTGTCCCGGGGGATTTGGTTGCTCCACTAGAATTGATGAAGATGTACGGACTTCGAAGCGCTTGATTTCGGGTTGCGTAGGAAACGAAACGAGCGGCTGCAGTTGTGCCAGTGGTCGGCTCACAACAGGAGGAATCCACATGGCCGAGCATAACGGTGGCAACCGCGGCAACGACCGGGGCGCGTTCCGCGGCAACAACAACTCCGGCGGTGAGCCCCGCGGATTCCGGTCCCGGTCCGACCGCGATGGCAACAACTTCTCCCGCGGTGGCTCTGCCGGCGGTGGCGAGCGTAAGCCGTTTGGTGATCGTGAGCGCAAGCCGTTTGGTGACCGTCCCCGCCGCGATGGCGAGGGCGACCGCCGCGGTTTTAGCGGCTCTGCTGGCGGTGGCGAGCGTAAGCCGTTCGGTGACCGTGACCGTAAGCCGTTCGGTGACCGTGACCGTAAGCCGTTTGGCGACCGTCCGCGCCGCGACGGTGAAGGCGACCGTAGCCAGTTTGGTGATCGTGACCGTAAGCCTTTCGGTGACCGTCCCCGTCGCGAGGGTGAGGGTGACCGCCGTGGTTTTGCGGGCGGTGACCGTGACCGTAAGCCCTTTGGCGACCGTCCCCGTCGCGAGGGTGAGGGTGACCGCCGTGGTTTTGCGGGCGGTGACCGTGACCGTAAGCCCTTTGGCGACCGTCCCCGTCGCGAGGGTGAGGGTGACCGCCGTGGTTTTGCAGGCGGTGACCGCGACCGCAAGCCGTTTAATGACCGTCCGCGCCGCGACGGCGAAGGCGAGCGTCGCCAGTTCGGTGACCGTGACCGCAAGCCGTTTAATGACCGTCCGCGCCGCGACGGCGAAGGTGACCGCCGTGGTTTTGGTGGCGGCGATAACCGCAAGCCGTTCGGGGACCGGCAGGACCGGGCACCCCGCAGCTTCGACCGCGGTGACTCCCGCGCCGAGTCCGCCCGTGGCGCCGGCCCCCGCAGCTTTGGCCGCGACCGCCAGGAAGACCGTCCTGTCCGCGTGCCCAACGCCGCTGACCTCCGCAGCGCCAACCGCCCGGACCGGGAACGCTCACCCGAAATCGATGAAGACGTTACGGGTAAAGAACTGGACCGCGCCACCCAGCACCAAATCAAGACCCTCGAAGCCAAGAGCTCGGAATGGGTGGCCCGCCACCTGGTGATGGTAAGCCGCCTCATCGATGACGAGCCGGAGCTTGCCTTCCAGCACGCCCTGGCAGCCAGCCGCCGCGGCGGCCGGCTCGCCGCTGTCCGTGAAGCCGTTGGCCTGACTGCCTACGCCGCCGGGCACTACGGTGAGGCGCTGCGCGAGTTCCGCACCTTCCGCCGTATCAGTGGTTCCAACGTCCACCTCCCCATCATGGCGGACTGCGAGCGTGGCCTGGGACGCCCCGACCGCGCCCTGGATGTGGCCCGCTCGGAGGAAGCCCAGGACCTGGATGCCCCCGGCAAGGTGGAACTGGCAATCGTCGCGGCCGGTGCACGCACCGACCTGGGCCAGCTGGACGCGGCAGTAGCCGAACTTGAAATCCCGCAGCTGGACATGAACCGCGCGTTCTCATACAGCCCGCGCCTCTTCCGCGCCTACGCCGACGCGCTGGCTGCGGTGGGACGCGAAGACGAGTCGCAGAAGTGGAGCCGTCAGGCCGTCGTGGCAGAAAATGCCCTGGGCCTGGGCGCCGACGAGGAACCCGAAATCATCGACCTCGGCTGGGACGAGGAAGAGGAAGCCCGGGAAGAGGCAGAACGCCGCCGGATGCTGGACCGCGCCTCCACGGGCGCTGGGGCCGAAACGCCCGCAGCAGGTCCCACGGAGGCAACTGCCGGGAGCGCCCGCGCAGCCGAGGCGAAGTCCTCGCAGGACAGCAGCATCGACGACCAGGATGCCGACTACTTCGTTTCCGACGACGCAGAATCGGACCAGGACTCGGTGGAACACGACGAGCTCGACTCCGTGGCCGCCGACGACGCCGATGCTGACGACTCCGTGGCCGCCGACGACGCGGACGTTGCCGCTGCCCGGGACAACGCAGGCATCGAGCACGACGAAGACCGCCGGGAAGACTGAACACAGATGAGCGATGTTTCCCTGGTTTCCCGCTTCGACGCACTCCTCGCCGACCTGGACGGCGTGGTCTACGCCGGGCCCCACGCCATTCCCGGAGCTGTTGAGTCGCTGAAGCAGCTTTCCGGGCTGGGCATTGGCCTGGGCTATGTCACCAACAACGCCTCCCGATCACCGGCGGAAGTGGCAGCGCATCTCCGTGAGCTTGGAGCGCCGGCGGAGGACAACCAGGTGGTCAGTTCGTCCCAGGCGGCGGCCGAGCTGCTCGCCTCGATGCTGGCGCCGGGGTCAAGGATCCTCATCACCGGCAGCCCGGCCCTCGCCCGCGAAATTGAGCTGGCAGGCCTGGTGCCGGTGGCCGGCCAGGACGAGGATCCGGTCGCCGTGGTCCAGGGTTTCAGCCCGGCCATTGGCTGGAAGGACCTGGCGGAAGCCACCTACGTGGTGAACGCCGGTGCTCTCTGGGTAGCTACAAACACAGACATGTCCATTCCCCAGGCGCGCGGCATCGCCCCCGGAAACGGCACCCTGGTGGCTGCAGTGGCTGCGGCCACCGGGCAGCAGCCGAAAGTCGCGGGTAAGCCGGAAGCGCCGCTTTTCCATTCGGCCGCCAAGCGGCTTGGCGCCGGGCGCCCCCTGGTGGTGGGCGACCGGCTGGATACGGACATCCTGGGCGGCAATAATGCCGGCTTCGCCACCGTGGCTGTCCTGACCGGCGTCGACACGCGCGAGACCATCCTGGCGGCCCGCGCCCCGGAACGTCCCGCTTACATCATCGAAAACCTTACGGACCTGCACCGGCCGTACCCGGAGATAATGCACGACGACGGCACCTACACGTGCGGGCGGTCGACAGCGCGCGTGGCGAACGGAGCAGTGGGCATCATCGGCAGCCAGGACGACCTCAACTCCTGGCGCGCGGCATGCGCGGCATGGTGGGCCATGACGCCTGACGCCTCAGCCCCGCAGGCGCCCAAGCTGGTGTGGCTGGATCACTAGACTGGTTCAATGACCGAGCTGACCGAACCGGACCATCCGACAGCCCAGCCGGCCCCGGAGTGGCCGCAGGCCCCCGGGCAGGACATCAGGGATCCGCAGGTGGCACAGGCCATCGCCAGGCTTTTCGACCTGCCCGGGCTGCCGGCAGCGGAGCACGAAACCGTGTACAACATGCTGCACGATGAACTGCTGGCGGCCCTCAACAGCGAACCGACAGACAGCGAACCCACAAGCAGCGAAAAAGCCGCGGGGCCGCCTGATGCCGGTCCGCCTCGACCAGGCATTGGTGGCCCGCGGACTGGCCAGGTCGCGGACGCACGCAGCCTCGCTGATCGCCGAGGGCAAGGTCACTTCCGGCGGCCAAGTCCTTTCCAAGGCCTCCCTGCAGGTTGATGACAGCCGGGACCTGGCGGTCGAACACGATGACCGGGACACCTACGCCAGCCGTGCGGGGCACAAGCTGGCCGGCGCTCTGGACGCGTTCCCGGACGTATCGGCCCAAGGCAAAAGGTGCCTCGACGCCGGTGCCTCCACCGGCGGGTTCACGGACGTCCTGCTGAGGCGGGGGGCCGCACAGGTGGTGGCGGTCGACGTCGGGCACGGCCAACTGGTGCCGCACCTCCGGGACGACCCCCGCGTGGAGGTCCACGAGGGCATGAACGTCCGGTACATGGCGCCCGCGGACATCGGCGGCCCGGCCGCCCTGACCGTCGCGGACCTCTCCTTCATCTCCCTCACCCTCGTGGTGCAGCCGCTGGCTGACTGCACCGAGCCCGGCGGCGACCTGGTGCTGATGGTCAAGCCACAGTTCGAGATCGGCAAGGACCGCCTGGGCCGCACCGGCGTCGTCACGTCGGAGCGCGAGCGGCGGATGGCGGTGGAGAAGGTGGCCAGGGCAGCGCTCGACGCCGGCCTGGACCTGTGCAGCCTGGCGGCCAGTCCGCTGCCCGGACAGGACGGAAACGTCGAATACTTCCTGTGGATAAAACGCAGGATCACCCAAGAGTTGCCTAAGATCGAAGAGCGTGAGGCAGCAGCTGCTGCTTTGCTCGGACAAATCTGGCCGAACCACTAGAGAGCGGAACCTGATGAGCAGGCGTGTACTGGTCCTTGCCCACACCGGCCGCGAGGAGTCACTGAAGGCCGCCTGGGAAGCCTGCGCCCTGCTGCATGCTTCAGGCATGGTCCCCGTGATGCAGGAGTCCGAACTGGGCGACATGGAACGCTTCTTCGGGCACCTGGCCCAGCCGGTGGAGGTGCTCCACGACCATGTCCAGCTGCCCGATGTGGAACTGGTCATGGTCCTTGGCGGCGACGGAACCATCCTCCGGGCCGCTGAGCTGGTCCGCGAGGTGGACGTGCCGCTGCTGGGCGTCAACCTGGGCCATGTGGGCTTCCTGGCAGAGAGCGAGCGGGCAGACCTTGCCCAGACGGTGGAGTGGATCGCCAGCCGTGAGTACATCGTTGAAGAGCGGATGACCATCGATGTCCAGGTCTGGGTCCGCGGCCAGAAGATTTGGCACACCTGGGCTTTAAACGAGGCCGCCATCGAGAAAGCCAACCGCGAACGGATGCTGGAAGTCGTGACCGAGGTGGACGAGCGCCCGCTGACGTCCTTCGGCTCCGACGGCATCGTGCTGGCCACCCCCACGGGCTCCACGGCCTACGCATTCTCCGCCGGTGGCCCCGTGGTGTGGCCGGAGGTGGAGGCGCTGGTGATCGTGCCCATCAGCGCGCATGCGCTCTTCGCCAAGCCCCTGGTCGTATCGCCCCGGTCCAGGCTCGCTGTTGAGGTGCTGGGGCGGACCGACGCCCAGGGGGTCCTGTGGTGCGATGGCCGGCGCTCGGTGGACCTGCCGCCCGGCGCCCGCGTGGAAGTCACCAAATCGGCCACCCCGGTCCGCCTGGCCCGCACCCATCAGACCCCCTTCTCGGCCCGCCTGGTCCGCAAGTTCGAGCTGCCCATCCACGGCTGGCGCGGCCCGGTGCCCAAGTCCGATGCCGTGCACACCGGTCCCATCCCCATCGTGCGGACGCCACGGCCCATGCCGCCGCTGCCGGTACCGCATGCGGAGAATCCTGGCAGCGATCCCGATCCGTCGACTGCGAAGTGAAGCCATGCTTGAAGAACTGAGAATCCGCGATCTGGGCGTCATCACCGACGCAACGCTGCCGCTCGGCCCTGGACTGAGCGTGGTAACCGGTGAAACCGGTGCGGGCAAGACCATGGTGGTCACCGCCGTCGGACTGCTGCTGGGAGCGCGTTCGGATGCCGGTGCAGTCCGTAGCGGGGCGAAAAGTGCCACCGCGGAAGCGGTGCTCAAGCTTGACGCCGGACATCCGGCCATCGCCCGTGCGCTTGATGCCGGTGCCGAAGCCGAGGAGTTCGACGGCGGCGCTGAGCTCATCCTGGCCCGCCGCCTGGGTGCGGACGGCCGCAGCCGTGCGTTCCTCGGTGGGCGCGCTGCGCCGGTGGGCGTCCTGGCCGAGATCGGCGAGTCGCTGGTGGTGGTGCACGGCCAGTCGGACCAGATCAGGCTCAAAAGCGCCACGGCCCAGCGGGAAGCCCTGGACAAGTTCGCCGGGGACAGCCTGGCCGGACCGCTGTCCGCGTACCAGGAGCTGTACAACAGGTGGAAGGCCAGCCAGGCAGAACTGGACAGCCTGCAGAGCGCCGCACGGGACCGGCTCCGCGAAGCCGAATCCCTGGAGGCGGCCCTGGCCGAAATCGACGAGGTGGATCCGCAGCCGGGGGAGGACGAGCTTTTGAAGGCCGAGGCCGTCAAGCTCGCCAACGTGGAGGAACTGCGGATTGCCGCCAGCACGGCACACCAGGCCCTCATCGCCGAGGACTTCGGCGAGACCGGTGACGCCACCACCCTGGTGGATTCCGCCAAACGCACCCTGGAGCATGTGGCCGAGCACGACGCCGAACTCGGTTCCGCCGCCGCGCGGCTGGCGGAAGTGGGCTTCCTGCTCAATGACATCGCCACCGAACTGGCCAGTTACCAGGCCGGCCTGGACTCGGAGGGCCCGGAACGGCTCGCCGAGATCGAGGACCGGCGGGCAGCTCTGGCCAAGCTGGTCCGCAAATACGCCCCAACCATCGACGAAGTGCTGGAGTGGGCCGAAAAGGCCCGCGCCCGGTACGACGAGCTGCAGGACGACTCCTCCCGCATCGAAGCCCTCGACGCGGAGGTGGTCCGCGCCGAAGCAGAACTGACCAAGCAGTCGGCGGCCATCAGCAAGATCCGGGCCAAGGCCGCCAAGGACCTCTCTGCCCGGGTAAGCGCCGAACTGAAGGCCCTGGCCATGGCCGACGCCACCTTGGTGATCAACCTCGAGCCCTCCGTGCAACTGGGCCTCCACGGCGCGGACGAAATCACCTTCCTGCTGCAGCCGCACTCCGGTGCCCCGGCCCGGCCCCTGGGCAAGGGCGCGTCCGGTGGTGAATTGTCCCGGGTGATGCTTGCCATCGAGGTGGTGCTCGCCGCCGTCGACCCTGTTCCCACGTTTGTGTTCGACGAGGTCGACGCCGGTGTGGGCGGACGTGCCGCCGTCGAGATCGGCCGCCGGCTGGCCATGCTGGCACGCCACGTCCAGGTGCTCGTAGTCACGCACCTTCCCCAGGTGGCCGCCTTTGCCGACCAGCACATCACCGTGACCAAAACGTCCGTCAGGGGAGCCGACGGCGGCACGGCCACCGGCTTCACCTCCAGTGACGTCCGCCTCCTTGACGGGCCGGAACGCGTGCGTGAGCTCGCCCGCATGCTGGCCGGTCAGGAGGACTCCGAGTCCGCCCAGGCCCACGCCCAGGAACTGCTGGACGACGCCAAACTCCTGCCACAGCGGGCCTGACGCGGCAAAAAGCGGGGGAGCGGGCGGGCTGGCTTTGGACTATCCGGATGGACGCCTCTTGATTCAGTGGCCCCATCCCAGCAGACTGGAACGCTTGGGTGCAGGTTCGGCCCGATCCGTGGAAGGCTCAATTGATGATAGGCTCGAATTCCGTGGTGCAGCGATCAAATTCCCGTGTAAATTCCCGGTTCCCGGGCTCCTCCAAGATGACCAAGCACATCTTCGTCACCGGCGGTGTGGCGTCCTCACTCGGTAAGGGACTGACGGCCTCCAGCCTCGGTCACCTGCTCCGGGCACGCGGCCTGTCCGTCACGATGCAGAAGCTCGATCCTTACCTGAACGTGGATCCGGGCACGATGAACCCCTTCCAGCACGGTGAGGTCTTCGTCACCGACGACGGCGCCGAAACAGACCTGGACATCGGGCACTACGAGCGCTTCCTCGACGAGAACCTTGAAGGTTCCGCGAACGTGACCACCGGCCAGGTGTACTCCACCGTGATCGCCAAGGAACGGCGTGGCGAATACCTGGGTGACACCGTCCAGGTCATCCCGCACATCACGGACGAGATCAAGCGCCGCATGCGGCTGCCTGCCGAAGGCAAGAACGCCCCCGACGTCATCATCACCGAAATCGGCGGCACGGTTGGCGACATCGAATCCCAGCCGTTCCTCGAATCGGCCCGCCAGGTCCGCCAGGACGTGGGCCGCGGCAACGTCTTCTTCGTCCACGTGTCACTGGTCCCGTACATCGGACCCTCTCAGGAACTGAAAACCAAGCCCACCCAGCACTCGGTAGCGGCCCTGCGCTCCATCGGTATCCAGCCCGAAGCCATCGTCATCCGCTCCGACCGCGAGATCCCCGAAGCCATGCGCGCCAAGATCGGCCGCATGTGCGACGTCGACCTCGAAGCCGTCATCGGCTGCCCGGACGCCCCCAGCATTTACGACATCCCCAAGACCCTGCACGCCCAGGGCCTGGACTCCTACATCGTCCGTGCCCTGGACCTGCCGTTCAAGGACGTGGACTGGACCAGCTGGGACCGTCTCCTGGAAGCCGTCCACAACCCCAAGCACCAGGTCGAAATCGCATTGGTGGGCAAGTACATCGACCTTCCGGACGCCTACCTCTCGGTGACCGAAGCCCTGCGTGCCGGCGGCTTCGCCAACGAGGCCAAGGTCAAGATCCGTTGGGTCCCCTCGGACGAGTGCGAGACCCGTGAGGGTGCCATGAAGGCGCTCGACGGCGTGGACGCCATCTGCGTGCCGGGCGGGTTCGGTATCCGTGGCCTCGAAGGCAAGCTGGGCGCCCTCAAGTTCGCCCGCGAGACCAAGCTGCCAGTGCTGGGCCTGTGCCTTGGCCTCCAGTGCATGGTCATCGAATACGCCCGCAACGTGGTTGGCCTGGAAGGTGCCTCCTCCAGCGAGTTCGAGCCGGATTCCAAGTACCCTGTCATCGCCACCATGGAGGAGCAGCTGGAGTTCGTTGAAGGCCGCGGCGACCTGGGCGGCACCATGCGCCTTGGCCTCTACGAAGCCAAGCTGGACGAGGGCTCGGTCATCGCCGGTACCTACGGCAAGACCACGGTCAGCGAACGCCACCGGCACCGCTACGAGGTCAACAACAAGTACCGCCAGCAGATTGCCGAAAAGGGCCTGGTCTTCTCCGGCACCTCCCCGGACGGCAAGCTCGTCGAATTCGTTGAGCTGCCGGTCGATGTCCACCCGTACTACGTGGCGACGCAGGCGCACCCCGAACTGAGCTCGCGGCCCACCCGCCCGCACCCGCTGTTCGCCGGACTGGTCAAGGCTGCCCTTGACCACCAGGGTGCAGGCCACCAGGGTGCTTACCATGAGGGCGCTGCCGACACGGCTGCGGCCGCGGCGGGGGAGCCTGCAGCATCAGGTACCCTTACCGCTAAGTAGTCAATAGAACAAAAAGGACGGCGCGATGCCTGGTACACCTGAAGCCACCCCTGCCAAACAGGTTTCGGATGCACCAAGCCCGCGCCGTCTTTTGTCTACGGAGAAGGTCTACCAGGGCCGGATCTGGGACGTTGTCAGTGACACCTTCCAGCTCTCCGAGTCCGGGGACGCCCTCACCCGCGACTACATCGACCACCCGGGCGCTGTCGCCGTCCTGCCCATGAATGGCGAAGGGCAGATCCTGCTGCTGAAGCAGTACCGGCACCCCGTGGGCATGGACCTTTGGGAAGTCCCCGCGGGCCTGCTGGACGTCGAAGGCGAAGACTTCGTGGTGGGGGCGGCGCGGGAACTCGCTGAGGAAGCGGACCTGGCAGCCGGGACATGGAATGTCCTGGCCGATGTCTTCAATTCCCCCGGATCCTCCAGCGAGGCCATCCGGATCTATCTGGCCCGTGACCTCACCGAGGTGCCTCACCACGAGCGCCACGAGCGGACGGACGAGGAAGCGGAGATCGAGTTCCACTGGATCAGCCTGGACGATGCCGTGGCCTCTGTCCTGGCAGGCCGCCTGCACAACCCGTCCGCCGTCGTCGGGATCCTTGCCGCCGCTGCGGCCCGGGCCGGCAACTATGAAGGACTTCGTCCAGCCGACGCCCCCTGGCCCGCACACCCCAGCCAGCGCTGATGGTTCCGGGTCCCTCGGCTGAAGCGGCTCCGGAGGTCGAACCGGCTCCGAACCCCGGCACTGCAAACGGTGGAGCGGCCGGAGCTGCCTTGGCCGGCGCTGTCCCGGCCGGAATACCGGCCGCGATCGACCGCGGAATCACTGACTATCTCCAGCACGTGGGCGTGGAACGGGGCCTTGCCGTGAACACGCTGGCAGCCTACCGGCGGGACCTCGCCCGCTACGCCCGGTACCTCGCCGCCGCCGGCTGTACCAGTCCCGGCGATGTCACCCGGCATCACGTGACGGGATACGTCCGTGCCCTCTCGGACGGATCCGACGGCGGCTCCACCCTGGGCGTGCGCTCCGCGGCGCGGACGGTGGTGGCCGTCCGGGGCCTGCACAAGTTCTGGGCCCTGGAGGGGTACACGCCCACGGATCCCGCCAGCGAAGTGCACCCGCCGATGGTAAGCAAGAGGCTGCCCAAAGCCATCAGCGTTGACGAGGTGACCCGCATCCTCGAAGCCGCGGGAACTGACACCGCCACGGGACTGCGGGACCGCGCCCTGCTGGAATTCCTCTATTCCACCGGCGCCAGGATCAGCGAAGCGGTGGGCCTGGACGTTGACGACATCTCCCTGGCCGCGCCGGAATCCGGGCCCGCCATTGTCCGCCTGTTCGGCAAGGGGTCCAAGGAACGGCTGGTGCCGCTGGGCTCGTACGGGGCCCGGGCTTTGGATGCCTACCTGGTCCGCGGGCGTCCGTTGCTGGCCGCCAAGGGAAAGGGAACGCCGGCGCTGTTCCTCAATGCCCGGGGCGGCAGGATCAGCAGGCAGAGTGCCTGGACCATCCTGAAGGCGGCGGCGGAGAAGGCCAACATCACCCGCGATGTTTCGCCGCACACGCTGCGGCATTCATTCGCCACGCACCTGCTCGAAGGCGGCGCCGACGTCCGCGTGGTGCAGGAGCTGCTGGGCCATGCGTCGGTGACCACCACCCAGGTGTACACGCTGGTCACTGCCGACACACTCCGCGAGATCTACGCCGCGGCACATCCACGGGCGCTCGGCTAGCCGGGTCCTGCCCTGACGGTCGCAGCGATCCGCACAACGAATTTTCCCGCTGCTGTAAGAACCAGCCCCGCCCGGGACACTTAGTCTTCAAGAAGAAGTCACCAGTGTCCGGGGGGAAATACTATGTTGGCAGCGGAAGAGCAGGCATTCATCGATCTGCATTCCCAGCATTCGGGGCGGGTCTACCGGTACATCGCGTGCCGCATCAGCGACTCGGGCCGGGCCGAGGAGTTGGCGGCCGACGTGTTCCGCATTGCCTGGCAGAAACAACTTCCGGAGCCGCCCGGCATCGGCTGGCTGCTCGCCACGGCCCGGCATGTGCTCGGTAATGAATACAGGGGCCGTCGCCGCCGCCAGGAACTTCTTGACCGGCTGCAGGACGAGGCACGCGGCAACGTCCTGCAGGAGGAAACCGGGGAACAGGCCGCGGTAGCGGAGGTCCTTGGCCGCCTTCGGGAACGGGACCGCGAGATCCTCATGCTCAGCTACTGGGATGACCTGACCCTCCCCGAACTCGGCCAGGCCCTTGAATGTTCTCCCTCAACTGCTGCCGTACGGCTGCACCGTGCACGCCGGGCTTTCGCCAAGGCGGCACCGGCACATCTCATGACCGAACGGAAGGACTAGCCATGGACCGCATTGAGCAGTTGATGAAGGCCGCCAAACCCCGGCCGTCGGCACCGAATAAGGTGGCCGCAGGCGATGCGGCCCAGGCCTTGGCGGCTTTTGGGGAAACCGAAGTCATCCGTCCGGCGCGGGCACCGGAACGCGGCAACCGGCGGGGACGGACAGCCGTCCGGACGACTGCTGCGACCGTGCTGGCAGCCGCAGCGGTGGCCGGCGCGGTGTACGTGGGCGGGGCCATGACACAGCGGCCCATGCCCGGGCCCGGCCTGGCACCCCCGGAGGCAACCGGGAACCCTGCACCGGCCAGCCCGTCAGCCACACCGTCTGCCAGTGAACAACCCACTGCCACCGCGTCATCCTCCGCGGCTCCATCAGGGAGCCCTGCGGCCGGTGGCTTGAGCACCGGCGGTGTGCCCTGCACCATGGACAACGTGGACCTGCAGCGAAGCGACCAGCAGCGCATCATCTTTCCGATTCCCGCAGACCAACAGCATCTCTACTCCGTCCTGGGTTGTGCCGGCGGTTGGCTGGCCTTCTCCATCTCGGATGAGGGAGCCAAGGCCCTTCAGCTCGATGGCGGCAACGCCTGGTACCAGATCGCGAAGCTGCAGGACGGCCGGTTCCTATGCGAGTTCCGCCAGCAGACTGCCAGCGTCCTGAACTGGGAGTTCCAGGCACTGAACAATCAAGGCCTCACGCCCCAGGAAGCGATGGACCGCGACTTTGCCTCCAAAGGGCTTCCGGTGGAACTCCGGCAGCAACTGGTTGGCGACGGCCCGGCCGCCGGATAGCTTCAGGGTCCGCCGGCAGCTATAGGGTTGTGCACATGGAATCCTCCCAGGTCACCCTCTGTTTCCTGCTCCGTGACGGGGACAACGGGGACGAAGTCCTCCTGGGACTCAAGCAGACCGGGTTCGGCAAAGGCAAAATCGTTGGCGTCGGCGGCCATGTGGAACCGGGAGAGACCGACGCGGAGGCCGTGATCAGGGAAGTCCTTGAGGAGACCGGGGTGGTGCTGCAGGTGGAGGACCTGGCAGATGCCGGATCGGTCCACTTCCTTTTTCCCGCCCGCCCGGAATGGAACATGAAGACCACGCTGTTCACCGCCCGTACCTGGGAGGGCGAACCGGAACCCAGCGACGAAATCCTGCCCGAGTGGTTCCGGGTGGACACCCTGCCGGTGGACCGCATGTGGCAGGACGCGGACCACTGGCTGCCCGTGGTGCTGGAGGGCCGCAGGGTGAACGTGGTGGTCACCATGCACACCGACAACGAGACCGTCGCGTCATCCCATAGCCTCCTGGGCTGATGAGGCAGACTCCTGGTTGTTAAGAACCGACGGCGGGTCAGGCACCGAAGTGCCCCCCGCCGTCGCACGTTCCTGCCAAACGCTAGGGCAGGTGCCGTTCCTCCACCCCGTTGTATTCGCTCAGGGGCCGGATCAGCGAGTTGGCGTCCAGCTGCTCCATGATGTGCGCGGTCCAACCAGTGATCCGGCTGGCCACGAACAGGGGCGTGAACGTGGGCGTATCGAAGCCCATCAGGTGGTACGTGGGCCCGGCAGGGTAGTCCAGGTTCGGCTTGATGGCCTTCGCCTCGTCCATCGCCGTTTCCAGGCCGTTGTAGAGTCCCAGCAGCTCGGGACGGCCGTAGTGGGCGATCATCTTGTCCAGGGCCGCCTTCATGGTGGGAACCCGGGAATCGCCGTGCTTGTAGACGCGGTGGCCGAACCCCATGACCTTCTTCTTCTGCGCCAGGGCGTCCTCCATCCAGGCCTTCGCCCGTGCCGCTGCTTCCTCGAGGGACTCTTCCTGCCGGATGCCGATCTCGTCGAAGGTGTGCATCACGGCTTCGTTCGCGCCGCCATGCAATGGACCCTTGAGTGCCCCAATCGCTCCGGTCACTGCCGAATGCAGGTCAGACAGCGTCGAGGTGATCACCCGGGCCGTGAAGGTGGACGCGTTGAAGGAGTGCTCGGCATAGAGGATCATCGAGACGTTGAAGGCCTCCACCACCTCGGGCACCTGTTCCTCCCCGAAGGCCATCCACAGGAAGTTCGCCGAATAGCCCAGGTCATCGCGCGGCTCCACGAGCTCCTGGCCGTGGCGGCGGCGCTGGTCGTAGGCCACGACGGCCGGCATGGCGGCGAACAGGTCCACGGCTTTGGCCATGTTGGCCTCCCGCGAGGAGTCCTCGGCCAACGGGTGCCGGGCACCCATCACCGAGGCCGCGGTCCGGCAGACATCCATCGGGTGCGAGGTCACCGGCAAGGCATCAATGACCTGCTTGACCACCGGGTCAAGGGCGCGTCCGGCGCGTTCCCGCGCGGTGAACTCCGCCAGCTGCTCTTTGGTGGGCAGTTCGCCGTTCCATAGCAGGTAGGCCACTTCCTCAAAGCTGCACCGGGCGGCCAGTTCCTGGACGGGGTAGCCGCGGTAGAGCAGGGAGTTGGTGTCAGGGTTGACCTTGGAGACGGCGGTGTAGTCCACCACGACGCCGGCGAGGCCCTTTTTGATCTCATTTTCAGCCATGCTGAAACTCCTTTGTTCCTAAAGCCTGTGTTCCTGAAGCCGGTATTCCCAAGGCCTTGCTCCAACGGCCTTGTCCGGCAGATGCCGGCGTCCGGCGTGGTGTGCGGGCGGGATGTCAGCTTCCGGGGATCCGGAAATTGAACACCCCGGTGTCAAAGTGGTTGTAGGCCTCATAGTCAACGAGGTCGTAAAGCCGGGCACGGGTCAGCATGCTTGGAACCTGTGCCTCCTGGGTGCCGTCGGATTTGATCGATTCCAGAGTACGCTCAGCAGCGCCCATGGCACTACGGAGCAGCGTCACCGGGTAGATGACCATGTTGACGCCCACGCCCGCAAGTTCATCCACGGTGAAGAGTGCGCTCTTGCCGAACTCGGTCATGTTGGCCAGGATCGGCACGTCCACCGCGTCCCGGATGGCCTTGAACTCGCCCAGGTCCTTCATGGCCTCGGGGAAGATTGCATCCGCGCCGGCTTCAACCAGGGCTTTGGCTCGCTGCTGCGCCGCCTCCAGCCCATCGGTGGCCCGGATGTCGGTGCGGGCCATGATGAGGAAGTTTGGGTCGCGGCGGGCGTCGGCGGCGGCCCTGATCCGCTTGGTGGCGGTGTCCAGGTCCACCACGTTCTTGCCGTCCAGATGGCCGCAGCGCTTGGGGTTGAACTGGTCTTCGATGTGGCATCCGGCCAGGCCGGCGTTCTCCAGCTCCTGCACGGTGCGGGCCACGTTCATCGGTTCACCGAAGCCGGTGTCGGCGTCGACGATCGAGGGCAGGTCCGTCATGCGGGCGATCTGCCCCGCCCGGGTGGCCACCTCGGTCAGCGTGGTCAGGCCGATGTCCGGCAGGCCCAGGTCGTTGGCCAGGACGGCGCCGGAGATGTAGACGCCGGCGAAGCCCTTCTCCTCGATCAGCCGGGCGGACAGCGGGTTGAATGCGCCCGGGAACTGCTGGATGGTCCCGGAGGACAGCAGCTCCCGGAACCGGATCCGCTTCTGCTCCGGGGTGGTCTTCGAATACAGCATCAGAAGAGTCCCTTCGGTGCCGCCGCCAGGTCGATGACGCCGGGGGCGGCGGTGATGTTGAGCTGGTCCAGCTCACCGGCGGCGAGCTCGGGGAGGCGTTCGACGGCGGCCAGGAACCTTTCGATCTCGGCTTCCTCCACCAGCCCCGCGGCGAGGGTGCGGAACTTGTTGACGTACTGCTCGCGGGCGAACGGGCGGGCGCCGAGGGGGTGGGCGTCGGCGACGGCGATCTGGTCGGTGATGACGGTGCCGTCCTTGAGCGTGATTTCCACGGAGCCGCCGAAGGCTTTCTCGGCAATGTCGAGGGAGTGGTAGCGGCGGGTCCATTCCGGATCCTCCACCGTGGTGACCTTGTGCCACAGCTCCACGGTGTCCGGGCGTGCGGCGCGGGCCGGGGCGTAGGAGTCCACGTGGTGCCAGGCGCCGTCCTGCAGGGCGACCGTGAAGATGTAGGGGATGGAGTGGTCCAGGGTTTCCCGGCTGGCGGTGGGGCTGTACTTTTGGGGGTCGTTGGCGCCGGAGCCGATCACGTAGTGGGTGTGGTGGCTGGTCTTGATCAGCACGGATTCGACGTTGGCCGGGTCGGTCACCTCGGGGTGTTCCCGGTGGAGCTTGCGGGCCAGGTCGATCCAGGCCTGCGCCTGGTATTCGGCGGAGTGTTCCTTGGTGTATGTGTCCAGGATGGCACGCTTGGCTTCGCCCGGAGTGGGGAGCGGGACCATGTAGGACGCGTCCGGACCGTCAAGCATCCAGGCGATGACGCCGTCTTCGCCTTCGTAGATCGGCACGGGTGAAGTCTGGCCGCGCATGGCCCGGTCCGCGGACTCGATGGCCATCTTGCCGGCAAACGCCGGGGCATGGGCCTTCCAGGTGGAGATCTCGCCCTTGCGGGACTGCCGGGTTGCGGTGGTGGTGTGCAGTGCCTGCCCGACCGACTGGAAAATGGTCTCGACGTCGAGGCCCAGCAGGGTGCCGATGCCGGCGGCGGCCGAGGGACCCAAGTGGGCTACGTGGTCGATCTTGTGCTTGTGCAGGCAGATGGCCTTGACCAGGTTGACCTGGATCTCATAGCCGGTGGCGATGCCGCGGATGAGGGCGTGCCCGCTGGCCCCAACGTGCTGGGCCACGGCGAGGATCGGGGGAATGTTGTCACCGGGGTGGGAGTAGTCGGCGGCGAGGAACGTGTCGTGGTAGTCGAGTTCCCGTACAGCCACGCCGTTGGCCCAGGCAGCCCATTCCGGTGCAACCCGTTCCTCGATGCCGAAGACCTTGGAGCCCTTGCCGCCGGTGCTGGGACCATGGGTGAGCGCCTGGGCCCGGGCTGCGACGATCGGGGCGCGGTTAAGGGAAGCAATGGCCACCGAGGCGTTGTCGATGACGCGGTTGATGACCATGTCAGTGACTTCGTCGGAGACGGCCACGGGATCGGCGGCGACCTGGGCGATCTTGTAGGCGAGCTGGTCCTCGCGGGGCAGGTTCTCTTCGCTCTTGTAGACGCGGACGTGGTGTTCCTTAACCATGGTGCTCCTTCGGATGGGATGCGTGGATTGCTTTGACGTGGGAGAGGCTTCGGTGCAGGTGGACGATCGTCGCCGCCTCGGCGAGCTTCGGGTTGCCTGCCGCGATGGCCTCGGCGATGGCGGCGTGTTCGGCTGCTGCGGCGGTGAGGCGGCGGGCGTCGTCCGCTGCGAGCCGTCGGATCCGGACCAGGTGCACGCGCAGGCTTCGCATGGCCTGGGCCAGGTAGGAGTTGGAGATGGCGGCGTCGATGGCTGTGTCCAGCCTGCCCACCAGTTCGTAATAGTCATGCAGGGCGGGGTCCCCGCCGCTGATCAGCGCGGGGGCATTGAGCAGTTCGCGCTGCAGGTGCTCGAACGTGGCAGCGTCACCGCGCCGGGCGGCCAGGGCGGCGGCCTTGCCCTCAAGGGTTTCGCGCAGTTCGAACAGTTCGTCGATGTCCTCGAGGGAGATGTCGGTGACCACGACGCCGCGGCCGCCCGCCGTCGTCAGCCCTTCCGCCGTCAGGCGGCCAAGTGCTTCGCGGAGGGGCGTGCGCGACACACCAAGGCGTTCGGACTGTTCCACCTCGGCCAGGACGGTACCGGGAGCGAGGCGCCATTCGATGATGTCGTCCCGCAGGGCCGCGTAGGCCTTGTCGCTGGCGCGCATGCTGCTCTCCTTCCTCAGTGACAGCATCAGTGTATACACAAGCGGGAGTAGATAACAGCAAAACGCGCAAACCTTTAGACTTCAGCAAAAGTTTGTATACACAGCCCTTGTGGCTGGCACACTCTGCCCGCTACCATGAGCTGCATCACAACGTCGTGGACGGGATACCCCTCATGGTCACCAAAAGCTACCGGGACAGCTACCAGCGCAGCCTCGAACAGCCCGAAGATTTTTGGCTGGAGGCAGCGCAGAAGATTTCCTGGACCTCTCCACCGGGGCGGGCCCTGGACTCCAGCCGGGCACCGCTTTACAGCTGGTTCCCCGACGGCGCCCTGAATACCTGCTATAACGCGCTGGACCGGCACGTCGCCGAGGGCCGCGGAGGGCAGGATGCCCTCATCCATGACTCCGCCATGCTGGGTACACAGCAGCGCTACACCTACGCGGAACTGACGGACCTCGTGGCCCGCTTTGCCGGCGTGCTGCGGCGCCACGGCGTTGGCAAGGGCGACCGCGTGGTGATCTACATGCCCATGATCCCGGAAGCCGCCATCGCCATGCTGGCCACTGCCCGGCTGGGTGCGGTCCACTCGGTGGTCTTTGGCGGCTTCGCGCCCAAGGAGCTCGCCGCGCGCATCCGCGATGCCGCCCCCGCCGCCGTGGTCACAGCCTCCGGCGGGATCGAGCCGGCCCGGCGCATCGAATACCTGCCGGCGGTCGCGGAGGCCCTCGGGCTGGCCGGCGCGCCCGGCATTCCCGTGGTGTTCAAGGCGCGCGACGGCTTCGCGTCGGCGGCCGGGGACCATGCTGGGTGGCTGGACTGGGATTCGGCCATGGCTTCGGCCGACCCCGTGGCCCCTGTCGCCGTGCAGGCCACGGACCCGCTGTATATCCTCTACACCTCCGGAACAACGGGCGCGCCCAAGGGCGTGGTGCGGGACAACGGAGGGCACGCCGTCGCCCTGCGCTGGACGCTGGAAAACATTTACGGCATCGGCCCCGGCGACGTGATGTGGACGGCGTCCGACGTTGGCTGGGTGGTGGGGCACTCATACATCGTTTATGGTCCGTTGCTGGCCGGAGCCACCACCGTGATGTACGAGGGCAAGCCGGTGGGCACTCCCGACGCCGGGGCGTTCTGGCGCGTGGTCCAGGACCATAAGGTCAACGTGCTGTTCACCGCTCCCACGGCACTGCGGGCCATCCGCAAGGCCGATCCGGAGGCATCGTTGCTGCAAAACTACGACGTCTCCAGCCTGCAGACGCTGTTCGCCGCCGGCGAGCGGCTGGACACGGACACGTTCCATTGGGCATCCCGGGTTTTGGGCGTGCCCGTGGTGGACCACTGGTGGCAGACCGAGACAGGTTGGGCCATTTGCGCCAATCCGCGTGGACTGGAGCCATTGCCCATCAAAGCCGGCTCCCCGAGCGTTCCGATGCCCGGGTTCCGGCTGCGGATCCTCGACGGCGCGGGCGGGGAAGTGGAGCCCGGCACCGAAGGCAACATCGTCCTGGAGCTGCCGTTACCGCCGGGCACCCTCACCACCCTGTGGGGAAACGATGAACGCTTCATCTCGTCCTACCTGCAAGCCTTCGAGGGGTGCTACGCAACGGGCGATTCGGGCTACCGCGACGAGGACGGGTACCTGTTCGTCATGGGCCGCACCGACGACATCATCAATGTTGCCGGACACCGGCTGTCCACCGGCGCCATGGAGCAGGTGATCGGCCAGCACCCGGCGGTTGCCGAGTGCGCCGTGATCGGCCTCGCCGACCCCCTCAAGGGCCAGCGCCCCAGCGGCTACGTGGTGCTCAAATCCGGCGTCGACATCCCCGAAGACGTCCTGGCCAAGGATCTTGTGGCACTGGTCCGGCGGGACATTGGTGCGGTTGCGGACTTCAAGCATGTGACGGTGGTGGACGCGCTGCCCAAGACCCGGTCGGGGAAGATCCTCCGCAAGACCATGCGCCAGATCGCAGACGGCGAGGAGTACACGGTGCCCTCCACCATTGAGGATCCCGGGGTCATTGACCAGCTGATCGGCGCCCTTCGGGTGGGCGGGGCAGAAGCGCGCTGACGGTCAAGGCGGGGCGTCCAGCCTTCGCACGTACAACCCCCGCACGTTTAATCCCGGCGCGTCAGCGCGCGTTCCAGCGGTACTCGTTCTCCGGCCTCCCCGGGGTGCCGTAGCGGGCGGTCCGGGAAACGGTGCCGGCGTCGGCAAGGTATTCCAGATAGCGCCGCGCAGTTACCCGGGACATGCCCAGGGCATCCATGACCTCGGTGGCGGACACTGCCTCGGGCTGCCGGCGCAGGAACTCCTGGACCGAGCCGAGCGTCGAGGTGGACAGGCCCTTGGGAAGCGGAAGTTCGGACGGCGCACGGAGGCTCGCAAAAGCCTGGTCCACCTCGCTTTGTGAGGCACCCCCCTTGCCCGGACCGCCGTGGGAACCCGCCAGCTGCTGCCGGAACTGGCGGTAGTTTTCCAGCTTGTCCGAGAACGTAGCGAACGTGAAGGGCTTGATCAGGTACTGGACCACGCCGATGGCGACGGCGCTGCGGACGATTGCCAGCTCGCGCACGGCGGTGATGGCGATGATGTCCGCGAGGATCCCGGCGGAGCGCATGCGCCGGGCGATGTCCAGGCCATGCAGGTCGGGCAGGTTCATATCCAGCAGGACCAGTTCCACCGGCTCTCCCGCAGCCACGAATTCATTGAGGAGCCGCAGGGCGGACTGGCCATCGGGTGCAGTCCCCGCGAGCTCAAACCCTTCCAGCCGCCCCACGTACGCGGCATGGGCCGCGGAAGCGATGGCCTCGTCTTCGACGACGAGGACCCGGATGTTGCTCACTGTCTGTGCTCCTTATCCGCGGACAACGCCGCAGGCAGGAATACTTCGAACTTGGCGCCGCGCCGGCCGTTAATGGCCAGCGTACCGCCCAAACGCTGCACAGCCTGCCGGACCAGCGCCAGTCCAATGCCCCGGCCCCCCATCCCCGCGGGCTTGGTGCTGAATCCATGCCGGAAGATCTTTTCCGAGTCCGCAGGGTCGATGGCCGCCCCGGAATCGTTGACGGCCATGTCCAGTCCTTCCTCGTCCGCCTCCAGCGTCAGCACCACCCGCCGCGGAGGGGGTGCGTCGGCAGCAGCATCAATCGCGTTGTCCAGCAGGTTGCCCAGGATAGTCACCAAGTCCTGGACGGCCACCCCGGGTGCGGCGCCGGATCCGAGGGTGGAAACATCCAGTTGGACGCCGCGCTCGTGGGCCTCGGCCACCTTGCCCATGACCAGCGCGCCCACCACCGGTTCATCAATCGAGCTCACCATGTCGTCCGTCAGTTGCTGGCTCATGGCCAGGTCCTGGGTGGCGAAATCGAGGGCTTCGCCTGTCCGGCCAAGCTCCAGGAGCGAGACCATGGTGTGGAGCCGGTTGGCGTGTTCGTGGGTCTGGGCCCGCAGCGCGTCCGAAAGGGTCCGCATGGTCTGCAATTCGTTGCCCAGTGCCTCGATTTCCGTCCGGTCCCTGAGCGTGGCCACTGTTCCGTACACGGGGACCTTCCCTCGCGACCCGGGGGACTCGGGGCCCCGGGCCGGCCCCTGGTTGACCACCAGCACGCGGGAGCCGGTCAGCACCATCTCGTCCTTGGTGGTGCGTCCCGAATCGAACAGGCTGCGCAGCTCGCTGTCCAGGGGGAGGTCTGCCAGGGATGGGGGCCGCGTGGGATCGTTGCTGCCTGTTTCGGCCAGGCCCAGCAGCTCGGCAGCCTGGTCGTTGTACATCACCACGCGCTTTTTGGCATCGATGAGGATCAGCCCTTCGCGCACCGAGTGCAGGACTGATTCGTAGTAAGTGAACAACTGCGCCAGCTGTTCGGGCCCCCAGCCGCGCGTCACCCGTCGCAGATACCTGCCAAGCAGCCACGACGCAAGGGATCCGCCCACCAGCAGGGCGATGCCGACGGCGAGCAGGACCGGCAGGCGGCCGGTGAAGGCCACGTCCACGCTGCGGACGGTTACACCCGCCGCCACCAGCGCCTTCACGGTCCCTTGGGCGTCCTTGACAGGAACGATGGTCCGGACCGAGGGGCCCAGGGTGCCGGCGGTGACTTCGGTGAAGGCCCGGCCCTGCAATGCAGCGTCGATGGAGCCGATGTACGGGCGGCCCAGTTCCTCGTCCCGCGGATGCGTCCAACGGGTCCGGTCAGGAGCCATGATGGTGATGAAATCGATGTGGGCAGCGCTGGTGACGTCCTTGGCGTAAGGCTGCAGCAGGGCGGACGGGTCCGGCGTGGCAGCGGCCTGGAGCACCAGGGGATTGGCGGCGATGGAGGCAGCCACTCCTTCCATGCGGCGCCCCGCTTCGTCATACGTACGGTCCCGGGCGTCCACGTAGGCCGCAGTCCCCACAATGGCGATGAAGGATACGACGATCAGCAGGTTCGCCAGGAAGAGCCGGCGGGCGATACTCCAGCGGTGGATCATGCCTGCCTCCTTCAGAACCCCGGGGGTGCCGCGACCAATATGAACGCAACGGTGAGCTGGATCACGGGGTGCCCAATGATGGATATCACATTGCACGGACGTGTTGAGCCCAGAGACTGCGCCGCAGCGTCTATCAGAATATCCACAAGGAGACACATCATGGCTTCTCAACGAGGAGAGTCGCTCGAGACCGCGACGCCGCGGCGCAAGGGACTGGACAAGTCCCACTACCTTTACATTGCCGTTATCGCCGCCGTCGTCCTCGGCGCGGTGGTTGGCCTGCTCTTCCCGGAGGTGGGCAAGTCCCTCAAGCCCCTGGGAGACGGGTTCGTCAAGCTCATCAAGATGATGATCGCACCGGTCATCTTCTGCACCATCGTCCTGGGCATTGGATCCATCGCCAAGGCAGCCACCGTCGGCAAGGTGGGCGGCCTCGCGCTGGGCTACTTCATCATCATGTCCACCTTCGCGCTGGCCATCGGCCTGGTAGTGGGCAACATCATCCACCCCGGCGAAGGCCTGAAGCTGACGCCCTACGACCCCAACAAGAAGGCCGCCACTGACAGCACCGTGGACTTCCTGATGGGCATCATCCCGGGTGACATCCCTGTCCTGCCCACCCTGCTGGCCGCCATCCTGGTGGGCTTCGCCCTGCAGAAGATGGGCACGCAGGGGACCCCCATCCTCAAGGCCATCGGCCACGCCCAGGGCCTCGTCTTCCGCATCCTCATCATGATCATGTGGCTCGCTCCGATTGGTGCCTTCGGCGCCATCGCCGCCGTCGTCGGTGCAACCGGCGTCCAGGCCATCGTGAGCATGTTCACCCTGATGATCGCCTTCTACATCACCTGCGCACTGTTCATCGTGGTCATCCTGGGCGGCCTCCTCCAGGTCGTTGCCGGCGTGAACATCTTCAAGCTGATGAAGTACCTGGCCCGCGAGTACCTCATCATCTTCTCCACCTCCTCCTCGGAAGCGGCACTGCCCCGCCTGATCGCCAAGATGGAACACCTCGGCGTTTCCAAGCCGGTTGTGGGCGTCACCGTTCCCACGGGCTACTCCTTCAACCTGGACGGAACGGCCATCTACCTGACCATGGCGTCCCTCTTCGTGGCCAACGCCATGGGGACCCCGCTTGACCTCGGCGCCCAGATCTCCCTGCTGGTCTTCATGATCATCGCCTCCAAGGGTGCCGCCGGCGTGACCGGCGCCGGCCTGGCAACCCTCGCAGCAGGCCTGCAGGCACACCGTCCCGAGCTGCTGGGCGGCGTGGGCATGATTGTGGGAATCGACCGGTTCATGTCCGAGGCCCGCGCCCTGACCAACTTCACTGGCAACGCCGTGGCCACGGTCCTGGTGGGCACCTGGGTCAAGGAGATCGACGGCGGCCAGGTTGCCCGCGTCCTCTCCGGCGAAGTCCCCTTCGACGAGCAGACCATGATCGCGGGCCACGGCGAGATGGCACCGAAGGAAGAAGGCGCACGCGAGGCCGCCAAGGCCTAGCTTCTGTCCCAAAGGATACGTAAAACCGCCCCTGCAGCCCTGCTGCGGGGGCGGTTTTGCGTTGCCCTGCAGCTCAACCTTCGACCTCAGCTAGAGGGTCAAGGCTCAACATTCGCGGAAAGTCAAGTTCCGTCGAATACCGTGTCGGGCGCTGTAACCTAGGGAGCAGAACGAACGGCGCTGGTCAGCCAGCGGCAGGAAATCACCGTCATCGAAAGTGTGGACAGATACGTGAGCAGCGAACAGGGTTCAGCAACTCTGGAGGGCACGGAATTCGACCTGGAAAACGCGGTGATGGGCCCCACGGGTCGCCCATACCGCGAGTTCCCGGAACCCGCGCCGCTGTCCTCCCACGGTCCGGCCCGCGTCATCGCCATGGTCAACCAGAAGGGCGGCGTCGGGAAGACCACCTCCACCATTAACCTGGCTGCGGCACTCGCCGAATACGGCCGGCGTGTCCTGCTGGTGGACTTCGACCCCCAGGGTGCGCTGTCGGCGGGCCTGGGCGTGAACCCGCACGAACTCGACCTCACCGTGTACAACGTCCTGATGGACCGCAAGGTGGACATCCGCGACGCCATCCACCAGACCGGCGTCGAGAACGTCGACCTGCTGCTTACCAACATCGACCTCTCCGCGGCGGAAGTGCAGCTGGTGAACGAGGTGGCGCGCGAACAGGTCCTGGACCGTGCGCTGAAGAAGGTCGAAGACGACTACGACGTCGTCCTCATCGACTGCCAGCCGTCCCTGGGCCTCCTGACCGTCAACGCCCTCACCGCGGCCCATGGCGTCATCATCCCGCTCATCTGCGAGTTCTTCGCGCTCCGCGCCGTGGCCCTCCTCGTTGAAACCATCGACAAGGTCCAGGACAGGCTGAACCCGCGGCTGCAGGTGGACGGCGTGCTGGCCACCATGTACGACGCACGCACGCTGCACAGCCGCGAAGTGATCACCCGGCTGGTGGAGGCGTTCGGGGACAAGGTCTTTGAAACCGTGATCAAGCGCTCCATCAAGTTCGCGGATGCCACCGTGGCTGCGGAGCCCATCACCAGCTACGCCGGAAACCATGTGGGTGCTGACGCCTACCGCCGGCTCGCCAAGGAGCTGATCTCCCGCGGCGGCGCACCCTAACCACGCCGTGGCCGAATCCAAACCCGGCTTCGAGGTGCGGCTGGCCAACTTCACGGGTCCGTTCGACCTCCTCCTGGGACTGATCGCCAAGCACCAGCTGGACATCACCGAAGTTGCCATCGCCACGGTCACTGATGAGTTCATCAAGTACATCCGCAGGCTGCAGGAGCTCGGTGAAGAATGGGCCCTGGACGAGGCCAGCGAGTTCCTGGTGATTGCCGCCACCCTGCTTGACCTCAAGGCAGCGCGGCTCCTCCCGGCCGGTGAAGTCGAGGACGACGAGGACATCGCCCTGCTGGAGGCGCGGGACCTCCTGTTTGCCCGGCTGCTACAGTACAAGGCCTTCAAGCAGGTGGCAGGCATCATGGGTGAAACCCTCCACCAGGAGGGCCGCCGCTTTCCACGGCAGGTGGCGCTCGAGGAACATTTCGCAGCCATGCTTCCCGAGCTCGTCTGGAAACATACGCCCCGGCAGTTCGCTGCACTGGCAGAAGCCGCGCTTCGGCCGAAGGTGCCGGCGCAGCCACCGCAGGTTGCCCTCGGCCACCTGCACGGCGGCAATGTCAGCGTCAAGGAGCAGGCCGAAGTGCTGGGCCTCAGGCTCCAGCAGGAGTCACCGCTGACCTTCCGTTCACTGATTGCCGACGCGGAGTCCACGCTGGTGGTGGTGGCCCGGTTCCTGGCCCTGCTGGAGTTGTTCCGGGACCGCGCTGTCTCGTTCGACCAGCTCTCCCCGCTGGCGGACCTTGCCGTCCACTGGACGGCCGACCGCCGGGACTGGTCGGCGGAAAACCTAAGCGAAGAATTCGAGGAGCAACTGTGAACCCGTCGCAGGAAACGCATCAACAGCAGGCCCAACGGGAGGACGTCGCCGAGCACGGTTCCGAATTCGCAGACCTTCCCGGTGGCGCCAAGGCTGCCCTGGAAGCCGTCCTCATGGTCTTGGACGAGCCGGCAACGGAAGAAGAGCTGGCGGCAGGGGTGGGGCTGACGGTGGACTCGGTCCGCGCCCTGCTGGCAGAACTGCAGCGCGATTATAACGGCTATACTGTTAAAGCCCCGGAGGTGGAGAGTGCCAGCAGCGCTGGCATCGGTTCCAGTCCCCGGGGTTTTGAATTGCGGAACATCGCCGGTGGCTGGCGCATCTACTCCCGCACGGAATTTGCCGACATTGTGGGCAAATACGTGCTTGAGGGGCAGACTGCCAGGCTTACCCAGGCGGCGTTGGAAACACTGGCGGTCATCGCGTACCGCCAGCCCGTTTCCCGGGCGCGCGTGTCTGCAATTCGCGGGGTCAATGTTGACTCTGTCGTACGGACGCTGGCCCAGCGCGGGCTGATCGAGGACGCGGGAACAGATCCCGAGTCCGGCGCAATCCTTTACCGGACTACCTCGTATTTCCTCGAACGGATGGGAATCAGTTCAGTGGAGGACCTGCCCCAACTGTCGCCGCACCTTCCGGGGCTCGACGGGATCGCAGAGTTCTACGACGCCGGGACGATGTAGGCAGGACACCCCTGCCCGCAACAGTCCATCCAGCACGGTTATTAATCAGGGCAGACGAAGTCTGCGCGGCTGGCTAAGGTTGTCCTTGGACATCTCAGCTTACCAAAACACATTTGAAGGACGGGTCATGACACAGGCGGGACGCCAGGGTTCACCACGTAACGGTTCGGGACGCGGCGGGAACGAACGCAACAGTTCACAGCGCAACCCGGCACAGGGCGGCAGCTTCAGCGGGGGCTCCCGCGGGGGAGCAGGCAAGCGTGCCTCGGGATTCGGCGGGGACCGCCCGCACCGTGCCCCCAAGCCGCGCGAAGAGCGCTTCATTGACCCCGATCTCGCAGGGGACCAGCAGGGACGCGGAGCCGAGGCCGCCAGGGGTGCCAAGCCGTCGTCGCGCAAGCCCGCGGCCCGCAAGCCCGGTGCCGGGAAAGCTCCCGGAACTCCCGGTGCGCTCAAGCCAAAGCCGCGTACGGGCGCTCCCGGAGCAGCCGCTTCCCGTGCTTTTGGCAGCGAACGCTTTGGCCAGAACCTGGGGCCGGTCCGCAAGCCCGCACGGAAGAAGGGTCCCCGGGGCAACGTTCCCCAGTCCGAACTCCACGATGCCGACGGCGTGCGCCTCCAGAAGGTGATGGCCTCCGCAGGAGTCGCCTCCCGGCGCGTCTGCGAAGAGATGATCGCCGAGGGCCGCGTCGAAGTTGACGGCCAGGTAGTCACCGAACTGGGTGTCCGCGTAGACCCCAAGACTGCCGTGATCCACGTTGACGGGCTGCGGATCCAGCTGGACGAAAACCTGGTCTACATGGTGTTCAACAAGCCCAAGGGCGTGGTGTCCACCATGGAGGACCCCGAGGGCCGGCCCTGCATCAGCGACTTCCTGAAGAACAACAAGAACACCGGGGAACGCCTCTTCCACGTTGGTAAGCTCGACGTCGCCACCGAAGGCCTGCTGCTGCTGACCAACGACGGCGAACTCGCCAACCGGCTCACCCACCCGTCCTACGAGGTTCCCAAGACCTACCTGGTGCAGGTGCGCGGACCGTTCCCGCAGGGCGTCGGCGCCCAGTTGAAGGCCGGCGTCGAGCTGGAGGACGGCTTCGCTTCCGTTGACTCCTTCCGCCTGGTGGACTCCACCCCGGGCCACGTGCTGATTGAGGTTGTGCTCCACTCCGGCAAGAACCGGATTGTCCGGCGCCTCTTCGACGCTGTTGGCTTCCCGGTCCAGCGGCTGGTCCGCGTCAAGGTGGGCCCCATCGGGCTCGGCGACCAGCGCCAGGGCAGTATCCGCAACCTGGGCAAGCAGGAAGTCGGCCACCTGCTGGCATCCGTAGGGCTCTGAGGCATGTCCGCGTTCAAAAGCCAGGGCCGCGGCCACCTGGATGGTCCGGTGGTGGTCATCGGCACCGGGTTGCTGGGCACCAGCATTGGGCTGGGCCTGCGGGGGCGCGGCGTACCCGTGTTCCTTTCGGACCCGTCGCCCACCAACCAGGCGGTGGCCGTGGACATCGGTGCCGGCCGCCCGCTGCCGGAACTGGGCGATACAGCGCCGCAGCTGGTGGTGGTGGCCGCTCCGCCGGACGTCACGGCCGACGTCGTCCTTGCTGCGCTGTCCAACTACCCGGACGCTGTGGTCATCGATATCGCCAGCGTGAAGGCGGACATCCTGGCCCGGCTGCGGGAATCGGGCGTCGACCTGTCCCGCTACGTGGGGACCCACCCCATGGCGGGCCGCGAAAAGTCCGGCCCGGTGGCGGCGCGCGGTGAGCTTTTCACCTCCATGCCCTGGGTGCTCTGCCCCTCGGAGGAGACGTCCGGCGCCGCCCTGCAGGTGGCCCGCTCGCTCGCCTCGGACCTGGGGGCCGTTGTCTCGCAGTTCACGGCGGACGAACACGATGAAGCGGTGGCACTGGTCTCGCACCTGCCCCAGGTGATGTCCTCGCTGCTGGCCAGCCGGCTGCAGGGAACTCCGCTGCATGCGCTGTCCCTGGCAGGCAACGGACTGCGCGACGTCACCAGGATCGCGGCCAGCGACCCCACCCTGTGGGTCCAGATCCTCGGGGGCAACGCGGACAAGGTGGTGGAGATCCTCTACGGTGTCCGGGAAGACCTGAACCGGCTGATTGGAACCCTGGAGAACCCCACCGCACCCGGGGCCCGGCTGGACCTCGCGCAGCTGATCAGCGAGGGCAACGCCGGCCAGGCGCGGATCCCCGGGAAACACGGCGGTCCGCCGCAGGCTTACGCGTGGCTTACCGTCCTGGTGGATGACAAGCCTGGCCAGATCGCCCGGCTGCTCACCGAGATCGGGGAGATTGGTGTCAACCTGGAGGACATGCGGCTTGACCACTCGTCGGGCCAAAACGTGGGTATGGTGGAAATCTCCGTGTTGCCGAACAAGCACGACCACTTGATCGAAGCTCTCAACGACCGCGGATGGCGGGTACTTCAGTAATGACACAGGAACTCCTCGAATCCATGCGCGCCCTGCGCATCGGCCGGTCGCTGGTGGTTGCCATCGACGGGCCTTCAGGCTCCGGAAAGTCGAGCGTGAGCAAGGAAGTTGCCCGCAGGCTCCGGCTGGCCTACCTGGACACCGGCGCCATGTACCGTGCCCTGACCTGGTACTGCTTGACCGAAGGCATCGATCTTGAGGACGGCGCGGCGGTGGAGCAGGCATCCAGGGACTTCGTCCTGGAACTGAGCACCAGCCCCCTGGAGGAATATGTCCGGGTGGGCGGCGTGGACGTCACGGACGCCATCCGAGAGCCGGCCATCTCTTCCGCCGTCAGTGCCGTCGCCACCACCCTGGGCGCCCGGACCGAACTGATCCGGCGGCAGCGGGACCTCATCGAAAAGCACCACCGCCGGATGGTGGTGGAAGGCAGGGACATCACCACCGTCGTCGCGCCCGGAGCCGAGGTGCGCATGCTCCTCACTGCCAGCGAGGAAGCCCGCCTGCGCCGGCGCGGCATCCAGCTGGGCGGAACGCAGAACGCCGAGCAACTGGCGGCCCAGGTCACGCACCGCGATGCCAAGGACTCCACCGTGGTGAACTTCACCCAGGCCGCTTCCGGGGTGGTGACGCTGGACTCCTCGGACCTCGACTTCGAACAGACCGTGGATGCCGCCCTCGTGATCGTTACCAAGGTCCTGAACCGTGACTGACGCCGGGGCCGGCCTGCCGTCCGGGCTGACCACGGCATGGAGCAGGCCGGTGGGCTGGATCCTTGACCACCTGGTCTACCGGACCACCGTGACCGGCAGGACGAATGTCCCCACCGGCGGACCGGTGATCTTCGCAGGGAACCACATCAGCTTCCTTGACGGGCCGGTGATGTTTGGCGCCGCGCCGCGGCCGATGCACATCCTGGTGAAGCAGGAGATGTTCAAGGGTTTCCTTGGCCGCGTGCTCACCGCGTCCGGGCAGCTGCCCGTGGACCGCCGCGGTGACCGTGCAGCGCTCCAGCGCTGCAAGGACGTGCTCGACGCCGGGCGCTGCGTTGGGATTCTTCCGGAAGGGACGCGGGGGAGCGGCGCAGCAGCGGATATCAACGGTGGGGTGGCCTGGCTGGCGCTGAATTCCGGAGCCCCTGTGGTGCCGGTAGCCATCCTGGGCACCCGCCAGGGCGATGAGCACCTGGACTTCGTTCCACCGCCCGGGCGGCGCTTCCACGTCAGCTTCGGATCAGCCCTGACCCTGGCCCGCCGGGCCGGTGAAACCGGCCGTGCTTCAATGGACAGGGCCGCGCAGGACATACGTGCAGCGCTGGCAGGGCACGTCCAGGACACCATCCAACTCAGCGGGCAGCCCCTGCCCTTCGCTGACCATAAAGACTTGACAGCAGTAGCCGGGGACGCCGGCAGATGACCACTAAGGACAGTGCAATGAGCGACACCACCCAGGCTTCCGGGCACCCCGGCGCCGACGACGAATACACCCCCACCGGCACCGACCAGGTTGCAGAGCGCCTGGCGGCGATCGGCGACGACGAAGCCGAGCTCCGCGCCGCCTCCCTCCGGGCCGGCCTGGAGGACTACGAGCTGGACGAGGACGACGCCGCCCTGCTGAGCGGCGAATACGGCGACGAGGACCTCGAAGGTCCCCTCAAGCTGGACCCCGTCCTGGCCATCATCGGACGTCCGAACGTGGGCAAGTCCACCCTGGTGAACCGTATCCTGGGCCGCCGCGAAGCGGTGGTGGAGGATACTCCGGGCGTGACCCGCGACCGCGTGATGTACTCCGCGAACTGGAACGGACGCAACTTCACCCTGGTGGACACCGGGGGATGGGAGCACGACGCCCGCGGTATCCACGCCAGGGTCGCTGAGCAGGCCGAGATGGCCGTGGAACTCGCCGACGCCGTCCTCTTCGTGGTGGACTCCGCCGTCGGTGCCACCGCCACGGACGAAGGCGTCATGAAGATGCTGCGCCGCAGCAAGAAGCCGGTCATCATGGTGGCCAACAAAGTGGACGACTTTGCCCAGGAAGCCGACAGCGCAGCACTGTGGGGCCTTGGCTTCGGTGAGCCCTACCCGGTGTCCGCCCTGCACGGACGCGGCGTGGCCGACCTCCTGGACCACGTCATGGATGTCCTGCCCGAGTTCTCCACCGTTGAAGGCGTGGAACGCTCCGGCGGTCCGCGGCGTATCGCCCTGATCGGCCGCCCGAACGTGGGCAAGTCCTCGCTGCTGAACAAGCTCGCCGGATCCGAGCGCGTGGTGGTGGACAACACCGCCGGCACCACCCGTGATCCCGTGGACGAATTCATCGAACTCGGCGGCCGCACCTGGCGCTTCGTGGACACCGCCGGCATCCGTCGCCGCCAGCACATGGCACAGGGCGCGGACTACTACGCCTCACTCCGGACGCAGGCCGCGCTCGAAAAGGCGGAGGTCGCCGTCGTGCTCCTCGCCGTGGACGAGGTCCTCAGCGAACAGGACGTCCGCATCCTCCAGCTGGCCATCGAGTCCGGCCGCGCCCTTGTCCTGGCCTTCAACAAGTGGGACCTGCTCGACGACGAACGCCGCCGCTACCTCGAGCGCGAAATCGAACAGGACCTGGCACACGTTGACTGGGCGCCGCGGGTCAACATCTCGGCAAAGACCGGCTGGCACAAGGACCGCCTGGTCCCGGCCCTGGACCTGGCACTGGAGAACTGGGACCGGCGCATCCCGACCGGGCGCCTCAACGCCTTCCTGGGCGAGCTGGTCGCCGCACACCCGCACCCGGTCCGCGGCGGCAAGCAGCCCCGTATCCTCTTCGGCACCCAGGCCTCCAGCCGGCCGCCGAAGTTCGTGCTGTTCACCACCGGGTTCCTGGATCCCGGGTACCGCCGGTTCATTACGCGGCGCCTGCGCGAGACCTTCGGATTCGAGGGCACGCCCATCGAGGTGAGCATGCGCGTCCGCGAGAAGCGTGGCCGGAAGCGTTAATTGCGACACACCTTGGGCCGATCACCGGAAAGTGTCACTGGCACCCCTCCGGATCGTGTAAGCTCTTCTAGGTGGTTCGGCCGGACTGCTGATGAAAATCTTCGGGTTTGAGTTCAGCGGAGAACGGCGGAACCAGCGGGCTGTAGCGCAGCTTGGTAGCGCACTTGACTGGGGGTCAAGGGGTCGCAGGTTCAAATCCTGTCAGCCCGACCAAAGAAACCGCAGGTCAGAGGCCGTTTCCGGAGAAATCCGGAGGCGGCCTCTGCTGTTTAACGGGCCGGGTGTAGCAACGGGTGTAGCAACGCCCGGAAATCCATGCTCAGAACCCCATGGCGTCGGACAGCTTGGAGATCGCGGCGCGTGCACTGTCATCGGATGTGTGCCCGTAGATGTCGCCGGTGATGCTCACCGATTGGTGCCCCAGCAGGTCCGACACGGCTTTGATGTTCACTCCTGCTTCCAGCATGGCCGTTGCCGCGGAGTGACGCAGTGAGTGAACGCCCACGTCCTTGAGCCCGGCCCGTGCCGCCGCCGTCTGCACCACCCGGTAAAGATTTCGCGGGTCCACCGGCTGGCCGCTCTCCGTGGTGAAGACGTGCCCGGTGTCCATCCAAGCACTCCCTGCATGCAGCCGCTCCGCGACCTGGGCCTTCCGCTGCGCCGTCAGCAGGACAGCTGTGACGGGGGAGACCGGCAGCACCCGGCGGGACCGATCCGTCTTGGGTTCCGTCACCGTGAGCTTTCCGCCGATACGGGAGAGGGTGCCCCTGACCTTTAGTATTCCGGCATCGAAGTCAACGTCTGCCCAGCGCAATGCCAAGCACTCACCACGGCGGATCCCGGTTGCGGCTATCACTACGAGGGCACTGTGGTACCGGGAGGACTCGGCAGCACTCAGGAGACGGCGAACCTCGGCGGGGGACAGATGCCGCGCTTCGGTGCGCTCGACCCCGGGCCGACGTATCACCGCCGCTGGATTACGGGCAAGCAGTCCATCCCGGACAGCGCCGTCCAGGGCGGAGCGCAGGACCGTGTACGTGGTCCGGATGGTCGAGTCGGAGAGTGCGCGGACTTCTACTTCGCCGCCGTCCTCCGCCCGCGCTTGGCGTGTCCTGGCCCGGAGGCGGAGGACCAACGCTTCGATGTCTGACGGCTTGAGCTTGTCCAGCCTCAGAGCGCCGAAGGGCTCTGGCATCAAGTGCTTGGCCGCGAGGGTCCGGTATAGCGAACGGGTGGACTCCTTGCGGTCGCTCGCGGCCAGCGTCGTCGCGGCCCAGTGCTGGAGCCACTGGGAAACCGTGGCTTTCGAGTCGCTGACCGGTCGGCCTTCCTCGAGCCGGTCGCTGGCTTCGCGTAGCCTTGTCCGAACCTCGGCGCGGGTCTTGCCGTAGAACACTTTCCTGCTGTTCTTCCCCGTCGCAGGGTCCTCGTAACTGAGTGCCCCGACATAGCGTCCGTCAGATTCGCGCTTGTATATAGAACCTTCGCCGTTTGCCCGTTTGCTCATGGCTGCTGCTGCCTCCTGCCTGGCTTCGCTGACTCCGTGACGTACCCGGCTTCGCGCGCCAATCGTATGTACTTCTCGGACGTACTCTTTGATATTCCTAGGCGTTCGCGGACCGCCTTGAGTGGCGTGCCGTCAATGTGCTGGTTGTAGATCGTGGCGGCTTTGAATATGAGGTCCGGCTTGACCGCGTTAGAGCGCCGTTCAATGCTCCGCGCAGTTCGGCGCTGCGTGGGCTGGTCCGCTGTGAGCGAGTGCAGTTGTGTGAAGTACTCGATCGCGCGTCGCCGAACGCGGTCAATCTCGGCGTGTTTGAACAATCCCGTCGTCATGTCTTCCGTCGTCGGCGACTCTCCAGCCGCGGGGTCTTCAGTGATGGAGAACTGAACGCCCACGCACCGCACAGCTGTGTCCCAGGCAGCGAAGGTGTACCAGACGTGAAGCGTCAGACCTGACTCGCCTGTGCGTGCACGCTCAATAGCGCCGAGGAGGTCTCTGGGGTCTTCTGCGGCACCTTTAAGCCGGACGCGGTCGATGACCTCAAATCCTCCGGGGAAGGGCACGCCCTCGATGGGGACCCACTTGCGGGGTGCTTCGGGGTCAGGCCATAGCTCAAGGACAAGTGGGCGCTCGTGATTTTTCGTCGGTTGGATCACGCGGCTTTCAAGCTGGTGCCCCTTGGGAAGTGCTTTCACTAATGCTTCCTTTCGTGTGCTTTTAGCTTACGCAGGTTTCAAGCAAGGTGGAAGTACAAGCACATAATGACAAACGAAGGCGGCTACCCATGGAACGTGTACTAGTGACCATAGATGAGGCGGCGACGGCCCTAGGGGTGGGGCGGTCCACCATCTACAAACTGATGAACACCGGGGAGTTGATCCCTGCGAAGATAGGCCGACGGTCGCTACTCACGGCCGAGAGCGTCCGGGCTTACGCAGCCAAGGTCAGCGGGGCGAACGTGGCGGTAGGCGGTGGCCGCGAGTGAGGGCCGCACTTGAACCGTCCATGGGTCTCCGCCGCCGCCAGGCTTCGCTGCGTTGTCCGCCTATGGACTGTGGACGCCGGGACCCTATGGACACCTACCCGGAGGGTTTCCTGGCGGCCCCGGTAGTGATGGGCCTGGAACCGTGGGAATTGCTGGCCGAAGCCAAGCGCCTTGAGCGGGCCGGGTGGTGGCCGTGGGAAATCCGGACGCGGCTCGGTCTGACCTGGGGCGGGGGTGGCAGGCCATGAGGGACCTGTTCGCGGCGTTGACGGATTCGGAGTGGGGCCAAGCCGTTACCCCTGTTACCGCTGTTGCCGATTACGACACCAGTGGGCGGGCGGTTCATGCCGTGCTGCTGGACGACGTCCAACGGTTCCTTGAGCGGTTCATTGCTTACCCGTCGCCCGAAGCGGCGACCGCCCACGCGCTGTGGATCGCCCACGCCCACCTGATCGAGGCGTTCGAGAACACGCCGCGGCTGGCGTTCCTGTCACCGGAACCCGGCAGCGGCAAGAGCAGATGCATGGAACTGACGGAGGCATTGGTGCCGCGCCCGGTGCTGTCCGTGAACGCAACGGTTGCGTATATCTTCCGCAAGATCAGCGACGAGGCCGGAAAGCCGACCCTGCTTATGGACGAAATCGACGCCGTGTTCAGCGGCGGGAAGTCCGAGAACAACGAGGACTTGCGCGGGCTGCTGAATTCCGGCTACCGAAAGGGCGCGACCGCCGGGCGTGCCGCCATACGCGGCAAGGAAATAGTCACGCAGGAATGGCCGTCGTTCTCCGCTGTGGCGCTGGCTGGCTTGAATCAGCTACCGGACACACTCATGACGCGCTCAATCGTTATTCCCATGAAGCGCCGGCGGCAGGGGCAGCGAGTGGAACCGTACCGCCGCCGGGTCAACGGCCCGGAGGCCGCGGGACTGCTTGACCGGCTGGCGGAATTCGCCACCGAAGTCCGCGCCGAAGTTACCGACGTGTTCCCAGACCTTCCGGAGGGCATCGAAGACCGGGATGCCGATATCTGGGAACCGCTGCTCGCTATCGCGGACGCCGCCGGCGGTCACTGGCCGGACACAGCACGAGCCGCCGCCGTCGTCATGGTTACCAAGTCCAAAGACAAACCGGCCACCCTGGGTATTCGGCTGCTGACCGACATTCGGACCGTCCTGGGCGACCGGGACCGCATTACTACGGCCGGACTCCTTGACGCGCTGCACGGGCTGGAAAACAGCCCATGGGGCAACATCAAGGGCGAACCCATCGACTCCCGGTTCCTGGCGCGGACCCTGGGCAAGTACGAGATACCGACGAACAACACGATCCGGACGGAAGCCGGAACGGCCAAGGGCTACCGGCGGCACGATTTCGCGGACGCTTTTGACAGGTATCTGCCCCCTGTTACCTCTGTTACCGATCCCGGGACGGACGGAAGGGAAGAATATGGCCAGCGTTACCGGAATGACCAAAACAACACACACCTTGACTCAGTCATTCTCAATAGTGTGGGTTTCATTCTCAATAATGAACCTGCTGACGCTGCCGCGCCCGTCTCCCCGGAAATCGGTAACAGCGGTAACAGCAGTAACAGTGAGCGGTGCCTGAAGCACGGTACTCCAGCTCACAAGGGCATGTGCGGGCGCTGCGACGCGGGCGCGTGATGGGTGGCAAGCCGGAGCGTCTAAAGGACGCTCAAGGCCACAAATGGCCAATTACGGGCTACTGGTGCGAGGCGTGCGGAATGCCGCTTCACAGCAGCCTTCTAAGCGGCGGCGTGCATCCATGTTGCGACGATCAACGACACCGCGAGCCCGCGTCGAAAGGCACAACGTGATCCACGCAAGAGATCTTCGGGGTCAACGTCATAACGCCGAGGGGGTACGGGGCGGGGTATCTGCCAGGGATGAGGAAGGTGCCGGGGAGGGGGCGTCCAAATCGCTAGAACTTCTGCAAAGGGACCCCTTTGCCAGCAGTAGTTCATATCCCCCCGAAAATTTTTGCCCACCCAACCGAGCTTGAGATTGCAAGGAGAAGAAACTTATGGACAGACAACGGGAAGCGCTTGAACGGACCATCGCTGCGGGGGGCGGTGTCCTCACTGACAAGCACGCGGCATTACTGGCTTTGTGTCGGGAGCTCGCAGAACAGATGGATGGGGAACCTGCGGAGTCCCCGCCGTCAACCCGCCTGATTGCGGCATACCTTTCAGCGCTAAAAGATCTTGGACGGGCACTTAACTCCAAAGAGGAGAAGCGGACGGGTGGGAAGCTCTCTGAGCTCCGGAGTATCAGAAGTGGTGCAGCCACCGGAACGCGGCGTGCCCGGAAAAGCTTAAGCATCGAGGGATTATGAGCACCAATACAGACAAAGTTAGCGAGCATCGCCGAGGCTGTGATTGCTGCGCGTTGGTGCTGGCCGAACTTGAGGCGCTCCGATACGAAGTGGGGCAGCTCACGGGGCTTATTGTGATCGGGAGCATTGGCAGCTAGCACGTGTGTAGGGTGTCGCACCTCCTAGCAGGCTGCTGAGGAGGAGTTTCCGAAGGCGGCAATCTTGCAACCCGGCGCACCAGGTAACGGAGGCCGAGACCGACAGGATATAAACGTCAGGGTGCACTGCAACAACGCCGAAGGAAGAATCAATTGCCGAACTACGCCGAGAGCGTTTCAACCATTTCCCTCCTAGTGTCTTTGGGCACCCTCGGCTGGACAATGTCACGGGCGGTGAGGGACCAGCCGAGAATCATGGTCCGGGGCGATTGGCTCTTTGCCTCCCAAGGATTCCCCATGACTCGGAGCAACTCAGCCTGGGAACTCACTGTGCAGGCCACGAATGATGGAGACAAGCCTGTCACCTTGACCTATGTCGGATGGTTGTTGATGCTTCCCATGGGCGACGTGCTTGTCTCGTGCCGTCCCTCTCATATAGGTGGCCGACCTGGTGAAGAGGCAGAGATGACGTTCCCTCCGACGGAACCCGAAGAGGACTGGGCATTTCCGCGAAGGCTGGAGGCGCACGATACCCGCACATGGACGATTCGTATTCCGATGGACGCCGCAAGGTGGGAGGGGGTTGCCGCTGTGCCTATCGTCAGGTTTGCCAAGCGCCGAGGGCTCTTCGATAAGTCGAACCACGATTTACACTACAAACAGGTCGTGGGCGAATGGCAGACCCTCAACAGCGACTTGGAGTAGTCCACGCTTCCCTCGCGACGACGCCGGTAGTCGTCCAGCTTGTACTCGCTCGTAATGCAAGCACGTTCTGCCCGACTGCGAGGGCATTGGGACCTTCGTCGCCGTTCGAGTAGGGCCGAGGAGCCGCGTAACCCGGGTCTATTGTCCATCCAAGATGGTCGCAGGTCGCTAACGTGGATTTGTGAAACTAACAGAGGCAACCCGCGAACCAAAACGCAAGACAGCCCGTGCCAGGAAGCTCTTTCAAGAAGCAGAAGCTGAACTTGATGCGTGGTCCTCAGCGAACCCGATCGTCGCCCGGCTCGTGCCGCACGATAGCCGAATGAAGATCGACATTGTCGTAGAGGCGGGCACAGAGCCACCCCTAGATGCCGTTGCCCTAACAGTTGGCGACGCGGTCCACAATCTTAGATCCGCTTTGGACAACTTGGCATGGACGCTGGCTCACCTGCCGGGCCTCCCAAAAAACCCAAAGAGTATTTATTTTCCTGTTTGTGAAAAGCTCAGCGCATGGGACAAAGCCACCAAGGATTTGGCATCAATCCCTAAACCGATTTTGGAAAGAGTTAAGACACTTCAGCCGTTCACCTTTCCCAAGAACGAAGAGTGCTTTCTTTGGCAACTCCACAAATTGGACATCGCTGACAAGCACCGGTCGTACTTGTCGGCTCTGGCACAGTGGCAAGGGTCCGACATAGAAGGCCTAGCGCTAGATGTCGAAGCCGATACCACTGTCCGGACTTTAGCGGCGAATCCCCGGCTAAGCACGATGAGGAATCAAGTAATCGGTTCAATTGAGCTTTCCAAGCCGTATCACAATCAGACTCCGATCCGGGCGACCGTTGGTGTGGATACCCTCTTCGTGGTTACCTACGAAGAAGGCGGACCAGCCTTCTCCGTAGGCGACATGGCCAAGTCCTTCCCCGCAATCGTAGATGGCATGATTGATTTGGTTTGCCTAGGGGAAGTAGGGCCGGACCAGATCACGGAAGAGAGACACTTCATCGGTCCTTAGCCGGTCGTTGGCCGCATCGATGACCGCAGCCAGGCCACACGCAGAACGAGCTGACGTAAGATTTGTCCTTCGCCTCTGGGTGCTGCGAAATCAGGAGAACGACGTTTGCCGTTAATGTGTTGAAAGCGGTCAGATCTTTACTCGCCCGAATTTAGGTGGCTCATAGCAGTGCCTGCAACAGCTGTGACGGCGGACTGCGAACCAACGCGGCTACACTTTCGGCTATGAGGATGGCATTGGCATGAGCCAAGATGAAGAACTGCGCTACGTGCGACGCCGCGAGGGGACGCACCGCTCAAGTTCCAGAGAGACCCCCGGCTATGAACGAGACCTCCTCCGCGAAAACGACACTGAAAACCTCCTAGGACCGACCGAATCACGTCCAGCAAATATCGACGAGATTATTCGATCGCACACCCCAGCCATGCCGCCCCGCCCATCAATAGCCCAGCAGATCGCTGGCCAGGTCGCCATTGACATCATGGACGCGCTCAGGCCACATATGATGCATGGTGTCGACGTTGCAGTCGACACCAAGCTCGGCATTCCCAAACTGGTTAAATGGGCCAAGACCAAGGCGGAGCAACGAAGGAACGAGGTTCGCAACCAAAGCCCATCCGCCGGTGCCCGACTAGACGCGGTGCCCGCAAAGGCAACTTCCGATATCGACGATGAAACCGGCACTCTCGAGGTACAAATGCCCAGCGTCACCGCCGAACAGTACCAGGCGGCCCTCCACTCGGCTCTTGAGGCCGAGCAGTACGCGGCACAGATGAGGCAGGTGCTTGCTCAAGTAACAGTTCGTGATGGTGCGGAGAGTGCGACACAGACGGCCTTGGAGGAAACCACTTCCTCGATCGACGAGGCGACACTCAGGCGTGCAGTGGAGCGGTTGGACAGCAGTCGCTCGGTCGATGGCGAGTTCATGCTTATCAGGAACCAGGACGCTGACACGCCGCCACGGACGGTCGACGGGCAGTTGTCATAGCCCCCAACTGGGGACTCCAGCGGTCGATGCGCCGACCTCGACTACACCCTGAAATGCGAAGAGCCATTTATGCTCCATTGCCGCTAGTCTGCATTTGGTATTAGTCGCAAGGAATAGAGGGGGAAGCGTGCCATATAACCGCACCGAAGAACAATGGGAACAGCTCATCGACGCAGCAATGGCAAACCTGACGGCCGTCGCGGAGCAACGAAGCCAGAAGTCCTACTCGAAGCTCAATGCAGAGCTTGCCGACGAAACAGGCCAACCTGCATTTAACTTCCGCAACCCGGGCGATTTAGCAGGAATGAGCCGCCTGCTGGCAAATGTCGGGGAACGAGGCCTAATTGCACATCCAGATTTCCTTATCACTTCGTTGGTAACCGGGAAGCATAGCGGCGAGCCTGGCCTCGGTTTCTACAGTCTTGGCGAGAGCGCGGGGCTACTCCAACCCGGCGGCGACAAGGAACAATTCTGGGTTGAGCAGACAAATGCGGCGCATGCCTATTATTCGCCTAAACGCAACGTTAGGTGATCGGCCAGAGCCAGGCGGCGGGATCAAACATCAAGCGTCAGCGCCCCGGGAGGAATATTCCACAAAGCCCCAGGCAAATCCGAAAGAGCTGTCATGACCTTGTTTACCGCCGCTGGACTCCGTGAGGCTGGATTTGTCGTTCCGATTCCATTTAGGGACATAGAACGGACTGACGTCCTCTCCTACCGCGGCGCTTCCGACGTCCAAGGCGTCTACATCGTGCTGCACGAACCCGCACCACAACCAGATTTCCTAGCCCCCGATCACCCCAAACACCAAAAGGTGACGGCGACAGCCTGCTTGGCTGAAAGATGGGTTCCTGAAGCTTCCGTCCTCTACATAGGCAAAGCCCCACTTCGCGCTCCTAATAAGCGTGGCAAGCGTGCTGGCCTGTGGCAGCGCATCAAAGAGTATCGGGGTTTCGTATACAGATCCCGAACCAATCACCAAGGTGGGGAGGACCTGCGACGACTGCCTGACCGGGACTCTTTTATGGTCACCTGGAAGGATGTGCCGAACCCCTCCGGAACTGAGCGGGATCTCATTCTTGAATTTTCGGGGGTCTACGGTCGAAGGCCGTTCGGCAATCGGGATGATGGCGATGGCCCGCTAGTCGGGGCAAAGTCCTGTTAGGGCGTGTCTCCCAATTCGTGGGTGAGACGCGCGGCACGGTCTCGGTGTGGGTTCGTCCCGCTTCTGGTCGTTGACCAACGCGCAGTGGGAGCGGGATTGGTGCCTCTCATTGTCCGTTGTCGGCTGATGAACCGCGGTCAGGAGACCGCTTCGTCTGAGCTGTGAGGGTAATCGGTCGTCGCGGGCGATGTCGGTGGATCGGAAAGCGGCCGGATCCTCAGCATGGACCGGATACACTTGCACACGGCTTGCGAAACTTGGTTCAACCCTGACAGAAGGGTGATGATGCGGGTGTCCTGCCTGTCCGATGAAGGGCTTGCCGGGCATCTGGGCGTAATCAAGGACACCGTCTAGTCCTGGATTGCTATCAAGGGCGTGCCCTCGCACAAGGTTGGCCGCGCTGTGGAAGTTCCAAATCAGTGAAGTTGATGAGTGGGTGCGCAGTGACGGTGCGGCCGAAGAATAACCGACTTCGTCGGACAAGGGGGAATGACGGACGTGCGGATCATCGACAACGTTAATGAGCTGCTGGGTGATGATCTTAAGGCAGAGATTGTCAGGGGTTCGAGGTTGCGCATCGCGGCGTCCTCCTTCTCAATTTTCGCGTTTGAGGCGCTACGCAAAGAGCTGGAGCACCTTGAGGAGTTGCAGTTCATCTTTACCTCGCCCTCTTTCGTAACCGCCAGAGCAACTGACCGACTCCCGAAGGAACAGCGCGAGTTCTTCATCCCGCATGGCCAGAACGGCGAGTCGACGTTGTACGGCTCAGAGTTTGAGATTCGGCTGCGCAACAAGATGACTCAGCGGGCCATCGCGCGCGAGTGCGCTGAGTGGGTGCGGCGAAAGGTGCGGTTCCGGTCGAACAAGACGGCCGCGCCGATGCAGCAGTTCGCCATCGTTGACGATACGGCCGCATACCTGCCGCTCCAAGGTTTCACATCTGCGGATCTGGGCTACGAGCGCGGCAACGCCGTGTCCAACATGGTCACCAAGCTTGACGAAGCGCCGATGACGTCGCAGTACATGCAGCTCTTCGACCAGATCTGGCACAACTCTGCGCAGCTAGAAGACGTGACCGAGGCAGTACACGACCACATTGCGTCGGTGTACGCAGAAAACTCACCAGCCCGCGTCTACTTCCTGATCCTGTTCAATTTGTTCTCGGAGTTCCTCGACGACGTTAACGAGGACGTGTTGCCCAACGACCTGACCGGGTACCAGGACAGTGCGATCTGGAAGAGCCTATACAACTTCCAGCGCGACGCCGCGACGGGCCTGATCAACAAGTTGGAGACCTACAACGGCTGCATCCTCGCTGACAGCGTAGGCCTGGGCAAGACGTTCACGGCGCTGGCGGTCATCAAGTACTACGAGCTGCGCAACAAATCCGTGCTCGTGCTCGCGCCGAAGAAGCTGGCTGAGAACTGGACGAACTACAACGCGAACCTGACCACGAATATCTTTGCGTCCGACCGCTTCAACTATGACGTGCTCGCCCACACCGACCTCTCGCGCACTCGGGGTGAGTCCCTGGGTATCCCGCTGGACCGCGTGAACTGGGGAAACTATGACCTCGTTGTGATCGACGAGTCGCACAATTTTCGCAACGCTGACTTCACCACCGAAAAAGAGACCCGCTACGGGCGACTTATGCGGCAGGTCATCCAGCAGGGTGTGAAGACCAAGGTGCTCATGCTGTCGGCGACGCCGGTTAACAACCACTTCACCGACCTTCGTAATCAACTCGCGCTGGCCTACGAAGGCAACTCGCAGAATCTGTCGGCCAAACTCAACATCTCCACGAGCATTGAGGAAGTATTCCGGCAGACTCAGCGCGTGTTTAACGAATGGTCAAAGCTCCCTGCAGAGCAGCGCACTACCGATGCGATCCTCTCCCGGCTGGACTTCGACTTCTTCGAGCTGCTCGACGCGGTAACCATCGCCCGCTCCCGCAAACAAATTCAAGCGTTCTACGACACATCTGACATAGGGGCGTTCCCCGAACGGTTACCGCCGGAGTCTGTGCGGTCGCCGCTGACCGACCTAGACGGGGTCCCATCATTCAACGAAATGTTCGAGCGGCTGTCGTCACTAACCCTCGCGGTGTACGCACCGCTGACGTACGTTTTCCCGAGCAGGATGGGGAAGTACGAGCTGCTCTACGACCCGGCAACAAGCGGAAGCATGGCCAACCTGGGGCACGCGAACCGTGAGCGTGGCCTCCAGAAGCTCATGACGGTGAACCTACTTAAACGGCTCGAGAGCTCCATCGAGGCATTCCGCATCACCCTTACCAAGCTCGTAAGCACAGTTGACCAAGGACTCTCTGCGATAGACAATCACGTCGGTTCGGTAGCCGATCTCGCGGCGGCCATCGGTGACCTCGAAGCCGATGACGACGATTTTGAGTTCCCCTCCAGCGGCACCGTCGGCACAAAGGTACGGATCGACCTCGCCGACATGGACATCGAATCCTGGCGGCAGGACCTCGCTCACGACGCAGGCGTGATTGCCGAACTGTTGGCAGGGGTCAGCGTCGTCACTCCGCAGCATGACCTGAAGCTCCAGGCACTGAAGCAGCGCATCCAAAGCAAGATCGCCACCCCAATCAACGTGGGCAACCGCAAGGTGCTCATCTTCTCAGCGTTCGCCGACACCGCCGCTTACCTCTACCGCGAACTCGCCCCGCAACTCGCACAGCAGGGCTTGCACACGGCAGTGGTGACCGGCCAGGGCAACCCCCGCACCACGCTCGGCAAGGGCTTCGCCTTCCAGCAAGTGCTCACCCTGTTCTCCCCAAGGTCGAAGTCCCGCCACCTTGCCATGCCGAGCGAGCAGCGCGACATCGATGTACTCATCGGCACCGACTGCATCAGCGAGGGACAGAACCTCCAAGACTGCGACTACTTGGTCAACTACGACATCCACTGGAACCCGGTGCGGATCATCCAGCGGTTCGGTCGCATTGACCGCATCGGCTCTATCAATGCGCAGATCCAACTTGTGAATTTCTGGCCAGATATCTCCCTAGACGAGTACATAAACCTCAAAGAGCGCGTCGAGAACCGCATGGTCATCGCCGACCTCGCCGCGACCGCCGACGACAACGTCCTCACCCAGGAGTCAAGTGACACCGCTTTCCGCAAGGAACAGCTTCGCAAGCTTCAGGACGAGGTAATCGAACTGGAAGACGTGCGCACCGGCGTGTCCATCACCGACCTCGGTCTTAATGAATTCCGCATGGACCTGCTGGGTTACGTCAAGGAGTACGGCGACCTCGCCGCAGCCCCCAAGGGCCTGCACGCAGTCGTACCCGCACGGCCCGAGATTGGCCTGCGTCCCGGCGTCCTCTTCGCACTCCGCAACGTCAACGCCGACGAGACAATCAACCGCGGAAACCGCCTGCACCCGCACTACCTCATCTACCTCGACAATGACGGCAACGTGATTGCCGACCATACCGAGGTCAAGCACATGCTCGATCTCATCCGTGCGGGATCCCGTGTCCATGACAAACCCGTCGCCGACGTCTGCCGGATCTTCAACGCCGCCACCCTCGAGGGCTCCGACATGAGCCGCTACTCTGACCTGCTTACTGTCGCGATCCGCTCCATGATCGACGTCACCGAGGAACGTGACCTCGACAGCCTGTTCACCGTCGGGCACACGACGGCGCTCACCCAAACCATCGCTGGACTCGACGACTTTGAACTCATCGCTTTCCTCGTCATCCTTGACCCGTCCGATCATCCTTCCACTGCGGAGGCGAGACAATGACGGCCTCGCTGTATCGCTGGCCCCAAGCAGCAGCCTTCGGACGCGTGGTTCCCAAGACAAAGTTCTACGAGCACACTACGATCTCTACTCAGGTGCGGGAGAAGTTCACCTCACAGGTACAGCGCATCACCTGGGCATACAAGCTCGCCGAGGCGACAGTCCGGCTTCGCGGCGACACGGGGGTGCCCGAGATGCAGGTGTTCGTCATCGATGCCAAGGACGACGACGTCAGCGACGAGGTGCTCATCGCCGTCGACAAGGCTGTACAGTTCCCTGTCATCTTCGAGATCAACCGTGGCCTAGACTTCAATGCCCGCACGCGCATGACCGCCGCGTACAAGAAGCCCGGCGCTGGGGTCATGAAGGTGAGCGCGTACTTCACATCTGAATGGCTGCCCGCGGACTCACCTCGAGTGCCGCTACCCCCAGCGGTCGACCTGGCTGGTCTCTACGGCAGCCTTCTGACGCCGATGATGCCAATCGCCGTGCGGCTCGGCGAGACTTTGTCTGCGGTCACCGACAGGATGGACCAGGTCCGCAAGCTCGACCGCGAGATCGTGAAACTGGAAAAGAGACTTCGAAGCGAACCCCAGCTCAACCGCAAGGTCGAGCTGCGGCGGCAGCTTCGAATGCAAACTGCCCTACTCAGCGCGCTTACCGACACCGCTACACCCGAAACCGAGGACATCACGTGGAGAAGCTGACGATGCATTCATCCGATCTGACCGAACGGAACATCGGCAAGATCGCCGAGTTGTTCCCCACCGTCATCACTGAGGGCGTCGATGACGAGGGCAATCCTACGCGCGCGATCGACTTCGACCTCCTGCGGCAGGAACTCTCACCCCACATCATTGAGGGGCCGCAGGAGCGGTACCAGCTCGACTGGCCCGAGAAGCGCGAGGCGCTCTTCGCCGCGAACGCACCCATCGCGAAAACCCTGCGTCCTGTGCGCGGGGAATCACTCAACTTCGACACCACCCAGAACCTCTTTATCGAGGGTGACAACCTCGACGTGCTCAAGCTGCTCCAAGAGTCCTACCTCGGCAAGGTCAAGCTAATCTACATCGACCCGCCCTACAACACGGGTTCCGATCTGGTCTACAAGGACGACTTCTCCGCAACGAAAGCGGAGTATCTCGCGAAGTCCGGGCAGGTTGACGCGGCTGGCAACCGGCTGGTCGTCAACACGGAATCCAACGGACGATTCCACTCAGACTGGCTCACCATGATCTATCCGCGCCTAAAGCTCGCCCGGAGGCTGTTGACCGATGACGGGCTGATCCTCATGAGCATTGACGATGCAGAGCAGGCATCACTGCGGCGAGTTGCGGACGAGATTTTCGGGGAGCGCAACTTCATCGCGCAACTGGTGTGGGAAAAAGGGCGCAAGAACGACGCAAAGTTCTTCTCATCGGGTCACGAGTACGTCCTCGTCTACGCGAAATCGAAGGCTCTATTGAGAGAGCGGGGGACAGAATGGCGCGAGGAAAAGCCTGGTGCGCGTGAGATCTGGGAAGAGTATGTGCGTCTTCGAGAGATTCACGGCATCGACGACGAGGCAATCGAGAAAGACATCACCAAGTGGTTTGCGGATCTCCCGAAATCCGAACCGGCGAAGAAGTGGTCCCGGTATCGGCGTATCGACGCGTCGGGACCGTGGCGCGACCGCGACATCTCTTGGCCCGGCGGCGACGGACCACGGTACGACGTCATCCACCCAGTCACCGGCCAGCCGTGCAAGGTGCCGGAAGCTGGATGGAGATACTCGACCTCTCAAGAAATGCAGCGACAGATCGCCCTCGGACTTGTGGTCTTCCGCGAAGACCACACTGAGCCTCCCTTCCGTAAGGCGCATCTGAGGCCAGTCACCGGAGAACTGGACTCCGAGTCGGAAGGCGAATCAGATGATGTAGAACTTGCCAATCAGGTTCGCGGTTCGTATTTCTACAAGCAATCACAAGCTGCCGTAGGTCACCTTCGCGACTTAATGGGGGCGAAGGTCTTCAATAATCCGAAAGACCACGTAGAGCTTTCGCGCTTGTTCGAGTACGTCCTGAATGGAGCGGAAGGCATTGTCATGGACTTCTTCGCTGGGTCAGGCTCGACCGCGGAGGCCGTGTTTGATTTGTGCGCTCGTACCGGCCAGAACTGCCCGGTCATCCTGGTGCAATTGCCTGAACGTCTCGAAGACAATCTCGTGACTGCCAAGGGCTCGGCGAAGACGACAATCTTGAACGCCATCAAGTACCTCCAACAGCGGCAGAAGCCGACGGTTATCGCGGAACTCACCAAGGTCCGGCTTGAATTGGCGGGTGAACGCGTCGTTGCAGAAAAAGCTCATCCAAAGTGGTTGCAAGATGTCGGATATCGTGTCCTGAAGGTTGATTCGTCAAATCTTTTCGACTTGCTTCGCACACCTGATGACCTCTTGCAGAGCGAACTTGATCTCTTCACCGACAACGTGAAGCCAGATCGGACGGGCGAGGACTTGTTGTTTCAGGTCTTGCTTGACTGGGGTCTCGAGCTAACCATGCCGATCGCCGTCGAGCTGATCGGCGAGCAAGAGGTGTTCGTCGTCGAGGACGGCGCGCTCATCGCATGCTTCGCGGAATCGGTCGGACCCGCACTCGTGCGCGAGATCGCGAGCCGCGCGCCGTTGCGTGCCGTGTTCCGCGACTCTAGCTTCGCTACTGACGCCGAGCGGATTAATGCCCAGCAAGTCTTTGCTGAGGTCTCGCCCGCGACTGATGTGAAGGCGATCTAACCCCAAATGAAACTTCAGTTCAAGGTTCATCAGTACCAAACGGACGCAGTCGACTCGGTGGTCGGATGCTTCGCAGGGCAGCCACGCGATGACGGGGTAAGCTACCGAATTGACCCTGGACGGCAGACGCAGCAGGCACTGACGGAGGATTCGGGCCTGCGCAACGCCGAGATCGTGCTGAGCCCGACGCAGGTCCTGGCAAATATTCAGGCTGTACAGCGCAGCCGCAATCTGCCCTTGTCTTCTGCGCTCGTGCCGAGCAAGGCAGGGCCGATCAATCTGGACATCGAGATGGAGACCGGGACGGGCAAGACCTACGTCTACATCAAGACGATCATGGAGCTGAAGAAGCTTTACGGATGGTCGAAGTTCATCATTGTGGTGCCGAGCGTGGCGATTCGCGAGGGTGTAAAGAAGTCGTTCGACATCACAGCTGAGCATTTCCAACAGATCTACGGCACCAAGCCTCGCTCGTTTATCTATAACTCCTCGCAGCTGCACGAACTGGAGCGGTTCAGCTCCGACGCCGGCGTCCAGGTGATGATTATCAACATCCAGGCGTTCAACGCCGTAAGCAAGGACAACCGGCGCATCTACGACGTGCTCGACGACTTCCAGTCCAGGAAGCCGATCGACGTGATCAGTGCGAATCGCCCGATCGTTATCATCGATGAGCCGCAGAAGATCGGTGCCGCTAAGTCCTTGGAAGCGCTGTCGCGATTCCGGGCACTGATGGTGCTGCGCTACTCAGCCACGCATAAGGTCGAGCACAACAAAGTGCACCGGCTCGATGCAATAGATGCCTACAACCAGAAGCTCGTGAAAAAGATCGCCGTGCGCGGCATCACGGTCAAGGGTCTGGCGGGGAGCACCGCCTACCTGTATCTGGACGCGATTGAGATCGCGAAGGGGGCAGGGCCCCGTGCGCGGGTTGAGCTGGAGGTGCAGACGAAGAGCGGCATCAAGCGGCAGGTCAAACGGCTCGACCGCGGAGCTCGGCTCCATGACATCTCCGGTGGGATCGAGGCATACAAGGACCTCATAATCACCGACATCGACGCTAACCGCGACGTCATCGAGCTTAGCGATGGCAGCATCGTGGCCTCCGGGCAGATCACTGCGGACGTGACCGAAGAGGCTAAGCGCCGCATCCAGATTCGTGAGGTCATCCGCGCTCATCTGGACAAGGAGCGCGAGCTCTTCGCGCAAGGCATCAAGGTGCTATCGCTGTTCTTCATCGACGAGGTGGCCAAATACCGCGACTACGAGCGTGGCGACACGCTCGGGGACTATGCACGCGTCTTTGAGGAGGAGTACCGGGCACTGGCGGCCGACGAGCTGAGCCAGCTGGACTTCGACATCGAGGCGGAGGCATACCGTCACCATCTGGGATCAATCCTTGTAGAGAAAACGCATCAGGGCTATTTCTCAATCGACAAGAAGACCAAGCAGCTGGTCGACCCAAGCGTGACCACACGCGGCGAGGATGCGGGCCAGTCCGCGGATGTCGGGGCCTACGACCTGATCCTTAAGAACAAGGAGCGACTGCTCTCGTTCGACGAGCCCGTGCGGTTTATCTTCAGCCACTCGGCGCTGCGCGAAGGCTGGGACAACCCCAACGTCTTTGTCATGGGCATGCTCAAGAAGAGCGATAATACGGTCTCCCGCCGCCAGGAGATCGGTCGCGGCCTGCGACTCGCCGTCGACCAGCACGGCGAGCGGATGGACAACCCCGTCACCGTGCACGATATCAACGAGCTGACCGTCGTCACTGACGAGTCCTACACCGACTTCGTGGCGGGCCTACAAAAGGAGATCAGCGAGTCGCTCGCCTCTCGCCCCCGGAAGGCGAGCGTTAAGTACTTCGTGGGCAAGACGTTCGCCACCGAATCCGGCGAGAGCCTCGTCGAGGAACCACTGGCAGCAGCGCTGTACAAGTACCTCGTCAAGAATGACTACATCAACGACGACGACAGCATCTCCGACGCCTACAAGACCGCCCGGGATGCAGGCACTCTCGCCGAGCCGAACTCGGACGTACTCAAGCCGGTTATTGACTACCTCTGGCCGCTCATTGACGGGCTTTACATTGGCGTTCCAGTGCCGGATGACGGGCGCAAGCCAAAGCGCATCCCGCTGAACGAACAGAACTTCGCCAAGAAGGAGTTCAAGGATCTCTGGAACCGCATCAGCCAAAAGGCCGTCTATCAAGTCGAGTTTGAATCGAACGAACTGATCGACAAGTGCGTCGCGGCGCTTGACGCCCACCTGAAGGTCAACGCGATGCAGTACGTCGTGCAGTCCGGCGAGCAACGTGCCGAGCTCGACTCAGACGATCTGGCGGCCGGGACCGTTTTTTCTGTTAGCTCGACGAGCACACATGCGGGGACGATCTCGGCGGGGTCCCAAGTCAAGTACGACCTCCTCGGCGAGATCACAGAAAAGACCCAGCTCACGCGCCGGACGGCCGGTTCGGTCCTGCGAAGGATCAACCCCTCGACGTTTGCGAAATACCGGCAAAACCCCGAGCACTTCATCGCAGAGGCCACGCGGCTTATTAACGAGCAGAAGGCCACCGTGATCGTTCAGCACCTGACCTACGACACGCTTGCCGAGCGGCACGATACCGCAATCTTTACCGCAAACCAGACTAAGCAGGACTTCGTCAAGGCGGGGGAGAAGCTGAAGAAGCACATCTACGACTACGTCGTCACCGATTCCAAGGGCGAACGCGCCTTCGTCACGGAGTTGGATACCAGCGACGAGGTTGTCGTCTACGCTAAGCTCCCACGCGGCTTCTTCATTCCAACTCCGGTTGGTGACTATAACCCCGACTGGGCCATTGCCTTCCGGGAAGGCGCAGTTCGGCACGTCTACTTCGTGGCGGAGACCAAGGGCTCGTTGTCCTCGATGCAGCTTCGCGGGGTTGAGGAGGCCAAGATCGAATGCGCCCGAAAGTTCTTCGCCGAGCTGAGCCGCAAGCATGATGAGACCGTGACTTATGACGTTGTGACCGACTATAGCCAGCTCATGCAGCTCGTCGGGGGATAGGGATGCGGAGATCGCGCTGCCCTATCGCTGGATCGGTAAGGTAGCGGCACCCCTGCCCTCGGCCCTGAAGTGTAGCAACGGGTGTAGCAACGCTACTGAAATCGCGGGTGTTCGCTAGGGTCCGCCACCGTCCGGGTTCCGCGGAATGTTGCGGGTTTTGGACGGTGGCGGATCTCGGTGAACCCCGTGCCTCTGCCTGGGGGTCAAGGGGTCGCAGGTTCAAATCCTGTCAGCCCGACCAAAAAGCGGAAAGCGCCGGAGAATTTCTCCGGCGCTTTCCGCTTTTTTGGGTTCGTGGTGTTTCCTGGCCGCGCACCAACATTCGGACAACCCACCCCGGGAGCCGGAGGTGATTTGTCCGGTTGGGGATGTCCTGGGCGGCGCCGGGCACAGCGGCCAGTCAGCCGAGGGCGGCGTCGAGGGTGACGAAGCCGTAGCCTGCAGCCCGGAGCTGGGAGATCACTTGGGGGAGGGCCGCAGCGTCGAGCGTTGAGCCGTCGTCCGGGTTCGAGCCGAGGTGCATCAGGACGATCTCACCGGGCTGCGCGGAAGCCATGACGCGCTGGACAATAAAGTCCGGGCCGCGCGTTCCGTTCATAGTGCCCTGCCAGCCAAGGGTGTCGACGGTCCACCGGACCGCCGCGTAGCCGGCGCCGTTGACATCGGCGATCGTGCGCGAATCGCGGGCGCCGAACGGGAAGCGGAAGAACGGGAGCGGGTCGCCTCCTGCGGCCTCGATGGCCCTCTGCGCGCCGCCGATCTCGGCCGCGATCTGGGCATCGGTCAGGGTGGTGAAGTCCGGGTGGGTCATGGAGTGGTTGCCGATTCGATTCCCCGCGTTGTAGATCAGGGCCGGGTCGGAGGGGAACTGGTTGACCCAGTTTCCGGTGAGGAAGAACGTGCCTGGGACCCCGTTGGCTGCGAGGGTGCTGAGGATCGATCGCAGGCCGGCGTCGTTGGCGCCGGCGTCGAACGTGAGCGCGACAACTTTCTGCGTGGTCGGAATGCGCTCGAGGTCCACGCCCAAAAGTGAAGCCGGGATAGTGGCATGGATGACCTCAATCCTGCTGCTGGCCTCATGCCACAGGATCGAACCGTGCTGGAAGTCGCTGCGGCGTCCGCCCGTGATGCCGTACTCGTCGCTGGTCGGGTAGCCGAGCCTGCTGTGCTCCCAACCGAGGGCCGCCCACTGGGCCCGGATGGCTCCATGCACCTCGTGGGCTCCGGTGGCGGGGCTCCAGTAGATCGAGCCCCCGGCGAAGTGATTGAACCTGCCAACGCCGTCGGGGGTTCCGGTCTCGTCGGTGAGGGGGAAGCCGAGGAATCCGGCGGGGCCGCCGAGTTCCGCGTAGTGTCCGCGGATTGAGCCATGTATTTCGTGGGCTCCGGTGGCGGGGCTCCAGTAGATGGCCCCTCCGGCGAAGTTGTTGTAGCGGGCGGTGCCCGGGGTGGCGGTCTCGTCGGTGAGGGGGAAGCCGAGGAATCCGGCTGGGCCGCCGAGTTCCGCGTAGTGTCCGCGGATTGAGCCGTGTATTTCGTGGGCTCCGGTGGCGGGGCTCCAGTAGATGGCCCCTCCGGCGAAGTTGTTGTAGCGGTAGCGGCGCCCGGGGTGCCGGTCTCGTCGGTGAGGGGGAAGCCGAGGAATCCTGACGGGCCGCCGAGCTCCGCGTAGTGTCCGCGGATTGAGCCGTGTATTTCGTGGGCTCCGGTGGCGGGGCTCCAGTAGATGGCCCCTCCGGCGAAGTTGTTGTAGCGGTAGCGGCGCCCGGGGTGCCGGTCTCGTCGGTGAGGGGGAAGCCGAGGAATCCTGACGGGCCGCCGAGCTCCAGGTAGTGTCCCCCGATTGAGCCGTGTACTTCGTGGGCTCCGGTGGCGGGGCTCCAGTAGATCGTTCCGCCCGTGTAGTCCTGCGCACGGCCCCCTGCGATGTCGTAGGGGCTGCCGACGGGCGTACCGAGGAACGATGCGGCGCCGCCCAGCTGCTCATAGTGCTGGATGATCGCGTCGTCGCCAACCTGTTCGACTGCCATCGACGCCGGAACGCTCCGCGGTGCGGCTACCGCTGACGCCGCGGCCGCGGGCGGCCCCAGAGCTGTACCCCAGAGGCCACCGCCGAGGGCGAGGGCCAAAGCCATTCCGAGGACGGCGGGTCGGGACCGGCGCATTGTGACCCCTTCGTACTGACTAAGACATGCGAGCCTTGATCAAAACGCTACGCTCCGGGGGCTTGGCCCGGCAGGACCGGAAGTCCCGAATCTTCCCGGGCAGGCAGCGTGACGCCCCGCGTGCCGGATCTTCCTACTTCAGGAACTTCGAGGTCCGCCGGTCAGCCAGGATCTTGCCCTTGGTCTGGCATGTGGGGCAGTACTGCAGTGCGGTGTCCGCAAACGACACTTCGCGGACGGTGTCACCGCAGACCGGGCAGGGCTGGTAAGCCCGGGCGTGGACCCTCATATGGCTGCGTTTGACGTCCTTAAGATCCTTTGGCGGCTTGCCGGCCGCCTCCGCGAGTGCTTCGCCCAGCACGCTGTGGATGGCGTCGTACAGAACCTGCACAGTCTCCCGGTCCAGGGATTTCGCGATGGCGAACGGCGAGATGCGGGCCGCGTGCAGGATCTCGTCGCTGTAAGCGTTGCCGATCCCCGCGATAACGCTCTGGCTGCGCAGGAGGCCCTTGATCTGCTGCGAACTGCCGGCGAGGATCTCAGCCAACATGCCGGCGTCGAACGCTTCCGTGAAAGGGTCCGGGCCCAGCGCGGCGATGCCTGGCACCTGCTGCGGATCACGCACTACGTAGACAGCCAGGCTCTTCTTGGTGCCCGCTTCCGTCAGGTCCAGTCCGCGCGGGCCATCCGGTCCGGAGAATGCGCCCCGGACCGCGATGAGGCCCTTGCCCATCCGGAGCTGGCTGTCGGCGGGAGAGTCGGTGAAACGCACCCATCCGGCCCGTGCCAGGTGGAACACCAGGGATATGCCGTCGGTGTCGATGCTGATGAACTTCCCGAACCGCCGGACGCCGGACACAGTGCGGCCCTCGATGGCGTTATAGGGAGGATCGGCCGTCTTGAGCACGGCGAAGGAGACAACCTGCAGTTTGGTGACCACGCAGCCGCGCAGCTGTTCATCAAGGAACGCGGCCAGGCCTGCGACTTCCGGCAGTTCCGGCATGACCTACCCGACCTTCCCCAAGGATGCTGCACCGGTGCTTGCACTCATGGGTTCCATCTTGTCAGAAAGGCCCGTGCCGACCCTGGCAGTTATGCCTATACTTTCAGCGGCGGCCCGATTTTCGGGCCCCTTGTGACATTGGCGCGTACCCCGATGAAAGGCCCCCCATGAGCAACATTCCCGAAGACCTGTCCTACACCGCCGAACACGAGTGGGTCACCGCCCCGAATACCGACGGCGTGGTCCGCGTGGGAATCACGGATTTTGCCCAGGACGCGCTCGGAGACGTCGTCTACGCCCAGATGCCCGAGGTCGGCACGAAGATTACGGCAAACGAAGTGGTGGGTGAGGTCGAGTCCACCAAGAGCGTGAGCGACATTTACGCACCGGTTTCCGGCGAAGTGGTGGCCCGCAACGACTCCCTGGACAGCGATTCGGCCCTGATCAACACCGATCCCTACGGCGACGGCTGGCTCATCGAGATCAAACTGGCCGAACCTGACGCCGTTGAGTCTTTGCTCAGTGCATCGGAGTACGAACAACAGGTAGGCTAAAGCTAACCGGTATTTCCGGTCCGGCCCCGGGTCGCGGGCATGGCGTCTGCGCACGTCAGAGCCCGGATCGGGAGCCGGCGCCGGACCTGCCGGACAGGACCGGCGAGTAACCGTTGGTTGCGGGTTGAATGCCCGCAACGTCTAAGAGGAGGAATCCATGGCTGGCCACAGACACAACCCTGCCGATGGGGAATACGGCACGGGTGCGGCTAGGTCGTCGGAGACCACCTCGATCCATCTCACCCCCGTCACTGACGAACCCATCATCGCCCCCAAGCTGTCCTCGGAAGAGCGCAACTCGGTCGAGGCCTTGCCTGCCGGCTCGGCGCTGCTCGTTGCCCACAGCGGCCCGAACGCCGGTGCCCGGTTCCTGCTGGATTCGGATGTGACCACCGCGGGGCGCCACCCGGACGCCGACATCTTCCTGGACGACGTCACGGTATCGCGGCGCCACGTGGAGTTCCGGCGCACCGCCCGCAGCTTCGAAGTGGTGGACAAGAACAGCCTCAATGGCACGTACGTCAACCATGACCGCGTGGACAGCGTGGAGCTGAAGTCCGGCAGCGAAGTCCAGATCGGCAAGTTCCGCCTCACCTTCTACCTGAGCCCTGCCACGGCTGCAGGCCGCAGCTGAACCGGGGACCGCTGCCTGTGGCAATGGCACAACCGGAACGCCGGGGCCCCCAGGTCCTGAACATTGGTGAAGTCCTCGCCCAGCTGAGCGCCGACTTCCCGGGCATGACCGCGTCGAAGATCCGCTTCCTGGAGGAAAAGGGACTGATCAACCCGCGGCGCACCCCTGCCGGCTACCGGCAGTATTCCGACGGCGACGTGGAGCGGCTGCGGTTCGTGCTGGCCCTGCAGCGGGACCAGTACTTGCCCCTGAAAGTGATCAAGGACTACCTTGACGCCATCGACAGGGGAGAGCGGCCGGAAAACCTGCCGCCCGGCGTCGTGGTTTCCCCCCGCATCGTCTCCGATGAACTGGCTGCCGAGCTGCAGAACCGTGGCCGCAAGCTGAGCGAGGAGCAGCTCCGTACCGAGTCCGGCGCCAGCGTACCCCTGCTGCAGTCCCTGCTGAGCTTCGGCCTCATCAGCCACAGCAACGGCCAGTTCGACGAGCACGCCCTCCAGGTGGCCCGCGCCTGCGTCCAGCTGGAAAGCCACGGCCTGGAACCACGCCACCTGAGGCCCTTCCAGGCAGCAGCCGAACGGGAATTCGGCCTGGTGGAACGCGCTGTCGCGCCCCTTGCCTCACGCAAGGACTCGGCATCCCAGGCACGCGCGGCAGAGGCGGCCCGCGAGATCAGCGATCTTTGCCTCACCCTGCACCGGGCCCTGGTGCAGGACCACATCTCACGCATGGACATCTGATGATCGAAGTCGAGATTGTAGGCGTTCGCATCGAACTGCCTTCCAACCAGCCGCTGGTCCTGCTCAAAGAGATGCACGGCGAACGCCACGTCCCCATCTGGATCGGCACCCCGGAAGCCAGCGCCATCGCCCTGGCCCAGCAGGGCGTGGTCCCGCCCCGGCCCATGACCCACGATCTCCTGGTGGACGTGGTGGAGTCGCTGGGCCACTCCGTGGTCAGCGTCAACATTGTTGCCGTGGAGGACAACATCTTCTACGGGCAGCTGCAGTTCGAGAACGGCACCACCGTGAGCTCCCGCGCCTCGGACGCGCTTGCGGTCGCGCTGCGCGCCAAGTGCCGGATCTGGTGTGCCGATTCCGTGATGGACGAGGCAGGCGTCCGCATCACGGAGCACGACGAGGGAGAAGACGCCGAGCCGGGACCCACCGTGGACGAGGAGCGCGAACTGCGGCGCTTCCGTGAATTCCTGGATGACGTGGAACCAGAGGACTTCGACGGCTAAGGTCACGTTAAGGTTAAAGTTAAGGCTGAAAGTTTCGACACGCCTCTTTGAAGCCCCCTAGGTCTTTGACCTCGGGACCCGCCGGGCCTAACGTCGAAGTATCAAGTTCCCTTGCTTACGGCAGCCGCGCAAGTCACACTGGAAAGTGCGCCCCGCGGAGAAATTACACCCATGGTCTTCATGCCAAGGCTGCTGTATCAGTTCCGGGGGAGCGTAAGACAAGGAGGATCCAGGTGAGTCCCAAAGGCGAAGCAGGCGGGCTTAAACAGCCCACGGCTGGTGTTGCTGTGCCCGTGAGCGGTGCCCAAGGCCTCCTGTTCACCGAAGACCTGCCGGTACTGGACGAGGACGCCGGCTACCGGGGCCCCACTGCCTGCAAGGCCGCAGGCATCACCTACCGCCAGCTCGATTACTGGGCCCGCACCGGCCTTGTTGAACCGGCCGTCCGCGGCGCGGCCGGCTCAGGCTCGCAGCGGCTCTACGGATTCCGCGACATCCTGGTCCTCAAGGTGGTCAAACGGCTCCTGGACACCGGAGTTTCCCTCCAGCAGATCCGCACCGCCGTGGAACACCTGCGGGAGCGCGGCGTTGAGGACCTGGCACAGATTACGCTCATGAGCGACGGCGCCAGCGTCTACGAGTGCACGTCCGCCGATGAGGTCATTGACCTGGTGCAGGGCGGCCAGGGCGTGTTCGGCATCGCAGTGGGACGCGTATGGCGCGAGGTCGAGGGCAGCCTCGCATCGCTGCCCAGCGAGCACGCCGCCGAACAGTCCTTTCCGGACGACGAACTGAGCAAGCGCCGGGCAGCGCGGAAGATCAGCTGACCCGCCCGCATCCATACGAATCAGGGGCCGCCCTCCAGCTGGAGGGCGGCCCCTGATTCGTTTAAGCGCAGTGGTTCCCGCGCCCTGCAGAGCGTCCCGGTCAGCGGGCGCGGCTGCGGAGCCCGCTGCCGGCCGCCATCAGGCTGGACAGCAGGTCGTCAAACAAGCCTGCCGCGGACTTCGCCGAATCACCCGGCCAATGGTGGACGGGGTGGGCTGCGCCCTGGATCTGCTGCCAGTTGGCCTGCTCGGGAATACGCGGGCTCAGCAGGAGTTCGCCGAACATGGACTCCATCTCCGCAAGCCGGTAGGTGTGCTCGGAGGAGCCGCTCCGGACCCGGTTGGCCACGATTCCCGCCGGTGAAAGATTGGGCGCAAACTCCTGCTTGAACAGCTGGATGGCCCGCATGGTGCGTTCGGTGCCGGCAACCGAGAACAGGCCCGGCTCGGCAACCAGGGCCACCTTGTTACTCGCCCCCCAGGCCATGCGCGTCAGGCCATTGAGGGAGGGCGGGCAGTCGACCAGGACCAGCTGGTAGTCCGCAGCTCCGGCAAGCACGGCGGAAAGCCGCCGGAGATCGCGCCGGCCAAGGTCCGGCCGGTCGTAGATACCGGTGTAGGCAGAGCCGACGGCGACATCCAGGACCGCGGGCCCGGAACCGTTGGAAGGGGCCCGGTCAGCCCAACTGCTCCGCACCACGTTCTCAGCCAGTTTCGCCCTGCGCGGGCTCTTCAGCATCCTGCCGATATCCAGCTGGTCACCCGGCTGTACGCCAAGGGCCGTGGTGGCGTCGGCGTGCGGATCCAGGTCCACCACCAGCGTGCGCACTCCTGCGGCCAGCGCCGCAGACGCCAATCCTGTGGTGACGGAAGTCTTGCCGACTCCACCCTTGAGGCTGCTGATGCTGACTACTTGCACTTGAGAGACCAAAACCTAACGCCGGATGCCGTGTTGGGGGTAATGTTTGCCTCGGCAGAGCCGAAGCCGGACGGTCCTGCCGCCCTACTCATCATATGTTGATGCGTCGGCGAATCCTGCTTTATCGGGCGTCGGCATGGCACCGACTGTGCTGCCGGGGCGGTTTCCGCCAGCCAGGCTGAAAGCGTTCGGGACATGACGGGAAAATCTGTGACCGTGGCCACAAAGATTTGTGTTTGTCCTTGCAGGTCCTAGACACTGTGACCACTCATCGATCCACCCGCAATGATGCAGGAGAAGTATGTTTTCCAAAGTTCTGGTGGCCAACCGCGGCGAAATCGCGATCAGGGCCTTCCGCGCCGGCTACGAGCTGGGCGCTAAGACCGTTGCCGTTTTTCCCCAAGAGGACCGTAACTCGATCCACCGCCAGAAAGCGGACGAGGCCTACCTGATTGGCGAGGAAGGACACCCCGTCCGGGCATACCTGGACGTAGCGGAGGTGGTGCGCGTCGCGAAGGAGTCCAGCGCTGACGCCATCTACCCGGGCTACGGTTTCCTCTCCGAGAACCCGGAACTGGCACGTGCAGCGAAGGAAGCCGGCATCACTTTCGTGGGTCCGCCCGCCGAAGTTCTGGAGCTTGCCGGCAACAAGGTGGCGGCCCTGAAGGCCGCCCGCGAGGCCGGTGTGCCGGTCCTGAAGTCCAGCGAGCCGTCCAAAGACCTGGACGAGCTCCTGGCTGCGGCCGATGAGATCGGGTTCCCCATTTTCGCTAAGGCCGTGGCCGGTGGCGGCGGGCGCGGCATGCGGCGGGTGGACACCCGCGAGGCCCTCCCGGAAGCCCTGAAGTCGGCCATGCGCGAAGCCGACGCTGCGTTCGGTGATCCCACCATGTTCCTGGAGCAGGCGGTCCTTCGCCCGCGGCACATCGAAGTGCAGATCCTCGCGGACGCCGAGGGCAACGTCATGCACCTCTTCGAGCGTGACTGCTCCATCCAGCGGCGGCACCAGAAAGTCATCGAGATCGCTCCTGCCCCCAACCTGGACGACACCATCCGCCAGGCCCTGTACCGGGATGCCGTGAAGTTCGCGCAGGCACTGAAGTACGTCAACGCCGGTACTGTCGAGTTCCTCGTTGACACCGAGGGCGAGCGGGCTGGCCAGCACGTCTTCATCGAAATGAACCCGCGCATCCAGGTGGAGCACACGGTCACCGAGGAAGTCACGGACGTGGACCTGGTCCAGGCCCAGATGCGGATTGCCTCCGGAGAGACACTGGCCGATCTTGGCCTCTCCCAGGACACCGTCAGGCTTCGCGGCGCCGCCCTCCAGAGCCGCATCACCACCGAAGACCCCGCCAACGGGTTCCGCCCCGACGTCGGAAAGATCACCGGGTACCGTTCGGCAGGCGGCGCCGGTGTCCGCCTGGACGGCGGCACGGTCTACTCCGGTGCCGAAATCAGCCCCCACTTCGACTCCATGCTGGTCAAGCTCACCTGCCGCGGCAGGGATTACCCCGCCGCGGTTGCCCGCGCCCGCCGCGCACTTGCGGAGTTCCGCATCCGCGGCGTCTCCACAAACATCCCCTTTCTCCAGGCTGTGCTGGATGACCCGGACTTCATCGCCGGGGATGTGGCCACGAACTTCATCGACCAGCGCCCGGAGCTGCTCAAGGCCCGCGTCTCGGCCGACCGCGGCACCAAACTCTTGACCTGGCTGGCCGACGTTACCGTCAACAAGCCCAACGGCGACCTGACCGTGCATTCGGACCCGGCCCACAAGCTGCCCGACGTCAAGGACGTGCAGGCAGGACCCGGTTCGCGCCAGAAGCTTCTTGAGCTGGGCCCGGAAGGCTTCGCGAGGGCACTGCGCGAGCAGAATGCCGTTGCCGTCACCGACACCACCTTCCGTGACGCGCACCAGTCCCTGCTGGCCACGCGTGTCCGCACCCGCGACCTCGTCGCGGTAAGCCCCGCCGTTACGGCACTCATGCCGCAGCTGCTGTCCGTCGAGGCCTGGGGCGGCGCCACCTATGACGTGGCACTGCGCTTCCTGGGCGAGGACCCCTGGGACCGGCTCGCCGCCCTGCGCAAGGCCATGCCCAATGTCTGCATCCAGATGCTGCTGCGCGGCCGCAACACCGTGGGCTACACCCCTTACCCCGAGGAAGTCACGGAAGCTTTCGTCAACGAGGCTGCCGCCACGGGCATTGACATCTTCCGCATCTTCGACGCCCTGAACGACGTCAACCAGATGGCTCCTGCCATCCGCGCAGTCCGGGCCACCGGAACCGCCGTCGCAGAGGTTGCGCTCTGCTACACCGGCGACATGCTGGACCCGGAAGAGACGCTCTACACCCTGGACTACTACCTGGGGCTGGCGCAGAAGATTGTCGACGCCGGAGCCCACATCCTGGCGATCAAGGACATGGCCGGGCTGCTTCGTCCCGCTGCCGCCGCCAAGCTCGTCGCGGCGCTGCGTGAACGCTTCGACCTGCCCGTCCACCTGCACACCCACGACACCGCCGGTGGCCAGCTGGCTACGCTCCTGGCGGCTGTCGACGCCGGCGTGGATGCCGTGGACGTGGCCTCCGCATCGCTGGCAGGCACCACCAGCCAGCCCTCGGCGTCGGCCCTTGTTGCCGCCCTGGCCCACACTCCGCGGGACACTGGCCTCAGCCTGGACGCGGTCAGCTCGCTTGAGCCGTACTGGGAGGCCGTCCGCCGCGTCTACGCGCCGTTCGAGTCCGGCCTGCCCGGCCCCACCGGCCGCGTGTACAAGCACGAAATCCCGGGCGGCCAGCTGTCCAACCTGCGCCAGCAGGCCATGGCCCTGGGCCTGGGGGAGCGCTTCGAAGCCATCGAGGACATGTACACGGCAGCGGACCGGATCCTTGGCCACTTGGTCAAGGTGACGCCGTCCTCCAAGGTGGTGGGCGACCTCGCCCTGCACCTCGTGGGACTCAACGCGGACCCCGCTGACTTTGAGGCGAACCCGCAGAACTATGACATCCCCGACTCCGTGATCGGGTTCCTGTCCGGCGAGCTGGGTGATCCTCCCGGAGGCTGGCCGGAGCCCTTCCGCACCAAGGCCTTGCAGGGCAGGAGCGTCAAGGTCCGCGACGTCGAGCTCAGCGCCGAGGACAGCGCAGCGCTCAAGTCCGACTCCAAGACCCGGCAGCACACGCTGAACCGGCTGCTTTTCGACGGGCCCACCAAGGACTACCTGAAGAGCGTGGAGACGTACGGCAACATTTCGGTGCTGGATACCCGTGATTACCTCTACGGCCTCCAGCGCGGCACTGAGCACGAGATCCAGCTGGAACGCGGCGTGAGGTTGATTGCCTCCCTGGAGGCCGTGTCGGAGCCGGACGAGAAGGGCATGCGTACCGTCATGTGTACCCTGAACGGCCAATCCCGTCCCGTGGTGGTGCGCGACCGTTCCGTGGTGAGCAACGTCAAGGCCGCTGAGAAGGCCGATCCCGCCCAGCCCGGACAGGTGGCCGCCCCCTTCGCCGGGGCCGTCACCGTGACGGTCAAGCCAGGGGAGACGGTCAAGGCCGGAGACACCGTGGCCACCATCGAGGCAATGAAGATGGAAGCGTCCATTACGACGCCGGTAGCCGGCAAGGTGTCCCGCCTCGCCATCTCCGCCGTGGAACAGGTCCAGGGCGGAGACCTGCTGCTGGTCATCGACCAGTAGGTTTCACCGGAGACGGCGAAAGGGTCCTCCCGTTCGTGAACTGCTCCCCGGAAGTTGGACTGAAGAATTCAGGTCTGGCCTTCGGGGAGCAGTTTTTGCGTGGATACGGAAAGTCCGCCATCCCGGGAACAGTGCGAAGCGGCAGTGGTCCGGTCAGGCCAGCCAGCGCCACCAGCGTGGCTGCTCCGGTTCCGGCGCCGGTTCAGGCTCCGGCTCCTCGCCGAGGGCCAGGGCGGCCTCGACGATATCGTCCGCGGTGAGGGTCATGACGGCTTCGCGATCGAGCGCGTCGAGGCTTTGTTCCTCATCGAGCGAGAGCCGCAGCGCCTGGCGGTTGAGTGCCTGCTCGAACAGCGTACGGGCGAACCGCGCGTTGCCGGAGTCCTCGCCCGCGTGGAGTCCGGTGAAGATGCGGCGCAGCATCTGGTCCGCACCCGGCTCCAACATGTACTCGTGCTGGGCCAGCATCTGGTGGAAGATCGTCTGGAGCGCGTCCACCGAGTAATCGGGGAAGGTGATCTCACGGGCGAACCGGGAGCGCAGCCCGGGGTTGGAGAGCAGGAAGGACTCCATCAGCGCCGGATACCCTGCCACAATCACCACCAGGCGGTGGCGGTGGTCCTCCATCCGCTTGAGCAGGACCTCGATTGCCTCCGGGCCGAAGTCCATCCGGCCGTCCTCCGGGGCCAGCGCGTAGGCCTCATCGATGAACAGGACACCATCCAGCGCGCGCCGGATCACCCGGTCCGTCTTGATGGCGGTCTGCCCGACGTACTGGCCCACCAGGCCCGAACGGTCCACCTCGACCAGGTGGCCTTTCTGCAGCAGGCCGACCGCGCGGTACATCTCGGCCAGGAGCCGCGCCACGGTGGTTTTCCCCGTGCCCGGGTTTCCCAGGAACACCAGGTGCTGTGATGTGGCCACCTCCGGAAGGCCGTGCGCCTTGCGGCGGGCCTGGACCTGGAGCAGTGCGACGAGGGCCCGCACCTGTTCCTTCACGGTCTCCAGTCCGACCAGCGCGTCGAGTTCGGCCTGCACCTCGGACAGCGGCCGGGCCGGCCCGGGCCTCGCGCCCATGAGATCGCCCACGAGGTCGTCGACGCGCTCCGAACCGCCGGGCAGCTTGAGCTGATCGGCGAGGTGGCCGATGGTTTCGCGCAGGTCATCGAGCGGTTTCCGGCTGGCAGCCATGCAACCACTGTAGTACCCGATGCCCGGCCAGGGGTGGTCATTCGAACAGGAAAGGGTCCTCCCGCCATGGGAGGACCCTTCCAGTTACCGGCTTCAGGAGCGCGGGGCGGAGTACATTTCCTCGATAACGCTTTCGAAGTCCTTCATGACCTGTGACCTTTTGACCTTCATTGACGGCGTGAGGTGCCCGGAGGCTTCCGTGAAGTCGGCCGGGACAATGCGGAAGGACTTGATGGCCTCGGCCTGGGAGACGGACGAGTTTGCCGCGGTAATGAGGTCCTGCACTGCTGCCTTCACCACTGGATTGGCCGCTGCCTGCTCCAGGGTGGTGTCGGCCGGAAGGCCGTGGCGCTGGAGCCAGCCCGGCAGGGCTTCCTGGTCCAGGGTTACCAGGGCCCCGATGAAGGGCCTGTTGTCGCCCACCACGAGAACCTGCGACACCAGGGCGTCGGCACGGATCTGGTCCTCCAGCAGGGCCGGGATGACGTTCTTGCCGCCGGCAGTGACGATGATTTCCTTCTTGCGGCCGGTGATCCAGACGAAACCGTCGTCATCCAGCTTGCCGATGTCCCCGGTATGGAACCAGCCATCCGTGAACGCTTCCGCCGTGAGGTCGTCCCGCCCGTAGTAGCCGCGCATGACGCAGACTCCCTTGGCCAGGATCTCGCCGTCGTCGGCAATCTTGACGGAGTTCCCCGGGAGGGGCTTGCCCACGGAGCCGATCTTGATCCGGGACGGGGTGTTGACCGTAATGGGGGCCGTGGTCTCGGTGAGCCCGTAACCCTCCAGCACCTGCAGGCCGATGCCCTGGAAGAAGTGGCCCAGCCGCTCGCCCAGGGGGCCGCCGCCGGACACGGCATGGGCAACGTGTCCACCCATGGCAGCCCGGAGCTTGCCGTAGACCAGCTTGTCGAATAACGCGTGCCGCAGCTTCAGGCCCAGTCCCACCCGTCCGTCCTGCCGCGCCTTCGAGAAGGCGATGGCAGTTTCGGCGGCCCGGTGGAAGATGGCGCCCTTGCCGCCGTCCTCGGCCTTGGTCAGCGCGGAATTGTAGACCTTCTCGAAGACCCTGGGCACCGCCAGGATGAACGTCGGTTCGTAGCTCTGCAGGTCCGCCAGGAGGTTCTTGATGTCCGGGGTGTGGGCCACCGTGGTTCCGGCTGCCATCGCCAGCACCGAGATGTACCGGGCAAATACGTGGGCCAGCGGCAGGAACATGATGGTCTTGGCATGCTCGTGGACAATTTCGCCGATGATGGCCAGGGCATTGTCCGAGAGTTCCACGAAGTTGCCGTGCGTCAGCTCACAGCCCTTGGGGCGTCCCGTGGTTCCGGAGGTGTAGATGATGGTGGCAACGTCCTGCAGTCCCGCCGCGCTGCGGCGGGACTCGAGTTCCTCGTCGCTGACGCCCCGGCCTGCTTCCCGGAGGCTGTCCAGGCCCTGGCCCTCAAGCTGCCACACGTGCTGCACTTCCGTCAGGCCTTCGGCGGTGACGGCCTGGCGGATAACGTTCTCGTGCTGGGCGGACTCGCCGAACGCGGCCACCGCACCGGAGTCACCCAGGTTCCAGGCCACCTGGGAAGGGGAGGAGGTTTCATAAATGGGGACCGAGACCGCTCCTGCGAACCAGATGGAAAAGTCCACGAGAGACCACTCGTAGCGGGTGCGGGACATGATGCCGACCCGGTCACCGGCGCCGACTCCACTCGCGATGAGCCCCTTGGCCAAAGCCTTGACGTCGGCCAGGAATTCGGTGGCGGACACGTTGCGCCACGCACCCGAGGCGTCCAGGCGGGAAAACAGTGCCGGGTTGCTGGGCTTGGCCGCCTGCCGCAGCACCAGGTCGGTGATGTTGGTTTCGGGCGGGACAACAACCAGGGGCGGAACACTGAATTCGCGCACTTTAGCTCCTTTGATAACTGAAGTCCCGCGCAGGGGATTTGCCTAAAGACTAATACCCCGGACGGAACCGTGCAGTACACAAACCTACTGGCGAGTAACTTAGTCGTCAATGTGTGGCGTGCAGGGCTATGTCAAGACAATTTTTCCGCCCGCCTAGAATGGTGGACTATGTACGGACCGTTGCCCGGCGATCAGGCCGGCCCCCTGAAAAGACCAGCTCCGTGGCGCCGCCGTCCCGCCACCCACCGTGCCGGACAGCTTCATGGCGGCACGGGCGGGCACCTCCGCCTGGGCCGCAAGGGACTGGCCATTGGAATCGACATTGGGGGAACCAAGGTCGCCGCGGCGTGGTGGACGCCGAAGGGCGGATCCTCAGCGAGGCCCGCCGCTCCACCCCGGAACGGATCCGCGGGCAGTGGAGCAGGTCATCGTCGAACTGGTGGAGGAACTCGGCCGGGGGCACCGCATCTGGTCAGTGGGCATCGGCGCGGGCTGGATGGACCTGGCCGGTGGGACCGTCCTTTTCAGCCCGCACCTGGCCTGGCGCAATGAGCCGCTGCGTGAAAACCTCCAGCGGCTCCTCCGCGGCCGGTGCTCCTGACCAACGACGCGGATGCCGCAGCATGGGCTGAGTGGCGCTTCGGCGCTACCAGGGGAAGACAGGCTGGTCTGCATCACGCTGGGCACCGGCATCGGCGGCGCCATGGTGATGGACGGCAGGGTGGAACGCGGCCGCTTTGGCGTGGCAGGGGAGTTTGGCCACCAGATCATCATGCCGGGCGGCCACCGCTGCGAATGCGGCAACCGCGGCTGCTGGGAACAGTACGCTTCGGGCAACGCCCTGGGACGGGAAGCCAGGCTCCTGGCCCGGTCCAACTCACCGATGGCCCAGGACCTGCTGGCAGCCGTGGGGGGACACCCTGAAGCAATCACCGGAGCCATCGTGACCGAACTGGCGCTGGTAGCGACCCGCTTCGCGGGAGCTGATCGAGGAGGTCGGCGAATGGCTGGGCCTCGGGCTGGCCAACCTGGCAGCGGCCCTGGACCCGGGGCTGTTCGTCATTGGCGGCGGCCTGTGCTCAGCGGGTGACCTGCTGGTGGAACCGGCCCGCAAGGCCTTCGCGCGGAACCTGACGGGGCGCGGATTCCGCCCGGCCGCAGGGATCGAGTTGGCGGCCCTGGGCCCCAACGCGGGGCTCATTGGAGCGGCCGACCTTTCCCGCGTCAGCAGCCGCGTCCGCAGTTGACGACGACGGCGGGCCGGCTGGCGGGGAGCTAGACCCTGGCGCCGTCGTCGTCGCCGTTCTTTTCCTCGGGCAGCTTCATGATCAGGTACACCGTGGCCAGCACGAACACCGCAACTATGCCCACGATGGCCAGCAGGGGTGCTGACCGCCAGAACATGGCTGACAGCAGCAGTGCGACGGGTCCGCCGACGGCTCCGAGCCAGGCGAGCATGGTCAGGGGGTCGGTGCCGGCCAGGCTGGGTGGTTCCTCCGGCACGAACTCTTCGCCGTCGTCGTCCACGTCATAGTCCCTGGGACCCTCGCCGGACCCGTCCGCGCCATTCCCGGGCCGCGCCTGGCGTTCGGCCGCGGACATTTCGGCGGGCGGACTTCCCGCCAGTCCCAGGGGATCGAAGTCGCGGAACGTGGGTTGCGCGGGGGGTTCCGGCGCAGCAGCCACCGGACCGGTGGGCAAGTGTTCCCCGGGGGCGGGGGAATCGGGGCGAACCGCGACGGTGTCCGATTCCAGCCTTGCCACCAGGTCCAGCCAGACGGCGTCGTCCTGGTTGGCGCCCTGGTCCGGCTGGTCGGAGTCAGGCCTGTTCACTGCGGACCTCCTGTCCCGGCCGCGCCGGGCCGGCCTGCTCATCCTGCAGGACTCGCCGGATGAAATCTACAGACCCCTCGAAGATGCGGTCGGCGTCGTTGTCCAGGGTTGCGACGTGGTAGCTGTTCTCCAGCCGCACCACTTCCAGCGGAGCGTGTGTCAGTCCGCGCCGGAGGGCGTTCATGCTGGCATCCGACACCACGTGGTCCACGGTGGAGCGGTAGACCTGCACGGGTGCGGTGACCCGTGGCAGGAGCCGGACGGTGTCCCTGAACATCTTGTTCAGTTCGTGGGCAGCGGCCACGGGCGTGCGCGCATAAGCACCCTCATCCATCCCTGCCTTCAGGATGTCATTGCCGATGGACGGGGTGCTTTTGAGCACCAGCTTCAGGATTCCCGCCAAGGGCGCCCGGGGATCGTCAATCACCAGGCCGGGGTTAACCAGGATCACCCCCGCGACGGGCCGGGTGGCCGCAATTCGCAGGGCCAGGGCCCCGCCCATGCTGAGGCCGGCTGCGAAGACTTGGTCGCACTCGGCGTCCAGCTCCAGGAAGGCGTCATCCAGGGCACCGTGCCACTGCTGCCAGCGGGTGCGGGCCAGATCCTGCCACGTGGTCCCGTGGCCGGGCAGCAGCGGCATGCGGACGGCGAAACCGGCTGCGGCGAACGCCGTGGCCCAGGCGCGCAGGCCATGGGGGCTTCCCGTGAAGCCGTGGGACAGGACCACCCCCGTGCGGGAGCCTTCGCCGCTGAAGGGGCTGGTGAACGGGCTGTGGTCCGGGCCGGAGGTCATGGCGTCTCCAAGGGACTGGTACGGCGGGCGTGGGCGGCGACGAACTCTCCGGACCTGGCGAAGATCGCGGGCGCGTCAACGTCCAGAGTAGCCACATGGCCGCTGCCGGCAAGGTCCACCACGTCGGTGAGGTTCGAGCCCAACCCCTTCCGCAGCAGGGCCAGCGACGTGGGCGGGACCACGGCGTCGGTACGCGACTTGAAGACCTGGACCGGGGCGTCGACACCGGGCAGCGCCCGCACAGTTGCACCGAACAGTTTCTTGAGCTCATGCACTGCCGCCAGCGGCGTCAGGGAGTAATCGCCATCGTTCGTCGCCGGCGCCCCGGTCTGCTCCTCCTGGATGGGGACCGTGGTCCGCTGGAAGTATTTGAGGAGGCCGATGATCCGTACCCGGCGGTCATAGAAGCTGAGGCCCGGGTTAACCACGCTCACCCCTGCCACCTGGTGGCGCGAGGCTGCGAGGAGGGCAATCGCACCTCCCATCGACAGGCCCGCCGTAAAACAGGAATCCGTCCGGGCCGCCAGATCGAGGAGGGTCTTTTCGTAGCTGCGGTACCAGTCCTGCCAGCCGGTCAGCGCGAGCTGGCGCCAGTCTGTTCCGTGCCCCGGCAGAAGCGGGACGGAGACGGCGTATCCCAGGTCCGCGAGGTGCTGCGCCCACGGCAGGACGCTCAAGGGACTGCCCGTGAAACCGTGGCAAATGGCCACCCCGGTGCGGGCGTTGGCGCCGTGGCCCGGATAACTGAAAGCGGCCGGACGGGACGGGGGGCTGCTTTCAGTCATGACTCCATCGTGTCACTGTTCCAGCCAAATCTCACTAGAGTAGGGTTGCATTGAATCGCTGGCCAGGGCCGACGCAGGGCCTGGGGCTGCCTTCCGGAGAGGTTCACCACGTGTTCTATTGGGTCATGAAAAGGATCTTCCTCGGTCCGGTGATCAAGCTGCTCTTCAGGCCATGGGTCAAGGGCCTGGACAACATTCCGGCGCAGGGGGCCGCCATCATCGCCTCCAACCATCTGTCGTTCTCCGACTCCATTTTCATGCCGCTCATGGTGCGGCGGCCCGTGGTCTTCCTGGCCAAGTCGGAGTACTTCACGGGAACCGGCATCAAGGGCAGGCTCACGGCCGCGTTCTTCCGCCTCACCAACCAACTGCCCATGGACCGCTCCGGGGGCGCTGCCTCTGCCGCGTCCCTGAACGCAGGGATGGAAGTACTCAACGCCGGCGGACTGCTGGGCATCTACCCGGAGGGCACACGAAGCCCCGACGGACGGTTGTACCGCGGCAAGGTAGGCGTGGCACGACTGGCGCTCCAGGCCGGGGTCCCCGTGATCCCCGTTGCCATGATCGGCACCGACAAGGTCCAGCCCATCGGCAAGCGGCTGCCCAACATCCGCAGGATCGGCATGATCTTCGGCGAACCGCTGGACTTCAGCGAGTACCGGGACCAGGCAGACGACAGGATTGTCCAGCGCAAGGTCACCGACGACATCATGGCCCGGCTGATGCGCCTCTCCGGACAGGAATACGTGGACGAGTACGCGGCCGTGGTGAAGCTTCGGCTTGCCGGGAAGCCGGACGAACCGCAGGCCGCCGCGGAACCCCTTGCCGCCCCGGCACCCTCCGGAGACGGATTCGTCCCGGACTCCGGGGCCGACCCGGCGCCGGCCCACCCCGGTGTGGAGGACGACGCCGGCACAAAGGCCACGGGATAGCAGAACCTTCCGGGGGTCCCACCGCAGTTGTGACGGGGGCAGCGGGCAGCGTGACGGTCCGGTGCCCGGCGCTGCCGCCCTGCCGCTAGTCTTAGAGGGTGACTGAGCTATCTGCAAAACCAGCCTTTTCTCTGTCCAGCACCGCCCAGAGCGGAGCGGCCAACTATCCCGGACTGGACCACTGGCGGGACCTTCCCATCTCCCAGCAGCCCAGCTGGCAGGACCGGGATGTCTTCGAGGCCTCAGTGAAGGAACTGTCGGTCCTGCCGCCGCTGGTGTTTGCAGGCGAAGTGGACGTCCTTCGCGAGCGGCTGGCTGCCGCTGCCCAGGGCAAGGCGTTCCTGCTGCAGGGTGGCGACTGCGCCGAGACCTTCGAGGCTGCCACGGCGGACAAGATCAGTGCCCGTGTCAAAACCATCCTCCAGATGGCCGTGGTGCTCACCTACGGGGCCGCGATGCCGGTCATCAAGATGGGCCGCATGGCGGGCCAGTTCGCCAAGCCGCGCTCCTCCAATGACGAAACACGTGACGGTGTGACCCTGCCCGCCTACCGCGGCGACATCGTCAACGGGTACGACTTCACCCCCGAGTCGCGCGGCCACGACGCCGCGCGCATGCTGCGGGCCTACCACACGTCGGCCTCCACCCTTAACCTCATCCGCGCCTTCACGCAGGGCGGTTTCGCGGACCTGCGCTCCGTGCACCAGTGGAACAAGGGGTTCACCGAGAACCCGGCCCACGCCCGTTACGAATCACTGGCCCGCGACATTGACCGTGCCATCAAGTTCATGGACTCCTGCGGCGCCGACTTCGAAGCCCTTAAGCGGGTGGAGTTCTTCGCAAGCCATGAGGCGCTGCTGCTGGATTACGAACGTGCGCTGACCCGTATCGACTCCCGCACCGGCTTCCCGTACGACACCTCGGCACACTTCCTGTGGATCGGCGAGCGTACCCGGGAACTGGACCATGCCCACGTCGACTTCCTCTCGCGGGTACGCAACCCCATTGGCGTGAAGCTGGGCCCGTCCACCACCGGTGATGACGCACTGCGCCTGATTGACAAGCTCGACCCGGACCGCGAGCCCGGCCGCCTCACCTTCATCACGCGCATGGGCGCCGGCAACATCCGCGAAAAGCTGCTTACCGTCGTCGAGAAGGTCACCGCCTCCGGGGCGCAGGTCCTGTGGGTCACCGACCCCATGCACGGCAACACCGTCACCTCGCCCAACGGGTACAAGACGCGGAACTTCGACGACGTCATCGACGAAGTGCGCGGGTTCTTCGAGGTGCACCACGGACTGGGGACGGTACCGGGCGGCCTGCACGTGGAGATGACGGGCGACGACGTCGCCGAATGCCTGGGCGGCGCCGACCCGATCGACCAGGATGCGTTCCTGGACCGCTACGAGTCTGTCTGCGATCCCCGCCTGAACCACATGCAGTCACTCGAAATGGCCTTCCTGGTGGCCGGCGCGCTCGCCAAGCACTAGGAACGAAGCCACACGGTTCCGGGTGGGCAGGCTCATGCCTGCCCATCTGGACTACACCACCGTGATGGTGACGACGGAGCCTTCCGGGACCTCCCGGTCTACAGGCGACTGGTCCCGCACGGTGCCGAAGAAGCCGCCCAGGATGTTGTTCACCCGGACCTGGAAGCCCAGGGCCTCGAGCGCCTTGCGCGCCTCCGATGCCTGCTTGCCGATGAAGCTGGGGACCGACACCATCTTCGGGCCCTTGGAAATGGTCAGGGTCACCGTGCCGCCCCTGGTCAGCGTCCCGTTGGCCGGGGACTGGCTGACGACCGCGCCCTCTGGAACGTTCCGGTCGAACACCTCGTCGGGGGCTACCTCGGCAGTGAGGCCTGCTGCCTCAACCGCAGCGACGGCGTCGTCCTCGGGCTTTCCCACGACCGACGGAACGGCAATGGGCTGCGGTCCCTTGGACACCGTCAGTCCTACGGGAGTACCGTGCCGGGCAGGGGTACCGGCAGCGGGATCCTGGGACAGGACGGTACCGGCGGCTGCTTCCTCATCGAATTTCTCGGTGACCGTCCCCAGCGCCATCTCCGCCGCGTTCAGGTCGCTCTTTGCTGCGTCCAGACTCCTGCCGGTGAGTGGTGGCAACGGGAAGAGCTGCGGCCCCTTTGACACCAGCAATGAGACGGGCTGGAACTTCCGGATTTCTGTCCCCGCGGCGGGCTCGCTGCCCACTACGAGTCCGGTGGGCACGTCGTCGTCGAAGACGTCGCTCGTAGTGGAGCGGAAGCCCACCCCGTTGAGCAGTTGCTGGGCCTGTGCCACTGTCTTGTTGGCCACTGCAGGCACGGCAGCGGCGGCACCGGGACCCATGCCGAAGAACCAGCCCGCGCCCGTCGCCAGCAGGGCCGCGAGGATGAGGACCACCACCCATATGAAGCCGCGTCGGCGCGGATTTCCCTCCCGCAGGGTACGCACCGGAGTGGCGGCGGCCAGCGCGCGGAGCTTCTCGCTTTCCCGGTCCGCTTTCCGCTGCGCCCGCTTGCCCAGCCGCGGCGGCGGGGGAGACCAACCGCTGTCCGCATCGTCGTCGTCGGGCAGCGTAAGTCCGGGCCGCTGATGGTAGGCCACGTGCTCCGTTGGGGCTCCGCCTGCCGGATTGTCCTGCGGCACCGGGTAGTGGGCTTTCGGGTATTGCCCCGGCGGGTAGGCCGGTGCCGTTGGCCGGGAAGGAGGCATCAGCGTCGTCGGATTGCTGGCGCGGCCCAGGACCTCGGTCTGGTGCTGGGCCGCAGCGGCCGCTGCTGCCGCGGCTGCAGGTCCAGCTCCGCATCGGTGAGGTTGGTCCGGATGTGGCGCAGCTCCTGGAGCAGCGCGTTGCCGTCCACCGGCCGGTTCTCGGGATCGTTGGCTGTGCACCACTGCACCAGTTCATCCACTTCGCCGGCCAGCCGGGGGACCAGGTCCGACGGCGGCCCGACCACCCCGTTGACGTGCTGGTAGGCCACCTGGATGGGTACTTCGCCCTCGAACGGCTGCCGCCCGGTCAGCATTTCATACAGCATGATGCCCACCGAGTAGACGTCGCTGCGCGCATCCGCCGGCTTGCCGAGGACCAGCTCCGGCGAGATGTAGGCCACGGTCCCGATCAGGGCGCCGGTGCTGGTTGAGCTGGTCACGGCACGGGCGAGGCCAAAGTCGCCGATCTTGATCCGGCCGTCGTCGGCGATCAGGACGTTTTCCGGCTTCACGTCGCGGTGGATGAAACCGGCTGCGTGTGCCGCCCCCAGCCCCTCCACCACTGGATCAATCAGTGCCAGCGCCAGCCGGGGTGGCAGGGCACCACGGTCCCGGAGGACGTCCCTGAGCGTGTGGCCCTTGATGTATTCCATGACGAGGTAGGCGGTGTTGCCGTCGTTGCCCTGGTCCAAAACACCCACCACGTGCGGATGGGACAGGCGGGCGGCGGCCTTGGCCTCACGGCCCAGCCTCCCCAGGAAGTTTTCATCGGCTGCGAGGTGGGGATGCAGCACCTTGAGGGCCACCTCACGGTCCAGTCTTTGGTCCACGGCCAGGTAGACGGTGGACATCCCGCCACGGGCGATCCTGGAAGTGACGGCATAGCGGTTGTCCACCAGCGTCCCTACAACTGGGTCTGACACGTGTTCCTGCACCTTACGATCCTAATCCCGCAGCAAAACGCGTCTGAAATGAAAACGGGTCCGAACCGGTAACGGTTCGGACCCGCAAACAAGAAATTGGCCAGCGGCCGGAGCTCAGCTGAAGTTCTTCTGGTGCGCCTTGATGGCCGCCAGGTACGCCTTGGTGTCGTCGTACATACCGTACTTGCTCACCGAGTACTGGCCCTGGTAGTAACCGGCGATGGCGGTGTCCTGGTCCTTGCTGGTGGCCAGCAGCTGCCGGATGATGGCCACCCCGGCCGTGGCGTTGTCGTACGGGTCCAGCAGGTTCAGCTTCCGTCCAACCAGGTCCGAGGCCCACTGCCCGGAGCTCGGAATGACCTGCATGGTGCCGATCGCGTTGGCGGGCGACACGGCTCGCTGGTTGAAGCCGGATTCCTGGAAGGCGAAAGCCAAAGCCAGGGAGGGGTCCACCCCCATGCGGCGTGCCGTGTCCGCAACGATGTTCTTCATTTCGTCCCGCGAGGGAACGGGCGAGGCATTCAGCAGGGCCTTGTTTTCATTGGCGGAGCTGACAACAGCGGCCGGGTAGCTGAACCCCAGGAAGGAACTGGGCACCAGGGGAGCGGCTGCAGGCTGGGGTGCTGCTGCGGGCTGTGCTGCCTGGCCGGAGGCGCCGGGAATCACCAGCTTGCTGCCCGGGTAGATGACCGTGGTCATACCCAGCTTGTTCGCGGCGAGCAGGTCCGACAGCTTGACGCCGTGGCGGGACGCGATGGCGGAGAGCGTGTCGCCGGCCTTGATGGTGTACGAGCCCGTTGCCGGTGCCGCGGTGTTTGCCAGGGGTGCAGGTGCAGGTGCAGGTGCGGCGGGAGCAGGGGCTGCGGGGGCGGGTGCGGAATCGCCGCCGCCCACTTTGACCTTCTGTCCCGGGTAGATGATGGAGCGCATGGAGAGGTTGTTCCAGGCGAAGACGTCCGAGAGGGACACGTTGTGCCTGGCAGCGATGGCACCAAGGGTGTCGCCGGGCTTTACCGTGTAGGTCGCGCCGCCCGCGGGCGCCGGGGCTGCGGGAGCCGGAGCTGCGGGAGCAGCGGCGGGTGCAGGAGCCGCAGGCTCCGCGGAACCGGACAGCTTGAGCTTCTGGCCCGGGTAGATGATCGTGTTGGCCTGCAGGTTGTTCAGCTTCAGGATGTCCCCGGTGTTCAGGCCGAACCGGCCGTCGATCCCGCTGACGGTATCACCACGGACGATCGTGTACTCCGCGGGTGCTGCCGGCTGTGCGGGCTGGAAGGCTGCGGGAATGGTGGTGGAGACGACCGCAGCGGGGATTACGGTGCCTGCCGCTTTCGCTGCAGCCTGGGCCTTCATTGCTGCTGCAAGGCTGCTGGGAATGTTCCGGACGGGCTGCTGGGCGGCCGCCGGCTGGGCGAGGGCCAAAGATGACAATACGACCGCTGGCAGCGCCGCAGTGGTGGCGGCAATCATCGGCAGACTCGGCTTGGGGGGCTGCTTGGGCGAGCGGGACATCGTCATCGGAAAGAATCCTCTTCTCAACTGCGGGTGCGGACGCGGACGGGGATGCCGCTGTCAATCTTGATACTACTGTGGCTCAAGTTATTAGTGTTACAACTGTGATGTGTGTGAATCTCTCATGAATTTGCGGATAGCACAAGAATTTCGGGAATTCGGTAATGGCTTCTTTTTGGGAGTGTCCGCAGGCCAGGGGTGGAATGAAATGCGCCGACTAGGCGCCGGGGTGGGCGGCGTGGCAACCTTGATCCGTGAGTAATGTAGAAAACTTGGTGGGCCAGTGGTTGCCGCTGCCCGACGTCGCCCGTTTGTTGGATGTTTCAATCACCAAGGTGCACAGCCTTATTGACGAGCGTTCCCTGGCGGCTTTGCGCGTGGGGGACCGGAAAATCCGCTCGGTACCCGCGGAGTTCATTCAGGACGGCCAGGTAGTGGACAGCCTAAAGGGAACCATCGTGGTGCTGGCGGACGCCGACTATTCAGACGAGGACCTTATTGTGTGGCTGTTTACCGAAGACGAGTCACTGCGTGGCCGCCCCATCGACGCCCTGCGTGAGGGCCGCAAGACGGAAATCAGGCGCAGGGCCCAGACCCTGGCCTGGTAACAGCCCGCTTCAGGAGGCTCGGCTGACCGTCGCTTCGGCCAGCCTCCGGAGGGCGGTTTTGGGTAACTCTTCCAGTTCAAGCCCGTCAAGGGCATCGAAGGCTGCCGAGCCGAATTCATTGATGAGGACTTCGGTGGCCTGGAGCGCTCCTGAGTCCTCGATGATCCGCCGGATCTCCAGGATGTCAGCGTCTGAAAGATCCGGGCTGCCCAGGCTGGCATCGATGAATGCCGACTCTTCCGGCGACGCCTGGTCCAGGGCGAGTGCCACCAAAACTGTCCGCTTTCCTTCGCGCAGGTCGTCGTGGCTTCCCGGTGGTCAGCGGATCACCAAAGACGCCCAGGACGTCATCGCGGAGCTGGAACGCTTCGCCCAGCGGAAGGGCAAATGCCGAGTAACCCCGGAGCAATTCATTGGTGGCTCCGGCCAAGGCCCCGCCCAGGGCCAGGGGGTGTTCGGTGGAGTACTTGGCACTCTTGAACCGGATGATCGACTGAGCCCTGCCGACGGCGCCGGCCCGGTCCCGGACGGGGCCCGCTACTTCTTCCAGGATGTCAAGGTACTGGCCAGCCATGACCTCTGCCCGCATGAGGTTGAAGATGAGCCTGGCCCGGCTGCCCGACGCAGCCCGTTCGCCGATGTCAGTGAACGCCTCTTCGCTGAAGGAGAGGCAAAGGTCGCCCGCAAGGATGGCAGCGGCCTGGCCAAACCGTTCGCTGTCCAGTGCCCAGCCCTGCGCGGTGTGGAGCTGGCTGAAGCGGCGGTGCACGCTGGGACCGCCCCGCCGCGTATCCGAACGGTCGATGATGTCATCGTGGATCAGGGCGGCCGCCTGGAACAGTTCAAGTGCGGCACCGGCCGTGACGACCTGGCTGGCCCCTGCCTCGCCGCCTGCGCCCCGCCAGCCCCAGTAGCACATCAGCGCACGGAGGCGCTTGCCGCCGGTGACCAAATTGGAGATCGACCCCATGATGGGTTCGATGTCAGGGGAGATGCCGGACATGACGGACTGGCGCGCCGTCAGGAAGCCTGTGAGCTCACCGGCCACCCCTGCTACAAAGTCGGCCTGTTCATTCCTCAACTGCTCCGCGGCGGTCACTTTACCGACTCAGCAGCCACGTTGGCACCGATGGTGAAAGTGGAGACGCCGGCAGCCTCAACGACGGAGAGATTAACAGTCTCGTTGTCACCGCGGACGAAATCTTTAGAGGCCACCCCGCCTACGTTGTCGCCGGGAACGGCCTTGAAACCCTGGCCCTCCAGGGCCTTGCTGTAGAAGTCGATGACGGAGGCGGTGGGGGCTTTGACGGTTCCCACGAGTGCCGCTGTGGAAGGCGAAGACGCCTTGTCGAAGCTGCTTGACACCACCGTGGCACCGGTCATCAGCGGGAGGAGCTGCTGCGGAAAGCCTTCCACTACGGCGCCAACGGTTGCCGAGGTATTGGGCGACGCCGAGGGGCTCGGCGAGGCTGTCAGGGAGGACTGAGTGGCGGCAACGGAAGCGGACTGGGATGGCTCGGCTTGTCCGGACGGTGTCTGGCTGCAGGCAGCCAGGACCAGCGCTCCAGCGGCGGCAAGCGCGGCCAGGCCAGCCGGCTTGAAGTATCCAATAGCCGTCACGAAGACTTTCCTCCTGGTGTTGTGGGCGGAACCAGCCTCCAGTTTAGCCAGCCTGCGGTGCTCTCCCGACAAACCAGGACAGCCCGCACAAACCGATAGGATGGCAGCCGTGGGGCCCGCAGGTATGAACCAGGCATCCGCCGCGCGCCTTCCGGGCCGGCGGCGCACGTGCATCATGCACGTAGACATGGACGCTTTCTTTGTCTCCGTGGAGTTGCGCACGCGCCCCGAACTTCGCGGCAAGCCCGTCATCGTCGGCTTCCCGGGGGAGCGTTCCGTGGTTCTCTCGGGGTCCTACGAGGCCCGGGCGTTTGGCGTCAAATCCGCAATGCCCATGGCCGTGGCCATGCGGATGTGTCCGCAGGCAGTAGTGATCGAACCCCGGCACAAGCTCTACTACGAGGTGTCCGGGCAGCTGATGGCCATCTTTGAATCCATCACGGGACTCGTGGAGCCGCTCAGTGTGGATGAAGCCTTCCTGGACGTTACAGGAGCCCTGCGGCGGCTGGGGCCGCCCAGGGGAATTGGCGAGCTGATCCGGCGCCGGGTCGCAGCGGAACTCGGCATCACCGCATCGGTAGGGATTGCCGAGACCAAGTTCGTTGCCAAGATCGCGTCCACCCGGTGCAAGCCCGACGGCCTGCTGCTCATTGGACCGGACCAGACCGTGCCTTATCTGCACAGTTTGCCCGTGGGTGCGCTCTGGGGTGTGGGCGCCAAGACCAAAGAGGTCCTGGCAAAGATGGGAATCAGCACCGTGGCGGACGTCGCCGCAACCCCGGTGTCGTCGCTGAAGAAGGTCCTGGGCGCGACGGGGGAGCACGTTCACCAGCTCGCCTGGGGCATCGATCCCCGTCCGGTCACGCCGGTGCGGCTGGAAAAGAGCATCGGAGCGGAAGAGACCTTTGCCACGGATACCGACGACGACGCCCTCCTCCGGCGGGAACTGCTGCGGCTTTCGCACCGGACCGCGGGCCGTCTGCGGAGTTCCGGGATGGTGGCCCGGACCGTGGCACTGAAGCTGCGGTTCGCCGACTTTTCCACGATTACCCGCAGCAGAACCGTCCAGACACCGGTGGACAGCGCCCAATTGATCTATGCGGTGGCACTCCAGCTCCTGGAGTCGGTCGGTACCAGGGCCATGGCCGTCCGGCTGGTGGGGGTCAGGGCCGAGCAGCTTGAGGAAGCGGCCCGGACCTCGCTCCAGCTGAGCATTGACCGCAGGGATGACAACTGGCGCGCGGCCGAGCAGGCACTGGACGAGGTAGCGCGCAAATTCGGCAACAAATCGGTCCTTCCTGCCCGCCTGATGGAGCCGGAAAACCGGCCGGGGGACAGCACGCAACGGCCCGCCTGACGGGGTCCGCCGAAGTCATTGCCGTCTTTCAGATCAGCCCTCAACAATCTATCCTTAGAGGTACATAGTTTCGAGTGAATGGACTTACTGCCGGACCCTCTTGGACATGCTTCCGCTCCCGCGACTGCATGCTGGGTTTCCGTTTTGGCAATGGCTGGCCAAGCGGGAACTTTCCAGCAGCAGCACGCGTTCATCCGAGTAGAAGTTATGGCTGGGATCAGCCCGGACGTTGGCCTACAAAAGGAGGTCGTGATGCCGCTGTCGGAGCACGAACAGAAGCTGCTTGAGCAGCTTGAAAAGCAGCTTCACGAGGACGACCCGAAATTTGCGAACTCTATGGGTTCGGACCCGGGGCGTTCATGGTCCACCAGGCATGTGGTCATTGGGGTTCTCGGCGCGCTGGCCGGCGTCTTCCTGCTTCTGGTCGGGGTCACCCTCCAGAACATCTTTGTGGGAGTGCTGGGCTTCGTGGTCATGGGCGGCGGCGTTTACTTCGCCACCATGCGCAGCTCCCGTGGCAAAGCCGGGTCCAAGGCCGGCGGGGGAAAGCCCGGCAAGCAAAGGAGTTCGTTTATGAGCAGCCTTGAAGAGCGGTGGGACGAGCGCCGCAGGGGTGAACCCTAGGCACCACGGAAGCCCGGCCGCCATCCGGCTCCAGGCTCCTCCATTTCGCTCCCCCCGCAACAGGGGGCCGCAGGAAAAGACCCGCTCCGGCGGGTCTTTTCGTATTTAATCGGCAATTTGCCGCAAATTCCGGGCTCCCTTCGGCCGAGGGAATTCAGGCGACGGGCGCGGGTGCGAAATTTCCTCCACTTCCCACCACGGCATCCAATCCGCGGCATTTCAAGGGACTTTTCCCATATTTGGGCCCCGCGCCGGGCCGTTTTGCGTTGACTGTGGTGGAAAGTGGAGTAATGTGGAGGACATAAGAGGGTGGTTGCAACATAGGGGATGTGCAGTTCCTGACGGCGGACAGGCGGTGGGCCAGTGTTTCTGGGCACTCACTCGCCGCGTCTGGACGAAAAGGGACGGATCATTCTCCCCGCTAAGTTCCGCGAGGAGCTTGCCAGCGGCCTGGTGCTCACAAGGGGCCAGGAGCGTTGCATCTACGTCTTCAGCGAGAAGGAATTTGCGCGGGTCCACGAGCAGATGCGGGAGGCTCCAATCTCCTCCAAGCAGGCACGTGACTACATCCGCGTCTTTCTCTCTGGAGCCTCTGACGAGGTACCTGACAAGCAGGGGCGCGTGACCATTCCACCGGCGCTCCGGGAGTATGCAGGACTCGGAAGGGAACTTGCCGTCATCGGCGCCGGAACCCGCGCCGAGATCTGGGACGCCCAGGCTTGGAATGAATACCTCGCGGAGAAGGAGACGGCCTTTTCCGAAACCGACGATCCCATTCCGGGCATTCTCTGAATTCCGGAACGGGGTGGCAGGGGTTTCTTGGATGAGATCTCCAGCCGGCCCATCGGCTGCCAACCTGGCTCACCTTCCCCGGAGCCAGGCGGGCGGAACGGTAGGCGCGGATGGAGATCTGATCCCAGAAGCATCAAGGGGACAACGACGGCGGGAAAGGACCAGGCATGACCGATCAACCCAAGCCCACGTCCGAACGCCATGTGCCGGTCCTTCGCGACCGGTGCATCAATTTGTTGGCACCGGGATTCGAAGCGGCAAGGCTGCGTGGCGAGACCCCCGTTGCCGTCGACACCACCCTGGGCATGGGCGGACACTCCGAGGCCATGCTGCAGAGGTTTCCCGACCTCCACCTCATCGGCATCGACCGGGACGAGGAAGCGCTGGCCCTCGCTGGGGAACGGCTTGCTCCGTTCGCCGCCCGGACTGACCTGGTACACGCCGTGTACGACGAGATCCAGGACGTCCTGGCAGACCTCGGTGTGGCCGAAGCCCACGGAATCCTCATGGACCTGGGCGTCTCGTCGCTGCAGCTGGACGAGCGTGAACGCGGATTCGCCTACTCTTTCGACGCGCCGCTGGACATGCGCATGGATACCAGCCGGGGCCAAACCGCCGCGGACGTAGTCAATACGTACAGCGAAGAGGACCTTGTCCGGATCATCCGCAAGTGGGGAGAGGAAAAGTTCGCCGGGCGGATCGCCAACAGGATCGTCACAGCGCGGGCGGCCAAGCCCTTCACCACCACAGGCGAACTGGTGGAGCAGATCCGTTCCGTGGTTCCGGCGTCCGCTGCGAAGTCCGGTGGACATCCCGCCAAACGGACCTTCCAGGCTTTGCGGATCGAGGTCAATGAAGAGCTCGACGTCCTGGAACGGGCAGTTCCCGCCGCCGTCGATTCACTGGCCCTCGGCGGCCGCATCGTGGTCATGTCCTACCACTCACTGGAGGACAAGATCGTCAAAGGTGTTTTCCAGTCCCGCTCCAAGTCTTCGGCTCCCCTTGGTTTCCCGGTGGAGCTGGAAGAGCACAAGCCCGAACTCAAGACCCTGACCAAAGGCACTGAGGTGCCCACCGCCGTCGAAATCGCTGAAAACCCGCGCGCCGCCTCCGCCAGGCTCCGCGCGGCAGAACGAATCAGAGCCAGGAGAGCTGCATGAGCACCGCCGCCGTCAAGGACTTTCCCGTTGTTTCCGGCAGCTCGGCGCCCGATACCAGGCCTGCAGGTAAACCTGGCGGGGGACAAAAAGCGCGCACACCGCTCTCCGTGGTCCGCTCCGCCCCGCGGAAGCGGCGTGCCCCTTTCGTTGTGCTGTGCTTTGCGATACTCGCAGTGGCGCTGGTTGCGGTGCTGGTCCTGAACATCTCGGTGTCCACCGCGCAGTACCAGCTGGTGGAGCTGCGTGCCAAGCAGAGCTCGCTGACCAAGGCAAACCAGGACCTCACCCAGCAGGTGCAGAGCTACGAGGCCCCGCAGAACCTCGCGGCCAAGGCCACCGAGCTGGGCATGGTGGCATCGACCGTAAAGGGCCAGATCGACCTGTCAACTCTGTCAGTAACAGGAAAGGCCACCCCCGCCGTCAAGGGCGCGGCAACAGGAGCAGTCATCCCGTCGCCTGCCGTGGCAGGGCAGCTGATCGTGCCGCCGGCGAAGAGCGCGGATGCCAAGGGGGCAACCAGTGACAAGGCCGCCGGGCCGGCCGCCGACAACGCGGCTCCCTCCGCCGATGCCGCCCAGGCAGCCGCAGCCCAGGCGGCTGCAGCAGCGCAGGCCGCAGCAGCTGCGGCGAACCCCCGAACTTCACGGCGGCTCCGTCCCGGCGCCGCAGCAAAAGGTCCCCGGACAGTAGGCGGCAGGCAGGTAAGGCAGCAGCGTCGAGCAGCAAGGAAATACACGGTGGCGAAGACGACCGGCACGGCAGGAAAAAGCAAGGTACCCAACGCCACGAAGCGCTTGCGGCTGGGGCTGGGCATCATGCTCACACTCCTGCTCGTGGTGGGTGGGAAGCTGTTCCTGGTCCAGGGGCTGGACGTCGGCGGCATGGCGGAAGCGGCACTGAACAGCCGGATGACGTCGGCCATCCTGCCGGCGGAGCGGGGCAGCATTCTGGACTCGCGCGGCACTGTCCTGGCCAACAGTGTGATCCGCTACAACATCGTGGTTGACCAGCGCGTCAACACTAAAACCGACTCCTACAAGCGGCTGGAGCAAACCGACGGCCACGAAAAGCTGGTGGACGTCAGCCGCGACCAGGCAATCTCCGAACTCGCCTCGGCCCTCGGCATGGACACCAACGCCGTCAGGGACGCTGTCACCGGGCAGCAGCCGTATTACATCGTGGCCAAGGACGTGAAGCCCGATGTTGAGGACCGCATCTCCAAGCTCCAGGTTCCGGGCATCGTGGCCGAAGGCGTCAGCAAGCGCGTCTACCCGAACGGTGCGGTCGCAGGGGGAGTGGTGGGATTCCTCCAGGACGGGACCACCGGGCAGGCCGGCATTGAGCAGACACAGGACGACAAGCTGAAGGGAACGGACGGCAAGCGCCTGTTCGAGATCGGCGCGGACGGGCTCCGCATTCCCGTGGGCCTTGACGAGCTGACCCCGCCCCAGAACGGCAAGGACGTCAAACTCACCCTCAACTCTGACCTGCAGTACTTTGCCCAGCAGGCCATCCAGAGCCAGGCGGACAAACTGAGCGCCGAATGGGGCGTCATCATCGTCATGGACGCCAAGACCGGCAACCTGCTTGCCCTGGCCGACACCAACTCCCCGGATCCCAACAACCCCGGGCTGGTGGCAGCGAAGGACCGCGGCGTCCGCTCCGTGACCGCAGCGTATGAGCCCGGCTCAGTGGAGAAGATGATGACGGCCGCGGCTGTGATCGATGAAGGCCTTGCCAAGCCACTGGATACCTTCACCATTCCGCCCACCTACACCGTGGACGGCCAGACGTTCAGCGACGCGTTTACGCACGGCACCGAGGAACGGACGCTGGCGGGAATCATCGGTTACTCCATGAACACCGGAACCGTGATGGCCGTCCAGCGGCTGAGCAAGGAACAGCGTTACGACTGGTTGAAGAAGTTCGGCATTGGCGAGGCACCGGACATCGGACTTCCAGCAACGGCATCCGGCATCCTCTCGCCCCCGGACCAGTGGGACGGGCGCCAGCAGTACACCGTCCTGTTCGGGCAGGGCGTTTCGCAGTCCACGCTCCAGACGGTCCGGGCATACCAAAGCATCGCGAACAACGGCGTCATGCTGCAGCCACGGCTGATCGACTCGTACATCTCGCCCGACGGGACTGAGGAAAAGGTCCCGGCGCAGCCGTCCCGGCAGGTCGTCTCGGACAGCACGGCCCAGCAGGTCCAGGACATCCTGGAAAGCGCCGTCACCGAGGGCGAAATCAAGGATGCGGGCATCGACGGCTACCGGGTGGGAGCCAAGACGGGTACGTCCGAATCGCCCTGCGACGACGGCAAGTCCGGCTACTGCGGCTACACCGCCTCCATCGTGGGAATGGCGCCGATGGATGATCCGCGGTTTATTGTGGAGGTGGTGCTCCAGCGGCCGAAGGGCAGCATCTACGGCATCACCAACGGACCGGTGTTCCGCTCCGTTATGAGCCAGACGCTGCGGACCTACAACGTCCAGCCTTCAACCGGCGCGCCGGACAGGATGCCCCAGTACGCCAAATAGCGGCTGTTCCAGGCCGGAAGTACCAGCAGCATCCAGCGCATCACAGTGCCCGGGCCGAACCATGCCGGGCACGCACTAGCACCATCGGAGATTCCCTTGTCAGAGTTCACCACGCCCGGCAGCGATACTGCCCGGGATGAAAGCGCAGGCCGCTTCCGGCCTGAAGCCGTTGCGCCCGTCCCGCTGGCCGCCGTCGGGCAGGCCCTTGGCGTAGCGGTGCCCGCGCCTGCTGCTGACGTGGAAATCACAGGCATATCCCTCAACTCCCGCACCGTGGAGGCCGGCGACCTGTATGTGGCTTTGCCGGGCGCCAGCAGGCACGGCGCTGACTTTGCCAGGGACGCCATCGGCGCCGGGGCGGCGGCCGTTCTGACGGACGACGCCGGTGCACGCCTGCTTGCCCTGTCCGCGGACACGCCGGTGCCCGTGCTCGTCGTCGCGAAGCCGCGCAACGAGGTGGGACCCCTCTCTTCCATGATCTACCGCAGCCAGTCAGCTGACGGCCGCCCGCTGCAGCTTTTCGGTGTCACGGGTACCAACGGGAAGACCACCACCACCTACTTCATCACCTCACTGCTGCGTGCCCTGGGCCGGCAGACCGGGCTGATCGGGACCATTGAGATCCTGGTAAGCGGGAAGGCGATTCCCAGCCTCCTCACCACCCCGGAATCACCCGAGGTCCACGGCCTCATCGCCCTCATGCACGAACGAGGGCTCGACGCCGCGGCCATGGAAGTGTCCTCGCATGCCATCTCCTACCAGCGGGTGGACGGACTTGTCTTCGACGTGGCCGGGTTCACCAACCTGACCCAGGACCACCTGGACCTGCACAACACCATGGAGGAGTACTTCGCCACCAAGGCAGAGCTTTTCACTCCAGGGCGTGCCCGGCGGGCAGTAGTAACGGTCGACGACGAGTGGGGGGCGGCTGGTAGCAGCGCCCAGGTGCCGGTCACCACGCTCAGCACCAGTGGCTCGGGCCCGGCGGACTGGACCGTTACCTCGGCCTCGCCGCGTGGCCTCGGGACCAGCTTCACCCTCACGGGTCCGGACGGCGCCGTCCTGGACGTCCACACCGGACTGCCCGGCAGCTTCAACGTTGCGAACGCTGCCCTGGCCGTGCTCATGGTGCTGGCGTCCGGCGTCGGACTCTCTGACCTGCAGGCGGCCCTGGACAATGCCGACCCGTTCACCGTCGCCGTGCCCGGGCGCATGCAGCTGATCTCCGACCGGCCTGCTGCCGTGGTGGACTTTGCGCACAACACCGACGCCCTGGCCAGGGCCTTGGAAGCTGTCAGGTCCCCGGAACCGGACTCGCGCCTGATCGTCGTTTTCGGCGCCACAGGGCAGCGGGACCAGGGCAAACGCCCCGCAATGGGCGCCATCGCGGCCCGGCTCGCAGACACCGTGATCATTACCGACGACGACCCGCACGACGAGGACGCGGCAGCGATCCGCGCCGATGTGCTGGCCGGGGCACGTGTTGCCCTGGAGACGGAGTCCCTGGGCGCCGACGTGCTGGAAGTCTTCCCGCGGGAGGAGGCCATCCGGCATGCCGTGGCCCTTGCACGCCCCCAGGACAGCATTCTCGTCGCGGGCCGCGGCCACGAGGTATGGCAGGAAGTGAAGGGCGTTAACCTCGCCCTGGACGACAGGGTTGAACTGCGCACCGCCTTGACAGCCAGGGGATTCAACGTTCTCCAAGACGACCGGATAGAGTCCTAGACCGAGATGATTGCATTTACTGCGGCGGAAATCGCCGAAATCACCAGCGGGCGCCTGGACGCCGATCCCGGAATTACGCCCCTCTCGGTGGTGACGGATTCACGCGAAGCCATCCAGGGTTCGCTTTACGTCGCGAAGCCGGGCGAGCACGCCGACGGCCACGACTTCATTGACGCAGCTTTCGCTGCCGGTGCGGTCCTGGCACTTGTCGAGCGCCCAGTGCCCGGCCCCGACGGCACCGCCTACCCCTCCATCGTGGTTCCCGACGCCGTCCTGGCGATGGGAGCCCTCGCCGCCGAAGCCGTCCGCCGCATCCGTGCCGCCCGTGCAGAAGCCGGCAGCCAGCTGACGGTGGTGGGCATCACCGGTTCCGCCGGCAAGACCACCACCAAGGACCTGCTGGCCGGAATCCTGGCAACGCAGGGCAACACCGTGGCGCCCCAGGGCTCCTACAACGGCGAGGTGGGCGTCCCGCTCACGGTCTTCCGGGCGGGCACCGATACCCGCTACCTGGTCATTGAAATGGGAGCCACCGGCATTGGCCACATCCGCTACCTCGCGGAGATGGTCAAGCCGGACATCGGAGTTGTCCTGGCAGTGGGCACCGCACACGCCGGCGAGTTCGGGGGAGTCGGGAACATCGCGCTGGCCAAGGGCGAAATGGTTGAAGGCCTTACCGCCCAGGGAACGGCCATCATCAACCTCGACGACGAACGCGTCGCGGCCATGCGCAGCCGCACCCAGGCCACGGTCCTCGGTTTTTCCGCGGAAGGCCGCCAGGACGCCCAGGTGCAGGCCCTGAATGCCGACACCAACGCCGGGGGCAGCCCCGAATTCGATCTCCAACTTCCCGACGGCGCCGCTCCCCGCCACGTGAGCAGCAGGCTCATCGGAGTCCATCACATGGGAAACCTCCTGGCAGCCGCCGCGGCGGCCTGGGCTGCAGGCGTGCCCGGAGACCACATCGCGGAGTCACTGAGCATCCAGGCAGCCGCCAGCCGCTGGCGCATGGAGCGTACCGAGCGGCACGACGGCGTCACCATCATCAACGATGCCTACAACGCCAACCCCGAATCAATGCGGGCCGCCCTTCGCACCCTGGCCGACCTTGGCCGGGGACGTCGCACCTGGGCGGTGCTGGGGGCCATGCTGGAACTCGGCGAGGACTCCATCCGTGAGCACACTGCCGTCGGCACCCAGGTTGTCCGCCTCAACATCTCACGGCTGCTGGTCGTGGGCCGGGAAGCGAGGGCCCTCTACGTCTCCGCCGTGCAGGAGGGATCCTGGGGCGATGAATGCCTCTTCGCGGAGACGCTTGATGAGGCCTACGACGTCCTGGACGCAGAACTCGAGCCGGGCGACCTGGTGCTGTTCAAGTCCTCCAACAGCGTAGGACTTCGCCATTTGGGCGATCGGATAGCATTACCCCCAGCCCCCACCCCTGCCGACGAAAGGAGCACTCTGCTGTGATTGCTCTATTGATCGGCGCAGGCCTGGCCCTGCTCTTTGCCCTGGTGGGCACCCCGCTGTTCATCCGCCTGCTGGTGCACCGCGGCTACGGCCAGTTCATCCGTGACGACGGCCCCACATCCCACCACACCAAGCGCGGGACGCCCACCATGGGCGGCACCGTAGTGGTGGCCGCAGTACTGCTGAGTTACGGACTCACCCACCTCATCATGCTGATGATGAACCCGGACTCACCCGGCCCCTCGGCTTCAGCCCTCATCCTGCTGTTCCTCATGGTGGGCATGGGCCTGGTGGGATTCCTGGACGACTTCATCAAGATCTCCCGGCAGCGGAGCCTGGGCCTGAACGCCAAAGCCAAGCTCATCCTCCAGGCGGCCGTCGGCATCGTCTTCGCCATCCTGGCATTGAACTTCCCCAACAGCGCCGGGCTGACGCCTGCGTCAACAAAGATTTCCCTGGTCCGCGACCTGCCCTGGCTGGACCTCGCCTTTGGCGGCACCGTCCTCGGCGCGGTCCTGTTCGTCATCTGGTCCAACCTGATCGTCACCGCCGCCACCAACGGCGTGAACCTGACCGACGGACTGGACGGCCTTGCCGCCGGAGCCGCCATCATGGTCTTCGGCGCCTACACCCTCATGGGCATCTGGCAGAGCAACCAGGCCTGCGGTTCCCCCCGGCAAGCGGGCAGCGGCTGCTACTCCGTCCGGGATCCGCTGGACCTGGCACTCCTGGCGGCCATCCTCAGCGCCGCCCTGGTGGGCTTCCTTTGGTGGAACACCTCGCCGGCGAAGATCTTCATGGGCGACACCGGGTCGTTGGCCATTGGCGGAGCCGTGGCCGGATTCGCCATCCTGTCCCGCACTGAACTGCTGCTGGGCATCGTGGGCGGCCTCTTCGTGCTCATCACGCTGTCCGTCATCATCCAGGTGGGCTACTTCAAGGCAACCGGCGGCAAACGTGTGTTCAAAATGGCGCCGCTGCAGCACCACTTTGAATTGAAGGGCTGGGCCGAGGTGACCGTCGTTGTCCGGTTCTGGATCCTTGGCGGACTCTTCGTCGCCGTTGGACTGGGCATCTTCTACGCTGAATGGGTTGTACTGCTGTGACCGTTTCCCCCCGCCTGGCAAACCTTGTCTCCTGGGACTCCGACTGGGCCGGCCTGCGCGTAGCCGTGACTGGCATCGGCGTCTCCGGGTTCGCAGCCGCGGACACCCTGATCGAGCTCGGTGCCCGCGTGGTGGTGGTGGATGCTGCCACCAGCGACACCGCGCGCGCACACGCCGATACCCTGAAAATCGTCGGCGCCGCCGATGTGCTGCTGGGCCCCGACGCGGTGACCCACCTCCCGCGGATCGACGGCGAACTGCCCGATCTGATCGTGACCTCGCCGGGCTGGCGTCCGGACCAGGCACTGCTGGCCGCAGCGGCAAGGGCACACATCCCGGTGTGGGGCGACGTCGAACTCGCCTGGCGCGTGCGGATCAGGGAAGGCCGTAAGACTGCCGACTGGCTGGCGATCACCGGGACCAACGGGAAGACCACGACGGTGGGACTCACGGAATCGATGCTGCGGGCCGCAGGACTCAAAGCCATTGCTGTGGGCAACGTGGGCACCCCCATCCTTGATGCCCTTCGGGATCCCGTGGAATACGACGTCTTCGCGGTGGAACTTTCCAGCTTCCAGCTGCACTGGGCGGAATCGGTGTCGCCTGTTGCCAGCGTTTGCCTCAACGTGGCCGAAGACCATGTCGACTGGCACGGCTCCTATGATTCCTACCTGGCCGACAAGGCGAAGGTCTACGAGCGCACCCAAAAAGCCTGCATCTACAACGCCGAGCAGGTGGAAACCGAACGCATGGTGGAAAACGCCGACGTGGTGGAGGGCTGCCGCGCCGTTGCCTTCACCACACTGACGCCGACCGTCAGCATGCTCGGAGTGGTGGAAGGGCTGCTGGTGGACCGGGCGTTCATCGAAGAACGCAGGAACAGCGCAGCCGAACTCGCCTCCATGGCCGACCTTGGACCGCTGGCCCCACGCCACATGGTGGCCAACGCCCTTGCCGCCGCCGGCCTGGTGCGCGCCTACGGCGTGGAGCCCAAGGCTGTGCGCCAGGGCATCCTGGACTACGTGCCCGGCGACCACCGGATCCAGCCTGTGGCCCGCATGAACGGGGTCCTATGGGTCAACGACTCCAAAGCCACCAATCCCCACGCCGCGGCGGCATCCCTGTCGGCCTTCAGCAACGTGGTCTGGATTGCCGGCGGGCTCTCAAAAGGCGTGAGCTATGACGACCTGGTGCGGGACCACGCAGCGCGGCTCAAGGCCGTGGTCCTGATCGGAACAGACACGTCCCACCTCCGGGAAGCCCTCCAGCGACACGCGCCCGATGTCCCGGTGATCGAACCGGGGGCAGGTGACACTGAAGGAGTGGAGACTGCTTCGGCGCCCGGCGGCACCACTGCCGGTACCCCCGGCAATGGAGAACAGGTGATGTCCTGGGCCGTTGCGTCTGCGGCCCGGCTCGCCAAATCCGGCGATACCGTGCTCATGGCTCCGGCAGCTGCTTCCATGGATCAGTTCTCTTCCTACGCTCACCGTGGTGGTACTTTCATCGACGCTGTCCGCGAGCTGGTGGAAGGGCAGGCCCAGACCGGCGAGGAGTAACAATGGTCAGCACGCCCACCCGGCAGCAGGGTGTTAAGCCGACGGGTGGCAAACCCCGTCCCGGCTCAACCGCCATCCGGCGGCCCGCCGCAGCCGGGGCAAAGCTGCGCACCTTGTACCGCCGGTTCTGGTCCGCGCTGGAGGGCACGGGCAAGTCCCGGAACGGCTCCACCTACTACCTCATCCTTGGTGCCACCCTGGCCCTGACCGCCATCGGCATCATGATGGTCCTCTCGGCCTCAAGCGTTGAATCAATCGCCGCCGGCAAGTCCCCTTACGGCGACGCGCTCAAGCAGGGAGTCTTCGCCGCGATCGGCATCTTCACCATGTTCGTGCTCTCACGCATCAACGTTGTCTGGCTGAAGCGCCTCGCATGGCCCGCCGTGGGGGTGGCCGTCCTGCTCCTGGGCCTGGTCCAGGTGGTGGGCACCGAGATCAACGGCAACCGGAACTGGATCGACCTTGGCGGCATCACGTTCCAGCCTTCCGAGGCAGCCAAACTGGCCCTTGCCCTCTGGCTGGCCACCGTGCTGGCCCGGAAGGGCAAGCTGCTGGGCAAGTGGCAGCACGTGCTGGTACCCGCCATACCCATGGCAGCCATCGTCATCGTCCTGATCCTGGTGGGCAACGACCTGGGGACCGCCATGATCATCATGATGATCATGGCGGCGGCCCTGTTCTTCGCCGGCGTTCCGCTCTACCTGTTCGGCATCGCGGGCATCATCGCCGCCGCCGGCACCGCAGTCATGGCCGTCACCAGTTCAAACCGCATGTGCCGCATCACCTCCTGGTGGACCGGCCAGTCCTGCGCGGACGGGATTGACGCCAACTACCAGGCCACCAACGGCATGTATGGCCTGGCATCCGGAGGCTGGCTGGGCGTGGGCCTGGGGCAGAGCCGGCAAAAGTACAGCTGGATTCCCGAAGCCCACAACGACTTCATCTTCGCCATCATCGGGGAGGAACTCGGCCTGGTGGGCACCGTCGTCGTCCTGGTCCTCTTCGCCATCCTCGGCGCGGCCATTTACCGCGTGGTGGTGGCACAGGAGGACATGTTCCACCGGGTCCTCGCCGTCACCATCATGGTCTGGCTGCTGGGCCAGGCCACCGTGAACATGTCCGTGGTCACCGGCCTCATGCCCGTCATCGGTGTTCCGCTGCCGTTCATCTCCTACGGCGGTTCGGCCCTGCTGATGTCGCTGTGTGCGGTGGGGGTGGTCCTCTCCCTGGCCCGGGAGCAGATGGCTCCTGCCATTCGCCCCAAGCGGATGCTGAAGTTCAAGCTCCGGCCGGGGCGGGACAAGAACCAACCAAAGAATTCCAGAAAGCGTGCCTAACCCCAGATGACTCCGACACAACCTTCCATCGTCCTGGCCGGTGGCGGAACAGCCGGCCATATCAGCCCGTTGCTCGCCATCGCGGCGGCCCTGCGCAGCGCAGCCCCCGATGCTTCAATCCTGGCGGTCGGAACGCCGTCGGGAATGGAAACCCGGCTGGTTCCCGCCGCCGGCGTCCAGCTGGCGACGATCGACCGGGTGCCGTTTCCCCGCAGGCCATCCGCGGACCTGCTTCGCCTGCCGGCCCGGCTCGCCGGTGCCGTCCGGCAGGCCGGCGCCATCCTGGACCGGGCGCAGGCCGACGTGCTGGTGGGCGTAGGCGGATACGTCTGCACGCCCATGTACCTGGCGGCGCGGAAGCGCGGCATACCCCTGGTGATCCATGAGGCGAACGCCCGGCCGGGACTGGCCAACCGGGTGGGGGCCTTCCTCAAAGGCCGGGTTGCCGTGGCTTTCGAGGGCACCCCGCTGCGCAATGCGGTGCACGTCGGCATGCCCATGCGCAAGGAGATTTCCGGCCTGGACCGGAAGACTGCCCGCACCGCCGCCCGCGAGGCCCTTGGACTGGATCCCCACCGGCCCACCCTGATCGTCACCGGCGGGTCCTCCGGCGCACAGAGCATCAACCGGACCATCGCAGCCTCCGTGGCCCTTCTTGCGGAGGCCGGTATCCAGACCCTCCACGTCACCGGCCGCGGAAAAACCGTCCTGGACCAGACCGGACAGCCTCTTGCCGCTGAGGGTTACCGGCAGGTGGAGTACGTCGACGGCATGGAACGTGCCTACGCCGCGGCCGACCTCCTGCTGGCCCGGTCCGGGGCTGCCACGGTCTGTGAAGTCGCTGCCGTCGGAGTTCCGGCGGTCCTGGTGCCCCTGCCCATCGGCAACGGGGAGCAGGCACTGAACGCAGCGGGGCTGGTTGCCGCAGGTGGCGCAGTACTGGTGGCCGACCGCGACTTCACCCCGGAATGGGTTGCGCACGAACTGGTTCCGCTGATCACCGATAAAGCACGGCTTGCCGCCATGGAAGAGAAGTCCTACCGGCTCGGCATCCGAAACGCCGACCAGCGCATGGCTGGTCTTGTCCTGGAAGCGGTATCTGCATGAACGCCCACAACACACCCAGCCTGGAATCCCTTGGCAAGGTGCACTTCATCGGCATTGGGGGAGTAGGAATGTCCGCCGTGGCCCGCATCATGGTGGCGCGCGGCGTCCCGGTCAGCGGCTCCGACGCCAAGGACCTGCCCGTGATGGCGGACCTCGCCGCGGCCGGTGCGCGCATCGCCGTCGGTTACGCCGCCGGCAACCTGGCGGACGCGCAGACGGTGGTGGCCGGTTCGGCAATCCGTGAAGACAATCCCGAACTGGCGGCAGCCCGCAAGGCGGGCCTGCCCGTCCTGCACCGGTCCCAGGCGCTGGCAGCCACCATGGGTGGTGACACCGTGGTCACGGTGGCCGGAACGCACGGCAAGTCGACCACCACGTCCATGGTCACCGTGCTGCTGCAGGCAGCGGGCCTGGACCCGTCGTTTGCGGTCGGCGCCAACATCCCCGCGCTTGGCGTCAACGCCGCGCACGGCACGTCCGGCATTTTCGTGGCCGAGGCCGACGAATCTGACGGGTCCTTCCTGAACTACCGGCCCCGCATCGCCGTCGTCACCAACGTGGAGCCCGACCACCTTGACTACTACGGCACGGCCGAAGCCGTGTACGAGTCCTTCGACCGCTTCACGGCGCTGCTGCCGGTGGACGGCCTCCTGGTGGCCTGCGCGGACGACGCCGGGGCGCTGGCGCTGGCGGACCGCACCAGGGCCAGGGGCAACACCCGGGTGGTCCTGTACGGCACCAGCGAGGTTGCGGACGTCCGGCTGCACGACGACGGCCCGGGCCACGTCGCGGTGTCGGCACACGGCGCCAGGTACGGGCTGTCACTGCAGGTCCCCGGACGCCACAACGCACTGAACGCGGCCGCCGCCTTCGCTGTCGCCCTTGAACTCGGAGTGGACCGGCGGCGCCGCCGCCGCCTGGCCCACTTCGCGGCGCCTCGCGACGTTTCGAACTGAAAGGGTCGGTACGGGGCGTCCGGGTCTTTGATGACTACGCCCACCACCCCACGGAGGTCCGTGCCGCCCTCACTGCCGCGCGTTCGGTGGCAGGCGGCCACAAGGTCCACGTCCTGTTCCAGCCGCACCTGTTTTCCCGCACCCGGGAGTTTGCGGTCCAGTTCGCAGACGCCCTCAACCTTGCCGATACCGCGCTGGTCCTGGACATCTATCCCGCCAGGGAGGATCCCATTCCGGGCGTCACCAGCCAGCTCATTGCCGACCACCTCACAGCGGGCGGAAGGCTGGCAGGCGGGGCGGACGCCGTCGAAACCCTGGCAAAGGCCGCCGCGGACGGGGACGTCGTCCTCACCGTCGGCGCCGGTGATGTCACGGCCTACGGCCCGCGGATTGTGGAGGCGCTGCGTGCCTAGCTCCCGCCGTCCCACCTACGCCCCGCCCCGGCGGAATGGCCGCCCCGGCGCAGCGCCCGCGGACAGCGCGGAGAAAGAGCCCCGATCATCCGGGACGCCGGGCGCCTCCACGGGTGGCGATGTAATCACGGCATCCCGCAGCATCCCGGACCAGGCGCCGGCGCTCAAGGCGGCGAAGGCGGAGAAACCTTCCGGGGCAACGGTGCTGGCGTTCCCCGAGCCCAAAGGCCGGCGCCGCAGGAAGAAAGTCCTGGCAGCTGCCGGAACAGTGCTTGCGCTGGTGGTGGGGCTGCTGGCAGCCGCCATCTATTCGCCGGTCCTGGCCCTGCAGACCATCTCGGTTACGGGCACCCACTTCGTCACGCCCGCCCAGGTGCAGACGGTGCTGGAGCCACTCCGCGGCAAGCCGCTGCCCCAGATCAGCGACGACGACGTACGCGGGCTCCTCGGCTCCCTGGTCCAGGTCAAATCCGTGTCCGTCGAGGCACGGCCGCCGTCCACCCTCGCCGTTGCCGTGCATGAGCGGGTGCCTGTGGCGCTCGTCAAGCAGGGGGAGCAGTACCAGCTGGTGGACGTCGACGGCGTGCAGCTGGCCACCACCGACGATCCGGCGACGGCATCACTGCCGGTCATCGACGGCGGTGCCGGTGCGATCGGGCAGGACCTGTTCCGCGCCACTGCCGCAGTGCTGGGTGCCCTGCCGGCCGACGTCCTGGCGAAGCTCTCCAACGCGTCCGCACAGTCCGTGGATGCCGTGGAACTCAAGCTCGTCGACGGCCAGACCATCGTGTGGGGCAACGCCTCGGAGAAGGAACTCAAGGCCAAGGTCCTGGCCGCCCTCCTCAAGGCTCCGGCCGACCCCAAGAACCCGGTCAGGGTCTACGATGTCAGTGTGCCCCGGCACCCCGTGACGCGCTGAGCGCTTTCTTTCCCCGGTATTAATCCGACACGCGGACCCGGTTATTGAATGTCGGAACCAGAGGAAATACCGTCACAGACAAGAGTTACTTGACATAACTCTAACCTTCAACCGGAGGGTTAGGGTTGAGGGTTTCAAGCTCACCATCAGTTTTCGCAATAAGACACGAACAAGGGACACGTAACGTGGCAGCTCCGCAGAATTACTTGGCCGTCATCAAAGTCGTCGGCATCGGCGGCGGTGGCGTGAACGCAGTCAACCGCATGATCGAGGTCGGCCTCAGGGGTGTTGAATTCATCGCCATCAACACCGACGCCCAGGCCCTGCTCATGAGCGACGCCGACGTGAAGCTCGACGTCGGACGCGAGCTGACCCGTGGCCTCGGTGCAGGCGCCAACCCCGAGGTAGGCAAGCAGGCCGCCGAGGACCACGCGGACGAGATCGAGGAAGTCCTCCGTGGCGCCGACATGGTCTTCGTCACCGCCGGTGAGGGCGGCGGCACAGGCACCGGCGGCGCACCCGTCGTCGCCCGGATCGCACGTTCGCTCGGCGCCCTGACCATTGGCGTGGTCACCCGTCCCTTCACCTTCGAAGGCCGCCGCCGCGCCGGTTCGGCCGAGGCAGGCATCGACGCCCTGCGCGACGAGGTGGATACCCTCATCGTGATCCCCAACGACCGCCTGCTGTCCATCAGCGACCGCAACGTGTCCGTCCTTGACGCGTTCCGCTCCGCCGACCAGGTCCTGCTGTCCGGTGTTCAGGGCATCACCGACCTCATCACCACCCCCGGCCTGATCAACCTCGACTTCGCGGACGTCAAGTCAGTTATGCAGGGTGCTTACTCGGCCCTCATGGGCATTGGCTCGGCCCGCGGTGAAGACCGCGCCGTCAAGGCGGCCGAACTGGCCATCGCCTCGCCGCTGCTGGAAGCATCAATCGACGGTGCCCACGGCGTGCTGCTGTCCATCCAGGGTGGCTCCGACCTGGGCCTGTTTGAAATCAACGAGGCCGCCCGCCTGGTCCAGGAAGTGGCCCACCCCGAGGCGAACATCATTTTCGGTGCCGTCATCGACGACGCCCTTGGTGATGAAGCACGCGTCACCGTGATTGCCGCAGGCTTTGACGACGTCAAGGCCACCTCGCCCTCCATGGACCAGTCCCAGCCGCAGGCCGCGCCCCAGCGGCCGGCCGCCCCTGCTGCTGCTCCGGCTTCGGCGCACCCGCAAAGCGGAAGCCACCAGGGGAACGGGAATCACCAGCAGAACGTCCAGCCGATCCACGCAGGCGTCGGCGCTGCGGGACTCAGCAACTGGGGTCAGCAGCGCCCGCAGGCCGTTCCGGCGGACTCCGGCTTCGACGTCGACCTGCCGTCCGTGGTGGAGCCGGACATGACCGGCACCCACCCGGATGACCTGGATGTTCCCGACTTCCTGAAGTAGGCAGCGGCTTGTTCCATTGGCGCGCCGACATCCTCCCCGGGGTGTCGGCCGCATTCACCGATGCGGGGGCGGGAAACCTCGCCCTGCACGTGGGGGACGATCCCGCCGCGGTCCAGGAGCGCCGGTCGCGCCTGGAAGAGTCCATCGCCGCGGCGCCCGGCTCGCTGCGCTTTATGAACCAGGTCCATGGCAACACCGTGGCGATCATGGAGGCCGGGTCACCTGCCCCTGAGGCCGATGCCATGGTGTCCCGTGGCCTGCCCCTGGCGGTCATGGTGGCGGACTGCATTCCGGTGCTGCTGGCGGGGGAGTCCGCACACGGGCCCGTCCTTGCCGCCGTGCATGCCGGGCGCCCCGGCATCGCGAACGGTGTCCTCCCGGCCGCCGTGGACGGCATGAAGTCGCTGGGCGCGTCCGGGATCCGTGCCTGGCTGGGCCCATCGATCTGCGGGTCCTGCTACGAGGTCCCCGCAGCCCTGCGCGACGAGGTGTCGGCCCTGGTTCCGGAAACACGGAGCACCACCACCTGGGGAACGCCGGCGCTGGACCTGCCCGCCGGCGCACGCGCCCAGCTTGCGGCTTCCGGCGTCGGGGTGGAGTACGCCGGCGCCTGCACTCTGGAGACGGAAACGCTCTATTCGTACCGCCGGGACCGGAACACGGGCCGCTTCGCCGGCCTGGTCTGGTGCCATGGCTGAGCGGCTTACCAACGGGCAGGGGAATGATCCCCGCAGCGCGGAACTCGCCGAAAGGCTCGCCGTGGTGCGGAAGCGGATCGCCGCTGCCGCCGGCGCCGCCGGCCGCAGTGACCGTCCGCCCTCGCTGATCGTGGTCACCAAGTTCCACCCGGCAGAGGACATCCGGCGCCTGGCCGCCCTCGGGATCACCGACGTCGGCGAGAACCGGGACCAGGAGGCTGCCGCCAAGGCGGTGGAACTCGCCGATCTGGACCTGACCTGGCACTTCGTTGGCCAGCTGCAGACAAAGAAGGCCAAATCCGTGGCGCGCTACGCGGCCGCCGTCCACTCGGTGGACCGGCCGCAGCTTGTGGATGCGCTGGCAAAGGCTGTGCGGAACGAGATTGACTCCAACGGCCGGTCCCCGCTGGACTGCTTCATCCAGGTCAGCCTTGAGGAAAGAGAACACGACGGCGACGGCGGCAGGCACCGCGGCGGGGCAGCCCCCGCCGACGTGCCCCTCCTGGCAGAGCGGATCGCCGCGGCTGACAGCCTGAACCTGGCCGGTGTCATGGCAGTTGCGCCGCTGGGAGCACCGCCTGAACCGGCGTTCGAAAAGCTCGCCGGGGTTTCCGCCCGGCTGGTGGCAGCGTACCCCGCTGCCTCCGGCATCTCCGCAGGCATGAGCCAGGACCTGGAGGCCGCCATCAGGTTCGGGGCGACACACCTGCGAATCGGTTCCGATATTCTCGGTTCCCGTCCTGCCGTGGGGTAGCGTCGGACCTATTGGAAGTGATGGGCGGGGGACTCCAGTGCTGTCAAATCATTGGGCGGCCCGCTTACGGGACACGATTAGGAGTCGACCATGGTAAGCGCTCTGCGCAAGACAATGATCTATCTTGGGCTCGCCGACGGCGATGAGCATTACGAGTCCGAGCAACAGACCACACATAAGGATGAGGACGAACCGATGGAAGTTGACCGCGAGGAACGCCGTGCTCCGGCGCCGGTCCGCGAAGTCAGCCGCGAGGCGTCCTACGCCCCTGAAGAGGAATACCGCGCCCCTGTGACCCCCATTAAGCGTGCGGCCTCGAGCCGCGAAGAGAACACCGGTCTGCGCCAGATCACCACCATCCACCCCCGCTCCTACAACGATGCCAAGCTCATCGGCGAGAGCTTCCGGGACGGCATCCCGGTGATCATGAACGTCACGGACATGGGCGAGGCCGACGCCAAGCGCCTGGTGGACTTCTCGGCAGGGCTCGTCTTTGGCCTGCGGGGAAGCATTGAACGGGTCACCAATAAGGTGTTCCTGCTCTCACCGTCCTACGTCGAAGTGATCGGTGACGACAAGAAGGCCAGCGACACGCAGGCCAGCTTCTTCAACCAGAGCTAAGCCCCATCGGCTGCGCGGAGATGCCAGGCAGGGACACCTGCCTGGCATCTGTGCTGAAATAGACAAGACAACAGCAGTACGGCAGCGGCCGCCACAATGGACGGGCCGCACGAATATGGAGATATGAAATAAGTCATGGGAATTGTTTTCGGACTTCTCTATCTCGCCCTGCTGCTGTTCTTTGTGGCCCTCATCATCCGCCTGGTCTTCGACTGGGTACAGATGTTTGCGCGGGAATGGCGGCCGCGGGGTGCGGCCCTGGTGGTGGCACACGCCGTCTACTCCATCACGGACCCCCCACTGAAGGGGCTGCGGCGGCTGATTCCGCCACTCCGCCTCGGCGGCGTCTCCCTGGACCTGGGCTTCCTGATCCTGTTCATCGGCGTCAGTATCGCGATGAGCGTCACCAGGGGACTGGCCTGATTTTTCCCCGCCGGACCCCGCAATGCAGTGTGTTCCTTCCCGGAACGGCTACTGTAAAGCGAAGAAACCTCCCGTTTGACACCGCAGTGTTGAATTAGAGTAAGCAGACCAAATTTAGGTACCTTAGTTTTGACGGCCGGAAGGCCTACTGACTAACCAGACCAGTGAGGTGACCAGATGGCTTTGACGCCAGAAGACGTTGTCAACAAGCGCTTTCAGCCCACCAAGTTCCGCGAGGGCTATGACCAGGACGAGGTTGACGACTTCCTGGACGAAATCGTCGTTGAACTCCGCCGCCTGAACCAGGAAAACGACGAGCTCCGCAAGAAGCTCGCCGAAGCAGGTTCCAGCGTTCCGGCAAGCTCCGCTGCCGCCCCTGTGGTGGAAAAGGTCCCCGCGCCGGTCAAGGCCGACAAGGACGAAGCCCGCGAGAAGGCAGAAGCCGACGCGAAGGCTGCCGAAGCCAGCAAGAAGAAGGACGTCCAGCCGGCCGCTCCGGCCGCCGCCGCGCCCGTTGCACAGGCTCCCGCCGCTACTGCTTCCGCCGAGTCCGCTGCTGGCCTGCTGGCCATGGCACAGCAGATGCACGACCGCCACGTCGCCGACGGCCAGGCCCAGAAGGACAAGATCATCGCCGAGGCGCAGATCGAAGCCAGCAGCCTCGTCAACGATGCCCAGGAAAAGTCCCGCAAGATCCTCGGCGCCCTGGAGCAGCAGCGCTCCGTCCTGGAACGCAAGGTAGAGCAGCTCCGCGGCTTCGAACGCGACTACCGCTCACGCCTGAAGGCCTACATCGAGGGCCAGCTCCGCGACCTGGATGCCCGCGGCTCCGTCGCGACGCCGGAAGTCAGCGAAGCCAACTAAGTCTGGCAGCACGTATTCTGAAAGCCGGTGGCTGAGGATTCCTCGGCCACCGGCTTTTGGCATTGAAACCCAGTTCCACGAATTGAAAGCACCATGACTGACGAACTTGCCGCCGACGCGGCACGCCCTGTCCCATCCTCGCCGCGCCCCCGCCGGGCGGTGCTGCTGTCCCTGTTCGCGGGGTTCGCGGTCTTCGCCTACGTCCTGGACCAGCTGACCAAGCTGTGGGTCACCTCCACCATGGTGGAAGGCGAACGGATCCCGGTGCTGCCGCCCCTGCTCCACTGGTACTTCATCCGGAACTCCGGCGCCGCGTTCTCCATCGGCGAGAACGTCACTTGGGTGTTTTCCATCATCATGGTAGCGTGGCCGTCGCCATCCTTTTCCAAATTCGCGGCTGGGCTCCGCCTGGTGGTCCCTTGCCCTGGGCCTGCTGCTCGGCGGGGCGCTGGGGAACCTCACGGACCGGCTCTTCCGTGAACCGTCCTTCGGCATGGGACACGTGGTGGACTTCATCCAGTTTCCCAATTTCGCCATTTTCAACATCGCGGACTCCGCGGTGGTGTCCGCCGTCGCCATCATCTGCATCCTGACCATCCGCGGGATCGCCCTGGACGGTACACGGCTGGGGAGCGCACACAAGGACAAGCCGGGCCATGACTGACCGCATTGTCGTCGCCGAGGAATACGCCGGGGCGCGGGCGGACGCCGGCCTGGCAGGCCTCCTGGGGGTGTCCCGTTCCGTCGCCGCATCCCTTCTCGCGGACGGCCACGTCCTCAACCGGGGCAAGGCCCTGGGCAAGTCGGCAAAACTCGTGGCCGGGGACACCCTCGAGGTCACCGTCCCGGAACGGCGGGACCCGCTTGAAGTCGTGGAGGAAGTTGTGGAAGGCCTGAACATCCTGCTCGACGACGATGATTTCGTCGTCGTCGACAAACCCGTCGGCGTGGCCGCCCATCCCTCACCGGGCTGGGTGGGGCCCACTGTGGTGGGCGGCCTTGCCGCTGCTTACTACCGGATCTCCACTTCAGGCGCCCCCGAACGGGCAGGCATCGTCCATCGGCTCGACGTCGGTACCTCCGGCGTGATGGTGGTGGCCAAATCCGAGCGCGCCTACACCGCCCTTAAGCGCGCCTTCAAGGAGCGCACGGTGGACAAGGTCTACCACGCGGTGGTGCAGGGCCTTCCGGACCCCCTGACGGGAACCATCGATGCCCCCATCGGCCGCCACCCCGGGCACGACTGGCGTTTCGCCGTCATCGAGGACGGGCGGCCCTCCGTAACCCACTACGAGGTGTTGGAGGCGTTCGGCAAGGCCAGCCTGGTGGAAGTCCACCTTGAGACCGGCCGCACGCACCAGATCCGGGTGCATTTCTCCGCGCTCCGCCACCCCTGCGCAGGTGACCTCACCTACGGCGCTGATCCCCGCCTGGCCGCCAACCTTGGGCTTACACGCCAGTGGCTGCACGCCCGCCAACTGGCCTTTGACCACCCTGTGACGGGGGAGCGCGTGACGGTCACCAGCGAGTACCCGCAGGACCTTTCCTACGCCCTGGGAGTGCTGGAGTCGGGCCAGGCCTGACACGGCCGTCCTGGCAGGACTGTCCGGGGGCAGCGCTTAGAATAGTGCGGTGAGTTCCAGCAATGATTCGTTTGTCCACCTGCACACCCACACCGAATATTCCATGCTGGATGGAGCTGCCCGCCTGGGGGAGCTGTTCGATGAGACCGAGCGCCTGGGCATGCCGGCCCTCGCCACCACGGACCACGGCTACTTGTTCGGAGCGTTCGACTTCTGGCGCAAAGCCACGGACAAGGGCATCAAGCCGATCATCGGTGTCGAAGCCTATGTGACGCCCGGTACTGCCCGGACGGACAAGGAACGCGTGCGCTGGGGCGATGAATCCCAGCGCAAGGACGACGTCTCCGGCGGTGGGTCCTACACCCACATGACCCTCCTGAGCTACAACAACGTGGGCATGCGGAACCTCTTCCGGGCCTCCTCCATCGCCTCCCTTGACTCTGTCTTCGGCAAGTGGCCCCGGCTGGACCGGGAACTGCTCAACACGTACTCAGAGGGACTCATCGCCACCACGGGCTGCCCCTCCGGTGAGGTCCAGACCCGGCTCCGGCTCGGCCAGTACCGCGAAGCACTCGAGGCCGCCGCCGAGTTCCGGGACATCTTCGGTGCGGAGAACTACTTCTGCGAACTGATGGACCACGGGCTGGACATCGAGCGGCGCGTCACCGGCGACCTGCTGAGGCTGGCCAAGGACCTGAACCTGCCGCTGGTGGCCACCAACGACCTCCACTACACCCACGAGCACGACGCCAAGGCGCACGAGGCCCTGCTGGCCATCCAGTCCGGCTCCACGCTGCTGGAACCCACCTACGACAACGGCGGCTCCCGGTTCGCGTTCTCCGGCAGCGGCTACTACCTGAAGTCCCCGCAGGAAATGCGGGAGCTCTTCCGCGACCACCCGGAGGCGTGCGACAACACCCTGCTGATCGCCGAACGCTGCGAAGTGTCCTTCAACACCGACGCCAACTTCATGCCGCGGTTCCCCTGCCCGCCCGGCGAGGACGAGACCTCCTGGCTGGTCAAGGAGGTGGACAAGGGCCTGCAGTACCGCTACCCGGGCGGCATCCCGGACGAGGTCCGCAAGCAGGCCGACTACGAGCTCGGCGTCATCACCTCCATGGGTTTCCCCGGCTACTTCCTGGTGGTTGCCGACTTCATCAACTGGGCCAAGAACAACGGCATCCGGGTGGGCCCCGGGCGTGGTTCGGGTGCAGGCTCCATGGTGGCCTACGCCATGCGCATCACCGACCTCGACCCCCTGCGCCACGGGCTGATCTTCGAACGGTTCCTCAACCCGGACCGCGTCTCCATGCCCGACTTCGACGTCGACTTCGATGACCGGCGCCGCTCCGAGGTCATCGACTACGTCACCCGCAAGTACGGTGACGAGCGCGTCGCGATGATCGTCACCTACGGCACCATCAAGACCAAGCAGGCACTCAAGGACTCCTCCCGCGTCCTGGGCTACCCGTTCAGCATGGGCGAGACGCTGACCAAGGCCCTGCCGCCGGTCGTGATGGCCAAGGACATTCCCCTGGCGGACATCCAGAATCCGGAGTCCAAGCGCTACAGCGAGGCAGGGGACTTCCGGCAGCTGATCGCCACCGACCCCGAAGCCGCCAAGGTCTTCGAAACGGCCCTGGGCATCGAAGGCCTGAAGCGCCAGTGGGGCGTGCACGCCGCCGGCGTCATCATGTCCTCGGACCCCATCATCGACGTCATCCCCATCATGCGCCGCTTCCAGGACGGCCAGGTGATCACCCAGTTCGACTACCCGACGTCCGAGGGCCTTGGCCTGATCAAGATGGACTTCCTGGGCCTGCGGAACCTGACGATCATTTCCGATGCCCTCGAGAACATCAAGATGAACCGCGGCATCGACCTGGACCTGGAAAACCTTGAGCTGGACGATGCCCCGTCCTACGAGCTCCTGGCCCGCGGCGACACCCTGGGCGTGTTCCAGCTTGACGGCGGTCCCATGCGGTCGCTGCTCAAGCTGATGAAGCCTGACAACTTCGAAGACATCTCCGCCGTTCTGGCGCTCTACCGTCCGGGCCCCATGGGCGCCAACGCCCACACCGACTATGCCCTGCGCAAAAACGGGATCCAAGAGGTCATCCCCATCCACCCGGAGCTGGAGGAGCCCCTCAAGGAGATCCTCGGCGGGACCTATGGCCTGATCGTGTACCAGGAGCAGGTCATGGCCGTGGCGCAGAAGCTCGCCGGTTACTCGCTGGGCCAGGCCGACATCCTCCGCCGCGCGATGGGCAAGAAGAAGAAATCCGAGCTGGACAAGCAGTTTGCCGGCTTCTCCCAGGGCATGCAGGACAACGGCTACTCCATGGAGGCGGTCAAGACCCTCTGGGACATCCTGCTGCCCTTCTCCGACTACGCCTTCAACAAAGCCCACTCGGCCGCCTATGGCGTGATCTCCTACTGGACCGCGTACCTCAAGGCCCATTACGCGCCGGAGTATATGGCGGCGCTGCTGACCTCGGTGGGCGATGACAAGGACAAGTCGGCCATCTACCTCAACGAGTGCCGGCGCATGGGCATCACGGTGCTTCCGCCGGACGTCAATGAGTCCGCCCTGAACTTCACCCCGGTGGGCAACGACATCCGCTTCGGCATGGGCGCCATCCGCAACGTGGGCGTCAACGCCGTGGAAGCCATGGTGGCGGCCCGCGAAAGCGAGGGTGCGTTCACCTCCTTCAAGGACTACCTGATGAAGGTCCCGGCCGTGGTCTGCAACAAGCGGACCATCGAGTCCCTGATCAAATCCGGCGCCTTCGACTCGCTGGGCCACCACCGCCGCGCCCTGGCGATGATCCACGAAGAGGCCATCGACTCCGTCATCACCCTCAAGCGCAACGAGGCCATCGGCCAGTTCGACCTCTTCGCCGGCTTCGAAGACGCCGGGGCGGAATCGTCCTCCCTGAGCATCGAGATCCCGGACCTGCCCGAGTGGGAAAAGAAGGACAAGCTCTCCTTCGAACGGGACATGCTGGGCCTGTACGTGTCGGACCATCCGCTGCAGGGCCTGGAGGGCCTCCTGGCCCAGCATGCAGAGATGAGCATTACCTCCATCATCGGCGAGGACGGGCCGCAGGACGGAGCGATCATCACCATCGCCGGCATGATCACGTCACTGAGCCGCCGCATCGCGAAGGCCAGCGGCAATGCCTATGCCCGGGCCGAGGTGGAGGACCTGGGCGGCTCGATCGAGGTCATGTTCTTCGGGCAGGTCTATGGGCCGATCGCCTCCGTGCTGGCCGAGGACCTGATCGTGGTGGTCAAGGGCCGGTTGCAGAAGCGCGACGACGGCGCCATCACGCTGAACTGCATGGAGCTGTCCGTTCCGGACCTGAGCGAAGGGCTGAACGGGCCCCTGGTCATCACCATGCCCACCCACAAGGCCACCGAGGCCGTGGTCACGGAACTCGGCGACGTCCTGCGCACCCACCGGGGCAACTCGGAGGTGCGGCTGCACCTGCAGGGCGACACCCGGACCGAAATCATGGGCCTGCCCGTCCACCTACGGGTGAACCCCAGCCCGTCGCTGTTCGGCGACCTGAAGGTCCTGCTGGGCCCGGCCTGCCTCGACGCCTGACAAACAGGCGGCCGACGGCGGGAATCACCTCCCGCCGTCGGCCGCCTTATTTGTGCTGCGCCGGTCCGTGGGCGTCAGATCTCGTAATCCAGCGGCACCGGCTGCCCGTAGGCGCCGCCGTGGTACAGCAACGGCGATCCTTCGCCGCCCACCTGGCCGTCCACCACTTGGACCACCACCACGGCGTTGTTCTCGAAGGAGAGCCGCATCTGGATCTCGCCGATCAGCCAGCCGGCAACATCCTTGAGGATGGGCACCCCGTGCGGACCGATTTCCCAGTGGTTGCCTTCGAAGCGGTTGCCGGGGCGGGCAAAGCGGGCCGCCAGCTCCTGGTTCTCCAGGCCCAGCATGTGCACCCCCAGGTACTGGGTGTTGGCCACCGCGGGCCAGGACCTGGAGCTGCGCGCCATGTTGAACGTGAAGCGCGGCGGTTTCGCTGACAGGGACGCCACGGAGGTTGCCGTGAAGCCGTAGGGCTCATCCTGGTAGTTCACGGTGATGATGGCGACGCCCGCGGCATGGCGGCGGAACATCTCCTTGAACGTCTGCTCGAACGGCTCGCTGTTGTCGGTCACCGGAACTCCTGAACTAAGTGGCGTAACTCTTTCCCCAAGCGTATTGGCCCACGGTCACGGCGGGAAAACAGGCGCGGGCAGCACCGCCGCGGATGGCCTTGCAGGAACCTTTGTTAAGGTGTGTTGCATGACGAACTTCGCCCGCCCCGCCAGGCGGCTGCTGCCATGGTCCCTGCTGCTGGTCCCGGCGGCCGCGGGCATTCCGGCGGGAATCCTCTGGTGGGTACTTGCACCGGGCGGATTGAACCTGATCACCCGCGACCCGGCCCTGGGGGCCGGCAACGTGCCCCTGGTCTGGCTGCCGCGCGATCTCACGCTCGCAGGCATCCTGGTGCTGGGCTACTGCCTGCTGGCCGTATTCCTGGCGGACGGCAAGCGCCCGGACCCGCAGGCGGCACTGCTCACCGGCCTGGCCGGGGCGTTCGCAGGCAGCGCCGTAGCATGGGGGACAGGCGTCCTCGCGGGACGGCTGTGGGGTCCGGCCGTCGACACGTCGGCAAACGCCAGCATCGCCTTCTCCCTGCGGGCGTGGCCGGTCCTGCTGCTCTGGCCCGCCGCCACGGCCGTGTCGGTCTTCATCCTGGAACTGGTGGGCGCCACGGGCAGAAAGACTGATCCCGCCGGTGCGGAAACAGCGGGCGTGCACAGCCCCGTAAAATAGAGCGGTGACCACATCCCCGGAGTTTCCCGCCCCCGTGACAGCCGCCGTCGACTTCCGCACCATTGACCTTCGGGGCCGCCACCTCAGTCTCCCGGCACTGCGCGCCGCGGTGCCCCGCGCCAAGGGACAGACCGTGGCGGACGCCGAGGAAAAGGTCCTGCAGATCATTTCCGCCGTCCGGGAGCGCGGCTTCGCGGCGCTGGCCGAGCTGGCCGAACGGTTCGACGGCGTGGCGCAGGGGCACCCGCTGGTCCCCGGGGAGGCAATCGCCGCAGCGCTGGACCAGCTGGATCCCGCCGTCCGGGCTGCCCTGGAGGAATCCATCAGCCGGGCACGGAAGTTCGCGGACGGCCAGCGCCCCCGCAATGTCGACGTCGAACTGGGCGACGGCGCAGTGGTCAGCCAGAACTGGGTTCCGGTGGCCCGCGTGGGGCTGTACGTTCCCGGCGGCCTTGCTGTGTACCCGTCATCGGTAATCATGAACGTCGTACCCGCACTGGCGGCGGGCGTGGAGTCCATCGCCCTGGCCTCGCCGCCCCAGAAGGAGTTCGGCGGCCTGCCGCACCCCACCATCCTGGCGGCAGCGGCGCTGCTGGGCATCACTGAGGTCTACGCCATCGGCGGGGCCCAGGCCATTGCCGCCTTCGCCTACGGCGTCGAAGCAACGGAGGCAGGCCCGGCCCTGGAGCCCGTGGACGTGGTCACCGGCCCCGGCAACATCTTCGTGGCCACGGCCAAACGCCTGGTCAAGGGCGTCGTCGGCATTGATTCCGAGGCCGGAACCACCGAGATCGCCATCCTGGCGGACGACTCCGCCCAGCCCGCGCTGGTTGCCGCCGACCTGCTCAGCCAGGCGGAGCACGATCCGAAGGCAGCCTCGGTCCTCATTACCGATTCCGAAGACCTGGCCGCCGCCGTGCGCGCTGAACTGGCACTGCAGGCCGCCGCCACCAAGCACTCGGCCAGGGTGCAGGAGGCGCTGTCCGGTCCCCAGTCCGGCGTCGTGCTGGTGGACGGCCTCGAGCAGGGAATCGCTGCCTGTGACGCCTACGCAGCGGAGCACCTGGAAATCATGACCCGGGACGCTGCCGCCGTGGCCGCACGCATCCGGAACGCGGGCGCGATCTTCGTGGGCGACTACAGCCCCGTCAGCCTTGGCGACTACTGCGCCGGTTCCAACCACGTGCTGCCCACCAGCGGGACGGCAGCTTTTTCCTCCGGGCTGAACGTGACCACTTTCCTGCGCGCCATCCAGGTGGTCAACTACAGCCGGGAAGCCCTGGCCGAGGTCAGCGGGCACATCGTGAGCCTGTCCCGGGCCGAGGATCTTCCGGCCCACGGGGACGCGGTGACGGCCCGGTTCCCGGGCGATCGGTGATACCACTACATGTAGTAATTACAGGATTGTTATTACCCCACATCTGCCCGTAAACTGGGTACGCCACGGCATCGCCCCCCGGCGGTGCCGGTGGCGTCCAACGCCGTTGCACACCACAAGCGAAAAGGGGGAACGCCATGTACTGCCCGTTCTGCCGCAACCCTGATTCCCGCGTGGTGGACAGCCGGATGGCTGACGACGGCTCGGCCATCCGAAGGCGCCGGCAATGCCCTGAATGCGGCCGCCGGTTCACCACGGTGGAAACCACCAGCCTGTCCGTGATCAAGCGGTCCGGCGTGGGCGAGCCCTTCAGCCGCAGCAAGGTGATCAACGGCGTGCGCAAGGCGTGCCAGGGGCGTCCCGTGAGCGAGGATGACCTCGCCATGCTGGCCCAGGAAGTCGAAGAGCAAATCCGTGCATCGGGCGCCGCTGAAATTGATGCGCACGAGGTTGGCCTGGTGATCCTCGGGCCGCTGCAGAAACTCGACGAGGTAGCGTACCTTCGCTTCGCCAGCGTGTACCAGGCCTTCGAGTCCCTCGAGGACTTCGAGACTGCCATTGCCCTGCTCCGCCACGAGGCCGGGGAAGGCGCCAAGGGCGCAGCCAAGAGCTCCGAGAAGAGCCCCCTCTAAAACTCCGGTGGCGGCAGCGGAGGGGAAGCCGCAGCCGCCACCGGCACCACTCCCTACTTGGCCAGGTTGTGCTGGAGCGCGATTTCCAGCGCCGCACCCACAATGCCTGCCTCGTTGCGGAGCACCGCCGGGACAATCGGGGTGCGGAGCCTGAGGTTGGGAAGGTACTCGTCGGCGCGCTTTGAAATCCCGCCCCCCACGATGAACAGTTCCGGCGAGAACAGGAACTCCACGTGCGAGAAGTAGCGCTGCAGGAGAACGCTGTACTCGTCCCAGGACAGCCCGTCCCGTTCGCGGGCAACAGCGGACGCCTTGGATTCGGCGTCGTGGCCGTCAATTTCAAGGTGCCCCAGCTCTGCGTTGGGGACCAGCTTTCCGTCGAAGATGAAGGCCGACCCGATGCCGGTGCCCAGGGTGATCACCAGGACCGTGCCGGAGACACCCGCGCCGGCACCGAAACGTGCTTCTGCCAGGCCTGCGGCGTCCGCATCATTGATGACTTCCACCGGCCGGCCGAGCCGGGCCGTGAGGAGGGCGTCGATGTCCGTGTCCAGCCAGCTCTTGTCCACATTGGCTGCGGAGTGGACCACGCCGTGCTGGATGATGCCGGGAAAGGTCACGCCCACGGGGGAGCCGGCTTCCGGAGCCTCGGGGCGTGCCGAGAGTTCGGCCACCACCAGGGCCACGGCCTCGGCTACGGCCTCAGGGGTGGCGGGCTGCGGGGTGGGCACCCGGAAGCGTTCTCCGAGGAGCTTGCCCTTTTTCAGGTCGACAATGCCGCCCTTGATGCCCGTACCACCGATGTCGATGCCGATCAGCGGTGCGTTCTTGTGCGACTTCTCGTCCTTCTTGGCCAATGGGATTCCGTTCTTGACAGGGGCGGGCAGGAAAAGGGGCGGCTTTGGGGGCGGCCCGTAACAGGTGTCCGGTTTGCACCGGCAGCATGCCCAGGGGGCATGGGCCGGGCTACGGCAGGGTAAGGATTTCGGCGCCGGTCTCGGTGACCAGCAGGGTGTGCTCGAATTGGGCGGTGCGCTTCCGGTCCCGTGTGACCACGGTCCAGTCATCGCTCCACATGTCCCACTCCACGGTACCCAGCGTGAGCATCGGTTCGATGGTGAACACCATTCCCGTTTCGATCACGGTGTTGTAGGCAGGGGCGGCATCGTAGTGCGGGATGATGAGCCCGGTGTGGAAGGCCTCTCCGACGCCATGGCCGGTGAAGTCGCGGACCACGCCGTAGCCAAAGCGCTTGGCATAGGACTGGATGGCCCTGCCAATGACGTTGATTTCACGCCCCGGCGCCACAGCCTTGATGGCCCGGTTCAGCGACTCCCGCGTACGCTCCACCAGGAGCCGGGATTCCTCGTCCACGTCCCCCACCAGGAACGTGTAGTTGGTGTCTCCGTGGACGCCGTTGAGGTAGGCCGTGATGTCGATGTTCAGGATGTCGCCGTCCTGGACCACGGTGCTGTCCGGGATGCCGTGGCAGATGACCTCGTTCAAGGAGGAACACAACGACTTGGGGAATCCGCGGTAACCGAGCGTGGACGGGTAGGCGTTGTGGTCCAGCAGGAATTCGTGGCCCACTTTGTCCAGTTCGTCGGTGGTGACACCCGGCTGGATGTGCTTGCCCACTTCCACGATGGCCTGCGCCGCGATTTTCCCGGCAATCCGGATCTTCTCGATGGTCTCCGCAGACTTGACTTCGGAGCCGGTGAATTTTGCGGGTGCCGGCTTGCCGACGTATTCCGGACGGGGGATGGACGCCGGGACGGGACGCTGCGGACTCAGGGTACCCGGGGTGAGGGTGCCAATGGGTGCAGTCGAGGCAAGGGAAGGCATAGATTGATCATATAAGGCACCACAGAACGCCTAACAACCGACAAGCTGGGGAGGGCGCGCGTAAGTGTTTGTGTTACGTGGATCACCCTGGTTTTCCTGTCGCCGGAACGAGGAGCAACGATGACTGAGTACTGGTTCAACATCAACACCCACGAAGTGGAAGAGGACCGGCTGTCGGACTGGAGCCAGCTCATTGGGCCCTACAAGACCCGCGAAGAAGCGGAGCATGCCATCGAGAAGGTCCGGGCGCGCAACGAGGCCTGGGAAAAAGGCGACGACGACTGACGGGCTGCTTCCTGCCTAGAACGAGTGTTCCGGGCCGGGGAACGTGCCGGACCGGACGTCGTCCCCGTAGGCGGTGGCGGCGTCGTGCAGTGTGCTGCGCAAGTCCGCGTACTGCTTGACGAATTTTGCCATCCGGCCGCCGCGAAGCCCGGCCATGTCCTGCCACACAAGGACCTGGCCCGTGGTGGCGTTCCCCGCCCCGATGCCCACCGTAGGGACGGCCACGGCGGCGTCAACCGCCGCAGCAGTCTCCGCCGGCACCATCTCCATCAGCACGCAAAACGCCCCGGCCTCTTCAAGGGCTCGGGCGTCCTCGATCAGCCGTTGGGCGTCGTCGCCTCGGCCCTGCACGCGGTAACCGCCCAGGGCGTGTTCGCTCTGGGGCGTGAAGCCGATGTGGGCCATCACCGGGATGCCTGCCTGCACCATCGCGCGGACCGTGGGGGCGTAGTACTTCCCGCCCTCGATCTTTACCGCGTGGGCCAGCCCTTCCTTCAGGAACCTGACTCCGGCGGCGACGGCCTGCTCCGCACTGACCTCGTAGCTGCCGAACGGAAGGTCAGCCACCACCAGGGCACGCTTGGCGGACCTGGCCACCGCCCGGCAGAGGGGGAGCAGTTCGTCAACGGTCACCGGGAGGCTGGTCTCATTGCCAAAGACGTTGTTGGACGCCGAGTCGCCGACCAGGAGCACCTCGATGCCGGCAGCATCGAAAATCTCGGCCGTGTACTGCTCGTACGCCGTGAGCATGGCGAACCTGCTGCCGTCACGCTTGGCCTGCTGCAGGTGGTGGATGCGGACCTTGGCGGGCTTCCGTTCGGCAGGAACCGGCACGCCGGGGCCGTTGCCGTACGGGGCGGGTGCTTCTGCGGACGCGCTGGAGTCGGAGCTGTTGGAGGCCATGGGATGAGCGTAGTGCGGTACCGGCCGTCCTAGCTACCGCGGGCATCCCGGCAAAAAGGTGATAAGCGCCATAGCTCCGGGCCGGAGCGGGCTGCCAGGTATCGCTGGAAACCGCGCCTGGGGGCATGTTTTGGGGACCGCCAGGTTAATGCTGTGTTACGCACGGCGCAGGCTCAAGCATCGGCGCCGAATGATTAGTACAGTGATGATGAACTGCTGCCGGCTTTCCCCTTTGCGCGGACCCCGGAGCAAGACGTTGACCGGAGAAGAGGCCATCATGGACCGCCAGCAAGAGTTTGTCCTGCGCACAATCGAAGAGCGCGACGTACGTTTCGTGCGCCTGTGGTTCACCGACGTCGTGGGTTCGCTGAAGTCCGTGGCGCTGGCACCGGCGGAGGTTGAGGGCGCATTTGAGGAAGGCCTGGGGTTCGACGGTTCCTCCATCGAAGGCCTGGCCCGCGTTTTCGAATCCGACATGCTGGCCCAGCCGGATCCCGCCACCTTCCAGATCCTGCCGTGGCGCGGCGAGACGGAGCAGACGTCCAGGATGTTCTGCGACATCCTGACCCCCGACGGCGAGCCCTCCGCTGCCGATCCGCGCAACGTGCTCAAGCGGACCCTTGCCAAGGCCGCGGACATGGGCTTCACCTGCTACACCCACCCCGAGATCGAGTTCTACCTGCTTAAGTCGCACGAGCCGGGTCCGAACGGTGCTCCTGTTCCGGTGGACGAGGGCGGCTACTTTGACCATGTCCCCGGCGGCGTGGCCCAGGATTTCCGGCGCACCGCCGTGACCATGCTGGAATCGGTCGGCATTTCCGTGGAATTCAGCCACCACGAGGCAGGCCCGGGCCAGAACGAGATCGATCTCCGCTACGCGGACGCCCTGCAGACGGCGGACAACATCATGACGTTCCGCACCGTTATCAAGGAAGTGGCGCTGCAGCAGGGCACCTACGCCACGTTCATGCCCAAGCCGTTCACCGACCACCCCGGGTCCGGCATGCACACGCACTTCTCCCTGTTCGAGGGCGACAGCAACGCGTTCTTCGAAGCAGGGGCAGAGTTCCAGCTGTCCAAGACCGCCCGGCAGTTCATCGCCGGCATCCTCAAGCACGCCCCGGAATTCACGGCCGTCACCAACCAGTTCGTCAACTCCTACAAGCGCCTGTGGGGCGGCGGCGAGGCACCCAGCTACCTCAGCTGGGGCCACAACAACCGCTCAGCGCTGGTCCGCGTGCCCCTGTACAAGCCCGGCAAGGGCCAGTCCGCCCGGATCGAGTACCGCGGCATCGACTCCGCCGCGAACCCGTACCTTGCCTACGCCGTGCTGCTCGGCGCGGGCCTGAAGGGCATCGAAGAGGGCTACGACCTTCCGGCCGCGGCAGAGGACGATGTCTGGTCACTGAGCTCCGCGGAACGCCGCGCCATGGGCCATGACCCGCTCCCGGCCAGCCTGCACGATGCCATCCGTTCCATGGAGGACTCGGAGCTGATGCCGCAGATCCTGGGCGAACAGGTCTACGAGCACTTCCTGCGCAACAAGCGGGCCGAATGGCAGGACTACCGGCTTCAGGTGACGCCCTACGAGCTGCAGCGCAACCTCGGCATCCTCTAGGTGCCCGGCGTGAGCCTGGCACGCCGCCTGATCGCGGCCGGATTCAGCGACCTGGAGAAGGGCGAACGGTTCCTTGCCGCGCGCGAACTTGAGGGGCTGGACCAGGACAGGCTCTTTGCCGGGCTGCAGCTGGCGGCGAGCCCGGACACTGCCCTGCAGTCCCTGGTCCGGCTGATTGAAAAGCACCCGCAGCTGCGGGACCTGGCGGCCGCTGACGCGGAGGACAGCGAGCCCATGTACCGGGTCCTGGGCGCTTCCGAGGCCCTGGGGGAGTTCCTCATCAGGCACCCGGAGCATTTGGAGGCCTTCCGGGTCCGGGCCAGTCCCGAGCCGCTGCCCGCCGACCCGGGCAGGCTGCGCACCACCCTCCTGCAGGCCGTGGGTGCCGACCCCCGCGCCGCACGTCCCGTGGCCGCCTCCACCGGCGCGGACGCCTACGCTGCCCTGCGCACGGCCTACCGGCGCGGACTGGTGGACCTCGCCGTCAAGGACCTCTGCGCCGCGGACCCGCTGGACTTCCTGCCATCGGTGGGCGGTGAACTTGCGGACCTGGCCGCAGCCGCCATTGAGGCTGCCCTCGCCGTCTCCCGCGCTGAAGCGGCGGAGCAGCACAGCGCAGCCGACGTCGCCGACGTCGGCCTGGCAGTCATCGGCATGGGCAAATGCGGAGCCCGGGAACTGAACTACATCTCCGACGTCGACGTCATCTACGTCGTGGACGCCGGCAGCCTGGAGGATGCCCAGGCCAACACCATCGGCACGGCGCTGGCAAGCGGCATCTCCCGGGCGATCTCCTCGGTTGCGAGGGAGCCCGGACTGTGGGAGGTGGATGCGAACCTGAGGCCCGAGGGCAAGTCGGGGCCGCTGGTCCGCACCCTCGCCTCCCACGAGACGTACTACGCCAGGTGGGCCGAAAGCTGGGAATTCCAGGCGCTGCTCAAGGCCCGTGCCATTGCGGGCGACGCCGCGCTTGGCCGGGCGTACGAGGAAGCCGTGGCGCCGCTGATCTGGAGCTCGGCCGGGCGGGAGGGCTTCGTGGAGTCCGTCCAGGCGATGCGGCGCCGGGTCACGGAGAACATTCCGGCGGCCGAGGAGCAGCGCCAGATCAAGCTGGGCCGCGGCGGACTGCGCGACGTTGAATTCACCGTCCAGCTGCTCCAGCTGGTGCATGGCAAGGCGGATGAGACATTACGACGGCGGGACACCACCTCTGCGATCGCTGCCCTTTCAGCGGGCGGTTACATTGGCCGTTCCGACGCGGCGGCCTTTGACAATGCCTACCGCTACCTGCGGCTCCTGGAGCACCGGATCCAGCTGTTCCAGCTGCGCCGGACCCACCTTATGCCGGTGGCGGAGCCGGCACTGCGCTCTTTGGCCAAAGCCGTCCTGGGGCCGTTCTCCAACGAACGGCCCAGCCCGGACTCCCTGCTGTCCGCGTGGCAACGGACCAAGCGCTCGGTCCGTGAACTGCACGAGCGTATCTTCTACCGGCCGCTGCTGAACACGGCAGCCAAACTCAGCAGCGAGGACGCCAGGCTGACCCCGGAAGCGGCGCAGGGACGGCTTGCGGCGCTCGGATACCGGGACCCGCAGGGGGCGATGCGCCACATTGAGGCGCTGACGGCCGGAGTGAGCCGCCGGGCCGCCCTGCAGCGCCAGCTCCTGCCCATCCTGCTCGACTGGCTCGCCGAGGGCGTGGACCCGGACGCCGGCCTTCTGGCCTTCCGCCGCGTCAGCGAGGCACTGGGCACCACACACTGGTACCTTGGCCTGCTCCGCGACTCCAACGCCGCCGCCGAACGCCTGTGCCACATGCTGTCCAACTCACGGCTGATCGCGGACCTGCTGGAGGTCTCGCCGGAGTCGGTGGCATGGCTGGGACAGGACAAGGACCTGGTTCCCGTGGGCTTTGAAGCCCAGTGGCAGGAGATCACGGCAAAGATGTCCCGGCACGAGGACCCGGAGAGTGCCATGCGCCTGATCCGGCTGATCCGGCGGCGGGAAATCCTGCGCATCGCCATCGCAGATTCCGCCGGCGTCCTGGACCAGGAACAGGTGGGCAGGGCCCTGGCAGACACGGACCGCGCCGCCGTCCTGGGCGCGCTGCGGGTGGCGGAAGGAATAGTCTCAGCCGGCGGCCCGCTCAAAACCACGGTGCTGGTGGTGGCCATGGGCCGACAGGGCGGCCGGGAGATCGGCTACGGCTCCGACGCCGACGTCATGTACGTCCACCGCGCGCTGCCCGGCTTTACCGAGGCGGAGGCGCAGGAACAGGCCGCCCGCATCGTGGCCAAGGTGTCCAGCCTCCTCACCCAGCCGCTGAAGCTTACCATCATGGCCGAACGGGTCCTCCAGATGGACGCCGATCTCCGTCCCGAGGGCAAGAACGGGGCCATGGTGCGCTCCCTGGACTCCTTCGCGGAGTATTACCGCCGCTGGTCCCTGATCTGGGAAGCACAGGCACTGTTGCGGGCACGGCCCATGGCCGGCGATGATGCCCTGGCCGCTGATTTCCTCAAGCTGATCGATCCCATCCGCTACCCGGAAACCGTGGCGGAGCAGGACGTACGGGAGATCAGGCGCATCAAGGCCAGGGTGGAATCGGAGCGGCTGCCGCGCGGCGCCGACCCTGCACGGCACCTCAAACTCGGCCGCGGCGGCCTCAGTGACGTCGAGTGGCTGGTGCAGCTGCTGCAGCTCCAGCACGCCGGGAAACACCCAGAACTCCGGACCACGTCCACCCTGGAAGCCCTCACCGCAGCAGCCGAACTTGGACTGCTGGATGCTGCTGACGCCGGTTTGCTGGCTGAGGCCTGGCGGTTGGCCAGCCGCATCCGGTCCGCCAATGTCATCTGGAACGGCAAGGCCTCCGATCTCCTGCCGTCCTCCCGCCGCGACCTCGAGGCCGTGGCGCGCTGGTGCGGCTACGAGCCGGGACACGCCGCCGCGCTGGAGGAAGACTATCTGCGGGTGAGCCGCCGCGCCCGCGCCGTCTTTGAACGTGTCTTCTATGGACACTGACTGGGTCTGGCTTATCCCGCTACGGGACCTGGACGCGGATGCCCGCGCCATCCAGTTGGGCGCCATCGCGGACATGTCGCTCCTGGCAGGCCAGGAACGGTTTGTGGGTGACCCCCTCCGCATGGCGCTGGCAGGCCTGGCCGAAGAATCACGGCACCCCTACGTCGTGGAGGCAGGCGGGAACGCAGCCGGTGTCCTGACCCTCCAGGCGGGGGCCGCCGGTCTTGCCGGGTGGCCCGACGACAGCTCAGCCTGGCTGCTGCGGGGCTTCCTCATCGACAGCCGGCACCAGGGCAGGGGGCTGGGCACGCTGGCGACCGCTGCCGCTGTGGAGGCTGCCCGCAAGCTCACCGCCCGGCACCAAAGCGGCGAGTCCGGCGTCGTACTTTCCGTCAATGAGGACAACAATGCGGGCCTCTCCGCGTACCGCCGCGCCGGATTTGTCGACGCAGGGCCGTACCTGGGCGGTTCCGCGGGGCCGCAGCGGACCATGTTCCACAGCTTCGCTGCCGCCGCACCGGCGTAACGCGCCGGACCGGCATTGCGCTTAGCAAGCGTTTGCCCGATTATGTGGTTGGCGGTGTTCTCCAACCTTGTTGGGGGGAAGGCTGGACAGTCTTCGTCTCGGGGGGCATTCGTCAGGGGGTCCGGCTCCCGGTCTCAGCACGTCTGGAGACGGGCCCCCACCTTACGGCGGTCTCCGTCCGCGGCCTTGACGGCCGGGACAACGCAAAAGGCGGCCACCGGATGAACCGGTGGCCGCCTTTGCTGTTTCAGCGCTCCTGCAGGGCAGGCCGCAGACTAGACGCCGTAGTAGAGCTCGAACTCGTAGGGGTTCGGGCGCAGGGACAGCGGACGGATCTCGTTCTCGTACTTGTACTCGATCCAGGTGTCGATCAGGTCCTGGGTGAAGACACCGCCGGCCTGCAGGAACTCGTTGTCCTCGCGCAGGGCCTCCAGGGCTTCCTCGAGGGTGCCCGGAGCCTTGGGGATGTCCTTGGCTTCCTCGGCCGGGAGCTCGTAGAGGTCCTTGTCGATGGGAGCCGGGGGCTCGATGCGGTTGCGGATGCCGTCAATGCCGGCCATCAGCTGGGCAGCGAAGGCCAGGTAAGGGTTGGAGGAGGGGTCCGGAGCGCGGAATTCGATGCGCTTGGCCTTCGGGTTGGAGCCCGTGATGGGGATGCGGATACCGGCGGAGCGGTTGCCCTGCGAGTAGACCATGTTAACCGGAGCCTCGAAGCCCTTGACCAGGCGACGGTAGGAGTTCACCGTCGGGTTGGTGAAGGCCAGGACGGCGGAGGAGTGCTGGAGCAGGCCGCCGATGTACCAGCGGGCGGTGTCGGACAGGCCGCGTAGCCCTTCTCGTCGTAGAACAGCGGCTCGCCACCGTTCCACAGCGACTGGTGGCAGTGCATGCCCGAGCCGTTGTCGCCGAAGACAGGCTTCGGCATGAAGGTAACGGACTTGCCCCAGGCGTCAGCGGTGTTCTTGATGACGTACTTGAACTTCTGCAGGTCATCGGCAGCGTGGGTCAGCGTGGTGAACTTGTAGTTGATCTCGGCCTGGCCGGCGGACCCAACTTCGTGGTGGCTGCGCTCGACCTCGAGGCCGGCTTCGTCCAGGGCAACGCACATGGCGTCGCGCAGGTCAGCCTGCTTGTCGGTCGGGGAGACCGGGAAGTAGCCGCCCTTGACGGGGGTCTTGTAGCCCAGGTTGCCGCCTTCTTCCTCGCGGCCGCTGTTCCAGTGGGCTTCTTCGGAGTCGATCTTGTAGAAGCTGCCCTCGGGGGAGGACTGGTACTGGACGTTGTCGAACACGAAGAACTCGGCTTCGGGAGCGAAGAATGCGGTGTCGGCGATGCCGGTGGAGGCCAGGTAGGCCTCGGCCTTCTCGGCCACGCCGCGGGGGTCGCGGTGGTACGGGTCACCGGTGCGCGGGTTGACGATCGAGAAGTTCAGCGCGAGGGTCTTCTCCATGCGGAAGGTGTCCAGGAACGCGGTGGTGACGTCCGGGATCAGCTGCATGTCAGATTCGGCGATGCCCTGGAATCCGCGGATGGAGGAACCGTCGAAGAGCTGTCCGTTGACGAAGAAATCAGCGTCAACACTCTTCGCGGGGACGTTGAAGTGCTGCTGGACACCCGGAAGGTCGGTGAAGCGGATATCGACGAACTTTACATCTTCGTCCTTGATGAACTTGAGGACTTCGTCCGCAGTCTTGAACATCTATGCTCCTAACGCATATGTAAATATCTGGCATGCACGCCATGTGATCCAGCGCAATCCAAAATCAGGGAGAACGCATGTTGTCCCTGTCGCGTGTACCTGCCGGGGGATTGCTTGAAACTTCTAACAGACTATGGATCCGGCATTTCCCGTCCATGTCCGCATTGTTTCGGGCAGGTTACAGAATGCCCTGCTATGACCACGGTATCGTCCGTCCACACTGTGGTCGAGTCCCATCCACACTGTGGGCGCGCTGCTGGCCCCGGGGTCGGTAAACTTGGACGGTGGTAGATCGCAAAGACATTGGCTCCTGGCTCACCGGACCTGACACCTCCGGCATCTCAAAGTATCCGGGGGAGCGCCTGGGACTGCCGGAGTCCGGTCCCGGCTCCATTGCCCGGGCAGGGCGCAGGATCGTTGCGATCATGATCGACTGGGGCATCGCACTGCTCATCAGCAACTTTGCCTTTGGCGGCGATTCCTGGGCCACGCTGGCGGTCTTCGCCATCGAACAGACCCTGCTGGTGGGCACCCTCGGGTACAGCATCGGCCACCGCATCATGGGCATCGCGGTGATCAAGCCGGGAGGCGGCACTCCGGGGCCGCTGGCTGGCCTGGTCAGGGCAGTGCTCCTCTGCCTGGTCATCCCCGCAGTCATTTTCGACCCGGACCAGCGCGGCCTGCACGACAAGGCCATGAATACGCTCCTTATCCGGCGATAAGGCACGGGCCTCCCGCGGGCAGCGGCGCTCCAAGGGCAGCCGCACCAAGGTACCCGCCGCTCTAAGCACCCGCCGCTCTAAGCACCCGCCGGGTTCTTCCGCCGGAAGGCCCGCGCATTCGTGACGATGACGCCGCCGACCACGATGGCGCCGCCCACAAACTGCGCGGCTGTGTGGACCTGTCCGGCGAGAATGGTCAGGACTGCGGTGAAGACGGTGATCAGGTTGAGGAACACGCCGGCACCGGCCGCCGGCAGGACCGTCAGGGCGCGGTTCCACAGCACGTAGGACAGTACCGACGGAAAAATGGCGATGAAGAGCAATGACGCCAACGCACTGCCCGTCCCGGGAAAAGCCAGGCCGCCCGGCGCGAAACGCACCGGGGCCAGCAGGGCCACCGCCACGGCTGCCTGCACTGCGGTGGCTGTGATCGGCGGGATCTTAGGTGCCAGGCGGCCAACGACCGTGTAGGCCGTCCAGACAACCACTGCCCCCACCATCAGCACCTTGCCGGTGCCGAAGCCGGCAGTGGCCAGCCGGCCCACATTCCCTCCACTGATGACGATGAGGACGCCGGTCAGTGCCATCACGACGCTTACCACCGCCATCGGCGTGAGCCGTTCGCGCAGGAACACTGCGGCCGCCAGCGTGATCAGCGCCGGATTGAAGGCGTTGATCAGCGAGGCATTGAACGCATCGGTGTGTTCCAGGGCGAAGTACAGGAGGAGGTTGTATCCGAGCAGCCCGCACACGCTGAGCGCCAGCAGCCACGGCCACGCAGCCGCAACGGACCGCCAGCAGGGCTTCTCCACAAGCTGGGCTATCAGCAGCAGCGGCACCAGTGCGATCGCCCACCGCAGGAAGACCAGGCTCAGGGGGTCGATGCTGTGGACGGCGCGGCGCCCACCACGTAGTTGCTTAGCCCAGAACAGGGTCGCCCCCAGCAGGGAGAGGAGGGCGATTACCCGCCTGCGCCCCTGCGCGCGCGTCTCCGGCGTCCCTGCCTCCTGCGGTGGCTGGGCCTTCGGTCCCTGCTCAACGGAGTCCACGGCGGCAGGCCAGTTCCGCTAGGCGCGGCTGGACTCGAGGGCAGGGGCGTCCGCTGCGCCGGCAGCGCTGAGGTACCCGCGGCGTCCGGCCCAGCGTTCGAAAAGGAGGGTGGCGAACGGGAAGATTGCCGAGACACCTGCCAGCACGGCCACCAGGAACGGCCAGCGCTGTACCCGCCACAGCATGAGCGCGGCGACCCCGTAGCCGATGAACAGGGCACCGTGGACAGGGCCTGCCACCTGGACGCCGAGCTCCGTGGTGGCGGCAATCCATTTGAAATACATGCCGGCGAGGAGGGCAGCCCAACTGCAGGCCTCGGCCACGGCGAGGATGCGGAAGGCGCGGATCACTGTTGTCCTGAGGGGCATGGTCATGTCCTGTCGTCGGGCGGTGCGCTGGCCGCAGATGTGATAAAGGGCTGCGCGCGGCTGTTCGGGCACAAAGAAAAACGCCCCGGCTGCCGGCAGTGCCGGTACCGGGGCGTTGAACCAGCTAGCGTCCGCGGTTGGGACGGGCCTTGTAGGGGTCGATGCCCTTGGGAATGGGAAGCCTGGTACCCATGGACGCGATGCGCTTGGATACCGTGCTGACTTCAAGTTTGGTCAGTTCGTTCTTCATCTTGCCCATCTGCTTGGCCACCTGGCTCAGCGGCACCTGGCCTTCGCCGCGGCCGGTCTGGATGGTGTGGACAGGAACGTTGGGCAGGATGCGCGCCAGGCGCTTGCGCTCGGCGTCGAGCAGCGGCTTCACCCGGTGGGTGGGGCCTTCGCTGACAAGGACGACGCCGGGACGGCCCACAGCGCGGAACACGGCATCCTGCGTGCGCGGGTTGACGGCCACGGGCTGTTCTTCGGTGATCCAGCCGCGGCGGAGGGTTCCCAGAGCAGCGCCCGAAGCTCCGGGCTGGTTTTCGATCTGCGCGAACGCTGCACGCTCAGCGCGGCGGGACAGAATGAAGGTGGCCGCCAGCAGGCCGAGCGGAATGCCGATGATCAGGCCGGTAATCCAGTTATCCAGCCAGAAACCCACCAGGAAGCTCACGGCCACAACACCGAGGAACACCAGCAGCATGAGCCACGGAACCATGGGGTCGTGGCGGCGGGTCATGGTGAAGACCTCACCGATCTGCTTGAGCCTGCTGGGCTTCTTGGCCTTAGCTTCCTTGGGCTTGCGCGTGAACAGGCCGCGCTTCACCGCGCTGGAGCCCGCCGGGGTGGAGTTGCTGGAGTCAGGGGATTTCGCCATAGTGCCTCAATTCTACGTGACTTAAACCAAAGGGCCGGACGCTGGATTCTTCCAGCGCCCGGCCCTCTGCCACTTCACAAAGGTGAGGTCACGAGTGTGCAGCGAGGAGGGTGCTGGCTTCCTGGCGGGTGGTGCCGGAGTCCTGGATGCCTTCTGCGATGTGGGCGAGTTCGGCGGGGATGTCGCGGCCTTTTTTGCGCATGGCGGTGGCCCAGAGGCGGCGCGCGGTAGGAGGAGCGGACCAGGGGTCCGGACATGACGCCGAGGAAGCCGATGTCTTCGGCTTCGTGCTGGAGGTCCACGAATTCCTGGGGTTTGACCCAGCGGTCCACGGGCAGGTGCCGTTCGGACGGGCGCAGGTACTGGGTGATGGTGATCAGGTCGCAGCGGCCTGGTGCAGGTCGCGGAGGGCTTCGCTGATTTCTTCGCGGGTTTCGCCCATGCCCAGGATGAGGTTGGATTTGGTGACCATTCCCAGGTTCCGGCCCTGGGTGATGACGTCCAGGGAGCGTTCGTAGCGGAAGGCGGGGCGGATCCTTTTGAAGATCCGGGGCACGGTTTCGACGTTGTGCGCGAAGACTTCGGGCGCTGAGTCGCAGATCGCCTTGATGTGGTCGGGGTTGCCGGAGAAGTCGGGGATGAGCAGTTCCACGCCGGTGCCGGGGTTCAGTTCGTGGATTTTGCGGACGGTTTCGGCGTAGAGCCAGACGCCTTCGTCTTCGAGGTCATCGCGGGCCACGCCGGTGACGGTGGCGTAGCGCAGCTGCATGGATTGGACGGAGCGGGCCACCTTGGTGGGTTCGAACATGTCCACGGGGGAGGGTTTGCCGGTGTCGATCTGGCAGAAGTCGCAGCGGCGGGTGCATTCGGAGCCGCCGATCAGGAAGGTGGCTTCCTTGTCTTCCCAGCATTCGAAGATGTTGGGGCAGCCGGCCTCTTCGCAGACGGTGTGCAGGCCTTCTTTTTTGACCAGGTTCTTCAGCCCGACGAACTCCGGGCCCATCTGGACCTTGGCCTTGATCCACTCCGGCTTGCGCTCCACCGGGACCGCAGCGTTGCGCTGCTCGATCCGCAGCATCTTCCGGCCTTCAGGTGCCAATGTCACAGTAGAGCTCCTTCAGGGCTCGAAACCAATGCTTCTTCGTGCTTGCGGAATTCCTCCACGAACCGCTCCGCGATGTCCGCGGGATGGATCTCCCTGCCCGTTTCAAGGGACATGGTGGTGACTCCGGCGTCGGTGATGCCGCAGGCAATGATCTGGCCGTAGGGCGCCAGGTCGTTGCTGCAGTTGATGGCGACGCCGTGCATGGTGACGCCGTTCAGGACGCGGATGCCGATAGCCGCGATCTTGCGGTCGGGGCCTTTGGAATCGGCCTTGATCCATACGCCGGCGCGGCCTTTGATGCGTTCAGCCTTGATGCCGTAGTCCGCCATGACGGTGATCATGATTTCTTCCAGCCGCTCCACATAGTCCCTGATCCCGGAGCGGTTCTTCAGCTTCAGGATGGGGTAGGCCACCAGCTGGCCGGGGCCGTGCCAGGTCAGTTTGCCGCCGCGGTCCACTGCGACGACCGGCGTACCGTCAAAGGGCCGCTCGTGGTCCTCGGTAAGCTTGCCTGCCGTATAAACAGCGGCGTGCTCCAAAAGAAGGACTGTGCTGGGCGCACTTCCGGCGACAACTTTGTCATGGAGTTCGCGCTGGGCATCCCAGCCTTCCATGTAATCAACGAAGTCGGGGGCAAGACCCAGCTGTGAAAACTCAAGAGTCATGGCATCCAGCTTAGACCCCGCAGCCGCACCGGCCCGGTTTAGTGTCCAAGCTCACCGGCCCTGCTCTTTGTGACTGCAACTTCGAGGGCTGTGGATAACTTCTGCACGCCGGACGGAACTCGGCTAGACATGGACCATGGACGATGCACAGGCACCCGACGTACCCGGGTACGAGGTCGGCAGGCTGCTGGGCCGCGGCGGCAGCGCGGACGTGTGGCTGGCCAGGGAGCAACGGACGGGACAGGAATATGCCCTGAAGAGCTTCCGCCCCGCCGGGAGCGGGACGCGCAGCAGCCCGGGCATCACCGAGGAGGAGGTGCAGCGGGAGATCCGCATCCTGTCAGTCCTGGACCACCAGCACCTGATCCGGGTCCACGACGCGGTACAGGGGACGGAACCGGGCAGTGGTACGACACTGACCATGGATTATGCTGCCGGCGGTTCCCTGGCCCAGTTGGTGTCCGCCCGCGGCAGGCTCAGCGTGGGGGAGACGGTCACGGTATTGACGCCGATCGCCCAGGCCCTGGCGTACCTGCACGGCAAAGGCTTCACGCATTCCGACGTCTCGCCCGGAAACGTCCTCTTCACCGGGCAGGGAAAACCGATGCTGTCCGATCTCGGCGTCGCCCGGATGATCGGGGACCCGGGCTGCGCCGGGACCGCGGGAACGGGCGGATTCCTTGATCCCGCCCCGGTGGACGCAGTCCGTGCCGGCCTGCAGCCCGAACGCGATGTGTACTCGGTGGCTGCCCTGGGGTGGTTTTGCCTGACCGGTGAAGCGCCGGGACGCACGGCCGACCGTCCACCGTTGTCCCTGCTGGTTCCCGGGGTTCCCAAAGACCTCGCTGCCGCGCTGGAAGCAGGACTGAACGATGAGCGGCGGCTGCGCCCTGACGCGCTGGCGCTGGCCACGGCCGTATACCGCAGCGCCGAACCGCAACCCGTGGATCTTTCCGACGCAGTCCACCCCACCGTCCTGCCCGAGCTGTTGACGCGGCGCCCGGTTCCCGCGGAGTCAAAGCGCAGCGCACTCCGAACGAAAGTCCAGGGCCTGCGCCGCCGGGCGGCGACTTCCCGCTGGTCCGCACGGCAGCCACAGGCACGGCGGTCACGGGAACAACCGACACCGGCACGGCAGCCGCAGGTACAACCGTCACCAGCATCAAACGGAACGCCGTCACCGGCACGGGACAGAACCGGGCCTGGGGTGAAAGCCGCGGTGGAATCCCGTGGAAAACACGCGGACGGGCCCGTTGGTGGGCAGGCGCGGCGGGTGCTGCTGCGCTCCGTCCTGCCGCTGATTGCCGCGGTGGCGGCAGTGGCGTGGTGGCTGTCGACGTCCGCAGGGGACGGCATGTGGCTTAGAGGTGCCGCACAGGGGCTGCCACCAACATCGGCGCCGTCAGCAGGTGCAGGTGCAGGTGTCGGCGCGGATGCCGATTCAGACGGCGGTAAAGGGCTTCCTCTGCCCGTGGACACCGCACGCCGGCGGGCCGGAGCAGCTGATCCGGTGGAAGCTGTCCAGGGGCTGGCGGCACTTCGCGACTACGCCTTCAGCAGCGGGGGCGTGGAACTGCTGGCGGACGTGAACGCCCCCGGGTCAGCCGCCGCCGCGGCTGACCAGCGCGTCGCCGGCCGGGTTGCCGGGTCCGGCCAGCGCCTCACCGGGTTCACCACCACGCTTTCAGAGATAGCCGCCGAAGATGGGGGCACCGAAGCCCGTGCCGTGGTGCGGGCCGTGTCCGCTACCTCCGGGTACCGGCTGGTGGACGCCGGGGACACAGTAGTCGCCACGGGGGCACCAACCCGGCCGCAGCTGCTTCGGCTGGTGCTGGTCTCCGTGGAGGGCCGGTGGCTGGTGGCCGACATCCTTCCGGGCCCATGAACCGGCATACCGGGCCGGTGTCCCGGGCAGGGCTAGACGGCGCCGGTCTTTCCAGTCACCCAGCGGGCAGCATCTGCCAGGTGCCCGTGCTGCCACGTGAACCCTGCGGCGGTAAGGACCGCCGGCTCCATCCGCTGGCTGGACAGCAGCAGCTCGTCGGCCAGGCCTGGCATGACGGTGCGCAGCACGGGGGCAGGTACCCGCAGGAGGGCGGGGCGGTGCAGGGCGTGGGCCAGTGCCGCCACGATGGTATTGACATCCGCTTGCCCCGGGGCGGCCAGGTTGACCGGGCCGGAGACCGGGGAGCCCAGGAGGAACAGGAAAGCGGCCGAGACATCGGGCAGTGTCACCCACGGCCAGAACTGCCGGCCGTTTCCGAAGGGGCCGCCCAGTCCCAGGCGCAGGAGCGGGAGCAGCTTGCCCAACGCGCCGCCTGAGCGGCTGAACACCACCCCGGTCCGTGGTATCACCACACGTACGCCTGCCGGCGCCGCAAGGGCGGCCTGCTCCCACTCCATGCATATCTGTGCCAAGGTGCCGGAGCCGGTCGGTGCGTCCTCCCGAAGTACTGTGTTGCCCGCATCGCCGTAGTAGTTCGAGCCTGACTGGCTGATGAAGGTGGCCGGTGGCGTATCGGCCCGTGCCATGGCCTGCACCAGGGTCCTGGTTGGTCCCAGACGGGAACTGAAAAGTTCCTCCACCCGCCTGCGCGTCCATGGCCTGTCTCCGATTCCGGCGCCGGAAAGGTTGACGACGGCGTCAGCGCCCGCGAGTGCGCCGGGATCCAGGACGCCGGCCGCAGGGTCCCAGCGGACTTCGGTGGCGCTGGCAGGGGGCCGGCGGACCAGCGTCACCACCGAATGGCCGGCATTGCGGAATGCCGCGGACATGGAAGTGCCGATGAGCCCCGAGGCGCCGGTCATGACGATGTGCATGGTCCATCTCACCACGGCGGCGCAGGTTGTGTATCTCCCGCGGGGCGCCTGGGGGTTGACTATGATCGAACGATGACCTCTTCGAGCTACTTCCGTTTCCCGCATTTGCACGGCGATCTGGTCACTTTCGTGGCCGAGGATGACGTGTGGATTGCGCCCCTGGACGGCGGCCGTGCCTGGCGTGTTTCCTCGCTCCAGCTTCCTGCCCGCAACCCGCGTTTCACCGCGGACGGCAAGCGCCTGGTGTGGACCGTAGTCCAGGGAACGGCGCCGGAGGTTGTGTCCGCGCAGGTGGACGGGGGCGGGTACCGGCAGCTCACCTACTTTGGCCACAGCACCACCAAGGTCAAGGGATTCACCACCGGTGGTTCCGTGGTGGTTACCAGTGCCTTCCGCCAGGCTGAGAGCCGGCACACCCACGCCTACAGCGTTCCGCTTGAGGGCGGCTGGGCCCAGGAGCTCCCGTACGGGCCGGTGGAGTCCGTTGCCTTCGGGCCCGAGGTAGGCGACGAACGTCCTGTGGTGCTGGCCAGCGTGCTCTCCCGTGAGCCGGCATGGTGGAAGCGCTACCGCGGCGGAACTGCCGGAAAGCTGTGGATCGACCGCGACGGCAACGGCGAGTTCGAACGCCTGCTGCCGGACCTCGACGGCAACCTCACTGATCCGCTCTGGGTGGAGGGCCGGATCGCCTTCCTGTCCGACCACGAAGGCTACGGCAACCTGTATTCGGTGCTTCCCAGCGGCAAGGACCTGCGCCGGCAAACCGACCACCAGGACTTCTACGTCCGGCATGCAGCCACGGACGGCAAGCGGGTCATCTTTGAATCCGCAGGCGAACTCTGGGTCCTCCACGACCTTGCTTCAGACGCGGTCAAGCTCGACATCACCCTCGGCTCCGCCTCACAGACCCGCCGCCCCGCATTGCTCGACGCCGTCAAGCACCTGGGCGCGGTGGCACCGGATATGGCAGGCGCCGCCAGTGCCGTGGAGTCCCATGGCACCATCCACTGGCTGCGCCACAAAGACGGTCCGTCCCGCATCATCGAGGCCACCCCGGGCGTCCGCGGCCGGCTGCCCAGGCCGCTCGGGGACGGCCGCATTGCCTACATCGCCGACCACGACGGCGTGGAAGCTCTGCACATCAAGGACATTGCCGCACCCCTCCCGCACACCGCTGGGAAGGTGGACGGGCAGGCCAACACCCGGACTGCTGCGGCCAACGCTTCCGCGGAGGCGGCAGCAACTGGCGGGGAGGACGCGGAAGCGGTCAGCCTTCCCCAACCCGTTCCGGCGTCCGGCGCCAAGGCGCCGGCAGCCGCCACGGTCCACGTTCCCTCTGACGATGAGCAGCAGGCGGACGTGGCGCCACAGGCCGCAGCGCCCGTGGCTGACGCCCAGGCAACCACGGCGGAGCCAGCCATCACCGTCCCGACACCGTCCCGGGCCAGTTCGCTGGAGGCAAGCCCCAACGGCCACTGGGTTGCCCTCGGGACCTCCTTCGGTGACGTGTTCGTCGTGGACACCCGCAGCGGTGACCTCTCACAGGTAGCCAGCATCGGCGAAGGCAGCATTTCCGAACTGGCCTGGTCCGCGGACTCCCGCTGGCTGGCATGGTCGGAGCCTGTCACTTCCTTCGGTTCGCGCAGCCGGCTGCGCCTGGCCACCGTGGACCGGCTCGACGCCGAACCGGTGGACGTCACCGACGGCCGCTTCCGCGACGCCTCCCCGGCCTTCACGCCGGACGGGAAATTCCTTGCCTTCCTGTCCAACCGCAGCTTCGACCCCGTGTATGACGGGCACTCGTTCGACCTCTCCTTCCCCAGCCCGATCAAGCCGTACCTGGTGGCACTGACGGCTGAGACGCCGTCGCCCTTTGGCCCTTCGGTTGACCCCGCGGGCGGGGAACCGGACGCCGGCGCGGACGCAAAACCCACGGACGCAGACGAGGCCGGGGACAGTGCCGTGCCTGCCGTTACGGTGGATGCGGAGGGCCTGGCCCACCGCGTGATCGGCGTTCCCGTGCCGCAGGGCAACTACAGCTCGCTGAAAGCCGTTGACGGTGCACTCCTCTGGCTCGACTCCGTCCTGACAGGCGTCACCGGCGACGGGAAGGCCAGCCAGGAGGACAAGGACGCCCGTCCCAGCCTGGTCCGGTACGACATCGCGCGGCGCAAGCAGGCAACCCTCGTGGACGCCGTGGACAGTTACCGCCTCTCCGGCGACCGCAGCAAAGTGGTGCTCGTTGCCGACAAGCAGGTGACCGTGGTTCCGTCGGACGCCAAGGCAGATGAGGAATCCGGCAAGGTGGTCAAAGTGGACCTGGGCCGGATCCGTGTCCTGATGGATCCGCTGAGCGTCTGGGGACAGGCGTTCGACGAGGCCTGGCGCCTGCAGCGCGACTTCTTCTGGACCGAGGACATGGCTTACCAGGACTGGGAGTCCATCCACACCCGCTACCGCCCCCTGGTGGAACGGCTGGGGTCCCACGACGACCTGGTGGACCTGCTGTGGGAACTGCACGGCGAACTGGGAACCTCCCACGCGTACGTGCGTCCGGCCGCCGTCACCGAACGCGGCAGCCGCGGACAAGGCAGGCTCGGCGCCGACCTCACGCACACCGCCCGCGGCTGGGAGATCACCCGCATCCTGGCGGGCGAGTCCTCAGACCCGCTGGCCACCTCCCCGCTCACCAGACCGGGCGTCGGTGCCAAGGCGGGGGACATCCTGCTGGCCGTCGACGGCGTCCCGCTGTCCGAAAACGTCACTCCTGCCATGCAGCTGGTCGGGGCGGCTTACCGCGCCGTGGAGCTCACCCTCCTCAACGGCCCCGGACATGGCACTGCTGAAGGCACCCAGCGCAGGGTCGCCGTCGTGCCTGTCAAGGATGAGGAGCGCCTGCGGTACCAGGAGTGGGTGGCGGGCAACCGGCGGACCGTCCGGGAGGCGTCGAACGGAACCTTCGGCTATCTGCACATTCCGGACATGATGGCCAACGGCTGGGCCCAGCTGCACCGGGACCTGGACACGGAAACCGCGTTCGATGGCCTGATCGTCGACGTGCGCCGCAACCGTGGGGGACACACCTCGCAGCTTGTCGCTGAGCTCATTGGCCGCAAGGTCACGGGTTGGAGCATGCCGCGCGGGGAGAAGCCGCGCACCTACCCGCACCACGCGCCGAGGGGGCCGGTGATCATCCTTGCAGACGAATTCGCCGGCTCCGACGGCGACATCATCACCCAGGTCTCGAAGCTGCGCGGCATCGGCCCTGTGATCGGAACCCGCACCTGGGGCGGTGTTGTTGGCATCGACAACCGCTTCACGCTGGCGGACGGCACCGGCGTCACGCAGCCCCGCTACGCGAACTGGTTCAGCGGCGGCGTGGGCTGGAGCGTGGAAAACTACGGCGTCGATCCGGACATCGAGGTGACTTACCCGCCGCACGCCTATGCTGCCGGACGGGATCCCCAGCTGGAGTACGGCATCGGTGCACTGAAGGAAATGATCCAGGAACTGCCCACTGACCGGCCTCCGGCCCGCTCGGGCTACCGGAAACTGTTGCCTGCTCCGCTGCGCGCCGCCGACGACGGCTGACCTCACCGGCAACAACAAAGGCCCTGCCCTTCCGGAATTCCGGAGGGGCAGGGCCTTTGGCGTTGTGCGGGGCCTTGCGGCCTAGGACTGCAGCGTGGCGTCGAGGGTGATCTCGATTCCGGCCAGGGCCTGGGACACAGGGCAGCCCTTCTTGGCGGCCTCGGCAATGCGCTGGAAGTCTTCTTCAGAGATGCCCGGAATGCGGGCATTGAGGGTCAGGTGGCTGCCGGTGATGCCGGTGCCCGGCTGGAAACCGACCTCTGACTTCGTGTTGACCTCTTCGGGAGTGAAGCCTGCCTGGCTGAGCTCGTGGCTGAAGGCCATGGAGAAGCATGCCGAGTGGGCAGCGGCGATCAGCTCTTCCGGGCTGGTCTTTCCGCCGGCAGCCTCGGTGCGCGCCTTCCAGGTGACATCGAAGGTGCCAAGGCCGGAGCTGTCCAGGGTGGTGTTCCCCGAGCCCTCGGTCAGGCTTCCGGTCCATACGGTGTGGGCGTTGCGTGTTGTAGCCATGTCTCTCCTCAACGTCGATTCGGTCCGGGTCCGGCAGCATGGCCGGGCCCACCGTTTCCCATCCTAGGGACCCGGCCCCTCCGGTGCACGGATTGTCCGCTCTCAGAGGATTATGACCGGGTGCCCGGATGTGGGCGGGTTACTGCCAGATGGTGGCGATGGCGATATTGACCAGTGCCAGGCCGCCGACGCCGTGGGCGAGCCCGGTGGAGACGGGCTGCCCGTTCTTGACCTTGCGGGTTCCGATCACGGCCAGGACCGCAACCACGACAGCGATGACGAACTTGATGCCCAGCTTGGCGTAGTTGGGATCCTTGTCCGGCAGGAACGGAAGGATGCCCATCATGGCGATGCCGGTGAGCAGCTGCAGGAAGGCGCCATCACGCTGGCGCGGGTGCACGGTGGGGGTCCGCATCGTGGCGATCCAGTAGCCCACGATCATGGCCGCGCCCACCACATGCAGGAAAACCAGGATGTTAAAGAGGATAGTCATGGCTCCAGCTTAGCCAGTCAGTTCTACAGCCTGTAGCAAAGCCACGCTGCCAACCTGTGCCGGGTGCGCGTTAAACAACGACGACGGCGCGCGCCGCCGGTGGTTATCCCACCGTTGGCACCCGCCGCCGTCGTTCGTGGCTGGCTGCTACAGTCCCAGATCCGCTTCGAATGCGCCTTCTTCAAGGCGTGCCTTCAGGGTCTGGAGGAACCGGCCTGCGTCAGCACCGTCCACCAGGCGGTGGTCGTAGGTCAGCGACAGGTACATCATGGAGCGGATGGCGATGGAATCGTCACCGTTTTCGTCAGCAACCACAACGGGGCGCTTGACGATGGCGCCGGTACCCAGGATGCCCACCTGAGGCTGGTTGATGATCGGGGTGTCGAACAGGGCGCCCACCGAACCGATGTTGGTGATGCTGAAGGTGCCACCGGACAGTTCGTCCGGACCGATCTTGCCATCGCGGGTACGCGAAGCAACGTCGGCGATCTTGCTTACCAGTCCGGCGAGGTTCAGGTTGCCGGCGTCGGAGATGACCGGAACCAGCAGGCCCTTGTCGGTGTCGACGGCGATCGCCAGGTGCTCGGCGTTGTGGTAGGTGATTTCCTGCTTGTCTTCGTCGTATGCAGCGTTGAGCTTGGGGTGCTGCTTCAGGGCCTCGGCCACTGCCTTGGCGATGAAGGGCAGGAAGGTCAGCTTGGTGCCGTTCTGTGCCTGGAAGGAGTTCTTGGCACGGGCGCGCAGCTTGGCGACCTTGGTCATGTCCACTTCGTGCACCTGCGTGAGCTGCGTGGAGACCTCGAGGGACTCGCGCATGCGGCGGGCGATGACCTGGCGGATGCGGGGAGCCTTCTGGGTGGTTCCGCGCAGCGATGAGGCAGCTGCACCCGACGCGGCCGGGGCAGAAGCGGCAGGGGCTGCAGCCGGAGCCGCTGCGGGAGCGGCCTTGGCTTCGGCGGCGGCAATGACGTCCTGCTTGCGGATGCGGCCGCCGACACCGGTGCCGGACAGCGAGGAAATGTCCACGCCGTGCTGGTTTGCCAGCTTGCGGACCAGGGGAGTGACGTAGCCGGATTCAGAACCCGCGGCCGGCGCGGCTTCCTGGGCTGCCGGGGCAGCCTGCGGGGCGGGCGCCGGAGCTGCGGCGGGGGCCGGTGCTGCCGCCGGAGCGGGAGCCTCCTGCTTGGGGGCCTCCTGCTTGGGAGCTTCCTGCTGGGGAGCTGCGGGCGCAGCCTGCGGAGCCGAGGCAGCGGGGGCGCCGGAGCCGATAACGGCGAGCACAGAACCAACCTCGGCGGTCTCGTCCTCGTTGACCCGGATTTCCTGCAGCGTGCCGTCAACCGGGGAGGGGATCTCGGTGTCAACCTTGTCGGTGGAAACCTCGAGCAGGGGCTCGTCGACCTCGACGGAGTCGCCCACGGCCTTGAGCCAGCGGGTGACGGTGCCTTCGGTGACGCTCTCGCCCAGTGCGGGGAGGGTTACTTCGTGGCTTTCGCCGCCGGCAGCCGGAGCTTCCTGGGCAGGGGCTTGCTGGGCAGGTGCTTCCTGTGCGGGCGCTGCTTCAGCGGGGGCTTCCTGTGCGGGAGCCTCCTGTGCCGGAGCGGCCGCGGGAGCTTCTTCGGCCGGGGCGGAACCGCCGCCGGAGCCGTCACCGATGCGCACCAGCGGTGCGCCTACCTCGGCGGTCTCGTCTTCAGCGACCAGGATTTCTTCAATCACGCCAGCTACAGGAGAGGGGATTTCAGTGTCTACTTTGTCGGTGGAGACTTCGAGCAGCGGCTCGTCCACCTCTACCCGGTCACCTACCTGCTTAAGCCAGCGGGTGACGGTTCCTTCGGTGACACTCTCACCGAGGGCGGGCAAGTTAACGGATTCAGACATGTCGTCCCCGTTCTCCTTATTGATCTTTAGTGCGAATGATTGCTGCCTTGTTGGAAGCCTAGTGCACCCGGTCTGCGCGACCGGGTGCACCAGGCCTGGTAATGCTGGTGGGAACTAGCCGTGCAGCGGCTTGCTTACCAGCGCCAGGTGCGCTTCGCCGAGGGCTTCGTTCTGGGTGGGGTGGGCGTGCAGCAACTGCGCCACATCCTCGGGGTATGCTTCCCAGTTCACGATCAGCTGGGCCTCGCCCACCTGCTCGCCCATGCGGGCGCCGATCATGTGGACGCCCACCACGGGGCCGTCCTTCTGGCGGACCAGCTTGACCAGGCCGGAGGTGCCCAGGATGGAGCTCTTGCCGTTGCTTACCAGGTTGTATTCCTGGGTCTGGACCTGGTCGTCGCCGAACTTTTCCTTGGCAGCCTTCTCGGTGTAGCCAACGGTGGCGATTTCGGGTTCGGAGTAGGTGACCTTGGGGATGTTGATGTCCTCGACCACTACAGGCTTCAGGCCGGCGATTTCCTCGGCCACGAAGATGCCCTGCTGGTAGCCGCGGTGGGCCAGCTGCACGCCGGGGACGATGTCGCCGACGGCGTAGATGTTGCCGACGCCGGTGTGGAGGCGCTCGTTGGTGATGACGAAGCCGCGGTCGATGGTGACGCCGGCTTCCTCGTAGCCCAGGTTGGCGGTGACGGGGCCGCGGCCGACGGCGACGAGCAGCAGGTCTGCTTCGAACGTCTTGCCGTCCACCAGGGTGACCTTGACGCCGTCGTCGTTCTGCTCCACGCCCTGGAAGAAGATGCCGGTGGAGAACTTGATGCCGCGCTTCTTGAAGGCGCGCTCGAAGTTCTTGACGATGGTGGCGTCCTCGTTGGGAACGAGGGAGGGCAGGCCTTCGACGATGGTGACGTCCACGCCGAACGACTTCCAGACCGAGGCGAACTCGACGCCGATGACGCCGCCGCCCAGGATAATGGCGCTCTTGGGGATGTAGTCCATGGTCAGGGCCTGGTCGGAGGTGATGACCTTGCCGCCGATTTCCAGGCCCGGAAGGGTGCGCGAGTAGGAGCCGGTGGCCAGGACGATGTTCTTGCCCTTGTAGGCGGTGCCGTTCACCACGACGGTGTCGGTGCCCTGGAGGTTGCCTTCACCCTCGATGACGGTGATGCCCTTGGACTTGATGAGACCCTGCAGGCCCTTGTACTTGCCGGCGATGATGCCGTCCTTGTACGCGTTGACGGCGTTGATGTCGATGCCGTCGAGGGTGACGTTCACGCCGTACTTGGCGGAGTCACGGGCGTGGTCGGCCAGCTCTGCGGAGTGCAGCAGGGCCTTGGTGGGGATGCAGCCGTTGTGGAGGCAGGTGCCGCCCAGCTTGCCCTTCTCCACGAGGCCGACGGTGAGGCCGAGCTGTACCGCACGCAGCGCCGCAGCGTATCCGCCGCTGCCGCCACCGAGTACCAGGATGTCGAATTCTTGCGCAGTTGCCTGATCGGCCACTAAAACGCTCCCTCGCGTGAACGATGACGCGATCAGCGCGCATCATCTGGTCTTGGAACTTGCACTGCCGTGATTATGTCAGCAGGGCAACTCTCTTGCATTTGTGACTACCGTGGTTCACCTTAGCGAACCACCTATCCATGCTCCACCTTGGCAATGCGTTTGTGGAGCGCTTGTGTCCAGTGTCACGCGGCTCTGTGGCACAGGAATCACCTGGCCGCAGAGCCGCGTGCCACCGGGGCTGCAGCCGTTGTCAGGCGGCGGCCAGGATGTCCTCCACGTAGGCCACGAGGGTACGGACGGTGCATCCGGTGCCCTGCTTGTGCGTGTAGCCGTACGGGCTGCCGTTATTAAAGGACGGTCCTGCGATGTCGATGTGCGCCCAGGGGATCTGTTCGCCTGCCTTGTCCTTACCCACAAATTCGCGCAGGAACACGGCTGCGGTCATCATGCCGCCGTGCCGTTCGCCGATGTTGGCCAGGTCTGCCACCTGGGAATCGAGGGTAGGGCGCAGTTCTTCCGGCAGGGGCATGGGCCACACCAGTTCACCGGCACGGTCAGCCGCTGACTTGAGTGCGCCCGTGACGCTGTCCGACCCCATGACTCCTGCGGTGCGGTTCCCTAGTGCGATCAGCTGCGCGCCGGTGAGGGTGGCGACGTCGATGATGGCGTCCGGGTATTCGCGGCTGGCAGCGACGATGCCGTCCGCCATGACCAGCCGGCCTTCCGCATCGGTGTTGAGGACCTCAACCGTCTTGCCGCCGAACATGGTCAGCACGTCCGCGGGGCGTGAGGCGCCACCGCCGGGCATGTTTTCCGCGATGCAGAGCCAGGCCGTCGCCTTCACCGGCAGCCCCAGTCCGGCGAGGGCCAGGACAGTGTTGAGGACGACGGCGGCGCCCGCCATGTCGCTCTTCATGTCACCCATGTTCAGGGCAGGCTTGAGGGAGATCCCGCCAGTGTCGAACGTGATGCCCTTGCCGACGAGGGCGATCTTGGCGGTGGCCTTCGCAGGGGCGTACTCGACCTTGACCAAGCGGGGCTGGCGGGTGGAGCCCTTGCCCACGCCCATGATGCCGCCAAAGCCTTCCTTTTCAAGGCGCTTCTCATCCCAGACCGTCACCTTGACGGGCAGGCCCTTGGCGAGTTCCTTGGCGGCCTCTGCGAAAGATTCGGGGTAGAGGTGGCTGGGCGGCATGTTGACGAGTGAACGGGTGTGGTTAACGGCCTTGGCCACCAGCCCGGCACGCTTAAGGGCCGCGTCGAGGTCCGCGCTGGCCGCCAGTTCGGTGAAGACCACGGCATTGCGGACAGGATCCTTCAGCCCGTCATTCGAGGAACGGAACTCCGTGAAGGAATAGGCGCCCAGTGCGGCACCCTCCGCAACCGCCGCGACGTCCTGCAGGCTGGCGGTGGGGAATGCCAGGGTAACCGTGGCCAGTCCGGCCAGCTGCCGGACTGCGGACCCCGCTGCCCGGCGAAGCGACTCACCCGTGAGCGTCCCCGCGGCGGGAACCTTGCCGACGCCGGCGAGGACCAGGATGCCTGCCCCGGTTTCGGGCAGGCCCGGCAGGCGGACCAGCTGGTCGGCAGCACCGGTCACCCCAAGTGCCTTGAGCGAGTCCGCGAGTGCCTCCGCGGACTTCGCCGTCAACGGGTTGTCCAGCAGGACCGGGCCGTCAGCTCCCTGCCCCACCCCGATGACCACTGCGTCGCTGGGGCTCTTCTTAAGGTCCCGCGAGACGGTACTAAGGTTGACTTCAGTATTCTTGACCACAGGGATGAGTCCTCAATTCTCGAAATGTTCGGGCAGGGATGCATGTTGGGCGCTCTGCCATGTTGGCCTGGATCCGGCCGTTCCGGACGGTCCCGGGGTGGGTGCAAGCCCGCCTGGCAGGCCAGTTCCGATCGTAGCCCTTCCCCGGTGCCGCAGGAGAATTTCCTGAGAGGTGCGCCACACCTGCCGGCGGAATGCCCGGTACGCCTCCCGCGTTATGAATGATGTCCACCCGCACCCCTGAAAGGAACATGCCGTGCTTGAACGGATTTCCGGCTCCCTGCTGGACCCCGACGCGCTCTATGCCAGCAACATTGAGCTGTTCCACAGCCCTGAACTCCAGGGACTGAACATGGTCATGGGTTTCACCGGGTTTGCCGACGCCGGCCACGTGGTGAAGCAGATCAACGCCGAACTGCTGGACTCCCTCGACGCGCAGCCCGTTGCGGTCTTCGACGCTGACCAGCTGATCGACTACCGGTCCCGGCGGCCGCACCTGAGCTTCGTCGAAGACCACATCCAGGACTACCAGGAGCCACGGCTGGCCCTCTACCGGCTGGTGGACGGACTGGGGAAACCCTTCCTCCTCCTGGCCGGCTTCGAACCCGACCTGCAGTGGGAACGGTTCGCCCGCGCCGTCGTGAACATTGTGGAGAAGCTCGACGTCAACCTGGTCACCTGGATCCACTCCATTCCCATGCCCGTGCCGCACACCCGCCCTGTAGGCGTAACGGTTCACGGAAACCGGCCCGAGCTCATCGAAGGCATCTCCGTCTGGAAGCCCACCGTTGAAGTTCCTGCCGCTGTGGGCCACATCCTGGAACTCCGCCTTGTCGAGGCGGGACGCAACGTTGCCGGGTACGTCATCCACGTCCCGCACTACCTGGCGGAAGCCGAGTACCCCACCGCCGCCGTCGCCGGACTGGAATACCTGGGTGCCGCGACGTCCCTCATGCTGCCCACCGACCGGCTCCGCGAATCGGGCCGCGAGGTCAGCCGCCAGATCGCCGAACAGATCGAAGCGTCCGAGGAAGTCCAGCAGGTGGTTTCCCGCCTCGAAACCCGGTACGACGAGAAAGCGGACGGCATGGTGCGCCGGTCGCTGCTGGCCAACGAGAACGACGAGCTTCCCGACGCCGACGACCTCGGTGCCGCCGTGGAAGCCTACCTGGCCAGGGAGAACCCGGGGCAGTAGCGCGGCGTCACAGCTTCCGGGGTGCGCGCACGCGCCGGGCATAATGAAGTGGTGACTGCACCCCGCGCCTGGCTTATCTGGACCATTGGAATTTTCGGGTACCTGGTGGCCGTGGCGCAGCGGACCTCATTCGGCGTGGTGGGACTCGAGGCAACGGAGCGGTTCCACGCCAGCGCTTCCGCCATTTCCTTCTTTACCGTCCTGCAGCTGCTGGTCTACGCAGGTCTCCAGATCCCCGTGGGCCTGCTGGTGGACAGGTTCGGATCGCGGGCCATGATCGCCGGCGGCGCGGTCCTGATGGGACTCGGGCAGCTGCAGCTGGCCTTTGCCGAAAGCATCCCCGGGGGCGTCCTGGGCCGCGTCCTGGTGGGGGCCGGCGATGCCATGACCTTCATTTCGGTGATCCGGCTCATTCCGCTGTGGTTCGCTCCCTCCCGGGTTCCCCTGGTCACTCAGCTGACCGGCATGTCCGGGCAGTTGGGCCAACTGTTCAGTGTCCTGCCCTTCGCGCTGGTCCTGCATCTCTCCGGCTGGACCCCCGCGTTCCTGATGCTGGCGGGGATGTCCGCCCTCGCCGTCGTACTGGTCGTCCTGCTGCTGCAGGACGCTCCGCCGGGCACCGAACGGCCGCACGCGCGGCAGGGCCTCCGGGCCACGGGAGCGTCGCTGGCCCGGGCGTGGCGCCAGCCCGGTACCCGCCTGGGCATGTGGAGCCACTTCACCATCCAGTTTTCCGGCACCGTGTTTGCCATGACCTGGGGCTATCCCTTCCTGATCTCCGGCCAGGGCCTGGACGCCGGAACCGTCGCCGCCCTGATGGCGCTCTACGTCGCTGCCGCCATGGCGGTGGGCCCGTTCATTGGGCGTTTTGTTTCGCGGCACCCGCTGCGGCGTTCCACCATGGTCCTGCTGATCGCCGGCGGTACCGCCGCAGCCTGGGCCGCGGTGCTGCTGCTGCCCGGCCGCGCTCCGCTGTGGCTGCTGGCCGGCCTGGTGGTGGTGCTGGCAATCGGCGGCCCGGGATCGATGATCGGCTTCGACTTCGCCCGGACCTTCAACCCGGCGCACCGGATCGGCACAGCCACCGGGATCGTCAACGTTGGCGGCTTCATCGCGGCCCTGGTGTCCATCTTCCTGATCGGCCTGGTGCTCGACGTCCTCTACGCCTCGGGCTTCTCGCAGGGGGTGCTGTATGGGCTGGATCCCTTCCGGCTGGCCCTGAGCGTCCAGTTCCTGCTCCTGGCCTTCGGTGCGGCCGCCATTCTGGCCTCCCGGCGGAAGGTACGGCGGCAGATGGCCGACCAGGGGATCGTGGTGCCGCCACTGCGCAGCGCCCTGGCCCGGCAGCGCCGGGAAAGTTTGGCGCGCCGCCGCCAGACAACGCCTACGGACGACTGACTGCTCCTGCACAGGCCCGGTTTTGATCGCCGGGGGCAGACTTGTCCACTTACGCCGGGATCCCCTTTCAGGAGGCCGGAGTCCGGGCGAAAGCTGGAGCCATGACAGCTTCAGAACGATTAACAGTCCGCGGTCCCGAAGACATCCTTGGCTTCATCCCGCACTCCCTGGGGTACTGGCCCGTCTCCAGCCTGGTGGCCATGACGCTGCACGGCACCAGGCTCGGCGCCACGTTGCGGCTCGACCTTCCCGGACGGGACATCCAGGCAGCCCCGGCCGGTTTCGCCCGCGCCGTCCGCCGCTACCTCGAGGCAGACCGGGACGCTGACGGCTCGTTGCTGGCCGTTTTCACCAGCGACGCCGGGATGGTTCCGCCGTCCTCCTACGACCACCTGATCTCGGCGGTGCAGTCAGCCCTTGCCCAAGGTGGAATGCCCGTGCGCGAGGCCTGGTTTGTGGGAGACCGATACTGGCGCGACGCGTCGTGCGCCGATCCTTCGTGCTGCCCGCTTCCGGGACGGCCCGTACAGCAGATCAGGGACAGCATGCTGAACGCTGAGATGGTGTACCGGGGCAGCAGCGTTGGCCCGGCTCCCCGGACAGGCCGCGGCCCGGCGACGGCGGTCCCCGCCATGCATCTGGCCGCCGTCCTTGAGGCCCAGGCCGGCTGGGAGGAGGAGCTTGGCGGCAGGTACGGATGCAGGGCGCAGTTCAATGCCGTGCTCGACTTCTGGGAACTGCTGCTGGACCGGTCGCAGGCAGGGCCGTGGGTGCCCGACGTTGAGCGCGACGCTTTCCTCCGTGCCACGCTGCTCTGTCCTACCTGGCGCGATGCTGTGCTGGTGATGGCAGCGGCCGGTCGCAGCGTTGCGGAAGCCGGTGCCGAACAGTTTGGAGTCCTTGACGATGTGAGTGCGGACGGCGGCGCAGCCTCTGTGGTGCCGCTGCCGCTGTTGCCTCCGGTGAACTTCCCGGGCCTCCGGCCACGGGGGAAAGGCATGCGGGAGGAATCCGGCGGCACGCCGGACCCGGCTGCCGGGCCCCGGCGGTTGCGCCTGGTGCGTGGCGCCCGGGGCTTTTCCCGCTCCACTCCTGCCGGTTATGGCGAGGTCCTGATGGGCCTGGCGCCGGACGTTCCCGACTGGGAGGGCCTGGATGCGCTGGACCGGGTCCTTGGGCAATTGGCTGTGCTGGGCGGCCGCCCGGCAGTTGCCGCGCTGACCCTTCAGGGCTGGGTTTCATGGTGCCGGGGCCGCGGATCCTATTCGGCTGCCTATCTGGGCCAGGCCCTTGACCTTGAACCGGGCTATCGGCTCGCTGAACTGTTGCTGGACCTCGTGGGCAGGGGAGCACTGTGCGGCTGGGCTGCGCGGAAGGATGCCGCCTGGCAGAAGTTCCGGGAGGAAAGCCCGGGGGAGAAGGCGGGCGGTAAGGAACCTTTGTGAGCTGATGGCGGCGGGGGAGGCCCGATCCGGGCAAATCATGAGACAATGGATGCCGAGACCCGGTTGGGTCCGTGTATCGAGTGCTTGTAACCGTCCCCGCGAGGGAACATTACAGCCGCTTCGGGAGTTGTCTTAAGTGACTCTGCTTACCGTGGTGGCGCTTGGTTTTCATCACGGACTTGACAGGGTCATAGTGGTGTTGCCCGTATGGTGATTCCACAGACCACCGCTAGAAAGGTTTTCTGTGACCCCGTCTTCCACGAAGAAGGATTCCGCCGCCCAGGACGTCTTGTCCCCTGAGGAGAAGCAGGCCGCGACCAACGCCAAGCGGGCAGCCACGCGGGCTGCCAACAAGGCTTCGGCCGGTGAGGCTGGAGCGGACGGCAAGCGCGAGCCCAAGAAGCGTGGGCCCAAGCCCGGCGCCAAGGCTGCAGCAGCGGCCGCTGGAAAGTCCGCCGGTGACGTTGACCCGGACGAGGTCGAAGAAGTCGAGGAAGACCTCGACGACATCGTCCTCGAAGGTGCGGAGGCAGTTGAGGATGCCGACGCTGAACCCGTCAAGGGTGCCGCCGGCAGCGGCAAGGGCTTCGTTTACTCCGACGCCGACGACGATGACGCCCCGGTGCAGCAGGTCATGTCCGCCGGCGCCACCGCTGACCCCGTCAAGGACTACCTGAAGCAGATCGGCAAGGTGGCACTGCTCAACGCGGAGCAGGAAGTGGACCTTGCGCTGCGGATCGAAGCCGGGCTGTTTGCCGAGGAGAAGATCGCCGCTGACGACGGATCCATGGATCCGAAGTACAAGCGGGAACTTGAGTTCATCATCCACGACGGCAAGCGCGCCAAGAACCACCTGCTGGAGGCCAACCTGCGCCTGGTGGTCTCGCTGGCCAAGCGCTACACCGGCCGCGGCATGCTCTTCCTGGACCTGATCCAGGAAGGCAACCTTGGCCTGATCCGCGCCGTTGAGAAGTTCGACTACACCAAGGGCTTCAAGTTCTCCACGTACGCCACGTGGTGGATCCGCCAGGCCATTACCCGCGCCATGGCCGACCAGGCCCGCACCATCCGTATCCCGGTGCACATGGTTGAGGTCATCAACAAGCTGGCACGTGTCCAGCGCCAGATGCTGCAGGACCTGGGCCGCGAACCCACGCCCGAGGAGCTGGCACTGGAACTGGACATGACCCCTGAAAAGGTTGTCGAAGTCCAGAAGTACGGCCGCGAACCGATTTCGCTGCACACCCCCCTCGGTGAGGACGGCGATTCCGAGTTCGGTGACCTGATCGAGGACTCTGAGGCCGTTGTCCCGGCTGACGCCGTGAGCTTCACCCTCCTGCAGGAGCAGCTGCACTCGGTGCTGGATACCCTTTCCGAGCGCGAGGCCGGCGTCGTCGCCATGCGGTTCGGCCTGACGGACGGACAGCCGAAGACTTTAGACGAAATCGGAAAGGTCTACGGCGTCACCCGCGAGCGGATCCGCCAGATCGAATCAAAGACCATGTCCAAGCTCCGCCACCCGTCCAGGTCGCAGGTGCTGCGGGACTACCTGGACTAAACCGTTCGCAGGGCCAAACAGGGGCCGTCCCGGATCCACTGAAAAGTGGGTCCGGGACGGCCCCTGTTTATTTCCCGCTCTGTTGTCTCCGGGTCGGCAGGTGCCCTGCTCCGTATGCGGCCGTGCCCAGTCCGGCTGCGCGTCCTTAAACGCCTGCGGGACCCTTCCGTGTGGAAGAGTCCCGCAGGGTTCGTGTTACCGATGCCTCATCTAGTCGATTTCAACGGCAGCTTTCTCGTGAAGCTTTCCCGTCTCGTCGTGCCAGTCGGAGCTCAACGGCTTGAGCGTCGCCTCGACTGCACGGGCGTGGTGGCCGCAGAACAACAGCTCACCGCCGGAGGACTCGAGTACAACCCGGACATATGCCTGAGCTCCGCAACGGTCGCACCGGTCCAGTGCATTTAGCGTGCGGTCTGCCACTGCTGTTGTCATATCGGCCTCCTTAGTAGATCAGTACATCTATATAACCAGCATTCGTATCCAAACCATCGCAAGGATGGGGCAAGTTCGCTGTGCGCGTATCCGCAAGGTTCGGTCAAGAACTGCCCAGTTCCGCCCGTCACCGGGGCCCGTGGCGCGCCGCACACCGGCCCGCGGGTGTGGCAGACGCCTGTGGCCGCTGCCGCCGACTACTCTGGAAGGTGCGGTCCCAGCGCCGCGTCGACGTCCCTGAAGGAGTTCATCACCAGTGGCACCCAGCTCTGAGTACACCGCCCGGCACCTCTCCGTCCTGGAAGGCCTTGAAGCCGTCCGCAAGCGCCCGGGCATGTACATCGGTTCGACCGACTCGCGCGGCCTCATGCACTGCCTCTGGGAAATCATCGACAACTCCGTGGACGAGGCCCTGGCCGGATTCGGCCACGACATCCGCATCATCCTCCATGCGGACAACTCAGTGGAAATCCACGACGACGGCCGCGGCATCCCCATCGACAAGGAGCCCAAGACGGGCCTCACCGGCGTCGAAGTGGTGTTCACGAAGCTCCATGCCGGTGGCAAGTTCGGCGGCGGCTCCTACACCGCGTCCGGCGGCCTGCACGGCGTGGGCGCATCCGTGGTCAACGCACTGTCCTCGCGGCTGGACGTCGAGGTGGACCGCGGCGGCAAGACGTACCGCATGTCGTTCCGCCGCGGTGAACCCGGCCGCTTCAAGGACACAGGTTCCCGACTGGACCCGGCAGCACCGTTCACGCCGTTCGTCAACGACTCCGTCCTGGACGTGGTGGGCAAGGCCAAGCGCGGCGTCACCGGGACCAGGATCCGCTACTGGGCGGACCGGCAGATCTTCACCCCGGACGCCAAGTTCTCCTACGAGGACCTCGCTGCCCGTGCACGCCAGACCTCCTTCCTGGTGCCTGGCCTTAAGCTCACCGTGCGGGACGAGCGCAAGGTCCCCGGTACCCCTGGCGAGGCCGGCCCCCACGAAGAGGTCTTCCACCACGACGGCGGCATTTCCGAATTCGTCGAGTTCCTCGCAGCGGACCCGGCCGTCACTGACGTCTGGCGGCTGCACGGGGCAGGAAAGTTCAAGGAAACGGTCCCGGTCCTTGACGAACGGGGCCACAGCCAGCTGGCCGAGGTCGAGCGCGACTGCGAGGTGGACGTGGCGCTCCGCTGGGGGATCGGCTACGACAGCACCGTGCGGAGCTTCGTGAACATCATCGCCACCCCGAAGGGCGGCACGCACCAGTCAGGGTTCGAACAGGCCCTGATCAAGACCTTCCGCAAAGCCGTGGAGGCCAATGCCCGCAAGCTCAAGGCCGGCAACGACAAGATCGAAAAGGACGACATCTTCGCCGGCCTGACCGCAGTGCTGACCGTCCGGCTCGCTGAACCGCAGTTCGAGGGCCAGACCAAGGAAATCCTGGGCACCAGCGCCGTACGCGCCATCGTGGCCAAGGTGGTGGAGCGCGAAATCTCCGCCAAGCTGTCCTCCAGCAACCGGAACGACAAGGCCCAGTCGGCGCTGCTCCTGGAAAAGATCGTCAACGAGATGAAGTCCCGCATCTCGGCCCGCGTGCACAAGGAGACCCAACGGCGCAAGAACGCGCTGGAAACCTCCTCGATGCCCACCAAGCTTGCCGACTGCCGGACGGACGACGTCGAACGTTCCGAACTGTTCATCGTGGAAGGCGACTCCGCGCTGGGCACGGCCAAGCTGGCACGCTCCTCGGACTTCCAGGCCCTGCTGCCCATCCGCGGCAAGATCCTCAACGTCCAAAAGGCATCGGTGGGGGACATGCTCTCCAACGCTGAGTGCGCAGCCCTGATCCAGGTGGTTGGGGCAGGCTCCGGCCGCAGCTTCGACATCAGCGCCGCGCGCTACGGCAAGGTCATCCTCATGACCGACGCCGACGTGGACGGTGCCCACATCCGGACGCTGCTGCTGACCCTTTTCTTCCGGTACATGCGGCCCATGATCCTTGAAGGCAGGGTGTTCGCCGCGGTTCCGCCGCTGCACCGGGTGGAAGTCATCAACGCCGGTCAGAAGGCCAACGAGATGATCTACACCTACTCCGAGGCCGAGCTTCACGTGCTCCTGGCCCGCCTGGCCAAGGAGGGCAAGCGGTACAAGGAACCGATCCAGCGCTACAAGGGCCTGGGGGAGATGGACGCCGAGCAGCTGGCCGAGACCACCATGGATCCGCGGCACCGCACCCTGCGCAAGGTGGGAATCGAAAACGCGCAGCAGGCGGAAGAGATCTTCGACCTGCTGATGGGCTCGGACGTTTCCCCGCGCAAGGACTTCATCATTGCCGGCGCATCCAGCCTGGACCGGGAGCGCATCGACGCCTGATTGCGGGCGACGGCGTCAGCCTGTGGCCGGGCAGGTGTCTTCAGCCGAGCAGCCCGGGGACAACAAGCAGTGCGGTGGGCAGTGCCAGGAGCACGGCGCAGCCGGTCATGACCGCACAGCGGACGGCGGCTGGAAGCTGGGGCTGCGGTGTCAGGAGGCGGCTGACCCTGGACGCTGCGGTCCGGACGGCGTCAGCGCCCGGCCCGCCCGATGCCGCCTCGAGGCCGGACAGGGCCAGCGTGGGAGAGGACGGACGGATGTCCGTGGTGCCCGCATTGCCTGCGGAGCCGCTGGCCACAATGGCGATGGCCTTGATCAGGGTCGCTTTGCTCTCGGTCCGGAGCGCGACGTCGTCGGCCAGCATTTCGATCAGCGAATTCACCGATTCCTGCGCCAGCCGGGTGGTGGGCAGCCAGGGAAGGGCCTGCCGCCAGGCTGCGAAGGCCCAGAGCAGCAGGTGGTGCCGCTGGCTCAGGTGGGCGTTTTCGTGGATCAGGACGGCACGCAGTTCGGCCGGTTCAAGGGCCGCCATAAGGCCGTCCGACAGGACGGTCACCGAACGGGCGCCGCCCGGGAGGCAGTAGGCGACAGGGGAATCGTGGTTGATGACGAGCGTTCCCGCTCCCTGGGCCGAGGGCGAGGCCAGCAGGTCCAGCAGTTCCCGGTGCCGGCGTCGCTGCCGCTGGATTTTGTAATACGTCAGCAGCAGTGTGAAGACCAGGTGGGCCGTGAGCAGGGCGGCAGCGGACAGGGCAAAGATATGCCAGAACCCCAGTGCCGTGGTGGGGGCATTGAAAAGCACCATGCCGGCAAGGGCGCGCAGCCCCGCGATGAGGTTGTCACCAACAGGTTCCAGGCCGTAGACCAGCATGGCGCCGATCATGGAAAGTCCACCTGCGAGCGCGATCGCCTGCCACAGCAGCATGGCCGTGAAGGGCGACCTGGCTTACCACTGGGCCTGTGACAGGAGGATTGGCACCGGCCAGGCCAGGATTATCGCAAGGACCGCCAGCAGGTATGAGGCCCAGAACATGGTGTGTTAGAGGTGACCCAGCAGTTTGCGCAGTGTCTCGGCTTCACCTTCGGAGACTGACCCGATGAAGCGGGCCAGGACGGCCTCGCGGTCCGGGGCTGACCCAAGGACCTCATGCATGAGTTCGGCGGTGTGGTCTGCACGGCTGGACACTGCCTGGTACCGGTGCGGGCGGGTTCCGCGTTCGCGCTCAACCAGCCCTTTCTTCTCCAGGCGGGAAAGTACGGTAAGCACCGTTGTGACGGCCAGTTCCTTGCCTTCGTGGCCCGGACCGCCCTGTGCAGCCGACGTGCGCGCCAGCTGGTCCCGCAGGGTATTGGCCGTAGCCGCTTCCTGGCCCGCCCAGAGCAGGTCCATCACTGCCCGTTCCAGTTCACCAAGACTAGCCATTTCACTTTTCCTTTATTTCCCCGCACCGAACGCTGTAAGGCGGCCGGTGACGTCACGCGGTTGTTCAACTACACAACTAAATTTACCCCGAAACCGCCGAACCTTCTACATCGGGTAGAACATCTGGCGCGCCGCGTCCCGGTGGGCGATCCTAGGGGAGGTGATTGGTTTTCGCCCGCCCTCGACCATGTTCTACACTTTGTAGAAGTTACAGTTCTACGAAGCGTAGAAAACTGCATTGGCTAACAGTAGGGACTGCCATGGACGCCTTGGAAATCGCACGCTGGCAATTTGGTATCACCACGGTCTACCACTTCATGATGGTGCCGCTGACCATTGGCCTGGGTTTGGTGGTCGCCGTAATCCAGACCGCCTGGTACCGCACCGGAAAGCCCGAGTACCTGCGCATGACCAAGTTCTGGGGAAAGCTTTTCCTCATCAACTTCATCATGGGCGTTGCCACGGGCATCGTGCAGGAGTTCCAGTTCGGCATGGCCTGGAGCGAGTACAGCCGCTTCGTCGGTGACGTCTTCGGCGCACCGCTGGCCCTCGAGGCACTCCTCGCCTTCTTTGTCGAGTCCACCTTCCTGGGTCTGTGGATTTTCGGCTGGAAGCAGCTCAAGCCCGCCATCCACCTGGCCTGCCTCTGGGTGGCCGTCGTAGGATCGGCACTTTCCGCCTACTTCATCATCGTCGCCAACAGCTGGATGCAGCACCCGGTGGGCGTGGAAATGATCAACGGCCGGCCCGTCATGACCGACGCCTGGGCAGTGTTCACCAACAACACCGCCCTCGTCGCCGTCCCGCACACCCTGTTCGGCGCCCTCGCCGTGGCCGGCAGATTCCTCCTGGGCATCGCCTGGTACCACCTCTGGCGGAGACGGCACGACGGCATTGACACAGTGGGTGCCGACGGCAAGGTCATCCCGGGTGAAGACGTCCGCATCCCAGGCCGTGACCGTGCAGACCACAGCGTGTGGATCCGGTCCCTGCGGATCGGCGCAGTGGTGGCCATGATCTCCTTCGCCGGCACCGCGGTAACCGGCGACCTGCAGGGCAAGCTCATGTTCCAGCAGCAGCCCATGAAGATGGCCGCAGCGGAGGCCGCCTGCCACGACGGCACCGGCTTCTCCGTCCTGAGCATCGGCAACGTGGGATCCAAGAACTGCGACGACGTCGTGGCCGTGATCGAGGTCCCGGGGATCCTGTCCTTCCTGGCCAAGGGTGACTTCACCACCGAGGTCAAGGGTGTCAACAGCCTGCTGCCCGAATACAAGGCCAACTACGGAACCAACCTGCCGGACAATCCCATTTACGGTGAGCGCGCGGGCCAGGAGATCGAATACGTACCCGTCATGGAAGTCACCTACTGGGGGTTCCGGATGATGATCGGCTTCGGCGGACTCGCCGCCCTGGCGGCGCTGGTGGCACTCTGGCTCACCCGCAAGGGGACGGTACCCGAGGCGCGGTGGCTCATGCGGCTGGCCGTGTTCGGCATCCTGGCACCCTTCGGCGCCAACGCTGCCGGCTGGATCTTCACCGAGATGGGCCGCCAGCCGTTCGTGGTTGCCCCCAACCCCGATCCCAGCGGCATTGACCAGGTATTCATGTTCACTGCAGCCGCCGTCTCACCGGGTGTCTCCGCAGGGGAGCTGATCGCCTCCCTGGTGGCCCTGACCGCCGTGTACGCCGTCCTGCTGGTGGTGGAAGTGAAGCTGCTGGTCAAGTACATCCGCGGCGGTGTGGTCTCCGCGATGCCGGAACTGGGCCACGCACCGGCGGACGAAAACGAGGACCAGACGCCCGGGCCCGGCGGCAACGGGGACACCAAGCCCGCCGACGACGTCCTGGCCTTCGCCTACTAACCGCATCCGGCTCCAAAGACCGACCAGAGGAAACACACAATGGAACTGCTTCCCACCATTTGGTTCATCGCCATCGCGGTGCTGTGGACCGGCTACCTCTTCCTGGAGGGCTTCGACCTGGGCGTCGGCATGCTGATGAAGCTCTTCGCCCGCAACAACACCGAACGCCGCGTGCTGCTGAACACCATCGGACCCGTCTGGGACGGCAACGAGGTGTGGCTGCTGACCGCCGGGGGCGCCACCTTCGCCGCCTTCCCGCTCTGGTACGCGTCCTTGTTCTCCGCGCTCTACCTGCCGCTGCTGGTGGTCCTGCTGGCCCTGATCTTCCGCGCCGTGGCGTTTGAATACCGCGGCAAGGTGGACACCGACAGCTGGCGGAACCGGTGGGACTGGGCCATCGCGCTGGGCTCCTTCTTCGCAGCCTTCGGCGTGGGCGCCGCCCTGGCCCTCACCACCACCGGCCTTCCGCTGAACGCCAACGGCGACCGCGAGGGCGGCCCCATGGCCTGGTTCAGCGGCTACGCCCTCCTTGGCGGCGTGGCAGTGGTGGGTTTCTCGCTCCTGCACGCCCTGGCCTTCCTGGCCCTCAAGACCGACGGGGAGGTCCGGCACCGGGCCCGCCAGTGGTTCGTGCGGCTGCTGCCGGTCCTGCTCCTGCCCATCGCGGCATGGGCCCTCGCCATCCAGTTCATGGACGGCAAGCCCTGGACCTGGGCCGCCGTCGTCCTGGCCGTTGGCGCCGCCATCACTGCCTGGCTGCTGGCACGGAGGGGTTCTGAAGGCAGGGCCTTCCTGGCACTGGGTGCCTTCCTGGTGCTGGGCACCACCGCCATCTTCGGGGCCGTGTTCCCCGTGGTGCTGCCCTCCACGCTGGACAGCGCCTTCGACCTCACCATCTCCAACGCATCCTCCTCGGACTACACCCTGGGACTGATGAGCATCGTGGCAGCCTTCGGGCTTCCCCTGGTCATCGCCTACCAGGCCTGGACCTACTGGGTCTTCCGCCGCCGCGTCAGCGCCGCCCACATCCCGGAAGCCCACAGCTTCCTCCCGGCGGTCGCCGCCAGGGCCTTCACCACCAAGGGCTGACGTGCGCCCAACTTTCCCCGCCGGTCCGTCAACCCGTTCAGCCATCTACTGGCTGGGACTCCTGGCCGCGCTCAAGGCCCTGTCCCTGGTCCTGATCGGGCAGGCAGTGGCCTCCGTCCTGGCGGGACTGGTTGCCGGGAACCCGGCGTGGGGGAGCCAACTGACCGCTGGACTTGCCGGCGTCGTCCTCCGCTCCCTGACCGTGTGGGGCCAGGCCGTCGGTGCACGCCGCGCGGCACTGGGCGTGAAGGAGGAGCTCCGCGCCGAGCTGCTGGAGCGCGCCCTGCGCACCGGCGTCCGCGGCTCCGGCCCCAGCGGCGGCGGCCTTGCGGTCCTTGCCACCCGCGGCCTGGACGCCCTGGACAGCTACTACACCCAGTTCCTTCCCGCGCTGGTCAACTGCGCCGCCGTTCCGCTGCTGCTGGGGGCGAGGATCCTCTTCGCGGACTGGGTCAGCGCGCTGGTCATCGTGCTGACGGTGCCGCTGATCCCGGTGTTCATGGTGCTGATCGGCAGGTACACAGAGGACAGCGTGCGGCAGGCCCAGGCCTCGCTGGCACGGCTGTCGGCGCACATGCTGGAGCTTGCCAAGGGCCTGCCGGTCCTGGTGGGGCTGGGCCGGGCCACCGCCCAACGCAAGGCCCTTGAAGAGATATCGGAGGACTACCGCTCGCGCACCATGGGCACTTTGCGCACCGCGTTCCTGTCCGCGCTGGCCCTGGAACTCATTGCCACCATCTCGGTGGCAGTGGTGGCCGTCTTCATCGGCGTCCGGCTGGTCCATGGCGACATGCCGCTGGAGGCCGGCCTGCTGGCGCTCCTCCTCGCACCGGACTGCTACCTTCCGCTGCGGGAACTTGGCACCGCCCACCACGCCAGCGACGACGGCAGGGTGGCACTCGCAGCAACAGAATCCGTGACCGGGGCCCCCGAGGCTGCACCGCTGCCCGCTGCGAAGGCCGGCAGGCCGGGCGCTCCCTTGGAGATCAACGGGCTCACCGTCACCTATGCCGGCCGGTCCGGAGCCGCCGTCGGGCCGCTCACGTTCACCGCGCCGCAGGACAGGATTACGGCCCTGGACGGCCCCAGCGGCGCCGGCAAGAGCACCGTCCTGGGCGTTCTGGCGGGAACGATCGGCGACGGCGACGGGACCGCTATTACTGGGTCCATCAGCGGACTGGACCGCCGCGCGGTGGCCTGGGTGCCACAGCACCCCGTCATGGTGGCCGGAACCGTCCTGGACGAGGTCCTGCTCTACCTCTCACCGGACCCCGCGCACGGCCCGGACAGGTTCGCCGCGGAAGAGGCTGCGCGCCGCTGCCTGGAACGCGCCGGCGCAGGGCACCTGGCCGCAAAGCACCAGGCCGAATTGAGCCCGGGCGAGCTGCGCCGGGTGGCACTTGCCCGCGGCCTTGCCCGGATCGACGCCGGCGCCACCCTCCTGCTGCTCGACGAACCCACCGCCCACCTCGATGACGCGTCCGCCGTGATCGTCGAGGACGCCATCCGCCGGCTCCGCGGCCAGGCTACCGTGATCCTGGTGGCCCACAACCAGCGCACCCGGCAACTGGCGGACGTGCTGGTACCGGTGGCCCCGGCGGGCGGGGGCGCCGCTGCAGCCCACCAAGAGAGCGCTGCTGCCGCGTTGCTGCCCGCCACCGTACCCACCACCCTCCCAGCCGGCCCGGCAGGAGCCGCCGCCGCAGACGAGGGGGCCCCGGACGGCGCCTCCACGGACAACCCCGCCACACGAAACCCGGCCGACGGCGCCCCTGCACAGGCTGTCCCCGGCGCTGCCCGCCTCCTGGCCGCCCTTCTGGCACCGGTCCGGGGCAAGTTCGCGGCCGCGGCCCTCGTCGGCACCCTGGCGGCCGTCTTCGCCGTCGCGCTTTCCGGCCTGTCCGGCTGGCTCATCATCCGGGCCAGCGAACAACCACCCATCCTGTACCTCCTGACCGCCATCGTGGGCGTCCGGTTCTTCGGTATTGGCCGGGCTGTCTTCCGCTACTGGGAACGGCTGCTGCTGCACGACGCCGTGTTCGCCGCGCTCACGCGCCTCCGCGGCCGCCTCTGGGAGTCGCTGAGCCGCAGGGCCCTGTCGCTGCGGCGGCTCCTGCAGGGCGGCAACGTGCTGGGAACGGTGATCGACGACGTCGACACCGTCCGTGACCTCCTGCCGCGCGTGGTCCTGCCGCCCGTCACGGCGCTCGCGGTGTCCGTCCTGGCCGTTGCAGCCACCGGCATCCTGGTGCCGGACGCCCTTCCAGCCGTGGTGGCCGCAGCCATCAGCGGCCTGCTGCTGGCGCCCGCCGCCGCCCTGTGGGGCGACCGCAAATCCGCCGCCGCCGAGCAATCCCTGCGGTCGGGCGTCCTGCGCCGCGTCACCGCTGCCCTCGATGCCCGGGCCGAACTGCACGCAAACGGCGTGGCGCCCCGCGTGCTTGACGCGCTGCTGGCCGAGGACCAGGAAGCCACCCGGGCATCGCAGCGTTCCGCCTGGGCCGACGGCCTGGGGCATGGGATCGCCACCGCGGCCTGCGGGACGGCGGCACTGGCGGCCGCGTGGCTGGCCGGCCCCGGCGTCATCTCGGCCCAGGTGGCCCCGGCGACGGCGGCCGTGGTGGTCCTGCTGCTGCTCGCGCTGGTGGAACCCTACGCGGCGATGACGACGGCGGTGCGCCAGTACCCTGCGCTGCGTTCCGTCCTGCACCGGGTGGGGGAGTCCGGGGCCCTTGACGGCGGCGCAACCCTCGAGGGAGGGGAAACCCCTGACGGCCTGCAGCGTGTTCCCCCCAGGGCCGGGAAAGCACCCGGCGTTGAGCTGGTGGATCTGGCCGCGGCATGGCCGGGCGGCTCTCCGGTGTTCTCCGGCGTGGATGCGGTGGCAGTCCCGGGACGTTGGCTGGCGGTCACCGGGCCGTCCGGTTCCGGCAAATCCACGCTGCTCTCGGTGCTGCTGGGCTTCCTGCCACCGGCATCCGGTCAGGTCATGGTCACCGGCCGGGCTGCCTGGTGCCCCCAGGAGGCCCACCTGTTCGATTCCACCATCCGGGGAAACCTCCTGCTGGGACGGTACCACGAACGGCGCGCCCCCGGCAGCGGACCACGACCTGGAGGCCGTCCTGGCCGCCGTCGGACTTTCCGCGCTGGTGGGCCGGCTGCCGGCGGGGTTGGACACCCGGATCGGTCCCGGCGGTGCCTTCCTCAGCGGCGGCGAGCGCCAGCGGCTGGCCGTGGCGCGGACCCTGTTGACCGGCGCTGAAGTCATCCTGCTGGATGAGCCCACCGCCCACCTGGATGCCGGGTCCGCGGCCGCCATGCTGGCCGACCTGCGCGCTGGACTGCGGGACCGGACCGTGGTGCTGGTGACCCACAACCCCGCTGACATCCACGCCGGCGACGCCCGGCTGGAGCTTTCAGCCTCCGCCGGGCAGCCCCGGGGATCCCTGGCACCCTCGCGCTGAGCACGCCTTGCCTTACCCCACCGCCTGCCCCAGCGCCGCGCCGGCAACCTGACCCCGCCGTCAGCCGTCGACGTCGTGGAGGTGATGGACTACGTCGTGCAGGAAGTACTGGGAGAGCGTCAAGACGGTGAACTCCGAGCCGTTGCTGCGCAGGCCCTTGCGGGCCCAGTCCTCTTCGGGGACGCCGGCGAAGGACTCGGCGGCCTCGTGGCCTTCCGCAGCCAGTTCCGGACCCACCTCGGACGGGTCGGCGTTGGCGTAGTCCTTTTCAACGGCTGTCTGGTCCTGGTCCCAGTCCGCGAAGCGGGCGCCATCCTCCGCGAGCATCAGGTTCAGGCGCTGGTTGAAAAGGGTGAAAACGTCCCGCACATGGCACGCGTACTCCAGCGCGGACCAGGTCTGCCCGTCGGGACGCTCCGCCGCGTCCGGCCGGCGGAGGACGGCCAGCCACCGGGGAATCATGCTTTCGATGCTTCCGGGAACCGTGGCGGGGGTGGCCGTGGAGGCATGGAAATTGCATTCCGGGCAGGGCCGTGACAGGACCCAGGTCCAGTCCTTTTCATCAGGAACGATAGGCATGGGAGCAGTCTAAGCCGTGCGGGCCAAAAGACTCTGGGGCGGGTGCAGCGGCCCGGCTAGCGTGGCCGCATGAGCCCGGAAGCGCGCCTGGGCGCGGAGAGTATGGTGCAGCTGGCCGGCCTGACGAAGCGGTTCGGCCGGAACACAGCGCTCGACGACGTGACCCTCACCATTGAACCGGGCGAGGTGTTCGGATACCTGGGCCCGAACGGGGCAGGCAAGACCACCACCATCCGGCTCCTGATGGGGATGCTGCGGCCCACGTCCGGCACGGCGTCAATCCTGGGACTGGATGCCTGGCGCCAGTCCCGGGACGTCCACCGGGTGGTGGGCTACGTGCCCGGCGAGCCCGCGCTGTACGACCGCCTCACTGGGCACCAACACGTGGCCTATTGTTCCCACTTGCGGCACCGGGACGACCGTCAGCGGGCGGCAGAGGTGGCAGCCCGGCTGGAACTCGATCTGGACCGACCTGCCCGCACGCTGTCACGCGGAAACCGCCAGAAGCTCGCCGTCGTCCTGGCGGTCATGTCCAGGCCGCGGCTGCTGGTGCTGGACGAACCAACCAGCGGGATCGACCCGCTGGTGCAGCAGGTGTTCCACGCCATCCTGCGTGAACACACAGCCGACGGCGGCTCGGCCCTGTTCTCTTCCCACGTCCTGGGCGAGGTGGAGCGCGTCGCGGACCGGATCGGGGTGGTGCGCGCGGGCAGGCTGGTTGCCGTGGAGCGGCTGCAGGACCTGGCAGCCCGCTCCCTGCACCGGGTGCGTGCCCGCTTTGCCGGGGAGGTGCCGGCGGCTGGTTTTGCCGCCGTCCCCGGCGTGCGGGACCTGCTGGTGGACGGCCGGACGCTGAGCTGCAACGCCCCGCAGTCTGCCCTGGACGCTCTGTTGAAACTTGTCAGCGCCGGGGAAGTGGAGGATTTCGAGTGCTCCGAGGCGCCGCTGGAAGAGATGTTCCTGAGCTACTACGGGATGGACCATGCCGGCAGCGCCGCGCCCAGTCCAGCCGAAAGTGTGGCCGGATCGGCGGCGCACCATGCTGGCTAGCGTCCTGCTGAAGACCCTCCGGGACCAGGGCAGGCTGCTGGTGGCCTGGGCCGTATCCCTTGCCCTTATCGTGGCCATGTACGCAGCCGTCTGGCCCTCAGTGAAGTCCCAGCCCTCCATCAGCAGCTTCATCGAGCAGATGCCGGAGGCGTTCCGTTCGCTTTTCGCCACCTCCAGCGCCGACATGTCCACTCCCACCGGATACATCCAGGTGGAGCTGCTGTCCTTCATGGGGCCGATTGCGGTGCTGGTTTACGCCGTCAGCACGGGTGCGGGAGCAATCGGCGGCGAAGAAGACCGGCACACCATGGACCTGCTGCTCTCCAACCCCGTGGGGCGGGGCCGGGTGGTGGTGGACAAGTTCCTGGCCATGGTGCTGGGCACCTTCCTGCTGGCCGCCGTGCTGGGAATATCGCTGGTGCTGGAGGGCAGCATGGTGGACCTGGTCCTTCCGGCCGACAAGGTGGCTGCCGCCATGCTGCATTTAGCGCTGCTGGGCGTCGTTTTCGGTGCCCTGGCCCTTGCCCTTTCAGCAGGGACCGGACGGACCGGGCTCAGCCGCGGTGTTCCGGCCGTGCTGGCCGTCCTCGCCTACATCGTCAACGCCCTGGCGCCCCTGGTGGACGTCTTCGACCGGATCCAGAAGGTGTCGCCCTTCTTCCAGTACATCGCCCACGACCCGTTGCGGAACGGCACCGCCTGGGACAGTGTGCTGGTGTCCGCGGCCACCATTGCGGTGCTGGTGGCGCTCGCCGTCGCCGGGTTCCGGCGCAGGGACGTAGCCGGCTGAGCAGGCGGTGGCCGCAGCCCTACTCCGCAGCGTCCCCTGCTGCTGCCCCGTCCATCCACGCCATGGCCGGCCCCACCACGTCCACGGCCTGGGAGAGCGGGACGCCCGAGCCGTCGCGGCGGCCATGCTCCTGAGGCAGTGACCGCGCCACTCCGCCGGCGGACGACGCCTTGGCCGGGCCGTGGCCTGCCCAGGCCAGCAGGAGCATGTCCTCGCCCTTGAGGAACCGGTGCGACCGGACCCCGGCAGTGGCGCGCCCCTTGGCCGGATATTCGGAGAATGCCGTCACCTTGGCCGTGCCCGGCGCGGTGCCCGGGAGGGCTCCGTTGGTCCCGGCGATGGTGACCACGACGGCGGCCTCATCCTTGGGCTGCACGGCACCAAAGAAGATCACCTGGTCACCCGCGGCGAGTTTGATCCCGGCCATGCCGCCGGCAGTGCGCCCCTGGGGGCGGACCACGGCTGCGGGGAACTTCAGCAACTGGCCTTCCCGGGTGAGGAACACGAGTTCGGCGTCATCGGCACCGGCGGGAGCCACGCCCACCACCACGTCCTTGTCCTTGAGGGTGATGACCTCCCAGTCCTCCCGGTTCAGCGGGTAGTCCGGTTGGACGCGTTTCACCACGCCCTGCGCCGTGCCGATGGCCAGGACTTCATCCAGCCGCACGAACGCCACCAGCGCTTCACCCTTCACCAGGGTCAGGAACTCCTTGGCCGGAACGCCCCCGGCCAGGTTGGGCAGGCTTACCACGGGCGGCAGGACCGGCATGTCCATGACCTGCAGCCGGAGCATGCGGCCCAGCGACGTGACCGCCGCGATTTCGCCGCGGGCCGATGTCTTGACCACCGAGGTGTACACGTCGTGCCTGCTCCGGGGGCCTGCCTCGGCCAGCGGTTCCTGGTTGCTGGTGCGTGCCACCTGCCCGGAGGCGGTGAGGATGGCCCAGCAGGGGTCGTCCGCGATCTCCAGGGACAGCGGCGCAGCCTTGCCCTTCTTCGCCCCGGCCAGTTCGGCAGCGGCGACGGTGGGGGACACGGCCTCGGACTCCAGGAGGACCGTCCGGCGCGGGGTGCCGTGTTCCTCGGCAATCGCGCCGAGTTCGTCGGAGACCACGGTGCGGAGCAGTTCCTCGGAGTCCAGGATGGCCTGCAGTTCCGCGATCTCGCGGCGGAGCTCGTCCTGCTCCTTCTCCAGCTCGATCCGGGAGTACTTGGTGAGCTGCCGCAGGCGCAGTTCAAGGATGTAGTTGGCCTGGACCTCGGTGAGGTCGTAGATGGACATCAGCCGCTCGCGCGCCGCCGCGGCCTCGTCCGAGGACCGGATGATCTGGATGACCTCGTCGATGTCCACGATGGCGATGAGGAGGCCTTCCACCAGGTGGAGGCGGTCCTTCTTCTTGCCCAGGCGGAAGACGGTCCGGCGGCGGACCACGTTGATCCGGTGGTTGACGTAGACGCTCAATAGGTCCACCAGGCCCAGCGTCTGCGGCTGGCCGTCCACCAGGGTGACGTTGTTGATGCCGAAGGAGTCCTCCATCGGCGTGTACCGGTAGAGCTGCTGCAGGACCGCGTTCGGGTTGAAGCCGTTCTTCAGTTCGATGACCAGCCGCAGCCCGTGCTTGCGGTCCGTCAGGTCCACGATGTCGCTGATGCCGGTCAGCTTCTTGGCGTTGACGGCATCTTTGATCTTCTCGATCACCTTTTCCGGGCCCACCATGTACGGCAGTTCAGTGACCACCAGGCCGGTGCGGCGTGCGGAGAGCTGTTCGATCTCCACCTTGGCGCGGGTCTTGAAGGATCCGCGTCCGGTGGCGTAGGCGTCGCGGATGCCGTCCAGGCCCACGATCCGGCCGCCGCTGGGCAGGTCCGGGCCGGGGACGAACCGCATGAGGTCGTCCAGGGTGGCGTCGGGGTTGGCGATCAGGTGCCGGGCGGCGGAGATGACCTCCACCAGGTTGTGCGGGGCCATGTTGGTGGCCATGCCGACGGCGATGCCGGTGGCGCCGTTGACCAGCAGGTTGGGGAACGCGGCGGGCAGCACGTCCGGCTGGGTCAGCTGGTTGTCGTAGTTGGGGACGAAGTCCACCACGTCTTCGTCCAGGTGGTTGGTGAGCGTGAGGGCGGCCGCCGCCAGCCTGGCCTCGGTGTACCGCGGTGCTGCCGGGCCGTCGTCGAGCGAGCCGAAGTTGCCGTGCCCGTCGATCAGCGGCAGGCGCAGCGAAAAGTCCTGCGCCATGCGGACCATGGCGTCGTAGATGGCGGCGTCACCGTGCGGGTGCAGCTTACCCATGACCTCGCCCACCACGCGGGCGCTCTTGACGTGGCCGCGGTCAGGGCGCAGGCCCATGTCGCTCATCATGTACAGGATGCGGCGCTGTACCGGCTTGAGCCCGTCGCGCGCATCCGGCAGGGCCCGGGAGTAAATCACCGAGTACGCGTACTCCAGGAAGGAGCCCTGCATTTCGGACGTCACGTCGATATCGACGATGTTTTCCGTGTAGCTGTCGTCCACGATGGGTTTTGAACTTTGCCGTCGGGCCATGGGGTTTGGTGAATCCTTCTGCGGTTACTGCGCAGCCATAGGGTGTGCTGCGATAGTTTTTGGCTAGGCTAAGCCTATGGTGGATCAGCCCGGGGACGGCGAATATCCGGAACATTGGGAAGCCGATGTCGTCCTGCGTGACGGCGGGACAGCGCATCTGCGGCCCATCCACCCGTCGGACGCGGACGCCGTCCAGGCCTTCCATACCGGGCAGTCGCAGAATTCAATCTACATGCGCTTCTTTGCGTTCAAAGCCAGGTTGTCCGCGAAGGAGCTCAAGCGGTTCACCGAGGTGGACTACAAGGACCGGGTGGCGTTCGTCATCACCATTGGCGGCGAAATCATCGGAATCGGCCGGTATGACCGGCTGACCGATCCCACCGAGGCGGAGGTCGCCTTCAACATTGCCGACGCCCACCAGGGGAGGGGCATCGGGTCCATCCTGCTGGAGCACCTTGCCGCCGCGGCGCACGAAAACGGCATCCGGAAGTTCACCGCCGAGGTCCTGCCCGAGAACCGCAAGATGCTGATGGTCTTCTCCGACGCCGGCTACGACGTCAAGCGCCACTTCGACGACGGCGTCGTCAGCCTGGAGTTCAACGTCGACCCCACCGAAAAATCCCGTGCCGTGATGGAATCCCGCGAGCACCGCGCGGAGGCGAGGAGCGTCCGGGAGCTGCTGGCGCCGTCGTCCGTTGCCGTCATCGGGGCCAGCCGCCGTTGGGGGACCGTGGGGTACCAGCTGCTCGAGCACATCATCGAGGGCGGTTTCCACGGCCCGGTGTACGCCATCAACCCGGAGGCGCTGGAACTGGCGGGCATGATGTCCTACGGCAAGCTCTCCGAAGTTCCCCAGCCCGTCCAGCTGGCCATCATCGCCGTGCCCTACGAGGAAGTTGCAGGCGTGGTGGAAGAGTGCGCGGCGGCCGGCGTCAAGGGCGTGGTGATCGCCTCCGCAGGCTTCGCGGACGACGGCGAACGCGGGCTCCAGCGGCAGCGCGCCCTGGTGCGCCAGGCCAGGGCGAACGGGATGCGGGTGATAGGGCCGGCGTCGCTGGGCATCGCCAACACCCACCCCGACGTCTCACTGAACGCCTCCATGGCGCCAACCATGCCGCTGCGCGGCAGCCTGGGCCTGTTCAGCCAGTCGGCGGCCATCGGCGTCTCGCTGTACGCCGCCTCCAGCCGGCGCAGGCTGGGGCTGTCCAGCCTGCTCTCGGCGGGCAACCGGGCGGACGTTTCCGGCAACGACATGATGCAGTACTGGGAGGACGACGCCGACACCTCCGCCGTGGGCCTGTATCTCGAATCGATCGGCAACCCGCGTAAGTTCTCCCGGATCGCACGCCGGCTGGCACGCACCAAGCCGGTCATCGTGGCCAAATCCGACACCATGGGGCTCCGCCTGCCACCAGGTCATGCCGTCCGCACCACGCAGGCGCCGGCGGGAGCGCTGGATGCCATGCTGCGCCAGTCCGGCGTGATCCGGGTGGAAACCGTGGAACAACTGGTGGATGTGGCACAGGTGGTGTCGGGAAGGCTGCTCCCGGCCGGACCCGACGTCGCCATCTTCAGCAACTCCCAGGCGCTGGGCAACGTGGTGGCGGACAGCGCTGCGGCACACGGCCTGGGAGTGGCGCAGGTGGTTTCCGGGCTCGACCTGGACGCCGGACAATCGGTGGCCCTGCCTCTGCTCCGGAAGGCCCTCCTTGACGCCCTTGCCTCGGACGCCGTCCACGCCGCCGTCGCCGCACTCCTGCCTGCCCGCGGGCTGACGGTCGACGCGGTGGCCCAGGTCCTCGCAGAATGCTCCGCAAGCGCAGGGAAGCCGGTGGTGGCAGCCTTCACCGGAATCCTGGACCCCGCCATCAACGTGGAGGGCCTGCTGGGAACCGAGGGCTGCACCGTCCCCTGCTTCTCAAACCCCGGCGCGGCGGTGGCCGCTCTCGCCGCGGTGGTCCGGTACGCGGAATGGGCCGCCCGCGACCAGGGGCACTTCGTGGAGCCCGCCGGTTGCGACCCGCGGCAGGCGGCGGCTGAGATCGACGAACTGCTGCGGGACGTCACGGGTGAACAGCTCAAGCAGCTGGACCCGGCGGCAACCGCCTCCCTCCTGGGGCATTACGGCATTTCCGTCCTGCCCTCGGCGCCGTTTACCACCCCTGATGAGGCGGTCGCCGCCGCCGACTCACTGGGCTGGCCGGTGGTGCTGAAGACCACCGAACCTGCCCTCCGCCACCGGCTGGACCTCGGCGGCGTGCGGCTTGGCATCGAGGACGCCGAATCGCTGCGCCTGAATGTGCTGCAGATGCGGCGCGCGCTCGCTGCCTATGGAGATCCGGCCCTCGAAGTCCAGGCCATGGCCCCGGTGGGGCAGACGTGCACGTTCCGGGCCATCGAGGACCCCCTGCTGGGCCCGGTCATCTCCTTCGGCCTTGCCGGTGACGCCGTCAACCTCCTCGACGACTGGTCCCACCGGGTTCCGCCGCTCTCCGCGGCCGACGTTCACGACTTCATCCGGGCGCCCAGGGCGTCCCGGAAGCTCTTCGGCTACCAGGGCCTGCCGGCCGTGGACGTGCAGGCGCTGGAGGACCTCGCGGGCAGGCTGGCATGGATGAAGGACAACCATCCGGAGATCGCGCTGGTGGAATTCAACCCTGTCCTGTGCGGCACCTCCGGGGCCACCATCCTCGCCGCGGACGTGCGGATCGGCAACGCCGCGCAGCGCACCGACAGCGCCCGCCGGGCCATGCTGGGCTGAGGCGGTTAGCAAGTGACCGGCCGATCTGTGAAAATGGGGGCATGAGCTTCCAGCCTCCCGCGTCGGCGCCCGAAACGCCCGGAAACGAAAACCAGGCAGTCCGCCAGCACAGCTCACACAACCACGGAGTCCAGGGCCAGAGCCTGGAGGACGCGCTGCAGAAGGCCGGGTTCTACCCGCGCCTGGTGTCTGATGTTGTTGACGACGCCCTGGACGGCCGGGACTGCGTGGCGCACCTGGTGCACCTGGAAACGCACTTCGACCGGGCAGAAGTGCGCCGCCACATCACGGTCCTGGTCCTCACCGCGGACATGCTGGTCATCACCCATGTGGACGACCAGCAGCTGGATGAGGCGGGGGAGCAGATCGTCGCCCAGATCTCCACCGAGTCCGTTCCCGTGGCCCAGATCAGGTCGGTGGTGCTGAGCTACATGTACGCGCAGCCGCAAAACTACAAACCGTCAGACCCGGTACGGGAACTGACACTGTCCATCGCGTGGTCCGGCGGCCAGCGGCTGGACATGGGTCCGGCCAGCTGCGGCGATCCGCAGTGCGAAGCGGACCACGGCTACACCGGAACCATCGCGCAGGAGGACATCGTGCTCCGGATCAGCGCCGAAGCGGACGGGCTGCAGGCCGTGCAGGACGCCAAACTGTTTGCCCGGGCCCTGCGCGCGGTCAACACCGGTTCCGCCGCCCCCGTATCCCACGCCCAGTCCATGGCGCCGCGGCCGCGCTCCGGAGTGTTCGGCAACCGGCTCAGCCGCGGGCACCAGCAGCGCTGATGCCGGAAGACCGCCACCACGCCGTACAAGCCTCCGGACGCACCCCCGACCTTCCGCCTGCTCCCGCCTACGGGCATCGTTCCATCGCTGAAGTACTGACCAGTGCCACGGCAAGCCTTGGGGTGGAGGGTTTTGCCAATGCCCTCGGATTCCCTGCCGCCTCACGGGTCTGCGTGGTACTCGCGGACGGACTGGGCCGGAACCTCCTCAAGCAGAAATCCGCCCACACCCCGTTCCTCCGCTCTGTGCTTCAGGCCGGGCAGGGCGACGTCCCGGTGTGGCTGGACTCCGCCTTCCCTTCCACCACGGCAGCGGCCCTGTCCAGCTTTGGGACCGGGCTTCCTGCCGGTCAGCATGGCATGGTGGGCTACGACGTCCTGGACCCCGACCAGGACAAGGTGGTCAACCTGCTGGGGAACTGGGATCCGGGCGTAGACCCGTCCGCCTGGCAGCCGTTCCCTACCGTGTTCGAACGGATCGCCGGACAGGTGGATGTCAGCACCGTCAGCCTCTCCCAGTTCGACGGCTCGCCCATGACCCGGGCCGCACTCAGGGGCGGCAGGTTCATTCCGGGGACAACCGCCCATGCCCGGACCGCCGCCGCCGCCGAAGCCATGGCAGCATCCGGCCCGTCCCTCATGTATTTCTACGTCAACGACCTGGACAAGGCCGGGCACCGCTACGGCTGCCGCTCCGAGCAGTGGGAACACCAGCTGGAAGAGCTTGATGCCACTGTCAAGCGGCTCAACTCCACCCTTCCCGCCGGCACCACCATCCTGCTCACGGCAGACCACGGGATGCTGGACGTGGCCGAACCGCAGCGGATCGATTTCTCCACGGACCCTGCCCTGGTGGAGGGCGTCCGCCACACGGCAGGTGAACCACGGATGGTCCACCTGTACCTGGCGGACTCCGATGCCGCCTCTGACGGCGCTGAGCGGCTTATCGCTGCCTGGAAGGCGCGGTTCGGAGACCGGATCTGGGCCTTCACCCGCGGTGAAGCCGTTGCCGGAGGACTCTTTGGCGAGGATGTCCGGCCCGCTGTCGAAGGCAGGATCGGTGACGTCATGATCGCGGCGCGGGACGCCGTCGCGCTTTACGATGGCCGGCGCATGCGGCCGACTGCCATGGAGGTGGTGGGCCAGCACGGCTCGCTGACCAAGGCCGAGCGGGAGGTTCCGCTGCTCTGCTTTACGGCCGAAGGAAGGAACCGCCGGCGTGGCTGAGCTCATCCTCTTCTCCGGCACCATGGACTGCGGAAAGTCCACCCTGGCCCTGCAGATGGACTACAACCACCGGGCCCGCGGCCGCGGCGGGGTCCGGTTCAGCCGCAATGACCGCGCCGGGGAGTCCCGGATCTCCAGCCGCCTGGGCCTGGAGACGGACGCCGTGGAGGTGCTGGACACCACCGACTTCTGGGAGGAAGTCATGATCCGCCGCACCCAGGGGCAGCGTGTTGACTACCTAATCTGCGACGAAGCCCAGTTCTACACGCCCGAACAGGTGGAGCAGCTGGCCAAGGTGGTGGACGAGATCGACGTGGACGTCTTCGCGTTCGGCATCACCGCTGATTTCCGCACCAGGCTGTTCCCTGGTTCGCAACGCCTGATCGAGCTCGCCGACCGGGTGCAGGTGCTCCAGGTGGAGGCGCTGTGCTGGTGCGGCCGCCGCGCCACCCACAATGCCAGGACGGTCGACGGCGTCATGGTCACCGAGGGCGCCCAGGTTGTGGTGGGCGACGTGGACATGGTGGTTGACGCTGCTGTCCCCGAGGCCGGGCACGTGCCTGTTGTGGGGTACGAAACCCTGTGCCGGCGACACTTCATGCGGCGGGTGACGGCGCACGGCGCATCTCTGATGGCACAACAGGACCAACTGCTGCCGTTCGACGTCGATGCCTGCCTCTGGCACGGCTCCGGCGGACCCGGCGAGGGCCGGGGGACAGGCCCGAAGGGCTGACCCTTCCCCGCACGCACCGGCACTTCCGCACCGGCACCTCCATTCCGGGAAGCAGAAGCGCTCCCTTTCGCCTCCGACTCAAAATGTCGTACCCCCTTGTCATGATGGGTTTATGGGGAAGGCAGCGGTGGTGAGGGCTTTTGGGGAAATTCGTGCTGCCCTTGCCGTGCTGAATGCAGAGGTTGGTGCCGTGGTTGATGGGGCCGGTGCGGTGCCTTTTTCTGTTGCGGACCCGTTGGCTGGTTTGGCGGATGGTTGCCTGGAGATTTTGGCCGGGTCCCGTGAGGTTGAGGCCGGGATTGCTGCGGTGAAGGCCAGGGCCGCCGTTGGGTATGCGGAAAGCGCCGCTGCCGTTGCCGGGCCGGACGTGCCGGTGCAGGCGCAGGAGATGGCGGTCGCGGCGGAGATCGGCTGTGTGCTGGCTCTGGGGCCGCGGGCGGCGGGTTCGTTCCTGGCCACCTCGCACGCGGTCACGGCGACGTTGCCGCGGACGTTGGAGGCTTTGCAGGCCGGGGTGATCTCCTGGAGCCACGCGGTGGTGATGGCCGATGAGACAGCGTGTTTGGATGCCGCGGGGGCGGCGGCGTTGGAAGCCCATTTCCTGGACCCGGACGCACCGGACCGGGCGCGGGGGTGCCCGGTGGGGCAGCTTCCGGCGCACCGGTTCAAAGCCAAGGCCCGCACCTGGCGGGAACGCCAGCAGGCCGGGTCCATCGAACAACGCCACGCCAAAGGAGTCGCGGACCGGCGGGTGGAGTTCCGGCCGGACCAGGACGGGATGGCCTGGCTCTCCGCCTACCTGCCCGCGGACCAGGCCCAGGCCGGGTGGAACCGGCTCACGGCGGCCGCCCGTGGCATGCAGGGACCGGATGAAGGCCGCACAATGACCCAGCTCCGGGCCGACACCTTCGCCAACGCGATCCTCACCAACGGCACCACAGTCAACGATGCCAGGCTCGGCGCGGGAACTGACCAGCAATCTCCGATCCGGGCGCAGGTGCTGGTCACCGTCCCGGTGTTCTCCCTGATGGGCCAGACCGACGAGCCGGCGATGCTGGACGGGTACGGCCCCATCCCGCCGTCAATGGCCCGGGAACTGGTGGCCGGTGGTGCGGGGTCGTTCTACCGGGTGCTGGTGGACCCGCGGGACGGGGCACCATTGGAAATCGGCCGAACAAGCTACCGGGTCACCAAAGCCATGCGGTCCTGGCTGCGAATGCGGGACGGGAAGTGCCCGTTCCCGGGCTGCTGCAACAACTCCCTGGACAACGACGCCGACCACATCCTCGCCTGGGCCAAGGGCGGCACCACCGGAATCAGCAACCTGGGACAGCCCTGCCCCAAACACCACAAACTCCGCCACACCACCGGATGGAAACCCACACCCGCCACCAAGAACGAACCACCCGGCTGGACCTCACCCACCGGCCGCCACTACCAAAGCGAACACCAGGACTGGGAACCTACTCAATGGCCTCCGGGGTGGCCGTCGGGGTTCTTGCCCGAGGACCGCAACAAGCCTGGAGAATCGAGCCTTCTGGAAGATGCCCTCCTCCAGCACCTTGCCGTGTGACGCGCCCATTTGCGGCGCACTGCCGGGTTGAGCAGCGCTGATAGCTAGTGGGGCGTCCGCCGGTAGCGGATGTGGGTGGCCAGTGGCGAGTGGAGCACCTCGACCGGTTCGAAGCCGAAGGTTTCCATTCCGTCAAAAATCCGTTCTCCCGAACCGAGTAAAACCGGAGCGATGTCCAGGGTGAGCTCGTCAATCACGCCGGCGGCCAGCGCCTGTCGGACGGTGGATGCTCCGCCGGCGATATCCACTCCCTTGCCCCCGGCCGCCTCGACCGCCGCTGCGTACGCCGCATCGAAGCCGTCGCTGACAAAGTGGAAGGTTGTCCCGCCCTCCATCTGGATCGGATCATGCGGGTAATGGGTGAGGACGAACACCGGTGCATGGTAGGGCGGCTCGGGGCCCCACCATCCGCTCCAATCCTCGTCCCAGTCTCCGCGGACGGGACCAAACATGTTCCGGCCCATCACGTAGGCGCCCCGCGGGCGCATCAGCCAATCAGCCGCGACCCCGTTGGCCTCGTTGGCGCGGGGATCCCCGATGTGCCAGCCGTGGAGTTCCAGCCCCCGCTTGCCCAGCGGGTTCTCGCGGCTTTGGTCAGGCCCGGCGACGAACCCGTCCAGGGACATTGACATGTGGCAGGTGGTGTCCGGCACAGCGAACCTCCAGGGGTAAGTGCAGCTTCTGACCGATGGTGTGCGGGGAGCCTAGCATGCAGCAGTTGGAGGAACTACCCCTGAAGGTGCCGGGAGAGAGCCTTTAGTCGCTCCGTGTGCCGAAGACGATCTCGTCCCAGGACGGGACGCTGGAACGCTTGGGCCGTGCAGGCCGTTCCGGCGCCTCGGCCTCGGGCAACTGCCCGGTAGAGGGGGACGCGTCGTTCTGCTTGGGTGCCGGGCGGCGGGAATTGCTGCCCAGCAGCTCATCCAGCCCGGCGCCGCCGGAGTTGCCGGACCCGGCAGCAGGCGCGGAACCCGACGGCTTCTGCGGGGACGCCGCGATGGTGATTTCCCGGGTGTCGGTGCTGACGCCGTCGTGGAGCCGCAGCGCGTCATCATGGCCGTCCCGGTGCGGCGGAAGCAGGCTCAGCCTCGAGAGCATGGACGGCCTCGCGTCACGGCGCCGGATGAACGAGTCCCCCTGGGCGGCCGGTGCGTCCTGCTGGCCGTCCTGGGATTCGGGGTCCTCCGATTCCGGCTCAGGAGCCGCCTCGGCGGCTACCTCGGAAGGCCGTGGGTGGGCAGCCGGTACGCCGTGGGCCAGGAGCAGCGCCAGGGCGTCGTCCGAATCCTCGTCCACGCCCAGCCGCTGGCCGCGCCGTGACCGGAGCATGTCCAGAAGGCCGTCGGATTCTTTCCCGGCGTCCTGCGCCGCACCCTGGGCCCCAGGGGATGCCTTGGAGGAGTCCGCGTCAGTCTCAAAATCGAAGGGGCGGTCGGAAACCGCCGTGAGGCGGCGGGCGGGAACAGGACCGTCCAAAGGTTCGAGTTCGCTCAGCTGCTGCGCCCAGCGGTTGGTGTTCTGCAGCGATTTGCGTCCGGGGCTGAAGGTCCACAGCGCGGGCGGTTCCTCCCCGATTCCCGAGGTCCCGCCAGGTTTGGCCTCAAAGTTTGCCGAGACAGTCCATGTGCCGTCCTGGCGCCGCCACGAGTCCCATTCCACGGTGGCTGGGTCGATGCCGTGGGCCGAAAGACGGTGGACCACCATGTCGTCCAGCGTCGCCGGGTTGTCGCCGAACGCAGAACGGTAGACGTCGTGGCCGGGGGAGGGTGCCGCGACTTCAACCTTCCGTGCCTGCTGCGCAACGTACTCGCGCTCCGCCAGGACCGGGCCCTCGTAGCGCTCCACCTTGGCCAGCGGCATCCCGGACAACTCCGCGACGTCGGCAGCGGTGGCACCGGCACGGATCCGGGCCTGGATATCCCTGGGGGACATCGGAACAGCAGGCCGCTCCGTCCGCGGTTTCGCCGTGGACCGGCTGGCCGTCCTGAGGGCCTCATCGATCGGCAGCTGGAACATCTCGCCGCCGGCCCCGCTCAACAGGAGATGCGTCCCGTCGTCGTGCACGCCTACAAGCCGTAGATCCTGCATACAAATCCTCCACCCTGGCATTACTATCAACCGAAACTCTGCCACCCGGCGGTGCGGATTTGGCTCAAGAGGCAGGGCGCGCCGTGATTTTCCGCCGGATCAGGGCCCGGGCGGGGAGTTAACGGCAGTGTCAGCGGCGGGCCAGGGCTGCCGTCAGCTGGTCCGGGTGGCGGGTCGAGGCCAACCAGTAGGGGGTCCGGTCGGCCGGGTCGGTGATTTCGATCTTCACCACCGGATCGATCCAGCCGCGGATGCAAAGGTAGGCCAGCCCGTTCAGCCGGGTGCCGCGCTCCGCCGTCGCTTCGCCGGACGTGAACTGCTGCACACCGCCCACAAAGCGGCGTTCGATGGTGGCCCGTCCAACAGTGAGGGCGTCCGGCGTCACCGTGATGGCCGGGGTGGAAAGGACCAGGAGGACAGTGATGATGGCCAGGAGCACCAGTGCCGCGGTGTAGCCCGCTGCCATGCTGATGGGGGCGAAAACCAGGATGCTTACCGCGGAGACACCGGCTGCGATAACCCAGATCCAGGCGTTGGGCCACAGCTTCTCCCGGTAAATAACCGGTCCGCCAGTGGAGGGGGTGCTGGGAACGGACGCGGGCGAGCTTGATTCGGGCATAGCCCAAGCTTTCCACCTTTGGCCCGCTATTTCACCTTGGGGCAAGCCTCCCGGCCGGCGCCGTGGCCGCGGGCTCCTTAGGACTGGTTCGGGGGCGCGGGTTAGAGTGAGTGACTGTGACTGATCATCCCGCCACGGTAGACCTTGTCCCGGACGCAGCATCACCCGCCCCTGCTGCCCCCACCCTGCAGGTCCAGTTGAAAATGCTGGATCCGGAGCTGGAAGCGCCGTCCTACGCACATCCGGGCGACGCCGGCGCAGACCTCCGTGCCCGCGAGGACGTGGTGCTGCTGCCGGGGGAGCGCAAACTGGTCCCCACCGGCGTCGCCATCGCACTTCCGGACGGGTTCGTGGCGCTGATCCACCCCCGCTCAGGCCTGGCCACCAAGCACGGCCTCACGATCGTCAACGCGCCCGGCACCGTCGATGCGGGCTACCGGGGCGAGATCTCGGTGACCCTGCTGAACACCGACTCATCCCAGCCGATAGAGCTGCGCCGCGGCGATAGAATTGCCCAAATGGTCATCCAGCGGGTGGAGTACGCCCAGTTCATTCCTGTCAGCGAGTTGAGCGGTTCCGTGCGCGGCACGGGCGGCTTTGGGTCCACCGGCGGTTTTAACGTTCCCGGAACCTGACACCAGGACGCACCCGCTGCCACGCCAGCACGCACGACGGCGGGACCTCCGCGGTTCCCACCGGCACCATTCAGAACTGGCACATTTTCAGGATTAAGGAGTCACCCCATGGTCTTTGGGCTCGGCAGGAAAGCAAAGAATGAAGAGCCGGCGCAGCCGGTCGACGAGCTGACGGTTGCGGAGGCCGGAGAAGGCGAACCGGGCACTGCTGCCCGCCGCCCGGACGGCCCCTTCGACGAGTCCGAGATCAGCAGCCGCGACGGCTTTGTTGACCTCGGCGCCCTGCTCATCACACCGAGCGAGGGCCTTCAGCTCCGCCTCGAGGTGGAAGAGGCAACGCAGCGGGTAGTGGCAGTCACCCTGGACCTTAACGGCTCCAGCCTCCAGCTGCAGGCCTTCGCCGCCCCCAAGACAGAAACGCTCTGGGATGAGATCCGCGAACAGATCGGCCAGTCAGTCGGCGCGCAGGGCGGCCAGGTTGAAGAGGTTGAAGGCGCTTTCGGCACCGAACTGGTGGCCAAGCTGCCCGCCGGACTTCCGGACGGCAGCCAGGGCTACCGGGTGGCCCGCTTCATCGGCGTCGACGGTCCCCGCTGGTTCCTGCGCGGCGTCCTGGGTGGACCCGCGGCGCTGGAACGCCCCGCCGCGGAACCGCTCGAGGCCCTGTTCCGGCAGGTTGTGGTGGTCCGCGGGGACAGCCCCATGCCGCCCCGCGATCTTCTGCAGCTGAGGCTGCCCAAGGACGCTTCAGCCACTCCTCCGCCCGCCGCACCCACCTTGGAGGAGCCCGAACGTGGTCCCGAAATTACACAGATCGGCTGAGTCCCCACAGGGCGGGCCCACGCAGTCACCGCATGGGATTACGCCGCTGGGCCAACTGCCCGACCGGGGCCGCGTCACCTGCCAGGGACACATTGACTCCGTGACATTTGTACCTGCCGACCGGACTGCCGAATTCAGCGCCATCGTTTCGGAGGATGACGCCGCACGTCCCGCCGCTCCCGGACAGGTCAGGCCACCGCGGCTCCGGGTCGTCTGGCTGGGCCGCCGCCGGGTGCCGGGCATCGAAGCAGGTGCGGAAATCCGGGTTGAGGGGATGCTGGCCCGCGGCAAGGACATGCCCACCATATTCAATCCCCGCTACGAGATACTGTCCCGCCAGGAGAACGAATGACCGCGCACCAGCCCGAACAGCCCACCGGACCTGAAAACCCTGGCAGGAACGGGCAGCAGCAGGGCGGGCCCCAGGCTCCAGGTCCGTCCCCGGTCGCCGGGTTCGCCGCTGAGTATGCTGCCAAAGCCGGGCTCCACCGCACCCACGACGGACGCGTGGACGTCCTGCGGAGCGCCGGGGGAGTGCAGGGCATTGCGGAGAGCATCGTTCCCGGCCTTGTATTCCTGGTGGCGTTCACCATCACCCGCGAGCTCACCCTGTCCCTGGTGGCGGCCCTGGCATCGGCGGCTGTGTTCACCGTGGTCCGGCTGGTACAGCGGCGCCCCCTGACCCAGGCGCTGGCGGGGGTGGCCGGCGTCGGCATTTCCGCCTGGCTGGCCAACACCACCGGAAAGGCGGAGGACTTCTACCTTCCCGGCTTCTTCACCAACGGCGCCTACATCCTGGCGATGGTGCTTTCCATCGCCGTCAAGTGGCCCGTTGCAGGCCTCCTCTTCGGCTTCATCCGGAACGAGGGCGTGGAGTGGCGCAAGGAACCGGCCCGGGTCAAGGCATACCGGCTGGGCACGTGGATCATCGTCGCCGTCCTCGCGCTCCGGCTCATCGTGCAGGTGCCCCTCTACCTCATGGGCACAGACGGCCTGGCCGCTCTCGCAACCACGCGCCTCATCATGGGCGCGCCCCTGTACATCCTCGGGATCTGGGTTGCGTGGCTGGTAACCCGGCCTGCTCCGGCCGACGCTGAAGCCGGCGCAGACCGTACGGCCTGACGCCCAGGCTGCGGGGCGCCCGGCCTAGCCGTCGAAGCCGTCGTCGTCCAAAGCATGGCCGCGGCCGCCCGCGGTGGCCGGCTGACCGTTGCCCGCAGGCTGTTCCCCGGCGTCGATGCTGCCCGGAGCGGAGGAGAGCAGCTCCCGCAGTCCGTCCTCGGCAGCAATGGTGGTGACGAAGAAGAGTTCGTCGCCGCCGTCAATGACGTCGTCCCGGGTGGGCGTGATCGGCGCCTGGTCGCGCAGGATGGCCACCAGGGTGGCGTCCTCGGGCCAGTGGATGTCTCCCACGGTCATGCCGATGACGTGGGAGTCGTGGGGCACAGTGAATTCCACCAGGGACGCCACTCCGGTCTGCAGCGTCAGCAGGCGGACCAGGTCACCGATCTCCACTGCCTCCTCCACGAGGGCGGTCATCAGCTGTGGGGTGTTGACGGCCACGTCGACACCCCAGGAGTCATTGAACATCCAGTCATTCTTCGGGTTGTTCACCCGGCCCACGGTGCGGCCAACACCGAACTCGGTCTTCGCCAGCAGGGACACCACCAGGTTCACTTTGTCATCGCCCGTTGCGGAGACCACGACGTCGGCGTCCTCCACTTTGGCGCCCTGCAGCGTGGAGAGCTCGCAGGCGTCGCCCACCAGCCAATGCGCGCCCCGCAGGCCGCTGCGGCCGATCACCTCGGGTTTGAGGTCGATGAGGAGAATCTCGTGCTTATGCGCCAGCAGTTCCCTGGCGATGGATGACCCGACGCTGCCGGCGCCGACGATAACGACTTTCACTGATACTCCTTGGCGGGGGCTTTGGCGAGGATCTGGGCGATCTGGGCGCTGCGGTCCACCTGCAGCATGGCGTGCACGGTGTCACCGTCCTGGTACGCCGTTCCAGCGTCAGGCAGCAGGCCCTCGCCAAAACGGGTGACGTAGGCCACCCGGACATCGGCGGCCTTCTCAATGCTGCTGATCCGGTGCCCGATCCATCCGGCGTCCAGGTCCAGTTCAGCCAGGACCAGCCGGCCCGAGGGCTCGCGGAAATCACCGGCGAGATGTTGTTCGGGAAGGATGCGGCGCAGCACCTGGTCCGCGCTCCAGCGGACGGCGGCCACCGTGGGGATGCCCAGGCGCTGGTAGATCTCGGCGCGTCCCGGATCGTAGATCCTGGCGACGACATGCGGAACGTGGAAGGTCTCGCGGGCAACCCGGGTGGCCAGGATGTTCGAGTTGTCACCGCTGGAAACGGCAGCGAAGGCATAGGCCTCGCCAACTCCTGCCTGCTTGAGGGTCTCGCGGTCAAAGCCCACACCGGTCACCTTCCGGCCGGTGAAGCCCTGGCGGAGCCGGCGGAACGCGCGGTCATCCTGGTCGATGATGGCCACGGAATGACCGGCATCCTCCAGCGTGTGCGCCAGCGTTGCCCCCACCCGGCCACATCCCATGATCACGAAATGCGCCACCGTATCTCCTTTGTATCTAAGTCAGGATCGTGCAGCTAGAACTCTACCGGCATGGCCCTTGTTAGGCCTGGCAGCGGCCCGTCATGACATCGTCCGCGAATCAGACTAGCTTTGTGGGGTGTTGACAATACTGAACGCCGTCAAACGCGTGCTGGTGGGCAGGCCCTTCCGGAATGACCGACTGGCCCACACCCTGCTTCCCAAGAAGATCGCATTGCCGATCTTTGCGTCCGATGCCCTCTCGTCCGTAGCCTACGCACCGGACGAGATCCTGCTCACCCTGGCACTGGCCGGTGTCAGCGCCGTGGCGATCTCGCCGTGGGTCGGCCTGGCGGTGATGGTGGTGCTGCTGACCGTGGTGGCCTCCTACCGGCAGAACGTGCACGCGTACCCGTCAGGCGGCGGCGACTACGAGATCGCCAACGAGAACCTGGGCAAGTATGCCGGCCTGACGGTTGCGTCGGCCCTCCTGGTGGACTACGTCCTGACGGTTGCGGTGTCCATGTCGTCGGCAGCGGCGTACCTCACCACGGCTGTACCCTCGCTGCACGGCGAGCAGGCCGTCATCGCCACGATCGGCGTCGTCATCCTTGCCCTGGTGAACCTGCGCGGCATCAAGGAGGCGGGCAGCGTCTTCGCCGTCCCCACCTACATCTTCATGGCGTCCATCCTCGGCATGACCGCGGTGGGCATGTTCCAGGCCGCCACCGGGCAGTTGGGGCAGGCGCCGTCGGCTGCGTTCACCATCGTTCCCGCGGAGGGCTTCGACCAGGGCCTGGTGGGCCTGGCCGGCGCCTTCCTGCTGCTGCGGGCCTTCTCCTCGGGCGCCGCGGCGCTGACCGGCGTCGAAGCCATCAGCAACGGCGTTCCCAACTTCCGGCACCCCAAGAGCAAGAACGCAGCCACCACGCTGCTGCTCCTGGGCGTGATCGGCGCCGCCATGCTGGCGGGCATCATCTACCTGGCAAACGCCACCAAGGTCCACATTGTGCTGGACCCCGCCAAGGAATTCCTGCTGAACGGCAGCCCGCTGCCCGAGGGTTACATCCAGAACCCGGCCATCAGCCAGATCGCGCAGACCATCTTCGGCGAAGGGTCCATCCCCTTCTACATCGTGGTGGCCGCCACCGGCGTCATCCTGGTGTTCGCCTCCAACACCGCCTTCAACGGCTTCCCGGTCCTGGGTTCCATCCTCGCCCAGGACGGCTACCTGCCCCGCCAGCTCCGGACCCGCGGCGACCGGCTCGCTTTCAGCAACGGCGTGCTGGCCCTCGCGGCCGGCGCCCTGGTGCTCATCATTTCGTTCGACGCGGACGTCACCAAGCTCATCCAGCTCTACATCGTCGGCGTCTTCATTTCCTTCACCCTCAGCCAGCTCGGCATGATCCGGCACTGGGGGCGCGAGCTGAAACTCGCCAAGGACAAGGCGGTCCGGCGGAAGATGATCAAGTCCCGGACCATCAACAGCATTGGATTCGGCATGACCGGACTGGTGCTGGTCATCGTCCTCATCACCAAGTTCCAGCAGGGCGCCTGGATTGCCCTGCTGGCCATGTTCATCCTCTTCCTGATCATGTGGAGCATCCGGGCCCACTACGACAACGTCGCCAAGGAACTCGCCGTGGACGAGGACTCCTCACCGCGTGCCCTGCCCACCAGGGTCCATGCCGTCCTGCTGGTCTCGCATGTCCGCAAGCCCGTGCTGCGGGCCCTGGCCTATGCGCGTGCCTCCCGCCCCTCCCGGCTGGACGCCATTACCGTGGACATCGACCCGGACGAGACCGCACACACCATCGCGGACTGGGAAAAACTCGAGATCCCGGTGCCGCTGACCGTGCTCGCCAGCCCGTACCGGGAGACGGTCACGCCCATCATGGACTACGTCAAGCAGATGCGCCTGGATTCCCCGCGGGACCTCGTGGTGGTCTACATCCCGGAGTATGTGGTGGGCAAATGGTGGGAGCAGCTGGTGCACAACCAGACCGCCCTCCGCATCAAGACCCGGCTGCACTTCGAACCGGGAGTCATGGTGGCCAGCGTTCCCTGGCAGCTCAAATCCTCCGAAGAAGCCAAGAACCTCCAGGATGTCCAGTGACCGCCAACCCTTCCGCCGCTTTGCCGGCATCCGATACTTCCCTGCCTGCAGGGGATGAAACCGGCCACACCGGTGAGGAGGCCGTCCTCGACGTTGGACCGGTGGCCCACGGCGGGCACTGCGTGGCGCGCCATGAGGGCCGGGTGGTCTTTGTCCGGCACGCCATTCCGGGGGAGAAGGTCCGCGTCAGGCTCACCGACGCCGCGGACGGCGCCAAGTTCTGGCGGGCAGATGTCATCGAGGTGCTGGAAGCATCGCCGGACCGGGTGGAACACTTCTGGCATGTGGCGGATTCCCTGCGCGCCTGGGGCCACGGCCACCCGCCGGTGGGCGGTGCCGAGTTCGGGCACATGACCCTGGCCAGGCAGCGCAGCCTGAAAGCGGACGTTGTGGCGGAACAGCTCACCCGCCTGGCCGGCTTTGACCAGGTGCCGTCCGTATGGACCGGCGGGGTGGAACCCGTGGGGGAAGCGGACGACGGCGGCACCGGCCTGGGGTGGCGCACGCGGGCCAGTTTTTCGGTCACCCCCGGCGGCAGGCTCGGGATGCACGCCCACCGCTCCAACCACATCGTTGCGGTGCGGGAGATGCCCCTGGCAAGCGAAGCAATCAACGCCCTGCGCCTGTGGGACCTGGACCTGCAGGGCATCGAACGGGTTGAGGTGGCCGCGCCACCAACGGTTCCCGGCCCCTGGTGCTCCTGGCCCCTGCGCCGGGTACCAAGGACAGGCGGCTGCGGGCGATCGCCGCGGCCCTGCCGGCGGACGCATCGGTGGCAGCCTTCGATCCGCTGGTAAGCACCGTCACGCAGATCCGGGGACGCACCTGGGTCCAGGAAACCGCCGCTGGACACGAATACCGTGTGACTGGCGAGGGTTTCTGGCAGATCCACCGCGACGCGTCCGGCACCCTTGTGGGGGCTGTCACAGAATTCCTCCGGGAGGGCGACTTCCTGAACCCCGGTGCCGTGGTCGCCGACCTCTACGCGGGGGCCGGGCTCTTCACCGCCGTACTGGCCGATGCGGTAGGGGAGACGGGGTCCGTACTCTCGGTCGAAGGGGCGCCGGGGGCAAGCCGGGATGCCCGGAAGAACCTGCACTCCGCACCGCAGGTGGAGGTGGTCCAGGGGCGCGTGGAGCGGGTCCTGCGCCAGAAACCGCGGAACTTCGACGCCCTGGTCCTTGACCCTCCCCGCGCCGGAGCCGGGAAAGCCGTCGTCGGCCAACTCGTCGCGTCGCAGCCCCGGGCCATTGCCTATGTGTCCTGTGATCCGGCGTCGTTCGCGCGTGACCTCGGTTACTTCCGCCGCTCCGGGTGGGAGCTCGCCGGGCTGCGGGCCTTCGACCTGTACCCCCACACCCACCACCTTGAGACGGTGGCACTGCTGACTCCGGCTCCATGATGCCGCCACGGTTTTCGACTACGATGGCCGTAGTAGTCCCACGTCGCGCCCGAATTCTCGGCCGGTCGTGTGCAAATTTTCGGGCCCTGGAACTACTTAGGGCTTCCTAACTAGCAGGCGGTCAACCGCGCGACAAAGATGAAACTGTTGCGAGAGGAGTCCTGCGATGAGCACTGTGGACAGCTTCGGTTCAAAAGGCAAACTTAATGTAGCCGGAACCGAGTACGAAATTTTCCGGTTGAACTCCGTTGAAGGTGCAGAAAACCTTCCGTTCAGCCTCAAGGTATTGCTTGAAAACCTGCTGAGGACCGAGGACGGCGCGAACATCACTGCCGATCACGTTCGCGCTTTGGCAGGCTGGGATCCGAATGCGGAACCCGATACAGAAATCCAGTTCACGCCGGCGCGCGTGATCATGCAGGACTTCACCGGTGTTCCCTGCGTGGTCGACTTGGCCACCATGCGTGAAGCCGTCAAGGACCTGGGCGGCGACCCGAAGCGGGTCAACCCGCTGGCACCCGCCGAAATGGTCATCGACCACTCCGTCCAGATCGACGCCTTCGGTAACTCCGGCGCACTGGAGCGCAACATGGAGATCGAATACCAGCGCAACGGTGAGCGCTACCAGTTCCTGCGCTGGGGCCAGACGGCGTTCGACGACTTCAAAGTGGTCCCCCCGGGAACCGGCATCGTGCACCAGGTCAACATCGAATACCTGGCCCGCACCGTGATGACCCGCGAAGTGGATGGTGCGCTCCGCGCCTACCCCGACACCTGCGTCGGCACGGACTCGCACACCACCATGGTCAACGGCATGGGCGTGCTGGGCTGGGGCGTGGGCGGCATCGAGGCCGAGGCAGCAATGCTCGGCCAGCCCGTCTCCATGCTCATCCCGCGCGTGGTTGGCTTCAAGCTCAGCGGCAGCATTCCTGCCGGTGCCACCGCAACCGACGTGGTGCTGACCATCACCGAAATGCTGCGCAAGCACGGCGTGGTGGGCAAGTTCGTGGAGTTCTACGGCGAAGGCGTTGCTGCTGTGCCGCTGGCCAACCGCGCCACCATCGGCAACATGAGCCCCGAGTTCGGCTCCACCGCCGCCATGTTCCCCATCGACGACGTCACCCTGGACTACCTGCGCCTCACCGGCCGGTCCGAGCAGAACGTCGCCCTCGTGGAGTCCTACGCCAAGGAACAGGGCCTGTGGCACGACGCTTCCCGCGACATCAAGTTCTCCGAGTACCTGGAACTGGACCTGTCCACGGTTGTCCCGTCCATCGCCGGACCCAAGCGCCCGCAGGACCGCATTGAACTGACCGAGGCCAAGGACGAGTTCCGCCACGACCTGCTCAACTACGTCTCCCACGACGCCAACGCCGGCACCCTGGACGAGTCCCTGGAAGAAAGCTTCCCGGCCTCCGACGCCCCGTCCTTCACGGGCGGAGCAACCCACATCTCGGACACCGACCGCGAACCGCCGAAGTATTCGGCTGCCCACGGCGGCGCCGGACGGACCTCCAATCCGGTTCCCGTGAAGATGGCTGACGGCCGCGAGTTCGAGCTGGACCACGGCGCGGTGACCATCGCGTCCATCACGTCCTGCACCAACACGTCCAACCCGTCGGTCATGCTGGCCGCCGCCGTGCTGGCGCGCAACGCCGTCGAAAAGGGCCTCACCGCCAAGCCGTGGGTGAAGACCTCCGTCGCCCCCGGCTCGAAGGTAGTTACCGACTACTACGAGAAGTCCGGCCTGACCCCGTACCTGGAGAAGCTCGGCTTCTACATCGTGGGCTACGGCTGCGCCACCTGCATCGGTAACTCGGGCCCGCTGGAAGCAGAGATCTCCGAGGCCATCCAGGCCAACGACCTCGCCGTCAGCGCCGTCCTGTCCGGCAACCGCAACTTCGAAGGCCGCATCAACCCGGACGTGAAGATGAACTACCTGGCGTCCCCGCCGCTGGTCATCGCGTACGCCCTGGCCGGTTCCATGGACTTCGACTTCGAGACCGATCCGCTCGGCAAGGATGAGGCCGGCAACGACGTCTTCCTGAAGGACATCTGGCCCAACCCGGTTGAGGTCCAGCAGGTCATCGATTCCTCGATCGACAAGGAGATGTTCGCCAAGGGCTACGAGGGCGTCTTCGACGGCGACGACCGCTGGAAGGCACTGGACACCCCGGCCGTCGACACCTTCGCCTGGGATCCGAACTCCACCTACGTCCGGAAGCCCCCGTACTTCGAGGGAATGCAGGCACAGCCGGAGCCGGTCAAGGACATCTCGGGCGCCCGAGTGCTCCTGAAGCTCGGCGACTCGGTCACCACCGACCACATCTCTCCGGCCGGTTCCTTCAAGTCCGACACTCCGGCCGGTCAGTACCTGCTGGCCAACGGTGTGGAGCGCAAGGACTTCAACTCCTACGGCTCGCGCCGTGGCAACCACGAAGTGATGATCCGCGGCACGTTCGCGAACATCCGCATCAAGAACCAGCTCCTGGACGGCGTTGAGGGTGGCTTCACCCGCGACTTCACCCAGGCTGACGGCCCGCAGGCATACGTCTACGACGCCGCGCAGAACTACCAGGCAGCTGGCACCCCGCTGGTGGTCCTGGCGGGCAAGGAATACGGTTCCGGATCATCGCGCGACTGGGCTGCCAAGGGCACCGCACTGCTGGGCGTCAAGGCCGTCATCGCCGAGAGCTACGAGCGCATCCACCGCTCCAACCTCATCGGCATGGGCGTCCTGCCGCTGCAGTACCCGGCCGGTGAGAACGCTGCCAGCCTGGGCCTGACCGGCACGGAAACCTTCTCGGTGGAGGGCGTCACCGCCCTCAACGAGGGCACCACGCCCAAGACGCTGAAGGTCACCGCCACCGCAGAGGACGGCTCCTCGAAGTCCTTCGACGCCGTGCTCCGCATCGATACCCCGGGTGAAGCGGACTACTACCGCAACGGCGGCATCCTGCAGTACGTGCTGCGCCAGATCTCCGCCAACTAGCGGGAACTGCTGCCCAGGCACCAACCTCCCGAAGCCCCGGCCGGTCACCGACCAGCCGGGGCTTCGGCTTTTCAGCCACGTCCGGCCCTGCGAACCGAGGCGTTAGAGTTAAACGGCACGTCTACCACCCGAAGGAGGGGTCATTGGGAATCTTGGACACCATCCGGAATCCGCAGGACCTGAACGAGTTGACCGAGGAACAGCTGGAACAGCTGGCTTCGGAGATCAGGGATTTCCTGATCACGAACGTCTCCCAGACGGGCGGCCACCTCGGGCCCAACCTCGGCGTCGTGGAACTGACGCTGGCCGTGCACCGCATCTTCGAATCCCCCCGCGACAGCATCGTCTTTGACACAGGCCACCAGTCCTACGTCCACAAGCTGCTCACCGGACGCCAGGACTTCAGCACGCTCCGCCAGGAAGGCGGCCTTTCCGGCTACCCGGACAGGGCCGAATCGGAACACGACATTGTGGAAAGCTCCCACGCGTCGTCGTCCCTGTCCTGGGCCGACGGCATTTCCCGGGCCCGCCAGCTCACCGGCGAAGGCGACCGGCACGTGGTGGCCATCATCGGTGATGGTGCCCTCACCGGCGGCATGGCCTGGGAAGCCATCAACAACATTGCGGCGGACAAGAAACGCCGCGTGGTCATCGTGGTCAATGACAACGGCCGGTCCTACGCCCCCACGGTGGGCGGCTTCGCGGACTACCTTGCCTCCCTGCGCCCCACCATCGACTCCTTCCGCGCCGCCCCCGCGTACGAGGGCGCGCTTGACTGGTGGAAGAAGAAGTTGCAGGACGGTGGCCCCGTGGGGCAGTTCACTTACAAGAGCCTGCACGCCATGAAGAAGGGCATCAAGGACTGGTGGGCGCCGCAGGGCATGTTCGAGGACCTCGGCATGAAGTACATCGGCCCGGTGGATGGGCATAACCTCCAGGCCATGGAGCATGCACTGTCCACCGCCCGGAACTACGGCGGCCCCGTGATCGTCCACGCCATGACGGAAAAGGGCCATGGCTACGCTCCGGCCCGTGCCCATGAAGCGGACCAGTTCCACGCGGTGGGCATCATCGACCCCGAAACGGGCGAGCCCACCGGCGCCGGCGGCGCCCAGTCCTGGACCTCCGTGTTCGCGGACGAGATCGCTGCCATCGCCGACGAACGCGACGACATCGTGGGCATCACAGGGGCCATGCTGATCCCGGTTGGCCTGCACAAATTTGCGGCCAAGCATCCCAAGCGCGTCATCGACGTCGGCATCGCGGAGCAGCATGCGCTGACCGCCGCCGCGGGCATGGCCTTCGGCGGACTGCACCCTGTCGTGGCCGTCTACGCCACCTTCCTGAACCGGGCCTTCGACCAGCTGCTCATGGACGTCGCCCTCCACAAGGCCGGCGTCACGATCGTCCTTGACCGCGCCGGCGTCACCGGCCCGGACGGCGCAAGCCACCACGGCATGTGGGACATGGCCATGGTCCAGATTGTCCCCGGACTGCACCTTGCCGCGCCCCGCGACGCCACCCGGCTCCGCGAGGAGCTGCGCGAAGCCGTTGCCATCAGCGATGCCCCCAGCGTCGTCCGCTTCTCCAAGGGCTCCGTTGGCCCCGCCGTCGAGGCACTGGAACGGCTCAGCGACGGAGTCGACGTCCTGGCCCGCAGGCCGTCAGGCTCCACCGAAAACGACGTGCTGATCGTCAGCGTCGGCGCGATGGCCGAACTGGCACTGGACGTTTCCAACCGGCTTGGCGCGCAGGGCATCAGCACCACTGTGGTGGATCCCCGCTGGGTCCTCCCCGTCCGCCGTTCCATCATTGCGCTGGCTTCACACCACCGCCTGGTGATTTGCATCGAAGACGGCGTCCGCGCAGGCGGCGTCGGCTCGCGTATCCGGCAGGAGATGCGTGCCGCAGGCGTCGACACCGCCCTGAACGAGGTGGGCCTGCCGGTGGAGTTCCTTGACCACGGCACCCGCAACCAGGTGCTGGAGCGTGTTGGGCTGACGGCCCAGCAGATCACGCACGACGTCGTCGCACAGGTCCTGGGAACGAAGGTTCCCTTTGCGCGGCCCCTCCCCGGGCAGCAGCACCCCACCACCGGCAGCCTTCCGATCCTGTGAGGGACGAGGACGAACTGAAGTACCCCGGGCCGGCGGGGGAGTCCGGACCGGTCCTGCACACCACCACCACACGCGTTCCCAACGGACTGGAGCCAGGCCAGCTGGTGGTTTCCAGGAACCGCAAATGGAACGGCAAAGCCCACTGGGTTGTGCCGGGGCGGTACCTGGGCGAGGACCAGCACGGGTGGTGGATCTTCCAGGGCACCAACGAATTCTGTTCCCGCCCCGGCGCCGCGTTCTATACCCGTTCGGATGCTGTCCTGCTGGTGCCGCGCCAGGGCGACTGGGTGGCAACGTTCTACGACTCCGCCCACCCCGGCGGAGTGCGGGTCTACATCGACCTCGCCGTGGGCCATGAGTGGACACACATCCGGCCTGCGGTAACCGAGTTCCATGTCATCGACATGGACCTCGACGTCATCCGCACCGCGGACCGCGGCGTCTTCATCGACGACCAGGATGAGTTTGCGGAGCACAGCGTTTCCATGCACTACCCGCACCGTCTGATTGAGGACATCCAGGCGGCCGCGGACGGGCTTTACCACGCCGTGAAGGCACAGCACGCGCCTTTCGACGGCACCGACGTTGAATGGTTTACCAAAGGACGCACCACATGAGCGGCATTGTCAGGGTCTACAAACGCGACGACGAGGGCGCCCTCCAGTTCCGGGAGGCCTGGTTCGACGAGGAGTACTCCCAGTTCGTGATGAACTTCGGTGCCGTGGGGCACCAGAGCAAGACCGAGGAAACCGACGTCGCCGACGCAGGCGCTGCGGATGGCCTCCTGGACGCCTTTGCCGCACAATGCGCGGAGGACGGCTACGCGGAGATCCCCAACGAGGAGCAGTTTTGGGTGGTGGCACAGTTCGCCCTCAAGACCAGGGAAGGCACCGACCGGGACCGCCGCCTGGAGCAAAAGGCCAAGGACGCCCTCATCAGCCACCTGGCGTGGCGCGGCCTGGGAACAGTGGAGCGGTCCGAATTCACCGACTACAAGCTGAACATCTTCTGCCTGTGCCCGGACGTCAACAAGGCAGTCAACGCCATCAAGGTGTGCGCCCGCGGCGAGGACCTCGACTTCACCAAGCTCAGCATCGGGGCCGCTCCGTTCAGCGACCCCGACCAGTACAAACTCAAGCACTCCGCCAAGCCCGGCGGCAGCTTCAGCCTCTAGGAGAGCTCCCGTGACCACTTACCGCCGCGTTGGAAAATCAGGCCTCACCGTCTCCACCGTCGGCCTGGGCTGCAACAACCTGGGCCGCGCCAACACCGCCACGGAGTCGCAGGACGCCACGGACGGGGTGGTCAACGCCGCCATTGACTCCGGGATCACGCTGTTCGATGTGGCAGACAACTACGGCAGGGTACCGGGACTCAGCGAAACCATGCTGGGCAAGGCCCTCGGCAGCCGGCGCGGGGACGTGGTGGTTGCCACCAAGTTCGGGATGGATGCCAAGGGCGCCAACGGTCCGGACTTCGGCGCCCGTGGTTCCCGGCGGTACATCATCCAGTCGGTCGAGGCCTCGCTGCGGCGGCTCGGTACCGACTGGATCGATCTTTACCAGTTCCACACCCCGGATCCGCTCACGCCCATCGACGAAACCCTGGCAGCCCTGGATACCCTGGTCCGCAGCGGCAAAGTCCGCTACATCGGCCACTCCAACCGCTCCGGCTGGCAGATCGCCCAGGCGGAATACGTGGCCCGGGAACTGGGCACCGCACGGTTCATCTCCTCGCAAAACCACTACAACCTCCTGGACCGGCGCGCCGAACTGGAGGTGACCCCGGCCGCCGAGGAATTCGGCCTGGGTGTCCTGCCGTATTTCCCGCTGGCCAACGGCCTTCTGACCGGTAAGTATTCGCCGGGCCACGCTCCGGAAGGATCCCGGCTCAGCCACACCCGCACCAACATGGTGGACGACGCCGACTGGGACCAGCTGGGAAGGTACAGCGCCTTCGCCAAGGAGCGCGGACTGACGGAGATCGAGGTGGCCTTTTCCTGGCTCGCCGCCCAGCCCTCGGTGGCCAGCGTCATCGCCGGCGCCACCAGGCCGGAACAGGTCCGGCAGAACGCGCAAGCGGCGGACTGGGTCCCCACCCCGGAGGACCTGGCTGCCCTGGACGGGATCTTCCCCGCCGTGCCCAAGGTCGCGCTCTTCTAGGCGACCGTGCCCGCCTACCTCCTTGACGTCGATACCGGCATCGACGATGCCCTGGCCCTCGCCTATCTTGCCGCCCTCCCGGACACGGAGTTCGTGGCGGTCACGGCCACCCCGGGCAACGTTGATGCCGACCAGGTGGCGCGCAACACCCTTGCCCTGCTGGAGCTGTGCGGCCGGCCTGGAGTGCAGGTGGCGGTGGGTGCCCGGAAGCCCCTGTCCATCCCCCTGATCACCACCCCGGAAACGCATGGGCCGCAGGGGATCGGCTACGCGGTGTTGCCTGAACCATCAGGCCAGCCCAGTCGGCAGAATGCAGTGGACCTGTGGATCGAACATGCCAGGGCCAGGCCGGGGGAGTTGACCGCGCTCATTACCGCCCCGCTCACCAACTTCGCCCTGGCCCTGCGGCAGGAACCGGCACTTCCAGACCTCCTGGCCAAGGTGGTGATCATGGGCGGCGCCTTCTACCACCAAGGCAACACCACCCCCACCGCCGAGTGGAACACCCACGTGGATCCGCACGCGGCCAAGGAAGTCTATGCCGCCTACCGCGGCCGGTCGCTGGAGAAACTGCCCATCGTCTGTTCGCTGGACACCACGGAACGCATGGAAATGCACCCGGCCCACGTCAAGGCACTGGCCCGGGCTGCAGGTGCCGCCGTTCCGGAACTGGTACTCCCGGAAGACCCAGAGGGCCGCCGCAGCACTTCCGACAACACGCTGATCAGGCACCTTTCGGACGCCCTGCGCTTCTACTTCGAGTTCCACCGGCTCTACGACCAGGGCTACCTGGCCCACGTCCATGACTTCTTTGCCGCGGGCGTGGCCCTTGAGTACGCCGCGCGCCCGGCCACTGTGGACGTCGAAACGGAATCGGCGCTCCTCATGGGAACGACCGTGGCAGACTTTCGCGGGCTCTGGGGCGCACCACCGAACGCCCGGATCGTGTCCGCCAACAACCCGGAGCAGGCGTTCGGTGAGCTGGTGTCCGCTGTGGGGCGCCTGGCCCGGAAGACGGGGTGAGGCAGGGAATCCACGGCCTGCGCGGCAGGAAGATCCTGCCCGGGACGCTGCCGGAGGATGGCCGGTAGAATGGGCTCCGGACCGGCCCGGCGCAGTTGCCGCCGGCTGCTGCCGAGGTGACATAGGCAGCCACATCCCGGCCCGGTACTGCCGGGCCACTGCCTGCACCCCAAAGGAACAGTCCCCATGTCATCGCCCTCTTTGACGCTTCCGTCCCAGGAACGCCCCGCGGCCCGCCGCCGGCTGCTGGAGATCCTCGGCGCCCTGGCCATTGCCTCCACCTACGTCTACCTGGTCCTTAACCAGCCCGCAGACATCACCGGTGGTCCGGGCAGCGCATCGGCCCTGATCGCCCTCACCGGTTTCCTGGCCGGGGCGGTCCTGCTGATCGTCGCCGTGCTGCCCACCCTTCCGGCCTCCACCCTGGTGCTTATCCCGGTGGCGCTGGTCCTGAACATCGTGCTGGGCCAGTTTGTCGGCAGCACCCTTGTTCCCTTCTACCTCGACGCCATCGGCACAGTGCTGATCGCCGTCCTGGCCGGCCCCGCCGCCGGTGCCGCCACTGGCGCGCTCAGCAGCATTGTCTGGTCCTTCTTCAACCCCACCGTGCTGCCGTTCGCGGCCGGCGCCGCGCTCATCGGCTGCCTGGCCGGGCTCGCGGCACGCTACGGCCTCTTCCGCCGCTTCTACCTTGCCCCGGTTGCCGGCTTCGTCACCGGGATCATCGCAGGCGTCGTGTCCGCCCCCGTGGCTGCCTTCGTCTTCGGCGGAACGTCGGGCGTGGCCACCGGCGCAATCGTCAGTGCCTTCCGGGCCATGGGGGACACCCTCCTGGCCGCCATCACCAAGCAGGCACTCCTGTCCGACCCCATGGACAAGGCCATCGTGTTCACCATCGTGGCCGTCCTGGTCTACGCGCTGCCGCGCCGGACGCGCCAGCAGTTCCCCTTCATCCGCCGCCACCGGGTGCTCGCCGGCAGCAGCCCGGCCCCGGCGCCGCAGGCGGGTGCGCACGCCGACGGTTCGAAGCAGGCACCGGGTACTGCGTCGGGACCGGCCAGCGATTCAGCGCTGAACGGCTGAGCCGGGCACCGTGACAGCATCCCCGGCGGGCAGGACCGCGGCCCCGGCCAGGCGGGAGCGGATTAATCCGCTGACCTTACTCGCCGTTGCCGGCAGCACGGCGGTCATGACGACGGCGGCAGCAAGCTGGGTGCTCTCAGGCACCGTGGTTGCCGCCTGCCTTGGCCTGTCGCTGGCCAGGGGCGCGGCCCGCCGCGTTGTGCCGGCTGCTGCGGCAGTCCTGGTCCCGCTCGGTTTGTCACTGCTGGTGCTGCACGGCCTCTTCTTCCCGGAAGGAAGGACCGTGCTGGCGGAGTGGGGACCTGCCCGCATCACGGCAGAGGGACTGCAATTTGCCGTGCAGCGCATCCTACAGCTGGCCGCCGTGGTCCTGGCCCTGCTGCTGTTTTCCTTCAGTGTCAGCGTGCCGGACCTGGTGGCGGCGTTGTCGGCCCGCGGCGTGCAGGGCCGGTTCGCTTTCGTGCTGGCATCCACCCTGACCCTGCTGCCGGCCATTGCCGGCCGGGCGCGCCGGATCCGGCAGGCCCAGGAATCGCGCGGCCTGGTCGTCTCCCGCGGCCTGCTGTCCAGGATGGCCGCATTCCGGCAGCAGGCCGTTCCCCTGGTCTTGTCCCTGATCGAGGATGCCGGGACCCGGGCTGCTGCCCTGGAAGCGCGCGGACTGGGCAACCCCGGGCCGCGGACCACCTACCGGGAAGTGCCCGATTCCGCCGCCCAGCGGGCAGTGCGGGCCGTCCTGATGGTGGCGGCACTGGCCGCAGTGGTTCTCCGGGTGGTGCAGGCCGGTGCCTGAACGCATGGCGGCTGCTTACCGTGCCGTCCCCTTGAACAGCCCCGTGCTGGCTGCCGGCGTCCGGAGCTTTACCTTTCACGACGGGCATGCCCCCGCCCTGCATGACCTGGCTGTTTCCGTTGCGCCGGGCTCCTTCACGGCCATTCTGGGCGCATCCGGAAGTGGCAAGTCCACCCTGGGCCGGTTGCTGGTAGCTGGCTGGCACCGGGCGGCCACGGCACGCTGGCGGGGTTCCTCGAGCTGGCCGGCACGCGGCTGGAATTCGACGGCGGCAGCGGGGACCCCCGGATCGATCCCGCCCAGTGGGGCGGCACGTGGGTTTCGTGCCGCAGGACCCTGCCGGCGTCCTGTCCACCGTCCGGGCCACGGTGGCCGAGGAACTCGCGTTCGGTCTGGAAAACACCGGCATGGACCGTGCCGGGATGAAAGCCGCCGTGGATCGCACCGCCGGGCTCCTGGGACTTGCCGGCCAGCTGGGCCAGGACCCTGCCAGGCTGTCCGGCGGCCAGATGCGGCGGCTGGCCATCGGCTGCGCGATCATCCCCGGACCTCCGGTGCTGGTCATGGACGAGCCCTTCGCCTCCCTGGACGAGGCAGAGGCCAACGAACTGGCCGTGTTGGTCCGGGACCTCCTCAACCAGGGCACCGCCGTCGTGATCCTCAGCCAGACGGTTGACCCGCTGCTGCTGGAAGCCGGCACGTGGCTGGTGCTGGCGGACGGCACGCTCACCACCGGCGGACCTCCTGCCGCGTTCAGCCCCGGCTCCGGGCTCCTGCCGCCGGCGATCCGGCGCCTCAACCTGGAAGCCGCTGCAACCCCCGTGCCCCGGCCCTCCAGTCGTCGGGCAGGGGAGCTGCTTACCGGGCCCGCAGCGCTGGAGCTGCAGGGGGTGTCCTTTGGATACGCGGAAGCGCCTGTACGCCGCCGCAGGCGTCGACGGCAGGAGCCAGGGCCCGACCGCCGGGCAATGGTGCTCCAGGACATCAACCTGGCAGTCCATCCGGGGGAAATCGTAGCTGTCACCGGCCCCAACGGTGCAGGGAAATCAACGCTCCTGCGGCACTTCAACGGCCTGCTCCGTCCCACCGCAGGCACTGTCGTGGTCCGCGGCGGCGACATCGCGGGAGCTCCGGTGGGAAAGACAGCGGCGTCCGTCGGCCTGCTCTTCCAGCAGCCCCGTGACCAGCTGTTCGAACGCACGGTGCTGCGGGAAGTCGGGTTCGGGCTGGACCGCCTGTTCGGCCCGGCGATGGCGGCCGATTACGCCGCCGCGGCACTGGAAGCTGTGGGACTCGCAGGTGCGGCCCGGGAACATCCTGCCGAGCTGCCGGCGTCCGCCCAGCGACTGTTGGCCCTGGCCACCGTCCTGGCGCGCAGGCCCGCCGTCCTGGCGCTGGACGAACCGACGGTGGCGCTGGACGGCGACGGACTCGCCCTGCTCGACGCAGCCGTACGGTCGGCAGCGGAGGCGGGTGCCGCCGTCGTGCTGGTCACCCATGAACTGGGCTATGCACGCGCGGCGGCACACCGCATCCTGGCGCTCGACGGCGGCCGGCTGGTTCCGGCCTGACCGCCCGTCCGCCTAGTCCCGGGACTTGCTCGACGCGACGCCGGGCTGCAGGAAACGCTTGCCATTGACCCGCTCCGATGCACCCACCCGGTCCAGGTACGGCGTGATGCCGCCCAGGAACATCGGCCAGCCCGCGCCCAAAATCATGCACAGGTCGATGTCCTCGGGTCCGGCGACGACGCCTTCCTCCAGCATCAGGCCGATTTCCTCTGCCAGGGCGTCCTGGACGCGGTGCAGCACCTGCTCCGCCGAGGACGGGCTGGAGCCAAAGGACATCAGCTCAAGTGTGGACCGGGGGATAGCCCGGGAACCGTCCGGGGCGGTCTCCCACAGTGCCTTGACGTTGTTGTCGATGAGCTTCTTGAGGTTGTCGGAAACCGGGAAGCGGTCGCCGAAAGCGGCGTTCAGGGACTCCTGGACATGCTGCGCCACGGGCAGGCCCACCATGGCCAGCAGCGTGAACGGTGTCATGGGCAGCCCCATGGGCCGCAGCGCGGCGTCCGCCACTTCCGCGGGGGTGCCCTCGTCGAAGGCAGCCGTCACTTCGCCCATCAGCCGCAGCAGGATGCGGTTGACCACGAACGCGGCCGCATCCTTGACCAGCACGCCGGTCTTCTTCAGGGCCTTGGCCAGTTCGAAGGCGGTGGCCAGCACGGCATCATCAGTCCGCGGGGCGCGGACGATCTCCAGCAGCGGCATGACGGCCACCGGATTGAAGAAGTGGAAGCCCACCAGCCGCTCCGGGTGCTGCAGGTCCGCGGCCATCTCCGTCACCGAGAGGGAGGAGGTGTTGGTCGCCAGGATGCACTCCGGCGACACGATGCCCTCCAGCTCGGCGAAGACCTGCTTCTTGATGTGGAGTTCCTCGAAGACAGCCTCGATCACGAAGTCGGCATCCACAAATGCTTCCTTTGACACCGATCCCGTCACCAGTGCCTTGGTGCGGTTGGCAGCGTCCTGGCTGACGCGCTTCTTCGCCAGCAGCTTGTCCACCTCGCCATGGACGTAGGCCACGCCCTTGTCCACCCGGGCCTGGTCGATGTCGGTCAGGACCACCGGGACTTTCAGCTGCCGCGCGAAGAGGAGTGCCAATTGGCCGGCCATCAGTCCGGCGCCCACCACGCCCACCTTGGTGACAGGGCGGGCCAGCTTGCGGTCAGGGGCGCCGGCGGGGCGCTTGCCACGCTTCTGCACCAGGTCGAGGAAAGCGTAGACGGTGGAGCGGAACTCGTCCGTCTGCATGAGCCCGGCGAGGGTTTCGCACTCCAGGGCGGCGGACTCCGCCGCGGTCATGGTGCGGTTGGCCTCGAGGATGTCCAGGACTTTGGCGGGGGCAGGGGAGGCGTTGGACGTCTTGCCTTCCACGAACTTCCGGCCGGCATCCACGGCCGCGGTCCAGCGGGCCGCAGCGTCAGGGGAGGAAGGGTCGACGGCGTTTGGCCGCTCCGGGACCACGTCGCCGGAGATGACGCCCGCGGCCCAGGCCAGCGACTGCTCCAGGAAGTCGGCAGGCTCGAAGAGCGCGTCCGCAATTCCGAGACCGAACGCCTGGGCGCCGGAAAGGGTCCGGTTGTTGCTCAGCGGGTTCTCGATCATCACCTTGACGGCGTTTTCGGGCCCCACGAGGCGGGGAAGGATGTACACGCCGCCCCAGCCGGGCACCAGGCCCAGGAAGGCTTCCGGCAGCGCCAGGGCGCCGGCACCTGTTGACACCGTCCGGTAGGTGGACTGCAGGGCGATCTCCAGGCCGCCGCCCAGGGCGGCGCCGTTGATGAAGGCGAAGCTGGGGACGCCCAGGTCGGCCAGGGTGGCGTAGACGTCGTGGCCCAGCTGCGCCATCCAGAGTCCGTGCTCGCGCTTTTCCAGGGACTTCACCGCGGAAAGGTCGGCACCGGCCACCAGGTAGTGCGGCTTGCCGGTGACGCCCACGCCCACGATTTCCCCGCGGGCGGCACGGTCACGCAGGCCTTCCAGCACCGTGCCGAGCTCCACGAGGGTGTTGGGGCCAAGGGTGGTGGGCTTGGTGTGGTCAAAATCGTTGTCCAGGGTAACCAGGGCAAAGGTGCCCGGGCTGGGCTTCTCCGCAGTTCCCGGCAGGGCGATGTCCTGGACGTAGGAGTGGGTCACGGTTTCGTTGGGGAAGAGGTCCGCCAACTTGCGGTAATCTGCGGCGCTCATGCCATGGCTCCTTCGGAAGCGGTAGCAGCGGTCTCCCCGGCGGGAGTTCCACTGTAGTCGGGGTGGTGCGGGTTCTCCCAGATCACGGTGCCGCCCATGCCCAGGCCCACGCACATCGTGGTCATCCCGTAGCGGACCGACGGATCTTCCTCGAACTGGCGGGCCAGCTGGATCATCAGCCGGACGCCGGAGGACGCGAGGGGGTGGCCCACGGCGATGGCGCCGCCGTAGCGGTTCACCCGGGGGTCGTCGTCGGAAATGCCGTAGTGGTCAAGGAAGCTCAGGACCTGGACGGCGAACGCCTCGTTGATTTCGAACAGGCCGATGTCCTCGATCCCCAGGCCGGCGTTCTTCAGTGCCTTTTCGGTGGCCGGGACAGGGCCGATGCCCATGACTTCCGGCTCCACCCCGGCATATGCGTAGCTGACCAGCCGCATCTTGACCGGCAGGCCCAGTTCGGCGGCGGCTTCCGAGGACGCCAGGACGGCGGCGGTTGCGCCGTCGTTCAGCCCGGCGGCGTTACCGGCTGTCACCCGGCCATGGGCGCGGAACGGCGTACGCAGGCCGGCGAGGTCATCCAGGGTGGTGCCGGGGCGCGGCGGCTCATCCTTGCTGTGGACCGTCCAGCCCTCGCCGGGCTTCCGGGCGGCAACGGGAACCAGGTCGGGCTGGATCATGCCGTCCCGGTAGGCGGCTGCCAGCTTGTCCTGGGAAGCCACCGCATAGGCGTCGGTGCGCTCCTTGGTGATGGCGGGGAAGCGGTCATGCAGGTTCTCGGCGGTGTTTCCCATGTTCAGGGCTGCCGGGTCCACCAGCCGTTCGGACATGAAACGGGGGTTGGGGTCGGCGCCCGAGCCCATGGGGTGGTGGCCCATGTGCTCCACCCCGCCGGCGATGACCACGTCGTAGGCGCCGAAGCCGATGCTGCCTGCCGTAGTGGTGACAGCGGTCATGGCGCCGGCGCACATGCGGTCGATGGCGAAGCCGGGAACCGTGCGCGGCAGTCCGGCCAGCAGCGCGGCGGTCCTGCCGAGGGTGAGGCCTTGGTCGCCGGTCTGCGTGGTCGCGGCAATGGCAACCTCGTCGATCCGCTCCGCCGGCAGCGACGGGTTGCGGCGCAGCAGGCCGCGGATGCATTTCACGATCAGGTCGTCGGCCCGGGTTCCGGCGTAGATTCCCTTCTCGCCGGCCCTGCCGAAGGGTGTGCGGATGCCGTCCACAAAGACGACGTCGCGGACAGTGCGCGTGGATGCGCCGCTTCCGTGCTGGCTCACGTGTAACTCCTCATCGAGATGTGGCGCGCCGGGTGCATGCCGGAGGGCGGCAGCAGCCTGGCGTCGGTCACACCGATGTTACTCGTGAGTAACTTAGCCTGCAAGGGGTATCGCGAAGCAGTTACTGGCCGCCGGCTGCGGCAACAGGTTTGGCTTCCTTGGGCGGCAGCGGCTGCGGGTTCAGGAACGCGCCGGCAATCAGCGGTGCACTGAGTTCCACCTGCCACCTGCGGGCCCCCAGCGCCCGAAGCTCAGCGGCAACGGAGTCCTCGGTAAGGTCTGCGGGCGGCCGCCACGCCACGCGCCGCAGGTAGTCGGGCGTCAACAGGTTCTCCAGCGGCAGGTTCAGTTCCTCTGCCTTGGCCTGGAGGAGGGGCCGGGCAGTGGCCAGCCTGGCGGCGGCTTCGGGATCACGGTCTGCCCAGACCCTCGGCGGTGGCGGGGCGTTGGTGGGCAGGTGCAGGGGCGGCAGTTCCTCCAGGTCCCGCGCTGCGGCGATGCAGCGCAACCAGCGTGGAGCCTCGCGCTGGGCCGCGCGGCCGTGGAACCCCTTGGTGCTGAGCAGTTGCGGGACGGTGGCGGGCATGGCCTTCGCCGCCGCTACCAGGGCGGAGTCCGGAATGAGCCTGCCCGGTGCCACGTCGCGTTTTTGCGCCAGCGAGTCGCGTTCCAGCCACAGCTCGCGGACGGCGGCCAGTTGGCGGCGGTCCCGGATCTGGTGCAGGCCGGACGTCTTCCGCCAGGGGTCCACCCGGGGCGGAGCAATGCCGGCTTCGAGGATGGCGGCAAATTCCTGCTCGGCGTACTCCAGCTTCCCGTCCGCCTGGAGCAGCTCAATGAGTTCCTCGCGCAGTTCGGTGAGGACCTCGACGTCCAGGGCGGCGTAGCGCAGCCACGGCTCCGGCAGGGGGCGGGTGGACCAATCAGCGGCGGAGTGTTCCTTCGCGAGCCCGAATCCCAGGAGCTGTTCGATGACGGCTGCCAGGCCCACACGGGGAAGCCCGGCCAGGCGGGCGGCGAGTTCGGTGTCGAAGAGCTTGTCCGGCCACATCCCGAGTTCAGACAGGCAGGGCAGGTCCTGGCTGGCGGCGTGCAGGATCCATTCGACGCCGCGCAGGGCGTCATTGATGATCTCCAGGTTCCCGAAGGGTTCGGGATCGATCAGCCAGGTCCCGGCACCTTCGCGGCGGATCTGGACCAGGAAGGCGCGCTGGCCGTAGCGGAACCCGGAGGCGCGTTCGGCGTCAACGCCTGCGGGGCCGGTGCCGGCGGCAATGGCGGCGGCACAGCGCTCCAGGCCGGACTGGGTTTCGATGACCAGGGGAACGCCGTCCCGGGGTGCGTCAAGATCGATGATTTCGGGGATGGGGCTGTCAAAGCCCTCCACCGTGATATGGGGTGCGGCAGCAGCAGCCGGGACGCCGGCTGTGGTGTTTTCCGGAATGTTTGGGGTCATGATGCCCCCAGTTTACCGGGCTGCCCCATAGCCGTTCTGCTGGCCCCGCCGCCGGGGCGGAAGGGCGGTCACGCCGTCGGGCAGCGGCGGCACCCCCGCAAACGTGCACACCATGTCGGACCAGGCTTCCAGGTGCGCCTGGACATCGGAGGAATCGGGCGTCCAGGAGGCCCGGAGTTCGATGTCGATGGAACCTGGCCGCCCGGCCAAAGTTCCGAAGCTTTCGGACAGGACGCGGGTGGCTGTGCCGCCGGCTGCCCTGTAAGCGGCCTTGTGGTTATCCAGCGCTTCCACCAGCCACGTCCATGCCACAGTTCCCAGCATCTGGTCGTTGCCCATTTCCGGTTCCAGTTCGGCCCGGATGTAGGTCACGATGCGGAACTCGCCGTCCCAGACCGCTGAGCCGTCCGGATCGTGCAGCAGGATGAACCGTCCGGTGGCGAGTTCCGTCTCATCGTCGTCCGCAGTTCCTGCGGCGGCGGTACCGGATGCTGCTGCGAAAGCCAGTGCTGCCGGTCCGTGGACGGGCGTGGAAAGGCTGCCTGTGCCGGGGGCCATGACTTCAGCGCCAAGTGCGACGGCAAACGGAGCCAGCCGTGCGGGGGCAGGGATTTCGGCCAGGTGCAGTTCCTTGCGGCACCGGGCTTTCCTGAGGGTTCCCAAGGCGTGGAGAAAATCCGGGGGAACCTGGTCAAGTGCGTTCACCTTGGCAGATTACGGGGCGGGGCGGGGCGGGGCAGGAAGGCTCGCCGTCAGCGGACGGTCACCCCGCCTGCCCGTCCCGGTAATCCCGGAGTTCACGGCGGATCGCGGCGGCAAAGGCATCAACATCTTCCTCGGTGGTGTCGAAGGAGCACATCCAGCGGACTTCCCCTGCTGCCTCGTCCCAGTCGTAGAAACGGAAGGAACTGCGCAGGCGGTCCGCCACGCCGGGTGGAAGGATTGCGAAGACGCCGTTGGATTCCGTCTTCTGGGTGGTGCGGACGCCCTCAATGGTGTCGACGGCGGCCCGCAGCCGGGTGGCCATGGCGTTGGCATGCGATGCGGAGCGCAGCCAAAGGCCGTCTTCGAGCAGGGCGATGAACTGGGCGGACATGAACCTCATCTTGGATGCCAGCTGCATGTTCATCTTGCGCAGGTATACCAGGCCGTGGGCGGCCTCAGGGTTCAGCGCCACCACGACCTCGCCGAAGAGCAGCCCGTTCTTGGTCCCGCCGAAGGACAGGATGTCCACGCCGGCGTCCCGGGTGAAGGCCCGCAGGGGGAGGTTCAGGTGGGCGGCCGCATTGGCCAGCCGTGCGCCGTCCATGTGCAGCTTCATGCCCTTTGCGTGGACATGGTCGGCGATGGCCCGCACTTCCTCCGGGGTGTAGCACGTGCCCAGTTCAGTGGTCTGGGTGATGGAGACGGCCAGCGGCTGCGCACGGTGCTCATCGCCCCAGCCCCAGGCCTCCCTGTCGATCAGCTCCGGGGTCAGCTTGCCGTCCGGGGCCGGGACCTGAAGCAGCTTCATGCCGCCGATGCGCTCGGGTGCCCCGTTCTCATCCATGTTGATATGGGCGGTGGAAGCGCACACCACGGCACCCCAGCGGGGGAGGAGGGACTGCAGGGACAGGACATTGGCACCGGTGCCGTTGAAGACCGGGAAGCATTCGATGCCCGGGCCGAAGTGTTCAACCATCAGTTCGTGCAGCCGCGCGGTGTAGTCGTCCTCGCCGTAGGAAACCTGGTGCCCCTCGTTGGCTGCAGCCAGGGCTGCCAGCACTTCGGGGTGGACGCCGGAGTAGTTGTCGGAGGCAAAGCCGCGCACGCTCGGATCGTGCAGCCGCAGCGCCGAGCCTGTTTCTGCTGTTGTCGTCATGGGGTTGCTCACGCTTTCAGTTTAGGTACAGTCACGGCGGGGATCAGCCCGCCAGCCGGAGGCGGACACCGTTGAGTTCGGCGGACGGCGTGCCGAAAAGCCGTACGACGGCGCCGGCCAGGTCAGCCACGTCCGTGGCCCCCGGGAATTTCCGCTCGGGGTGGGCGCGGCGCAGTTCGTCGTCAACCAGTGCCTTGACCACCAGGATGCTGGCAGCAGCCAGGTTTCCGCCGTCCCCGGCGGCACGGCGGAAGCCATCCGCCATGGCCATGGTCCAGGCTTCCGCGGCGGCCTTCGCTGCAACGTAGCTGGCCACCGCAGCGGTTGGTTTGTCCAGGGCCGTGGAGGACACCATGGCAAACCTGCGGCCGGAGATGCGGCAATGTCGTCGAAGAAGACGCGTGACACGTTGCGCAGCGTGGTGATGGCCCCGCGCTCCAGGAAGTCCCAGTCGTCGTCGGACTGGTCGGCGATGCCCTTGGCCCCTCGCCAGCCACCCACCAGGTGGATCACGGCGTCAACCGGCCCGACGGCGGCGCTGACCTCCGCCCGAAGCTGCCGGACGCCGTGGAAATCGGCGAGGTCGCACGTGAAGGGAGTGACGCCGTCGCCCGCCTTTTCCGCGGCCGCCCCGATCCTGGCCTGGTCCGAGCCCACGGTGGCCACGCGGTGCCCTGCCGCAGCCAGTGCACGCGCAACGGCGACGCCGGACGCGCCGCTGCCGCCTGCCACCAGGACCTTAAGGGGCCCGGTGGTGTTGTGGGCAGCAGCGGCAGGGCCGGAACCGGTCACAGGGCGGAGTGGCCGGTGATGCCGGCGGTTGATTCAATGACGGGGCGCATCTTCTTCTCCAATGCCTCGTAGAACATGGACAGCGGGAATTCGTCGTCCAGGACCTGGTCCGTGAGGCCGCGGGGTGTTCCCGCCAGTGGCAGCGCGTCCGGCCCCTTGGCCCACACGGAGGCCGGGTTGGGGGTGACGGTTGCGGACACCAGCTGGTAGGCCGCCAGCCAGTGGGCGGTCTTGGGCCGGTCGATGGAGCGCCAGTACAGGTCATCGATGCTGGCTCCCAGGGCGATCACAGCGTCCGCCACCTCATCCCAGTCGATGGTAAGCCGTGTGTCCGTCCAGTGCAGTACGTGCTGCTGGTGCAGCCAGGCGAAAAGGAGCTGGCCGCCCAGGCCGTCGTAGTTGCGGACCCGGCTGCCGGTGATGGCGAAGCGGAAGATGCGGTCGAAGATGATGGCGTACTGCACGAGCTTGGCATGCCGCCGGGCCTCGGGGTCGGCGTCGTCGTCCTTTTCGATCCGGACGGATTCGCGGAACGCGGTGAGGTCGCAGCGCAGCTCCTCGAGCGAGTAGAGGAAGTAGGGCATCCGCTGCTTGATCATGAAGGGATCGAAGGGCAGGTCGCCGCGCATGTGCGTCCGGTCGTGGATCAGGTCCCACATGACGAAGGTGGCCTCGGTGAGGTCCTGGTCGACGAGCAGTTCGGCTGCACCCTCCGGGAGCTCCAGGGAGGTGGTCTCCGCGGCCGCCTTGAGCACGCGGCGGAACCGGGCAGCTTCGCGGTCGGCGAAGATGGCGCCCCAGGTGAAGGTGGGGGTCTGGCTGACCGCTACCGTCTCGGGGAAGAGGACGGCGGAGTTGGTGTCATAGCCCGGCGTGAAGTCGACGAAGCGGATGGGGACGAAGAGCTTGTTGGAGTACTCCCCGGCTTCCAGTCCCGCGATGAACTCGGGCCAGATGACCTCCACCAGCACGGCCTCCACCAGTCGGTTGCTGCTGCCGTTCTGGGTGTACATGGGGAAGACCACCAGGTGCTGCAGGCCGTCGATGCGCTGCTGCTGCGGCTGGAACGCCAGCAGGGACGACAGGAAGTCCGGGACGGCGAACCCGCCCGCGGCCCATGCCCGGAAATCAGCACAGGCGGCCTCAAGGTAGTCCGCGTCGTGCGGGAAGGCAGGGGCCAGTGCCGTGAGAGCATCCACGATGGTTTCCACGTACCGGGCTGCCGCCGGGTGGTCCGCGCTCCCGGGGACGGAACCGTCCTGGACCTGGAGGGCCTGCAGGGCGGTGGCCGCGCCCTTGAGCCGCAGCCAATCCTTGTTCTGCGCGGAAATACCGGTGACGGCGGTGGTCAGGGTCTCTGTCATCGTCGGCTGCCTTTCTGGTTGCTTTGCTTCTCTGGTGAGCGTAACAAGCAACCAGCAGGACTTATGCCCAAAGGGCGGTTGGATAAGAAGTTCTTAGTCTCGGGCCCGGCTGGGGAGGAACGAGACCGGCCCCCGGCTGTGGGAACAGCTGGGGGCCGGTTCTGCCTGGACGGGTTGCGGGGTACTTCCCGCGATGCCTATCGCTTAGCCCTGGGGTCCGTCGCCGGACGCCTCTTTGGCCACGAGCCGGAGGGAGACCGAGTTGATGCAGTAGCGCTGGTCGGTGGGCGTTCCGTAGCCCTCACCCTCGAACACATGGCCCAGGTGCGAGTCGCAGGAGGCGCACCGCACTTCGATCCTGTCCATGCCCAGGGTGCGGTCATGGATGTAGCGCACTTTGCCCTCAGTCAAAGGGGCCCAGAAGGAGGGCCAGCCGCAGTGGGAATCGAACTTCTCATTGCTGGTGAACAGTTCAGCGCCGCACGCGCGGCACTGGTACACGCCCTCCGTATGGGTGTCCCAGTATTCGCCGGTGTATGGCCGTTCCGTCCCCGCCTGGCGCAGGACGTGGTATTCCTCCGGAGTCAGTTCCTCCCGCCACTCGGCATCACTTTTCTGGACAGAGGCCCCGCTGTCCGCAGCCTCCTGTGCGCTGCCATGCTGCGTTTCGGCACCAACGCCTGGTGCCCTGTTGCCGAAGATGCTGTTTCCAAAGATGCTCATAGCTTTCCCAACGCTTAGGAGTCGCCGATAAATCCCGAGCCCGCGTACAGGTGGAGCACGGGGACGCCGAGTTGGTCCTGGGCCTTGTTGGCCCAGTCTGTGTGGAACGTATCGGCCACGGCATGCGGCCGCGTGATCACGACGGCCTGGGAAGCGCCGGTTTCGCGGACCTTTGCCACCAGGCTGTCAACGGCCTTGCCGTCCACCACCTGGCCGGTCACACCGGAGCCCAGTCCCTCGAGCGCCGCGAGGGAGGCCGCCAGGGTGTCGTCGGCGTGCGCCCGTTCGGTGGCGGCATCAGGGTTGCGGGCGGCGAGCTCGCGGAAAGCCTTGGCAACGTCCAGCATGGACAGGTTTTCAAGGAAGTCCACCAGCAGGTGCCGCTCGGTATTCGCCGGGACCAGGACCAGCAGGCGGCTGTCCGCGCCATCCACAAGCCGTTCGATGTTAACGCGGTCGTCCGCGCCCAGGGGTTCTTCAGTCAGGATGACGATGGGATCACTCATGGCCTTAGCCTAGTCCCGCCCGCTGGCCCCCGCACTGCACCTGCCGTTGAACTGCGCTGGCCCTTGAACTGCACCGGTCTCTACACTTACCGGCCCCTGCGCCCGCAGGCCGGCACCGGGTCCCCCGCGTGCCGGCCTGGCGGCGCCGTGCCGCCCGGGTGCCGGAATGCGGGTATCTGCGGCAGGGCCGGTAAGAATAGTCCCATGGCACCTTTCCGGCGAGCGCGCCCTGCAATGACTGCATCCACCGCGGAATCCGTTGGGGTGTCGCCGGGGGCCAAGTGGGCCGTTGGCGGCGCCATCGCCGGCGGCTCGGTGGCAGGCCTGCTGGGAGCGGGTTCCTCGGCGCTCGCCGTGTATTTCGCGCGCCGGGTCATCACTCCGGCACGGCAGCGGGCGGCCGACAAGGAAGTCCTGGCGGTGATCCGGGACGGGCAGAAGCTGCAAGTGATCCTCGCCGCCGATGATGACACCACGGTGGACGGCGTCTACGGGTTCTTCTTCGACGGCGGCAAAGGGCACGCGCGGATCGGCCGTATCGTGTCTTACTCGCCCGCCGAGCGGACTGTCCTGCGCGAGGTCGAAGCCGTGTACAGCGGGGATCTCTCCACGGCCCGCTGGGGATGGTGGAGCGGTGCCACATACCCGGACCCGGCCGCCTTCGGAATCCCTGCCGAGGACGTCCTGATTCCCGTTGAGCGCGGCGAAGCTCCCGCCTGGCTGGTCCGGGCAAAGGGGGCTGCCCGGACCTGGGCCATCATGGTGCACGGGCGGGGCGCCACCCGGCAGGAAGCGCTGCGGGCGGTGGGACCGGCGCTGGAACTGGGCCTGACCAGCCTGCTGGTGTCCTATCGGAATGACGGGCTGGCACCGTCGGCCGATGACGGCCGCTACGGCCTGGGCTCGACGGAGTGGCAGGATATCGAGGCTGCCATCGGGTACGCGCTGGCCAACGGTGCCGAGGAAGTTGTCCTGTTCGGCTGGTCCATGGGTGGGGCCATTTGCCTGCAGACTGCCGATCTCTCCCGCCACCGCCACCTGATCAGGGCGATGGTACTGGACGCACCGGTCATCGACTGGGTAACAGTGCTGGCGCACCACGCGCAGCTGAACCGGATTCCGTCGCTGGTGGGCAGGTACGGCCAGCTGATGCTGGGCCACCCGCTGGGACGCAGGCTCACGGGCCTCTCGGCGCCCGTGGACCTGAAAGTCATGGACTGGGTGTCCCGGGCCGTCGAGCTGCGGACGCCAACACTGATCATCCACAGCGTCGACGACGAGTATGTACCGTACGGGCCGTCCGCCCTGCTGGCCGAGCGGAACCCGGAGATGGTGACGTTCGAGACGTTCAACCACGCACGGCATACGAAGGAATGGAATGTGGACCCCGAACGCTGGGAGCGGCTGGTGAAGGCCTGGCTGCGCCAGCAGCTCGCTCCGCGCCTTAATCCCGGCTCCGGCCCCGGCCCGACCGCTGGACGCATGGCGGAATCTCCGGGCCGTCCCACGCAGGCGGGTGCCTGACATGGTGAAAGCACGCCCGGCAGGAACTGTGACCGGCCGTGGCCGGGAGCTGGCGGCGGAGCTTGCCGGACTGGTGGCGTCGTCGGGCTCCGGCCGGCCGGCGCAGGCCTCGCACGCGCCCTTCGACGGTTCAGTGGTGGGTGAAGTGCCTGTATGCACCCCGGACGACGTCCATGCCGCCGTCGAGACCGCACGCATGGCGCAGCGGCAGTGGGCAGCCCAGCCAACCGCCGAACGCCGAGCGGTGATCCGGCGGTTCCTGGCGCTGCTCCTGGAGCGCGAGCAGGACGTCCTTGACCTGGTCCAGGCAGAGAGCGGCAAGTCCAGGTTGAGCGCCTTCGAGGAGTTCGCGGACGTCGTCCTGACGGCCGGTTACTACGAGCGGACCGCTGACCGGTATCTCCGCCCGCGCCGCCGGAAGGGCGCGGCCCCGCTCCTCACCCGCACCACGGAATACCGGGTGCCCAAGGGGGTTGTGGGTGTCATCAGCCCTTGGAACTATCCATTGACCCTTGCGGTTTCGGACGCCATCCCGGCCCTGCTGGCGGGCAACGGCATCGTCCTGAAGCCCGACTCGCAGACGCCCTTCACGGCCCTGCTCATGCTCAGGTTCCTGCGGGAGGCGGGCCTTCCGCAGGACCTGTTCCGGATCGTCACCGGGCCGGGCACGGAGATAGGGCCTGCCTTGATCGGGCGGGTGGACTTCCTGATGTTCACGGGATCCTCCAAGACCGGCAAGACCGTCGCCAGGCAGTGCGCTGATCGGCTGATCGGCTTCTCCGCCGAACTGGGCGGCAAGAACCCCATGCTGGTGCTCGCGGATGCGGACGCAGGCAAGGCGGCTGCCGGCGCAGTGCACGCCTGCTTCTCCAACTCCGGGCAGCTGTGCGTCAGCATTGAGCGGATCTACGTTCATGCTGACCTTTATGACCGCTTCCTGGCGGCGTTCACAGCCAAGGTGAAGGACATCCGGATGGGGTCCGGTCCGGTATGGGACATTGGCATGGGGTCCCTTATCAGTACGGCACAGGTGGAGCGGGTGGACCGCCACGTCCAGGATGCGCTCGCCAAAGGCGCCCACCTCCTGGCCGGAGGGCGGCGCCGGCCGGACCTGGGGCCGTTGTTCTACGAACCCACCGTCCTGGCCGGGGTAACTGAGGACATGCTCCTTGCCCGGGAAGAGACGTTCGGGCCGGTGGTTGCCGTCTACCGGGCGGCCGACGACGACGCCGCCGTCGCCCTGGCCAACGACTCGGACTTTGGGCTCAACGCCAGCGTCTGGTCCGCCCGCCGCGGGGAAGCAGTGGCCTGGCCCGCAGGCTCCAGACGGGGACCGTCAACGTTAACGAGGGCTACGCAGCCACCTGGGCATCCCATGATGCACCGATCGGCGGCATGAAGGATTCCGGCGCGGGTCGCCGCCACGGCCGGGAAGGCATCCTCAAATACACGGAACCGCAGACCATCGCCGTGCAGCGGCTGCTCCGGGTTGCCCCCGCTCCCGGGATGTCCAACCATGCCTACGCACGGATCATGAAAGCGGCCATCACCTTGATGGGCCGCCTTTCCCGAAACCGCTGAGGACAAAGCCTGTGCCAAGATCCGAGGAGAACTGAGATGGCCAAAGGAACCAAACTTTCCGGTGCAACACTGTTGGTCACGGGAGGGGGAAGCGGACTGGGCCGCCGCATGGCGCTCGGCGCCGCCCGGCGCGGGAGCCGGGTGGTGATCTGGGATGTGGACGCGGCAGCGGGAGCAGCGGTCCGCGACGAAATCCGGGCTGCCGGCGTGCAGGCTGAAGCCCATGCCGTGGATGTCACGGACCGGGAGGCGGTCAAGGCCGCCGCGGCCAGGACGGGGCCGGTGGATGTGCTGGTGAACAACGCCGGGGTGGTCAGCGGGCACCGGCTCCTTGATGCGACGGATGAGGCCATCGAACGGACCATGCACGTCAACGTCATGGCCCTGTACTGGGTCACCCGCGCCTTCCTCGGCGGGATGGCAGAGCGGGGGCACGGCACCGTGGTCACCATTGCCAGTGCTGCGGGGATGGTGGGCGTCGCCCGGCAGACGGACTACTCCGCCAGCAAGTTCGCCGCGTTCGGTTTCACCGAGTCACTGCGGGCCGAGCTCCGGGCGGACCAGACCGGGGTCAACACGCTGGTGGTCTGCCCCTACTACATCAACACGGGAATGTTCGACGGCGTCCAGACCCGTTGGCCCCGGCTGCTCCCCATCCTTGAGGAGGAGGACGTGGCAGCTGAAGTCCTTGACGCGATCGAGGCCGGTCGCCGGAAACTGGTCCTGCCACCCCTGGTGAACCTGCTTCCGGTCCTGCGGATCCTGCCGGTCGGCGTCTTTGACCGGCTCATGGACGTGCTCGGCGTCAACCGCACCATGGACCACTTCACGGGCCGTTCCGGCAGCCGCGCGGGGGAGCCGGTCCGGGAAGGCCCAGAGCAGGTCCCGGCCCTTTCCCCGGAAGGGGACACTCGGCCCTAGCGCTGACAAAGAGAGCTGCCTACCGTCGGCTGCAAGGGGGGAACCATCAAGGCAATTGAAATGGGGCCCACAATGTATCTGACAAGGCGGCAACTCCTGCAAGCGGCGCCGCAGCCGGTGCAGCCGTTGCGACGCAGCCGTATGGACCGGGAAGCGGGCGGGCAATTGCCACGCCAGGGCAGGCTTACCAATTCACCGAGCAGCTTCCAACGCTGGCCGAACTGGGCGTCCTGGACATGAGTGCCGGCGGCACTGCGTCTCTCTGGATGCGAAACGCCCAGCACCGCTTCCAGGCCGGCATGGGCGTGGCCGACACCCTGGCATACCAGGACTGGACCTCCTCCCGTACATATTTGGGCCCGGTCATCGTCGCCCGGAAAGGAACCCCATTTCGCCTCACCGTCCATAACGGGATCGAACGGCATCCCCTTGGCTACGCCGTCGACGCGGAGCTCGTTCCTCCCGGCAGCAACGATGCTGCAGCGCCCAGGACGTCCGTGCACCTTCACGGAGGCAACACCAGGCCAGAGTACGACGGCGGCCCCGGGCAGGCATTCAGGCCCGGCGCTTCCTACACGTACAGGTATGGCAACGACCAGGACGCAGCCGGTCTCTGGTACCACGATCACGCGCTCGGCATTACGCGATTGAATGTCTATGCGGGGCTGGCCGTCGGCTACCTGTTGCGGGACTCAGGTGGATCAGGAATAGATACCGGCGACGGTACCCACCTGCCCCCGCCGCCCTATGAAGTTCCGCTGATCATCCAGGACAAGATGTTCAACCCCGACGGAACGCTTGCGTACCCGCCGAACCCGGACCTTTCCACTGCCGGCGGAACACCGCGTCCCTGGGCGCCGGAGTTCTTCGGCGACGCCGCAACAGTCAACGGTAAGTGCCGGCCGAATCTCGACGTGGCCCGGGGGAAGTACCGGCTCCGCATGTTCAACGGCTCCAATGCCCGGTTCTACGACCTCAAGTTCGCAGTTGATGGCGCGGCGCTCGCCTTCTTCCAAATAGGAACGGACGGCGGCCTGCTCAACGCACCGGTCCGGCTGAACAGGCTGCTCCTGGGGCCGGGCGAGCGGGCGGATGTCGTGATCGATTTCGCCGGACACAAGCCCGGCACGCGGGTTGTTCTGGCCAACAGTGCCCGCGTCCCCTACCCGGACGGCCCCGCCACCATCCAGCTCGGGGGACTCCCGCTGCCGCAAATCATGCAGTTCACTGTGACATCCCAGGCCGGATACACAGCGCCGCTGCCTGGCAGCCTCCGGGACTGTTCCATCACCGATCTGGTGGCCAGGGCCCCGGAGGCCATCAGGCCCATGGCACTGGTGGAAGTGGCCAACGCCGCCGGGGTTCCCCTCATGGCGCTCCTGAACAACCGAAAATTCGAGAGCGAAGACATTCTCCGGGTCCGGAGCGACAGCCTCGAAGAATGGGAACTGATCAATACCACGGGGGACGCCCACCCGATCCATGTGCACTTCACCCAGTTCCAGGTCCGCGACCGGCAAAAGTTCGACGTCGACGGGTACCTGGCAGCCACCGGCTATGTAGACCCAGGGACCGGCCTGGTGACGCCGGGCCGCGGCAGCGCCGTTCCGGTCCAGCCCTTCCTGATTGGACGCCCCAAAGCAGCGCCGGCACATGAGCAGGGCTGGAAGGACACGGTCATTGCCATGCCCGGGGAAGTCACCAGGATCCGTGTTCCGTTCGGGGCAGGGGCGGCGGACGGAGCCCCGCTGGCCATCGGCTCATCCTTCAGTGGCGAGTACGTCTGGCACTGCCATATCCTGGAGCACGAGGACAACGAGATGATGCAGCGGTACATCATCGAGTAGCGGAATGAACCACCCCTGCTGCGGCTAGGGCCGGAGGTTGCCTGCGGCCAGTGAGCTGATGGGAGCCGTGACGGCGTCCGTCAGCCGGACCAGGTCAGCCGGCGCCAGCTCAATGTCCAGGCCCCGCCGACCGCCCGAGACCAGCAGGGTGCCCAGGGCCAGGGCGCTGGAATCCAGCACCGTGGGGGAGGGCTGGCGCTGGCCGAGCGGGGAGATGCCGCCGAGGACATAGCCGGTCCGGCGCTGTGCCGCAGCGGGATCGGCCATGGCGGCTTTCTTGGCCCCCAGCGCAGTGGCCATCGCCTTCAGGTCCAGGGTTCCGCTGACCGGAACAATGCCCACCGCGAGCCTGCCCTCAACTTCCACCATCAAGGTTTTGAAGACGCGGGACGGATCGATCCCCAAGGCCTCGGCTGCCTCCGCTCCGTAGCTCGCCGCCGAGGGGTCATGGGTGTACGGATGCAGCACAAAGGGAACCCCGGCCGCGGTCAAGGCCGCTGTGGCCGGGGTTCCCTGTGCGTTGTTCCTGCGTGCCATGACGGCGGGGTCAGGCGTGGCTGCGGGATGCTGCGGCAACCTTGCGCTTGATCCTGCCCAGCATGGCGGTCATGCCCCGCATGCGCAGGGGGGTGATGGCGCGGGTGAGTCCCAGCAGCTCCGGCATGTCGTCCGGCACCGACAGGATCTCTTCCGCTGTCAAACCGTCCAGGCCCTCGTGCAGCACCCCGGCGAAACCGCGCGTGGTGGGCGCCTCGGGCGGTGCCTTGAAGAACAGGCGGACGGCGCCGTCGTCGTTGGTTCCCGTCTCAATGGTGAGGAACAGCGGCGACTGGCACTCTACGACCTGCTCAAGGAGTTCGGGGTGGTCCTTGAGCCGGTCCGGGAGTTCCGGCAGTCCTTCCGAGAACTCCAGCAGCAGCTGCAGCCTCTCGGGTTCGGACAGGGCCTGGAAATCGTCCACGATCGCCGCCAGGGCGGAAGGCAAAGCTTGAGTAGTCATCGTTCCAAGTCTACGCGGGGGAGCAGGGTCAGGCTCCGACGGCTACGGGAACAGAGCCACGCTCCGCGCCCTTGACGATCGGCACGCGCACGGCGTTGCCCCACTCAGTCCAGGACCCGTCGTAGTTGCGGACGGTCTCAAAGCCCAGGAGGTACTTGAGGGCGAACCAGGTGTGGCTGGACCGCTCGCCGATGCGGCAGTACGCCACGACGTCGTCGCCTTCGGCCAGGCCGGCCTCGCCGAGATAGATGGCCTCCAGTTCCTCCCTGCTGCGGAAGGTGCCGTCGGCGGCAGCGGCGCGTGCCCACGGGATGGAGGCTGCAGTGGGGATGTGGCCGCCGCGCAGGGCACCCTCTTCCGGGTAGGCCGGCATGTGGGTGCGCTGACCGGTGTATTCCTCGGGGGAGCGGACATCGATCAGGGGACCGGTGCCCAGGAGGGCCAGGACGTCATCCTTGAAGGCGCGGATCGGGGCGTCGTCACGCTCAACCACCGGGTAGTTACCGGGAACGGGAGCAGGCCGGTCCCTGGTCAGTTCGCGGCCCTCGGCAACCCACTTGTCCCGGCCGCCGTCCAGCAGCCGGACGTCCTGGGGGCCGAACAGCGTGAAGACCCAAAGGGCGTAAGCGGCCCACCAGTTGGACTTGTCGCCGTAGATCACCACGGTGCTGTCGCGGGAAATGCCCTTGGACGCCGCGAGTTCAGCAAAGGCGGCACCGTCAACGTAGTCGCGGGCCACGTCGTCGTTCAGGTCCGTGTGCCAGTCGATCTTGACCGCGCCGGGGATATGGCCGGTTTCGTACAGCAGCACGTCCTCGTCGGACTCCACCACGATAAGTTCGCCGCGGGCCACGGCACCGCTTTCAACGGCGGCAGCAAGCCACTCAGTGGAGACCAGCCGCTCCGGGTGGGCGTAGGCTGCGAACTTCTCATTCTGTTCAACCGGGTAGGGCATGGCTTGGCCTTTCACTAAGAGCACGGGAAACCGCGGAACATCCATTGGAACCTGTTCCCACACTAACCAGCGCCCGTGGGGTTGTCCGTATTCCGTTAATAGGGCGAAATGTTGCCTTCATCACGCCCCGGGGCGGCAGGACGGCGTCCCGCCCGGGTTGGGCGTGCATTGCCGGTATCCTTTCTGGGGACCAACCACCAGCAGAACGGACCACCTTGGTACAGATCGAACAGCTTGCCGCCCGCACTCCGGCAGTATCGGTGGACGAACTCCTTAAGGGCTTCTACCCCTCGCCCCGGTTTGGGGAGGTTTCCTTTTCGAGCTACCGCCCGGACCCGAAGCAGCCCAGCCAGGCCGCCGCCGTGCGTGCCCTGGAGGGATTTGCCGACGGCGTGGGGTCGGGCAACGGAGGCGGGCTTTTCAAGAAGCTGTTCGGCAAGAAGGACGAATCCAGGGCGGGTATCTACCTGGACGGCGGTTTCGGCGTGGGCAAGACCCACCTGCTCGCCTCCCTGTGGCACGCGTCGCCCGGCCCCAAGGCCTTCGGTACGTTCGTGGAGTACACCAACCTCGTGGGCGCCCTTTCCTTCCGCAAAACGGTGGACGCGCTGAGCAGCTACCAGCTCGTGTGCATCGACGAATTCGAACTGGACGATCCGGGCGACACCGTCCTGATGTCCCGGCTCATGCGCGAGCTGGCTGACGCCGGGGTCAAACTTGCCGCCACGTCCAACACTCTGCCGGGCTCCCTGGGCGATGGCCGGTTTGCCGCTGTGGACTTCCAGCGCGAAATCCAGGTCCTGGCGGACCAGTTCGACGTGATCCGCATCGACGGCGAGGACTTCCGGCACCGTGGCCTCCCGGCCGCACCGGCGCCGCTGAAGAACAGCGAGCTCAACGCGCACATGAAGGCGGAATTCGACGGGAAGACGGTGGCCCAGGATGAGTTCTCCACCCTCATCCACCACCTGGCCGGAGTGCACCCCAGCCGCTACCGCCAGCTGATCCACGGCATTGACGGCGTGGTGTGGCGCAACGTGGAAACCATCACGGAACAGGCTGTAGCGCTGCGGTTCGTGGTCCTTGCAGACCGGCTCTACGACAAGGATGTCCCGATCCTGGCCAGCGGCGTCCCCTTCGACAAGCTGTTCACCGAAGAGATGATGGCCGGCGGGTACATGAAGAAGTACTTCCGCGCCGTCTCCCGCCTCACTGCGCTGGCCCGTGAAGGCCAGAACCACGAGCCCTCCTAGGCGGACTCCTTCCCGGACCGGGCGCGGGGCCGCAGCGCCAGCCGGACCACCAGCCCGGCCAGCAGCGCCCAGAAAGCGGACCCGATCCCGGCGAACGCCAGGCCGGACGCGGCCATCAGGAACGTAACGGCCGGGGCGATCCGGTCGTCCGGTTCCGCCAGGGCTGACGAGACCGCCGAGGCGAGGGTGCCCAGCAGTGCCAGCCCGGCAACGGTCTCAAGCATCCCGGCCGGCGCCTTGCTGACAACCGACACCAGGGCGGCCGAGAAAGCGGCCAGCACCAGGTAGGCCAGGCCGGACGTGAAGCCCGCGATCCACCTCCTGCTCCGGTCCCCGCCCTCGCCGGCGGCCAGGGCAGCACTGAGTGCCGCGAGATTGATGGCGTGGCCGCCGAACGGGGCTCCCGCAACAGTTCCCGCTCCCGTGACCAGCATCGCCGGGCGCCACGGTGCCTCATATCCGAAAGACCTCAGCACGGCCACCCCGGGAATGTTTTGCGAGGCCATCGTCACCACGAACAACGGCAGAGCAATGCCCGCCATGGCCTGGAGGCTGAACGTGGGTGTGGTCCAGGCCAGTGCCGGGACCATGGCTGCCGGTTCAACAGGAGTTCCAGCCGATGCCAGGGTTATTCCGATCACGCCCAAGGCCGCGAGCAGGGCTGCCGGCACCGCCCAGCGCGGAGCGAACTTCATCATCAGCAGCCAGCACAGGATCACCGGCGCTGCAAACGCCGGGACGGAACCGAGGGCCTTGAAGGGTGCCAGGCAGAGCTGGAGCAGGACGCCCGCCAGCATGGCCTGGGCCAGGGAGGGCGGGATACGCGCCATCAGCCTGCCAAGCGCCGGCACCAGGCCGGTCATGGCCAGCAGCAGGCCCGCACCAAGGAAGGCTCCGACGGCGGCCGGTCACCCGCCGTCGGGAACTCCCGATGCCGCAAGCAGCGCCGCGCCCGGCGTTGACCAGGCAAGTGTCACCGGGACCCGGGAACGCCAGGCGAGCACCAGCACGCCGAGCCCGACGGTGAGCGTTACGGCCAGGAGGCCGGACGCAGCCTGGGCAGGATCAGCGCCGACTGCCTTGAGGCTTACCAGGACCACGGCGAAGGATGAGGTGAAGCCCACCAGCGCGGTGACGATCCCTGCGACCACCGGCCGGGAATCGGTCCGGGTCAGTCCGGGCTTGGCTGCCGTGGTGGGGGCGGGGGACTTGGGCATACCGGCAGGTTACCGGCCCAGGTTTGCCAGACGGCAATTCGGGGGGGGGGCAAACGTTGCCCTTAAACGCCAAAGGTGCGGGCGCCGCCTCCCGGCGGGACCCGCACCTCCTTGACGTGCCGGGCAAAGCCCTGGCCAAATCCTTTACGGAGCCCTGTCAACCGGCGGAACCGGATTTCCAGGAGCTGCCGGGGGAACCTGCTCGGCGGCAGGTGCCTGCCCCGGGGTGCCGTTCTTGTCAACGAGCTTGGAAGCGCCATCCTGGATCTTGTCGACGTGGCCTGCGTACTTGCCGCCGGTCCTGGTGTCGACGAAATCGCCGGCCTTGGTGATGCCGTCCTTGATAGCTTGCTCGTTGCCGCGGATGAGACCCTGAGCCTTGCCCTTTAGATCGTCAATCAAACCCACGGGCACCTCCCTTCTATCGCGGAGCCAGGTCGCTCCTTGCGCATTCGATCCTATCCGGGCGCGGAAGGCGTGCCAAGGAAATCACGTTCGCCAGCAGCGGATGCGGCTTAAACGAAAAAAGCAGCTCCGGAGAGCTGCTGTTCGTGTGTGGGCGATACTGGGATCGAACCAGTGACCTCTTCCGTGTCAGGGAAGCGCGCTACCGCTGCGCCAATCGCCCGGAACCGGAAGACCGGCTTATGGGATATAAGAGAGCGGACGACGAGATTCGAACTCGCGACATCCACCTTGGCAAGGTGGTGCTCTACCAGCTGAGCTACGTCCGCATTGTGCAGATTGTTCCGGAAAATCCAGCGGTACTGCCGGCAAGTTGCCTTGCCGAGTGGGCGATACTGGGATCGAACCAGTGACCTCTTCCGTGTCAGGGAAGCGCGCTACCGCTGCGCCAATCGCCCATTGCATCCGGAAACCCGGAAACCATGGTTTTCACCGAGGTGGGTACGGGATTCGAACCCGTGTATACGGCTTTGCAGGCCGCTGCCTCGCCTCTCGGCCAACCCACCGTGTTAGCGTCAATTCCGAAGAATGTTTGCTGTGACAGTGTCCTGCGAGCGGACGACGAGATTCGAACTCGCGACATCCACCTTGGCAAGGTGGTGCTCTACCAGCTGAGCTACGTCCGCATTTTGGAGGCTTGATTCCTTGCCGTTTCCGGCATTTCCTCGCGTTCCAACGAGTAAAAACAATATAGGAGGTTCGGGGAAACTCCAAATCGCCCCGGCGCGGCTGGCCCGCGTGGCCCCTGCAACCGCGGAATTCCGCGGAATATGCGAGTTACAGGCGTGTAATTCCGGTCGGGGTGGGTGCGGCGGCCCCACGTTGTGCTGCCTGCTGCGCTGCTGTCCTTCAGGTGCGGGGCGGGGGCCAACGTTGCTGCGAACCCCCCTTTTAGCGTGCCTTTGCGTGTGGCGCCGCCCGATTTTTCAATTGGGGCAGACGTGGGCTAGCATTCAAATGCATCGGGGCGATTGGCGCAGTGGTAGCGCGCTTCGTTCACACCGAAGAGGTCACTGGTTCGAACCCAGTATCGCCCACCGCAGAGGTCCGTTTCCGCTCATCAGCAGCGGAAACGGACCTTTTTTGCGTGCGGCTCCTGCCGCCGGAGATTTTGTCGGCCCCCTGTGAAAGAGTCTTTTGTATGACTGATCCGCTTCTCGCCCACGCCACCGAATACGGCCGGATGTACGCACGGTCAACGTCTGAGCAGTTCTCGGTACCTTCCATCACCACGGTGATCAGCCAGCAACCGCACGGCCTCGATGGCTGGTTCGGCTATATGGGTGCCAGCAGCCTGGCCAACGATCCGCTGCTCTCCGACTGCCTGGGGAGCCCGGCCAAAATCAAGCAGGCCATCAACCGTGCGGCGAAGGCGGCCGAAACGTACCGGGACGACGCCGCCAGGCGCGGGGACCGGGTCCACAACTACTGCGAGCAAGTGGCTCTGCGGGCGCTGGGACGCCCGCATTCCATGAAGGAAGCCCGCGACGCCCTGGCCGCCAACGGTGAGGAAGCCTTCGCCGTTCGGTTCGACGAGTGGTGGGAACTCTTCCGCGTGGAGCCCATCGCCCCGGAAATCACGGTCTGGAACAGCTCGGTGGGATACGCCGGCACCCTTGACCTCGTGGCCAGGATCAACGGACGCATTTGCCTGATCGACTACAAGACCAAGGGCACAACGCGGGACGGCCAGGTCAAGCCGCTGGATGACAAGGTGGTGATGCAGCTGGTTGCCGGCATGAAGGCGGAAGAAAGCCTCGTGGATCCGGAGGCGGGGATCTGGGAGCCCTGGAAGTACGGCGAGGACCCGGTCCTGCTGGCGGTGGCCATCGGCGAAACGGAGGTCCGCCCCGTCCGGGCCAACCCTGAGGTCCTCAAGCACCACTGGTGGAAGTTCTGCGCCCTCCGCCGGGTCTGGGAACTTTCCGCGGACACCATCAGCGCGGGCACTGCGCTGCTGCCCATCGCACCCCCGCCCCTGGCCCGTACTGCCTAAGGCGACGGTGCACGTGAAGAGACTGCACCTAAACTGGACAGGTTCACTTTCCCGCCAACCGTGAGGACACCCAGCGCATGGCTATTCTGAATATCCGCATCATCGGCGATCCTGTGCTGCGCACAGTTGCCGATCCCGTGACGGAATTCGGACCCGACCTTGCCAAACTGGTCGCCGACATGACCGAGACCATGGAGGACGTGGACGGAGCCGGCCTCGCCGCTCCCCAGATCGGCGTCAGCAAGCGCATCTTCACCTACCGTATCGACGGGGTGGAAGGCCACATCATCAACCCTGTCCTCGAGAACAGCGAGGACTACCAGCCGGACCATGTGGAAGGCTGCCTGTCCATCCCGGGCCTCGGCTTCCCGGTCCGCCGTTTCCGCGCCACCCGCGTCACCGGCGTTGACATGCACGGCAACCCGGTCACCATTGACGGCGAAGGGATGCTGGCACGCTGCTTCCAGCACGAAAATGACCACCTGGACGGGATCCTTTACACCGACCGCCTCGAGGGCGAGGACCGGAAGGCGGCGCTGAGGTCCATCCGCAACGCCAACTACGACGCCGTCGCCGGACGTACCACAGCCAAACGCGCCAAGAGCGTGGGGTCAAGCTTCGGCGGGGCAAGCTTTGGCGGAACCGGCACCCCCGGCTCCAGCTTCGGAGCAGCCGGGTGAGGGTCCTCTTCGCGGGGACACCCGCCGTCGCAGTTCCCTCCCTGGACGCGCTCGTAAATGCCGGCTTCAACGTCGTTGCCGTCCTGACCCGGCCCGACGCGGCGGTGGGCCGGAAACGCGTGCTGACGCCGTCGCCCGTTGCCCAGCGGGCCGCGGAACTGGGCATCGAGGTCATCCGTGCCGCGCGCGTCGATGCCGCGGCCATAGCCGGCATCAGCGCGGTGCAGCCGGACGTCGCGGCCATCGTCGCCTATGGCGGACTGGTTCCCCCTGATGCCCTGGGCATTCCGCGGCACGGCTGGGTCAACCTGCACTTTTCCCTGCTGCCTGCCTGGCGCGGGGCGGCCCCGGTCCAGCGGTCCATCATGGCCGGAGACGACGTCACCGGCGCCGTGACGTTCCAGCTTGAGGAAGGCCTGGACACCGGGCCCGTCTTCGGCACCCTGACGGAGGCCGTCAAGCCCCAGGACACCGCAGGTGACCTGCTGGAACGGCTGGCCCACAGCGGCGCGGTCCTGCTGGCCCAGACGCTTTCTGCCATCGATGCCGGAAAAGCAGCGCCGCAGCCACAGGCCGGCGATGTCACGCTGGCGCCGAAACTGACCCTGGAGGACGGCCACCTGAACTGGGCGCATCCGGCCCTAGCCATCAGCAGGCAGGCGCGCGGCGTCACCCCCGAGCCCGGTGCCTGGACCCTGCTCGACGGGCAGCGGGTCAAACTTGACCCGGTGCGGCTGCGGCCGGATGTTTCCGGGCTGGCCCCGGGAACCGTGGCACTGAACGGCAAAGCCGTGCTGGTGGGGACAGGGTCGCACGCGGTGGAACTTACCCGGATCCAGCCCGCCGGGAAAAAGATGATGGCCGCCCCCGACTGGGCGCGCGGTTTGGCTTCACTGGAGAGCGTGGTGTTCGAATGACCGGGTCCGGAGGCAATACAGGCGGACGGGGAAGTGCCGGGGGACGCAGCAGCGCCGGGAAAGGCGGGCAGGGCGGCAGCGGCGGACCTGCCGGCGGCGGCCGTGGCAACGGCGGTCCCCGGGACGCCAGCCGGCGGAATGCCAAGGGGCGGGAACGCAACCGCGGGCCGCAACGGAGCTTCACCGGGCAGGCGCCGTCCCAGCGCACCAGGCGCGCAGATCCCGCCCGCCTGGTCGCCTTCGAAGTGCTCCGCGCCGTGGCGGCGGAGGACGCCTACGCCAACCTGGTGCTGCCCGCGCGGATCCGGCACCACCACCTGGACAAGCGGGACGCCGGATTCGCCACCGAACTGAGCTACGGAGCCCTCCGCAGCCAGGGCACCTATGACGCCATCCTGGCGCGGTGCGTGGACCGCCCTCTGGCCCAGCTTGACCCGGCCATCCTCGATGCCCTCCGCATCGGTGCCCACCAGCTGCTTGCCATGCGGGTCCCCGCCCACGCTGCACTGGACCAGACCGTAGGGCTGGCCCGCGCGGTCATCGGCGCCGGACCGTCGACATTGATCAACGCCGTCCTGCGCAAGGTCGCCGCCCGGAGCCTGGAGGAATGGCTGGACATGCTGGTGGAAGGCGAAACCGATGCTACGAAGGTAGCCGCGGTGAGGTACGCCCACCCTGAGTGGATCGTCCGGGCCATGCGCCAGTCCCTCGTAGCCCACGGCCGTTCCGCAGCAGAGATCGACGAACTGCTGGAAGCGGACAACGACGCACCTGTGGTTAACCTCGTAGCCCTGCCCGGCCTGGGCAGCCTGGACGAAGCGCTGGAAAACGGCGCCACCCCCGGGGAACTGGTTGAAGGCTCGGCGCTCTCCAGCGGCGGGGACCTGGGCCGCCTGGCCTCCGTCCGCGCCGGTACCACCAGGGTGCAGGATGTCGGTTCCCAACTGGTGGCCAGGGCCCTGGCCGCGGTGGACCTTGGTGCGCCCGGTGGAGTGGGCGGGGCTGGAAGTGCACCCGCGGCCGGTGACGCTGAAACGTGGCTTGATCTCTGTGCCGGTCCCGGCGGGAAGGCAGCGCTCCTTGGTGCGCTGGCACACCAGCGGGGCGCCACGCTGCTCGCGAACGAGCCCGCGCCGCACCGGGCCAAGCTGGTCAGCCAGGCACTGTCCGCCGTTCCGCACGGCAGCTGGCAGGTCCGCACCGGTGACGGCCGGGAAGTGGGCGGTGAGCAGCCCGGGCGGTATGACCGTGTCCTGGTGGATGTTCCCTGCACCGGCCTGGGGGCTCTGCGCCGCAGGCCCGAGTCCCGGTGGCGGCGCTCGCCCAAGGACATTGCAGATCTCGGGCCGCTGCAGCGCGAACTGCTGGCCTCGGCCCTGGCTGCCGTCCGGCCAGGGGGAGTGGTGGCCTACGTGACCTGTTCACCGCATCCCGCCGAGACAACCGCCGTAGTGGACGACATTCTGCGCAAACGCCCCGACCTGGAACTCCTCGACGCCGGTGCGGCCCTGGACGCGGTAAGCCTGACCGGCAGCCTGGGCGCAGGCCACGAGTCAACGGCGCAGCTCTGGCCCCATATCCATCACACCGACGCGATGTTCCTTGCCCTGATAAAGAAGAAGGCCTGACCGGGCAGAACGCCCGAGTTTCCCACCACGCACCTTGAAAGGCACCCCCGTGACGCAATGCTGCATCAACCCGAGCATCCTCTCCGCCGACTTCGTGAACCTTGAGGCCGAACTGCAGCGGATCAGCAATGCCGACGCCGTGCACGTTGACGTCATGGACAACCACTTCGTCCCCAACCTGACCCTCGGGTTGCCCGTCGTGCAGCGGATCCAGGCCGTCAGCCCCGTGCCGCTGGACGCCCACCTGATGATCGCCGACGCGGACCGCTGGGCGCCTGGTTTCGCTGACGCCGGCCTGGCCTCCGTGACGTTCCACGCCGAAGCTTCCATTGCGCCCATCAAGCTGGCACGGGAACTGCGCAGCAGGGGATCCAAAGCGGGGATGGCCCTGCGCCCGGCAACCCCGGTGGAGCCGTACCTTGACATGCTGCCCGAACTCGACATGCTGCTCATCATGACTGTGGAGCCGGGCTTCGGCGGCCAGGCGTTTCTGGACATCACGCTGCCCAAGATCCGCAGGGCCCGCGCGGCCGTGGAGGGCTCCGGACTGGGGGTGGCCATCCAGGTTGACGGTGGCATCACGGAAGAGACCATTGCCCGGGCCGCCGAGGCCGGGGCGAACGTCTTTGTGGCCGGTTCCGCCGTCTACGGCGCCGACGATCCGTCCGCTGCCATCGACCTGCTGCGCGCCAAGGGCAGCCGGACGTTACGCGCGGCGACGGAATAACCGGGAGCCCCTCCCGGTTATGGCACAATAACAACACACATACGTGCTCCGGGGTCGGTGTAAGTCCGAACCGGCGGTGACAGTCCGCGACCCGCGCGCCGTTGTTCTCCCAGGGGGGCTCCGGCAGACGGTTGAACCGGTGGAATTCCGGTACCGACAGTTAAAGTCTGGATGAGAGAAGCACGTACAGCTGTATCTGCGCAGCCTTTTGGCTCCGCAGCGTTCTGCTGTCGTATCCCCGGAGCCATCGCGGTTCGACAGGGAAGGAACGACACACGAATGAACCCCCAGCGATGGCTCTTAAACGCCGCAAGCCCTGCCGCTTCAAAGGCAGGCCACACCTCCGCAACGGCAGCCTCATGACGGGCGCCGTAAAGCTTCAGCCGGCCGCCGGGGTGGTCACTGCCTTCAGCGCCGCCGAAACGGCCGCCATGGAGCAGGCCCTCCAGGCAGCGCTGAAAGGCCCGCGAGGCGCGAATCCCCTGGTGGGCGCCGTCGTCGTAGGCGCTGACGGCAAGCAGCTCGTTGCCGGCTACCACCGCGGCGCCGGCACCGCACACGCTGAAGCCGACGCGATTGCCCAGGCCGCCGCCGTCGGCCTGGACCTGTCCGGCTGCACCATGGTGGTCACGCTGGAACCCTGCAACCATGTGGGCCGCACCGGACCGTGCACGGAAGCGATCATCGCGGCCGGGATCACTGATGTGGTCTACGCCGTGGACGACCCCCACGACCCCGCTGCCGGGGGCGCGGCAACACTGCGCGCAGCCGGTGTCAGGGTCCGCAGCGGCCTGGGTGCCGACGAGGCGCTGGACCTGAACCGGCAGTGGTTCGAGGCGGTGGCTGCCAAGCGGCCGTTCGTCACCCTGCACATCGCGCAGACCCTGGACGCCCGCATCGCTGCCGAAGACGGCACCAGCCAGTGGATCTCCAGCCCGGAGTCCCTGGCCGACAACCACGGGATCCGCAGCCGCATCGACGCCATCCTGGTGGGCACCCAGACCGTAATAGTGGACAACCCCCGGCTGACCGCCCGGGACGCCGCCGGCAATCCCGCGCCCAAGCAGCCGGTCCGTGCCGTCATGGGTCTCCGTGATATTCCGGAGGGCGCCGCAATCCACGGTGACGATGGCCTGGCCGTCCACCTTCCCACCCGCGACCCGCACCAAGCGTTGTCCATGCTGTACTCGTCCGGCATCCGGCATGTCATGGTGGAGGGCGGGTCCAGCATCCTCAGCTCCTTCCTGGCGGCAGGCCTGGTTGACGAACTGATCGTGTACCTGGCGCCCACCCTGCTGGGATCCGGCACCCCCGCTCTGAACGGGCTGGGCATCACCAGCCTTCCCGACGCCCAGCAGTGGGAATGGGACGCGTCCGACGGCGGCGCGGTCCGGACGCTGGGCCGGGACCTCAGACTCCACCTCAGACCGCAACGGCACGTTGCACTTGACCACCCACCAACCCGCACAGCCGCGGAGCCAGCCCAGGGAGGCTACTGATGTTTACCGGAATTATTGCCGAGCAGGGGCAGGTGCTGTCCGTCGAGCGCGACGGCAACACCAGCGCCACCGTCCGGCTGCACGCGCCCGCCTCCACCGAGGGCCTGGCACTTGGGGGCTCCATCGCCGTCAACGGGGTCTGCCTCACGGCAACAGCGATTGACGGCAAGGACTTCAGCGTCGACGTCATGGGGGAGACCCTGGTCCGGAGCACCATCGGCGAGCTCGCTGCAGGCGACTCAGTCAACCTGGAGCGCTGCGTTCCCGCAGGCGGCCGCCTGGACGGCCACGTGGTGCAAGGCCACGTGGACGGCGTGGGCGTCCTGCTCGAACGGGAACCCCAGGGCAACTGGGAGCGGCTGCGCTTCGGCGTCCCCGCCAACCTGGCCCGCTACATCGCAGAGAAAGGCTCCATCGCCATCGACGGCGTCTCCCTCACCGTGACGGCAGTCAGTCCGGCCGCAGAGCAGGAACCCTGGTTCGAAGTGGGCCTGATCCCCACCACCCTCGCCGAAACCGGCCTGGGCACCAAGACCACCGGCAGCCGGGTGAATCTTGAAGTCGACGTCCTGGCCAAATACACCGAACGGCTGCTTGCCTTCCGCGGTACCGCCGCACCGGCCGTCAGCGGCCAAGCTGCCATTGCGGGAGGTGCACGGTGAACGCAGCAGTACGCCTGGAGCCCGCCGTGGCCCATGACCCCGTGACCAACGCCGTGACCGGCACCCCGGCATCCGGTGACCCGGTGACCGGCCGGGCATCTTCGGGGCCCGCCCGGGGACTGGACCCCATCGCGGACGCCGTGCGCGCCATGGCCGCCGGGCGTCCGGTGCTGGTGGTCGACAACGAGGACCGCGAAAACGAAGGCGACATCATCTTCGCCGCCCAGCACGCCACGCCGGCGCTGATGGGCTGGACCATCCGGTACAGCTCCGGCGTGATCTGCGTGCCGTTGACCGGGGAGCGCGCGGACGCACTGGCACTGCCTCCCATGACGGCTGTCAACGAGGACGCGAAGGGCACTGCCTACACCGTCTCCTGCGACGCGGCCGTCGGCGTCAGCACGGGAATCTCCGCAACGGACCGGGCCCTGACCGCGCGCATCCTGGCGGACCCGCAGGCCGGTCCGGCATCCGTGACCCGGCCGGGGCATATTTTCCCGCTCCGTGCAGTTGATGGAGGTGTGCGGGAACGCCAGGGCCACACCGAGGCCGCTGTGGACCTGTGCCGCCTGGCAGGCCTTGCACCCGTCGGGGTGATCGCGGAAGTGGTGTACGACGACGGCGAAATGATGCGCCTGGACGGGCTCCGTTCGTTCGCAGCTGAACATGGGTGCCCCCTGATCTCCATCGAGGACCTGGTGGCGTATCTTGAAGCCGGGACCGGGGGAGCACCGGACGAGGATGCCCGGGCGGTCCCGGGTGAAGAAAAGGAGAAACGATGACGGCAGCGGCAGCCAGCGACGACAGCCAGCACAATGGTCACCGGAAGCCCCACGCGGTGTCCGGTGAAGCGCCCCATCCCGTCAGCGGAGGGCCCGTGGTGAAACTGCCCACCGCCTTTGGCGACTTCGTGGCGCAGGCGTGGACAGACCTCGTAACAGGCGTGGAGCATCTGGCCGTCAGTTCCCCCAATGCTCCCACCGACGGAAAAGCTCCCCTTGTCCGGCTGCATTCCGAGTGCCTCACCGGGGATGTCTTTGGCTCCTACCGGTGCGACTGCGGGGAACAGCTCGCCTTCGCGCTGGAGCTGATCCGGGACAACGGAGGAACCCTGCTCTACCTCCGCGGCCAGGAAGGCCGCGGCATTGGCCTGGCCAACAAGATCAAGGCCTACGCGCTGCAGGAAGCGGGCTTTGACACCGTCGAAGCCAACGAGCAGCTGGGCCTTCCCGTTGATGCCCGCTGCTACAAGGCCGCGGCCCAGATCCTCGCGGAAATGGGCCTGCATGAAGTCCGGCTGCTGAGCAACAACCCGGACAAGCAGAACAGGCTGGCCAAGGCCGGGGTGACGGTCGTGGAAATGGTTCCCACAGAGGTCCCCTCCCGCGAACAGAACATCCGGTACCTGCGCACCAAGAAGGACCGCATGGAACACCGGCTGGTGCTGGACACCCAGGTGGCTCCCGTGCCTGTGACGGCCCCCGAAACACCTTACGACCACGAGCAAGACTGACGTCTTCACGAACGAACGGAACACAAGAAACCCATGAGCGGACACGGCGCCCCCGACATCGACCTCAGCACCCTCAACCCGGCTGAAACCTCGCAGCTGAAGCTGGCCATCATCGCAGCCAGCTGGCACACGCAGATCATGGATGGCCTCCTGGACGGTGCACTCCGCGCCGCCAAGGATGCCGGGATCGCCGAGCCCACCGTTCTCCGGGTTCCCGGCAGCTTCGAACTTCCCGTGGCCGCCGCGCGGCTGGCACCGCACTTTGACGCCGTGGTGGCCCTCGGCGTCGTGATCCGCGGCGGCACGCCGCACTTCGACTACGTCTGCCAGGCTGCGACGTCGGGCCTCACCGACGTCAGCGTCTCCACCGGCGTGCCGGTGGGCTTCGGCGTGCTCACCTGCGACAACGAACAGCAGGGCCTGGACCGCGCCGGCCTGCCCGGCTCCAAGGAAGATAAGGGCCACGAGGCCGTCACCGCGGCACTGGCCACCGCCGTCGTCCTCAAGCAATACCGCAGCTAAGCGGCACCCCGCTGCACGGGCGCGGTGTGTATTCCCTCACATCGCGCCCGTCATGCAACCGCCCGGGAAGCGCCCCCACGGCCGCAGCAAGTAGGCTGGAGGGCGTGAAGAATTTCGAGACGCTGTTCGCTGAGCTCAGCGAGAAGGCAGCCACCCGCCCGGAAGGCTCCCGCACCGTCGCTGAATTGGAGTCCGGTGTTCACGGCATCGGCAAAAAAGTCGTTGAGGAAGCAGCCGAAGTATGGATGGCTGCCGAATATGAATCCGATGAAGCTGCGGCCGAGGAAATCTCCCAGCTGTTGTACCACCTGCAGGTTCTGATGCTCGCAAAAGGCCTGACCCTGGAAGACGTCTACAAGCATCTGTAGCCACCGGTACGCTCTGCCGCGGCCTCCTGTGGCCTGCATTGCCTGATAACCCAGACCTTCCACCCAGAAAGAATTTCCCATGCTGCGAGTAGCCGTTCCCAACAAGGGCTCCCTGTCCGAAGCCGCCTCCGCCATGCTCTCCGAAGCCGGATACCGCCAGCGGCGCGACAGCCGCGAGCTGGTCATGGTTGACCCCGACAACGACATTGAGTTCTTCTTCCTCCGCCCCCGCGACATCGCGGTATACGTGGGCCGGGGAACGCTCGACGTCGGCATCACCGGCCGCGACCTGCTGCTGGACGCCGAGGTGGAAGCCGAAGAACTGCTTCCACTGGGCTTCGCCGCCTCCACGTTCCGCTTTGCGGGCCCGGTGGGCGATTTCAGTTCCGCCGCCGAGCTCGAAGGCAAGCGCCTTGCCACCAGTTACGACGGATTGCTGCGCAACTACCTGGCAGAACGCGGCATCAATGCCAAGGTGGTCCGGCTCGACGGCGCCGTTGAATCCTCCGTGCGCCTCGGCGTCGCGGACGCCATCGCCGACGTCGTGGAAACCGGCAACACCCTCAAGGCCGCCGGCATGGAAATCTTCGGCGAACCCATCCTCAAATCCGAAGCCGTCCTGATCCGGCGCACCGGCGCCGGCTGAGCCGCCAACGGCACGGCCAAGGAGATCGAGGTCCTCATCCGCCGCCTCCAGGGCGTCCTGGTGGCGCGCCAGTACGTCCTGATGGACTACGACATCCGCAAGGAACTCGTGGAGAAGGCCGCCAGCCTGACTCCCGGCCTCGAATCGCCCACCGTCTCCCCGCTGCGGGACTCCGACTGGGTAGCCGTCCGGTCCATGGTGCCCAAGAAGGAAACCAACCGGATCATGGATGAACTGTACGACCTGGGCGCCCGCGCCATTTTGGTCAGCAGCATCCACGCCTGCCGCATCTGATCAACGGCTTCCCCAGCACCACCGAATACCAGGAGTTCCCATGGCAGTAGCAGTACGGGTCATTCCCTGCCTTGATGTCGACGCCGGGCGCGTCGTCAAGGGCGTCAACTTCGAGGGCCTCCGCGATGCCGGCGACCCCGTGGAACTCGCCCACCGCTACGACAACGCCGGCGCCGACGAACTGACCTTCCTCGACGTCACCGCGTCGTCCGGTAACCGGGAGACCACGTTCGACGTCGTCCGGCGCACCGCCGAGGAAGTCTTCATCCCGCTCACCGTTGGCGGCGGCGTCCGTGGGGTGGCCGAGGTGGACAAGCTCCTGCGCTACGGCGCGGACAAAGCCTCCATCAACACCGCGGCCGTGGCGCGCCCGGACGTCATCGACGAGATCACCCGGCACTTCGGTTCCCAGGTGCTGGTCCTGTCCGTCGACGCCCGCCGGACGCGCCCGGGATCCCGGCCCACGCCGTCGGGCTTCGAAGTGACCACCCACGGCGGCCGCACCGGCACCGGGATCGACGCCATCGAATGGGCCAGGGAAGCAGCCGACCGCGGCGTCGGGGAGATCCTGCTGAACTCCATCGATGCCGACGGCACCAAGGACGGGTTCGACCTCGAACTCATCAAGCTGGTCCGGGCCGCCGTCAGGGTCCCCATCATCGCCTCCGGCGGCGCGGGGGAGCCGGCGCACTTCCCGCCCGCCGTCGAGGCCGGCGCGGACGCCGTCCTGGCTGCGTCAATTTTCCACTGGGGCCCGGACAACATGATGTCCCAGGTCAAGGACGCCATCCGCGAGGCAGGCTTCGAAGTCAGGTAGTCCCCACCGCCCCTTAACCTCGCAAGTCCGCACCGCCTCCCTGCCCTCGCAAGCTCGGGCTGGGGCCCTCGCCGGAGCGGCTCCTCGGCCAGGGAACCCCGCGGGCGTGGGCCCACCTTCGCCCACCCTGGTCAGCGACCTTGTTTCTACAGTCCTACTTCGGCTGACTGGAGAAGGGCTACGGCGTCCGGCTGGCCTTCGAACGTGACCAGGGCGTGGCGGGTGCGGCCATGGGCGTGCATCAGCAGTTCGCCCGGCTCGCCGACGATGGCCACCGAAACGGGCGCGCGCTTGGCCACGTGCCTCGGCCCGGACGGGCGGACCAGGACAATGCCAAGGTCCACGCCGCGGTAGAGAATGGCGGCGCGTTTAACCAGTTCGTCCCAGAGCGCGTCCGAGTAGGCCTCGTCCAGTGCCCGGGGGGCCCACCGGTCCACGGCGCGCCGGACGTCCTCCGTGTGCACGAAGTACTCGATCAGGTTGGCGCTTTCGTCCAGCGCCCGGATGCTCATCGGGGAGAGGGCCGGCGGCCCGGCGCGGAAGGTGTTCACCAGCCGGGCGTAGTCCTCGTTGCTGGTGAGCTTGGCGGCCAGCTTTGCGGTGGCCTGGTCCGAGGCCTTGGCCAGGCGCTTGATGATCAAACCGAGCCCGACGGCGGCCTTCCGCTCGCGCAGGTACAGGTGCGCGGCAAGGTCCCTGGTACGCCAGCCCTTGCACAGCGTGGGCGCATCAGGGCCGGCCGCAAGCAGGGTTTCGGCCAGGACTTCTCGGGACGGTTCGACGAAATGCATCACTTGTGAAACTAGCACGAGTGGTGTGGAGTTGGGCAGCACTGCGGCGGCCGGTGGCGTGCCGTTGTTCACAACAGGAGACCGGCCCGGCGGAGGCACTAGACTTGACCCGATGTCTGAGCAGCCAACCCCCGTCCAAACCGCAGGATCCGCCGTGTCCGCTCCCGTGCAGTCCGTGCCGGCGCCGTCCGTTGAATCCGCCCCGCCGGCAAGCCCGCTTCCCGAGGAGGTGGCCGCCGCGCTCAAGCGCGACGGCGCAGGCCTGGTGGCCGCTGTGGTGCAGCAGTACGACACGAACGAAGTGCTCATGCTTGGCTGGATGGACGACGAAGCCCTCCACCGCACCATGACCACCGGCCGCGTGACGTTCTACTCCCGCTCCCGCCAGGAGTACTGGCGCAAGGGGGACACCTCGGGGCACGTCCAGTGGGTCAAATCCGTGGCCATGGACTGCGACGGCGACGCACTGCTGGTGCGCGTCGACCAGGTGGGCGCCGCCTGCCACACCGGCACCCGAACCTGCTTCGACGGCAGGGACCTCGACGTGGTGGCCGGTCAGGCAGGGTAGGCGGCAGCGACAGCCCGGCCGGCGTTTCCACCCGGCGGCGGCCATCCCAGCAAAGCACAACCAAGGTGCCGGCAACGCCGGCCCTTTTTGAAGAACAGGCGGACAAGCACAGCCATGCAGGACCTCGGAACCATCAGCCCAAGCCTTGAGGAGTTCCGGGAACTCGCCGGCCACAGCCGCGTCATTCCCGTCCGGCTCAAGGTCCTCGCCGACGCCGAAACCCCCATCGGCCTGTACCGGAAGCTGGCCCAGGGGCAGCCCGGCACCTTCCTCATGGAATCGGCCGCCGTAGGCGGAGCCTGGTCACGCTACTCCTTCATCGGTGCCAAATCCCGCGCCACGCTGACCACCAAGGACGGCCAGGCGCACTGGCTGGGCGAGCCGCCCGCCGGGGTGCCGGTCAGCGGCAGTCCGGTGGAAGCCATCCGCGACACCATCGATGCCCTGCGCACTGACCGGTTCGAGGGGCTGCCGCCGTTCACCTCCGGCCTGGTGGGCTTCCTCGGCTGGGAAACCGTCCGGCACTGGGAGCGGCTGGTCAGTCCGCCGGAGGACGATCTGCACCTGCCCGAGATGGCCCTGAACCTGGTCACGGACATGGCGGTGCACGACAACGTTGACGGTACGGTCCTGCTGATCGCCAATGCCATCAACTTCGACAACAGCTCCGAGCGCGTCGATGAGGCCTGGCACGACGCCGTGGCCCGGGTCAAGGAACTCCTGGCCAGGATCAGCGCCCCCGTGGTGCAGCCCGTGTCCGTGCTGGCACCTGCTGCCCTGGACTTCGCCTCGAGCGTCCAGGAACGCTGGGACGAAGCCGAATACCTGGCAGCCCTTGACCGCGGCAAGGAAGCCATCGTCGACGGCGAAGTCTTCCAGGTGGTGATCTCGCGCCGCTTCGAGATGGAGTGCAAGGCGTCCGCCCTTGACGTCTACCGCGTGCTCCGCAACACCAACCCCAGCCCCTACATGTACATTTTCAGCCTCGAAGACGCCGAGGGCCGCGAATACTCCATCGTCGGGTCCTCCCCGGAAGCGCTGGTGACGGTCACGGGCGAGGAAGTCATCACCCACCCCATCGCCGGCTCCCGCCCCCGCGGCAAGACGGTCGAAGCGGACAAGGCCCTGGCCGAGGAACTGCTGGCGGACCAGAAGGAACGCGCCGAGCACCTGATGCTGGTGGACCTGTCCCGCAACGACCTCTCCAAGGTCTGCGTTGCCGGCACGGTGGATGTCACCCAGTTCATGGAGGTGGAGCGCTTCAGCCACATCATGCACCTGGTATCCACCGTGGTGGGGCAGCTCGCTCCGCAGGCCAAGGCTTACGACGTCCTGAAGGCCACGTTCCCGGCCGGCACGCTCTCCGGAGCCCCCAAGCCCAGGGCGCTGCGCCTGCTCGATGAGCTGGAACCGCACCGCCGCGGCATCTACGGCGGCGTGGTGGGCTACCTCGACTTCGCCGGGGACATGGACATGGCCATCGCCATCAGGTCGGCGCTGATCCGGGAAGGGCGCGCCTACGTCCAGGCCGGCGGCGGCATCGTGGCGGACTCGGTGAACCCCACCGAGGCCATAGAAACCGTCAACAAGGCCGCCGCCCCGCTGCGCGCAGTCCACACCGCCGGATCGCTGCACAACATTTCCGCGGAATCCCTGCCCGGCGGGACGGACTCCTGATGCCGGATTCCGGAGTAACTGCGGGCAAGGCCGGCAAAGCAGGCAAGGCGCGGAAGAACCGCGGCACGCCGGTGTGGGCACGCAAGTCGACGCTGGTGATGCTGATCGCCCTCCTCGCGCTGGCCGCCTTCGGCACCACCACCCAGACCTGGATGACTGCCACCCTGGACCCCAATCAGGTCGGCCAGGCTGCCGCCACCCAAAGTGCCATCCAGGTGCAGGGCAGCAAGGCCGCCACCACCGTCACGGCCCTGGCCCTAGTGGCCCTTGCCGGGGGACTGGCAGCTGCCATCGCCGGCAGGATCGCACGGTGGGTCATCACCGCCATCATCGTCCTGGCCTCAGCCGGTGTGGTCACCGCCGCGGCAACGGTCCTGGCCGACCCGCTCTCGGCCGCGCAGGGAACCATTGCAGGCGCCACCGGGATCTCCGGCAGCCAGGCGCATGTGGAGCTCACCCCCTTTCCGGTACTCGCCGTCGTCGCCGGCTGCCTGTTGGCGCTGGCAGCCCTCCTGATCCTGCCGGCGTCCCGTTACTGGAAGACGCGCACCAAATATGACGCGCCCGGCGCCGCGGGAACCGCTGCAGCGGCGGGACCGGTGGACGAGATTGACAGCTGGGACCGGCTTTCCCGCGGCGAGGACCCAACGTAAGGCCTGTGGCCGCCACCGCCGGCACGGGCGTCGGGCCCGGCGGTACGCGGTCGGCGGCCAAAAAATGGCAGAATGTAAGCAGTATCCACCCTGAGGAGATTTTCCATGAGCAAAGCACCTGCGTCCGTTTCCAAGTCCGGCACCCGCCAGGTCGCCCCGGGCGCCATTGACCACAGCCAGGAACTGGGCCACGGCAACAGCCCGGCAGCATGGACCTGCGTCATCGTCATGCTCGTCGGCGCGCTCATCGCAGCCATCGCCTTCGTTATCGCCAGCACCCCCATCTTCATTGGCGGCGCCGTTGTCATGGTCATCGGCCTGATCCTCGGTTACGTCATGCGCAAAGCAGGCTACGGCGTCGAAGGCAGCAAGCTGAAGAACTCCGGCCACTGATGGCGACTGTTCTCGACGACATCAACGCCGGTGTCAGGGAGGATATGGAGGCCAGGAAGCGGCTCGTTTCCCTGGCTGAGCTGAAGGACCTGGCCCAGGCAGCGACACCCGCCCGCGACGCGTGGGCGGCCCTCGGCGGAACCTCCCCAACCCGGGAACAGCTGAAAGTCATCGCCGAAATCAAGCGCCGCAGCCCCTCCAAGGGCGATCTCGCCAGCATCGGAGATCCGGCGTCGCTCGCCCGGCAGTACGCCGACGGCGGTGCCTCCGTCATCAGCGTCCTCACCGAACAGCGCCGCTTCAACGGGTCGCTGGCCGACCTCGACGCCGTGCGCGCCGCCGTCGACATCCCGCTGCTGCGCAAGGACTTCACGCTCGACGAGTACCAGATCTGGGAGGCCCGTGCCCACGGTGCCGACCTCATCCTGCTCATCGTGGCCGCGCTTTCGGACGCGCAGCTCACCGAGTTCAGCGCCCTCAGCCGCGAGCTCGGCATGAACGTGCTGGTGGAGACGCACACGGAGGAAGAAATCGAGCGGGCCATCGCGGCCAACGCCCGGATCATCGGCGTCAACGTGCGCAACCTGAAGACGCTCGACGTCGACCGTTCGGTTTTTGCCTCACTGGCAGGAATGATCCCCGCCGAGGCTGTCGTGGTTGCCGAATCAGGCGTCCGCGACGCGGACGACGTCACGCACTACGCCGCCAGCGGCGCCAACGCCATCCTGGTGGGCGAGGCCCTGGTAAGCCACGCCACGCCGCGGGAACGCATCGCCGAGTTCACTGCCGCCGGCGCCGCCGCCATCGCTGCCCGCAGCTAAGGCACGCCCCATCCTGCCTCCTGCTGGGCAGCAGTACGTTGCCCCGCAGGACAGGCACCCGTTCCGGCCCGGTACCGGAAATGCACACTTTTGACCACCAACTTCGAACAGGACAGGACTGATGGCTGAAGCATCCTCAGGAAACGCTGACAACACCACCGCGGAAGCATTCCTGCAGGGGGGATCCCTCCGCCACGCCCCGGGGCCGTACTTCGGCAACTACGGCGGCCGATGGATGCCCGAGTCCCTCATCGCCGCCCTGGACGAACTTGAAGAGACCTTCAACAAGGCCAAGGACGACCCCGACTTCCGGGCCCAGATCGCCGACCTGAACAAGAACTACTCCGGCCGCCCGTCCCTGCTGACGGAAGCCAAGCGGTTCTCCCAGCACGCCGGGGGAGTGCGGGTGTTCCTCAAGCGCGAGGACCTCAACCACACGGGCTCGCACAAGATCAACAACGTCCTGGGCCAGGCCCTGCTCGCCAAGCGCATGGGCAAGACCCGCATCATCGCCGAGACCGGCGCCGGCCAGCACGGCGTGGCCAGTGCCACCGCTGCCGCCCTCATGGGCCTGGAGTGCGTGGTGTACATGGGTGCCGAGGACTGCCGCCGCCAGGCGCTGAACGTTGCCCGCATGGAGCTGCTGGGGGCCAAGGTCATTCCCGTGACCAGCGGCTCCCAGACCCTCAAGGACGCCATCAACGATGCCCTCCGGGACTGGGTAGCCAACGTTTCCACCACCCACTACCTGCTGGGCACCGCCGCCGGAGCCCATCCGTTCCCCGCCATGGTCCGCTACTTCCACGAGGTCATCGGCGAGGAAGCCCGCGCCCAGATCCTCGAGCAGGAGGGCCGGCTCCCGGACGCTGTCTGCGCCTGCATTGGCGGCGGCTCCAACGCCATCGGCATCTTCCACGGGTTCCTGGATGATCCCACCGTGAAGATCTACGGGTTCGAGGCCGGCGGCGAAGGCGTGGAGACAGGCCGGCACGCCGCGACCATTACCCTGGGCAAGCCCGGGGTCCTCCATGGCGCACGGTCCTACCTGATGCAGGACGACGACGGGCAGACCATCGAGTCGCACTCGATCTCCGCCGGACTGGACTACCCCGGGGTCGGCCCGGAGCACTCCTACCTGGCCGACATCGGGCGGGTCAGCTACGAGCCCATCACCGACGGCGAAGCGATGGACGCCTTCCGGCTCCTGTGCCGCACCGAAGGCATCATCCCCGCCATCGAGTCCTCGCATGCGCTGGCCGGAGCCATCAAGGTGGGCCAGCGGCTTGCCGCCGAGGACGCCGCTTCCGCCGCCGAAAAGATCATCATCGTCAACCTTTCCGGACGCGGTGACAAGGACGTAGCCACCGCCGCCGAATGGTTTGACCTGTTGGACAAAAATTCCGCCGAATCGGAAATCGGCAAAGAGGGGGAGCAGCTGTGAGCAGCGCAGACATCGCCAACCAGGCAGAGACGGCCAGCAAGTCGGCAGCAGCGATCGACAGGGCCCGTTCCCAGGGGCGCTCGGCGCTCATCGGCTACCTTCCCGCCGGCTACCCCAGCGTGGAGGAAACCATCGCCGCAGGCATCGCCCTGGCGGAGAACGGAGCCGACCTGATCGAAATCGGCATCCCCTACTCCGATCCGGTCATGGACGGCCAGGTCATCCAGGCCGCCACCACCGAGGCCCTGGCCAAGGGCTTCCACGTCAGCCAGGTCTTCGACGTCGTCGCCGGCATCACCAGCAGGACCGACGCCGCCGTCCTGGTCATGACCTACTGGAACCCCGTGGTCCGCATGGGCGTGGATGAGTTCTCGCGCCGGCTCGCCGAAGCCGGTGGCGCCGGGCTCATCACCCCGGACCTCATTCCGGACGAGGCCGCCGAGTGGATGGCAGCCTCTGACAAGTACGGCCTGGACCGGGTGTTCCTGGTGGCACCGTCCTCCACGCCGGAGCGCATGCAGCGCACCGTGGACGCGAGCCGCGGCTTCGTCTACGCCGTGTCCATCATGGGCGTCACGGGCGCACGGACATCCGTCAGCACGGCCGCCAAGGATGTTGTGGCAGCCGCGCACGGTGCAGGCGCCGAACGCGTCTGCGTGGGCCTTGGCGTCTCCACCGCGGACCAGGTCCGCGAAATCGCAGCCTACGCCGAAGGCGTCATCGTGGGCACGGCACTGGTGGCCGCCCTCCGCGACGGGGGAGTGGACGCCGTCGGCGCCCTCACCAAGGACCTCGCCACCGGGCTGGCCCTGGAATCCGGCCTCAAGCAGGAAACCGGGGCGTAGCCGTGCAGCCGCTCCTTCAGGCAACCGCCCTGACACCCACGTTGGTGTCCGCCAGCATCCCCAGCCCGGACTGGTCCGGCTTCGACATCCCCCTCCCATGGGGCAGCCTGCGGATCCACGCCTACGCGTTGTGCATCCTGGTAAGCATCGTCGTAGGCCTTTGGCTGACGTCCGTCCGCTGGGCCAAGCGTGGTGCGCCTGAAGGCAGCGTCTGGGACATCGTCATCTGGGCCATCCCCTTTGGCATCATCGGGGGGCGGCTGTACCACGTGGTCTCATCACCGGACGCCTACTTCGGCCCCGGCTTTGACGGCACCGGAGACCTCTCCCTGATCCCGCAGATCCAACGGGGCGGGCTGGGAATCTGGGGCGCCGTCGTGCTCGGTGCGGTGGGTGCCTGGATCGGGTGCCGCCGCAGCGGCGTCAAGCTGAGCGCCTTCGTCGATACCGCAGCGCCGGGCCTGCTCTTGGCACAGGCCATTGGCCGGTGGGGCAACTACTTCAACCAGGAACTCTTCGGCGGCCCCACCACCCTGCCGTGGGGCCTGCAAATCGACGCGAACAACCCCAACTTTCCGGTAAGCATGCCCGCCGACACCCTCTTCCACCCCACGTTCCTCTACGAGTCGCTGTGGAACCTGGCCGTCGTCCTGATCCTGCTCGCCCTGGACCGGCGCTTCAACTTCCGCCGGAGCAGGCTCTTCTGGCTGTACGCCATGTACTACACGCTGGGCCGCGTCTGGATTGAAGCCATGCGCATCGACGATGCTGAGCAGATCAGCATCTTCGGCATCACCACCAGGCTCAATGTGTGGACCAGCATCTTCGTGTTCCTGGCAGCCCTGGCCGCCTTCATCCTGCTCGGCCTCAAGGGTACCGGACCCGGACACCGTGTACCTCGCGGCCGTGAACCGGACAAGGCCGTGACAACGGGACCACATGCCGGGACAGTCACAGAGGTCCGTGATCCGGACACTGTTGTCTCAGATAGTGATTCGCGTGGTAATCTCCCTGATAACCACAGCGGTTCCAGGCATGCTTCCGACCCCACGGAAGAAGCCGCGGCGGCACCGGCCGGCCCAAAGCCCGGAGCGGATGCGACGGCTGCCGGACACTCCGGCAGCACAGCCACGGAACCCGCACCGGAGGCCGGCACCGGCAAGTAGGGCGCCGGCCAGGCAGGGCAGTAGAGCCACCGCTCGAAGAGCCCGAAACCACAACGTCGTGGCATGGGGCACCGTCCGTACAGCGTGAAGCTGCTGTCCGGTGTTGCCCCGGGCAGGGGCCTGCGTAACCGTTAGTTCAGCAGGCTGCGCTGACCTACAATTTCCAGTAATCAACACTTTGTTGTGCCCTTGCAACGGCGCCGACGAGTGGGGCCAACGGTGTCCCTTCCATACGCACGATCAGGAGGAAGGACGTCTCCCATGACCCAAACTCTTAACACTCCCAGCTGGTCCGAACCGGATCAGCCCGGGGCTGCCCTGTCGCCGTTCAAGCGCTTCGCCGCCATGCCGGAGGCCGCCGGGCTGTACAACCCGGAACAGGAAAAGGACGCGTGCGGCCTCGCCATCATCGCCACCCTTCGCGGCGAACCCGGGTACGACATCGTCGATGCCGCCCTCACCGCGCTGCGCAACCTTGAGCACCGCGGCGCCGTGGGCGCCGACGAGGGAACCGGTGACGGCGCGGGCCTGCTCATGCAGATCCCCGACGAGTTCTTCCGGGCCGTCACCGAGTTCGAGCTGCCGGCCCCAGGCCAGTACGTTGCCGGCACCGCGTTCCTTCCTGCCGAGCAGCGGGAGGCCGACGCCGCCAAGGCAGGCATCGAGGGACTGGCCGCCGACGAGGGCCTGAAGGTCCTCGGATGGCGCGAAGTGCCGGTAGTCGCCGACCTCGTGGGCGCCATGGCCCGGGCCTGCATGCCTTACTTCTCCCAGCCCTTCCTCGCATCCGCCAACGGTGAGGAACTCGACCGCAACGAACTGGACTCCCGCGCCTGGCGGATCCGCAAGCGCGCCCAGAACAAGTTCGGCGTGTACTTCCCGTCGCTGTCCTCGCGCACCATCGTCTACAAGGGCATGCTGACCACCGCCCAGCTGGAGCCGTTCTACCCGGACCTGTCAGACAAGCGCTTCAAGACCAAGCTCGCGATCGTCCACTCGCGCTTCTCCACCAACACCTTCCCGTCCTGGCCACTCGCGCAGCCGTTCCGGACCATCGCCCACAACGGTGAAATCAACACCGTCAAGGGCAACCGGAACTGGATGCGCGCACGCCAGTCCCAGCTTGCCAACCCGCTGCTGGGTGACTCGCCGGAAGAGCTGTACCCCATCTGTACCCCCGGCGCCTCCGACTCGGCCTCCTTTGACGAGGTAGCGGAGCTCCTGTGGCTGTCCGGCCGCCCCATCACGCACTCGATCATGATGATGATCCCTGAGGCCTGGGAAAACCACGCCACCATGGATCCGGCCCGCCGCGCCTTCTACGAGTACCACTCGCTGCTGATGGAACCCTGGGACGGCCCCGCCGCCGTCTCCTTCACCGACGGCAACCTGGTGGGCGCCACCCTGGACCGCAACGGACTGCGTCCCGGCCGCTTCTGGATCACCGAGGACGGGCTGATCGTCTTCGCCTCCGAGGTGGGCGTGATCGACGTCGAACCCTCCAAGGTGGTCAAGAAGGGCCGTGTGTCCCCGGGCAAGATGTTCCTGGTGGACACCGAGGCTTACCGCATCATCGACGACGAAGAGGTCAAGGCCGAAGTGGCCGCGGCCAACCCGTGGGCCGAGTGGGTCAAGGACAACCTGATCGATCTCAACGACCTGCCCGAGCGCGAGCACGTGGTGCACACCGCCGCGTCCGTCAACATCCGCCAGCGCACCTTCGGCTACACCACCGAGGAACTGAAGATCCTGCTGGGCCCCATGGCCCGCACCGGCGCCGAGCCCCTGGGTGCCATGGGTTCCGATACCCCGGTGGCTGTGCTGTCCAAGCGCCCGCGCCTGCTCTTCGACTACTTTGTGCAGTCCTTCGCGCAGGTCACCAACCCGCCGCTGGACGCCATCCGTGAAGAACTGGTCACCTCGCTGACCTGCGCCATCGGACCCAACGGCAACCTCCTGGACACCAAGCAGGTCCGCCAGCCGCAGGTCCAGCTGCCCTTCCCGGTGATCAACAACGACCAGCTCGCCAAGATCGCCAACATCGAGGACGCCGACGGCAACCGCGTGGCCATGAAGGTCCGCGGCCTGTACCGCCCTGAGGGCGGCGAGAACGCGCTCCGGGCCCGCCTCACCGAAATCTGCGAGCAGGTCTCCGGTGCGATCAACCGCGGTGTCCAGTACATCGTGCTGTCCGACCGTGACTCCAACGCCCAGTGGGCGCCCATCCCGTCGCTGCTGCTGGTCAGCGCCGTGCACCACCACCTGCTGCGCAGCGCCAACCGCACCAAGACCGCCCTGGTGGTCGAGGCCGGCGACGTCCGCGAAACCCACCACGTTGCAGTCCTGATCGGCTATGGCGCCTCCGCCGTCAACCCGTACCTGGCCATGGAATCCGTGGAGCAGCTCATTGCGGCCGGCGACGTCACCGGGGTGACCCCGCAGGACGGCGTCTACAACCTCATCAAGGGCCTGGGCAAGGGCGTCCTGAAGATCATGTCCAAGATGGGCATCTCCACGGTGGCCTCCTACACCGGCGCCCAGACCTTCGAGGCGCTGGGCCTGGGCCAGGAACTGGTGGACGAGTTCTTCGCCGGCACGCACTCCCAGCTGGGCGGCGTGGGCCTGGACGTCATCGCTGCCGAGGTCTCCGCCCGCCACCAGATGGCCTACCCGGAGGGCGGCATCGAACAGCCGCACCGTCCGCTTTTGGGCGGCGGCGAGTACCAGTGGCGCCGCGACGGCGAGCCGCACCTGTTCAACCCGGAGACCGTCTTCCGGCTGCAGCACGCCACGCGTGAGCGCCGCTACGACATCTTCAAGGCGTACACCAGGGGAGTGGACGACCAGTCCACCAACCTCATGACCCTCCGCGGCCTGCTCAAGTTCAAGAATGAGCGCCCGTCCGTTCCCCTTGAGGAAGTGGAGCCCGTCTCCAGCATCGTCAAGCGGTTCTCCACCGGGGCGATGAGCTACGGCTCCATCTCCCAGGAGGCCCACGAGACGCTGGCCATCGCCATGAACCAGCTGGGCGGCAAGTCCAATACCGGCGAAGGCGGCGAGGATGTGGACCGCCTGCTCGACCCGAAGCGCCGCTCCGCGGTCAAGCAGATCGCGTCCGGCCGCTTCGGCGTGACTAGCCTCTACCTGACCAACGCCGACGACATCCAGATCAAGATGGCGCAGGGTGCCAAGCCCGGTGAAGGCGGCCAGCTGATGGCGCAGAAGGTCTACCCGTGGGTTGCCCGCACGCGGCACTCGACCCCCGGCGTCGGGCTGATCTCCCCGCCCCCGCACCACGACATCTACTCGATCGAGGACCTGGCGCAGCTCATCTACGATGCCAAGCGTGCCAACCCCTCGGCCCGTGTCCACGTGAAGCTCGTCTCCGAAGTGGGGATCGGCACCGTGGCGTCCGGCGTGACCAAGGCGAAGGCCGACGTCGTCCTTGTCTCCGGACATGACGGCGGCACCGGCGCCTCGCCGCTGAACTCGCTCAAGCATGCCGGTGTTCCCTGGGAGCTTGGCCTGGCCGAGACCCAGCAGACGCTCATGCTCAACGGCCTGCGCGACCGCGTGGTGGTGCAGGTGGACGGCCAGCTCAAGACCGGCCGCGACGTTGTCATCGCTGCCCTGCTGGGCGGCGAGGAGTTCGGTTTCGCCACTGCCCCGCTGGTGGTGGAAGGCTGCATCATGATGCGCGTCTGCCACCTGGACACCTGCCCGGTGGGCGTCGCCACGCAGAACCCCGAGCTGCGGGCCCGCTTCAGCGGCAAGCCGGAGTTCGTGGTCAACTTCTTCGAGTTCCTTGCCGAGGAAGTCCGCGAAATCCTGGCCGAGCTTGGGTTCCGGAGCCTCGAGGAGGCGATCGGCCACGCCGAGGTCCTGGACACCCGCGACGCGGTGGACCACTGGAAGGCCGACGGCCTGGACCTGGACCCGATCCTGCACGGCCTGGAGTTCGACGACGACGCCCCGCTGCGGAACATGACCGGCCAGAACCACGAGCTGGACAAGCACTTTGACCAGCGCCTGATCACCATGGCCACCGAGGCGCTGACCGACCGCAGCCCGGTGAAGATCACCGTGGACGTCATCAACACCGACCGTTCGGTGGGCACCATGCTGGGCCACGTGGTCACCAAGACCTTTGGTACCGATGTCCTGGCCACGGACACCATCGACGTCACGCTGAACGGCACCGCGGGCCAGTCCCTGGGCGCCTTCCTGCCCGCGGGCATCACGCTGCGGCTGTACGGCGACTCGAACGACTACGTGGGCAAGGGCCTGTCCGGCGGCCGGATCATCGTCCGCCCGGACCGGACCAACGTGTTCAAGGCGGAGACCAACGTCATCGCCGGCAACGTTATCGGCTACGGCGCCACCAGTGGTGAGATGTTCCTGCGCGGCCAGGTGGGCGAACGCTTCCTGGTCCGCAACTCCGGTGCCACCGCCGTCGTCGAAGGCATCGGTGACCACGGCTGTGAGTACATGACCGGCGGCCAGACGCTGATCATCGGGCGCACGGGCCGCAACTTCGGCGCGGGCATGTCCGGCGGTACCGCCTACGTCCTGGACCTGCGGACCACCCGCGTCAACAAGCAGGCGCTGGAGTCCGGCGAACTGCAGTTGCGCGAGCTGGACTCCGAGGACCGCGACATCGTCCACGGCCTGCTGGTAAAGCACGTGGAAGAAACTGACTCCCAGCTGGCGGCACGCCTCCTCGAGAACTTCGATGACACCGCCGCCCGCATCACCAAGGTGCTGCCGCGCGACTACGCGGCTGTGCTGCAAACCCGTCTCGACGCCATCGAAGAGGGCCTTGACCCCGACGGCGAAGAAGTATGGTCTCGAATCCTGGAGGTTACCGGTGGCTGATCCACGCGGATTTCTGAAAGTACGCCAGCGTGAAACCCAGCCACGCCGCCCCGTTCCCGTCCGCATCATGGACTGGAAAGAGGTCTACGAGGCGCAGGAAAAGGGCACGCTGAAAGCCCAGGCCGGACGCTGCATGGACTGCGGTGTCCCGTTCTGCCACCAGGGTTGCCCGCTGGGCAACCTCATCCCCGAGTGGAACGACCTCATGTGGCGGGACAAGGGCGATGAAGCAATCGAGCGTCTGCACGCCACGAACAACTTCCCTGAGTTCACCGGCCGGCTCTGCCCGGCGCCCTGCGAGGCGTCCTGCGTGCTGGGGATCAACCAGCCCGCCGTCACCATCAAGCAGGTGGAAGTTTCGATCATCGATGAGGCCTGGGACAACGGCTGGGTCAATCCGCTGCCGCCAGCGCGCCTCACCGGCAAGACTGTTGCGGTGGTCGGCTCCGGCCCCGCCGGCCTGGCCGTCGCCCAGCAGCTCACCCGCGTGGGCCACACCGTTGCCGTCTATGAGCGGGACGACAAGATCGGCGGCCTGCTGCGGTACGGCATCCCCGACTTCAAGATGGAAAAAGAGCAGGTGGACCGCCGCGTCGAGCAGATGAAGGCGGAAGGCACCCGCTTCCGGACCGGCGTGTCCGTGGGCACCGACGTTACCTGGGAGCAGCTGCGCAGGCGCTATGACGCCGTCGTGGTGTGCACGGGTGCCACCGTTCCGCGTGACCTGCCCATCCCGGGCCGCGACCTGGACGGCGTCCACTTCGCGATGGACTACCTGGTGCCGGCGAACCGCGCGGTGGCCGGGGAAACCATTGAGAACCAGATCAACGCCCACGGCAAGCATGTGGTGATCCTGGGCGGCGGCGATACCGGTGCCGACTGCCTGGGCACCGCGCACCGGCACGGCGCCGCGTCCGTCACTACCCTGGCGATCGGCAAGCAGCCGCCGGCTGAGCGTGCCAGCCACCAGCCGTGGCCGACGTTCCCCACCCTCTTCGAGATGGCCAGCGCACATGAGGAAGGCGGCGAACGCACCTACCTCGCCTCCACCGTCGAGTTCGTTGGCGAAAACGGCAAGCTCACCGGGGTGAAGGTGGCCGAGACGGAGTTCGTCGATGGCAAGCGGCTCCCGAAGGCCGGCACCGAGCGGATTATTCCCGCGGACCTGGTGTTCCTGTCCCTCGGCTTCACGGGCGCCGAACCCGCCGGGATCACCGAACAGGTGCACGCCGAATTCGACGGCCGCGGCAACGTGGCGCGCGATGGCTACTACATGACCAACACCGAGGGCGTCTTCGTTGCCGGTGACGCCGGGCGCGGGCAGTCCCTGATTGTGTGGGCCATTGCCGAGGGCCGCGCCGCCGCAGCCGCGGTGGACAAGTACCTGATGGGAAGCACCATCCTTCCTGCACCCGTCGCGCCGACGGACCGCGCCATCGCCGTCCTCTGACCGCTGTCCCGGGGGATGCATCGAGGGTTCACCTCGCAGACAACTTAACCAATGCAAGAGACCAATAGGGTAGGTATATGAGACGCGCAAAAATTGTGGCTACGTTTGGCCCGGCAATTGCCAGCTACGAAAACACCCTCGCGGTGCTGGAGGCCGGCGTTGACGTCGCCCGCATGAACATGAGCCACGGTGACTACACCGTGCATGACAACACCTACGAGAACGTCCGCAAGGCCGCGTCCGACCTGAGCAAGGCAGTGGCCATCATGGCCGACCTGCAGGGTCCCAAGATCCGCCTGGGCCGTTTCGTTGACGGTCCGCACGCCCTCGCTGTTGGCGACATCTTCACCATCACCACCGAGGATGTTCCCGGCACCAAGGACATCTGCTCCACCACGCTGAAGAGCCTCACCGAGGACGTCAACGTGGGCGACGCCCTGCTGATCGACGACGGCAAGGTGGCACTTCGCGCCATCGAGGTCGACGACGTCAAGGTGGTCGCCGAGGTAACCGTCGGTGGCATGGTGTCCAACAACAAGGGCATCAACCTCCCCGGCGTGGCAGTCAACGTCCCCGCGCTGAGTGAAAAAGACGAGGATGACCTCCGCTGGGCCATCCGCCGCGGCGTGGACCTGGTGGCGCTCTCGTTTGTCCGCGACGCCTCGGACATTACCCGCGTGCACGAGATCATGGACGAGGAAGGCCGCCGCGTGCCGGTCATCGCCAAGATCGAGAAGCCGCAGGCCGTGGAGCAGCTGCCCGAGATCATCGACGCGTTCGATGCCATCATGGTGGCCCGTGGCGACCTCGGCGTGGAACTGCCGCTGGAGGAAGTGCCGATCGTCCAGAAGCGCGCCGTCGAACTGGCACGCCGCTGGGCCAAGCCGGTGATCGTGGCCACCCAGGTCCTGGAATCCATGATCGACAACCCGCGCCCCACCCGTGCAGAGGCGTCCGACTGCGCCAACGCTGTCCTGGACGGTGCCGACGCTGTCATGCTGTCCGGCGAGACCAGCGTGGGCAAGTACCCCATCGAGACGGTCAAGACAATGGCCCGGATCATCGAGTCCACCGAAGTGCACGGCCTGGAGCGCGTTCCCCCGCTGGGGACCAAGCCCAAGACCCGTGGTGGCGCCATCACGCGTGCCGCCGTCGAAATCGCCGACCAGCTGGATGCGAAGTACATCTGTACCTTCACCCAGTCCGGCGACTCCGCCCGGCGCCTCTCCCGCCTGCGGCCCATCAAGGCCGTGTTCGCCTTCACCCCGGTGGAGCACGTGTGGAACCAGCTGGCACTGACCTGGGGCATCCAGCCGGTGCTGGTCCCCATGGTGGGGCACACCGATGAGATGACGTCTCAGGTTGACCGCAGCCTGCTGGAAATGGACCTGGTGGACGACGGCGACCTGGTGGTCATTGCCGCCGGTTCCCCTCCCGGAAAAGCCGGCTCCACGAACATGCTGAAGGTCCACAAGGTGGGCGACCTCGCCGATGCCGGCAGCCAGGGCGGCGAGCCCGGCAGCAACCGCGAGAAGCTCGGCCCCTGGCCGGAGAAGAAGAAGAAGAACCAGGCCGCACAGGGCTAGGCTTCAACGAAAAGGACCCCTGCCGGCTGGCAGGGGTCCTTTTCGTTGTGTTGGCTTTTTGGTGACCGTTTGCGGCTTGTGGCCGGGCCGTCGTCGTAATCCCGCCGGGCCCGGCCGGGGCGTCAGTTGACCTGGTTGATGATGGTTTCGGCGACCTCGCGCATGCTGAGGCGGCGGTCCATGGAGGTCTTCTGGATCCAGCGGAAGGCTTCCGGTTCCGTCAGGCCCATCTTGGTGGTCAGCAGGCTCTTGGCGCGTTCGACGAGCTTGCGGGTGGCGAACTGCTCCTGGAGGTCGGACACTTCGCTTTCGAGGGCCTTGATTTCCTCGTGGCGGGAGAGTGCGATCTCCAGGGCCGGGATCAGGTCAGCAGGCGTGAACGGCTTGACCACGTAGGCCATGGCGCCGGCGTCGCGGGCACGCTCCACCAGTTCCTTCTGGCTGAAGGCGGTCAGCAGCACCACGGGGGCGATGCGGGCCTTGACGATCTTCTCAGCCGCCGAGATGCCATCCATCACGGGCATCTTCACGTCCATCAGGACCAGGTCCGGCTTCAGTTCTTCGGCGAGCTGGACGGCCTTCTCGCCGTTGTCCGCCTCGCCCACGACGTCGTAGCCTTCGCCGCGCAGGATCTCGATGATGTCGAGGCGGATGAGGGTTTCATCCTCTGCCACAATGACGCGGCGCGCCGGCTGGGACGTGGGCTTGGACTCCGTCTGTTCAGTCACGGGATCTCCTTGAAAAGGTACGGCGGGACATCACTATCTTAGGTGCCACCGCGGCTGTACTTGGCTTGCAGGGGTTCGTTTGCGGCGACGGCGGCGCGATTCTGGAATTCAGCCTATCTGCATGTAGAGTAATTCCGCGTACGTGAAGCGATCGCGTTGCTCACAGTCAGCTGTGGGCGTACTTCGTTCCATGTAATCCGCGCCCGAGTGGCGGAATTGGCAGACGCGCCGCACTCAAAATGCGGTATCGAAAGGTGTGTGGGTTCGAGTCCCACCTCGGGCACAGTGTTTCCGCAGGTCAAGGGCCTGTTGAAGAAATGTGCGTGTACAAAATCCGCCAAAGTGTGTACACGAGCGTACCGTTTTGTTTGTGGCCAGCATCAGTACTCGCACCAAAAAGGACGGTTCGAAGTCCTACATGGTTCGCTGGCGGGACAAGAAGACCAAGACCGCCCAGGGCCTTACAGTAGCCAGTCTTACCGAGGCGGAAACCCTTAAGCGGCTGTTGGACGCCAACGGACAGTCATTTGAGATTGCTCAGCACGCCATCCTGAGCAATGAGAAACGTCCGCCCACTGTGGCGGACGTCATCCAGGAACACATCGATCTGCTGGTCCGCCCATCGAGCGGAACGGTCAAGACATACCAGACCATGCTGGACCTCCATATCCGGCCAGTCATCGGTCACGTTCCCGTGGACAAACTCGACTACCGCGTCATCGCGCACTGGGTGAAGTCGATGATGGCCAAGGGCAAGGCACCCAAGACGATCCACAACATCCATGGTCTGATCTCGGCTTCGATGAACACGGCCGAGATGCTCGGCTACATCAGCCGCAATCCCTGCCGGGGCGTGCAGCTGCCGAACATTGAAAAGGCTGAAGATGAGGCCATGTTCCTGACCCATGCCGAATACAGGCTCATCATGGAGGGGATGGGGGAGCGGTACAAGGCCTTCACGGACTTCCTGGTCATGACCGGCACCCGCTTTGGTGAAGCGACCGCATTGACGGTGGCGGACGTGGACCTGCTGTCCAAACCGCCGACTGCGCGTATCAACAAGGCATGGAAGCGGGATGGGCAGAACCAGTTCTACGTTGGCGCGACCAAGACCGGAGCTGGCAAGAGGACTATCGGGTTGAACCCTGCGCTGGTGGAGCTGTTGATCCCGCTCGTGGCAAGCAGGCCAGGAAAAGATCTGGTGTTCACGACACCTACGGGCGGCCGGATCGTTCATAAGCTCTACTGGGCGGACTACTGGGTGCCTGCCGTTCGCACGGCACAGGCAAATGGCCTGACCAAAAGCCCACGGATCCACGACCTACGCCACACGCACGCGTCCTGGCTGATCCAGGACGGCGTGCCCTTGTTCACCATCTCGCGCCGGCTCGGGCACGCGTCTACAAGGACTACTGAACAGGTATATGGGCACTTGATGCCGGAGGCACTCCAGGCCGGTGCTGACGCTACTGAGCGCTCGATTACGGCCTTCCAGAGGTGACCGGGCGGCCTAAGGTCATGTCGGAGGGTCTTCCTGCTGGCATGAACATGGAAACAGGTCCCATTCTGTCGGAGGTTTCCGTGGATATCGAGTTTTTTGAACCGGCCGAAGCTGCTGCTCTCATGCGCTGCACCGAGTCATGGCTTCGGGACGGCGCAACCAGCGGACGCTTCCCCCACGCGTGCTGGGGCAAAGGAAAGATCATCTTCACCTCCGAGCACATCCTCGAAATTGCGAAACTCAGTGAGATACTTCCCGGCAGCACTGGTTCGCTTTCTGCCAGTCTGCCCGTGTCAAAGGAACGGTTGATCGGTACCCGCTCTAAAGTCAGGCTGGCTACGGCCAACTGAATATGCGTGATTGTTTCCTGCCCAGGATGTACGCAGCGCTCCAGAGCGGATGCTCCAGGATGGTAATGGGCGCAGGGTGTGTGGCAGGCGCCACGGTGATGGTTACCCGTGGCAGGCGTAGGTCGAAGTTAGCGTGGAACGACCCAGATGACTATGAAGACCACCTGCCCGCCGGTCAAAGTTCTGACCGCCGCCACCGCCTTGATGCTGGCTGCGTCATTAGTAGGTTGTGACGCCACAGCCCACGCCTTCGAAGCGGTCGGTTCTGCTCCATGCATCCCCGGTCGACCGACGGCAGATCCGGAAGCTACCGGGGACGCGGCCAGTGCGCTCGTCCAACTGGAGACCATCCCGGTGAAAGGCCGGGCTCCAAAGACAGGCTATACCCGCGATGAGTTCGGGCCTGCCTGGGCGGACGTTGACCACAACGGTTGCGATACCCGCAATGACATTCTTGCCCGGGACCTCATCGACAAAACCTTCAAAGCTGGCACCAACAACTGTGTAGTTGCCAGCGGCACCCTAGCCGACGAATACACCTGCACAACGATCACCTTCGTCCGCGGCCAGGACACGAGCTCGAAGGTCCAGATTGACCATGTCGTACCGCTGAGTGATGCGTGGCAGAAGGGTGCGCAGCAGCTCAGCGGCGAGCGCCGTGAGGAGCTCGCCAACGACCCGCTGAACCTCATGGCTGCGGATGGACCGACCAATGCGGCCAAGGGCGACAGTGACGCAGCGACGTGGCTGCCGCCGAACAAAGCTTTCAGGTGCGAGTATGTCGCCCGCCAAACTTCCGTCAAGGCCAAGTACAGTCTTTGGGTCACCCAGGCGGAGCATGATTCGATTGCCGGCATCCTCGAGGGCTGTAAATAGAGGACGTACGTCCATCTCTAGCCAGCCTGTTTCGTCGGCTCCCGACCGACCGGGGGCTGCCACTACAGATATTGGCGGCCAACGATGTGTGATGAACCGACACCTAAGCTCCGCTCCGTGAGCCGGTGGCTGGCGCGAATGGACGCCGCCGGCGAGGTGGACTGGGACGGGGTCGCTTGGATCGATGACGTCCTCGGGCCCGACGCCAGGGAGTGGACCTACACCAATCGACAGGCGCGGTGCTGCTGCAGAAGCCGGACCCGGACCAGGAGCTGACCGAGGAGCGTGTGCGGTGGACGACCTAGCCCGATCCGGCCAGGTACTTCTGATGCCCTCCCTCGACCTGTGGGCTGACGGCCAGCTATACCGCGACGCGCACAACGCCGACGTGGCCGCCAAATGGAAAGGCCGGCTGGACTCAGGGCCAAGCTGTGGGCCTTCACCGAGGAGACCTACGCCAGCGGGCTCGCCTTCTAGGATGCGGCAGCGGGGTCCGGTCAGCGCGGTGCTGGCCGGACCCTTTTGTGTGCCTGGTGAGCAAGCTCGACCTGCCGGGACCAGAAGGCCAGCTCCGGCATTGCCGGGTCGTAGAGGCCCCTTTCCCGGGCAAGTGTGAAGGAACCCTTTCCGGGGTTGTTGTCGCTTTTCAGCTTCACTGAGGACGTCAGCATATGCTTGTTCCCCTCCTCCCAGTCCAGGTCGTGGATCATCACCAGCAGGCGGCTGATGTCCGCACGACCGCGGTCCGTGGACAGGTCAAAGGCCGGCAGGCCGGTGGCCTCGGAAAGGTCAGCGTTGACCTTGCCGTACTCAATCAGGTCGCCGTTACGGGCGACACCCCACGGGATGCGCCGGCCCTCTGCCGCCAGTTCGTTCCACTCCGATGCGTTGCGCTCAGCCATACCGACCCCTCGCGATTTTCTCGAAGCCTATCAGCGGGCCGGAGGAGAGCATGGGTTTCATCAATGGCTGGCCCGTCCCTCTTCCCAATGGCTGCTCAGCGGGTCATCATCGGAACAAGCAGGGGCGCCGGCGTGAAATGAGGGGTGGGATGTTCAGGCTCATCATGCAACCCTGACCTGGGGACGTGGTCCGACTGCTGGCCGGTAGACCTGTGGTCGACGACGGTCTGCAGGCTGAGTGGTTGAGGCGAGGACGAGCGTTCCTGCAGGCGTTCAGGGACCTCGAATCCTCGAGTCCATATGCAGGTATGAAGATGCCTGATAAGCCGTGGGTGCGTTCGAACGTGAGCGGCCTTGATATCGAGGGCACCACTCCTGCTTCCATTAGGGAAAGTGCATACCGAGTAGAAGCGCGACGATGCATCTTGCGATCGCTGGCAGCCTGGTCAAAGGCCGGCGTGTTCGCCGTGGCACTCACGGGCCTTGCTACCTCAGCCACTTCGAGCTTATGGATGGGAGGAACGATCACGATCGCCGGCTTCGTAGCGGTCGGACTGGTGCACGCGTGGGGCCTGCGGATGAGCAGACGCGCTGTGCCGCTTCATCAGGGGCTTGAGCCGCTGGTGTGGGCTTTGTACTGCACGGCGGACCTGCCAACGATCTGGAGACTGCCGTCCACCGGCAGGCCCACCACTACGTACTCGGGTTGGTTGATGGGGCCGATGACTGCACCACACAGCACCTCCTTGACATCCCCGCGCTTCACCTTCAACCACGGTCGTTGATCCCGGTGCGGCCGTGGGGGCCGCCATCCAGGCTGGCTGTGGAATTCATCGTGCGCACCGGCGCCGGCGCAGCAGTGCGTTCCGGCTGCAGGACGTTTGCGTGTAGGTGCTCGATGTAGCCGTTTGTCTCAGACGTGGAGTTGTTGATGTAGGAGATTGAGCCGGTCGGAGGCACAGCCTGCAGGTTCTGGTTCTAGATGCCGTACTCCAGGACGGAGGCTTTCGGCTGCTCCCAGTCGGCGACGGTCTGCAGGTTACCCGATCGCTTCCAAGATCGAAGTCCGCAAGGAAGGCAAGCTCGGCCGCGTATACTGCCCGGCGCCGTACCTGACGGACGACAGCGAGGAGTACTACGCCGACACCTACGAGATCGGCTACGAGAAGATCATTGACACGTACGCCGCCGCGACCGGGCACCTGGACTAGGGCCTCTCACTGATGCTGTTCTCCAAGGACACAGCCACCCACCCGCGACATCAACAAGGCCCGGTCTACGCCTGGAAGAAGGGCATCAAGACGATCTACTACATCCGCCTCCGCCAGCTTGCACTGGAAGGAACGGCAGGTCGACAGCTGCGTCTCCTGCACCTTGTGATGCAGTAGGCGTGCATGAGCAAGCGCCCCGGCAACCGAAAAGCTGCCGAGGCGCTTTGCTGTCCGCTAGGGATGCTGGTCAGTAGCTGAACATCTCCAGCCCTGGCCGTCCTTCGAATTCCGGATCTAGGGTTCCTGTACCCTTCAGGTCTGTGATCTCCTTGGCTTCCTGGACGGAGTACGCGAAGCCGATGCCCTCCTCCCGCGATTGCCATCCGAGCCGCTCCTGGTACTTGGCCACCACCTTGTTCGCAGGTTCGTCGAACGATTCGCCGCCGATCCATTGGCCGGCGTCGTCATAGAGGGCCGTGATGTAGACCCGCGGGAACTCGAATTTGGTGGTAATCCACTCCTCCAGGATGTGCCAGGTGAAGAAGGATGCCTTCGGTTCCACCTTGAGGATTTCATCGGACATCTCACGCAGAATCGGTGCGAGCTCGGCTGACGGTGCAGGCATGGGTTTCCTTCCGGTTGTTGATGCTGAAAACCCTAGCCTTCGGCGGTCCGGCTACGCGTGAAGAGCGGCAGTGGACATTCCGTACACATGGGGCCGGAACACTCCAACCGTCCGAAAGTACGCAATGACAGCACTGTTCGCGGTGGGCGCCGGCGGTGTTGCGGTCCTGGTTGTCTCCGTCCTCCTGGGCGCCCTGCTGGGATTCTTCGACAACGGTGACGGCCTCATCTCCAGCGCATCCATCGGCGCCGCACTGACCTTCTTCGGGCCGGCCTGGTGGCCACCGCGATTCGCCTGGCAGGCATGCCGCTTTGGTACATCAGCACCCACTCCACTCCGAGGTCTCGGGCGCGCGGGGATCGTCGAACCGCCGGACTGGGTATGAAGGCGTTGTCGCCGCGCTACACCACGGAGTGGAATGAGCTGCTGATCGTCAAGGCAGCGTGATCTGTGCCGATTCGCCTATACCGGGTTGTAGCGTTATTGCCATGGTCTATGCGCTGGATACAACCGAATCCGAAGAGGAAGTACAGGCTGGATTGTGGCTGATGCGGAAGGCCGGTGAGCGCATCGAAGCGCTGCTGGAGGAACCTGGCCTGAGGGACCCGGAACAGGGCAGCCGGATGGCTGCAGTGGATAAACTGACGCCTTACCAGCCCATGTCTAACCAACTGTCCATCTTTGACATGGTTGCAGTCGACAACCTGCGCGCATCGGTGAAGTACATCGAGAAGGCCAACGATGTGCCAATGACCGCGCTGTACTCGATGATTCGATCAGCAGTAGAAGCAACCTCTTATGGCCTCTGGCTGCTGCTAGCGGGGAAAGTCGATAAACAAGCCTTCCTGTCCCTGCGGATCTCCTACGAGAACAATGAGGATCTCGCCAACCTGGGCAAAGTGTTTGCACCGGAGCACGAATCCGGGGACGCCGTCCGCAAACGACTCCGGGAGCTTCAACAAGCCATCCCTGCCTACAGGAATCGTGATCTCTCAGCGCGCGCCACCACAACTGACGTCATATCGAATGCGGACAAGGCAGTACCCAAGAGGGACGGCTTTTCAGGGCTCCAGGTGTGGAAGTCTTGCAGCGGTCTGGCCCACGCCAACAGCGCGGTGATTCCTCACATCCTAGAGCGGAAGTTTGCCGGCGACGTGGAAAACGGCAAGATGTTCCGCCTCACCTCACGGATGACAATGTTAGGTGCCTTCTTGATCGCGGGCGTCGAGAACGTCGAGACGTTGCGGGCCCTGCACCAGCACGCCACGTCGGCACCTGCCTGGGCCAAGAAGGGCTGATGCCGCTGCTGCGGGCGGGACGGCAGCCCGTACTTACCAAGGGCTCTGCACTTTCTGAGTGATCTTCGCTATCTGGTAGCTGTCCGGGCGTAGCTGTCGTATGCCAGGGGTCCTTCACCGGAATGAACCCATACAGGGCATGAAAAAGACCTGCAGGTTGGAGGCAGAGGCGTTCTTCGGGTCGGCCGCGGACATTCCCGCTGCCGACGATTCGCTTGATCGGATGAACACATGGTTTTAGGGTGCGACTGGCGTGATGGGTCGGAAGGTCTTGGCAGATGCCCAAGCCAAGGCCGCGATCCACGAGCTCGAGGCGCGGTTCAAGGCCCGCCAGCCTAACCTTCATCGAAGCGGACACCACCGACGTGCTGGGCGTTAGCTCTCCCATGCCTTATCCCCCGAAGACTGGAAGATCCAACCCACAATCTCTCTCACTTCATTGGGATTGGAGTTGAACCACTCCGTGCCAGGTGCGTCCTCAATTTGCTGCCCCCGGTAAAAGAGGACCGCCTGCATAAGTCTTTCCAGCTTGAGCGGAGTGTCTGTTCTCCGTACGTACGCGACCACCGGTTCCTCCGGCATGACCGTTCGTTGCTGATCAGTGATGCGGATTGAAGCTCGGCTGAGTGATGTCATCCCAATCTTGATCGGCCATCTCACATCGCCTTTCAGGTCCGCCAGCTTTTTATATCCCGGGAAATAGTAGGCGTAAACGCTGCCACTGCCTTCTCCCTCCTCGATGGCATCCTCTGCGACGTCCAGCTCCTCCGAGTCGTCCTCTGGGTCCAGTCCGGTGGGAGCCTCGGCCAGGGGGTCGGGAGCCACGAGCCAGCGCCAGATCCCAGGGACGCCTGTGGACTCAATAGCGCCGTCCCGAGCCATATTGGAGAGAGCTCTTTTGGTGGCTGTAGTGAGATCGGCCTTGCCATCAACTCCACCGTTACCTCGGTGATACTCCTGGACCGCTGCGATCAACTCAGACCGTCGAAACAGGGGCTTGGGCATCACCGTTGGAGCGAGTCTTGCAATGACCTTCGGTGTTAACGGTAGGTCTGCGTAATGGTAGCTTTCGCCCTGTTCCAAATCGGTCATGTTCCGTGCCCCCTGCGATCGCTTCTGATGCGTTGATGCTACTGGGCTGTCAGACCTTTGTCCGCCAGTCGCTGAGAGTCTAGACGTAAAGGGGACATCACCTGATACATTCAGGGCAACCAAGCGGAGGGGGACCATGTGGCGCATCAGCGTATCTATAAGCCCTGCGAGCAGTCCGGTGAATCCTTCACCATGAAAGGCACGTCAAAAGCTTGCCCAGTTCTGCTCCGTCGCCTGCCGTAGTGCCGCCGGTCGCCGTGACGTCGTCTGCGAGCATTGCGGCACCACCTTCAACCTTAAGGCCAATCTGGCTATAGGTAAGCACTTCTGCAGCCGGGTCTGCATGTTCGCAGACTGGGGCTGCGCTGTCTGTTCGAAAATCAGACCTGAGGAGCGTCGCGCAGCAGATGACCCTAATTGCTCAGATCGGTGTACTCTAACCCTTCAGCTCGAGCAGCTGAAGGCGGAAACGGGGGAGTCGCTAGCGTCATGTGGAGTGTGCCGACGCATCCTGCCGGAGGAGCAGTTCACGCGAGAACGGAAGAACCGCAACGGACTCTCCAACGACTGCAAGGAAATGCAGCCGGAGATACTACGAGGAAGACAAGGGCGCCTACCAGCGCCGCCGCTACCAGTACCAGGCGGCGCCTGGCGGGATCATTGTCGACTTCACGCCGACCCAGAGAGAGGCGAGGTTCGCGATTTGGGGCGCGCACTGCTGGATGTGCGGGATCGCTGACGCGACCGAAGAGGACCACGTAAAGCCAATTTCGAAGGGTGGGTCCCATTGCCTGTCCAACCTCCGGCCCATTTGCAAGAGATGTAACACGACGAAACGGGGTGCTTGGCCGTTGCCCCCTGAGTCGATTTCTGCCAACTTCCGACACCCTTCGCCCCGTGAAGGCAGCGCCCGTGACGAAGTTACTGAGCGCCAGCCTCGCGTCTATTGGACCTGCCCCCAGTACCGGTGGACAGATCTGATCCGAGCCTGCGACGCCAGGAACCGCAAGCACTGCTCGCGTGAATGTTCGCGAGCGGCCCGCGCAGGTGGAACGGTCGACAGGATCTGTCAGAATTCGCTGTGCGCGAAGACCTATACATTGCCGGACCAGAAGTGGAAGCAAAACCGGAAGTTCTGCTCGATCGAGTGCGCTTGGCTGGCTCGTGACCGGTCGGCACATTGGAAGGGTGTCTCCGAAGGCCAGCTCACTCTCTTCTGAGGGAGGGGCAGGAAACCCGAGCTCAACCGGACTTCATGACTTCTCCGGAAGCTATTGAGCAGTCACGGGGATGATCTCACGTCAGTGGCAGTCAGCTGGGAATGGTTATCCTGCGAGAGCCAGCCGGTACCTCATAGGATTCTCCGATGAGGTACCGGCTGAGCGTCGCGGATAATTGGTTGATGGCGAAGCCCCCTGCCGCATGGTCGAGGCCACGACGGCGGTATGGCACGGAACATGCGTCATCGGTGAGCAACTGCCTGGCTTCCGGGTGATCCGCTCCAGCTGTCCGACACGCCAATAACGGCCGCTTGCCCTAGGGGCGGACTTGCGGGTACATCGGCACTTTCGGTCCGACACCAGACAGGCGGCCTGGGCACGACGTCCAAGAATCTGTTTGGGATCCTCGCCTGTCTGGCTGGCGAGGCCTGGGTGTTGCCGGCGGCTATCATCCGTTCACCTGTTTTGGTCGCTCCAGGTGGGCCAGTCGGCCGACTTCGCGGTAGGTGGCCCAGCAAGTAACCCCCTGTCGGGTGACCATTTCCAGAACCTTCAGCGTCTGGAGTTTGCTCTGCGTCTCAATGCCTTCGGCCACAACGGTTGCGTCGGGCCGGTGCGCGAACACCTCGGCGGGAAGACCTTCGGGATCAAGGACCGGTACATCTCGGTTGACGCCTTCGTCGCAGGTCTCTGACCGCAGGAACTACCTGAGCCTCAAGAGCGGAGCGCAGGTGCTGGTACGATCGCCAAACCGAACTACATGGGGGATATGAATGAGCAATCTGGGCGCCTACCAGGACGTGGTGACGATGATCAAGAAACTTGGCGGACCCCGTGTGGCCCTGCCCGTAGTTATGGCCACCAGCTATGCCGTCGGACGCGGACTTGAAGCGGGGGTCAAGAAGACCGTCAAGGAGATCAGGAAACGGAACGCCCACTGTGCCACCAAGGACCGAGTCTTCACGGTCGTAGGTGAAGGGCAGGCCGACGAGGGCCCGAGACTCCGGACAGGCGATAAGTACCGGGTTCTGGAATGCGACGGGGATGCCGTCCTCATTGAAGTGCTGGAGGATCCCAACAACCCGTACTTCGTGTCGGGTAAATTCCTTGCGACAATTTCGGACTTCCCGGCCGAAGTGCCGGGCCAGCACGAATAGGCGCAGGATCCCGGATCGCGATAAGCCGCATCGGCGATATTCTCATTTTCCGTCGGCACCAACGCGTGGGAGGCTTTGACGTTCTTCATAGACTGATAAGGGGTGGAATTATCCTCTTTGTTGTACTGCCTATGGGCGAGCAGGTTTCCACCGGGGGCCAGGCTGAAGTAGTAGCCAAAAACGAGTACCGATATCTCAACGCTCTTTGGAGCCGAGAACCACTTTGGATCAGCCGCCGTCGGTACAGTTTTTAGCTGAGTGAGTAGAGCGACTGGCGCTGATTACCGGGCGGCAGAGCTATTGTCTATAGCCCAATCCGTATACCGTCCTGCTCGCTGTTTCAGCAAGCTGCGCGCCATCGGGCAGGATTATTCCATGACTTCAACTGACGACGAGCACGAGCTCGATCCCCAATCCGGACCGGCCTGGATACGGTACGAGATGGACATACAGGAAGCCCTCAATGAGATGGACGACTCGGAAGTCGCCCACAACGTGACCATGAAGGGTGCGCTCAGCGAGGTCGACCGCCAGGTCGACGTGCTTATCGAGCGCCAGGTCACCGGTTCTTCCATTCGAATTGCGGTGGAATGCAAGCACTACCGGAAGCCACTAGGTATCGGAAAGATAGATGAATTCGCGGGCAAGCTTGCCGACCTTCAGGTAGAGCGGGGTATTTTGTATGCCCTAAACGGACTTACGTCAGGTGCTCGAGCGCGGGCTAAGCGAGCATTCCCCATCATCGAGGTGAGAGACCTCCGTGTGTCAGCGCCGCCACCTCTGCCGTGGGCTGAGTACGTCGAGACTGCCTTGAAGTTTGGTGATTGTGGGAACCCGAACTGCCCTGCCGGAGACGTTAACTGGTCCGATTGGGAACAGGCGGACGGAGGACCTGTATCCGCCGGTCAGTGCCCGATGTGCGGCTACTGGAATGTCGAGTGCCATTGCGGCGAAGTTACCTGCTTTGTATTCCATGAGGAGACATGCGTATCCTGCGGCAGGATACTCACCCTGGTAGCGAGTAATGACGGAGGCATTGAAGCCGTCACTGTGGAAGGCGATGCTGAAGACTGAGCAGCCTCCACAGGGCCAACAGCAACGAATCTCTGTTGTCGGGAGTGAAAAAGGGCTGTGAGGGAGCGCCTCCGGTAGCCCGGCGGGCAGCCGACAAATACCCGAACGTCCCGACATCTAACCCTCCTCGTGTTCAGAATCATTCCAGGCGACGGGATGACGAGTGTTGCCAGGATCCTTTGGAAATCGTCTGGCGACTCGCCGCAGTCGTGGCGTCTTCGCTGTCCGTGGTCGGGCTCGCCGAGGTGATCTGGGCCCGCGGGTGCCGGCAGAGGGGAGTGCGCGGCAGACTGGTTCTGGGGGAGTGGGGCAGGTTTTCCGGAAGCGACTTCACGGGAACCGCTGAAACAACCGCAAGGGGGGCGGCCGTTCGATTGTGTGAATCTCGACCGCCGCTTTGGATAGGGACGTTCTTTACAGACTACCCAGTACCTCGTCTCCTGAGGGGTTAAGCCGGAGCGAGGCGATGGGCGCCGGAAACATGGCGATGAGCTGCATTCCCGTCGAGCGAATGCAGCCCCTTGTCTCGATCATTTGAGGCTAACCGCTGGTATCACCCAAACTGTGGCGCTGCGGGGAGCTGCCGCGCGGCGAGGTCTCGTAGAACCATGGAGCAGGTGCTTGGCACTGGCTGGATGATTTCGGCGCGGCCTGCTGCAAATGTAGTTTTGTCGGACATCCAGTCCGTCATGGAGACTGTCTCACACAAAAGTTCTTGCTAAACCTCGCCAAGCTTTATGATAGCGACCAATCTGGCATTCTGGAGCTGGTCGCCGCCCACAGTCGGCCGCTGCTCGACGGTGCATACTCAACGGCTGAGGTGCACGTCGTGGTTGCACTACCCATGATGCTGTCGCGAATACTTGCAATTTCCGTCGCCGGTGGGGATTGATGGCAAGCCGTCGCCCCGGCCCGGTTGGTGCCTTGGGATGACTTAAGTCCGGCCCCTTTCACTCGCATCACTTCGATGCTCCGGGACGGCTTTCGGAGCGGGATGGCGACATCGAATGGTGAGAAACTTCGGCGACGACATTCTTGCCGTCCGTGCTCGAAGGTTGAAGCTCAGCTGCAAAGCGCGCATGCTGCCTTTGGATCTCCTCCACTTCGGCCTCATACCGTTCTGACGCAAGTGTCAGGATGCCCGCTTCACGAAGGAGGGCCAGGTGACTGTGCAAGGAAGGCGAAGGAACATCCAGAGCGGCAGCCACGTCGTGGCACGTTGCCGGCCCATGGGCAATCAAGAAGCGGATGATCTGGCTTCGCGTCCGGTGCATCATAATGTTCGCCATGGAGACCATAACCTGGTGATGAAAACTCACTTCCGGGGACCATGCTGTAGACGGGTCTACAGCAGAACAATACGCCCCTAGGTGAGCCCGCGGAAGACGTTGAAGGCTCTCGTTGCACACGAGGTAAAGCAACGGAATACTGAGCATCACGTAATGTCTCAATGCGGTATCGCAGTGGAGGGGAGGTGGGCGGTGTCCGGCAACGACGAACGCCCTTCTGGTACTGCCTTGTCTCCCCAAGCTGAGCTGGCCCGGCGCCTGAATCTGCTTCTCGACGTCGCCGTGGCAGAACGAGGGCAGCCAATTACATTCCGCGAGGTTCACGAGAAGCTGGCGGACAGAGGAATCAAGCTCTCCAGGGCACGCTGGTTCTACATGAAGGACGGGACCGGGCGATTGGTGAGCGACCCCACCTTACTGCGCGCATTATCCGAAATTTTCGGCGTGGATCCTGCGTATCTCTTGGACGCGGATTCTGGGGAGTTGCCCCAGCACATCGATTCGCAGCTGGAGTTCGTCCGATCCCTGCGGGCTGCGAGGGTGAAGACTTTTGCGACCCGAACCCTTGGAGACGTATCGCCGGAGACACTGCGAGCTATCACGGAGTACCTGAACAGGGACATCATCCGGCGGCCGGAGGGCGAGCGTGCAGCGGCTTCGTCCCAGGCCGAACCGTCACAGCCGCCCGAGCAGTCCGGCTAATCGCTTTTCGGCTACTGGTGTTCCTCCAGCAAGTACTTTAGGTGTGCGTCAAGCAGCTCCTTGATTCGGGCAGGGTTTGCGGAGTACCGAGGTGATCGTCCATGCCTTCGCCCGGGCTCGACGTCGACCATCACCACACCCGTTTCCTCCAGTGCTGCGAGATGTTTGGCCACGCTGGGGTCGCCCGCGCTGACAGCCGCGACGATGTCGCCGCGGGTTGCAGGCCCGCTGGCGGTAAGGAACCGGAGGATCTCGTTGCGCGATCTGTTGCCGAAAGTCGCGACGGCAGCCTCGACGTCGGCCGACCAGGCTGCGTCGTGCGGTTGCGTAATTCTCGGCATAGCGCCATTCTTCCCGAAGAAATCCGAAAAAGTAAGATCAGCACTCTTGACGATACTTTAAGTATCTTTGACAATAAATTCCATAGCTTCTACTGATCGTTGTTGGATCTACGAATCCACGCACCGGAGCCGCCTGCACGGCGCCGCCCATACTCGATCTGAACATCAAAGCGGTGAAGCCATGGAAATTGAATCCGAGGCGCATCAAATCAAGCGTCACCCAACGACTACTGCCGGAGTGGATGTCTCATTGCGAGGCGCTCCTCAAGCGGGGGAGCCCGTCGTCCCAATCGACCGGATTCTGGTCGCCGTGGATGGCGTGAACCGCTACGTCATTTCCCGGCTGGGACGAATCGGACGATCCTGCGATGTTGACGACGTCATGCAGGACATCCGCGTCGCCGTCTGGGACGGGGTAGCAAAGGGAAAATACCGAGAACTTCCCGGAATTCCATTTGAAGCCTGGGTTCAGGGTGTCTGCAACAAGATCTGTGCTGCGCACATCCGGCGAGAACTAAGTCACCGGACTTTGCCATTGCTCATAGATTTCACGACCACGGAAACCTCGCCTGAGGTTCTCGCAGCCATCGATACTGGCTCGCTTTTGGGCAGCACCGAAGGCTGTGTCGACCAGGCGTGGGCGCAGGCGATGTTGGATCTGGTCCACCGGAGCGTGACTGAGGAAACCTGGAATCTCGCTGTGTTCAGTCTCGTCGGGCCGCGCCACTATGGACCTCCGACTCCCCAAGACCGGCGCCGGTGGCACGCCGTGACGGTCGTCCGGCAGACCGCCCAGACAATTAGCACGGCATTGAACTGCCGTCCCAACCCTGAGATCGACCTTGATGACCTTTGCCAAATGGCCGCCGACTGCCTTCCCACCGCTGTGCTTCGGCGAGTTGCTGCCTCCATTGTGCGTCCCGGATTGCGGGGACCCGACCGATCCACGCAAATGGCAGCCCTGGCGGGTGAGCTGGGCGTGACCGAGAGATACATCGCCGTGAATATCGGCTTTGCCCGGCAGTTGTATCGTGCCGCTTGGCGTGTCCTCCAGCACGAAGCGAACAGGCCCGCGGTGTAGGCCATGATTGTCGTCATCGGAGCTGGGCGATGAATTCGATTCGAGAGTTTGGCCGTCAACGTTGGTTCGCTGTGGGGATCGTTGCATTGCTTATAGGCGGCGCACTCTTCCTGCTTTGGCCGTCTGATCGCTCTGGTAGGGAAGCGGCGCCGTTGACGCCAGCAACGGTTCCAGCAGCGGGGACGCCGTCGGCTTCAGCGCCACTTCACGTCCAATCCACCGCAGCTCCGATCATTGAGGAATCATCGACCGCCGCAACGGATGGCAAGCTGCCGAGCACAAGGGATTACCGGTCACTTGCTTTGGCGGCGGCGCAGGGAATCTACACCTGGGACAGTCGCTCGTCGTCGTATTCCGACGTGTATGCGCGGGTGCGGTCCTGGTGGGCGCTTCTCCCTGATGGGTCCAATCCATTGTCCGCACTGGTGCGGGAGTTCGAGGGGACTGGCGTGACCGCAGGGAGCTTCACTGTCCTGACAGGACAGTCTGCACGGCGAACCGGTACCGCTGAAGCCGTCCGTTGCGACCGCGAACTGGCTAAGGTCAAGGAGTACCCGGCCCCTTGGGAGGGCCTTCACGTGTGCACGGTGACCGTCCAGGTTGTGGACGAGTCGACCGCGGGCCAGAATGCTTACGCAGCGCCAGTTACCGTGATGGTCAATTGTCCGCCAGCGGTCACCGCTCCGGCTGATCGATGCGCCATGGTTGGTTTTTATGCGACCGCCGAGCGGATCGTCTACTGATGCCAGCTCTGGCAGCGATTGCCGTCGTGGCACGACGACGGGCTTTACTTAAGATCGTTACCGCCGTTGTAGCTGTCGTCGTACTCGGCGGGCTGATGGCCTTTGTTGGCGTCGTGGCTGTACTTGCCGAGGCGACTGGAGAGCGTGCTGTTGCTTGTACTCCGGGTAGCGCGGACAGTCGTGCAGTGACCGCGGGAACTACTGGGGGCGTGGAAGTCCGCGACGCTGGCAAGCTGCTCTACGTATTGACGCCTCGTCAAGAGGGCGTGGCGCGGGCTTACATTTCGGTGGGGAAGCAACTGGGTGTGCCGCGTTCCGGACAAATCATCGCAATCATGATGGCGCTTCAAGAATCGGGCCTTCGCATGCTTGCGAACCCGGCAGTGCCTGGTTCCCTTACCCTCCCCAATGACGGTATCGGGACGGACCACGACTCAATTGGGTCGGCGCAACAACGCCCGGCTGCGGGGTGGGGCAGTGTATCCGAGCTAATGGACGCCTCATACAATGCCCGCGCGTTCTACGGCGGACCGACAGGTCCCAACCATGGAAGTCCACATGGGCTGTTGGATGTCCCCGGGTGGCAGGCCATGGATAAGGGGCGGGCTGCGCAGGCGGTTCAGGTCTCTGCTTTTCCGGAGTTGTATGCACAGTGGGAGCCGACAGCGACAGCAATTTTTGCTGCCTTGGAAAGCGACACAGCTCCTGCATCTTGTTTGAGACCTACTGCAGGGAATCAAAATGTCGGACAGGTGGGGAACCTAAGCCAGCTGCGCCAGAACATCTTGCGGTTTACACAGGAAGGCCTCGGCGGCCGGTATGTCTGGGGCGGCACGGCTTTCAAGGCCTGGGACTGCTCCGGGTATGTTCAGTGGGTCTACAGGCAGGCCGGTATCGAACTGCCAAGGGTGGAACAGTGGCGTGTGGGTGTCCGAACAGATGATCCAGAACCTGGAGACCTGGTAGTGCAGAATCCTCAGGGTCCCGGTAACTGGGGGCACGTAGGCATCTACGCCGGCGACGGCACGATGTGGAGCGCCCTCAATCCTGCCGCGGGCACATTGCTGCATCCGATTAGCTGGAATACCGGCACAGCTTATTTCGACCTGTTGGGGAGCTGAAGAACTGTTCCGAACCTCATGCTGACAGCTTCGCTCCCGCACGCCCGTCCAGCTGGTGCGTGAAATAGCGGCGCGGTCTGCGTCCACGTAGGCTCTGACTGATTATGCAAGCGTCCTAGCAGTCACCGATCTCGGAAAAAATATTCCGTAACTAGAGCGCGGGGCGTCACTTTAATTTCAAGTAACTGGAGAGATACCACTCGCTATCGAGCATCGCCGAGTGAGTTGCTCCTTCCCATGAATTCACACGGCCCCCAGACTGTTGCAATGCCGTCACATGAAGCTGCTCACGGGCTCGCTCCAGCGTCATGGATTGTCCGTAGGGGGTCCTCAGGAGCATATCGAAATTGTCCAAGGCTTGTGCGGCCCATGTTCCAAACCTTTTCCAAAGCTTGAAGATAGTCATGTGCTGGTTCAACCGTGCCTCAAGTTCTGGGTAAGGGTTCTGGAGGCAGACCCCGAAATCGACGACTGGGGTCCCGAGCGGTCCGCTGATGACACTTGCGGTCAACCAAGGAATGCCGAAGGCTGTATCGAAGTATGGGTGAAGTACTGCAGGTTTATCAGGACCCGGCTTATAGGTACGTTTTTCGAAGTTGCAGTCGCCACAGGCGGGTACCAGATTCGCTCGGTGTACGGTTGTGCCCGCAAACTTGGTTTTTGGTAGATAGTGATCTAGCTCTGTCGCGTAACCCTCACCGCAGTACGGGCAGAGCGCATTCTTTGCCGCATTTTTGATCCCATCACGAATCGCCTCCGCGCCCTGATTGCGACTAAATTGTTTGTCGTAAAGCTCGACCATTGCCGAACCAAGGAGTCCGGTTATATCGAAGGCACTGCTCTCTGCTAGTTCAAACTGACCGTTTCTAGCGAGGAGTTCGAAGGCATCGCACTTCGCTTGGACCGTCGCTGCTGCAGCAGTATAGGGCGCGCGATCGACCTTCTTCTTGATAGTCTCCACTGCGGCGGAATAGGCGTCCGAGGCGGTGGTTGACGGAGGACTCAGGCTATACACGGTCTTCCTCTCGTTGGTAGCCGAGGGCGCTCAGAACGAAGCGTCCCTCACTGCCCAGATGCCCTCCAAGAGCGTCCATGACTAGTTCCGCCGAGGCGTTGTTTTGTTCGAGCAATGTGCGGAGTACCTGGTTGTATCCGGTCCGATTAGCGTCGAGATGGAAGACTTCAGAAGTGAGGCGGGAGACTGACTCACCGAACGTCTCGGTACCGAGCCGGGAGGCACGAAGATCATGGCCACTCCGCTGGAGCATCCACGTGCATGAGCGCGGCACTTCCTGCAGCACTACAGGTGAATGCGTGGCAATTATGGCAACTCCATTCCGGTCAACGACGAGATCCGAGACTGCTCTCGTCAATGCCGACAAAAGTGGGGGGTGCAAGTGGGTTTCGGGCTCGTCAACGAGTATGAGGGAACGCTCCTCAACAAGCTCGACCAGTCGCGTTACCGTCAGGAGGACGATCTTGTGGCCGGAACTCATCGCGGCGAATGCTGCTTCAGCATCCTCAGAACCGATAAGACGGTCGAGATTCGCATCGGCAAGTATCCCATCGGCCACGGCCAGCGTTCTTACGGCCGTAAGCCAGCGATTTCGTCGAGGACCCCGGGCACAAATGCGGAGGCTCTTGGCGAACTGGGTGTCGAGCGACTCGTCAGCCGCGCTTGCCAAGCCAACAGAATGAACGTCCAAGGAGCTGTCCTGCGGATCCAGGATGTCGCGGTCAAACGCAGAAAAGGCTACGTGTACGACGTTTGCAAACGGAACCGCTTTCTTGTCCTCGGAAAAGTCTGACGCCGCCAGGTCATGGAACGTCCCGGAGGCACCGGTTGAAGCGCTTACCGCTTGAACAAAATCGCGAAGCAAGCTCGACTTGCCTACTCCGTTAGCGCCGATGAGAACGTGCACATTTGTTGATGGCATGGCTTCGAGGTGAACCGCGAAATCGAGTTCAAGAGGGGGAGAGGCCGAGTCATGCGGAAATGAGTAACTGAACCGGTAGGGCGTTAGTGGGGCTCGCCCCTCAATGATCCGATTAAATTGGACGGCCACAGTTTGTTTCGGGACCGATCGAAGAAGCGAGGTTTCGAGAGCGGGCTCGTCCTGCACATCGTCGAAGATGTCAAGATTTTCGGCGAGGTCTCTGAGCGCGCGAAGCGCTGGGCGGCCGACGCCGTTCGGAAGGTTTGCCAGCGCTTCATAGTATTCGCGGTCCTGTCCGAGGGAGTAGAAGTCGCCGGTGAGTTGGCTGAAGCTGCTCGGCAATTTCGTATGAGGGTCTCCTTTTCTCATCCCTCTAGACGCAATCTTCACGGCGCCGATCTCAGTTGTCGCGCTTCCGGTGCCGTAATAGAGCATGTAGCTGGTCCGGAAGCGGAAGTCGTCCCACATGTCGATGACCAGGGTGAACGTACCCCGTGTCTTTATGGGCCAGGCGTCTCTGCTCGCGACCACAAAGCGAGGAGTCACCATGCGCCGACGCTTCCACTCCACTTGCAGCGGAAGCGGGCATATCGTACAAATGGGCAGCCGCTTGAGGGTTCACGGGGTGGGGTCGTCTTACTCATCTCCGCCTTACTATGAATCGTCTGCACAATTGTTGCATGGTGTAACGGAGCAAAGTCTTCACCAAATGGGGTGCTCAGGTGGGGCGACTATTCAGCTCAAGGGCAACACGATATTCCGGTGAGAAATACTGTCCGGCGATCTGGCAGGATTGGTTGTATGTCGATGTCCTCCTATACGAAGGGCGAGAGCAAATACCTGAGATGCCATCTACTCGAATTTGACAGCCGCAGCCAACGGACGGAGAGCATTGGGGAACAGCCGAGAGTTTTTTAGAGAGAAGAAACCCGCTGCAATTTTCAAGCACAAATTGCTCGAAGATTACCTCACTCCTTGGGCTGCAAAGCTCGGATCGTTCAATCCCCAAGGGGTCGCCTTCGTCGACGGATACGCCGGTAGTGGCCGCTACGACGGGAGCGAGGACGGGTCGCCGGTCATAGCCATGCGTGCAGCGCTGAAAGTACCTACGTCCAAACTCCGTTGCGTTTTCGTCGAAAAATTGGCGACGAATGCGAGCCGTCTGTCCGAAGTGGTTTCCGCGGAAGGTGAAGGCGTAGACGTAGTTGGGCCCCTGCATGGCACATTGGAAGACCGGATGGACACGGTGCTGAACGCCATTGAGGGGCGCCCTGCACTGATCTTTCTAGACCCTTTTGGGACGGCGCTGTCAGCAGACCTGTTGATTGACAAAATCCTGCGCCGCCCCGGTGCTGCTTCAACAGAGGTGTTGCTCAATTTCAATATCGAGGCCGTGTGGCGTTTTGGGGGCTTTCTCAACTCCGCCAGAGCGATGGATGGCGCCAACGGTAAGCACACGCTAGAGACGGCTGACCGTTTCCTTGGGGGCGACTGGTGGCACGAAAGCTTTCGGACGGCCCGAAAGGCGATAGACGACCAGGGTGAATATCGGTCGGCCGCAGAAGCAGCTATGGAGGTTGCAGAGCGCTACGCACAAATCGTTTCAACTAGGGCAAGAGTGAATGCTCTGTCCGTGCCAGTGCGTCGGGAACGTACCACACAACCCTTCTTTTCCCTGATGCTATTTCATTCCCATGATGCTGCGAAGCTTCCATTTATTGATGCAGCCGCACGAGCGCATAGGAAGTGGAGGTACGCCCATTGGGAGCGATATGCCGAAAGGCATAGCGATCCGATGGCTTTGTTTGATCTAGATGTGTTCCCAGACCGTGAATCGGAGGACAGCCGCTTGTCCGCTGAAGCTGTGAAAACTATTGAAACGAACTTGCGATCTTTGCTGTCCGAGCGTTCAAGTCTGGCGCTAGGGGAATACATGGAAGCAGCATTCGGACTGACGCTGGGCACCGCAGGCGCCCGGGAACTCAGGAAAGCGGTGGCAAATCTCCACAGCGCTCGTCTGATTCGAAAACCTCCAGCCCGCTTGGATAGAGGTTGGCTTTACAGGGCCTGAGGCACGTTGGAGGGCATCGCGTCCCATATGCGCCCCCCTAAAGTTCTTCCATTCTGCTTGGGAGTTCTCCCACCCCATTGCTTAAAGAAGAATGGCACCTCTGCTTCAAGGCATTGGTCGCGGATACTTTCCACCCACCCTGATTCCATGGGCCGATGGTTAGGCCCCGATTCACCTCCAACGATGACCCAGTGAATGCCATCCAGGTTTAGTGCTTCAATCGGGCCTATAAGCGGTTCGCACGACAGAAAACGGACGGCGGTAAGCACCTGTCGCAGATGATCAATTCGGTCCACTACATCCTGATTTTCGACGGAGACACCCATCCAGAGATTTTGTGGCCAGTCTAACTGACTAGCTATCCGAGCCATTCTGTGCGACCGCTTTGTCAGAACCTGATAGGTGTGCTGGGGCGTAGCGGCTATCACCTCAAAAATGTCCCTCACGAAGGAAATTGGAACCTTGGCGTGGAACAAGTCGCTCATTGAGTTCACAAACACGACCTTCGGCGCCTTCCAAGAATAGGGCTGGCGTAGGGCTCGTGGATGAATGGTGACACCAAAACCGGGTCCACTAGTGATAGGTGAACCGTCGTGTTGGTACTTCTCTGCACCCATTGCCTTCAATCGCTTCGATAGCGTGAGTGCATAGCAGTTATCACAGCCAGTCGCTACGCGGTCGCAGCCCGTGACGGGATTCCATGTTGCCCCCGTCCACTCGATTTGGGACCTTGCACTCATTGCCGTTCCTTCGGTTTTGCGGCCACTTTGCTAACTTGCAAACCCTACAGTTCGAATATATCTTCGATTAGAGTATTCAGGTCGCATCTCGTTGGGTGTGTTTGCATCCGATGTCCCGAATTACCTGCAATGTCCGTGGCCGATCATCCATCAGTTCGGGCCAGACTCACTGCGCAATTGAATGAACATTGGAGCTTTGCATGTCCAGTGCTTCTTGGCTGCACCTACATATTTGAGAATCAGTCATGTCGCTCCCTTCCGCTCTTCCCATGAACGTGTGAGCTCATCTGCTCACTCCATGGAATACGACGGACGGAGCACCCATGTTTCTGGCAGCGGTGGACCCAGGAATCACGCCGAACGCGAGTTTCCCCTTCCTTGAATCGCTCAAACAAATTGGCGGCGGCATCCTGGTCGGCGCTTTCATCATCATCGCCATCGTGGCGATCATCGGCGCAGCCCTGCTGCTGGTAAGCAAGCTGAGCCAATCGTCGCGCCTGGCTTCCAGCGGAGGCGTGATCCTCCTCTGGACAGGGCCCGTGGCTGCCATCCTTGGCGGCATCAACGGCTACATCCTCTGGTCGCAGACCGCATTCCCTCTCGGGTTCTAGGTCATGCCCGTTGAGTGCGATCTCAATGGATGGTGGCCGCCCGGATGCGGCTTGGTGTCACAGGCAAACGACAACGCCCTTGGCGCGGTCACGTCACTGTTCGCAAACATTCTGCAGAACATGGCGTCGTGGCTGTGGGCCTTCATCACGGGTGCCTTCACTGTGTCGAACGTCGACGACTCCCAGTGGCTGTCCATCGAGGGACTCACGAGCTGGTGGGTGGTTGTAATGCTGACTCCACTCGCCGTCGTAATGATTATGCAGCTGCTCTCGGGGCTTATCAGCCAGCAACCCAGACGCATTGGAAGGGCGATGATAGGCGGGGCCGTCGCCATTCCACTGGTGGGCGCCGCCGTTTACCTTGTCCGTCAGTTGACGCGGGCAACGGACCTGGCATCCGCCGCCCTGCTCCAATCGATTGGTTCCGACCCCTATCTCGTCTTCATGCGGCTCTTCGGCTTTGAACGAGCGCCTCAGGGAAGTGGCCGGGAATGGAACCTGGTCTCGTTGGCTCCGGGAAACACCGGCGGCCCTGCAGGCGCGGCGGTGGTGACCATGATGGCCGTAGTAGTCGTCTGGATACTCGCCTTCATCCTGATGTGCTCGATGATCTTCCGCTCGTTTGCCGTCGTTGTACTCGCCGCCGTCGCGCCAGTGGCCCTCATGCTGCTGCCCTGGGACAAGACAAAATCCTGGGCTCGTCGCTGGTGTGAGGTCGTCATCGCATTGGTTGTGGCCAAGCCCTTGGCTGCAACAGTTTTGGCCGTCGCCGTAAAGCTCTTTGCCGATTCCAAGTCCTTCGCGGGCTTGGCAGCCGGAACCGTAGGCATGGCCCTCGCATGTGGGGCACCCATGATGGCCCTGCGCCTCGTGAGCTTCGCTGGAGGGGAACTGGCTGCAGCCGCGCAAACGGCTGGCGGCGGCCACGTTCTGTCGCGAAGCACCAGTGTTGCGGCCCGGCAAATCAGTCGGCAGGCAGGCGGCCGACTGACTCTCGCGAACATGGTGAGTCGTTCCGCCATGACACGGCCCATCAGTTCGAGCCGTAACGTCTTCCCGACACAGGTGTCAGCTCCTCCTGTGCCCGCCGGGTTGACCTCACCGGGCCCCGATGGAGGACAGAGAGCCTTGAAGACAGGATCGTCAACCGGATCACCGGGTGCAGCGCAGTCCGCGGAACCCACAGGGTTCGTGCGTGAGAGTCCGAGAAGCCAAGGCGGCGCTGCTCCAGCGCCAGCCCGGCAGAGCACACCTACAGAACCGGGACCGCGAGGGCGGCCTCCCGCTAACACCCCCGGACCGTCGAGCCCGCAACCTCCGAAACCCCAGCCACCAAGAATTGACCCTCCGAAGGGAGGCACCCCTCATGTCTGAAGACGGGCGCGCGTTGGAAGCTGTCAAATTCCCAAGGTACGAACGCCGAGGCTTCTTCCTCGGGCTCAAGTGGTACCAGTTGCTCATCGTCGCCGGGGGAGTTGCCGTCGCCATCGTTGCCTCGGCGAGCCACGGTCCAGTCGGGTTGTTCACCACTGGGCCCATCTGGCTTGCGCTCATTCTGCTCGGTATCCTGCAGTACTCCCGTGTCCCATATCCAGTCTGGGCACAACAGATCGCGACGTTCTTTTATCGCGCAGCTGCGGGCCAGACGAGGTTTCTCGCAAAGCCTGAAGCTCCACGCCTCGTAAGCCGACTTGCCCTTCCGGGTGGGTTGGGCAGTCTGGAGATTCGAACGACCGTCCGTGGGGAATGCTTCCTGGTCGATGGACACGGCAAGGAGGTAATCGCGGTGCTGCGGTGCAGTACGCGGTCGTTCGCTCTCCTGGATGCTGACGATAAAGCGTGGGCAGTCCAGGCTTGGTCACGCGTTCAGGCCGGCATGGCCCAACGGCAAAGCGTTGCCCGCATCGCCATCCAGGACTACACGGTGCCCTACCCGTCATCGTCCCTCTGGGACTTCTACAGGGAGAATGCTCTGCCGGCGCGAGACAAGGAAGACTCTGGATGGGGTCAACGTGCATACGAGGACTTACTGGGGGCCGCCGGCTAAGCCATGAGCCATGAGCTGGTCGTCGCGGTTGTCCTGGACACGAGCAAGGCGCGACGGCGGATCAGGGAGTCGGGCGGGGGCGTCACCGGCCTTGAACACGTCCTGCGGCTCGAAGTCGATGCGATACGAACGTCGCTGGGTACTCACAACGTCAAAGTCGAGGAATGGTTCGGCGAGGCGGGGTTGCTTGCCATCATTCGCGGCGCTTTCGATCCTGCCCTTTTGCCCGACGGCAAAGCGATGGCCGCGACAGCTTCGGCGTCGAGTGCACCAGCGGCAGAGTCTACGGATGATCTCACGAGACGCGGCCCGATGGGCGTTGAGGAGCACTGGACGTACTTGCGGACGGATTCCGGCTTCCACCAGACCTTTTGGATTGCTGAATGGCCGCGGCAGAAAGTTTTCCCGGGCTTCCTCCACCCTCTGATCTATGTGGGCGAATTCCGCCACACCTTCACCGAGGTTATTCGGGCGGTACCTACTGCTGAAGCCCTTCGCGACATCCGTTCAGCCCAGGAAGCCCATGAGACCCGTCGCCGCATCAACGCGCGCTTCGACAGGCCGCTCACGCGTGAGCAAAGGGCCGAGGAAGAAGAGGTGACACAGAGGGAGGAAGAGATTGTCGCCGGTCACGGTGACGTCCGTCCGGCCGCGTACATGACCGTGACAGCGACTTCACTGGAGGACTTGGCGCGGCACCGCCTGGAGCTTGAGTCCGCCGCCGCCGGAGCATTCGTGGAACTGCGCCTTCTGTACGGACAGCAGTGGGCGGCCTTTGTGGCCAGCGGCCTGCCACTGGGAAGAGGACTGCGATGAAAACGACCAGGGCCACTTTCGAATACCTTCCATCTGACAAGAACTGGAACGAGCGGAAAGCACGACGCCGGCCGGCACCGCAGGAGTCCGGGCGGGCGAGTGCTCCGTCGGAGCATGAACAGCCGGGACTTCAGAAGTTTCGCTTGACGGGCGATTGGGGGAGTAGAGAACCGAACTCGCTCCGGGGCCCGCACCGGTTACGTCCAGCGCCGCACCGCGCCTCCACCATGACTTTCGCGGCCGCTTACCCTTTTCTTACCGAATCGGGGCTGGGGCATGAAGGCACCTACATCGGAACCGACGTCTTTGGGTCAGGAGCCTTCTCCTACGATCCCTGGATCCTTTACGACAAAGGGATCATCAGCGGCCCATCCATCGTCGTAATCGGAACCGTCGGCACAGGCAAATCGATGTGCGGCAAGTCGCTCGTGGCGCGGTCCATTACGTTGGGCAGGAAAGCCGCCGTCGCCTCTGATCCCAAGGGTGAGTGGGTCGCCGTCGCCAAAGCTGTCGGTGGCAAAGTCATCTCCGTTGGTCCCGGCCGTCCCGCACGAGTGAACCCGCTTGATGCGGGGCCGCGGTCGAGCGCCCTCACTGAAGCACAGTGGCAGGCTGTTGTTCGCCAGCGGCGCCGGTATCTCCTGGTGGCACTTGTCTCCCTCATGCGTCAAGGAATGCCGCTCCGACCCGTCGAGCACACGGCCTTGGATATCGCCCTCATGGAAACAATGGCGGAAAACTCCAACCCCACGCTGCCCATGGTGCTTGACCATTTGCTGCGACCGTCGAAGGAGATGGTAGCTCTCGTCGGGGTCGAGGGCGGAACCGCCGTCAGCCATTCCCTTAGACGCACGGTGTCCGGTGATCTCGAGGGCATGTTTGATGCTCCGTCCACCGTAGCCTTCGACGCGGACGCCCCAATGATGGTGATGGACACTTCGGCGCTCATTGGGGCTTCGGAGCAAGCCCTGTCATTAGCGGCCGCTTGCGGCGCTACCTGGCTGGAGGCGGCGATCACCAATCCCGACGGCGGCAAGCGCCTTGTCGTCTACGACGAAGGTTGGCGGATGCTCGCTGATCCTTACATGCTGGCGAAGATGAGCGAACAGTGGCGTTTGGCCAGAACTTACGGCATCGCCAACCTGCTGATTATGCATAAAGTCGCTGACCTCAACGAGATTGGTGACAGCACCAGCGGACATCGGCAGAAAGCCCTGGGTCTCCTCACCGAAGCCGACACCAGGATCATCTACCGCCAGAAGCACGACGCAATGCGGCTTACCAAGGAAGCGCTGGGCCTTACCGAAGCCGAGTGCGAGCACGTTGAGAATCTTCCGAAGGGCGTCGGTCTCTGGAAGGTCGGCAACCGCTCCTTCATCGTTGCCAACCGGGTGACAACGGACGAGTTGGACGTTTTCGGGACTGACGGCAGGATGCTGTGAGACAGCCAGTGAGTTCCCGGGCTGCCATCGACAATCCGCTCTGCACCGCTGCTCTCGTTGGAGCGGCGGCTTACGTATGTCTCTGCGCGTTGGTGCAGGCCGCGGCGCAGCTCGCGACCTCTTGGCACTGCGGCGCCTTGCCGCCGTCGCCCTTCAACCCGGGTGCCGTCGTCGGACTTTTGGCCAACAGGATGGACTGGATAGTCATCCGCAGTGGGGACTGCGCAGTCGGCACGGACAGCGTTTGGTGGATCTTGGCTCCGGCCCTGCTGCTGGTCGGAGCGCTCGCCGTGGCTGCGCTGGTTGCGTGGAGGCGGTGGAAGCAATCGGGGGCATGGCTCCGGCAGGACATCCTGAACCGGGACGGCGTTGCCCGTCGCGCCGAAATCGTCCACGACTTTGGGGCGAGGGCGGTGCAGAAGCGGGGGAAGTTCACGCGCCCGGGACTGGTGAAGCCTTCGGTGCAGGATCTGTCCTGGACCCTGGGTCGATCCCGCGGCGTCACGGTCCACGTTTCCACTGAAGAATCGATGGTGATCCAGGGTGCTCCCCGGTCCGGCAAGGGCCTCTACGTGGTCATCAACGCGATCCTCGACGCGCCCGGTGCCGTCGTAACGACGTCTACGCGGGCTGACAACCTTGTAGTGACCATGAAGGCAAGGGCTTCTGACGGGCGCCCGGTGACGGTGTTCGATCCCCAAGGCATGTCAGGCTTGCCGTCGTCCCTCCGCTGGTCACCGGTGCGGGGATGTGAGGACCCGGACGTTGCCACCCGGCGAGCGCTGGTCATTACCGCGGACACGGAGATGAAGGGCGAAAACGCTGCGTGGCAGAAGCGCTCGCTGATCGTCCTCCAATGCCTGCTCCATGCTGCTGCCCTGTCCGGCGAGGGAGTGGCTGCATTCCGACGCTGGTCCTCCAGCCCTGTGCTTGCCCGGGAAGCGCTGGAAGTCCTGGGCACGCCAGGCGCGGCGCTTGGTTGGCAGTCAGACCTGATGGGAATCCTGGAAGACGACCCGCGGAATACCTCGAACTCCTGGATCGGTGTCTCGGCAGCGGTTGCCCCGCTGTCTTCACCGAAGGTTTTGGCTGCACTGAACCCGCAGGATGAGTCCGAGGAGTTTGATCCGAAGGCGTTCATTCGGGAACGGGGCACGCTCTATTTGATCGGCACGCGCGCAGGCGCGGCTGCTGCCGGTCCATACCTGTCCGCCCTGATCGACGACATTGACAGCGCGGCACGCGAAATGGCGTTCGTTTCGCCAGGCGGCAGGCTTGAGCCGCCGCTGTCCCTCATACTCGATGAGATCGCCAACCTGGCTCCCTGGCCGGGCCTCCCCGTGGCGCTGGCTGATGGCGGCGGCATCGGCATCTCCACCCTCGTCGTCCTCCAATCCCTTTCTCAGGCCCGTTCGGGCTGGTCCATCGATGAAGCGTCAACAATATGGGACTCCGCCATCATTAAGGTGATTTTCGGAGGCGGATCTGACGAACACGACCTCCGATCGCTCGCCGGTCTGCTCGGCGAGCGCAGCTTGACGCTCACCACGCGTTCCTGGTCGTCACAGGGCCGGCAGGACGGCGAACAGCTTCGCGACCGTCCGGTGATCGCCTTGGACGAGATTCGACGCCTCCCAGCTGGCACCGCACTCATGCTGGGTCGGCGCACGCGGCCTATTCTGTTGGATCTCCTGGAATGGCACAAGCGCAAGGACGCCGGGGAACTGCGCCGCCTGAAGGCTGAGATGGAGCGCCTGTTGGCCGACGGGCACAAGCAGCGTCAACAGAAGACCGAAGGGGCTCCTGATGCATAGCCGTGACAACGTCGACGAGTTTGATGTTCCCTCCTCGGGTTCCTTTGGGGACGACGAGATTACTGCACAACTTTTCAGGTCGGCATTTGCCGGACAGGCTGGGCCCAAGTCCGTGACCCGCCGCTGGCGGGAGATGACGACCGAGCAATCACAGGAGGCATGGCGATCGCTATTTGCGTGGGTGCGATGGCTCGTGGCCACCTACCAACTGACGACGTCGGTCGTCCCGGACTGCTGGTGGCGTCACCCTGAGATCGTGGCTGAGTTGTACGCGCTTCACCGCGCGGAGTTGGCCTCCTACACAACGGACGATCCTGGCTTCGGGCCGCTCGCCTTCCATGAAAGGCTCCCACACGCAGTCGAACGTCTTAGGACGCACACCAGGGCGGCCGGATGCGTAGGACTGCAGGCACACAAGGATCCCGCACCGCGCATGCTTGCGAACGACGATCCGGCCTTCCTCGACTGGTGCAAGGCGGCCCATCAATTGGTTCCCGAATTCTGAGTCATGTCGCTCCAATGACCTGGTCGCCATGAACTGGTGTCTGCGCAGCTGAGCTGCGGTCCAAGAAACAGAAGGGTGGCTGTCGTGGCCGCTGCACCCGAAGTTCCGTCAAGCCCCTCCGCTGGCCCGAACTCCCCGTTGGAGCCTCAGCGACTGGCGCCCGAGGAACGTGTTGCTGCCTTGATGGACGGACTGCACTCGATTCTTGAAAAGGCTGTCGAGTCGCCATCACATTGGCAGGTTCTCCTTGACGCTTCCGCCAGCCTGTGGCGCTATTCCGGCGGGAACGTTGCCCTGCTGATGATGCAGATGGCACAGCGCGGTACCGACGAGCCCACGCTCGTGGCGGGCTTCAAGGAATGGGAGCGGCACGGGCGGAATGTTCTTCGTGGTGAGCATGCCTTGTGGGTGATTGCGCCAAGGACGGCCCGCGTTCAACAGGTGCTCTTGCCGGACGGCACGCGTCACCGCATCCCTGTTGGCGACAAGGCTCCCAACGGCGCCGTTGACGAGGGGAAGAAGACGCTCATCACTGGCTGGCGGGGCCAGGCTGTCTTCGACGTCTCCCAGACCGAGGGTACCCCGCTGCTGGTTCCTCGATCAGCTGGGCTCACGTCAGTCGAGGTGCCGCGGCTGTGGGAGTCGCTGGCTGGAGTTGCCCGCGCTCACGGCTTCTCAGTGCAAGTCACGGACTCGCAGTTCGGGCTCACAAGCGGCTTCACGGACTTTGCCCAGCATCGCGTTCAGGTGGGTGGCTGGCTGAACTCAGAGGAACGCGCAGCGGTGCTCGCGCATGAGCTCGGGCACGTTTTGCTCCACGGCCCGAACGACAATGTGGGCAAGTTGTATGGAAGCAGCGTGGACCACCGCGGGCTGGCCGAAGTCGAGGCGGAGTCAGTGGCCTACACGGTGCTTAAGGCGCACGGAATTGATAGAGGGCCTCAATCAGCAAGCTATCTGTCGGGCTGGGCTGATGCAGTTATCGAAGCGGAGCAGTCAGCAGCCGGAGCTACGTCGCGGAAGCCCGCCTCACGCGTGGATATTGCCAAATCAGTGCTTGGCCGGGTGACGGCCGCAAGTAAGGAAATTCTCGAAGTGACCGATCCGCCAGGACTGGGCGGGAAGGTTCCGGCTGCGGAAGCCTCCCTGCGGGTTGAAGGCCAGCAAACATTCGCGGGCGTGAAGCCGGCAGAGGGACCGCCGCAGGGCTTGGAAATGTCTGGCCCGTGAGGCCAGTCGATAAAGCGTTGGATGGGAAAGCCCCGTCCGCGAAGGAAGGACGCACGATATGAGCACCAAGATACCGATCAATATCGCCGGCAACCTCGTGGCAGATCCGGATCTGACCTACGGTGAGTCGGGGGTAGCCCACGCCAAGCTCCGCGTTGCGGTGAACCAGCGGGTCCAAGGTCCAGACGGATCCTGGCATGACGGGGAACCTGTTTTTCACAACGTCTCCGCGTTCCGGGCGCTCGCCGAGAATGCCTCCAATTCGCTGAAGAAGGGCGACCCCGTCACCGTTTCGGGTGAGCTGGAATTCCGTTCATTCGAAAAGGATGGGGAGCGGCGCGAGGCTCGTCGCATCGTCGCCGAGACCATTGGCCCGGACCTTCGCTTCGGTACCGCTGCATACCAGCGTTCTGCGCGTGCCGCTGGGCCGGGCGCTTCACCAGAGGCAGGCCTGCAGGCGGCGCCGGAGCCCGCCTACAACATCGCAACCAAGGGGCCGGTGTCGGTATCCCCTTTCGGCGAGCCGGCGCGGAATGAGGTTAGTCTCTGACCCTGCGCCGTTGGGTGGGGCTGCTGAGCTTGCCCCCTAGCGAGACATGGCAATGGCCTGGTACTTCCGTGGAGGACCAGGCCATTGCCATGCTGTCTCGCTGATGGACCGAGGTGCCTGCTACAGCCGCGAACTGCCCTTCCACTCGTCCGGTTCCACCCGCTTGATGCTCGAAGAGTGAGCCCAACCCATGTGGTACTTGCCGGAGGAATCCAGCCACTCGATGAGACCGTACTTGTGGGTCCAGCCGACGGCCCTGCCATAGATTCCGCCGACATACACCAACGGTAAGCCGTACTTCGGGAAGTCCCGAATAGGCGCCGGATCATCTATTGGACGGCTCGACTCAGCTTCCATCCGGGCCATCATGCGCTCGAGGTCTTCAGGCGAGCCGGATTTGATCACGCAAATAACTATAGAACACATGTTCGAATGCGGACTGCCGGGGAGCGGTCAGCGAGAGGAGCTTCGGGTATTGGGTGCATTCAGTGCGGATGGCGTTACGGCACTCACGGGACGCCCTTCGGCAGGTGCCCAAGCCAAGCAGTCGATCGCCTGAATGAAGTACGTGTCCGGCCATGGCGCGCCAGGCATAACCTGGGCAGGGTCCGGGGAGATAAGCAGGACCGATCCGGGCCAGATGGGTTCCGGCAGCGACTCCAGCCAGGCCCGCTGAGTATGGTTGAAACGGTTCCACCGGATTGTGACCCATGAGCCCGTGGGTTGTACTGCGTCAACGCTTACCAGCGTCACCTCCGCTGTTGTGCGGCCGAGCGCTCTGGCATCGCTGAAGGATCTCCACTGTTCCGTCGCCTGTTCCAGCCAGGCACGCCGTTGCGTGGTCCGTCGCCGCCATTGCCATCCGGTAAGCAGTGCAGCCGCGAGCAGCGTGGCCCCGCCCATTGACTTTGCAAAGAAAGGGATGCCGGCGGAGGGTAGGAGAACCAGAGAGAGGGCAGCCGCGGATAGAACAACCGCGCTGGCCAGTACCAACCCGGCTGTCGCAACTCTCGGTTTCACCGCTGGGTTCACGACCAATGTTTTGCCTCTTCAACCAGCTTAGATCTGCCAGCCGGAACTCGTAAGGACGACTTGCTGCGACCGGTGCACGTCAGATGGGCTCATCGCTGGGTGAGGGGCGGCCTGACAGCTTCCGGCGCTTTCAATTGCTTCCTGAATTTCTTCCCGCTGCTGCAACTGTTCCCACTCGTAGTCCGCCGGGGGAGCTCCCAATGGCAGGTGGGAATCGTAGATTCCCCATCTGTCCCTGAACAGGGCAACGTCGCGAATCAGTCCGCCCAAGGATTCTGTCGCACCCACGGCGGCAGTCAGCTCGTCCTTCCACGGAACATCCTGCGTCAGGGCAGCCCAGGCGACGGATTCCATCCTTTGCCGAATGCGTTCGCGGACCTGGACGATCATGTCTGCCAACTCGGGTCCCAGCGCAGAGAACGATTCGCGCAAAGGGCCTATCGCCGACGTGGGTGTTCCTTTTGTGTAGCGACGAAGCCGCGCGCTGAGGAGGGCCATCGGGTCGTGCACTGAATGGCCGTCCTGCACGGTCCGCTCCATGATGCGCTCTGCGCCGTGAAGGCCGACCGCTGTAGCTTTTCGCCAGGCGGCAACTGCAGCGCCCCACGACGGTGACGCGCTTAGTTCCTGCACTGCGAGCGGGGCACGCTTTCCCAGACAGCGTCTGAGGTCCTCACCGGCAGCAATCTGCGCGAGGTAATCGTACTCGGCAGACAGCCGTTCAAGGTTGTCCGCCTTCCTGCTCTCTGCTTCGCGGACCTCGTGGGCAGTCCGCTCGGCACCTTCTGCGGCTAATATCTCAGCGAGGATGCTGCGCCACGACAGCTGCTGCGAGGGGTCGATGGCTTGGTGTTCTGAGTCGTCGCCCTGGCTGACATATGCTGCGTTCTCGGACCGGCCGCGCGTCATGCTCACGTAGAGCAGCTCGCGGGTCAACCGGCCTTGTGTGACCACTGTGTGCCCGGTATCGACCGTAAGGCCTTGGGATCGGTGAGCGGTAGTAGCGTAGCCGAGCTCAACGGACGTCTCAAGATAGGCCCTGGGGAGTACGACGCTCGCTCCGGTCTCCCGCCGCACTGCGAGAACTGAGCCGTCGTGCCTATTGACCGCTCGGACGTCGAACATCGTGCCGTTTCGGACAAATTCGCCTTGACTGTCGATGAGTCGGCGATTGTTTCCGCGGGCGATGATGGTGTCACCGGAACCGGCCTGCAAGCCGTCGGTGAGTTGAGTTGCAAGCTCTGCGTCTACAACTCCCTGGGACACCAGGTCTGCTCGGGCGCGTTCGTTGAGCATGTTCACGGTCTCGTTGTCTGCGGCGATCAGGATGGACGACTTACCCGACCGCATGTCGGCCTGCCATGCAAGATACGCCTGGTCCAGCATGCTTAGGTAGGAACCGTGCCGGATCCGCCGATGCTGCTCGTAGTCCTCGATCGCCGAGTAGTCTCCCGCCCTCAGCTTGAGGGACGAAGTGCGCTCCCACACCTCATTGAATCTCCAAATGGTGCTAAGGGGCGTCGTCAGTCGCTGGCGGTCCAGCCAGCCGAGGACGCCGCCAGCGTCGATTGCGTCCAACTGGCCTGGGTCACCCACCAGAAGGATTTTCGCGCCGGCTTCCTTTGCTTGTTGCACGAGTGCAGCAAGCTGGAAGGTGGACACCATGGACGCTTCGTCAATGATGACGAGTTGATTCGGGTGGAAGCGCCACCGCTGGTGAGTCGCGGCGAGCCGGGCAGCTTCCTGGGCAAATGCAATGCTCCGGCGGTCGCTGTACTTGGACGAACTCAGGAGTTCCTGAACGTGAAAAAAGCGCCCAGCCCGGGTGGCCGCACCGTGTCCCATCGACTCGTGCAGCCACTTGGTAACGTTCTCGGTGACCATGCGAAGTTCCTGGCCCAGCACCTCTGCGCTCGCCGCAGCAGGGGCCAGCCCGACGACACTTCCGGGCCCATACTCTGCCTCCCAAACCGCCTTCACGGCCCCCAAAGTGGTGGTTTTTCCCGTTCCTGCCGGCCCGACGATGGCGTCCAGTCGGTTTCCGCTGAGGACGACGTCGGCAACGGCCGTGCGCTGATCGGCATGCAGCCTCGGCACCCGCAGCTGGGGGCCACTGTCCAGCGAGTCCATGATGACGGCTGGGCGGACAGTCGGTCCGCCGCCATCCTTCCTTGCTGTCAAGATGGCGTCCTCGCAAGCGAGTGTTGATGCGTCTGTGTAGAGGCGTGACCCATGGAAGTCGAAAACGCTCCGGTGATTGAGCTGCAAGTCCGGGCCAGCGTTGGATGGAAGGGAATAGCGGTAGTCGTTCAACGGCACTGATTGTTGTTCGGCAGCGGTGGCGACTGCGTCTATCAGGGCGGCCCGGTCTGAGGGCGTGCGACAGCGGATTTGGGCGCAGACTCTTTCCGCTTCGGCGAGCAGGTTCCAGCGGTTCCAGGTTGAGCGTTTTCCGGCAACCCGTTCCCTGGCGATGGTCGCGGCAGCGGAGGTCCAGTCGGGAGTGAAGTCCAGGACGGCAAAAGGGGCGACGCGGGAGCGGTTGATGGTGTGGGCGAGGACGTCAGATGGCTGAAAACCTTTGGCAATTGCTCGAGCCTGCCATTGTTCAGAGAGCTGGTGCAGTGGTGTGGGACTCTCGGGCTTCGGGGCGCGAGTAGAAAGGGTTGCCTGCTGGCGGAGTTTGATGGTGGTCGTAGCCGATGGAGTCTGGTCGTGATCCTTGGTCCACGCTGCCACAAGACGATCAGTTTCCAGGTCGATGAGGCGGGAGCGATTGGAGAATTCGCGGATGAGTTCTTCATCGATCCCGCTGAGCTGTTGGCTGGGGTTGTGCGTTGTGGTGAGGGGAGTGCGGATCTCGGGGTCGCACCCAAGGTCCCGTTGGAGGGCGTCGAACAGCAGGCCGTTGTAGTGTTCGCTCGCCGCGACCGCTGCTTTGTACAGAGCCCGGGAGTCGAGGGTGACCCAGGCTCCGTCGGTGACACGTTGTGTGCGGTTGGCGATAACCAGGTGGGTGTGGAGCTGCGGATCCCCGGTTCGTGACTCCCAGTGGTCGAACGCGGCGGCAACAGCTCCTTGCGTGCCGATATGGGCGACTCCGTTACGGTAAGCCCTTGTGTGGATGACGTTCTTTTCCAGCCACGCAAGGGTCGCCTCGACCGCTTCGTGGTGGGTTCGCAGGATCTGCTGCTGCTTGCTGTGTGGGCTCAGCGCCCAGAGTACGGACACCGACTTTGGCACGCTGAACGTCAGGTCGAAGCCAATGACCGCATGCCGTTGAGCTGATTGGCCGGTCTTGTTCTCGACAGCGGCAGATTGGGCGTGCGGCCTGCCCAGGGGAGTGCCGGTCAGCGGATGCACCGCCATGTCAAATACCGCTCTTGCGTCGGTTTCCGTGACGGCGTCACCCAGCGTCTTACTGATGCCGTTTAGTCCGCCGCCAATCCAACGCCCCTGGGGTGTGCCCGCCTTCATGTAGTACGTGGTGGGGTCCGGGGGAGAACCGGAAAAGTCATCCATCATCGTTGTCTTGAACAGGTAGCGCAGACCCGACCGGGCAGACAGACGTGCGATAGACATGGTCACAGTCGGGGCGCCCCTGCCTGCTGTTTGCTTGGATCCCAACCCCGCCGGCGGAGGATGTCCAAGGTTCGGACGTCAAGAGCCACTCCCTTGGCACGGGAGATTGAGACAAGCAAGGCCGCGGTGTGCGCCAGGTCCTGCACATTAGTCCGTTGAGCTCGTTTAAGGCGTGCGACCTCCGACTGGAGGAGGTTGATGCTCAGCCGCTGTTCCGAACTCTCGGCTTCGAGCCGGTCGATCTCTGCGGCTTGAGAGCGGAGCTTGGACTGAACCACTTGGCGTTGGTGCTCGCAGGATATCCTCTCGGACTCCAGGCGACGCTTCGTAGCCTGCAACTGCGCTTTGAGGTGCGGCGAGCTCAAAGTTGTTGCCGTCACTGTAGAAGGTCGAATTGTGGCTCGGTGGCGACGACTCCGGTGCCTGTTCGCGCAACGTTGGGAGCAGAACCGGTGGCTCCTCCGCGTCGCTTCGAAAGTGGTACGGCACTCTTCGCAATTCTTCTGGTTCACGTTGATTCATCAGCGAGGCTCAGCGGGGCGACATGACTGGCCGTGACAGCATCTAACGCTGGCGCCTTGGATGCCAGAGGTGTGAGGGCTGGATTCTAACGAGGAAGGTGGGGCGTGGAGCGGCTCTCGAGTAAGAGCTCGGCGCGTTCGACTACCGACAAGTGGTGTTCGTTGAGGCGCTCGCGGGCTAGGGGACTCGCCAATTCACAGTCTAGGATTTCGACTAGATGCCGGTGAAGCTGGGCTTCCGCGTGGCGGGAGAAGAACACGAGTAAAGCGGGGCGGTGGTCCTGCAGGACCAGCTCACGCTGGCAACTTGTAACGTCATTCCAAATTGGCTTGATCTGCATGAGAAGTAGCCTTGCCCGCAGCGCGAAGATGCCCTGCCGGAGGCGTCCCGCCATGCGGGGGAGAAGTAGTCCAAGACTGACCAGGAGCACAGCAGCCGTCTCTCCGATCCAGTAGAAGCCTGTCAGTGCGGCAGCTGTTTGACTGTCGGCGCCTTCAGCTGCAATCACAGCGCCGTAGATCAGCCGGTCCAGCAGGACAAGTGCGAAGAGGACGCATCCCCCTGCGATGAGGGAAAAAGCCGACCGGAAGGCCGGTGCGTGCATTTGCGGGACGTTGCTGCGGCACACCCGGGCTATGTCGAGGCAGACCCACATGATGAAAGCGGAGCCTGTCCAGAGGAAGACTGCCATCCCGGGCTGGTCAGCGTAGGTCAGCGGCAAGTTGGGATCGGTGCCATCCACGCGGCTGGCGAGAAACCCGGCCGTCACTGTGGTGCACACGGCGGCAGCAGCGAATCTGCCCAAGACGAGCTGCCGCCGTCGTACTTCTGTATCTGTAACCGCTGCCAGCAGAATCGCCGTGCGAAACTGCCAGAACCCCAGGAGCAAGGACAAGAGGGTAACCAGCCCGACGCGGTTGTGTCCGCCAAGTAATGGATCGACGGTGTAGTAGACCGCTGGGACATAAAGGGTACAGGCGATCGCAGCGAGGATAGTCGCGCGGAAGACGCTTCCGCGGTGAGCATCGAGCGCTGTTGGAAGCCTGAGAACGGTCAGGACCCAGAGTGCGGCGGCAGGGACCGCTTCCATCAGCCGAATACTTGTCGAAATGCCAAGGGCTCGGGCATGGCATCGACGTCGCTGTTGATGATCCGAGTAGCGAGTTGGTCGGCCAAGACTTCAGCCATGAGTTCTGCGCCGTCTGTGTAGCTGCTGCGTCCGAGCACGCGGAGTACGTCCTGGCTCAGGTCAGGCAGGAAGGTCGCGGCAAGGTCTGCGCTACTTTGTTCGAGGTCATGACAGAGAATCATGTGGCTGAACTCGTGAAGGACGATCTGCTGCCGGTGCCAGGCCGACTTCACGGGGGCATGCAACACGATGTCCCGGTCAGCGCAGATGAGCCAGACCCCGCAGAGTTCCGATCCGGATAGGCCGGGTAGTTCGTCGACAATGATGGGGCGGCTTCTTTGCCGTTCCAGCTTGTCCTGAATGAGCTGGAGCGTTGGCGCCTTGGGCAACCCAAAGCCTTGCTCGGCCTTGCGGGCTACTTTTCGAGCTTCACGATAGTTCATTGCTTTGGAAGGTTGACGGGTCAGGGACCTTGACGGGGCCGATTTGATCGAGCGAGTAGCCGCCCGGGTACAAAGACGAGCCGGCCTTTCCTGGCGTGAAATGAGGCTTTCGCTGCAACGGCAGCCGGCGGTGGAGGGCGTTGCGGACTGCCAGAATAATTCCCAAGGTGGCTCGGGAGCCTCGGCCGCTGCGGGGGAGCCCGAGGGCGCCAACGAGCCGGTCATCAGCGAGCATTACACTGATCATTCTTGCAGCGAAGGGTCGTAGAGGAAGCGGCAGACGGCTCTGAAAGACCTGAACTGTCGCGTCCATCAGCTTTTGGCCTTCAATCGATGCAGAGACATGGGTTGCCTCGTATTGGTCGAAGAAACGCTCCGCTTCGGCATAGGTCTCCGGCATACCCTGTACGTTCATCCGGGCCCCCAGCTCAGCGAAGAAGCGCGATGCAGCGGCCAGCTCTGCTCCTGTGGGCTGGCGCCACGCATGGTGCTGGACCCACCGGATCGGGACAACCAGCAGGGTGAGGAGGACGTAGAGGTAATCGTCAGGGCTACCGGGGACGTTGCGGTGAGCGCGATTGAGTAGGGCGACCATGCTCTGTCCACGGTCGCTGTCGAGGCCGCTTGCGATGAGCTCGTAGATGACGATTGCAGTGTCGTAGGAGCGCTTCATGGGACGCTCTTGGATTTCGCCGTTCCGGTAGAGAGTGGCTGCGATGCTTGGGATGGCAAAATTCCGGTAGTACGAGAGGAAGAAGCCGAGCTCCATATCTGCTGCCAGGTCGTAAAGGACCATCGTGCGGAAGGTGGCTTCCCAGTCGTTCGGGGAAGGGCTCTCCTGGCGACGGAGGCTGGCCGCGAGGGTGGGATGAAGGTTCACCGTAGCCCCCGCTCTTAGTACCTGCTTTTGCACGCTCGAACTGTGGGCTGCGAAGGCTCCCCAGCTCGGCTAACTTGCTTACATCCTAGAACTGTTGTCCTCAGCTGGCTAGGTGAATGTAGACGGGTCTACGCAGGTTTCTTTGCGCGGTTGTTGGCCAGTTCTCGCTGCAAGCCCTTTTCCCCCTGGCGCATCATCAGGGCATGTGCTGCGACGAAGGCCGGAGCGGCAATTGGTGTCAGTACGTTCATCCAGCGCCGGGTAGGCCGCACGCGCCACTCTATGTCCATACGGGTCGTCTTGCCCTGTTCTTGGGGGACAAGGGTTACTCGGCCCGTGCCCTGCAAGTGACCGCCGGCGTCGAACTCTATCTCACGAGGCGCGGAGACCTTTGTAGGGTGGATGGTGATGGTGAGCGTGTAACCCAGGAACGCCTTGAAGTTCAGGTGGGCCGTGGTGGCCTTCAGGATTTCCTCCGGGGCTCCGCTCGCGGCTTCGGTTCGCTCCAATGGCGCAGCGAAGGTGCAATGCGGCCACCACTGGGGCCAACTCATATCGACGTCTGCAATCACCGCCCACACCTTCTCGGGCGAGGCGGGAAGCTGCCATGTAGAACGGAGATCGAAGAGGCGCGGCTTCATACAGTTATCTTGGCATTCCTGTGATGATTTGAGGTTCTATCTTGCTCATCTTGCTCATCCGCAGGGACAGTTGGGAGTCGGAGGCAACCTGTTGGAGCATCAGGGATGCTTCAAGGGCATGCTCCATAGCGCTACCTGGAGGCAAACTTATCTCCTCCGGTCATGCCGGATCAGATAGGTTGCGAAAGCCGGAGAGGCAGTAGGCCAAGTACGTGGTGACGGCTTGGTAGAGCGCCGGGTGGGCTCGGGTCCTTGGCCGACGTGGGGACGGTATCAAGCGGCCTTGAGGGGGACGGGGACGAGTTCCTGGAGTTCTTCGAGGGTGCAGCCGAAGGTCTCCCGGACGGTGACACCGTGGGGGCCGGTGAGAAAGACGGCTTTGTCGGTGTAGACGCGGGTGACGCAGCCGACGCCGGTGACCGGGTAGGTGCAGGCCTCGACGATTTTGGAGGCGCCATCGCGGGTGAGGAGGGTCATCATGACGAAGACGTCCTTCGCGCCGGTGGCCAGGTCCATGGCGCCGCCGACGGCGGGGATTGCCCCGGGCGCCCCGGTGTGCCAGTTGGCGAGGTCACCGGTGGCCGAGACCTGGAAGGCGCCCAGGACGCAGATGTCCAGGTGCCCGCCGCGCATGATCGCGAAGGAATCGGCGTGGTGGAAGTACGATGCGCCGGGCAGTTCGGTGACCGGGATCTTGCCCGCGTTGATGAGGTCCTCATCAATCTCCCCGCCCGTGGCTTCGGGTCCCATGCCGAGCATTCCGTTCTCGGTGTGGAGGGTGATGTTCTGTTCCTCGGTGAGGTAGTTGGACACCAGGGTGGGCTGGCCGATCCCGAGGTTCACGAACGAGCCCGGGGCGATGTCGCGGGCCACGAGCCGGGCCAGGTCATCACGGCCCAGGGGCGTCTCGGAGGTCTTGATGCTGGTTTCGGTGAGGCTCATCTCAGGCCACCTTTTCTGCTGCGCTGCCGCTGCGGGCAACTCTTACCACGGTGTTGACGTAAATGCCGGGGGTGACCACGTTTTCCGGGTCCAGCCCGCCGGTGGGGACAATCTCGGAGACCTGGACGATGGTGTGCTTGGCCGCCGCGGCCATGATGGGACCGAAGTTCCGGGCCGTCTTCCGGTACACCAGGTTGCCCTTCCCGTCCGCCTTCAGGGCCTTGATCAGGGCCACGTCGGCGTGGATAGGGGTCTCGAAGACCTGCCCACGGCCGTCGATGATGCGGGTTTCCTTACCCTCGGCCAGCATGGTTCCGTATCCGGTGGGGGTGAAGAACCCGCCGATGCCGGCGCGGGCGGCGCGGATGCGTTCGGCGAGGTTGCCCTGCGGCACCAGCTCCAGTTCGATTTCGCCGGCCTTGTACTTGGCGTCGAAGTGCCAGGAGTCGGACTGCCGCGGGAAGGAGCAGATCATCTTCCGCACCCGGCCTTCCTTGATGAGCAGGGCCAGGCCCTGGTCGCCCTGGCCGGCGTTGTTGTTCACCACGGTCAGGTCCGTGGCGCCGCACTCCAGCAGCGCATCGATCAGTTCGAACGGCTGGCCGGCGTTGCCGAACCCGCCGATCATCACGGTGGAACCGTCCTTGATGCCGGCCACGGCCTCCTGGACCGAATCAACAAAAGTCAGCATTACTGGTCCTTTCCAGCGGTGACGTTCTCGAGTACCACGGCCAGGCCCTGGCCCACGCCAATGCAGATCGCGGCGACGCCCCAGCGCTGCCCGGAGGCCTGCAGGGACCGGGCCAGGGTGCCCAGGATCCGGGTGCCGGAAGCACCCAGCGGGTGGCCCATGGCGATCGCCCCACCGTGCTGGTTCACGATTCCGGGGTCAATCCCCCAGGCGTTGATGCAGGCCAGGGACTGCGCAGCAAAGGCTTCGTTAAGTTCGACGGCGCCCACCTGGTCCCAGCCGATCCCCGCCTTGGCGAGGGCCTTGTTCGCCGCCTCCACCGGGGCGTAGCCGAAATACTGCGGATCGTTCGCGTGCGCGCCGCGCCCGGCGATCCGGGCCAGCGGGTCCAGCCCCAGCAGCCCGGCGGCCGCCTCGGACCCGATCCAGGCCGCGGAGGCGCCGTCGGACAGCGGGGATGCGTTCCCCGCAGTGACCGTGCCGTCCTCGGTCCGGAAGACGGTCTTCAGCCCGGCAAGTTTCTCGGCCGACGAACCCGCACGGATGCCCTCATCCCGCGCCAGGTCCGTCCCGGGCACCGGGGCGACCAGGTTGTCATAAAACCCCTCATCCCACGCCGCGGCGGAGAGATTGTGCGAGGCAGCGGCGAACTCGTCCTGCGCCTCGCGGGTCACCCCGTACTTCTCGCGCAGCCGCTCGGTGGCCTCACCCAGGGAGATGGTCCACTCCTTCGGCATGGCCTTGTTCACCAGCCGCCACCCCAGGGTGGTGGAGGCCAGGGTCATGTCCCCGGCCGGGTAGGGCTTCTCCGTCTTCGGCAGCACCCACGGGGCACGGGACATCGACTCCGCCCCGCCCACGAGCATGAGATCGGCGTCGCCGGCGTTGACCTGCCGGGACGCGATGATCGCCGCGTCCAGCGACGACCCACACAGCCGGTTCACCGTAGTCCCCGGGATCGAGACCGGCAGCCCGGCCAGCAGGGTCCCCATCCGGGCGATGTTGCGGTTCTCCTCACCGGCACCGTTGGCGTTCCCGAACACCACCTCATCAATCCGCTCAACATCAAGCCCGGGAGCCCGCTGCACAGACTCCCTGATCACATGCGCGGCAAGGTCATCCGGCCGCACCCCGGCAAGACCGGAACCGAACTTGCCAAACGGGGTACGCACAGCGTCGTACACAAAAGCCTGGTTCATAGGGTTTTATCCATTTCAATCTGTTTCTGTCATTCGGGGCTGCGCGGTTTAAGGCAACAGTCGGCACCGCGGTGCCTGCTACAAAATTGGCCGTGTCCAATGCAGTCAACGCATGCACCATTTAGCGGGACTGCCCCGGCATGTGGCTGGGTTGCGCGAGGCGCGTGTTAGACAGGATTTGTTCCGACCGTGAGTCCACCGCATACGTAGAGGGTTTGCCCCGTGATGAATCCGGACCGCTCGTCCAGGAAGAACCCTGCAGCGTTGGCAATGTCTTCCGGCTGGCCGAGCCTTCCCACAGGAACGGAGGAAATGATGGCTTTTGTCCGCGGTGAGTCTTCCGGGTTTGCTTTCATGAAGAGTTCCGTGGCGATGGGCCCGGGTCCGATGGCATTAACTGTGATTCCCTCCCGACCCAGTTCCAAGGCCCAGGTGCGGGTCAGTCCGATAAGGCCCGCTTTGGCGGCCGCATAAGCAGTGCGCAGTTCCTTACCAAGTGCTGCTCGCGATGACATATTGACGATCCGGCCGAACCCGGCCTGCGTCATGCCGTCAAGAACAGCCTGGGTGCACTGGACGGCGCAACGGAGGTTAAGCGCATGTGACTGATCGAGCTGGGTCAGGGACTGTTCGCGGAGCGGGGCGGGGAAAACTGCACCAACGTTGTTGACCAACCGTGTGATTGGACCCTCGGACAGGGCGGCTTCGAGGGCTTCCGCCGTGCTGTCGACGTCCGACAAATCGGCTGTGATTGAACGGCCGAGGTCCGCGGGTTGCTTGTCGATGACCACGACCTCCCACCCCTGCTCCAGCCCGCGCGAGGCGATGGCACGACCGATTCCAGAGGCACCCCCGGTAACGAGGAGACGTTCTACCATGACAATTTTCCTTCCTCCACGCACGTCGGCATGCACGGAACTCCGTTGCGGCGGTGCAACACGTTCTTTTCAGTATGCCCGGAAAGAAGGACAGATAACGTGTCCATCCGATACCAATACCGAGTAAACTGATCTGAAATTCAGAACAATGGAGCGGCTGCGTGAGGATGACGAAGTGGAAGTAAAGGATCTTGAGGCCTTTGCCGTCGTGGCCGAGGAACTGCATTTCGGCCGGGCGGCCGCGAGGCTGCATATGTCGCAACCGCCGCTAAGTGCACGCATCAAGCAACTTGAACAAAGTTTGGGCGTTCAGCTCTTCGAACGAAGCACCCGTACGGTTGCACTGACGGATGCAGGATCGAGGCTCCTGGTACCGGCGCGAAAGGTACTCAGTCAAGTGTCTGCGGTCCAGAACCTGGCCGAGTCAATTGCTGCGGGGGAACAGGGACGCGTCAGAATCGCTTTCGCCGGCGCCTCGAGTCAGCGCGCCCTACCGATTCTGACCCGAGCTGTGCGCGAGTCCCACCCGGGGATCGAGTTGCAGCTGGAGTCCCAGACCTACGTCTACACGGCATTGGACAAGCTTCTTGAGGGATCACTGGATCTCGCTTTCGCGCGACTTCCCACCCCCCAGAAGGAACTGGAGTCCCGCGTTGTCGAAGTCGAAAGAATTTTGTGCGCCCTGCCGGAAGGCCACCCTCGCGCGGCCCAGCCCAGTCTTTCCTTGGCGGACCTTCACGACGAAGAGTTTGTCAGCCTGCCCGCTGATACAGGTTCGATTCTCCAGGCCACCATGTATGCGTTATGCATTACTGCCGGATTCAGGCCGAAGATCGTCCAAGTGGCTCCTGACTCCTCTACTGCTCTTGCCCTCGTTGCCGCCGGCGCGGGCATCACCATCACACTCAGTTCGGTAACTCCGTCGCAATCCGTCGGAATCGTCTACCGGGAATTGGACGACATTCACCCCAGCCACATGTTTGCCACTTTGACGTGGCGAAAGGATGACACATCTCCTGCACTTGCTGCGGTGCTCCAAGTCTCGGAAGTCGCATTGCCCACCCCCGACCTTTCCGGCTTCGCTATCAGATGAGCGTGAATCGGTATTTCTGCCGGGCTGACTCTCAAACTATCTTTGGAGGCGCACCAGTTGCCCTCCAATCCTGCCCAAGCCAATTCAACGCAAGCCGGTCCAGCCTCTCCGCCCTTGGTCCAACGTAGCGGAGTTGCGGGCGGCAGTCGCACGGGCATCGACGAGATGCTGATTCTCTTGGGCGCAACAGATAGGTTCACAATGACGTCCCTTAGTGCTTCTGAACGAGAATCCGCTACTGCCCTCCGCACCATGCGTGCGATAGTCAAGGCCTGTCCTGAGCGGGGAGTCAAGTTCCACGCTTCGTATGCTGAGCCGCATGTTTCCGCGGACAAAGTGAAGATTCAGGTCGCCGCAGCCTCGGTTTGTGGAACTGACCGGGCCCTCTACGAGTACTCACCCATGGCGCAGGCGTTCAATCTCAAAATGCCGGTTGTTCTGGGCCATGAGTGCGCCGGCACCGTCATCGAAGTTGGTTCAGCTGTCGAGTCGCTCAAGGTGGGGGACCGGGTTGCCCTGGAATCCCATGTTGCCTGCTGGGATTGCTATCCCTGTCGAAACGGTGACGCCCACAATTGCCTGAACATGGAACTACTCGGGCTTCATCTCGATGGTGGTTTTGCCGAGCGGCTTGTTGCGCTTACCACGGCATGTTTTAAATTGCCGGCGGACTTTCCGTTGGAACAGGGCGCCCTTCTCGAGCCGGCGGGGGTCGCCATGCACGCCATTCAACGGTCCAGGGTTGAGCTTTCCGGGGCTGACGTTGTGATAAGCGGTGGTGGTCCAGTCGGCCTGTTTATTGCTGCAATTGCCCGGGCCTTGGGTGCCAGCCGAGTGGTCGTCGTGGAACCCAATGCCTACCGGCAGGGTGTTATCGAAGCACTGGGAGCAATAGCGTTATCTCCCGACGGTGATGTCATCAGTGTTTGCCGGGGGCTCTCGGGGGAGAAGTCCGGTTTTGATGTGGCCTTCGAAGCTTCTGGCGTGCTTACCGCACTGCCGCCGCTGCTGGAAGCGGTCCGCCGGGAGGCGACGGTTGTGACCGTCGGAATCCCCGGTAAGCCAATCGAGATCGACGTCGCGGCGTACCTAATCAAGAAGGGTCTGACTCTCACGGGCAGCTTCGGGCGGTCCCTTTGGCAAACCTGGGATCGAATTGCTGCGCTCGTGGCGAATGACGAACTAGACCTCTCCAAATTCATTACCCACCGTCTTCCCCTGTCGGCTTTCGAGGAAGCCATCGAGCTTCTCTCCCAAGACGCCTGCAAGGTGCTGCTGGTTCCTGGCCTTCCCGACCGCCGCCAATAACGACGGGCTGACGGGCGCCGACGAGAGGTTCGCGAGGGCCGGCGTGGCATGGCCGCGCCCTTTGCATCCGATGTCCGTTTTGATTGTTGGCCGCCTGGAGGGCGCCGTCGCGATCCGTCACGCAGGTCTTTATAGAACCGACGACGGCGCCACCCGAGGTCCCGACGTTCGTCGAGTGATCTTCGAGCGTGCCTGCTATTTAGCCCGAGCTGACCTTGGGGTCGGCTGCGCATGGTGAGCCCACGGGCCTAAGTAGCAGGCGAGGATCTTTCTGCTTTGCCTATCAAAGGAAAGAGAATTGGTATTTCTCTTCGGAACAATCTCTCACTAACCTTTTTCAAGGCGGCACCAAACCCAGAGCCCCCTCAACGAAGAGAGGTCATGATGAAAACAAACACCACCCCGATAGATCTGAGCGTTGAAGCTCGGGTCTTCCGCAAAGTGACCCTGAAGGTCCTTCCAATCCTCATGCTTGGCATGTTCATTGCCTACATCGATCGAGCCAACCTTGGGGTGATCGCAGGGCCCCTGTCCAAAGATTTGGGCCTTACAGCAGCGACATTCGGCCTTGCCGCGGGTTTCTTCTACATCGGTTACTTGCTGTTCGAGATCCCCTCGAACATGTTCCTTGCGAAGGTAGGGGCGCGCATTTGGCTGGCCCGCATCATGATCACCTGGGGCCTGGTGACGATGGGTATGGCGTTCATGCAGGACGAAGTCAGCCTTCACATCATGCGGTTCCTTCTCGGACTTGCGGAAGCCGGCTACTCGCCGGGGACCGCGCTCTTCCTGGCGCTTTGGTGCCCAGCCCGGCTGCTGCCCAAGGCGATGTCCTGGCTGAACCTCGCTGTTCCGGTCGCCTTGGCGGTGGGCTCCGTCGTGACCTCGTCGATCATGCTCATGAACGGCGTAGCTGGCCTTGCCGGATGGCGTTGGGTATTCCTGATTGAAGGTGTTCCGGCAATTATCCTTGCAGTTGTCATCTTCTTTGCTCTGCCCTCCACCCCGGCGAAGGCGGCCTGGCTCGATGACGAGGAAAAGGCGTACCTGGCGGAGAATGTCACCCAGCGCTCGGGCTCCGGAGCACACGAACTGAAGCAGCTTCCCGCCGCGCTCCGCCGGCCGTCGCTGTGGGCTTTCGCCATCACCTACTTCTTTATCCTGATCGGCTTCTGGTCGATCACGTACTTCCTTCCGACGATCGTCAAAGAGCAGTTCCACTTGGACGTCGTCGGGTCCGGCTACGTCTCGGCGATCCCGTGGGCATTCTCCGCCATCGTCATGTTTGTCATCGTCCGCAGCATCTCCCGAACCGGCGAACGGCGCTGGCACCTCACCCTGCCCATGGTTGCCGCAGCACTCGGACTCCTCATTGGCGTGCTCTCCGGAAACCCGTTCCTGTCACTTATCGGTATCAGCATCGCCGCTGCGGGCTTCTTCGCGACTCTGTCCACCTTCCAGGCGACCGTTGCCCAGGTGTATGCCGGGGCCCTCGCCGCAGTGTCCATCGCGCTCGTCAACTCTGTCGGAAACGTCAGCGGCCTCGTAGGCCCTTACATTCAGGGTTGGCTCACTGACCTCACCGGCTCAAGCTCCGCCGGCCTTCTGGTGATGTCGGGCTTCTTCGGCCTCGCTGCAGTGTTCGTCTACATCCTCATCGGGTGGGCTGACCGGAAGACTGGCGGGCTCCGTGGGACTACCAGTCTCGAAACAGATGTTGCCGGGGCACACGCCCGGGGATGACCTCCACCAAAGCCACACCAAAGGATGAGCAAAATTTTGTTACTTCAACCAGCCACTCAAACAACACCCGCGGGTGAGCGTGCAGTTGCACCACGAATCGTCGAAGTACGGACCGTCCCGTACGCGATTCCTTACCGCAAGCCCCTGCGTTTTGCCAGCGGATCGATTGATGTAGCGGACAATGTGCTTGTGGAAGTGGTCACCAGCGATGGTGTGGTCGGGTTTGCCGAAGCCCCTCCGCGGCCTTACACCTATGGTGAGACGCAGGCATCGATTGTCGCCGTTATCGAGAAGATTTTCGCCCCTGCCATCATCGGGCTCTCCATCCTCGACCGCGAGGCGGTGCGGTCGCGCCTGGCTCGAACGGTAGGAAATCCCACTGCCAAAGCCGCCATCGACATGGCAATGTGGGACGCCTGGGGCAAGACGATCGGCACGTCGGTACATCGCCTTCTTGGAGGCTTCGCTGATGGCTTGCAGGTCAGCCACATGCTGGGGTTCGATGATCCGGACACAGTTGCCGCCGAGGCTGTCGAGCTAAGGGAGACGTTGGGCATTTCGAGTTTCAAGATCAAGGTCGGACGGCGCCCCGTCCACCTGGACGTGGAAGTGTGCAAGGCAGTCCGGGAAGCCCTTGGCCCTGACGCGGAACTGTACATCGATGGGAATCGGGGTTGGACGGCGGCGGAATCGGCCGGGGCACTTCGGGATCTCGAAGCTGTGGGACTAAGTCGCGTGGAAGAGCTCTGCCCCGCCGACGATGTGTTGAGCAGGCGCTGGCTTGTTTCCCAATGTCCTGTGCCGTTCGTCGCGGACGAAAGTGCGCCCACGCCGGCTGACGTTACCCGCGAAATCCTTGCAGGAGCAGCGACCGCTGTGAGCATCAAGACCGCCCGAACAGGGTTCTCAGGTTCGCTGCGCGTTTCCCACCTTGCCGAAGGGCTGGGCCTCGAAGCGGTCATCGGCAACCAGATCGATGCGCAAGTCGGAACCGTTTGTTCCCTCGTCTTCGGTGCGTCCCAGGAAATTACCTCGCGTTCGGCAGCTGAACTGTCCAACTACCTGGACATGGCCGATGATCTGCTGGATCAGCCGCTCATTGTTGAGAATGGATACATGCGCGTTCCTGAGGGCCCCGGCCTCGGCATCCAGCTCGACCCGGAGAAAGTGGCCCGCTATCGGGTCGACCTCTGACTCCGGTCACTCTTGTCCGCAATAACCAACCCATCACATCAAAGGAAAAGTCAATGGCATACCTCCGCCTCCACCACGTGAATGTCACTTCAGACAACATGTCGATCCTGACGGACTTTTACGGAAAGGCGCTGGGGCTGAACCAGCTCCCCTCGCCCAAGATGATCGCCACGTCCAAAAATGCAGACAACGACATCGACGGCGACGCCGAGTGGGATACAGCCGCCAAGTTCTACGAAGCCGGCGACCCCAACGAACTGCAGATCCACGCCACCCAGCGCCAGCCGTACCTCGCAGCCCAGGAGGGACACTCGGTCAACCCGCTCATCGGAGGACACTTTGCGTTCCGGACCGATGACATCGAGGCCATCAAGGCACGCCTCACCGAGAACAACATCCCGTTCGACGACTGGGGCGTCTGGTCCGTCGAAGGCTGGCACCAGATCTTCCTCACTGACCCCGCCGGCAACATGATCGAGATCCACCAGGTCATGACGGACGGCGAAGCCTAATCACCCGATGACCACTCATCAAGCTTCACGCCGTTCCCCGGCCGGGGAATTTCCCCGGTATTACCAGCTGTTTGATCGCCCCGACCGGCTGCGGGGAACGGCCTGGGGCCTGTGGGGCCCGGCCGACCAGCTGGGCACCCTGAACCACCTCACACCGGCCCGTGTCCTTGAAGCCCGTGAGAGTATTTTGACGGGCGAAGTCATACCGCTCAACCTGCCGTTGACGGAATTCGAGCCGCCCATCATTGCCCACCGCGGTTCGATTCAACACACTGTGTTCGGCCTCAACGATTTCCACCGCGACGACCGGATCGACAATCTGTTCCTTCAGGCGTCGACGCAAATTGACGGGTTGCGACACTTCGGGCATCCGGACCACGGCTTCTACAATGACGCGGATCCCAACGGGCTGGTGGCGGGAAAACCCGGCCTCGGAATACAGGCCGTGGCCGAACGGGGGATCGCCGGCCGTGGCCTGCTCATCGACGTCGGTGCCTACCGGGACGCGGTCGGCCGCCCGATCGACCAGGCCACCAACGAACAAATTCCGGTGGCTGATCTGGATTCAACGCTTGAATGGCAGGGGAGCACCATCCGGCCGGGCGACATCATCATGATCCGCACAGGATGGCTCAAACACATCCGGGCGGACGCCAACCGCTCGGACGGCGCCCTCCGCTCGCCGGGCCTAAGCCAAACCGAAGAATCGGCCGCGTGGCTTTGGGACCATCAAGTAGCGGTGGCGGCGTCCGACAACATCGCGCTCGAAGCCTGGTAAGCAACGGATTCCAAACTCACCGTCCAGGCGGAACTATCAGGTGCGATGCCTGCCTCCAGCCACACGGGGATGCTGCACCGTATCCTGATCCCGTTGCTTGGGCTGAGCATTGGCGAGCTTTGGGCGCTCGATGAGCTGGCAGCTGCCTGCGCCGCCCGACGCCGATATGACGTCTTCCTCACGGCCCAGCCGCTGAACCTGCTGGGCGGAGTTGGCAGCCCGGCCAACGCAATGGCGATCCTCTAAACATGAATCTTCAGGAGTAATTGACGTGAATGACCACGAATCCGGGACAGCTGAAGCTGTCCTCATAACCGGCGGTGCGTCCGGCATCGGCCTCACCTGTGCCCGCCAGGCTGCGGCCCGGGGCGCACGCGTAGCTATTGTCGACGTGAACCCGTCAGCCGCGGCAGATGCAGTGGCGTCGTTGGACGGAGAAGGTCATGTCGCCGTGGCCGCTGATGTCACGGACGCTGGGGCCATGCGCCGCGCAGCCGACGAATTCGCGGCAGGTGGCGGACTGACCGGGGTTGTGGCCGCTGCCGGGATAGTCAGCCGGTCGGCGCTGCTGGACATCGATGCTGCCGAATTCCGGCGGGTACTCGACATCAATGTCATCGGAGTCCAGAACACGATCTCGGCCGCAGGGCCCCACCTTCTACGCGCAGGCCGTCTCGGGTCGGTGGTCGTCCTTGGCAGCGCCGCAGCTTTCACAGGAGGCGGGCTCATGGGTAACGGTGCGTACGCCACCTCAAAGGCCGCGCTCATCGGCTTGGTACGCGGATACGCCCGTGAGCTCGCGCCCCATCAGGTGCGCGTGAACATGGTTGCTCCCGGGGCGACTGAAACACCGATGACTGATGTTTTGAACGATGCAGATCGCGAGCGAATCGCCGGGATGTCCCTCCTCGGAAGGCTTTCCAAGCCTGAGGAGATTGCCTCAGCCATCGCGTTTCTCCTGGCGCCGGGCAACGGCACAATTACCGGACAAGTGCTCCACGTCAACGGCGGCGTGGTCTTCGGCTGAAACGCCACTTCCGGGCTGAAAGCGCCGGATGTTCCTGAGGCCGGGCTGCCCGCGAATCAGCCCGGCCTTTGGAGTCTCCTTTTTAGAGCTACAACCTCATCACTTTCGACCGATTGCCCAAGGAGGCAGCAATGACTGGTCAAACAAGGTCCTTTCGAACCTCAGACGGCGCACAACTGGTTTACGATGACTTCGGCTCCGGTCCGGCGGTGTTACTTGTTCACGGATTCACCTGCCAGGCGGCACACTGGGCCTTCCAGCGCCAGGCTTTGGTCGCCGCAGGTTACAGGACAATTGCGCTCGACCTTAGGTTCCACGGCCGCTCAGACTTCCCGGGCAGCGGTCAACGTGTCTCCCGCCTGGGCAAGGACGTCGGGGAATTGCTCGAGCATCTGGAGCTTGGCGAGGTAGCCCTCGTTGGGCATTCCTTGGGCGTCTCCGTCTGTCTCGCATATTTCGACCTGTACGGAACGGACCGCGTTCGCGCGTTCGTAGCAATCGATCAGTCGCCAAAAATCGTTAACGACGAATCGTGGGCCTGGGGTGTCCGGTCCGTCGAATGGGCCAATGTGTGGGATTCCGTTAACGGGCGCTTTCAATGGGGCAATCCGGCACTTGAGCCTCCAGCGCCGCCCCACGTAGCGCAACTCTTTTCCGAGGTGGGCGGCCTCACGCAATTTCCCGATGGCGCTGTACTTCCGCTCCTGGTGGATCACTTCACAGCAGACTGGCGGGACGTTGCACCGACCGTGAATGTTCCGTCCTGGGTAGCCACGGGCCGCTTCTCGCCGTCTTTCCCGCTTGAAGGCATGCAGTGGCTGGCAGATACCATGCCCAAATCTTCCCTTTCCGTTTTCGAAAACAGCGGGCACTGCCCCCATTGGAACGAGCCGGAAGAGTTCAACCGCGAGCTGCTCACCTTCTTGAGGGCAGCCCTGTAAAACGGTGTGGTTCCCCGGCAGGAATACGTTCCTGCCGGGGGCACTAAAACTTTTCGGTAGTGATGGAACCCAGGAAGTTCTTTAACTCATCGGCCATGTCCACGGACTCGTTGTCCAGCAACCACTGCACCTGCAGCCCGTCCATGAGTGCCACCAGTTGCCGTGCGGCTGCCCCGGGCGTTACCCCGTGCCGCAACTTACCCTGCCGTTCCAAATCTGAGAAGGCCTGCCCACCAACTTCCCGCACCCAGTCGTAACGTCGCTGGAAGTACTCGTGGGCGGGGTGTGTGGGGTCTGTTGATTCGGCCGACAACACACAATGCAAGGCAACAAGTCCCGGCACAGTGGTGTTGTTGTGCACGAGCCGAACAATGCCATTCAGCGTTTCCATGCCGTTGTCGGTGACGATTCCGGCAGCCGCCCACGAGTCTTCATCACGAAGGGTCAGGACGGCCTCGAGAAGGGCCTCTTTGCTGGGGAAATGGTGGAGGAGGCCCGTCTTCGTCAGACCGATCTTGTCAGCGATGTCCTGGATCGATCCTGCCCGATAGTAAGCCGTGGAAAAAACCTCGAAGGCAGCCGTCAGGATTTCCTGCCTGCGTGCTTCTGTCTTGGCGTAGGTTCCGCGCGGCCGGTCGCGCCGCGGTTCCCGTGCGGCGGCAGTGGTCGCTGTTTCAGTCATCTTGAAACTCTAACAACCTTGGACAAGGCACGCCGGGGCGGGCGTCAACAGCTGTGCGGCGCGTCACATTTGGCGAAAAATCGATAGCGGCAGCGAAAACATACCGCATGGTCTGTTTTCATGTTACGGTCTCTTTCAATGGCTGTCCATGGTGGACGCCACTGACCGTGAAAGGGACCAATGATGTTCCGACCTACACGCATGGCCGCACTTGCTGCCGCCGTTGCCCTGAGCCTCACCGGCTGCGGTGGAGGGGGGGAAAGCTCTGCGGAGCACTCCTCGCAAACGCTCACGCTGGGCACCCTCATGGCGCCGAAATCTTTTGCTGCTGCCGACTCCGACTTTGCGAACGTTTCGCCCTTCTACCAGGCCGTGTATGACACCCTGCTCCGCATGGAACCTGGCGGAAAGCTGGTACCCATGCTGGCAACCGAGTGGAAGTACAATGACGACAAAACCGTCCTGACCCTGAAGCTCCGCGACGACGTCAAATTCACCGACGGCACCCCCTTCAACGCGGACGCAGCCAAACAGAACCTGGAGCGATTCAAGGCCGGAACGTCGGCAGACGCCCAGTTCCTGGCAGCACTCAAGACAGCCACTGCTGTGGACAGCACGACCCTGGAACTGGCCCTCTCGGCCCCAGACCCCGCATTCCTCGGCTACCTGTCCAAGGATGCATCGTTCATGCAGAGCCCGGCATCCTTCGGGAACGCGGACATCGCCACCAAACCTGTCGGATCCGGCCCCTACATCCTGGATACCGCAGCCACAGTCACCGGGACCTCATACTCGTACAAGAGCAATCCTGACTACTGGAACAAAGGCCTGGTCCATTACGACAACATGGTGCTGAACGTCTACCCGGAACAGACGTCACTCCTCAATGCCGTCAAGGCCGGAACGCTCAACGGTTCCCTCATTGACATTTCGATGATCCAGGAGGCCGAAGCGGCGGGCTACAAGAACAACACCTTCGAGGGCAACTGGACTGGACTGATCTTGTTCGACCGCGCCGGCAAGACCAACGCCGCCCTCAAGGACGTCCGGGTCCGGCAGGCGTTGAACTACGCCTTCGACACAAAGGCGCTGCTGGATGCTGTCAACCAAGGCCGCGGAACAACCACGACCCAGGTCTTCCCGCCGTCCTCGGACGCTTACGACGCTTCCCTGGACTCCCGCTATGCCTATGACCCTGCCAAGGCCAAAAAGCTTCTGGCCGACGCGGGCTACGCGAACGGCTTCACGCTGCAAATGCCGTCCACACCGCTCGTCAACAGCTCAATCTTCACCTTGATCACCCAGCAGCTCAAGGAAGTGGGAGTCACAGTGGAGACGGTCGACGCCGGCAACAACTTCATTGCCGATCTCCTGGCAGCAAAGTACGCCGCGAGCTACATGATCCTGGAGCAACAGTCGGACTGGCAGCTCATCAACATGAAGATTGCCCCGAATTCAGCGTGGAATCCCTACAAGTATGAGGACCCGACGGTTGACGGCTTGATCAACAAGATCCACCTGGGTTCCGGGGACGAGCAGAAGTCGGCAGCAAAGGAACTGAACAAGTACATCGTGGAGCAGGCTTGGTTTGCCCCCTGGTACCGTCCGCAGAACAGTTTCGTAACTGACGCGAAGACCAAGGTCGAACTCCAGACCGGCAACGTTTACCCCTACATCTGGTCGTTCACACCCGCTTCGTAGCGGAGGGTTGCCGGTCCGGCGACATTGCCCGGGCCGGCAACCTCAGCAACGTTTTCAAAGGATTTTCGAATGTACCGATTCGTGCTGAAGCGCCTGGTTTCCGGCGTCCTCCTGCTGTTCGTCATCACCACGGTCGCCTACCTGCTGCTGTACTCAGGCAGCGGCGACATCGCCCGCCGCATCGTGGGCCCCACCGCCACGGACGCCCAAGTTGCCATGAAGGCAAGCCAGCTGGGTCTCGACCGTCCCCTCGTTGTCCAGTACTGGGACTGGATTACCGGAGCCGTCACCGGCGAACTCGGCCGCTCCTGGTTCAATGGCCAGCTCGTCAGCACCGGTGTCAGCAGCAGGGTTTGGGTCACGCTTTCCCTCGTCCTCGGCGCCACCATCGTCGCTGCGTTTATCTCGGTAGTCGTGGCTGTTTGGGCAGCAGTCCGCCGCGGCTGGATCGACCGCGTAGTCCAGTTCGTGGGTGTCCTCGGCTTCGCTATCCCCGGGTTCCTGATCGCGCTGGGTCTGGTCTCCCTGTTCGCGCTCAACCTCAAGTGGTTCAAGGCCACAGGGTATGTGCCCATTACGACGTCGTTCGGCGGCTGGGCGGCGACGGTCACCTTGCCGATCATCGCCCTCTCCATCGGATGCGTCGCCGCCGTGGTGCAGCAGATCCGCGGTTCACTGATTGATGCGCTCCGCAAGGACTACGTTCGCACGCTGCGCGCCCGCGGATTGTCCTTCAACCGCGTTGTCTATAAGCACGTGCTGCGCAACGCGGGCGGACCGGCCTTGGCTGTACTTGCCGTTCAGTTCATTGGACTGCTGGGGGGCGCCGTCATCGTGGAACAGATCTTTGCCCTGCCCGGCCTCGGGCAGATCACGGTCGCCGCCACCGGCCAGGGTGACATCCCGGTCGTGATGGGAGTCGTGCTTGCAACCGCTGCCATCGTGGTGACCGTCAACCTCATCATCGACCTGGCCCAGGGCTGGCTCAATCCGAAAGTTCGGCTGTCATGATCGACGCTCCTCCCGCACTGCCCGTCACGGCAGCCAAGATTTCCCTCTTCCGCAAGCTCGTAACACACCCGACAGGTGCGGCATCGCTGCTTGTCCTGTTCCTGGTGGCACTGGCCTCCCTCCTGGCCCCAGTGCTGGCAACGCACGATCCCAACGAGGCCACCCTCAAGGATGTGCTGGCCAAGGCCGGATCCGGGCATCTACTGGGGGCCGACAGCGCCGGACGCGATGTCTTCAGCCGCCTGCTCTTCGTAAGCCAGTTCAGCCTCGCCGGCGCCGTGGTGGCTCTCGCCGTGGCGCTGGTCATCGGCGTCGCGGCTGGGCTCATCGCCGGGTACTACGGCGGCTGGTTCGATGCGGTCTCCTCATGGCTCACCGGACTGTTGATGGCCCTGCCGGGAATGGTGGTCCTGCTGGCGGCCCGCGCAGTAGTTGGCCCCTCCATGTGGTTGTCCATGATGATCTTCGGTGTGCTGCTGTCGCCGGCTTTCTTCCGGCTTGTCTATGCGTCCGTTACCGCAGTCCGCAACGAACTTTATGTGGACGCGGCACGGGTTTCCGGCTTAAGCGACTTCAGGATCATCGGCCGCCACATCCTCACCGTGGTCCGGGCACCGGTCATCATCCAGTCAGCCATGGTCTTGGGCATCGCCATCGCCATCCAGGCCGGACTGGAATTCCTGGGGCTGGGCGATCGGAGCATCCCCACTTGGGGCAGCATGCTCAACGACGGCTTCATCAACATCTTCAAAGCACCCGCGCTGGTGCTGTGGTAAGCCCTGGTCATCGGTCTTGTCTGCATCGCCCTGACGTTGCTGGCCAACGCCATGCGCGACGAGCTGGAGCGCAGCAGCGGTCCGGTGAAGAAGGGCCGCAAGGCCGCGGCAGCGACTGCAGCAGCCGACGCCGAAGGTGCCGCCGGGAAGCGCGGGGACGCCGCCGTCGTCCATCCCGAAGAGCCGGGCACAGACACGGGCGAATTGCTGCTGGAAGTCACGGACCTCGGAGTCGGCTACGACCAGCCCGACGGGTCCACCACCCACGTGGTGAACCACGTGGGCCTGACAGTCCGGCGCGGTGAGGTGCACGGCCTGGTCGGCGAATCTGGTTCCGGCAAGACACAGACTGCGTTCTCCATCCTCCGGCTCCTGCCCCAGGACGGGCGCATCACAGGTGGTTCCATTTTCTTTGAGGGCAAGGATCTGGCGCACCTCTCCGAGAAGGAGATGACCAAGGTACGCGGGAAGCGCATCGCGTACATCCCGCAGGAACCCATGTCCAACCTGGACGGCGCGTTCACCATCGGCAGCCAGTTAATGGAACCCATGCGGGTGTGCCTGGGCATCTCCAAGGCTGAAGCCCGCAAACGTGCCCTGGTGCTGCTGGCGAAGGTGGGCATCCCCAACCCGGAACGGACCTTCAACTCCTACCCGCACCAGATCTCCGGCGGCATGGCCCAGCGCGTCCTGATCGCCGGCGCCGTGTCCTGCAATCCGGACCTGCTGATCGCCGACGAACCCACCACCGCCCTGGACGTCACGGTGCAGGCCGAAGTGCTGAACCTGCTTCGCGAGCTCCAGGATGAACTGAACATGGGCGTCATCCTGGTGACCCACAACTTCGGGGTGGTTGCCGACCTCTGCGATCGCGTCTCCGTGATGCAGACCGGCCGCGTCGTGGAAACCGGTCCTGTCCGGGCAATCTTCAACGATGCCCAGCACCCGTACACCCGCCAGCTGCTAGACGCGATCCTCGAAGACACCGCCCCCCGCGGGCAGTACATCCCGGCCACCGGCACAGCGCAGTTAGCCAAGCCCCAGGAATTGAAAGGAGTGACGTCATGACCGACACCCTGCTCGACGTCAAGGACGTCGTCGTCGAATATCCGCTCAAGGGCTTCCGGAAGGAACCGTTCAAGGCGCTCAAGGGCGTCTCCCTTGACATCCGGCCGGGTGAGACTGTGGGCCTCGTAGGGGAGTCCGGCTCGGGCAAGACCACCTTGGGCCGCGCCGTGTTGGGGCTGGCGCCCGTTACCGGCGGCAGCATCAAATACCGCGGCGAGGAGATCTCCAAGGCCCCCCGCGCCCAGCGCAAGGAACTCAGCAATGAGATCCAGGTGGTTTTCCAGGACCCGTACACATCGCTGAACCCCTCCATGACCATCGAGCAGATCCTCACCGAACCGCTCACCGTCCGCAAAGTGGACCGCAAGGCGGCCAACCAGCGCGTGGCCGAACTGCTGGACCAGGTCCGGCTGCCGCACGGCGCCGCGCACCGGCTGCCGCGGGAATTCTCCGGCGGACAGCGCCAGCGCGTCGCCATCGCCAGGGCCCTCGCCCTGGATCCAAAGCTCATCGTCTGCGACGAGCCCGTGTCCGCCCTGGACCTCTCCACGCAGGCCCGCGTCATGGAACTCTTCATCGAGATCCAGGAACTCACCGGTGTCGCCTACCTCTTCGTCTCCCACGACCTCGCCGTGGTGCGGCACCTCAGCCACCGCGTTGCCGTGATGTACCACGGCGAGATCGTCGAATGGGGCGACGGCGATCAGGTCACCGGAGCACCTGAACACCCCTACACGCAGCGGCTGTTCATGGCCGCTCCGATTCCCGATCCCGACCGTCAGGCCAAACACCGGGCCGACAGAGTACGCCTCCTGGAACTCCAGCACCAGCAGGACCTCCAGGCCGGCGTAGCCTGAAAAACAGCAAGAACATCAACGCAAGAACAGCCAAGAAAGCCACCATGGAATTCCTCACCGACGCAGCAAAAACCGACCACAGCACCGACGCACGACTGAAGTCCCTGATGGCTGAACTGACACTTGCGGAAAAGATCCAACTGCTGACGGGACGTGATTTCTGGACTACCTGGCCACTCGAAAAGATCGGGCTGCGGCGCATGCTCTTCTCAGACGGTCCGACGGGCGTCCGCGGTGAAGTCTGGGACGAGCGTGAGCCGTCCATGAACTTTCCATCAGCTGCCGCCATCAGCTCCTCGTGGGATCGGGCCATCGCCGACCGGCTTGGGGCGGCGTCGGCTGTTGAAGCCCGGCGCAAGGGAGTGGACGTGGTCCTGGGGCCGACGATCAACCTGCACCGTTCCCCGCTGGGGGGAAGGCACTTCGAAGCATTCAGTGAAGACCCGGTGCTGACAGCCGAGCTGGCGGCCGCCTACGTGTCAGGTGTGCAGCGCAATGGTGTGGGCGCCACCCCCAAGCACTACGTGGCCAACGATTCTGAAACTGACAGGTTCACCGTCGATGTCAAGGTGGGGGACCGGCCACTGCGGGAGCTTTATCTTCTCGCATTCGAAAAGGCCATCGTTGAATCGAAAGCGTGGCTGGTGATGAGTGCGTACAACTCCATTAACGGCATCACCGCGACCGAAAACGACCTTCTGGAAACCCCCTTGAACAGCGAATGGGGTTTCGACGGCGTGGTCATCAGCGACTGGACTGCAGTCCGCAGCATCGACAGTGCCGCCGCTTCCCAGGACCTCGTTATGCCGGGGCCGGATGGCCCCTGGGGTGAAGCCCTCGTCGTGGCGGTGAAAGCCGACCGGATTCCGGAATCCGCGATCGAGCGGAAGGTGTTGCGGATTCTGCAGCTCGCCGCCCGGGTGGGTGCCCTGGAAGGCTTCGAGGCCGTCCGGCCCGAACCCGCGGACCGGGAGGACCTTGTCGCGTTCGCCCGGGAAGCCTCTATTGCGGGTACCGTGATGGTGAAAAACGACGGCCTGCTTCCACTGGATCCAACCGCGGTCCGAAAGGTTTCGGTCATCGGACACAACGCACGCTACGCCCGCACACAGGGCGGCGGCTCCGCCACGGTGGTTCCCGAAAGAATAGTCACGCCCCTGGACGGGATCCGCGCTGCTTTCGGTCCAGACAACGTCAGTTACACAGTGGGAGCGGTAGTGCAGGAAGGGATCGCGGAATTCCCCCTGGAACAAATCACCAATCCGGTCACCGGAGCCCCCGGCATCAGAGTTCGCTTTTTGGACGCCAACGGTCACGAGCTCTTCACCGAGGACCGACGCTCTACAGCGCTGGTCTGGTTCGGAGGAGACGCACCCATCTCGACAGCATCGACGGTTCAGTTCCACACCATCTACACACCGCACGAGACCGGCACCATTCGGCTCGGCTTCTCCAGCGTGGGGCATGGCCGTATTTTCGTGAATGGCGTACTTGTCCATGACGCCACGGTTGAAGCTGTTGGAACGGACCTGGGGGCCGCATTGCTCGCGCCGCCAGCAGCCTCGGTTCCGGTGGACGTGGTCGAGGGCACCCCACTCAACGTACGGGTAGAACTCACCAGCAAGACGGCAGGGGCACTATCGAACACGCTCGGAATCACGATTGGTACCGAAGCCGACAATGCGGACCCCGACGGCCTCATTACCGCAGCGGTGGAAGCTGCGCGCGCTGCCGACGTTGCGGTCGTCGTAGTGGGCACCAATTCCCGCGTTGAGTCCGAGGGATACGACCGTTCCTCCCTCGAACTCCCCGGCACGCAGGACCGTTTGGTCCACGCCGTGGCGGCTGCCAACCCCCGCACTGTCGTCATCGTGAACTCCGGTTCGCCTGTCCTGATGCCTTGGCGCGACGAAGTAGCGGCGACCTTGATCGGCTACTTCGGCGGTCAAGAGTTCGGCCATGCACTTGCCGACATCCTGACGGGGGAAGCCGAGCCCGGGGGCCGACTGCCCACCACATGGCCCGCACGCCGGGAGGACGTGCCCGTCATCAATGTCACGCCCGAGGCCGACGGGACCCTCACCTACGACGAAGGGATCCATATCGGCTACCGTGCCTGGCTCAAGGCCGAAAGGACGCCGACATACGAATTTGGGTACGGGCTTGGCTACACGCACTGGAACCTGGATTCCGTGGATGCCCCGGCCACAGCCACGGCGGATACAGCTCTTCCAGTCACCATCGCACTTACGAATAGCGGCGCCCGCGCCGGCAAGAACGTCGTGCAGGTATACGCGGAAAGGCCAGACTCCGCCGTCGACCGCCCTATCCGATGGCTTGTCGCCTCCGTTCCTGTATGGGCAGAAGCCGTCGAAACCGTTACAGCCAGTGTGGACGTCCCCACCCGGCTCCTTGCGTACTGGGACAACGGCTGGACCTACGAGCCGGGCATGTACACCCTCCGCATCGGCACCTCCGTCAACGAACTCCCGCTGCAGGCAACGCTGGAACTTGTCCAGGACTAGGGCCCCTCAAGAGAAGGAACGACAAAGACATGGCCGATACAGGCACGCAAGTCCCGAGTACATCAATGGTAAGCCAGCTGATCCGCGGCCTGGAGCTGAACGGGCCCTTCCCGGACCCCAGAACTGACACAGACCACCAGTCACTTGTGTCCATCTATCCGGAGTTGGTCGCTGTATCTGCAGTCGACATTGATGTCCCGACCCCCGAGGGCCGGGTCCCCGGACGCCTGTACCGTTGTCCCGGCGAAGCCCTGGCTGGACTCGTCTGGGTCCACGGTGGGGCCTTCATTGCCGGCGACCTGGACATGCCCGAGGCGCACTGGGTCAGCCTCTACCTCGCCTCGCACGGAATTTCAGTGCTGTCACTGGACTATCGCAAGGCCCTTCACGGCGTGAAGTATCCGGCCCCGTCAAACGACGTACTCGCCGGTTGGCGCTGGGCAAGTGAGAATCTTGAATCTCTGGGGTTGCAGACTGTGGGAGACCTTCATCTTGGCGGGGCAAGCGCCGGCGCCGCGCTGACTGCCGCGCTGACGGGACGGCTGAGGGACGAATCCGGGCAGATGCCTGCTTCCTTGCTGCTCGCATACCCTCTCGTCCACGCCGAGCTTCCCCCGCTCAACGAGGATCTGCGCGGGAAGATGGCCGGCGTTCCCGCTGACCTTGCCTTCGGGCCGGACTTCATCCGGGACATCAACCTGAATTTCGCCGGCAGTGAGGACACGTTCAAGGACGCGCATGCGTTCGCCGGGGAGGGCGACGTCAAGGGTTTTCCCCCGTCTACATCATCAATTCCGAATCTGACACCCTGCGCGCCTCAGGGGAACTCTTCGCAGCCCAACTGGAAGCCGCAGGAGTGCCAGTCCGCATGGAGATGGAACCGGACAGCATGCACGGACACCTGGACCATCCCCACACAGGACCAGCCAAACACTCCGTTGAGCAAATGCTCGCCTGGCTCCGCGGTGCCGCCGGGACGGCAGCACCGGGCAGCCAGTCGCCGGTCCACCACTAGTTTCCAAGGAAAGGTCCGAAGCATATGTCAGCCGTCACGGCTCCTGCCAAAAGCCAGTCCACAGGCACCGTCGCACCCGGGTTCGAGGACGTACAGGCCCAGTTTGATGCCTATCTCGCCGAGGACCTCAATTACAGCGCCCAGCTGGCCGTGTACTGGAAGGACCACCTCGTGGTTGATCTGGTCGGTGGAGACGGCCTGGAACGCGACACGTTGACGGGAACGTTCTCGGCGACAAAAGGCGTCGCCGCAATAGCCCTGGCGACGCTGGTCAGCTCAGGACAGCTGGACCTTGATCAAACGGTGGTTCACTATTGGCCGGAATTTGGCGCCAACGGAAAAGAACGGGTGCTTGTCCGCGAGCTCTTGTCGCACCAGGCTGGACTGATCAACGTGGACGCGGGGCTGGAAACCGCGGACATACTGGACTCCCGCCGCGCGGCACCCAAACTCGCGACGCAACGGCCGTACTGGCGCCCGGGATCAAGCTTCGGTTATCACGGCCTGACCATCGGATCCGTCATCGAGGAACTGGTGCGGCGGATTACGGGCCTGACCTTGCAGGAACTCTACGAGAACACCGTCCGCGCACCCCGGGACATTGACTTTTGGCTCGGCCTGCCGGAATCAGAAGAGGATCGGTTCGAAGCAGTACGTCCCGCGCAACCTACGACCGAACAGCTTGAAATCATGTCCGCAAGCCAGATGTCGCCGGATGGTCTTGGCGCCCTGATGTTCAACGGTGTCAACAGCCTTGTACCGCCAAACCTGGGTCCCTACTCACCCAATCGCCGCGAAGTGCGGGCGGCTGGCCCTGCCGCAGTTGGCGGTATCGGATCGGCAAGGGGGCTGGCGCAGGTTTACGCAGCAGCCATTGGCCTGACGGGGGATGCCCTCGTAGACTCCGATACTGTTGCGGCAATGGGGCAGCAGCAGGTGTGGGGAGTGGACAGGGTCCTGAATTTCCCGGCGTCGTTCGGTGTCGTTTTCATGAAGCCCCACCCAGGCTCTGATTTTGGCAGCTACCAGGCGTTTGGCCATGATGGTGCCGGTGGGGCGCTCGGGTACGCTGACCCGCTGTACGGCATCAGCTTTGGCTATATCCCGCTCCAGATGCAACTGCCGGGCGGCGCGGATGCCAGGGCGATCCACCTCTCGCAAACCGTGAGGGCTGCTGTCCGCCAGAGCTAGGCGCAAGGGAGCCATGGCCGTCTCTGGCCATGGCTCCGCGGAATGTCAGGCGTTCCCGCTGCCTGCGGGGAGCGTGGCGTAGGCGTGGCTTGTCTGCAGGATTCCGGTGACGACATCAAGCTCAGCGTCGTTCCGTGGTCCATAGATCATGACCATTCCCCGGGCAAGCCGGATCCCGGCCAGGGGATGAGCCACGCCCCAACCTTTGGCTATGGCCTCGCGGGCAAGGGCCGGAGGCAGGGCCGTATGCAGTGATCCATCGTACTCGGGGTGGAGGTGCGCAAACTCTCCGGCCTGTGGAACGAGGAATGCGTCAAGCGGCGCCCGTGCGTCGCGTTCGACCATGAACCCGGATGCACCGGGCACGGAGATGGCTGACTGGCGTGCAGTTACCCCGGGCAAGGCGAGGACACGGTCCAGGAGCCGCTCCCGGACGTGGCGCGGGCTATTGTCGGAGCGCTGCTCCTGCGGTATCGACCAGGAAACATCGGGGCGAGCGCCGGAACGAACCGGGAGCGCGCCGTCGGGAAAGGCGTTCCAGGTGCCATCGTCGGACGGCAGAGTGCCGCGGGAGGCGAGGAAGTGCAAACGCTCCGCGATCCAGCCGCCAAGCTCCGCAACAGTGTCATTGGTGAGGCCGTGGCCGCCAAGCCGGGATCGCGGCGGGCGTAGCTGGGTGCGCCGGAATCACCGAGCAGGTAGGTCCACGTTCGGTCCAGGAGCTCGCGGGGGATGACAGTGTCGGTCTCGCCTTGGGCAACGAAAACCGGCACCCCGGCCAAGCGGGCAGGTGAAGTTGGGACGCCGGCGTCGAACGGTAATGTTCCGTTGAGGATGGCAGCGCCTGCGAAACGCTGTGGATCGGACAGGAGCAGACCTCCTGCAAAGGCTGCGCCGCCGCTGAAGCCGACGAGTATCACCTGGCGACCCGGAGGTGCCACGTTGTCGAGCCACTTGCGGAACCAAGCCATCGTCTGATTGAGGGACTCCGCCACCGGACGGCCGATTCCACGGTTGGCAAACCAGGCGTAGCCCCCTCCGGCCGGAATCGGTGCGCGGACAGCGGCATACGACGGGCCCGCTGGCAAGTGTCCGGCCAAACCGATGATGCCGGTCTCGTCCGCGCCGCGTCCATGCAGCAGCACCACCAGGGGACGGTCGGTGGTGTCAGGGGTGTGCCAGACAACCGTGGGTTCGTCGAAGGCGTTATTCATTGGTTGTCCTCATCAGGATTAGTTTCGGTGATTCGGCCAGCGGTGGGTACACCGGACCATCTGCGCAGTTCGTCGTCGAGCTCCAGCGGCTCAACGGGCGCGGTGTTCGCGTACTCGCCCCAATGCTGGCGGGGAAGCATCCACATAAGTTCGAACTCGTTGCCGTCCGGATCCGCCCCGTAGACGCTTTTCGTGGCCCCGTGGCTGGATTGACCTGTGTACGCGCCGGCTTCTTCCAAGGTCCTTCGGGCTTCCGCTAGCTCTTCGATGGTGTCCAGCTGCCAGGCAAGGTGGTAGAGCCCGACGGCGCCACGCACCTTGGGCGGCGCGGTATCGCCTACCCCGAAGAGGCCGAGGTCGTGGTGGTTACCGGAGCGCGGAAGCCTCAGGAAGGACGCGTTGGCGCGCGGTTCGCGGGCGACGACTTCCATTCCGAAGAGCTGGGTATAAAAGCGTTCGGCCCTGGCAAGGTCGGTGACGAAGAGTACGGCATGGTTCAGCCGGACGGGTGAGACTGGCATCGGAAGGTGGTTCTTTCTCGGTACGGAAGCCGCGCCCGTGGTCCGGGAGCCGGCCTATTAGCCGACCGGTTCCCGGAAAGTACGGTGGTGCGGAGTCGGGTTGACTGCCTGTTTAGGCCTTGACGGCGAAGCCGCCGGTCCAGGCGATCTTTTCACCGGCGGCAAGGGCGATCTGCAGGAAGCCCGTTGCCTCCAGCTCCCGTGCCCGGCGCAGCGATCCGGCGTCGATGGCGCGCAGCCCGGCGGCGGAGATGAGCCCGGCGAGCCGGGTCTTCGCGTCCGCGTCGTCCCCGGCGATCAGCACTGTAGTGGGCTGCCCGGCGATTTCGCCCGAGGCCAGGGTGGCTGCGAAGGTGGTGTTGAACGCCTTCACTACGCTGGAGTTGGGAAGCGCGGCCTGGATCTGGGCGGTGGCTGAGGAATCGGCCGGCACGGTCAGGGAGTCGAAGGTTTCGAAGTTCAGCGGATTCGTGATGTCAACAATGATCTTGCCGGCGAGCTGCTCGCCACGCTGGGCCAGGATCTCCTGCACGGCCGGGTAGGGAACGGCCAGAACGACAATCTCTCCGGTAATGGTCTTGTCGGTGTCCCCGCTGCCGAGGACCTGGACGGTATTGCCGCCCTTCTCTGCGATGCCGGCGATAGCCGAGCCCATGTTGCCTTGTCCGAGGATGCTTACTGCAGTCATAACGGTCTCCTTTGTGTGCAGGCCCCATTGGTTGAGGCTTCAACTAAATAGTAGCGCCCGAAGTTAGTTGTTGCAACAACCAATTTGGGGAAGAATGAAGGCATGGAGACACGATGGCTTACAAGGGATGAATTGGCCGCCTGGGTGCGGCTGTATACGGTGGTCGAGCTGCTGCCGAATGCGCTTGACTCCCAGCTCCGCCGCGACGCGGATCTGACGAACTTCGAGTACTACGTGCTCGCCATGCTTTCGGAAGCTCCGCGGCAGACGCTGAGGATGACAGATCTGGCAGCGCAGACGAGCGCCACGCTGGCGCGCCTGTCCCACGTAGTAAAGCGTCTTGAAGCACGCGGCCTGGTGGAGCGCTTTCCGTGCCCCGAGGATCGGCGTGCAACCAACGCCCGCCTCACCGCCGGGGGGCAGCGCAAAATTGTCGAGACCGCGCCCGGGCATGTGGAAAACGTGCGGCGGAACGTTATCGATGCACTAACTCCGGAGCAGCTCGGTCAGTTGCGGGGGATTGCCGATGCCTTGTTGGAGAAGCTCGACCCTGACGCAGCGATGGCCCCTCTGTACCGCCGGCATGACGGGCCTGAGTGAGTTTGGCTATAGGGGGCGGCGCCAAAGCGGGCCCCGTGAAAATAGTTGACGCGACAAGTAATCTGCCATAGGCTATTACTTGAAACATCAACTTATTCCTTTTGAAGACCGCTACTGCAGGCTTCAGAAGGCGAGAAAAGAGGACCGCACCATGACTTCTCCGATTCAGCCCGCTGCCACCCAGTCCAACATCGCCCGCACAGTCCTGCGCCTCGTTGTGGGCGTTATCTTCTTCGCCCATGGCTGGCAGAAGATCTTCGACTACACCATCCCCGGCACCCAGGCAGCGTTCGCACAGATGGGGGTACCGGCCGCGCAGCTGGTTGCTCCGGCGATCGGCTTCCTGGAACTCCTTGGGGGCGCCGCCATCATTGTCGGCGTGCTGGTTCGTCCCGTGGCCATCCTCCTGGCACTGGACATGCTTGGCGCCCTCTTCCTGGTGCACGCCCCGGCCGGAATCTTCGCTGACAAAGGTGGTTACGAACTCGTACTCGTCCTGGCGGCCGTCGCCGCAGCCCTCGCCATCGTCGGGGCAGGCCGATTCTCCGTCGACGCTTTGCTCTTTGGTCGTAACGGTAACCGTACCCTGGCAGCCCTGGCCTAAGCGGCAGCCAAACTCATAAACGACGAATGGCGCCGGCACCCGCATAAGCGGATGCCGGCGCCATTTCGCTGAAGGCTAGATGGCCTGTACTGCCTTGATGGCCTGCATCACGCGGTTGGTGACCTCGTCGATGCCGCCGACGCCGTCGACCTGGGTGAGTATGCCGCGCTCGGCGTACTTCGCCACCACGGGTTCGGTCTGCTCGTTGTACAGGTCCAGGCGGTGGCGGATGACGGCTTCGTTGTCGTCGCTCCGGCCCGTTTCCTTGGCACGGCCCAGGAGGCGGTGCACCAGCTCTTTGTCGTCGGCGGTGAGCTGCAGGACTACGTCGAGCTTCTCGTCAGCGTCAGCGAGGATCTCGTCCAGGTAGTCCACCTGCGCGGTGGTGCGCGGGTAGCCGTCCAGCAGGAAGCCGTTCTCGACATCGGACTCGTTCAGGCGGTCACGGACCATCATGTTGGTTACGCTGTCCGGGACGAAGTCGCCGTTGTCCATGTACTTCTTTGCCTTGACGCCCAGCGGGGTGCCACTCTTCACGTTGGCACGGAAGATGTCGCCGGTGGAGATGGCCACAACGCCGAGGCGCTCTGAAATCCGCTCCGCCTGCGTTCCTTTTCCTGAACCGGGAGGTCCAATAATCAGCATTCTCGTCATCGCAAAAGCCCCTCGCCCTAGATCCATTTCGGTGCTGCGGGGGTGCCTTCGGTGGTGCCCGGGCCGGTGGCGGTGACGCCGCTGTTGCCGCGGCCGGCGGCCCATTCGGCGACGGCGGGGAGCGGCCCGGTGATGATCGTTGGGTCAGCGGTGCCCGCATCGCCAAACGCCAGGTCCGTACCGTCCACCGTGACGAGGAGTCCGGTGTCGGTGCCGCGCGTGTGCCAGGCGCCGGTGATGTCCTTGATCAGGCGTTCCAGGACCGGTGCGGGGATGTCGCTGAAGCTGGCTCCGTTGTCCAGGTCCACGGCGTGCATCCAGACTTCGCGGGTGCGCATCCAGACGGTTTCTTCGGCGGGGACGGTTCGGCCCTGGGCGGTCTTGACCTTGTGGTGCCAGTTGTCGGCGGGCAGGTCGCGCCATTCGACGTTGAGGTGCACGGCGGAGTGGTCGAAGAGGTGCCGCAGTGCGATGGGGGAGAGGGTGGCGCCGAAGTCGATTTCATGGTTTCGGGCCTCGGGGGAGGGGTACATGGGTGTTTCCACGCCGGTGGCCGCCCATTCCACCAGCCGCGCGATGGCCCGGGCGTTGTAGCCCACGTGCGCTACGACGTGCCGGCGCGTCCACCCCGGAAGGCGGGTGCCGCCGTCGAGCTCTGCATCGGAAAGCTCGTTGAGCTTGCGGGCGAAGAACGCGGTGCCACGCCGCGCCTGCAGGAGGTCTTCCTGCAGGCGCGGGTCTGTGGTTTGGTCGTGGCGGGCGACCATCAGGCTTCCTTGACCACGCGGTTGGTCAGCTGGCCCAGGCCCTCGATGGTGGTGACCAGGACCTGGCCTTCCTGCAGGTAGCGCTTGGGGTCCTGGGCGTGGCCCACGCCGCCGGGGGTGCCGGTGGCGATCACGTCGCCCGGGTTCAGGGTGATGATGGTGGAGATGTAGGAGACCAGGTATTCCGGGGTGAACACCAGGTCCGAGGTGGGGGTGCTCTGCTGGACTTCACCGTCCACGGCGGAGGTCATCAGCGGGCTTACCGTGAACTCGTCCTTGGTGACCAGGGCCGTCCCGAACGGGGTGGACTTCTCCCAGGTCTTGCCCTGCAGCCACTGGATGGTGCGGAACTGGTAGTCGCGCATGGAGACATCGTTGAGCACGGAGTACCCGGCGATGTGCTCAGCGGCTTCGGACTCGGGAATGCGGCGGTAAGCCTTGCCGATGACGACGGCGAGTTCGGCTTCCCAGTCCACGGTGTCCGATTCCTGCGGCAGGGCCAGGTCGTCATTGGGGCCGATCAGGGACTCGGCATACTTGGCGAACAGGGTGGGGTGCTCGGGAACCTCCCGGCCCATTTCCTTGATGTGGTTGCGGTAGTTGTGGCCCACGCAGATGATCTTGCCGGGGGCGGGGACGACGGCGGCGAGGTCGGCGCCGTCCAGGGCATGCGTTGCGCCGTTGCCCGCCTTCGCGGTGGTTTCCCAGTTGGGGTCCTTCAGCAGGGCCCCGACGTCGGAGAACCCCGGGATCTCGGTCAGGGTGTCGCCGTCCTGGCGGACCGCCTTGTTGCCGGCAGGAGTGCGGAGGGTGAGGAGTTTCATTACTTGGTGCGTCCTTCGATGTGGGTGCGGTTGAAGTTCAGGCGCTCAAAGATGGGTGCGTCGCTGAACCGGAACAAATCAAACTCGGATTCGGCCTGCAGGGACCAGGCGGCCCAGGACGGGACCACGAACAGGTCGCCCTTGGCCAGGACCCTGGTTTCGCCGTTCAGGGTCACGGTGCCGGTGCCCTCGAAGACCTGCCAGACACTGGAGCCCACCTCGCGGACCGTCTCGGTCCCGGCGCCGGTGCGGAGCCGGTGGAACTCGGCCCGGATGGTGGGCATGACATCCCCGCCGGTGGTGGGGTTGGTGTACCGGATGGCGGCGTGGCCCTGGGACACTGTGGCGGGGTGGCCCTCGTCCTCGAGGAGGAGCTGTTCGCGCAGGGCGGCGTCGGTGTACTTCCACCGGTAGGCGGCGATGGGGGAGTTGGTGGTGTTTTCCAGGCCGGAGAGCGGGCGCAGCCCGGGGTGGGCCCAGAGCCGCTCGGAACGGGAGATGTCCGGGGTGGCCTCGTCCGTGACGCGCTCGGTGCCGAACTCGAAGAACCCGGCATCGGCGTAGTGCACGAACGGGATGTCCAGCCCATCGATCCAGGCCATGGGCTCATCGGTGTCGTTGTGGTGGCCGTGGAAGTTCCAGCCCGGGGTGAGCAGGAAGTCGCCGCGGGACATCCGGACCGGGTCACCGTTCACCACCGTCCACACGCCCTCACCCTCGACGACGAAACGGAACGCGTTCTGCGAGTGCCGGTGCTCCGGGGCTGTTTCGCGGCCGCCCAGGTACTGGATGGCAGCCCACAGCGTGGGGGTGGCATACGGGGTGCCGCCCAGGCCCGGGTTGGCCAGCGCGATGGCACGGCGTTCCCCGCCGCGACCCACCGGCACCAGGTCCCCGGCACGGGCGGCCAGCGGGTACAGGTCATCCCACCGCCATACATGCGGAACCGCCTTCGGTGACGGGACCATCGGCATCAAATCACCGATCTCCGTCCACAACGGAATCAGGTTCTCTTTATCAAAGTCCCGGTACAACTGCTCAAGCTGGGCAGCCTCCTCCGGCGTGGGCTCAGGCACGGAGTGGCTGGCAGCAACGGATTCATGCGTCAGGTTCTCAGTCATGGCAATCCTCTACTTTGAGTTGGCGCTGGCAGTCGCCAGCCGCTCGGCGATATCGGCTCGGAGTTCCTTTTTGTTGATCTTGCCGACCTTGGTGGCAGGCAGCTCGTCGACTACAACGAGGTGCTCAGGGATCTTGAAGGCAGCCACTCCTGTATTTCGGAGGAGCTCCTGGATTTGTTCAAGAGTCACTTCCGTTCCCGGCTTGACGGTGATGTAGAGGCACAGTTTTTCGCCCAGCACCGCATCCGGCATAGCGACAGCGGCAGCCATGGTGACGTCCTCGAGCCGGTAGACGAGGCTTTCAATTTCCTCTGCAGAGATTTTCTCGCCACCGCGGTTGATCATGTCCTTGTCGCGGCCCTGGACAATGAGGTTCCCGTCCGGGCGGCGCTCCACGATGTCGCCGCTTGCGTACCAGCCGTCAGGGGTGAACGCCCTGGCATTGGCTTCGGGCGCACGGTAGTAGCCTCTCGGGGTGTAGGGCCCCCGGGTCAGGATTGAGCCCGGGACTCCATCCGGGAGGTCATTGCCCGCCTCATCCACAATACGAATCTCGTCTGCTTCGGAGACTGGACGCCCTTGGGTAGTACAGATCACCTCTTCAGGATCGTCCAGACGGGTCATGTTGATGAGCCCTTCGGCCATGCCGAAAACCTGCTGCAGCGTAGCCCCAAGTACGGGTTTGACCTTGTGGGCGATCTCATCGGGCAGACGGGAACCTCCGACCTGAATCACCTGCAGGGTGGTGAGCTGGTCCCCACCCGTCTCCTCCTGGTGCTCGATCCAGCGCTGCGCTACGGCGGGGACTGCCGTGGAAAGCGTGACGCCCTCCCGCTCAATGGCGGCAAACGCCTTGCGCGGTTCGGGGCTCGGCAACATGACCACCCGGCCGCCGGCAAAAAGGATGCCCAGGATCCCGGGGCAGGCGAGGGGAAAGTTATGGCTCGCCGGCAGAGTGCCCAGGTACACAGTGTCCTCGGCCACAGCCGTAGGTACGGATGTGGCCTTGATGTTGTACGCGTAATCGTTGTGGGTGCGCGTGATGAGCTTGGGCAGTCCCGTGGTGCCCCCTGATAACAGGAACAGGGCAGGTGAGTCTGGGGATGGGGCAGCCGCATCCAGGCGGGCCCTGGCGCCGGCGGGGTCTGTTCCCGGGGCCAGGATCTCTTCGAGACGTACGTTGAGGGGGTTGGCGGCGCCGGATACGAGGATCAGTTCCAGCGAGGGTATCGCTTCAGCCAGCTCCTCGGCCAGCGACTGGTGGTCGAAATCCTTGATAACGTCGGGCACGGCGATAGCCCGGGATTCGGACAGCTCAGTGAGGAACGACAGCTCGTACTTTCGGTGCGCGGGCAAGGCCATGACCGGCATGATGCCTGCACGGAAACAAGCCAGGGTGAGTATGGTGAACTGCCACCCGTTCGGCAACTGGATCATGATGCGGTCGTCCGCTTTAAGCCCGAGCTGCAGCAGCCGCTCGGCGGCCGCGTCCATCCGATTGACGAGCTCAGAGTAGGTGATACGAACATCGCCGTCTACGAGCGCAACTTTGTCGGGTAGGCGGTCGGCAGTCTCGATGACGTAACTGCCGAGAGCACGGTCTTCCCAGTAGCCCTTGGCACGGAATGCGGCTGCAAGGTCTGCGGGCCAGGGGGTGGTTCCCTCACTGGTATGGCTTGTCATTTCATGTCCTCCTCGACATTGATCACTACTGCGTCCAGCGCCAACAGCCCTTGGTGGGTCAGGCGCAGGGGATTAATTTCGATTTCCGCGATGGCCTCATTGGAGACGAGCGCGTCTCCCAGCCGGACCAGGAGGCCCGCCAGTTCTGCTGTATCCAGCATTGGACCGGAACGGAAGCCGTACAAGAGGTCCCGTGCCTGCAATTCGGTAAGCATTCCCTCGGCTGCCCTCGGTGCCAGTGGCGCAGTCCGGATGGAGATGTCCGCAAATACTTCCGCAGCGGTGCCGCCGAGGCCCAAAACCACGATCGGTCCAAAGACGGGGTCGCGCCGGACGCCGACAACAAGGTCGACGCCGGAGGGCGCCATCGCCTCAACGAGGAATTCACGCGCGCCGGCGGCCTCAAGTGCTGCCAAGGCGTGGTCCATCTCCTCTAGGGACTTAACGCCGAGGTGCACGCCGCCGATCTCCGTTTTGTGCAGAATTGCCGCGTCCAAGAGCTTCACAGCCACCGGACCGCCAAGTTCCGCCAGCGCCTCCTGCGCTGCGGTGCGGCTGCTGCACACGCGGCGTTCCGGCGTCGGAATGCCAAGCGCTCCCAGGAGTTCTTTGGAACGGTTCTCATCCCACGGGCCATCAATGTTCGGCCATGTGACGGTGCCGGCAGGTTGTTCGGCCTTCTCGAACTGACCCCTGGCATCGTGCACGAGGGCGGAAATGCCTTGGGCCAGCGACGTCGGCCCGGAGATCAGTGGAAGATCGTGCTGGCGCGCGGATTTGCGGGCCCGCTCCTGGTCCCCCTCAGGGCCGTCCACCCCTACAAGAAACGGCATCGTGTCGGCTACACCGGAGTTGGCCACGGCGAGCGGCAGGTCGGTCACGGGTTCGGTCAGGCCATAAAGAGCGACGACGTCGATCGACGGGTCTTGTGCCACGGCGGCAACTATCTGCTCGTACCCTGGTCCGGGGCGGCCAGTGTCAACAGGGTTTGCCTGGAACGTCAGTGGCGGGAGCAGGGTGCTGATGGTGTCCTGGCTGCTTTGTGCAAGCCGGGGGAGCGCCACGCCGGCGCTGTGCAAAGCATCCGCGATCAGCAAGCCGGGTCCCGCTTGCCCGGTGATGAGGCCTACTCCAGGGTCCGCAGAAGGCTTCAACCGGCGCCCGGCCAATGCGGTGACGGCGGCAACCAGTTGAATCTCGTCGTCGACGATTACCGCGCCTGCCTGCTTGAGGACCGAACGCGTGGTGCGCCAGGATGTAGCCAGCGCACCGGTGTGGGACTGGGCGAATTCCGAAACATCGTTGCGGCCCACCACCAATGCGACAACAGGCTTCACGGCGCTGAGGCGGGAGACGGCGTCGATCAGGGCAGGACCATCTGAAACGGTTTCCAAGTGCAGCGCAACTGCCTTGGTCTGGTCATCAGCTATCAGGTAATCCAGCACATCGGGAGCGGTGATGTCGGTACCTGCACCGATTCCGGCCGCAAGGCTGACTCCGGCGCCGGAGTGCTCGAGGTGGAACGCAAGGACGTGGTTGACGCCGCCGCTGGCCGCGACGACAGCAACCGATCCGGGCTCCAGCTCGGCTACTCCAGGAACAAAGCTGGCTCGGAGATTGCGGTGGGGGACGAAGAATCCGGAGGTGTTGGGACCCAGCAAGCGGATACCTGTTTCCCGCACCGCGGCCTCGACCTGGGCCGCGTACTCGAGACCCGGGCCGCCGGCTTCAGCAAAACCCCCAGCGCACACTAGCGCTGCTTTGGCACCGCTTGCTGCACTGTCCCGCAGCGACTGGGCGGTAGCTGCGGTAAGCACACAAAGCACTGCGAGGTCAGGGCCGCCGGGTATCGCAGCAGCGGCAGAGGCGATACTGGTGTGCATGCCGTTCTCGCCCCTGCTGTTCACCAGCTCAACGGGGGCGCTGTAGCTTGAGAGTGACTGCGCCATCACAGCGCCGAGCTTCTCGGGGCTGCCCGACGCCCCGACAACGATGATGCCCTGGGGAGCGAAAAGGGCAGACAGGCTATGCATCGGTCGCCCCCACGTTTGCCTCAGCAACGGCGTCAGTACGGCCTGAGAGCACCAAAGTCAGGTTGGATGCCGTTCCTCGATCATCAACGATGATACTGGTCAGGCCGCGTCCGAGGCGTGCCTCTTCCGACAGGAGGATCCGGGTGAATGCATTGCCGCCCTGGATCACAACAGCCGCAGCTTCTGCAGGCAATTTCGTGAAGGCGGCCGCGAGGCCAGCTTCCGTTTCCGGCGCCGTGAGCAGCAGGGCAGTGTTGATGTTGGCCTGAGCCGGATCCGTAACCACTGCGATGCTTCCGCCCGGTCCGGACAACGCAATGTCCGTGCCCTCGGTGGAGAGTGTCAGCAAGCGCCCGCCAAGCTCTGTCGTTCCCGCGCGAAGCGGAGTTTCAAGGGGCGCATGCCCGTGCCTGTCCAGCCAGTCCTGTTCAGCGGAGGCAACGAGCTCCGGATCCCGCAGGCGGATCTTATCGATGTCGATGCTGCGCGAGAAGAAATGGAAGGTGAACTGGGTGGGCTCGAAGGAGTTGTAGTACCTTGCGAAGTGCTCCCACCAGCTCAGGCCGCCACGGGCCTGGTTTTGGATCTTGGCCACCTGCGGTTGGCGTTCTGCCTCGTAATTGGTGAAGGCCTGCTCAAGGTCATCCTGGTGGGCAGCCACTTCACGGACCAGGGTGATGGCGTCCTCCATGGCCATCTTCGTGCCCGAGCCCACGGAAAAGTGTGCCGTGTGGACAGCATCCCCCAGCAGGACGACGTTGTCTTTGTGCCAGGTCCGCGTCCGCCGGGTCCGGAAGTTGGCCCACCGGGAGTTGTTAGCTACCAGCGGCTCCCCGGCGATGTCTTCGGCGAACAGCTTTTCAAGGAACCGCTGCGTCTTCAGGTCCGAGGGGCCTGGAGGCTGGCTCGCATCGAACTCGTCCAGGCCTGCCTTCCGCCACGTGTCTTCGTCCGTTTCAACAATGAAAGTGCTGAGGTCCTCGCTGATCGGATAACCGTGTACAGCGAAGTTGCCAAATTCGCTTTGCCGATGAACGAAGGTAAGTCCGTTGAACATGTACGTTGTACCGAACCAGATGAACTTGGCGGTTGCTGTCTCGGTGGTGTGACCCAACGACTCGCCCAATTGTTCGCGAGTGGACGAATTGGCGCCGTCTGCACCGACGATGAGGTCGAAGTCCGCCAGTTGCTGCAGGTCGGGGACGTACTGGCCAAAGCGCATGTCCACACCAACTTCGGCGGCGCGTTCCTGCATTAGCTTCAGCAACGTCTTGCGGTAGATGGCGGCCATGCCGTTGCCGCTGAAGGACTTCTGTTCACCTTTGAGCCAGACTTCGATGTCCTCCCAGTGGGTGCCGTAGTCGCGGAGGCCGTCCCGAACCACGGGGTCCGCATCGTTTATGCGGTTGAGCGTGGCGTCGGAAAACACCACGCCAAAACCGAAGGCGTCGGTGGCCTGGTTGCGTTCAAAGAGTACGACCTCGGCGTCCGGGACGGTCTGCTTGAACAGGGTTGAGAAGAACAGTCCGCCGGGACCGCCGCCAATGCAGGCTACGCGAAGTGCCATCGATGCCACCTTCTAAGGATTGGGAATTCGGTGAGAGAGGTCTCGGCAACAAGTATGTAACCAATCGATGCGCACCGTCAAGTATTTGTTACATGTCAGCAGCCGCCATCTCCTGAACCTCCTGGCCCGGGCCAACTGAGTGCCCCAGGATTCGCGAAACGTACTCGGTGGCCTTGGGACCCAATTGCCTGTGGGCGGCTCCGAAGAGCCGGTACGCATCACTGCTTGGCCAGTTTTCGGGCTGGAGTTCTGCCGGCAGGTATGGGTCCCGGAAGAGGAAGCGGCGAAAGTCTCCGATGATGCGCGTCCGGTCGATAAGGGCCTCGCGCCCATCTTTTGCAGCATTGCCGGCCTCGTCGTTGAGGGGTGCATAGGTCGCCATGAACCGCTCGTAGTCGCTTCCGAGTTGACCCAAGTCCCAGCATCTCGCGGCCAGCTCGCGGTCTTTTGCAGGATCTCCGGTCCCGCACCAGAGCGCGTCGACTTTCGCGGATGGGTTTTCGTCGGCAATCTCCCGGACTTCGGTCATCAGGTCATGGGGGCTGAGCCATGTGGAGGGTGAAAGCTGGCCGAAGCCATGCCAGGCGAGCTGCTTCCGCAGTTGCTCCCGGACTGAACGTTCTGATTCTGGAACCTGGTAGATAGCCATCGTCCACCGGCCATTCCAGCTGTCATCCCGGCGACGGAAGATCCGCTCACGCCCCTCGTCGAGGATGTCGAGCATATGCGGCGTGAGTGCATAGACCGTCTCCCGGCCTACGCGCCGGGTGGTGAACCAGCCTTCCTTCCGCAGGCGGGAAAGGTTGACCCGTACGGTCGCAGGCTCAATGTCGAAAACTGCCAGCAGTGCCGTGATATCAGCGAGCTTGACCTCGCTGCCTGCGTATCGAAGGTAATCCCCAAAAAGGTCGAGGATCAGTGCTCTGGGTTTCCACTGCATGGAACCCTCCATATCTTTGCGCCGCGCTCAACGGGCGGCTCGAGCCAATGTGAAACAAGTATAGGAAGGTGCGGCCGCGCATCAGCCCCGCGGGATCGTCACGTTTCCGGGCGGTGGGCGTGTCAAAATTTATGCAACTTCATCTTGACGCCCAACGGTTTAATGTTACATTTATTTGTGGGTCAGGTCACAACTGGCCCCCACGTTCTCTGGAACCACCACAACGTCGTGTATTTCACCTGGAGTCCTCATGGCTTTTCAATCGCCAGCCCCGTCCTCGGTTCGCCCCCGCAAGTCTGCGGGTATTGTCATTTTTCTTTGCTTCCTGGCCATTGTTTTCGACGGCTACGACTTGGTCGTCTATGGCGCCATCGTTCCCAAGCTTCTGGCATACAAGCCCTGGGGGCTCTCGCCAGTAGAGACGGGAGCGATCGGCAGTTACGCTCTTGCCGGAATGTTCATCGGCGCGATCCTTATCGGTTACCTCACTGATATCGTTGGCCGCCGCAAGGTCATGATGGCTTCCATCGCAGCCTTCTCACTCCTGATGTTGCTGACCGCTTGGGCCCCCACCCCGGAACTGTTCGGCCTTTTCCGCTTCCTGGTAAGCCTGGGCCTGGGCGGTGTCATCCCGACGGCCATTGCGTTGACGGTCGAGTTCTCCCAGTCCCACCGCCGGAATTTCAACAACGCCCTGATGTTCTCCGGGTACGCCGTGGGCGGCATCCTGGCTGCTCTGCTGTCGCTTGCTTTCCTGTCGTCATTGGGGTTCCAGGGCATGCTCGCCCTCGGCGGCATTCCCTTGGTTGTGGTTGTTCCGCTGCTCTTCAAATTCCTCCCGGAGTCGCCGGCCTACCTTGCAGCGAAAGGCGACAGGGCGCAGGCCGAGCGAATCGTTGCCGACTACGGCCTTGACCAACTGCCGCCCGTCCGGATTGGGGGAGACACGCCTGAGAAGGGCAGGTTCCGCACCCTGTTGACGGGTAAGCTCCTCGCCGCAACAGTCCTTTTTTCATTGGCTGGCATCTGCGGGCAGACCCTCGTGTACGGCTTGAACACCTGGCTTCCGCAGCTCATGGTCATTGCTAAGTACTCGCTGGCTTCGTCGCTGACCTTCCTGCTCACGGTCAACATCGGCGCCGTCGTGGGCGTGCTCGTATCGTCCCGGATGGCCGACAAATTCGGGCCCCGCAATGTAACCGCCATTTCGTTTGCATGCTCCGGCGTCGCACTGGTTCTCATGGGCACTGGAATCATGCCGTTGGTCGCGATGTACTTCCTCGTCGCGGTGGTGGGCTTTGGTTCAGTTGGCGCCCAGATCCTCGTGAACGGCTTTGTAGCCACGTATTTCTCTGGCGCCACACGGGCGACTGCCTTGGGCATCACACTGGGAATCGGGCGCATTGGGGCCGTCTTGGCCATCTCCGGCGGTGGCGTCCTGGTGGCTGCCTCCCTGGGCAACTTCATCAATTTTTCCATCTGGGCGGTAGCGGCAGCGATCGGCGTCGTCGCCGTCCTGGCGGTTCCGCGCCGGGGCGCCACCCAAGCAGAAAATGCAAGCGCCCCGGCTGCAACGTCCGCGAATACCATTCATCACTAACCGCCGTCATTCAGGCGGCCCCGCCGCTCGTGCCGAAATACATCTACTAAGGAGTCATTTTGCAGACGCAACTCATCATCGACAACCAGCCCCGGGATGGCCGTGAGGGCAAGACATTCGAACGCCGGCACCCTGTAACCGGTGCTCTCGTGACCGAGAGCGCAGCAGCGGACGTGAACGATGCACTGGATGCCGTGGAGTCGGCGTCGAAGGCCTTCAGTACCTGGTCCACCTCGGGACCGAGCGAGCGCCGCGCAGTGATGTTGAAGGCTGCTGAGATAATGGAGCGCCGCGGACCGGAATTTATCGAGACCATGATGTCCGAGGTTGGCGCCGCAGGGCTTTGGGCAGGTTTTAACGTATTTCTGACCGCGCAGCTGTTCCGCGAAGCCGCAGGACTTGCAACCCAGATCCAGGGCGAGACCTTGCCGACGGACAAGCCGGGAACCCTGTCGATGACTATTCGGCAGCCGGCTGGAGTTGTCCTCAGCATGGCGCCGTGGAACGGTGCCGGAGTGTTGGCAGCGCGTGCCATCGCGTATCCCATTGTCTGCGGTAACACGGTTGTTTTCCGCGCCTCGGAGACCAGCCCCAAAACCCATGCGATCATTGCCGAGGTCCTGCATGAAGCCGGTCTTCCCGCGGGCGTCCTGAACTTCTTGACCAGCACCGCTGAAGACTCCGATCGGGTAGTTGAGGCAATCATTGCCCACCCTGCGGTTCGTCGAATCAATTTCACGGGGTCAACGGCCGTGGGCCGCATCATTGCCGAGAAGGCCGCCCGGTATCTGAAGCCTGTCCTGCTCGAGCTCGGGGGTAAGGCCCCGTTCGTGGTGCTCGATGATGCCGACATCGATGGTGCCGTCAACGCAGCAGTCTTTGGTTCATTCCTGTACCAAGGCCAGATCTGCATGTCCACTGAGCGTTTTGTGGTTGACGAGAGCGTTGCCGACGAATTCGTTGAAAAGTTCGCTGCCCGCGCTGCCCAGGTTACAGCCGGTGACCCACTTACGGATGAGGCATGCATTGTTGGCCCCATGATCCGCGAAGAATCCGGCACCAGGATCAACGGTCTCATCGACGACGCCCTCGCGAAGGGTGCTGAACTGGTGGTTGGTGACCGCGCCAACGGCGCCTCAATGCCTGCCACGATTGTCGATAAGGTACGGCCCGAGATGGACATTTATGACCAGGAGACGTTCGGTCCCATTACCACTGTGGTTCGCGTTTCCGGGGTCGAAGAGGCAGTCCAGGTTGCCAACGATACCGAGTACGGCCTGGCAGCTGCGGTCTTTGGGAAGGACAGCACGCGCGCTCTGCAGGTAGCTATGCGGATCCAGGCAGGCCATGTCCACGTGAACGGCGCCACGGTGCAGAACGAGGCACAAGCACCGTACGGCGGCATGAAGAACAGCGGATACGGGCGGTTCGACGGCCGGGCAGTCATCAACGAATTCACCGAGCTCAAGTGGATCACCGTTGAGCAGTCCGACCAGCAGTACCCGTTCTAGGAATCCCCAATCGAAGGAGAAGAAGCGAAACAATGCAGGTAACCGCAGCGGTGGCCAGAGAGCCACATCAGCCACTGAGCATCGAGAATCTCGAACTGGATGAACTTCGTCCAAACGAAGTTCGGGTCAAGATGGCAGCGTCAGGTGTTTGCCACACCGATGCCATCGTCCGGGACCAGGTATATCCGACTCCGCTCCCGGCCGTGTTGGGACACGAAGGTGCAGGCATTGTGGAGCAGGTGGGCAGTTCCGTCACGACGGTAAAGCCGGGTGACCACGTTCTGCTCGCCGCGGCATACTGCGGAAAATGTGACCGGTGCCGTTCCGGTCAGATGGCCTACTGCGAAAATCTCTTCGCCGCCGACTTTGGAGGCCGGCGGACGGACGGAACTACCGCGTTGAGCAAGGACGGGGAAGTCATTTCCTCCCATTTCTTCGGTCAGTCGTCCTTCGCTACCTACGCGAATGTCGTCGAGGAAAGCGTCGTCCGGATTGGCGCGGACGTCCCGCTGGACATCGTGGCACCACTCGGTTGCGGTATCCAAACTGGAGCAGGGGCAGTCCTCAACGAGTTGAAGCCAGCTTTGAACAGCACGCTCGTTGTGATTGGTACTGGTGCGGTCGGGTCCGGCGCCATTATGGCCGGGAGGGTGGCGGGCTGCGCCCGCATTATCGCCGTGGACATCCACGCCTCCCGTCTTGATCTCGCAAAGGAGCTCGGTGCGACAGACGCGATCAACACCAAGGAACTCGACCTTACGGACGAGATCCTTCGCCTGACGGACGGTCGCGGCGCCGATTATGTGGTTGACACCACGGCGCGGCCGGAGTTGCTTCGCAAGGCGGCAGACGCCTTGGCCCTGCGGGGCACGCTTGCCCTGGTGGGCGCAGCGAAACCGGGAACCGAGGTTACTTTCGAGATCGGGCTGTCACTCGTCAAGGGCTGGACATTCAAAACCATAATCCAAGGCAGTTCCGTGCCCCAGGTGTTCATTCCCAAGCTCATCGAACTGTGGAAGGAAGGCCGCTTCCCAATGGACAAGCTTATGCGTAACTACGCCCTGGAAGAGATTAATCAGGGCTTCGAGGACTCCGCCCAGGGCTCGGTGATCAAGCCCGTCATTGTGTTCCAGCACTGATGAGCGGTTCTGCTGCCTGAGCTTCGTCACCTCGTACAGGAGAGGTCGACGGCGGGTGCCCACCCGGCGTCGACCTCTTCTGTGTTCAAGCAGGTCCCGGCAAAACTTAGGCCATCCCTAGCTCACGCCCGAAGTGTCGCGTGCGAGGAGTTCAGTGGTCCGCATGATCGCGGAGCGGCGCCGGGCCTGATCGGGCGTGCCCGTGATAACGACATGAACGTTCTGGCTCGTCATCCAGGCGTGGCACAAGGTGATGATGGTGAGCAGGAGATCTTCCGCGAGAGCCTCGCTTATGCCGGAAAGTGCGGTGCGGATCTCCATTACCTTGCCGTCCGCATGTATGGCCCGTTTCTCTGCACCGACCGGATTGTCCCGCTCCAGGCCCTCCCAGGCGGCAAGGCGCGCCAGGCATGGATGGCTCGTAACAAAGTCGAAGTACCGTCCTGCGAACTCGGCAACGGCCGCTGGTCCAGACTCACGTATGGGTAGATCGCCCAGTGCTGAACCGAGCTCCCGTGTAAGTGCGGCCTCAAAGAGTTTTGCCTTGTTCCCAAAGTAGAAATAGATCCGCTCTTTGTTGCATCCCGCCCTTTTGGCTATGTCGTCCACACGTGCACCCGAAAAGCCGCGTTCGGAAAACTCGGATACAGCTGCGTCGAGGAGCTTCGCCTTTGTTGCGTCCGTGTCCCATGCCATACGTCAATCGTAACTCCAACTGACCGTTTGCAATTTCACGGGGGTAGGCCTACGGTTAGTCCAACCGAACGTTTGGAGACTGGATGGAACACGAGGGCAGGGCTCTTGCCGCCGATGAAACGGACATGCATCACCGTCACGCAACCGGCATTGCATCCGTGCATGTCCGTGCGGTCGTAACGTGGCTGGCCATATTTCCGATGGCCGCAGCAGGCATGTGCGCCCTGGGGGCGCTGGCTCCGCAACTGCACCCTGTGCTGCGCGCGTTCGTTCTAACCCTGGTGGTGGTCCCCATCGCGGTGTACTTCGCGGTGCCCCGGCTCCTCCTGCTTCAAACACAACTCGGAAGGGCGAGGCGCACCAGAGTGCAGCGCCGTGCGAAACGCATATAGCGGTTCCGCAACCGGGGATGCTTGCCATCCCCGTGACCATGACAAGGAGATTGCAGTGCAGATAACTGCTGCTGTAGCACGTGAGAACGGCGCTCCATTCACGATTGAACAGCTCGAGCTGGACGATCTGCGCCACAATGAAGTCCGGGTCCGCATGGTGGCGACCGGAATATGCCATACCGATACCCTTGTCCGAGACGGCGTCTACCCCACCCCGCTGCCAGCCGTCCTGGGCCACGAAGGTGCGGGGATCGTCGAGGCAGTCGGTGACTCGGTCATTTCTGTCGCGCCTGGCGACCATGTGGTTCTGGCGGCTGCGTACTGCGGCCACTGTAAGCGGTGCCGCAACGGCCAGATGGCCTACTGCGAGAATTTGATGGCTGCGGACTTCGGTGGGCGCCGTGCCGACGGTGCGACGTCCCTGAGCAAGGACGACGAGGTTATTTCATCCCACTTCTTTGGCCAGTCGTCCTTTGCCACGTATGCAAACGTCGTCGAAGAGTCTGTCGTCCGCGTGGACAAGGACATCCCCCTGGAGCATCTCGGCCCGCTGGGATGTGGAATCAACACCGGTGCAGGCACCGTCCTCAATGAACTCAAGCCGGAAAGCGGATCCTCGCTCGTTGTCTTCGGCACAGGCGCAGTAGGTTGCGCTGCAGTGATGGCAGCGCAGGTGGCGGACTGCGGTGTCATTGTCGCCGTCGACATCCACGACTCTCGTTTGGAACTCGCCCGGGAACTTGGTGCAACACACGTCATCAACTCGAAGACCGAGGACGTGGCAGAACGGTTGCGTGAAATCACTGCAGGAGCCGGCGTGGACTACGTTGTGGATACCACTGGAATTCCGGCACTGCTCCGGCAGGCAGCCGACGCCCTGGGGGTCCGCGGAACGGTCGCGCTCGTCGGCGCGGCGAAGCCTGGTACTGAAGTCGCCTTCGAAGTAGGCGCTTCGCTGGTGAAAGGCTGGACCTTCAAGACCGTGGTTCAGGGTAGTTCTGTGCCCCAGGTGTTCATTCCGCGGCTTATCCAGTTGTGGAGGGCAGGACGCTTTCCATTCGAGAAGCTCGTTGGCGACTACAGCCTCGAGGACATCAACCAGGGCTTCGAGGACTCCAAGAGCGGCAAGACGATCAAGCCGGTCATTATCTTCTGACCCGGATTGTGCCAAGTGGGTGGCGACGCCAACGACTTCGTCGTCACCCACTTCCGTTTGGTGCCAAAGCTAGTCCTCCTGGGCGTGCCCCAATCCCCATTGGTGGCGAATTGTGGACACCAACATCTCAAAGTCTTCGGCCATGTCCGGGTAGTCCGGGTCAGACAACCACTGAATCTGGAGCCCATCCATTGCAGCTATGAGGCTGCGGGCAATCGAATCGACGGGGGCGTCCCCGCCCAGGGTCCCGTCCTCCATGGCTTCGACAAGCGCCTGCCGGATTCGCTGGGCCGAGCTTTGATGGTGGCTGCGCAGCCAGGCATTCGCTGGGTGATTGGGGTCCACGGCCTCGGCCGCGACGGTGGTAAACAGCCGGACAATTCCTTCCTGCTGCTGATTGAGCCGTACGAGTTCGACGAGGGACTCCAGATAGGCCCATCCCCGCGGGCGGGCTTTCCCAGGTTGTGCAATTCGGGCCTGGTCCACATCATCGCGACGTTCCATGGTGGCCTGCAAAAGGAGATCCTTGGTAGGGAAGTAGTGCACCAAGCCGGAGAGACTCATTCCGCAGCCCCGGGCAATGGCGCTCATTGTTAGCCCCCTGTAGCCCTCTACGGAGAACAGCTGGGTGGCCGCCGTGAGAATCTCCTCACGTCGAATGGTGCCATCAGCTCCCTTCGGACGGCCGCTCGGGCGGCGTGACGGACGAGCAGCGGTGGCAGACTGCATGATCTCTCCTGGATGTGCCGCAACGGCGACGGTCCGCTACTGCAGCGGACCGTCACCGTCTTTGGAATGGACTGGGGTTGCCGCGCGCGAGGCGCCGGAAAAGCTTTCAAAGAACATCCCGTACGCGTGCGACCCATATCAGCCTACGGCCGGGAGGATGCCAAGGCGTACAGGGCGGTGCTACCTAACTCCCTTGATGGGCAGGATGACGAGTGCTCCAGCGAGCGCCGCAGCTGCAGCAGCACCCAGCAGTAGGCCGTAGTTGGGCGTTGCCGCTGCCCCGACGGTCAGGAGCCAGGCGCCTGCAAAGGGCGCCAGGGACTGCGGCGCTGCATTGGCCATGTTGAAGACGCCCAAATCCTTGGCGGTGCTGTTGGCGTTAGGGAGGACTTCCAGCACCAATGCCATATCCACGCTTGCGTAAATGCCGAAGGCCACACCCAGCAATGCCTCGACCAGGTAGAACTGTTCAACACTTTCTACGTGGACGAGAACATATGTGCCGACGGCGAAAAGAGCGGTAGCCAGGGCGACCGGGAGCTTCCGGTGGCCCGTGCGGTCGGACAACCATCCGGCCAGGTAGCTCGCCGGCACGAGTGCCACCGTGTACACGAGCACTCCCATGAACACCGCGCCGGCTGCCTGTGCCGTCTCAAGGTGCAGCCGGTCCACGATGAAGGGAAGGCGGAACGAGGTAAACATGAAGCTGGACAGGAAGATCAGGAACCTTGACCACCAGGCAAACCCGTAGTCGCGGTGCTTTATGGGGTTGACCCAAAAGGACTGGACAAGCTCCTTCACGGTGAACTTGGTAAGCCGTGTCTCTAGCACGGGATCTGGCAGGACGAGTGCATAGATCACCATGCCGACGACGCCGACGGCAGCAGGGGCCATGAAAAGCAGCAGCATGTCAGTTGCAAACAAGGATGCAAACCACGTGGCCGCCAGGATGCCGACGTTCTGCATCACGCCGATGGTGGCCGAAACACTGGCGTACTGCTTTTCGGGCAGCTGATCTGCCAGGGTGGCGACAAAGGGGCTGATGGCTGCGTTGGCTCCGAGTTGTGCCACGAACCAGCCAATCATGAGGACTTCGGGGCTGGTGGCCTGGCTGATGACGAGCAGTGCTGCGGCCATGACCAGGGTGCCGCCGATCAACCATGGCCGTCGGCGCCCGAATCGGGAGGTAGTTCTGTCAGAAAGCCGCCCGAAAACCGCGTTGCCGATTACGGCCGCCAGGGCACCAATACCCAGGACGGAACCGACGATGCTTGTCCGCGACGTGGGATCTTCAGTAAGTGTTGAAACTTTAAGAGCCATCGAGACCATGACGGGTCCCAGGAGGGCAATGAACAGGGTCAGTTGGGCAAGGGCTAGGGCTGCAATGAACAGTGGACCTTTGGGTTCTGTAGGCCTTTCTCCGCATGCGAGGCCGGTGGGACGTTGCCCGCGCGTGCGCGGGGCAAGAACGTTGTGGTTTCCGATGGACATCTATGTCTCCGAGATTTGGGCGCCAAAGGGGCGAAGTGCGGGGTTCGTCAGCTAAATAGCTAATAGTGACTATTCATTATTACTGGACTGTGCGCCCCGCCACAAGCCCCTGTCCCCGGGGGAATATTTGTGACGCGTCTAGGGGTACAAAGAAGCGTGGCCAGCCCCTGCTGGCCACGCTTTTCGTTCCGTCGATTTGGGATTACTGCCGTCAGTAGCTCTTGCTTCGGGCGGGCGTTCGGAAATCCCGCGGCGGCCGTTGAAAGCTCATATGCGGAGTCAGGCAGTCGACCCGGTGATTTCCGCGGTTGTTTGGAGCTCGGCGATGTTCGTCAAGGCATACGATAGAGCCGCCTCGTGCCAGTCCCCGTTGATGCTCGACGTCGCATCTGTCACGAGTACCGCTCGATAGCCGTGGTCCGCCGCGTCACGCACCGTATGTTCCACGGCCATATTGGTCCAAACGCCTGCCACAATAACCGTGCTAACCCCCGAATTCCGCAGCAGCACGTCCAGGCCGGTGCCGTTGAAGCTGCTCATGCGGTTGCGGATCAGGACGGGCTCGTCCGGAAGCGCCTCCAAGCCTTCCAGGGCATCGGCGCCCCAGGAGCCGAGTTTCAGCGACTCCGGGCCGATCATTCGGAAGATAGGGGCGTTGGTGCCGCCATAGTTGCCACCGGGGTAAAACACGATCCGGTTGTGGATGACCGGCATTGAATTGCTTCGTGCCCACTCGAGCAATTGCCGCACGTGGGAAACCAGGCCCTGCTCACGCGCGTGGTCGGCTGCCCCGAATGAGGCGAAAGCGCCCTCTGGGTGGGCGTTGTCATTCTGAAGATCTACCAGCAGTAGTGCTGTATCGCCGGCAGCAAGGGGAGTGTTGGCCATGGAGTCTCCTGTTTCATATGGCTAAGGGAATCGAGCGGAAATGCCCTAAGCTGTAACCCTCGGTTCGAGGTATTCTATTCCCGCACCAAGAAAGGCTGGGCCCGCCACTGCGGGCCCAGCCTTTGTTCATGCTGCAGCAACGGGTCGCCCTGGGGTCAGTTGGCGGGGTCGATGAGCAGTTTCATCTTCTTGCCTGCGCGGAGTTGTTCGAAGCCGTCTTCGATGAGTCCGGTGAGGGGGATGTCCTCGACCCATCCTGTGGTGTTGTAGTGGTCTTTGGCCATGAGGTCGATGACTGCGCTGTAGTCGGCGCTGGTGTAGCAGATGGTGCCTTGGATGCGGCGTTCCCTGAGGACGAGGTTGATCAGGGGCGTTGGCAGTGGCTTTTCGTAGATGGCCACGCTGATAAGGGGCCGGCGTTCCCCGAGGCATTCGAGGGCTGACTGTACTGCGGGGGCGACTCCTGCAGCGTCGAAGGCGGCGTCTACACCGTCGCCATTGGTCCGGTCGGCTATGAGGGACGTGACGTCCTCCTTTGTTGGGTCCAGGGTGCGGGCGCCGAGGGCCTCGATGGACTTGCGGCGGGTCTCGGTGGGTTCGACGACGTCGATTTCTGTGAGTCCCATTCCGCGCAGGGCAAACCAAAGACCGATGCCGATAGGGCCGGCTCCGTAGATCAGTGCCCTGCTTTGATCGTTGACTTCGCCCAGGGTGGCTGCATGATAGGCCACGGACATCGGCTCGACGAGTGCGCCCATCTCCAGCGAAACATTGTCGGGAAGCTTGTGGACTTGGTTGACCGGGACGACGGTGTATTCGGCCATGCCACCATCTGCCATCAGCCCGTGGAAACCGATCACATTGCAAAGGTTGTAAAGGCCCGTCCTGCATGGGCGACACTCGCCGCACCGATAGATGGGCTCCACGACAACCCGGTCGCCTTCCCGGATAGTGGTGACACCCCGCCCGATGTCCGTGACTACTCCGGAGAATTCGTGGCCCAGTGTCAGGGGAAGGCATTTCCCTGTGAGCGGGTGCGGCTCGCTGGGCGGGATGAAGATCGGGCCGTCGTAATATTCGTGGAGGTCGGTGCCGCAGATGCCGTTGCGGCTGACTTTGATCTTTACTTGGCCCTCTCCCGGTGTGGGTTCCGGGACGTCTTCGATTTCGACTTTGTTTTTGCCGTAGTACACCGCTGCGCGCATGGCGCCTCCTCGGATGTGTGTTCAGTATTTAGATAGTGCGGACGAGCTTTTTGTTGGCGAACTCGTTCAGGCCGTACTTGCCCAGTTCCCGGCCGATTCCCGAGCTCTTGACGCCGCCGAAGGGCAGGTCTGGGGCACTCTTGATGGTGGTGTTGATTCCCACCATGCCCACTTCCAGGCGGTCCGTGACGTAGGCGGCCTGCTTCTCGTCGTCCGTGAACACGGCGCTGCCGAGGCCATAGGGCGAGTCGTTGGCGAGTGTGATTGCTTCGTCGACGGAGTCGACCCGGTGGAGTACGGCTACTGGTCCGAAAAGTTCTTCCCTGTACGCGCGCATGTCCGGTGTGACGCCGGACAGTACTGTTGCGGGGTAGTAGGAACCGCGGCCCTCGGGGATAAACCCGCCAAGGTGGACGGTGGCCCCCTTGGCTACCGCATCGTCGACCTGTTCGGCCAGTTCCGCCCGTGCTTGGAGCGAGGACATCGGACCGAGGCGGGTGTCCTCGCTCATGGGGTCACCGATTTGCCATTCCGCTGCCTTTGCCAGGAACGCGTCAAGGAATGAATCCCAATTGCAGGAGTCTACGATCAGCCTCTTCGAGGATGTGCACGCCTGGCCGGCGTTCCCGAACCGGCCCGCGGCCGCCGCGCCGGCAGCCTTTTCCACGTCGGCTGCGGGAAGCACCAGGAACGGGTCCGACCCGCCGAGCTCGAGGACGCATTTCTTCAGGTGCTGTCCAGCCAGTGCGCCGATGGCGCTGCCTGCCTTTTCGGACCCGGTGAGGGATACGCCTTGCAGTTCCGGGCTGGCAATGAGTTCCGCCACCTGTCCCGACGTGGCGAAAAGGTTCTGGTAGACCCCTTCAGGTACCCCGGCGGCACGGATGATGTCCTCGATGCGCAATGCCTGCTGCGGGCAGTTGCTCGCATGCTTGAGCAGAATCGTGTTGCCCAGCAGCAAATTGGGGGCGATGAACCGTGCGGCCTGGTAGTAAGGGAAGTTCCACGGCATGACGCCAAGGAGCGGTCCAATGGGTGCTGTTCGGACCAGGGCCCGGTAAGCCCCCGCGATATCGAGTTCCTCGTCTGCGAGGAGCTGTTCTCCAGAGGTGGCGTAGTACTCAAAAATCGCTGCAGACAGTTCGACTTCGGTTCTTGCCTGCGAGATAGGTTTGCCCATCTCCAGCGTCATGAGCTTGGCAAGCTCAACGGAATGCTGCCGGTGAAGATCTGCTATCCGCTGCAGGACGGCGCAGCGTTCGGCAAGGTCCTTCCTGTGCCAGGACCGATATGCCTCGTAGGAGCGCCCCAGGGAAGCCGCCACCTCCGAGTCGGTCATGGTGTCGAATTCCTGGACTACGTTGCCACTTGTGGGATCAACAGTTGCATATTTCTTCATTGAAAGACTTTCATCATGTCGGGGCAGTCCGGGAAGGGCGGCTGGCCTTGCCCTTCCCGGACTGCCGAGCGGCCATTTCAGGCTGGAGTCAGGATGTCCGCATTGGTTGCAAAGTTCGGGTACTTGTTCGAAGCTTCCTCCGAGAGGATGGACCGGTACTGTTTGATGCCGCCGAGGTAGAACATAACGGTCCGCTTTTTGCCCGGGATGTTTGCGCCGAAGATCCACGATGCTGCCTGGGGGAAGAGGGTCTGGTGGGCAATATCGGAGCAGGTTTCAGTCCAGTCAGACTCCGTCTGGGCCTTGGCCTCGATCCATCCCGTTCCCGAGGTCGAGACGTGGTTGATGGTTTCGCTGATCCACTCGACCTGCGCCTCGATTGACGGCGGCAGGTTGGTGAAGGGGCCGTTCGGTCCCAGGATCATGAACATGTTGGGGAAGCCGTTGGTTGCCATGCCGAGGTAGCTGGTTGGTCCGTCAGCCCAATGTTCCTTGAGTGTTTCGCCCGCACGTCCCCGGATATTGACGCGCACGTAGTTGCCGTCCACGGCGTCAAAGCCCGTCGCGCAGATGAGTACGTCCAGCTCGTGAAGGACGCCATCAGCTGTGACGATGCCCTCTTCAGTTACCCGCTCGATAGGGTTTTCCTTGACGTTGACAAGAGATACGTTCGCTCGGTTGAACGTTTCGTAGTAGCCGGAATCGCACAATGGCCTGCGGGCGTAGAGGTCGGTCGGCGTCAGCTTACGGCGTGTTTCCGGATCCTTGACGATCTCGGCAATCTTGCGACGAATGAATTTCGCGGCTTCTTCGTTGGCCTCAGGGTCCGTGGCAATATCCGAGAAGGTCTCGAACATGAAGCGGAAACCGCCTCCTTCCTCCCAGACCCGCTGGTAAATCCGCTCCCGTTCTTCGGGGGAAACGCTGAAGGTCGGGACCGTGCTTTCTTCGAAGCCCATGGCAACGGAAGAGTTCCGGACCTGATCCCAGTTGGCCTCGAAGTTCTCCCGGTGGGCCCTCTGCTCCTGTTCCGTGAGCTTGCGGTTGCCTGCGGGAACGCTGTACTGCGGCGTGCGCTGGAATGACGTCAGATGAGCTGCGATCGGAGCCGTGGCCGTGATGACCTGGTTGCCTGTGGAGCCGTTGCCGATGACACCTACCCGCTTGCCGGTGAGATCCAGGTCCTCGGGCCAAGCGCCCGTGTGTACCAAGCGGCCTTTGAAGGTTTCCATGCCCGGAAACTTCGGCAGGTTGGTGGCAGAGAGCAGGCCCAGCCCCGTGACAAGGAATCGCGATCGGAAGGTAACCCCGCGGTCCGTGCGAACCGTCCAGATTCCTGCAGCCTCGTCGAACTCGGCCTCCGTCATTCCGGTTTCAAGCTGGATATGGCGGCGGAGGTCGTACCGGTCGACGACCCCGTTCAGGTATTTGAGGATTTGGGCCTGGGGCACGTACTTGGTGTCCCACGGAGTCTGCTGGTACAGCTCACGGTCGAAAGAGTATTGGTAGACGAAGCTTTCAGAGTCGGAAAGGGCTCCCGGGTACTTGTTCCAGTACCAGGTGCCGCCAACCCCTCCAGCCCGATCAATGGCTACAGCATTCAAGCCGAGCTCATTACGAAGCTTGTGCAGCATGTAGATGCCGCCAAAACCTGCTCCCACGACGAGTGCGTCGAGCTGCTGGGTCTCGTTGGGGACGACTTTGTCCATGATGGTGCTCCTCCGGCTAATAGGACGGTGTGAGATAATTCACTTCGTGTAAACCAGTCTGCGGCTGCGGAAGAGCGGCTGAGTGTTTCAACTTGAAACACTGGGACGGGGCCCGAAATACCGGCTTTGATACCCGGAAAGCAAGAATTGTCACTGCTTTCGCTTGCCCGGGAGGGATGAAACTGCAAAGGTGCAACATGACTGATCCAGTGCGGGAGGCACGTGAAAAACTAATTCGTGCCGGACTAACGGGGGTCTACCAGGCAGACGAATCGGTTCCGGACCTTATCGTCCGCAGTTGGCGCCGATCGATCGGCAGCGCAGTTGAAGCCTCAGGGCCTGCACAACGGTACCGCGACGTAGATACCGACACACTCCTGGGCAGGGCTGCTGTGCCGGTACTTGACCGGTGGCAGCATCAACTGGAAGACACCGGAACTACCCTGTTCCTGAGCGATCGCGGCGGCAGCATCGTCGACAGGCGGACGAGCGACAGCAGTGAGCGCCGGCGCTTGGATAACATGCATGCCGCAGAGGGGTTCGACTACTCCGAGGACGCCATCGGTACAAATGCACTGGGCACGTCGATGGTGGAAAAGCGGCCAGTGTTCGTCAAGGGAAGCCAGCACTACAGCGACGCGTTGGCAACGAACGCCTGCGCGGCCGCGCCCATCTATACGCCGGCTGGTCTTGTGGTGGGTTCGATCGCCTTAGGTGGGCCAATACAATCGGCAAATCCGATCATGCTTTCGCTGGCGCGGGAGATCAGCCAGCAGATCGAGGAGAGGCTTCGAACGTCTGCGCGGCCCCAGGACCTTGCGCTGGCTATGTCGTTCATGCGCTTTACCAGTTCCCAGCGGCCCACGGTCGTGCTGGACCACGAATCGATCCTCGCCAATACCCCGGGCCTGCCGTATGTGAATGTTGCTTCCCACGTCATGCTTTGGGAAGTGCTCAACGCCCATAACTGGTCTTCCTCGCCGACGCTCAGGCGTGAACTCGAGGGAACGATGCTCGAAATTACGGCACGCAGGGTCAGTGACGGGCCGCGGGTTCATTTTGTTGTTCACTTCTCTGAGATGGAGCCATTACTGCGCGGCGGACCAGCTGCGCCCGGCCTGTTGAATATCGGTGCGCATTCCGTGTCCGGTCCCCTCGTGGCCGCCCCAGGGCAAGCGATCGCTGTCGTCGAGGGGCCAGTCGGCACCGGACGGGCGACGGCAGCCCTGGACCTTCGAGCCACATGGGGCAAATCGGGCCCAGTCGAAGTATTCGTCATGTCAGCCGGATTGCCGACACCCTGGGATCGGGTCGAGTCACTTTTGAAGCAAGGCAAAGATGTCCTCCTACGCAGGCTTGAACACGCCGGCAGCGACGACTTCAGTGTGTTCTCCAGGATCGTGGACGCGGTGCAGAGGAGATGGACAGCTGGTGATCGTTCCGGAAGCCTTTTGGTCACGGTGTTCAGCGAAGACGCGTCCCAAGGAGTCCAGGCCTTCATAGACGCCTTGGGGATTAGTGTGCGGACGGCGCCACTGGCTCAAACTCCGGAACGCATTCCGGGGATGGTGACAAGGATTCTCAATGAAGTCGACGCTGGGTCGCGGCACACGATGTCCCCGGCTGCGCTGCAGTCCTTGGTTCAGTGGAACTGGCCCGGCAATGTGGCCGAGTTGGCAAGGACGGTCACCGATCTGGTTCGGTCGGTCAATGCTTCGGTCATCGAAAGACGGCATCTGCCAAAGCATCTTCAGCAGGCGCCTCCCCGGCGCCCCCTGTCGCTGATGAAGACTGCTGAGCGCGATGCCATTATCAAGGCCCTTGATGCCACCGGTGGTAACAAGTCGGAGGCAGCGGATTTGCTGGGAATGGGCAGGACGACGCTTTACCGCCGTCTCCGTCAGCTCGGTCTCGATTCAGGCGAGGCGACCATGTGAGTAGTCCGCATCACCTGCGGTGACCTGGTTCCTGGAAACCTTACTCAGGTTCATGACTTCGTGCAGAACAGCCTTGACTGCAGGATTCGTATCGTTCGGGCGCCAGGCGGCTCTGAGGTCGACGTCTGCGGTGGCGTCCGCCAGGGGAACGAAGACTACGTGTGGATCGGTCGCACTGTCTGCCACCGATGCCAACGTCAGGTGGCACCCTACTTCCGCGCTGACAAGAGCCAGCGCTGTCTGGGTGTCGGGTGCCACCTGGATGACATTGGGAACAAAGCCGTTGTCTCGTGCGAGCCGACGAAGCCGGTCGGGCAACACCGCGCCTTCGTAGGACGGCAAGGAGATGAACGCTTCCGCGGCCAACTTTGCGATCGCTAACCGGCGCGCTCCCGCCAGCGGATGCGTGTCGGGGAGTGCGATCACCAGGGAGTCCCGCAGCACAACTTCCGATGCGATTTCGGCCGGAATCACATCCCACCGTCCGAAAGCGACATCGGTCTCGTCCTGCACCAGCTTTGTCATGGCGGGTTGGGCGAAGTTTTGGCTGGAAAGGTCCAGCTGTATGCCTGGCCGTTGTGCCCTCACCAAACGTGCCAAGCGCGCAACCAATTGATGCGTGGAGGCGCCCGCGAAGGCTATGCGAACGAGCCCGGATTCCCCGCCATCCGCCGATCGGACCGCGTCTTCGGCGCGGCGCAGGGCATCGAGGACTTCCGTAGCCGGACCCACAAGCGCCCGACCGCTGGACGTCAGTTTTACAGATCGGGTTGTCCGGTCCAACAGCCTCGTATTCAGCTCATTTTCGAGTTGCTTTATGGTCCGGCTCAGGGGCGGCTGCGCGACGTGGAGCCTCTCCGCGGCCCGGCCGAAATGCAGTTCTTCCGCCACGGCAAGAAAGGCGACTAGCTGGTTGATTTCCACAGCATCCCTTCCCTCATTATTGAGTTTAGAGTATCACTCGAGCTTACCCAGTTAGACGGGAAGTAAGAATCGAGCGGTGAAACGGTTCTCTAGCTCCAGTTGAAGAACCCCGTTCCGGTCTTGCGGCCGAGCTCGCCGCGGGCCACCTTCTCGCGCAGGATCTGCGGGGGTGCGAACCGTTCTCCGAGGATCTCATGCAGGTATTCGGCGATGCCGAGCCGGACGTCCAGGCCCACGATGTCCGTGGTCCTCAGCGGCCCGGTGGGGTGCTTGTAGCCCAGCACCATAGCGTTGTCGATGTCCTCGGCGGAGGCCACGCCTTCTTCGACCATCCGCATCGCTTCCAGGGCGATGGCCACGCCCAGGCGGGATGAGGCGAACCCTGGGGCATCATTGACGACGACGGCGGTCTTGCCGAGTGCCTCCACCCAGTCACGCGCCGCGGCCGCCAGCGGCTCGGAGGTCTTGTTCCCCACGACCACCTCGATGAGCGTGGAGGCCGGGACCGGGTTGAAGAAGTGCAGCCCGAGGAAGTCCTGCGGACGGTCGAGTTCGTCAGCCAGGCCGTTCACGGACAGGGATGACGTGTTGGAGGCCAGCACGGCACCGTTGCCGAGTTCGGCCTCGACGGCGCGCAGGGATGAGACTTTGAGGTCCCACAATTCGGGCACGGCCTCTACCACCAGTTCCCGGTCGCCGAAGGAGGCGTAGTCCGTGGTCACCGACAAGCGGGAGGTGTAGTCGGCCGCCCTGCCTGCTAGGCCGCGGGCCAGGGACTTGCCGACGGCGTCCTCGACGCGCCCGCGGGCCGCGTCCGCAGCTTCCTGGTCACGCTCAACGACAATGACGTCGGAACCCTTGACTAGGAAGGCGTGGGCGATTCCGGCGCCCATCCGGCCGCCGCCGAGGACACCAACCTTTGGGGGGAGTCCGGCGGGAATTGCAGGGATGCTCATGTCTACTTCTTCTTCCGGTCGAGGAATGCCTGCATGCGGTCAAACTTGGCCTGGGATTCGAAGAGCATGCCCTGGGCCAGGGTGTCGATGACGGGGTGGACTTCCCGCGGGGTGTGGAACACGGATTTGGTGATGCGGACTGCCAGCGGGTCCTGGGCGGCGATGGAGTCTGCCAACGCGTGCGCGGCGTCCATCAGGGTGTCCGGATCAACGAGCTCGGTGACCAGTCCAACGGCAAGGCATTCCTGGCCGGTGAGGACCTTGCCGGCGAGCAGGATGTGCTTGGCGAGCGGCTCGCCGACGAGTTCCTTCAGGCGCCAGGTGGCGCCCGCGGCTGCAAGGATGCCCAGGTTCGTCTCGGGATTGCCCATCCTCAAATCTGGCGTGCCGATGCGGAAGTCGGCCGCGTAGGCAAGTTCGGCGCCGCCGCCAAGGGCGTACCCGTCCAAGGCGGCGATGACGGGCATGGGCAGTCTTGCGATCCGGTCGAAGATGCCGGAGTTGATTCCGGCCAGTGCGTTGTCCCGGCGGCGTTCACGCAGCTGCGCGATGTCGGCGCCGGAGGCGAAGATGCCTTTGGCTCCGGTGTCCGGGTTCCCGGGCGTGCCTGAAAGGATCAGGATTTTCGGGGTTCGCTCCAGGTACGCGCACACCAGGTGCAGCTCATCCACCATGGCCTGGTCGATGGCATTGCGGACGTCCGGCCGGTGGAGCCGCACCGCTAATCGGTCTTCCCGCTCCTCAATCTGCAGCGTTGAGAAACCCGCGGCACCCAACTCCGTGCCGACGTCGTACGTCAATTCCGTCATCACAGCCCCTCCAGCAGCAGCGCCGTGCCCTGCCCGACACCCACGCACATGGTGGCGAGGCCCAGCTTCCGGCCCTCGGTGACTTCGCGTTCGAGGCGCCCCAGGAGGGTGATGACCAGCCGCGACCCGGACGAGCCGAGGGGATGTCCCAGGGCGATGGCGCCCCCGTCGTTGTTCACGATGCCGGGCTCAAGCTTCAATTCGCGCAGGCAGGCAAGCGCCTGCGAAGCGAACGCTTCATTGAGTTCGACGGCGGCCAGGTCGCCCACAGCGAGACCGGTCCGGTCCAGGACCTTACGGGTTGCCGGGACCGGGCCGATGCCCATGATTTCCTGACCCACGCCTGCTGATGCGCAGTCGAGGATGCGCGCCCGGGGCATGAGGCCGTACTTCTGGACGGCGGCCTCGGACGCGACGATGATCGCGGAGGCGCCGTCGTTGAGCGTGGAGGCGTTGCCGGCGGTGACCACGCTGCCGCCCTTCACCACGGGCCGCAGCCCGGCGAGGACTTCGCGGGTGGTTCCGGGGCGGGGGCCTTCGTCCGTGTCCACGATGGTTTCGGCGCCCTTGCGGCCCTTGACCGTCACGGGGACGATCTCGTCGGCGAAGTGCCCGGCGGTGATGGCGTCCAGGGCGCGCTCGTGGGAGCGGACGGCGAACTCGTCGCAATCGTCGCGGGAGATGCCGTAAACCCGGGCCACTTCTTCGGCGGTTTCCGGCATGGAGTAGGTGGCCTTGCCGTCGCGTGAGAGTTCGCCGGAGACGAAGGCGGGGTTGGGGAAGCGCCAGCCGATGGAGGTATCGACGACGGCGCCTGGCTTGGCGAACGCCTTGTGTGGCTTTTCCATCACCCACGGTGCGCGGGACATGGATTCGACGCCGCCGGCCACCACGATGTCCGCCGCTCCTGCCTTGACCATGTGGGACGCCATGATGATGGCGCTCAGCCCGGAGGCACAGAGGCGGTTGACGGTGATGCCGGGGACGGTGTCCGGGAACCCCGCGAGGAGCCATGCCATGCGCGCCACGTTGCGGTTCTCCTCGCCGGCGCCGTTGGCGTTGCCGAGAATCACCTCGTCCACGGCGCCCGGGTCAATGCCGGCGCGTTCGACGGCGGCGCGCAGGGTGAGTGCGGCGAGGTCGTCCGGGCGGATGGAGGACAGGGTGCCGCCGTAGCGGCCGACGGGGGTGCGTGCCCCGCCGATCAAGAAGGCCTCAGGCATGGGTGTTCCAATCATGTGTGTGATGTGCTGTCTTGTGCCGGATGACGGTCTAGTTAAACGCGGAAATTCCGGTGATATCGCGGCCTACGATGAGGGCCTGCATCGAGTCGGTGCCTTCATAGGTTGAGACGACTTCCATGTCGGTCATATGGCGGACAACATGGTTTTCCAGCAGCAGTCCATTACCGCCCAGCAAGTCCCGTGCTTCGTTGCAGATCCACTTGCCCTTTTGGGCGGTGGCCATCTTCACCATCGAGGCCATGGCGTTGGTGAGCTTGTCCTGGTCGGCGAGTTCGGCCATGCGGGTACAGAGCAGTTGCATGGTGGTGAGTTCACTGAGCATGTTGGCCAGGCGGTGCTGGACCAGTTGGTAGGAAGCGATCGGTTTTCCGAACTGGTGGCGGCTGAGCGCGTAATCCGCTGCAATCTCGAACGCTGCCATGGCGTGGCCCACCGCCTCCCATGCCGCGCCGCCCCGTGTTGCCTGGAGCACCCGGGAGACATCGCGGAAGGAATGGCACAATTCCAGCCTGTTGGCGTCGGGGATCCGCATTTCCGTGATTTCGATGTCGGCCTGAAGGATGGCACGCTTGCCAACCTTGCCAGAGATGACTGTGGGGGAGTAGCCCTCGGGGTACCGGCCTGCAGCGTCCTTTTCGATAACGAATGCGTTGACGTTTCCATCTGCCGTGTTTCGAGCGAACAGGACGATGACGTCAGCGGCGTGGCCGTTGCCGATCCAGCGTTTGCGGCCCGTGAGCACCCAGGAGTCTCCGTCGCGCCGGGCCGCGGTCTCCAGAGCCACGGAGTCCGAGCCGTGTTCCGGTTCGGTTAGTGCGAAGGCGCCGGTCTTTTCAATCCTGGCCAGGGGCGGGAGCCAGCGTTCCCGCTGCTCGGCGCTGCCCAGGAGGTTAAGGGCGCCCATGCAGAGGTTTGAATGGATGCCGAGGAACGTGTTGAGGCTCCCATCGGCGCGGGCCATTTCGCGTGCCACCATTCCGGCGGCTTTACGGCTCATACCGGGGCAACCGTAGCCCTTGATTGTGGTTCCTATGACACCCAGCCTAGCCAATGGTTCGAGCAGTTCCTCGGGAAATTCGGCTTTTTCCCAGTAGGCGTTGATAACCGGAAGTACACGGTTCTCGGCGAACGCGCGGACCTTGTCGCGGATAGCGATCTCGTCAGCAGTGAGATCGTCGTCCAAACGGAAGTAATCAGAGGTTGCCGTCTGCCGGTCGGCTGTGGTGGTCATCGTTGAACCTTTCGTTGTGATGCGGATGCAGGCCGCCGCTGTGCCTTGGTTTGGTTTCCCGTCTCAAGCCAGGCAAGAACCTGGTCACGGTTTCCGTCATGGGACGGGGGAACGAGGTCGTAGCTGACGGGTGTCTTCGAGAAAGTGATGGGATTCCGGACGGTGGGGATGGCATCCCTGCCTTCACCGATGGTGACGACGGGCTCCAGTCCAATGCGTTCAGCGAAATCGAGCCCCTGGCGAACGTCGTTGATCGGAGCGCAGGGAATTCCAGCCCCGGTGAGAACGTCAAACCACTCGGTAGAAGATGCTTTGCCAAGGGCCGCCTGCAGCACCGGCCGGAGTTCTTCGCGGTTCAGGCTGCGGGCCGGAGCCGTTGCGAACCGGGGATCGAGGCTCAACTGCGGGAGGTCAAGGGTTTGGCACAGCTTGCGGAACTGGGGATCGTTACCGATGGCAATGACAATGTCGCCTTCGCCCGTGGGCAGCGGCTCGTAGGGGTAGATGCTTGGATGTTCATTTCCCAGCCTTGCCGGGACGGTGCCGCTCAACAGATAACCGGCGGTCTGGTTGACCATGCCGGACAGCGCGGATGACATGAGGTTGACTTCGATGTGCTGCCCCCGGCCCGTTTGCGTCCGCTCATGAAGGGCCGCGAGTATTCCTATCGCAGCGTGAAGGCCTGTGATGACGTCGAAAACGGCAACGCCCGAGCGGTATGCCGGTGTATCGGGTGCACCCGTAAGGCTCATCAGGCCGGACAGCGCCTGGACAAGCAGGTCATATCCCGGAAGTGAAGCCCCTCCCGCCGTACCGAAGCCGGTGATGGATGCGTACACCACTTCTGGATTCGCTTTTGCCACGGAATCGTAGTCCAGGCCGTACCGTTCCAGGCAGTTTGGTTTGAAGTTTTCGACCATGACATCGGCCCGCTGCGCGATTTCCTGGGCAATCCTTCGGTCATCCTCGTCCCGGAGGTCCAGGGCGATGGATCCCTTGTTGCGGTTGATCGACAGGTAATACGTGGATTCGCCGTCCCGGACGGGAGGCTTCCACGCCCGGGTTTCGTCGCCGTCAGGGCTTTCGATCTTGACGACCGTCGCGCCCATGTCCGCCAGCAGCATGGTGCAGTAGGGGCCGGCAAGCACACGGCCGAAATCAGCAACCAGTACACCGGAAAGGGGGCCGCTTCCCTTACGGCCGAAGACGTCGGAAGCCGGAACCTCGTCAAGGGACGTATGGCTACCGGCCATCTCGGGCCAGTCGAGGTTAGGGCTGGTTTGAATCGTCACGGCTCTCCTTTGAATGCTCGTCGATGCATCAACCATCCCACTACGCATTACCTCTGGTCCAATACTTATTCCGGGCTATATTGATGTCTTGTTAGGAATAATTGATTGCCGCTTTTAACGACAGAGGCATCACCGAACCGTGGCTCGGTGATGCCTCTGTCTTTAGTGCGTTGGCTTGCTCCCGGAAACTACACGAGGACCATGCCGCCGTCGATCATGACGACCTGGCCTGTCATGTAATCGGAATCTTCCGATGCCAGGTAGAGCGCCGTTCCAGTGACGTCCTCGGGCGTACCGGCGCGGTAAGCAAGTATCGACCCTGAGAACTCGTTGAAAGCCTGCCCTGGCGCGGAAGTGTCTCCGAGTTCCATGATGTCGAGGTCGAGCTTGCGCCACAGGGGCGTGTCCACCACGCCCGGCGCAAAGGCGTTGCACGTGATGTGGTGTTCGGCCAGTCCGCGGGCTGCTGCCTGTACCAGCGCGTTGACCGCAAACTTACTGGCGCAGTAAGCGGCGAAGTTTGGGTACCCCTGGCGGCCTGCGATCGATGACGTGAGGACGAGCTTGCCCCCAGTCCCCTGCGAGATCATTTGTTTAGCCGCTTCCTGCTGGCAGATCAGTGAGCCGAGGCCGTTGACGTCGAGGGTAGTCCGCCAGTTTTCCTCCGTCACATCCAGGAAATGGAGGGGTTTGATGATCCCTGCGATAGCGAACATGACATCCAGACCGCCGTAAGCCTCCACGCCCGCTGCTACTGCGGCTGCAACGTCCGTCCGGTGGACTACGTTGCCGGAGGTCGAAATTGCTGTACCGCCTTTGGAAACGATTTCGTCCCTTGCGTCATTGGCCGCCTCAGCGTTGAGGTCAAAGATCGTCAGCTTGGCACCCTCTTCCGCCAGGCGCCTGGCAATCGACCGGCCCATTCCGCTGCCTGCGCCGGTGATCAATATCCGTTTGCCGTCAACTCGTCCAGTCATTGCTCAAAACTCCTTTGTTTGGGTGTCCGTGACTTGCGGGAGTCCTTCCCCGGCTTGTCCGTAGTAGCTGCAACAGTCGTGCCGCTGGCCTCGGAACCAGGAGGGAGGCCCACCGGAATCCCCACCTCGATGTCGGTCGCCGTGGGTGAATCCGATTGCGTATCCCGCGAGTCTTCACGGTATTGCGCCAGGTTACCCAAGGGGAAATACCAAAATTGGCCCTATTGATGCATGTGAGGCAATAAACATGACAGTCAGTGAGCAGTAGAAACGCCCATCGTGAGGGATCCTACTTCGCGGAGGCGCCAAGGGTGTGGCGGAGCCAGGCTATTTCTGCCCGGCTCGCCGCTTTGCCAATTGTCAGCATTCCTTGGCGGTAGATGTCCTGGATATCCGCGCTTCGCAAAGGTCTGCCGTTTTCGTAGAAGAAGCTGGCGGGTGCCTCGAGGAATTTCAGCCGCCGCTCGAGTACCTCGTGCTGGTCTTCGACGTCGGGAAGTCGGGACAGGAAGGCAAGGATCACCATAAACCGCCCCAGGTCGCTGACATCTCCGCCTGAAGCGCTGCGAAGCCGTTGCTCAAGGTCTTCCCGGCCCTTAGGCGTGAGTTCTAGTGTGTGGCGCTGGGCCGCGCGCCCGTTCTCGATGCGCTGCACAATGGCACCCGCTTTGATGAGCCTTTGAATGGCGGGATACAGGCTCCCGTCACTGATCTCCTTTGCGAAACCGTAGAGTTCATTCATCTTGCGCCGGAGTTGGTAACCATGGAGGGGGCCTTCGGCGAGGAAGCCCAGGATCATCAGTTCGAGCACGACAACAATGCTAGCGGATGGGAATACATCGAAACGAGGTAACGTTCCCTAATGCATACCTCGTTTAGAGGTATCGCTCCGTTTTCGCCGTCGAAGGATCCTCCCATGCTGTCTTCGCCCATGCCCCTTGCGGCTCAAGCCACCGTTCCCCGGGGCCGGCTCGCTATCGCCGTTGTCTCCACCGTGGTGGAATGGTACGACTTCACGTTGTTCCTTTACCTCAGCGCCGTCCTTTCACGGGTGTTCTTCGGTGACAGCCCCACGGGGGTCCTTATGACACTTGCAACGTTTGCCGTTTCCTACCTCCTCCGGCCGATAGGCGGCCTCGTCTTTGGATACGTGGGGGACCGTTGGGGCCGTAAGCCCGTTCTGCTGGCATCCATGGCGTTGATGCTGCTGGCCACACTGGGCAGTGCTGTCCTGCCGACCTACGCGCAGATTGGTGAATCCGCCGCGGCCTGGCTTCTCGCACTGAGATGCCTGATGTCATTTTCGGTGGGTGGTGAATACACGGGCGTCATGACCTATCTCCTGGAAAGCAGCAGCCCGGGAAAGCGTGGGCTCGTCACCTCACTGGCCGCCGCGGCGAGCGAAATCGGAGCGCTGCTCGCTGCCGGTGTCGCAGCGGCCACCATCGCTGCCCTTCCTGCGGCACAGATGGATGCGTGGGGTTGGCGAATACCATTCATTGTCGGCGGTCTACTCGCTGCCTTGATCCTCTTGCTGCGCACCGGCCTCCACGAAACCCCGCTCTTTGCGCAGAGCCGCGCAGAGGAAACCCGGGAATCGATTCCACTGGTTGTGGGGCGGCAATGGCGGGCCATTATCCGCACATTCGTCATCTCCGGGCTTGTTTCCGCAACGTACTACGTAGGCATTGTCTACCTGCCCACATACCTGGTTTCCGTTCAGGGCTGGGCCGAATCTTCCGCGCTTGCCCTGGCAACGCTTTCCGCCGCCGTCGTGGTTGTTGCCTCGTAGCCGCCGCTGGTTGTCCGACCGATACGGGCGTCGCCGGACCCTGCTCGTCCTGGCGGTGGCGGCCGTTCTTCTGCCCGTTCCCATGTTCGCTGCCGCCGGTTACTCCACCGCACCCTTGGCCATTGCCGCCGTCGTGGTTCTTTCGTGCCTGGTAAGCAGCCTGAGCGCAGTGGGCGCATCAGCAATTCCGGAGCAGTTTGTCGTCAGGGGCCGCCTCACCGCGCTGGCAATCGGCGGGACGATTGCCACCACCATATTCGGCGGCATCGCGCCCTATGTGGTTCAGTCGCTGACTGAAACCACCGCGTGGCCACTGGTACCCGGAGTACTGATTGCAGCCGTCGGCGTTGCCGCGATACCCGCAATTCGCCGCGGGCCTGAAACCGCGGGAGGGCATTCCGACATTTCGGCGGCGGACAGTTCACCTGAGCTGGGTGACCTGCAAACCGAATCAAAGGGAGCACACAACCATGCCTGAGCACATGCACGCAATCGTCCTTGACGGCCCGGGAGCGCCCGAAGCTCTCAAGATCCGGGTAGTGCCCCGGCCTGTTGCCAGGCCTGGTTGGGTGCTGATCAAAGTCCACGCTTTTGGCCTTAACCGCTCGGAGCTTCATTTCCGCAGGGGACTGGGCTCATTCGGATCCTTCCCGCGCATCCCCGGGATTGAAGCAACCGGTGTTGTAGTAGAGGCTCCGGGCGGTGAGGTGGCCGAAGGCACTCAGGTCGCCGCGCTGATGGGCGGCATGGGCAGAACTTTCGACGGCGGCTATGCCGAGTACGTGAGCGTGCCGGCCTCCAGCGTGGTCCCGTTTAGAAGCAGCCTCGCTTGGTCTACTTTGGGTGCCGTGCCGGAAATGCTGCAAACCGCAAACGGCTCCCTGACAATCGGAGTAAACGCCGCGCCTGGCAGCACCCTGTTGATCCGGGGCGGCACTTCATCCATTGGGATGGCCCTGGCTGTCCTCGCAAAACGCCAGGGCATCACGGTGGTCTCCACCACCAGGAATCCAGCCAAAAGGCAGGCACTCCTGGACACTGGCGTGGATCATGTGGTGATTGATTCCGGTTCCATTGCCGAACAGGTACGCGGAATTTTCCCGGAGGGGGTCGGCGGCGCAGTGGAGCTGGTCGGCACGCCGACACTTCAAGACACACTGCGGGCCACGGCTGTCCATGGGACGGTCTGCTTCACCGGAATGCTCTCCGACGAGTGGACCGTCAAGGACTTCTATCCGATCGACTTTATTCCCAACGGTGTCCGGCTGACTGCCTACTCCGGCGGGGCGAGTGACCTTCCAGCGCCTGTTCTGCAGGAATTCGTCGACGCTGTTGAAGCTGGGCGGGTGAGCGTCCCGATCGGCAAAGTGTACCCGTTCGACGAGATTGTCCAGGCCCACCAGGACATGGAGGACGGATCCATTTCCGGGAAGCTCGTGGTAACTGTGGAAGGAAGCATTGATGCCTGACCTTAACACTGCGGGGAGAGTTCTCCTGCGGTTGAACGAACTGCCGGTTGGTGCGTCCTTGAGATCCGTCACGGCACAGCCCAGCGAAGTTGCTGGCCGGAAGGCCCTTAGGGTGGCTTTGACCGGCGAGGCCGCAGCTGGGGTTCCAGGAGTCGATTACATCGACCAGCCCACCTTTGTCCTACTTCCCGTTGAGTTCCAGAACGGCGTCATCGAGGTTGACATACTGAGCCGCCTGACTGCGGACGCGCCGGACTACGCGCGTGCATTCGCTGGCATTGCCTACCGAATTTCCGAAGACACTGACCGCTTTGAGTCTGTTTATGTTCGGCCGCTCAACGGGGTGAAACTCAATCCACCAGGGCCGCGGGTGAATCGGGGGCTGCAGTATTTCGCCTATCCCGAGTGGGACTTTGAACGTCTTCGCGTTGAATATCCCGACGGCCGCTTCGAGGCCCGGGCCGACATCGGCCCGGACGAGTGGATCCATATGATCATCGAAGTGCTTGGCCGTCGGCTACGCGTCATTATTAATGGTGGAGAGGTCCTGACTGTGTCCGAATCCAAGGGCGTGCCGTTTCCCGGCATGGTTGGCTTGTGGGTTGACATCGGAACTGAGGCGTTCTTTTCCAACCTGAGCATCACGCGCGGCTGAGATTCGGGACGCATCCTGGGGCCACATCAATGGTCCTTCATTAGTGGGTGAAACCCCTGTGGATCACCGCGTGGATTGATGATACACACGAAAACTTACAGCTGTATATATTTTCAAGTAAGATTTCTGGAAACGCTTCGTTGCTTGGGAGTCGTACGCTTGATGCTCGCGGCGCCGGATGGAACGGCAACTGTGGCTGTGGCAACGGCCTCAAGTTGTGGGGCCGTCCGAATGATGGGATGTTGGTGCAATGTTGGAGACAGCTGCCAAGAAGGGCGGAGCCCGTGGGCCCTACGCGAAAAGTGAATGGCGGCGTGCCCAGATCCTGCAGGCCGCTTTCGATGCCTTCGCGACCGTGGGCTACCGAAATGCAAGCATGCTGCAGATGGCTGCTGATTGCGGAGTGAGTCGCACAGCTCTCCTGCACTACTTCCCCACGAAGGAGGCCTTGCTGGAGGCCGTACTCGAGGAACGAGACCGCAAGGATAACGAACTCTTCTTCGCAGGCGCGCCGGAGGAGAGCTCTGATGGAATCGAATACTTCAGCCGACTCATCAGAGTCATAGAGCACAACGCAAGAAACCCTGGCATCGTGAGTCTGTTCGCCGTCTTGTCCACTGAGGCTTCCGATGCAGGGCACCCTGCTCATGACTATTTCGTGGCGCGATATGAGAGAGCTCTAAGACGCACCAAAGCTGCCCTCGGAAACCTGGCAAGCCGCTCGCTTATAAGGCCGCACATTGAATTGGAAGGCTTGGAAACGGACATCATCGCGCTAGTCGATGGCCTGCAGGTCCAGTGGCTGTTGATGCCGGTCCATCTGGACATGGTAAGCCGTCTCAGGGCGAGACTCCGAGAGCTGACTACAGCGGATATACCGTAAAAAGTCGAACTGCCGCTCCGATTTCAGGAGGGCGCTCCAGGGGGAAGTCTTGCTCGTTGGCCAGAACCTGCGTGCGCGTGGGAGCGGGTGCTCCTGCGCTTTGGAGAACTGTTAGTCGAAGGGCAGGCTTTTGTAGGCGGTGTCTTTGTTCATGTTCCAGCCTGCGACCACGCCGGCGCCGATCATTTGGTCGCTGAGGCGGGCGAGGCGGTAGGCCGGGTCTGTATCGAGGGCGAGTTGGAGGAACTGGTGTGCTTTGCTGCCTCTGCCTTCCCACCAGTTGATGTAGCCGATGGCGGTGAGGACAGGTGCCGCGTGTTCGGGGGAGGTGCGGGTATAGGCGTGGAGGAGGAGTTGTTGTGCCCACTCGATTCGTGACCATTTTGGGGGCTGTGTGGTTTGGGCGAACAGGATGTGCTGCATGGGTTCGTCGACCCCGGGGATGTCTGCGATGAGCCGGTCGCGGATGGCGGGGAATTGCAGGTTTGCGACGAGGGCGTGACAGTCGTCGTCGCTCGGGAAGTCTGTGGCGCCGAGCATGTTGCCCCAGAGTTCCCGCCCGTGCAGGAGGGCCGTCTCGGAGGTTTGAGACCCGATGGAGTGTATGTGGTCTTTGACGGCGGCCGCTTTCGCTGCATCGTGGCCGCTAGGTGGAAGGGTGATGTGGTCTGTGGGTTCGACGAAGCTGCCGCGGTAGATGAATTCGGCGTTGATCGCGCTGGTTTCGGTGGAGCTGACGGGCATGGCGAGGTTGGTGCCTGGTTCGCCGTCGTATGGGGAGAAGGTTTCGTTCCCGACGAAGAGACCGTCGCGAATGGTGATGCCCTGCTCGGCGAGGACCCCGGTGAGTGCGGCGATGGCCCCGGCTTGGGGTTTGGGCTGTCCGGGTTGGGTGGTTTCGCTGGTGTAGACGGCGAAGAGGATGGACGTGGCGGTGGTGTCGCTGGTGAGGTAGTGGGCGACGGTGCGGGCGTAGGGGAGTTCCTGGCCTGGTTGGTGAGGAAGGTCGATACGTAGGGTGGCGCCGATGTTGTTGTCGTTCATCGTGATGCAGACCAGGCTTTCCTGGGGCCAGAAGCCGAGGGTGTGTCCGATGAAGCTGAGGACATCTGATGGTGTTTTGATGGTGAGCTTTTCCATGATCCCGTGATTCCCCTGACCGGTTGTGGTGCCGTGTTTCTGCGGTTGTTGGTGGTGGGCGTCGTTCTGATAGGGGACCATCTGCTGGGTTGAGGGGCCGGAGTGCAACTTGGGGGACCGGCGCCGGGGCCGAAAACTTCGTCGAGAACCAAACGACTCTGGCTTGGGAAGTTTTTGGTCCCGGGTCGGCGCGTAGCGCCCTGGTTGCGTGGAGGGCCCGCCCAGCGATCATGGGACATATCAGAATGACAAGCAGCGATGAGTTTTGCTTTTCCATGGGTTTACAAGAATGTGACCGCATGACTTCGGCGGTTATTAGGGGCGCTGAGGCGGCTTTGCAGCGGCGTGAAAATTGCACTCGGTGGCCGTTTGTTCCTGCACCAATTACTGATGCATACAATCTCTCTTACGAGGAGAAATGGCTTCTCGTATGCCAAATATATTGGGGGTACGGGTTTGGGGTTTCGTTACCGCAAGTCAATGAGTTTTGGGCCGGTGCGGATCACCGCATCGAAGCGCGGATTGGGCGCAAGCGTTGGAGCGGGCCCCTTGCGGGTCACGAAGTCGGCAACGGGTCGCACAACAACTACGGTGAGGGTCCCCAAGACTGGGATCTCCTATTCGACCAGCAGCTCCACCCGCCGTTCCACCCAGAACGCTGGCGTTGGGCGATCTAATCCTTCGCGTGGCCGCATCGACCATCGAATCATCAGCGACGAAGCGTGGCGGCAGCTCCTGGTGCCGGATGGAACGCCGGCGGCCACGAAGTTCCAACGGAACTTCGTGCGTGCAGTCGTCGCCCGCGCAACCGGAACGCGCCCCAGCCTCATGCACCTGACCCAGGGACAGGCAGCAAACGTCCTTACCTTCGTCGGTGAAAGCCCGGCGAGGTTGAACGCGGGCGGCCGCGGCGTGGCACAGCTTGAGAAGGCCGGGACAGTTGCCCAGTGGACGATGCTCGGCTTGCTGCTGCTTATTGTCACAGTCTCTTCGCCTGCAGGGTTTGTGCTGGCAGCGGGCATTGTCGGGCTAACTTTAGTGCTGCGAAAGCGCCGTCGTGACCGCCAGGCGTGGGAGGACGCCACCTGGTCAGCCAGCCTCAGAGAACCTGTCAGGTCCTCTACCGACGGTATCGAAAGATTGGCTGCTGACGCTCCGCCCCATCAGGATCCGTCATACGCGGTGCCGCTGGAACCAAGTGCAGCGGTAAATCTGGCTGCCTCCTCCCATAAGCGCTCGTATCCTGTTTCCCTTGGTCGTGCGGAATGGCCGAACGTGGAAGTCGTTGGTGAGCACGCCTATGGCAAGGCAATCAAGGCGGCGCTCCGCGCCAATGGGGCCTTCTCCGCTCGAAGGACCGACGGTGAAGCTGAAGGCGTTCAGGTGGAGTTGGTTGCCGAGCCGGACAACCCGCACGACTCCAATGCCATAAGTGTTCGGTGGAGAGGCCGGGTGCTTGGTTATCTCAGTCGTGAGGACGCTCCTCGCTATAAACAACCAATCAGGAGAATCATCGCCAGCGGACTCGTCGCCGCAACCACGGCTCGCATGTGGGGCTACGACGGCGCCAAGTTTCGTGCACGCGTCACCGTTGCGCTGCCAGAACCGGAGCTGATCACTCCGCTCAACGAGGCCCCCACGGGCGTGACCACTCTCTTACCGTGGGGATCAGGAATTCAGGTCCTGAAGGAAGAGAACCACTTCGACATACTGTCCAGCCACGTCCCAACTGACGGTCGAGGCCTCCTGCTGGTCAGCCTGCACAAAGAGATCAACACGTTGAAGAACGGCACGCAGCGCCCGTTTGTCGAGGTACGTCTCGACGGCACACGGGTCGGGGAACTCAGCAACGTCACCTCAGCACACCTGCTCCCGCTCCTCGAACACACCGAGGCAGTCGGTGAGACCGCCGTAGCCTACGCCAAGATCACGGGTTCTGCCCTCGCTGCACAGCTCGTCCTCCACGCCGCTAAAGCCACCGAGATCAGCAACGATTGGCTTTCCGAGGGCCCGCACCCTGCCCCGAAGCTCCTCCCGCTGGCTGCGAACTACAAAGTCCCGGCCGCCTACGCGAAGTAGGGAAACCAAGCAAAGAAATCCCGAAAGAGGAGTGTGGACAATGTCCACACTCCTGGCCTCGGACTAGCCCGTACTGTCTCTGAATGGGCCACGGATTCCGCATATTTTCGCGCGTACCGAGTGTTTGCAAGGGCTGGAATGGGGACTGTCCGATAAACGGTGTGTGTAGTCCGGCCGGTTTCATTATTGAGTGGTTCTTTCGAACCGGTAAGCGAAGGTAATCGCGAACGCGTTTAGAGCAGGCTTCCATCTCATCACCCAGCGTGCCCTACCGCCGCCGGTCGGATCACGAGCCCTGGTGACGAGATATAGGCATTTCAGGGCAGCGGTCTTGTTGGGGAAGTGCCCGCGGGCCCGTACTGCCCTTCGGTAGCGGGCGTTGATCGACTCGATCGCGTTCGTCGTGCAGATAACCGGCCGGATCTCCGCGTCGTACTCCAGGAACGGCACGAACTCAGCCCACGATGACTCCGAGAGCCGCACAATGGCCGGATAGCGCTGGCCCCATTCGGCCGTGCACTCGGCAAACCGGTCCTTTGCCTCTTGCTCGGACGGGGCAGTTTAGACGGGCTTGAGCGCCTTGACGATACCTTCGCGGTGCCGGCGTCCGGCGTAGCGGAAGCTGTTACGGATCAGGTGAACGACGCACTGTTGCACGACCGTTCGCTCCCACGTGGTCGTGATCGCCTCGGGCAGGCCCTTGAGCCCGTCGCAGACGGCGATCAACATATCGTCGACGCCCCTGTTCTTCAGCTCGGAGAAGACCTGCAGCCAGAACCGTGCACCCTCGCCGCCGTCGCCGGCCCAGTTGCCCAGAATCTCCCGCTCCCCACCAGTGGTGACTCCAATGACGACGTAGAACGGGGTGTTGCGCACCTGCCCGTCACGGACCTTGACCACGACCGCGTCAACGAAAAGCACCGGATAGATCGGGTCCAAGGACCGGGCAGACCATTCGGCCAGCTCCCCAGCGACCTTCTCCGTGATGCGGCTGATGGTGTCCTTGGAGACCTTGGCCCTGTAGACCTCCTCGAAGTGCGCGGCAATTTCCCCGGTCGTCAGCCCGCGCGCGGAGAGCGAGACCACGATCTGGTCGATCCCGTCCAGGCGTCGTTTGCGCTTGGGCACGATGACCGGTTCGAACGAGCCGTCCCGGTCCCGGGGGACTTCAATCTCGACCGGACCGATTTCGGTTAGCACGGTTTTTGATCTGGTGCCGTTGGGCATGTTGGCCGCGACCGGTGTCTGGCCGTGCTCGTGCCCGTGGTGTTCGGTCAGCTCGGCTTCCAGCGCGGTCCCGAGCACGTTCCTGGTGAGTTGGTTGAGCAGCCCGCCGGGACCGACCAGGCTTACGCCCTGTTCCTTGGCCTGCGCGAGCAACCGCTCCGCAAGTTCCTTCTGATCGATGATCTCTCCCGTCACAGGATCGATCATCACCCCTGTCATCTCGGTCGTGGACTCTGACACGGCCGTCTCCTTTCGGATCAGGCCGGACCCTCTCACACCGTTTTTCTTACAGTCCCGCAGTTCAGGCGGTGCTGTCGAGGATCAGGCGCAGCGTTTCCGCGGGTTGGTCCCAGTGCGGGAAATGACCGCAGTTGTCGAACCAGTGGAGCGTTGCATCCGGGAACAGCTCCATGGCCCGCGCCGCCTCACTGGGAGCGGTGACCTTGTCCTTTCGCCCCCATCCGATGACCACTTTTGCCTTGAGTGAACCGGCCGGTGCGCCTTCCTGGCGGGGTCCGTGAATCAGTGCGTTGAGGGCCGGGTCCAGACTGGTCGATGTCTTGAACCCGCGAAGTTCATGCAGGACCAGGTCCTGCGGCAGCTTCCAGGGGTGGGCGGAGAACTGAGCCAACAGGGCCGTGCGGCCCACGGGGTTGCCCGTGAGGAAGGGGAGCGCCGGCTGGATGCGGCGCACCAGTGCGACGGAGGCCTTGATGCTTGCACCAAAGATTGCTGCCTGGCGGTCATTCCAGAATCCACCAGGGTCCAGTGCGATCGTGGTGCCAGCGTGCCCTCGCCGTGCCATTTCCATCGCCATCCGTGCGCCCATGGAGCTGCCGACCAGGTCAACGTCACCCAGTTCCGCGTCGCGGATAAAGGCTTCGACGGCATCGGTCAGCGTGGCAATTGTGGTTTCTCCGGTTAGCGGCGCGGATTCGCCGCATCCGGGGAGGTCGACGGCGATGACATCGCGTTCAGCGGCCAGCGCCGGGATTACCGGGTTCCAGTTACCAATACTGGAACCGAGCCCATGGATCAGGAGGAGTGGCTTACCGGAGCCTTGCCGGGTTGAGTGCAACATGACTTCACTGTAGTGGGCGGTTCAACATCTCTGGCCAGGGGTCACCTGTCGAAAGGCCCGACGGTGCAGCGATACGCGGTCAGGCAGCGCATCCAAACGCCTCAGGTCGAACACATCTCAGGCAGGGCGAAGAGTCCAACCGCCACGTTGTCGAGGGCCCTCAATTCCGGGACGTAACCGGCGCCGAGGCAGCCTGGTTTGGGACGCCGAACTGGGCAAAAGCGAGGGTGTGCACAATGTGCACACCCTCGCGTTCGGATTGAGTCTTACTGGTGCCGGACCGGGCCGGATTGTTGAGGCTTTCGGGGGAGTGGCGGAAACTCAAGGGCCGGAACGCGGTTCGAGTCCCACCTCGGGCACAACAGGTCGCCTCGTCAGGGGCGATTTTGCTTTAACGTGTTGACAACCTTGCGGTCGCGTCGCCTGACGGGTTGGGTCGCGGGCTGTAGCCTGGCCGCCGCGGGGGGTATGCAGGTGTGTGGGGTGGCGGGGTCAGTGCCGTGGCTGGTGGGCGCTCCGCGTGCTGTTTGCTGGGGTTATACGGTTCCTCGCTTCCGGTCTTGTCGGGTAGGCCCCGTGGTGGCCTACACCTATTCATGGGCCGGGGGAGAGACGACGACATGACCGCAGCGCGGTTGATTCGCGGCCTCCGATGCGAGGTTTCGACGACCCAAAAGCACCTTGCGTTCATCGCAGCCAGAGTAGGTGTGGACACTGTCTACACTTACGTCTAATTTGATGCTCTGCCCGGCGCCGGCCGGGAGTTCGAGTCCTCGCATTCCCGCTTGCCGTGACTCAGCACAGGGCCGCCAGATGAAAGACTGTTGGACTCGGCGGTGTGCCCCTTTTCCCCGAGGCAGGTGGGAGGGTCAGCTTGAGATATATCGCTGCTGGGAGTCGGTGTCCAAGGGCCGTAACCCGGCTCTAACCTGACGCCGTCGGACGGTCAGACTGACGTCAGGTTGGGGTGAAGTGCACTCGGATTCGCGCCCTTATCGGATTTGCTTCTGGTTGAGCCGAGGTTGGCCTCCCGGATGCTTGTCCGCTGCGCAGGCACGGCCGGTGGAATGTACCGCATCAATGCCAGCGTCTCCCCAGGAACGTCACAGCGGCGGTGATCGCGATGCCGAGGGCGATCGGGACGCTGAGATGGATCTGGAGCAGGAGTACTCCGATGGCGGCCCCGGCGAACATAGCGAGGACAGCGCCCAGCCGTCGGTTGAGTAACCGGGGCCGTTGCTTGCCCACAAGTGACTCTCCGGCGAGGGAGGTCATGGTGGAAGTAATGACCACTGTGGTCATGTCCCGTACGCCCAAATGCCGCGCAATCAGGGCCTGGGAGCCCATGTGCATGGCGATAAGGGCGGCAACAATGACACGAATGGACTGGTGGCCGACGTCTTCCACGATGAGCGAGATGGCGGCGGTTCCCGTCAACGCGATACAACCCGCTGTGAGAAGGAGCGTGACCCTGCGGTTCCAGCCTTTCGGGCTTGACTGGAGCGTAAATCCGGCAACCGCCGCGCCGAGGAGAAAAGCGCCGAGTGCTACCAGTGGGCCCAACGTTGGCAGGTTCGCGGCCCCGGCCAGCGCCATCGCAAGAATCACCACGTTGCCGGTCATGTTTCCGGTGAAGACGTGATCGAGTCCAAGGTAGCCGACCGCGTCAACCACACCTGTAACGAGCGTGAGGGCCATCATGAGCATCAGTCGGAACTTTTCCGGAGACGACGCATTTTCTTGTGGGGTAGAGGCGGTTTTGATACCTGAGCCGTCTACAGCTGATGTCATGGTTTAAGGGATCCTTCATCATGAGGGGTGGTCTCTATGACCACCCCTCGGACATGCTTGTTGGTGGTTTTGATGGACTGGCAGGCAACTAAGGCGCTGCCAGTCCTCCGGGGATCTGCGCCGGCGACTAGGGCGCCATCGTAGCGGCGACGCGCAATCATTGTTGGCGCGGCGCTCAGGCTTCAAGCTTGGAATGCTCGCCCAGGCGGTGCCATGAACGGTTGTGGTAGACCAGGGCGTCGCCGGGTTCGCCCGCTTGGACGTCACGCATCACGTGTGACTCCAGGGCGTGAACGGCGACGATGGTGGAGGTTCCCACCTCCATCCGGTTGATGACGGCGCAGCGCACCCAGGCGCGCACATCCTCATAGACCGCTTCGCCGGTCGCCAGGGCCGACCAGCGGTGCGTCTGGTCAAAGCGGTCGGCGCCGGGGGTCGCGCCAAACTTGGCCAGGTCGACGTCGTGCGCGTCCAGGAGGTGCACGACGACGGTTTCGGCGCGCGACAGCACCGCGGACGCAGAGGACAGTGCCGAGACCGAGAAAATGAGCAGCGGAGGTTCTGCGCTCACTGACACGACCGACGAGACCGTCAGCGCCACCGGTCCGTCGCCTGCATCCGCCGTCACGACGGCGACACCTCCCGGGTGGCCACGGAACAGTGCTTTGAAGTCGTCGGCCGACAGGGAGGACGGGAAGCTTTGCTCCGGGCCCCCAAGCCACGTGTCCGTAGGGTAGGCGTGAAACATCCCTATGACGCCGTGGGGGCGGAGCGGCGGAGTTCCCGGCGGACGATGTCCGTCCCTGCACTGAGGGCACTCAGCTTGGCGAGGGCGACATCCCGGGGGAACGGGGCCATGCCGCAGTTGGAGCTGGGGATGAGCTTGTCCGCATCAACGAACTGCAGTGCCTTGCGGAGGGTGTCGGCGACCTCCTCCGGCGTCTCGATGGCCTCGCTGGCGACGTCGATCGCGCCCAGCATGACTTTCTTGCCGCGGAGGAGCTCGATGAGGTCCATGGGCACGTGGGAGTTCTGGGATTCCAGCGAGATGATATCGATGCTGGAGCTCTGCAGCAGCGGGAACGTTTCCTCGTACTGACGCCACTGTGAGCCGAGCGTCGCCTTCCAGTCATTATTCGCCTTGATCCCGTAGCCGTAGCAGATATGCACGGCGGTCTCCGCACGCAGTCCTTCCGCCGCCCTCTCAAGTGCAGCCACGCCCCAGTCCTTGACCTCATCAAGGAAGACATTGAACGCGGGCTCATCGAACTGGATGATGTCCACGCCCGCGGCCTCCAGTTCCTTCGCCTCCTGGTTCAGGATCGTGGCGAACTCCCAGGCCAGCTTCTCGCGGCTCTTGTAGTGGTCATCGTAGAGTGTGTCCACCATCGTCATCGGGCCGGGAAGAGTCCATTTGATCGGCTTGTCGGTGGTAGCGCGGAGGAATTTTGCGTCGTCGACGAATACCGGCTTTTCGCGGTGCACCGGTCCGACGACGGTCGGCACGCTCGCGTCGTACCGGTCACGGATGCGCACGGTCTTGCGCTGTTCAAAGTCGACGCCGCTGAGATGCTCGATGAAGGTCGTGACGAAGTGCTGGCGGGTTTGCTCGCCGTCGCTGACGATGTCGATGCCGCGCCGGCTCTGCTCGTGGATGGCGATGCGCAGCGCATCCTGCTTGCCCTCGAGCAGCGCATCTCCCTCCAGCTTCCATGGGGACCAGAGAGTTTCCGGCTGTGCGAGCCACGATGGTTTCGGCAGGCTTCCGACAAGGGTGGTGGGCAAGAGTGTGTTCATGATTGGGAATTCTCCGTTGGTCAGTTGACGAGAGCGGGGTAGTTGGCGGTCCACTGGTCCAACAGGTCCTTGTGGGGCGTGATGAAGTGCTCCTCCGTGTACTTCGCCTGCGTGACCGCGAGCTGGCTGCGCTCGACGCGGTCGTACGCGATCTGGGTCCGCGAGTAATCCTGCTCTCCCAGGCTCGGCTGGTAGACGGCGGCGGCGGCCGAGTTCGCGTTGTAGACCTCCGGGCGGTAGATCTTCTGGAAGGTCTCCATGGTGCTGATCGTGCCGATGAGCTGCAGGTTGGTGTAGTCGTTGAGCAGGTCGCCGCGGAAATAGAAGGCGAGCGGAGCCACGCTGCCGCGCGGCATGAAGTAGCGGACCCGCAGCCCCATTTTCGCGAAGTACGCGTCCGTCAGGGAGTAATCGTCCTGCTGGTACTCGACGCCCAGGACCGGGTGACGGTTCCCGGTTTGCCGGTATGTCTTGCTCGTGGAGACGCTGATGCAGACCACTGGCGGCTGCGGGAAGCGTTCCTGGCATTCCGGGGAATCGAGGAAGTGCTGGAACAGCTTGCCGTGAAGGTCGCCGAAGTCCTCGGGGACGGTGGGCTTGCCTGAGTCCCCTGCTGCCGCCGGCAGTACGACGCTGAAGTCGAAGTCGCGGACGTAGGACGAGAAGTTGTTCCCGACGATTCCTTGGTGGCGGACCCCGTTCAGCAGGTCGACGATCTGGATGTCGAGAACCTCGAACAGGGGGAACTGCTGATCCGTGCCGTCCGAGGTGAGCTGTATCTGCACGGAGACGATATTAAGCTCGAGCGTGTAGCGGTCCCGGTCCGGGTTGTCCCAGTCTGCGAGATCGTTGAAACGGCGCCGGATCATGGTCAAGGCGTTGCGGAGGTTCTCCTGGCGGTGCTCGCCCCGTGCGAGGTTGGCGAAGTTCGTCGTGATCCGGGAGCCTTCGGACGGGGAGTAGTCCTCGTCGAAGCGGGTCGTGGTGATACTGAACGTAAAGTCGTCTGCCATGTGCTGCCAATCCGTTGTCGATGGGCCGGAGACGGCCTTCCAGAAGGGGTTGAGTCCATGGTGCAACCTTTCCGCTGGTATCGGGTAACTAGGCGCTGCTATGCATTCATATAGACTCTTCCTATGGCCCAAATTTCGAGCGGACTGACCCTGCAGCAGCTCCGCTACTTCATAGAAGTTGCAGCCGAGGGATCGATCTCCGCGGCTGCCGATCTTCTCTACGTAGCGCAGCCAACGATGTCCGCAGCGATGAAGGACCTTGAGGCCCGGGTGGGCCGTGCGCTCCTGGTTCGCTCCGCCCGCGGGGTCACCCTCACCGCAGACGGGGCAGAGTTCCTCGGCTATGCGAGGCAGGTCGTCGAGCAGTTCGCTCTCCTCGAGCAGCGCTACCTCGGCAGGCCGCCGATGCGACGTCTGCTCGGGGTGTCAACGCAGCACTACTCGTTCGCGGTGGACGCCTTCGTCCGGATGGTCAAGGCCACTGAGGTGGCCGAATACGAGTTCTCGCTCCGTGAGTCCCGCACCTGGGACATCATCGAGGATGTCCGGACGCTCCGCAGCGAGATAGGCATCCTCTACCGGAACGATTTCAACCGGAAGGTCATCGACAAGCTGCTCCGGGAATCCGGGCTCGCGTTCACTCCGCTTTTCCTCGCCGATCCGCACATTTTCATTGCACGGAATAACCCGCTCGCCTCAAAAGAGCGTGCGACTCTCGCCGATCTCGCCGGCTTGCCGCGCCTAACTTTCGATCAAGGTGCGAACAACTCTTTCTACTTCGCCGAGGAGATTCTCTCCACCTTGTCCAGCAAGCAGGAGATCCGGGTCTCTGACCGGGCGACGATCTTCAACCTCATGATCGGGCTCCACGGCTACACGATCTCGACGGGCATCATCAGCGGGCAGCTCGACCCGGAGATCGTGGCCATCCCGCTCGACGTTGACGAACGCATCGAGATCGGCTGGATCGGTCACGCCGCGATTCCGCTTACCGACCAAGCGCAGGGCTACCTCAGGGAATTGCGGGCCGTCGTCGCCGAGTTCGGCGTAGCGCTACTCGACTGACCGCAGATCACACCCTGACATCCCCACGGCGGAAACCGGGGTGGAGGCACCCGTCAACTGAGGGAAAGATCGCCCAAGAAACCGCACCTTGCGGTGCTTCGTTGGGGCAGGGGGACGTCGAAGTCCCCCTGGGTCAGTCTAGGCGTGTGGCGGCTGTCCAAAACTGCATCCATGGGCCGTATTCTCCGTTGTCAGACCGCCGGACGTCAGGTTGGGGTGTAGGTCAATCTGCAGTAAGAATCCCCAGCGCTGTTCCTTCACGACAAGCTGCCGACACAGGAATTCTTAGTAGCTGTCACGAGTCGAAGCACGCGATTCTACGTAGCTGGCTACTCGTGGGGAACTTTTGGACGATGCAAAGGTTGAGGCCCCAGCAGGCCCTCGGCAGTGAGAGCAGCTACTCAGCGTTACCCAGTGACGTGCCGCCAATGACTGCGAAGTTGATGCGGGCAAGGGGACGAGCATCGCCTTCATCCAGTCGGGGCCGAGTTCGGAGGCGGGGAATGCTTCGAGCCACCGTTTGGCTCATCGTGGTCCGGATCCTGACAGGTTTCACATTCGAGTCGTGGATGCGGTTGGATGACCGCGGATGGGGGACCACACGCGCCCGCCCAGCGCCCGCTGATGATGATGATTCCGTGCGAGATGTTTGTAACAACGTCTCGACTTTTAAAGAAACTTTCTTCCTGCCATTGGTGTTGGCAGTCCCGCCCAAAGCATCATCAAACTCGCCTTCCCCGGTGTCCTCTTCATAATTCACTTGAAAATGTGGGTCGTCGGCTTGTACCCGGGCTTATCGAGGGACCAATGATGACGCCGCGCAACGGTGTACCGGTGGGTAGATGTCGCGCGGTTTCGCTGGCTTGCCTTGAATTTCGCTACTTTCCGCAGCATGTCCTTGTGCGTCGGGTTTGCTCCGCGCGACGCCGTGTGATCTGCCGGTTACTCCCGGTTTCCCCGGATGAACGTCGCTCTTCTGCGGCGGTTTCTTCTCTGCTCTCATGGTGGACACAAGCCAGCCGGGCTAAGCGCCAGGCCCCCAACCCATCCCCGAAGCTCAGAAAGTCCGTCTATGAGAAACCCGCAGATATCCCGAAGAACCTTCTCCGTCCTTGGCCTGGCCGCGGCCATGTCCGTCTCCTTGGTGGTGTCCGGCTGTGGGGGTCCGGCGACCGCGCAGGGCGGTTCCGGAGCGCCCGAGGTCACGGAATTGCGTTATGAGGGCTCGGCCAACAGCGTCAGCCTTCCCGAGCTCGCCGAGGACCTCGGCTACCTGGGGAACGTGAAGCTGAACTGGGTGGGAAACACCATCAGCGGGCTTACCAGCATTCAATCGGCTGCCACGGGTGCCACCGACTTTGGCGGTGCGTTCTCTGGTGCGGTGGTCAAGCTCATTGAGGCAGGTGCCCCGGTCACGGCGGTTATTAACTACTACGGGGAGGACGAGAAGACGTTCAATGGCTTCTACGTCAAGGACGACAGCCCGATCCGGTCCCCGCGCGATCTGATCGGCAAAAAGGTGGGCGTCAACACCCTGGGCGCGCACTCCGATGCAGTCTTGAACAGCTACCTGAAAAGGAACGGCCTCAGCCAGGAAGAGATCAAACAGGTCCAGCTCGTGGTCGTTCCGCCAAACGACACCGAGGAAGCAATCCGCCGCGGCCAGGTCGACGTCGGAGTCCTGGGAGGCGTGCTCCAGGACAACGCCGTCGCCAAGGGCGGCCTCCGTTCCCTCTTCAGCGACTTCGAACTGTTTGGAACGTTCGCCGGCGGCCAGTACGTCCTGCGGAAAGACTTCATCCAGCAGAACCCCGAGACCGCGAAGATCTTCACCACCGGCGTGGCCAAGGCCATCGAATGGGAACGCACCACACCCCGCGAGGATGTCATCGCCCGCTTTACCAGCATCATCGAAAAGCGCCAGCGTAATGAAAGCACCGCGACGTTGAAGTACTGGAAGAGCGTCGGAGTGCTTACCAAGGGAGCTATCACCGATCAGGACTTCAGCCGCTGGTCAGACTGGCTGAAGGACACCGGCATCGTCACCGGGGACATCACACCGTCCAAGTACTACACCAACGAATACAACGGATTGCTGAAGGCCTCATCATGACACAGACCGCCGCACCCAAGATCAGCCTGCAGAACGTCGGAAAGTCCTTCACCGTCAGGCCCACCAAGGACGCCCCGCTCGGTTCCACACTGACGGCCCTGGACGGGATCACCCTCGACGTCGCCGCCGGTGAGTTCCTCACCTTGGTGGGTCCCAGCGGGTCCGGGAAGACCACTCTCCTGGACCTCCTGGCCGGGCTTACCCGGCCGGATACTGGAAAGGTCCTGCTGGATGGCAAAAAGGTCACGGGGCCGGGCAAGGACCGGGCTGTCGTCTTCCAGCAATACGCACTGTTTCCCTGGCGCACGGCAGCAGCCAACGTCTCCTTCGGGCTGGAAGGCCCGGGACAGGACGGCAAACGCCTCAGCCGCAGGGAACGCGCAAAGAAAGCCCGAACCTACCTCGACCTTGTGGGCCTCGCCGGCTTCGAAGACCGCTACCCCCACGAACTATCCGGAGGAATGAAGCAGCGCGTGGCAATCGCCAGAAGCCTCGCCTATGAGCCGGATGTCCTGCTGATGGACGAGCCTTTCGCTGCCCTGGACGCCCAGACCCGCGAACAGTTGCAGGAAGAGCTGCTGCGGATCTGGCGGACCACCGGCAAGACCATCATCTTCATCACCCACGGCATCGATGAGGCGGTCTACCTGGGCCAGCGCGTCGCCGTGCTCAGCTCACGCCCGGGCCGGCTCAAGGAAATCGTCCCCATCAACCTCGGCGACCGGACCGGCGACCGAGACGTCCGATCCGACGCGGTCTTCGTCGAGCACCGGCACAAAGTCTGGGCGCTCCTTCACGACGAAGTCCTCAAGGCCCAGCAGGCTTACCACGCCAAGATTCTCCCCGATGGCACCGCACCCGATGAAGCCCCGCAACCTATCAGTGGAAAGGCAGCCTGATGAGCGCACCAACTCTGACCTCAGACGCACACTCCACCACCCAGGCCTCAACAACTCCCCAGGCGGGTGACGCGGCACCGCGCAGACACGCTGTCCCTGCAACGGGTCTTTCCCTGGTCAAACGCGGTGCAGTGAACGGCGGCCGTGCCCTCTGGAGGGCCGGCGCGGTCCTGCTGTTCCTGCTTTTATGGGAACTCGGGCCCCTCTATCTCGCCCCCGACTCCACCCGGGTGTTCCTGCCGCCCTTGCACGAAGTCCTCTCCGCCCTTGGCGCACTGATCGCCAAAGGCCAACTGCAAAACCACCTCGGCGCCAGCCTCACCCGCTCCGCGTCCGGATTCGGCATCGCCGTGGTTTCCGCCGTCGTACTGGGACTGCTCGTTGCCTGGTACGGAGCTCTTGACCGGTTTCTGAACCCCCTGCTGGAGGTCTTCCGGAATACCGCCGCGCTGGCCCTGCTTCCCGTGTTTACGCTGCTGCTCGGGATCGGTGAAACCTCGAAGATCAGCATCGTGGCGTACGCCGCTTTCTTTCCGGTGCTCCTGAACACGATCGCCGGGGTCCGGACCGTGGACCCCTTGTTGATCAGGGCGGCCCGCTCTCTGGGGCTGTCGAACTTCACGCTGTTTCAGAAAGTCATCCTTCCGTCAGCGGTACCGACCATTTTCACCGGCATCCGCATGGCAGGGACCTCATCCATCCTTGTCCTCATCGCCGCCGAAATGGTCGGGGCCAAGGCCGGCCTGGGCTACCTCATCGTCAACTCTCAAAGCAGCTTCCTCATCCCGGACATGTACGCCGGCATCCTGACCGTGTCGCTGCTGGGTCTGGCCGTGAACTACCTGTTGGTCGGCGTCGAACGCCACTTTTCCCGCTGGCGCACCGCCGTCGGCTCAGGGAACGGCTAGCAAAACCGCAAGCACCATCGCCCTCCACCGCAAAAGAACTGCACCGTAACGCACTGAGCTGCACAAATCGAACTGCAAAGGAAACCATCATGTCCGTCATCACTGAAACCAAGCTCGAATTCACCAAGCTAGGCTCCCGCATCGGCGCCGAAATCCGCGGGCTGGACCTCAGCGCGGAACTCAGCGAGGGCACCACCGCCCAGATCCGCGAAGCGTTGAACGAACACAAAGCCCTCGTCTTCCGGGAAGCAAACGTGCTCGACGACGAGGCCCAGGTCCGTTTCGCCAGCCGTTTCGGCCCACTCACCAACGCCCACCCCACCGTCGCGTCCGTCGACGGCAAACCGTCGGTACTGCCGGTAGACAGCGAAAACGGCAGCGCCAACAACTGGCACACCGACGTCACGTTCGTGGTCAACCCGCCCCAGGCCTCCACCCTGCGCAGCATCACCCTGCCGGCCTACGGCGGGGAAACCCTCATCGCGTCCTCCGCCGTCGCCTATCAGGACCTTCCGGAAGAGCTGCGCAACTTCGCGGACACGCTCTGGGCCATTCACACCAACGACTACGACTACTCCGTACCCAAGAACCTCGAACACGCCAACGCCGAGGAACGACGCAAGGAATTCACCCGCATCCACTTCGAAACCGCCCACCCCGTGGTCCGGGTCCACCCGCTGACGGGGGAGCGGGGCCTGTTCATCGGCGGGTTCGCCCAGCGGCTGCGGATCGTCGGGCTGTCCAACACTGAATCCAAGGACATTCTCCGGCTCCTCCAGGCATACATCACCCGCCCTGAAAATGTGGTCCGGGTGAACTGGGAACCGAACCAGCTGGTCCTCTTCGACAACCGCATCACCCAGCACTACGCCCCCGACAACTATGACGGACAGCCTCGCAAACTGAACCGGGTCACCGTCGCCGGTGACATCCCGGTCGGAGTGGACGGCCGCCACAGCACCGCGATCAAGGGTGACTCGTCCTCCTACTCCGAAACCGTCGTCCTCGACGAGTCCGCGTTCGCCGGGGCGCGGCGATGACGACCGGGCAGAGGCAGTTGCACCTCAACGCCTTCCTGATGAGCACCGGCCACCATGAGGCATCATGGCGGCTACCGGAAAGCGACACCCGGGCAGGGACTGACGTGGCCCATTTCCAGAAGCTGGCGCAGACAGCCGAACGCGGGAAACTGGACTCCATCTTCTTCGCGGATTCCCCGGTCCTGCACGGTGACGTCACCCAGCGGCCCTACGGAAGTCTCGAACCCACCGTCCTGCTGGCGGCGATTGCAGCCGTCACAGAACGGATCGGGCTGATTGCCACCGCATCAACCACCTACAACGAGCCCTACAACCTCGCCCGCCGCTTCGCCTCGGTAGACCAGATCAGCGGCGGCAGGGCGGGATGGAACGTCGTCACCACCGCCGGGGACGCAGCGGCGAAGAACTTCTCCCTGGCCGGTCAGCCAGCCCATGCGGAACGCTACGAACGGGCGGCGGAGTTCCTCGACGTCGCCAAAAAGCTCTGGAACAGCTGGGAGGATGACGCCATCGTGGCCGACAAGGCTGCAGGCGTCTGGGCGGACAACACCCGCGTGCACCAGGCCAACCACGACGGGCCGCACTTCCAGGTCGAGGGCGCCCTGGATGTTCCAAGGTCCGCCCAGGGACACCCTGTGATCGTGCAGGCAGGCTCTTCGGAGAACGGCAAAGACTTCGCCGCCCGCTACGCCGAAGCGGTCTTCACCGCCCACCAGACCCTGGGCGACGCGCAGGCCTTCTATTCAGATCTGAAGCAGCGCACAGCAGCCGTCGGCCGGGATCCGGAAGGGATCAAGATCCTGCCAGGTATAGTCCCCGTCATCGCGTCAACGGAACAGGAAGCGCGGCGGCTCGAGCAGGAACTTGACGACCTCATCCTGCCCGAATACGCCCGTGGCCAGCTCGCCGGGGTACTGCGCGTTCCGGCAGAATCCCTGAAGCTCGACGAACAATTGCCGGTCGAGCTGCCCTCCGAAGACCAGATCGAAGGCGCCAAAAGCCGGTATACCCTGATCGTGAACCTCGCCCGTCGCGAACACCTCACGGTACGGCAGCTCATTGGACGGCTCGGCGGCGGCCGGGGGCACAGGACCTTCGCCGGCACCCCAGAGCAGGTGGCTGACGCGATCCAGGAATGGTTCGAGGCCGACGCCGCGGACGGGTTCAACATCATGCCGCCCGTGCTGCCCTCCGGACTGGACATCTTCGTGGACCAAGTTGTACCCATCCTGCAGGATCGCGGGCTCTTCCGGCGCGAGTACACGGGACGAACCCTCCGGGAGCACTTTGGACTAGCCAAACCCGCCAGTACGTCCACCAAACTGCCGCTACTGGTTTAGAAGCAGGAAGAGAACAACCCTTCGCTTCCCAAACAGCACCCCTCTCGCTAGATCCTTCCTGACAGCCCGAGAGGCCGAAGAAATGGAAGGGGAGACACTGACGACCTGCACCTCCGGACGCTGGACTCGACAATGCGAGTTAAGTTTCCGGAGGCGCGGTCCGCTGTGGAGTTTCATGTCAGAAGCAAGGCAGCGGCCTTACAGCAGAAGCGGTCACAGCTGTGAAAGGAGATGCCCTCCAAGATGCCCTCCACGCCGTGCGGAACTCGTCCATGGTTGCAATTCCAGGGTGCACAGTAAACCACGCAGGTGCACCAGCCACGGAGAACTCTAGCAATCCACCGCAGCCGAGCGCCTGCTGGGGAGGCTACCCAACCCCTAGCATGGTGACGCGAGGGGCTCTAGCAGAGGGGTCCCGGAACAGGGGAAACGGCATGAACGATATTGCAGGCTTTTTGGCGCGTGCGTCACTGCAGGAACCAATCGACACCGCAAACGGCCGGGAGAACCCCCCGCTGTGGGGCAGCCGTTTAAGGGAGCGCGTTGAACCAAGCCTCGCCGAACTTGTCTGCACCGCGGTGGCATTACTCCGGACCTCTGGATTCCCCGCGGCGCCGGTGAGATCCCCAAGGAAGGCAATGGCCAAGTGCGTGTATCTTGGGCGCCCTTCGTCCGCAGGTGAGCCTTGGTTCTCCCGCGTCCGGAATTGCCATCGCCGAAGTGGTCCTAGACACGTGCGGGCGCCTTGTCCGAAACCATCCCGTCCACGTAATGCGTGGCGAGCAAAGTCTCGTGCCCGCCAGTTGCACAAGCCTTGCCTACCGTTACGAGCAGTTCATTCTTGCAACAAGGGTTTCAGAAGAACCATACGATCAGGCCATGGCCATGGCCAATGGCACGACAGGGCAAGCTATTGATTTGCGACGGCAGTTCGCGGATTGTCACTTTGGCTGACTACCTCAACAATCTTTGCCGGAGCGCCGTCGGCCGCACTCCAGGGCTTTAGCGACCTCAGCCCTGGGGTATGAAAGCCCGCCATGACCCGCAACCTTCTCAAAGCAGCTGGAAGAGAGGAACCGGCAGCGCTGGACGGATGGTTGGTTGACCGGAGCGGCAACAGGGCGAACCGGCAGGATCCGCGCACACTGATCTCCCTGTTTCCTTGTGAACGTCACGGGACGTCATCCATAGTTGCAGCTACTGCACGGACACGCTATCCATAGTTGCAGATTACGTCAGCGAGTTCACGCGGCGAGCCCGCCAGGAGTATCCATGCATAAGTTCACGCAGCATGTGATTGTGGCCGCGAGACAGCAGCGCGGAGAGCTGTCCCAGATTCAACAGTCTGCGGCATGGACGTTGATCCAATACTTTTCCTTGGCACGGGGATGGCCCCCTGACTCCCCGGCTTGGACCGATGCGTCGGTGAGGGAGTGGTGGGATCTTGCCAGCTCGTCAATGTACAGAAAGGTCCAGGAGGCTTGGGACCATCCCGGAATGCGTGCTCACATTAGTCAGCTGGCCGAACTGTACGAACTGAGCTGGAAACTTTATCCTTCAGCTGACCGTGACCAGGAGCGGAGAGAGTTCCTGGTCTCCATCTGTAACGATCTCGGCGTTTGGAAGGCGTGGCCCGGGCTCCATGACGTGCGGGTCCTCTTACCTCTCCCGACAGCGTTTGCCCGAAACCTCAGGAAGATGGGGCCTGCTGGTCCTGGCAGCGACTAAAAAGTCTCAGTGGCGCCTATCGGTTGGCGGATGGGTTGGTGTTGGTTGCTTCGAGGTGGTCCCCGGTCAGGTCAAGTGTGTAAACCACGAGTTGGACCTTCGGTGCGGGGCGTGGTTTCTCACGCTCAGGCCGCCTGATGTAGCCGAGCCGTCGGTACAGGCTCTGGGACGGTTCATTGTCCACGGCGGTGTCCAGGACCAGGCGCTTGGCACCCTGGGTAGTGGCGAGTCGAGCAGCCTCGTCCATAAGTCGCTGCCCGAGCCCGGTCCGGCGGGTTTCGGGCAGCACGGCGAGCAACCTGAGCTCGGCTTCGCCTTCCTCCGCCTGCCGGCTTAGATGCGATATAAACGGCAACAGGCTTGCAGTACCCACCAGTCGACCTGTCTCCGTGTCTTCGGCAACCAGCAGGACACCTTCACGCGCACGGGCTGCCGCGTCAAGCAGCAACTGCAGTCGCTCGCCGTCAGGCTGATGGGCGCCGGGCAGGTGATGGCCGAAGCCTTCGTACGTGAGCCGCCCCACGGCGTCGTGCTCTTCGTTGCGGGCCTCACGGATCACATAGGTCCCGGTTGCGGCGGTTGCTTGGGTGGTCATCTTTGTCCTTTCGACGACGACGGCGGTCAGCTGGCGCGGTCCGCGGCGGGTTCCGGCCGGGTAGCCAGGCCAAGGTGCGATTTCAGGGTGGTGCCGGTGTATTCGGTACGGGCCAGGCCGCGTTCCTGGAGGATCGGGATGACCCTGCTGGCGAAGCCTTCCAGGTCTTGGGGGAGGAGGGAAAACATCAGGTTGAAGCCGTCGGCGGCTCCTTCGGCATGCCAACGCTCCAGGGAATCAGCGACGTGTTCCGGGCTGCCGATGAAGTCGTAGTTCCTCTTGTCTCCGGTGAGGATGGAGTAAAGATCCTTGAGGCTCACCTCGTGTTCCCGTCCCCGGATCTGTTCGCCGGCGGAACGGAAGTCCGTGCGCGGGTTGGCGATGCCGGGAATGCCGGACTGTTCAACGGTGGTGTCCGGGCCCAAGCCCGTGAAGTCGATGTGCCCCGCGAAGTACTCCTGCAGGAAGTCCAGCACTTGCCGGTCTGTGATGAGGTTGTCCAGTTCGCGGATGCGTTCCAGCGCTTCCTTGCGGCTGTCCGCGACGACTGGTGAGATGGCCTCGTAGACGTATAGCTCGTCGGGGTTCCGGCCGAATGCCGCTGCCTGGGCCCGGACCGACTCCCGATAACGGCGTGCCTGCGGGATATCCGGGTGGCTGGCGAACAAGGCGTTGGCGAAACGGGCCCCCAGGCGCTGGCCGGGGCCGGACGTACCGGCCTGCGCCAAGAGCGGGGAGTGCTGCGGGGACGGGCCGATATTGAGTGGGCTTACCACTTTGAAAAATTCGCCCTCGTGGTGGAGGCGGTTGAGCTTGCGGCGGTCGAAGAATTGCCCGCTTGCCTGGTCATGGACGAACGCGTCCTCGTCCCAGGAGCTCCACAGGCCCTGCGTGACTTCCACGAATTCCTCGGCGCGCTGGTAGCGCAGACTGTGTTCGAAGTGTTGGTCCGCGCCGAAGTTTCCCGCCGTGCTGTTGGTCAGGTCCCTCGTGGTGACAATGTTCCAGCCAACCCTGCCGCCGCTGATGTGGTCTGCGGTGAGGGCCGCGCGGGCAAAGTTATAGGGCTGGTCGTAGGACGTTGAGGAGGTAGCGATCAGGCCAATCCTGTCCGTCACCGCACCGAGGGCCGTGACCAGGCCGACAGGATCGAAGCGGTTGAGGATGCCCGGGTTGGAAGTCTCGTCGATGGCCAGGGAGTCACCCAGAAAGATTGCATCGAACTTCGCATCCTCGGCTGTTTTGGCCAGTTGTACCTGATGGGCAAAATCGATGCTGGCCTGCGGCCACGCCGTTTCGTGACGCCACGAAGCCAGGTGGATGCCCGTCCCTACGAGGTAGGCGAAGAAGTGGATCTGCTGGCGTTCATTTGCGAGGTGCTGGTTCATGCTGCTTTCCCGGGTCCTGACAATGGCTGAGGGGCGGTCCACTGTGTGGCGCAGCGGGCCGCCCCTCAGACGATTACTTGGTCTTCTTGATGGCTGCTTCTTCGGCGGCCAGGACTTCCTGCAGCTTTGCAGCGGTCCAGTCGGCCTTGAACTGCAGGTTTCCGTCGTTGAGCTTGGTGACGGAGGCTTCAACTTCGGGGGTGTGGTAGGCGTCGACAATTTTCCTCCACAGGGGATCATCCTTGCGGTCCGCCTTCACCACGAACCCGTTGATGTAGGGGGCCAGGGCTTCGGAGTTCAGGTCTTCCTTGAAGATAATCCGGTCATCGCCCAGCCCGCCTTTCTGGGCCTGCGTGTTATTGACGACGGCGGCCTGCGTGGTGCCCTTGAGTGCGTTGACGGTTTGATTACTGTCCACGGGAACCACTTTGATCTTGCTCGAGGTGATTTCCGCAGGCGTGGACAGTGAATTGCCGCCGTCTTTGAGCTGCAGCAGTCCTGCCGTCTGGAGGTTCAGCAGCGCACGCGCCTGGTTTGTCGGGTTGTTCGGGATGGCAATCTGGGCGTCGGCGGGGAGTTCGCTGACCGACTTGTACTTTTCTGAGTACAGCGCCAGCGGATAGACCGCAGTGGCACCCACTGGGACCAAGGTGCCGTTGCTGTTCACGTTGAACTGCGACAAGTACTTGAGGTGCTGGAACAGATTAATATCCACCTGGCCTTGCTGGGTGGCGGTGTTGATCTGTGCACCGTCGGTGAAGTTCTTGACCTCCAGGTCAATACCCTGGTCCTTCAGTTTGTTCTTCAGGATGGTCCAGTGCTCCTCCGCGCCGTCGTCCACGCCGATAACCACCTTGGTGTTTCCGGGGGCGGAAGTCCCTCCTGCTGCACCTCCGCATGCCGAGAGGGACAGGGCGGCTACAAGGCCGACAGCGGCAACTAACAGGCGGTTCTTCATGATGCGACTCCGTGCAAATGGTTGATGCGAATTGAAGGTGCGGGCTATTCCCGGGGCTCACGCTAGGCATTGTCATGGGCGGCAAACCAACGCGAACGAAACACGCCGTCTTGGATCTTCTTCAAAGGAAACCGCAGGTCACAGGCCTTAACCGGGCTGGAGAGAGCCGGCCTGCACTGTTGGAATAAGCACTCAAACCAAACCCAAAGCGACCCCTGCAGGTCGCTCCCAAGGAAAAGGAGGCGCCGGTGGATGCGATCGTTTCACTGCGCGGCGTCAGCAAGGTGTTCCCCGTCCCGGGGAACAAGCGGGCCGAGCCCGTCAGTGCAGTCGACAACGTCACGCTGGAGATAGAGAAGGGAACGGTAGTGGGCGTCGTCGGCTACTCCGGTGCCGGCAAGTCAACCCTGGTACGGCTCCTGAACGGTCTGGAACGTCCGAGCAAAGGCCACGTCCATGTCAAAGGCCAGGACATCAGTTCCCTCTCCGAAAATGACCTACGGAAGGTCCGCGGCGGCGTCGGCATGATCTTCCAGCAGTTCAACCTGCTGAAATCACGCACTGTTTTTGGAAACGTCGCCTACCCGCTCAAAGTGGCTGGCTGGCCCAAAGCGAGAATCGGTCCCCGCGTGGAGGAACTGCTCGAGTTTGTGGGCATTGCTGACAAGGCGGGAACCTACCCACGGCGCCTGTCCGGCGGCCAGCAGCAACGGGTGGGCATCGCGCGTGCCCTGGCCACTGCACCTGACATCCTGTTGGCTGATGAAGCCACGAGTGCCCTTGACCCGGAAACAACCCGCGATGTCCTTCGCCTGCTCCGCAGGATCAATAAGGAACTGGGTACCACGGTTGTCGTCATCACCCATGAAATGCACGTGGTACGGGAGATCTGCGACACAGTAGTGATGATGGAGTCCGGCCGTGTTGTCGAGTCCGGTCCCACCTATTCCGTTTTCGCCAACCCGCAAAGCAGTTCCACCCAGCGGTTCGTCTCCACCGCAGTGCACGGAACCCCGGAACCCGAGACGGTCCAGCGCCTCTCCGCCGCCCATCCGGGACGATTAGTCTCGATTGGCATCTCCGAAGCTGCACCCACTCCGTTGGTGGCTGCAACGTTCGAGCGCCACGGCGTCGGCTCCAGTGTCGTCTACGGTGGCGTCACCGAAATCCAGAACCGCATCCTGGGCACGCTCACCTATGAGCTCACTGGCAGCGACGCTTCGGTTAACGCGGCGCTTGCCGAACTGGGCGACGTCACCGCCGTCGAACGTCAAATGCCGACGGCGCAACCCTCCGAAGGTGCCGTCCCGCACCTGGCCACCGTTGGAGAAAAACCATGACCACCAACTGGACCACGCTTTTGCCCGTTCTGGGCGAATCTTTTCAGCAGACCATTTATATGGTTGCGGTGACGGTTGTCCTCAGCGGTGCAGCCGGGCTGGCCCTCGGCGTGACGCTGTACGCCACCCGGCCGGGTAACCTGTTCGCCAACAAGGCTGTCTTCACTGTCCTGAACTTCATCGTCAACATCGTCCGGCCCATCCCGTTCATCATCTTCATCACGGCTATTGCCCCAGTGACGCTGATCATCATGGGTACCACCATTGGCACCACTGCCGCGATTCTGCCCATGGCGCTGATGGCAGGAGTAGTCATCGGACGTGTTGTGGAGCAGAATCTGGTCGCCTCAGACCCCGGCGTCGTCGAAGCGGCCCGGGCAATGGGAGACAGCCGGTTGCACATTCTCTGGTCGGTGGTAATTCCCGAGTCCCTGGCACCGCTGATCCTTGGCTATACCTTCATGATCATTGCGATCGTGGACATGTCGGCCATGGCCGTCTACATCGGCGGCGGCGGGTTGGGCAACTTCGCCATCATGTACGGCTACCAGCAGTTCAACTGGGAAGTCACACTCGTCACCGTGGTGATCATCATCGCCATGGTCCAGGCCGCCCAGCTGGCCGGCAACTGGCTGGCCCAGCGCATCCTGCGCCGCTGATCCCGGACCACCACCACAGGAGCAGACAGTGCCTATTGAATTCCTCGGCATGGGCGCCGGAAACGACGCCACTGAAACCACGCCGCCATCCACCGCCCAATTCGATCCCGCCTACGCGGTCCACATCGCAAAAGTCCATGAAGAGAACAATTGGGACCACGTCCTCTTCGCCTATAACTCCGCCACCCAGGACCCTGTTGTCCATGCTTCCTGGGTAGCGGCCAACACCGAACACATCAAGTTACGCCTTGCCCATCGGCCGAACGTATCCCACCCCACCCTTGCCGCACGCTCGTTCCTGACGCTGGACCACGTTGCGGCCGGACGCCTGACAGTCCACTTCATAACCGGGGGCAGCCAGGCAGACCAAGCCAGGGAAGGTGATTACCTGGCCAAGGACGACCGCTACCGCCGTACCCAGGAATACATCCGGATCGTTCGCCGGGCGTGGGAAAGCCCCGAACCGTTCGACTGGGAGGGAGAGTTTTACCGCTTCGAGGGATTCACCAGCGACGTGCGACCCTACGAGGGCCGGCGGCCCGGCATTTCCTTCGGCGGGTCCTCTCCGGCCGCATGGTGCGTGGGCGCTGAAGAGGCGGACATTTACGCCCTCTTCGGTGAACCCCTTGCAGATGCTGCCGGGCAGCAGGAACAAGTCCTGCAACGGGCCGCCGCTGCCGGACGTACGCAACCCCTCCGCTGGCAGATCGCCTTCCGCCCCATCGTTGCCTCCACCGATGAGTTGGCGTGGGAAAAGGCCCGCTCCATATTGGCGAAACTGGAAGCCCGCCGGGTGAACGGGGAAGTAATTGACCGGGTGCGGCATTATGCGGGCAAGCCGGAAGCCGCCGGGACCCAGCGCCTGCTGGCCGCAGCGGAAAGGGCAGACCACCACGACCGGGCGCTCTGGACAGCACTGGCAAAGGCGGGGGCCGGCGGCGGGGGAAGCGCCACTGCGCTGGTGGGAAGCTACGACACCGTCACCGCGGCCCTGCTCGACTACCACGCCCTCGGCTTCGAAATCTTCGGTCTTCGCGGATACGACTTCGTCCCGGACGCCATTGAGTTCGGACGAAACGTCATCCCGCAGCTCAAAGCAGAGGTCGCCCATCGGGAAGCCCACACGACGAAGGCTGCGCAGTTGCAGCGCCAAAGTGCAGCACGGGCGCAAGTGACCACTTCTGCCAGGGCAACCGGTTAGTACTGGGTTCATTACCCCGCGCTTCGGGATATGAACGCTTGTTGCCCAGGGCGTCAGCGCATTTCACCGCTGATTGAACAGCACGCTTACGGGTGGTTGGTTGGAGACACCGACCACGAAAGGAACGAACATGACGGAACATTTTGACATCAGTCCGCAGCGCCTGCGCCACGTCCTGGGCCACTTCGCCTCCGGCCTGACGATCATCACCGCCGCCACGGAGAACGGTCCTGCCGGATTTACCTGCCAGTCCTTCTCTTCCCTCTCCCTTGACCCGGCCCTGGTAACGTTCAGTCCGGCCCGCAGCTCCAGCACGTGGCCCCAGTTGCGCGAGGCCGGCCGTTTCACCGTCAACATCCTCCCCGCCGGCCACCAGCACCTGGCAGCCCAATTCGCCCGGTCCGGGACCGACAAGTTCGCAGGAGTTACATACTCCGCTTCACCGCTGGGCAATCCGGTGCTGGACAAGTCACTCGCGTGGGTGGACTGCGAACTGCATGAGGAATACGACGGCGGTGACCACACCATTGTGGTGGGCGCTGTCCGCGCCCTGGAGGCCCGGCAAGACACGGAACCACTGCTCTTCTTCAAGGGCAACTATCACCAAGGAGTTGAACGGCGCATCAGGGACCTGGAGGGCGTCGCATGACACCGGTCAAGTCCGGCTCGCGCCGGCGCGTCCGACGCCCGGCCCGGGACGGCGCCCCTGGCGATTCCACCGGCGACTTCCAGCCCTATTCTGCACAGGACTGGACCCTCATCGACGTCGGGTCAGCTGTCGAGGTTATCCCTGCCGCGGGACCGGCTTACCGGGGCCGGGTTGATGCCAAGACTCCTGACTCCACCATCGTATGGGTTGTCAGCCTGGACGGTACGGGCCGTCAGATGCACGGCAACCGTGAGGGCGTACATCTGAGCGCAGCCGAAGCGTGAGGAGCATGATCGACATGCTTACCCGCAGAATCCAGGTCACCTGTCGTGAAGAGCTTTCCTTGTTCCGCCGGCAGATGTACTCGCTCGCATGGCAGGAGATCCGTGAAGGCTGCTTGGAGGGCGCTGCCACGGCCATGGCCCGCAAGCCGTCCTGCCTGACCAATGGCGTCAGCATCGACGTCGTCTGCTTCGCACACGAGGCCGCATTCGAGCACGCTTCGTTCGTGATTTCAGTTGCCATGCACGTGCACCCCGACAGCCGGGCCGGGCAGGTGTTCTGGGAGGAAGCAGATGCCTGGGCCCACGCTGTGGCCGGGGACGACGGGTTCATCGTTGAACCCCGCGGCGCCCTGGAGACCCCCAACGGCCGGGTTTTCCACTATGCCCTGAGCGAGAAGGTCCGGGAAGGTCAGATAATTCCCCTGGAGGCAGCAGGCTCCTGAGACCGGTCAGGGCCAGCAAACGGCTGCCGGGCGGTCGCGGCAATCCTGCCATCCACGAGGACAGCAAGCAGCTGACCTGGGTGCTGTGCGAGGTCCGCCACGGCGGTTCCGATGCCCACGGATGCGAAGGGCTCACCCTGCTGTGCGGCCGGAGAAAATGCCGCCCGGGGATTGCTTTCCACGGCAGCAGCCAGGGAACGCAAGGTCACTGCAGCCGACACTTCACGTGGATGAACGGCACCGAACGAGGTGCCCCGATCCAGCGCCAGGAATGCAGGCAAGCTGCAATCTGCACCGCGCCGGACCAGCTCCTGGATTGCTTCGCCCACGGTCAGGCCCGCCGGCAAAATGGGAACCCCCGCCGCCGGTCCGGGCAGCAGCGAGCCCACAGACAGGGCTGGTTCAGCCGGATCGCTGAACCCGGCGGAAGTGAGCCATTCGTCGTCGAAGTAGGTTGAAAGGTAGTTGCGGCCCGAATCCGGAATAATCACCACCACGGTGTGGCTCTCATCAAGCTCCTCTGCCAGGCGCAGCGCGGCGGCCAGGGCCGTGCCGGAGGTCCCGCCGATCAGCAGGCCTTCCTCACGGGCAGCGCGGCGCGCGGTGAGGATGGAGTCCCGGTCGGTAATCCGGATGTATCGGTCCACCAGTACGGTGTCGAACGCCTCGGGCCAAACGTCCTCCAATGACTCCGGATGCAGGGCGTGGCCCGCGCCTTCGACATACTTGGCGCCGCCGTCTCCGCCGCCGTAAACGGAGTGGTCCGGGTCAGCTGCAACGACCTGTACTGCGCCGCTGCTGGCCTTCTTGAGGAATTTCGCTGTCCCGGAGATGGTCCCTCCGGTGCCGACGCTGGCCACGAAGTGCGTGATGCCGCCAGCGGTGTCACGCCAGATTTCAGGGCCCGTAGATGCCTCGTGCGCAGCCGGATTGGCAGGGTTGTCGTACTGCCGTGCGAGCCACGCGCCCGGTGTTCCAGCCGCAAAAGCCGCCGCACGGTTGGCCAGGTGGCCCGGATGGCTGCGGGGCACATAATCGCCCACCAGGTGAACCTCGGCACCGTACGCGCGCAGCAGTCGGATTTTCTCCGTGGCGGTGGCGGCAGGGGCGAACACCACCGACCGGTATCCGAGGTGCGCGGCCACCAGGGCCAACCCGATTCCAGTGTTCCCGCTGGTACCTTCCACCACCGTGCCGCCAGGGGACAGCAGGCCCTCCTGTTCCGCGGCGCGGATCATGGAGAGTGCAGCCCGGTCCTTGACGCTGCCGCCGATGTTCTGGAACTCAAGCTTGGCGTAAATCGTCGGCCGCAGCCCTTCACCGAGGCGGCGCAGCCGCACGAGGGGGGTATACCCGATTGCGTCCAGCACGGACTCACGAACTGTCATGGGCATACGGTAGGGCCGGGAAACTTCCGGCCACAAAGCCGTGTCATTGGCATGTCGCGCGGTGTCGGTTTGTGTCCGGGGGTGTCCCACTTTCACGCGGTCTAGGACACATTCGGCCGGGGCTGAATTGGCCGTCGTCACGGACAGTAATGGCGGTTAACCGGCGGTCGCACAATATGCTTCAAATCGGAAAGCCGCCTTAGAGTCCCGATATGGGGACGGCAACACGGACGAGCATGGCGGCGACAACATCCGGAGGAAGGCCGCCGGAGTCCGAAGACGCCGGCCTGGGTGCCTCGGCTACAGCCCCCGCAGACAGGGAACTTCGGGGCGATGTCGATACCGGCAAGGCCCGCGCTGTGCTGTGGCTCTGCCTGTCCGCGGGATTCATCACACTCCTGGACCAGTCAGTATTCATCCTGGCCGTACCCGCCATGGCGTCAGACCTGGAGGCCGGCGCTGCGGAGGTGCAATGGATCCTGGCCAGTTACTCTTTGGCCTTCGGCATCGCACTGGTCCCGTCAGGCCGGTTGGGGGACCTCCTGGGGCGCCGGGCGCTGTTCGTCACAGGGATTCTTGTATTCGGCGTCTTCAGCCTGGTGGGCGGCCTGACATCCGCCCCCTGGCTGGTCATCGTCGCCCGGCTCCTGCAGGGCCTGGGTGCCGGCTGCCTCAACCCCCAGGTGCTCGGACTCCTGCAGGACCGCTTCACGGGGGCGGAGCGGGCAAAGGCCCTGGGCTACTACGCGGCCGCCGGCGGATCCGCGGCCGTCTGCGGTCCTCTGATTGGCGGGGTCATCCTGTCCGCTGCCGGACCAAACACCGGATGGCGCCTCCTCTTCCTCGCCAATGTGCCGCTGGTTCTCGTCCTGGTCCCGCTCGCCATCAAACTCCTGCCGAAAGGCAAAGCCGCCGAATCCCAACCAGTGGAGACTACCCGCCGTCGTACTTCCGTTGACGCCCTGGGGGCGCTTCTGCTCGGCGCCGTCGTCACAACCTTCCTCGTCCCCACCGTTTACGGGACCCAGGGGGCATCGGCCCTCTGGCTGGCGGCAGGGCTTACCAGCATTCTTTGCTTCGCCGCTTGGGAATTCCTGTACCACCGCCGCGGGCGCACGCCCCTGCTCAGCCCTGAACTGGTGCGGTCAAAAGGCTATCTGCTGGGCACGGTGGTGGCACTGTGCCAGTTCGGCGTCGGCGCCGCCATGGCAGCATTGACCGCCTTCTACTTCCTGTCCGGGACAGGACTGGCTCCGTTGGCCGCCGCCGCAATCCTCGCTCCGCAGGCCGCGGGCATGCTGCTGGCGTCCAGCCTTAGCTGGCGTTTTCTGGGCCGGTTCGGCCGGGCAGGCGTGGTGCTCGCGCTGGCGGCGTCACTGGCCACGCTTATCGCCAAAGACCTCGCAGTGCAGGGGCTGGACGACGCCGCGGCCGCCGTGGTGGTTGCCGCAGTTGGACTGGTACAGGGAGTGACCACCGGACTGGTGGTAGCACCGAACCAGGCGCTCACCTTGGGTCACGCCCCCACCGGTGCTGCCGGGGTGGCCGCGGGCTTTTACCAGCTCAGCCAGCGTTTCTCCGCGGCGCTGTGCTCTGCAGCGATCGCGGGGTTGTTCCTCAACGCCCTGCCGGACACTGGTTTCAGGGCTGCCTTTCGTGACGGCATCATCCTGTGTATGGCACTCACCGCCGCCGCCATCCTGGCCGGAGCCGTCGACTGGCTGCGGGTGGCCGCCGCTAAAAGGAGCGCCCCAATAGTTTCCAACTTGCCATCCAGTAACCGCACCACGGAGATCCAATGAAATCGATCAGCTTCCTGACCCCCGGCAATTACCTTGACCACGCACCCGGCAGAGGCCTTGAGGAAACGCTGCAGCTGTTCGAACTCGCCGAAGAGCTTGGCTACGACGGGGCCTGGGTACGCCAGCGCCACCTCGAGCACGGCATCTCCTCCGCCACCGTCTTCCTCGCGGCAGCATCGCAGCGGACGTCCAGGATCGAACTGGGCACGGGAGTCATCCCCATCGGCTACGAAAGCCCGTTCCGCCTGGCAGAGGATATATCGACGGCCGACGTGCTTTCCGGAGGCCGGCTCCAAATAGGGCTGAGCGCGGGAGTCCCTCCACATGCAGAACTCCTGGCGGCCAAGGTGTTCGACGGCGACTGGCGCACCTTCGATTTCTCGCACCGAAGGATCGAGCGTTTCCTGGAGAACCTGGAGGGCCGGTTCCTCGGTGACGAGAACACGGTGATCCACTCGCCGGGCAATACCCAGCGGCCGCGGCTGCAGCCCTACAGCGAGGGCCTGCGCGACCGTATCTGGTACGGGGCCGGATCCGCCCGGTCAACGGACTGGGCGGCCGCCAGCGGAGTCAACCTCGTGGTGGGGAACATTGTTTCCGGTGAAGCCAGCAGTGTCTTCGCGGACGCGCAGGCCGCCAACCTGGCGCGTTATTTGCGCGATTTCCGCGGCACTCACGAGCCGCGGGTGGTGGTGGGCAGGGTGATCCTTCCGGTCGACGGCGCTGACGCCGAGACGCGGGACAGGTACGGGGCCTACGCCGCCAGCCGGCACCAGCGGACGCTCGCACCGCAGGGGGAACGGCAAACGCTGTTCGCCCCCGACCTGGTGGGCAGTTCGGAGAACATCGCAGAGGCCCTGCTGGCCGATCCGGTCACGGCCTCCGCGTCCGAGCTTCAGATCAACCTGCCGTACGAGTTTTCCATCGGGGACTACCGGCAAATCATTAGCGACTTCGCCACCCTCGTGGCTCCCGCCCTGGGTTGGCAGCCGCGGCACCTCGCAGCGGTCTAACGACAAAGCCCCGCCCGCCGCCGTCGGAATCCCTGCAACGATGGAATCACGACGGCGGCCGCCGGGGCTTTTGCTCTGGTCCGGACCTTCGGGCCCGGGGCCGCTAAGCAGTGACCGGTAACTCCGCCGGGCCGGTCGTGGCCACGCCGGCATCGCGCAGTGCAGTGAAGCCGCCGTCAACGTGCACGGCCTGGGAGTAGCCCAGCAGCTTGAGCTTGTGCGCCACGGGACCGGACCCGTTCACTGAGCCGCAGAAGACTACGATCTTCTGGTCCGGCCCGGTGATCTGGGGAAGCCGGGAGGCCGATTCCGGGCCGAAGTCCTTTGCCACGTTCGCGCGGTCCACCACGACAGCGCCGGGCACGCTTCCGGTGCTGGCTCGGCCGGCGTTACTGCGGACATCGATCAGCAGAACGCCTTCCTCAATCAGGCGGGCGGCCTGCTGCGCGCTGACCAACTGGTTGTCGGGGATGTTTTGCTCGCTCATCGTGTGCTCCTTCTATCGGGTGTGTTGTGGTGGTCTGGCAGCGTCAGGCAAGGCCCCATTCCGCGGCCAGAAGTTCTGGGCGGCGGTGGTGCGCCCGGCTGTGGGTGATGCTGGTGATGCGGTTCCTCGGCTTATGGAGCCTTTCGCATGCCCCCTGGATTCCGTCGCAGGCCATGAGGCAGAATGCGAAGGACCGGCTTGTGCTGCTCTTTCGCTGAAGGCGACTACCTCCATTGGCGCGAAAGTGCCCGTCCCAGACGGACCGCTGCTTGTTCCAGTTTTGGTTCATCGACGTCTCCGTAGGCCAGGCGCAAGTGGCGGTCTGCATCGGTGCCGGGGCCGGACGGAAAGAATGAGCCGCGCTGGTATTCGACACCCTCGGTGCTCGCATCCGCAGCCAGTTGGTCTGCATCAATGGCCGCATCGGCAAGCTTGGGCCAGAGGAACAGTCCGCCTTCGGGAAGCACTATCTCGAATGCTCCGGGTGCTTCGCGGTGCAGGGCAGTAACCAATGTTTCTGCACGGTTGCGGTACAGGGCACGTGCCTTGTTCAGCGTGGCGTCGAAGATTCCGGGGTCGGACGTGACGAGCTCGCCGATGATTGCCTGGACCAGGGTGGAGCTGTGCGAGTCCTGGCGGCTGCGAAGCGCCACGAGGTCGCGGGCCAAGTGCTCGGGAGTCACGGTCCATCCAAGCCGCAGTCCTGGACCGAGTGTCTTGGTGAAGGTGTTGATGTGCAGGACGTGGTCCGAGTTATTGAACTCCGCCACGCTTTCCTGCTCTCCGGCAAAACGCAGCTCGCGGTAGGGATTGTCCGCCAGGATCACGAAGCCGTAGTGCTCCGCGAGCCGCACGAGTTCCGCGCGGGATTCACCTGGCAGGGTGCCCTGCGAGGGGTTGTGGAAATCCGGCACTGTGTAGAGGGCGGATGGACGGGCGCCGCCCCGCAACAGGTCACTGAGCTGGTCGACGTCCAGCCCGCGTGGACCGACGGACACTGGGAGGGTCTTGGCGTCCGAGAGCTGCAAGCCGCGCAGGAACAGCGGGAAGATCGGGTTATCCACGGCCACCAGGTCGCCTCGTTCCACCACGGCCTGGATGGCCAGGGAAAGGCCGTGGAAGCCGCCGTTGGTGATCAGGATGCGGTCAACGGACACCCCTTCACGTTCCGCGATCCATTCGCGTAGTGGTGAGATGCCCTCTGTCCGCGAATACTGCAGGGCCGGAACTCCGGGTGTGGCGAGCACGCGGGCCGTTGCTTCCGCGATCTCCGCGGTGGGGAGGACGCCCGGGTCCGGGATCCCGCCCAGGAGTTCGATTGCGTCCGGACGCTTATCGCGCAGGGTCGCATCACCGAAACCCTTGGGCGCTGTGAAGGCCTCGATCAGGGCAGGCCTGCGGGTAGTTGTCAGATTCACGGTCATGCTGATGCCCTCGCTAGTTGTTTGGTTCCGGATACAGGCGCGGCCAACGGGATCGCGTCCAAGAGTGACTGTGTATAGGGATGCTGCGGTCGCAGGAAGATGTCCTCTACAGCGCCGTGCTCCACGACCTGGCCGCGCCGCAGCACGGAGACTGTGTCGGCCACCTGCCGTACCAATGCGAGGTCGTGGGAAACAAAGAGATACGTCAGGCCAAGCTCGCGCTGCAGCTTGGACAGCAGTTCCAGGATTCCCGCTTGGACGCTCACGTCGAGTGCGGATGTCGGTTCGTCCAAAACCACGACGTCGGGACGCACCACGAGCGCGCGTGCGATGGCGACCCGCTGCCGCTGGCCGCCGGAGAGATTCGCAGGCCGGCGTGACGCCACGGATTCGGGAAGGCCCACGGCTTCCAAAGCGTCCCGGACACGTTCTGCGCGTTCCACGTTCGTCCCCACGCCAAATTGGTCCAGCGGTTCCCGGATAATCCTGCTGACCTTCCAGGTGGGATCCAGGGACGTGAACGGGTTTTGGTACACGAGCTGGAGGTGGCGGCGGATCTCGCGGACTTCGGCCCGCGACCGGCCCGACGTCGATTCGCCGGCTACTGCAATCTCCCCGCCGTCCGCCTGTTCAAGACCGAGCAGCAGCCGCACAGCCGTTGTCTTTCCCGATCCTGATTCCCCAACCAGGGCGTGGGTGCGTCCGCGTTGCACGGAGAAAGAGACACCGTCAACGGCAAGAACTTCCTTGCCTCCGGCGGTGAAGCGCTTGGTGACCTCGCGCACGTCAATTTGTGCAGGCGGAACGGAAGGTGAGTAAGCAACGCCAGGCCGGGAGCCGCCGTCGGGCGCTGCATCAGCGGTGACCCGCTGGTTGCGGTACCTGTCCGGGTGCAAGGCTGGGACGTCTGCTTGGAGATTCCTTGCGTACTCGGTCTTGGGTGTCGCGAAGATTTCGCGGGACGTGCCGCTTTCCTGCACCGCTCCATCCTTCAGGACCACCAGGGAATCAGCGCGCTCGGCGGCGATCGCGAGGTCGTGCGTGATGAGGAGCAGGCTGATGTCCAGCTCGCTGCGCAGTTCCGTCAGCATGTCCAGGATCAGCTTCTGCACTGTGACATCCAGGGCTGAGGTGGGTTCGTCAGCCACGATGAGAGACGGCCGCGGCAGCACCGTCAGGGCAATGAGAACGCGCTGCAGCATCCCGCCGGAAAGCTGGTGAGGATAGGAGTCGTATACCCGGGCAGGATCCGGCAGGCCCACCTGCTTCAGCACCCGAAGGATTTTTTGGCGCCGTACCGCGGGCTCGGTTTCGCCGAGCAACGCGGCTGCTTCGTGCGCTTGTGCGCCAATGGTACGGACCGGATTGAGCGCCGAAGCCGGGTCCTGCGGGATAAACCCGAGTTCCCGGCCCCTGTACTGCCGGAACTGCTTCTCCGGCAGGGACAGGAGATCTTTGCCGTTCAGCTCCACCGTGCCGGTGGCAGACGAACCGTGGGGAAGCAACCGGAGGATGGCTTTCGCGATGGTCGACTTGCCCGAACCGGACTCGCCGATCAGCGCGAGGCTCTCGCCCTTGGCGAGTGAAAACGACACATCATGGACGACGGCGGCACGGTCATACGCGATCGACACATTTTGCACTGTTAGTAGGGAGCTCATGTCACTTCGCCTTTCGCAGCCAGCGGCTGATGCGGTTGACGGATAAGACAGTAATGACGATGACCAACGCCGGCGCGTACACGAGCCACGGCGCGGTGACGTAAGTCTTGCCGGAGGCCACCAGCAAACCCCAGTCCGAGGCGGGGGGTGGATCGCCGTAGCCGAGGAAAGCCAGTGACGCGATGATCAGGATGGACGTGCCGAACTGGAGCACTGCCAGGACCAGCACGGAGCGGTAGGCGTTGGGCAGGATGTGTCCCAGCAGGGCGTGGAGGCGGTTGCCGCCTTCCAGATAGGAGGCTTCGACGTACGTGGCCCCGCGGACGCGCATCACCTCCGCACGCATCAGCCTGGCGAAAACCGCGACGGCGGATACACCGGTTGCGATGGCCGCGTTGATGGTCTGGAAACCCAGGGAACTGACGATGACCACGGCCAGGAGGAAGCCCGGAATGGCAAGAAGCACGTCGACGAAGCGGCCAAGGACGGAGTCGGTCCAGCCGCCGCGGAACCCGGTGGCGAGGCCGATGATGCCGCCCACCACCAGGCCGATCAGGACCGCGACCAAGGCGCTCGTTACCGAGGAGGCGGTCCCGGAGACCACGCGGGCGTACTGGTCCCGGCCAAGGTAGTCTGTCCCGAACCAGTGTTCTGTGCTGGGTGCGGCCAGTTTGCTCGCGGTGTCGCCGGCAATCGGACTGTAGTGCGTGAAGATACCCGGTAAGAGGGACCACAGGATGACGAGGAGAACCACGGCAAAGGACAGGATCACTGTGACCGGCGGAAGGCCGTCCGTCAGTTTGCGCTTCGTGGGTTCTGCCTGGTTCAACTGGGGGTTGCTGAGGAGGGCGGTCATGCGCTTACCTTCTCCCGGAGTTTGACGCGCGGATCCAGCAGCGGCGAGGCGAGGTCTGCCAGGAGGTTGAAGACCACGAACACCACGGCCGAAAGGGATACGACTGCTTGAAGAACGGGCTGGTCCTCACCCGTCACGGCCTTTTGCACCACGGTTCCGATCCCGTCGCGGCCAAAGATGGTTTCCGTGATGACCGAGCCGCCAAGGAGTTCGCCCACGATCAGTGCCACCATCGCCACAGACGGAAGGGCCGACGGCTTCACCAGGTGCTTGGCGAAAAGCTTGGCTTCCGTCAGTCCACGGGAACGGGCCACGACGGCATACTCCTGCCGGGATTCGTGGTCCAGACTGGCAATCGACACTTCGGCCAGCGGAGCCGAGACGGGGATTGCCAAGGTGATGGCGGCGAAGAGTGTGGCCACGGGACTGTTCGGATCCGTGGTGGTAAACGAATGGAGCCGGAAAGCGAAGAGCTCGATCAGGACCAGGCCGATCACGAAGTTCGGCACGGACAGGAAGAACGACGGGATGGAGCGGACAATCGCAGCCCATTTTGCGGGAAGGTACTGGGCGCCGTACGCGATGGCTAGGGCGAAGACGATCGCGATGACCAGTGCACTCGACGCCAGTGTGAGGGTGGAGGGCAGGGCATCCGCGACGATCTGGCTCACCGGGAGGTTGGACTGCAGCGAAAACCCTAGTTCACCCGTCAGGAACCGGCTGAGTGACAGGAGGAGCTGGACGATCACCGGTTGATCGAGTCCATAGAAGGCCACGATCCGCTGGATGTCCTCCTCGCTGAGGCCGTGCTGCGGGTCCCGGAGTGTGTTGGTGATCGCGTCACCGGGAAGCACGCTGATGATCAGGAACGTCAGGACGTAGGCGAGGAGGACAACGAGGACCGCCTGACCCACACGTGTGAGGGCAAAGCGCTTGTAATCGCCGGTCACTGTGAAATCCAAGCGGTGTAAAAGTTCGCGTAGGCCAGGCCGTTGTACTGGACATCCTTGAGCTTCGGGCTGATCAGGTACAGGCGCTGGACCAGCTGATTAAGGGGAACAAAATAGGCCTGGTCCAAGACGTACTTCTGCAGTTCGTCGGCAACCTTCTCACGGGAAGCCCTGTCCGAGGCGGTGGCGATCGCCGTCGAAAGGTCGTTCAGCTTCTGGTCGCTGGTGCCAACGCTGAACCAGTCCTCGCCCTTGTTCTGGCTCGTCAGGACACCAGCGACCGTTCCAACATCGACGAAGCTGCGCGAGGTCTGGAACAGCGGCGGCTTGCTGGCCTGGATTGCTGCATAGCGGCTACGTCCACCACTTTGAGGTTGACCTTGATGCCTACCTTCTTCAGCTGCTGGGCGATGAGTTCATCCTCGGCCTTGGTGGAGGGGACGTAAGGGTTGGGCGTGAGCGTGAACTCGAGGGTCTTGCCGTCCTTGGCGCGGTACCCATCGGAACCCTTGGTCCAGCCGGCCTCGTCCAGCACCTTGTTGGCCTTCCCGGGGTCGAACTTGAAAGAGTCGCTGAAGTCGCCGGCTTCGGGGACGTTGCCCTGGATGAATGTGGTGGCGGCGTTCCAGTCGTCCGTGTAGACCGTCTTTCGGATCTCTTCGCGGTCGATGCCGTGCTGGATGGCTTGGCGGACGGCGAGTTCGTTGGTGGGGAAGGCCGTGGTGTTCACCTGGAATCCGTCGACGAAACCAAGATAGCGGGGCGTGCCGACGGTGAAGCCCTGGGCCTTGAGGGATTCAATTTCCTGCGGCTCTACGTTGAAGGCGACATCCGCCTGGCCGGAAACCACAGTGGAAGTGCGGACCGAGGTGTCCTTGATGACCTTGTAGGTAAGGGTGTCCAGACGTGCCGGGCCGGTGTGGCCGAGTGCCGCCGGGCCCCAGTTGTAGTCTTTGCGCTTCTCGAGCACGTAGCTGTCGCCCTGCTTCCACGACTTGACCACGAACGGACCGCTGCCGATTTCCTGGCTGAGGTCCGCCTGGGCTTCGACCGGCAAAGCCAGGGTCTTGGGGGAGAGGAGAATGCAGCCGTGGTAGGCCAGTGTGGCAATGAAGCCGAGGGCCGGGGAGGAGAAGCTGACCTTGACTGTTTTCGGATCGGTGGCTTCGGCGGATACGAAGTTGGTGGAGGGGAACAGGCCGACCTTGCTGATGCCGCGGGCAGAGTCACCCTTTGCCCAGGCGTTCAGGTTGGCAACCACGGCTGCCGCGTCCAGCGGGGTCCCATCGGAGAAGGTCACACCTTCCTTCAGGTGCAGGACAAAGTCCTTGGCACCGTTAAGTTCCTCCCACTTCTCGGCAACCCACGGGCTGAGCTCACCCCTCTCATTGACGTAGACCAGCTTGTCCGTGATCTGGCCCCAAAGGTTGCCCTCGTAGCTGGAGATTGCGGTCTTGCTGGGGACCCAGCCGGTGTCGTAGCCCTGGATCAGGAAGGTGATGTTGCCGCCCTCCACCGGTGTTCCGCCGTTCGCGGCGGTGCTGGCCGCAGGGCCGCCGCAGGCAGTGATCAGGGCAGAGGTGGACAGGGCGCCCAGACCCGCGAGGAAGGCGCGCCTGCGGAATTCAGGGGTGTTGAACGAGTTCATGGAGTGCTCCTGGATGCGTTTGGGGGACTGCGTGGGGTTGTTTTGGGGTTTCCTGGCCGGTCCTAGATGGCCTTGCCCGGATTAAGCAGCTGTTGGGGGTCGATCGCTGCTTTGATGGCGTGTTGGAGTTCGCGGCTTCGCGGGGACAGTTCAAGCGCGGCCCATTCCTTCTTGATGGTGCCCACGCCGTGTTCACCGGTGACGGTTCCGCCAAGCGAAAGCGCCACCTTGACGAGTTCAGTGGATGCTTCCAGCAGGGCGGCTGGTGGGTTGAGGCCGTCGTCGGGCGTTTTGTCCAAGGTGATGAGTGGGTGAAGGTTCCCGTCGCCGGCGTGGGACACCGCAGAAATGTCGACTCCGAACCGGGCTTCGAGCGCTGGAAAAGCGGCGTAGACCTTGCCTAGTTGGGACTTTGGCACGGCGATGTCCTCGCCGATGTACCACTTTTCCGACGGGAGTCCTCGGCCGCTGCGCCGCAGTTCCCAAAGCCGCACAGCGTCGTCGTCCGCTTCCACAGTGACCCGTCCGGCCACGGCGGCCAGGGCGGTTGCGAGGTCTGCGGCTTGGTCGTCGATGCCGTAACCGTCCAGCTCGATCAGGATCAACGCGGCGCCGCGGTCACGAAGGGTGGTGCCGGAGTGCGCGTCGATGTTTTGAAGGCTCGGGGTATCGAAGAACTCGATCGCGGCCGGGCGTACCTGTGAAAGTGTGATTGCGGCGAGACCTGCCGTTCCCTCTTCGGTGCTGTCGAAGAAGGCGCTCACAGTCTTGCGCGCCACAGGGATGGGTCGCAGCCTCACCGTTGCGCTTACGACGACGCCCAGGATGCCCTCGGAACCGACAAACAGCGAGGTCAGGTCCAGGCCGGTGACGCCCTTGATGGAGCGGTGACCGACAGTGATGAGACTTCCGTCGGCGAGTACGACGTCGAGTGACAGGACCGATTCACGGGTCACCCCGTACTTGGCGCACCGAAGTCCGCCGGCGTTGGTGGCAATATTGCCGCCGATTGAGGAAATGTCGAAACTAGCGGGATCCGGTGCATAGAAAAGGTTGTAGGGTTCGAGGTGTTTGTTGAGTTCTGCGTTGATAACGCCCGGTTCAACTACTGCTACTTCATCCAGTGGGGAAACTTCGATAATGCGATTGAGTTTTTCCGTGGAAATGACCACTTGGTGTGGCGTAGCAGTTGCACCCCCCGAGAGACCGCTGCCGGCACCGCGGGGGACCACCGTGATGCCGAGTTCCGCGGCGAGCTTCACGGCCTGCTGCACGTCGGCTGCTGTCGCAGGAAGCACGACGGCGGGACCTTCCGTTTGCGCTGTAGAGGCGGTTTTGGCGGTGGCGGCGTCGTGGCTGTAGCGGGTTGTCTGCGGGCCAGGTTTGATGACCTCGATATTTTGCAGCTGCCCAAGGTAGGCGTGGATGGTTGATGCCTCGGTTTGCTGGATTGTCATGCCGGTTTCTTTCTGTCCGGGTGCATGACAAGACAGAGGTTCCCTGCAGCGAAGCACCCAAAGGCTTTGATGATTATCCCGGCCTGCTAAATGGCTGGGTCATTAGAAATTACCTGCCTTCGGAATTCGGATGCGAGTTCCGTGAAACTTCGATAAACAGTTCTCAACAGGGCGACGCGGTGATTCCATTTTCGTTATATCGCGACGATTTAGGACGCCATGTTTCCTTGTGGGTGCACGCAAAACGTCATGTGACGGGGCCCAAGCCGACTGGATCGCTGTGCGCTTATGAGCGTGCTTTACAAGGGGGGCTATCGCGTTAGGAAGATCGACACATGACGCTCGCAGTCATCGTTGTAGACGGACGCGGTGTGGACCTCGGGCGGTGAACAGAGGCTGGAAGGGCCATACATGAACAAGCTGCCTGTTATGGCCTTCTCCTTCTTGCGGTCCATTGCGATCTTCTAGGTAACGCCGACAATGGAGACTCTGTCAGCCTCGACAGGGCGTAACTTGCTCAAAAGTAGGAGTGTGCACATTGTCCACACTCTCCGCTTCTGATTCGGTGATTCTTCCGTCGGACTGGCTCGAATTCCGCATATTTTCGCCGGTTCCCAGTGTTTGCAATGGCTGGAATGTAGTTCGAGTCCCACCTCGGGCACAGTGTTTACGCAGGTCAGAAGCCTTTTGGCTTTTTACTGTTGACAAAGCTTGACTTTTCGGAGTTTTTAGACGGAACAATCTATCGCGTCGAGGGTAGGAGATGTCGCTGGAGAAGAGATCACTAGGCAGAGCACGTCAGGCGTTACTCGAAAACTTGCGTCCGAGTTCCGCTCTGGGTGAGAGCTGCAATCAGGGCACGCGGTCATACACTGCATGGAGCCGTCCCCCGCTGCGAACCTCGACAGTGGTCCGATTTAGGAACCCGGGTAACGGGACCTTCGGATTCGTGATGTCGAACGGATCGGGAAAACCACAAAACCATCGGACCTCACGACAGGGCTCGCCTTCCGCGCAGATTTGCTTTACGTCCCCAACTAAGGGCTCCGGAGTGCTCGGTTCAAATGCGTTTGCTCGCCCTGGACGGCTGCAACACTCTCTTCAATCACCGAACCATGCTTGTTCTCCCTTGGGAGTAGGAAAGTACGGCGCCCAGTGATGTCGAGCGCAGTTCACCAGCGCTGTGTTCTATGTCCGACGAAGCGTGATGGCCCGCACTCGTTAGGGTCACGTCGTGGCGTCGTCAATCAATCCGATGGGGGCTGATCTGCTCGCTCTATTGCCAAATTCGGCACATAATCGTTCAAGTGCCGGTGGATTGCCAGTCGCTTGCCTTGGGTATGCTTCCATAAATTTGCGCATTTCTCGCTTTCGCAAGTGCATTCTAGGAATATGGCAGTATCCGGCCCCTAGTTCTCCGCCCCCCAATCGACCACGAGCCAAGCGTCGCGAAGCGCGTGCTCAGGATCGAACAACGAGACGCTCCAGATCCCCACAAAAGAGGGCAGCGGTGCCTTGCTTAGCTCGGTGCTGCGCAGGTCTCCGATGATGGGATCGAGGTTGTCCACTGTATCGGGTGCGTGGTCCGGCCCGGCGATTTTTACATCCTCGGCGGACAGGGCGAGGAGGCGCGCACCTAGCACCGCAGGCTGAGGGTGCACGACTCGGCTCCAGAAGGGGAAATGCGCCCGCGTTAATTCAAGGCGAAGCGGCCGGAATCCGCCGTCGTTGGGCGCCGCTCGCCATGCCGCCCATGCATTGGGAAAGTCGTGGCGCAACGAGAACAAGCGGTGGGAGGCAGTCGCCTGCCCCGCGTCGATCCGCGCGCGCAGGTCCTCCATCGCCTTCGCACGTAATGCTTGGCCGCCCTCGCGGGCGGTGTAGCGCAGGTGCAGCACGACGTCCGAGATGGTCGTGTAGTCGAACTGGGTGGGCTCGCCCGCACTCGGGTCAGCCGGCAATGAGATGTTCCAGCTGCTGATCGCGCCGGAGTTCTCGAAGGGGAGGTAGCGCTCGTCGCGCAGGTTGGTCTCGAAGAGGCCAGGGTCGTTCTGGCCGGAGCTCGCGACGATGGATGTGACGGGGGCGAGGTCGTCGCTGAAGCGGTCGTCCTCCACTCCCACCTCCCGGGCGAACTCGCGCTCGCCGAGGGTCGCGGTGGTGCGGACGCTGCTGCGGGTGAGCGTGAGGGTGGCGTTCACGCCGGCGTACGGCCCGGTGACGCACGGGACGCTGACGGCGACGGACTTCAGGCGGCGGAAGTAGTGGCTCGGGCCGTCGAGGGTGAACACGTCCTCGGTGAGGTCGAGGTGGCAGCGGCCGGTCGTGCGCAGCTCGAGCAGGGCGCCCGGGTCGAGCTGGAGGAGGCTGACGTGCTTGGTCAGCTCGTACTCGCGGCGGTTCAGGTCGAGGGCCGCCAGTTGCATCCGCTTGATGTCGAGGGCCAGCCGCTCGCCGGCGAGCAGGCCCTCCTTGCCGTCCAGGTAGCTGAACCGCAGGTAGCGCAACGACGGGTCGCCGATCTCGTGCCCGAGCGCCCGCTCCGCGCGCTTAGCGGCGTCGAAGGCGAGCTCGAAGCACTGCGCGTAGAGCCCGCGGACCTCCCTGCTCAACCAGGTGTAGAGCGACTTGCCGGTGATCTTGCCGGTGCGGTCGGTGCCGTTCTCGTTGAGGAAGGCATCCATCGCCCGGGTCTGGGTGAGCTGGGTGCGGTGGTTGCGCAGCTCGAGGTCGGCGGCGGCGGTGCGCAGCTGGGCGGCGCGCAACTGCTTGAGGGTCTGGTTGATCTCGGCGGCGGCGAGGTTCGACTGGTATTGCCAGTCGCGCTCGCGGCGGGCGAGGCCGTCGATCCGGGAGGCGCGGCGGGCCTCGAAGTTGAGGCGGTCGGCGACGCCGCGGGCGGCGGTGGCTCCGGCCTGGAACCCGCTGCCGACGTTCTGCCCGCCGAACGAGGTCGCTCCGCCCATGCCCCACGGCTCGGCCGACACCTCGAACTGCGGCACGACGGCCGCGGCGGAGCCGAGTGTTCCGAGCACGGCGCCGATGTCGCTGGACAGCTGCGCGAACTCCAGGAACATGGTCTCGCGCACCTCGTGCGAGCTGAGCTTGTGGCCGCCCATGAGGAAGCCGGCCGCGTCGGCGAACGCGTCGGTGGCGATGTCGACGTCGATCTCGCGCGCGGCCATCGACGCCTCCACCTCCTTCAGGCGCTGCTTGACGAGAGCGGTGAGGTCCAGGTCGGAGAGGTCGGGCAGCGCCTTCTCGATCTCGGCGTCCGCGCGCCCGAGTTGTCGCTCGAAGAAGGTGTACCTGGCCTTGGCGGAGGCGAGGCCCTCGCGCAGCGCCTCGCTCGTCTTCAGCGCCTCCTGCGCCTGCGCGTACTTGACCTGCTCGGCCAGCTCCAGCAGCGCGATCTCCTGCTTGGACCGCAGCAGGGCGAGGGCTTCGCCATCCTGCTTCTCCAGTGCGCCGAGCAGGGCGGCGCCGAGCGACTTCACCTCGGCGGCCAGATCGGCGGCGCGGTCGGCGAGCACGGTGAAGCGGACGAGCGGCAGCGGCTGGTGCAGCCCGCCCACCGCGGACGCCACATCCAATCCAGCCGCGGTGGCGCGCACGAGCAGGGCCGGATCGATCGGCGGCTCGAACAGCGCGAGTTTGCGGAAGACGCCGCTCAGGCTGAGCGAGTTGCGGATCTTGAAGAGCCGGTCCGCAACGGTGTCCCAGTAGCCCATCAGCTTGTCGTTGCGCGGCACGCAGAAATAGAGCGCCTGGCCGAGCGAGCGGATCACCGCGGTCTGCGGGCTGCCGGTCCCGACGTCGGCGGGAGGGAGGGGCATGAGGTCGTACGGGATCTCGGCCTCCATCGTACGCATCACGGTGCCGAACTGCTTCAGGTCGGCCCGGAGGTTCGCGTAGGTCGAGGGCTTCACCGTGCCCTTCGCGGGCACCGCCTGCGGACGCGGCCCCAGGATGGACGCGGCGAGCATGTACAGGTTCAGGGCCTCGTCGATCGCCTCGCCCGTGTCCTGCCGGAACAGCGAGTCCCCCCAGGCGATGAGGTTGTCGAGGTACGCCATGACCGTGCGGTACATGTACGCGGATACCCGGAAGCGCGCCACCACATCCGGCCGGAAGGGCGCGCGCTGCCACGCGGCAACCGTGTTGGCCGTCTCTTCGGCGAGGTCGGGATCGGTGCCGGAGGCGAGGTTCACCAGCAGCTGCTCGACCTTGGCGACATCGGTGGACTGGAACGGGCGCACCTTCCAGAACCGCTCCGGGGTGGGCCCGTCGGAGTCGTCGGTCGGGTCGAAGATGTAGTGCAGCCAGCGCTGCGCCTCCGCGTAGTGCTGGTTGCGGCTGAGGTGCAGGGCCATGGTCAGCGGCGCATGGAAGAACAGTTCCCAGTTGTAGAGCGAGTACGCGCCGGCGGTGCTGAAGTCGAGGTCGCGCACCGGGCGCGGCCGGTCGACGAGCGCGGTCGGTGCGTAGGGCGTGAGGAGATCGGAGTACAGCACCGGCTGCGGGAGCGCGCGCTGCAGCGTGGCGGGCGCCGCATCCGGGAGGGTGACCACGGTCTCTCGAGCCAGCACGACCGTCGTATTCACGGGCAGCGTGCCGTCCGCGCCGCTGAAGAGCGTGACCCCGACCGTGCCGGCAAGCGTCAGCAGGGTCTCGGCGGCGAGGAACGCGGCTGCGCGCAGCGCGAGCACGGTGCCGGGAGCAGGAGTCGCGGGGAGCGCGTTCACGAGCACGGCGAGCGCGCCGCCGTCGGCCGTTCCGGACCCGGCGGCGCGGACGCGCAGGCGCATCCCGGCGGCGAGCGCGATGCTCCCGCCGGCGGCGAGGGCGATCTGCGTCTCGGCGGTGAGTGTCAGCGTCGCTCCGGCGGGGACGGGCAGCGCGGTCCCGGCGGGGAGGGCGACGCGGACGCTCTCCGGCAGCGACATCCCTCCGCCGACGTACTCGGTGTCGGCGGACTGGAGCGACGGGAGGCCGTTGCGCATCATCCGGGCGAGCAGCGGCCCGACGTAGGGGTGGGAGTGCAGGCCGACGCGGTAGGAGATGTCGCGCTCCTGGACGACGAAGTACTTGGTCTCGGTGGTGGTGACGTACCGCTGCGCGTGGAAGACGGTCGCCTGGTCGAGCAGGGTGTGCATGTGCGCCGTGACGGCGCTGGTGGTGATCATCCTCACAGCTCCTAGCGGGTCGCGCCGAAGATGCCGGCGCCGGAGAGGAGATCGCTGCCGATGCCGGCGATCCCGTGCAGGGTGGGGTTGAGGCCGGCAGCGCCGACCAGGACGACACCGGTCCCGAGCGTCGTCGCGTCGACTGTCGCGGCGGGCGCGGTGGTGAGGAGCACCTGGTCTGTGCCCAGACCGCTTCCGGCGGCGACGGGGACGGTGACCGCCCCGTGGGCGGAGGCGACATCGGCCGCCTGGACGAGCTGCACGTCGAGTGCGCCGCGCTCGCCGACGACCTGGCCGTCGAAGAGGAGGCCGGTGCCGGCGTTGGTGATCCAGTCGCGCCCCTCGGGCTGTGTCAGCACCGAGTACGGCAGCCCGCTGTGGAAGACCTGGTCGATCGGGTCGACCACCCAGTCGCCGGGTTTGACGGGGACGACCTTGGGCACGCGCGGCTTGACGAGCTCCGTCCACCAGCGGTCGTCATCGAGCCAGTCCGGTCGCGGGCTGCCGGGCACGGGCGTGGTGGTCACCCACTCCTGCCACTCCTCGATGGTGCGCTCGGTGACCTCCGGCTCCAGGAAGAGCGTGGTGTTGCGGTCCGCGAAGAAGGCGGGTTTCATCAGGCTCTCGATCTCGCCGATGCCCGCGGCGATCGCCGCCTGGACGGCCGCCGGGTCGTCCGCATCCTCATACGCTTCGGCGGAGACGCCCAGCGTGATGAGGTTGTTGACGGGCAGGAGGGTGTACTGCCCCGTCGCTCCGAGAACGTCGAGCGTCACGGGCAGGTCGGGGGCAGGCTCAGAGCTGATCCGGGTGCGGATGCTGACGGAGAGCGTGCCAGAGGTGCCGATGTACGCGGTCGGCCGCACTTTGCCCGGATCCGTCCCGACGAGGAACGGCGTGGAGGGGCGGGGTCGTGCCGCCGTCGGCTCGGGCGGGCTGTTGCGGCTGGTGAGGTGCAGAGCCTTGTTGAACGGCGCGCCCAGGTTGAGGTAGACACCCGCGGTCGCGAGGGTCGCGGCGGTTTCGGTCCCGAGCGGCGGATCCGGGATGACCGTTACCCACACCGGGATGGACGCGGTGCTGAATCCCGCGCCGACGGTCACGCGGAGGCGGCGGTCCTCCGGCACCTCGTAGCCGGCGGTGCGCGGCGTGCTCCAGGCGCCCTCGACCAGCTCGCTCCAGTGCAGCTGGGCCTCGATCGTGAGGTTGACGGTCGGCAGCGTGATCGGTTTGCTGGTGTCGACGGAGGCGGCGCCCGCGGGCGAGCCCTGCTCGAGGAAGGTGACCCAGAACAGGAACAGCCGGTCGCGCCACACCACCGGCATGAGGTGGTTCCCCTCGATGGCCACGTCGATCGGCTCCCACGCCGACCAGAGCCGGTTCGCGTATCGCCGTGCGAAGTACTTGTGGGGTTGCGAGAACGTGCGGCCGATCACATGCAGGGTGTTGCGGGTGAAGTCGACGTCGTCCTCCAGGTGCATCGCGACGATGTCGAGCCTGGCCAGCTCCTCCAGCTGGCGCAGGTAGGAGAGGAACGCGTCCTCGACGATCTCGGGCGAGACGTCGTTGGCGAGCAGCTTGCCCTCGAGCTCGGTGAACAGGTGCGACTTGTCGCTGCGGAACTCGGGCTCCAGCCAGTTCTCTGGGAAGAGCCAGATCTTACGGTTGGCTTCCCACACCCGGTAGCGCTTCATCCACTCCCACTGCTCGGCGTTCACGATGGCCGACGGGTGCACCCGCGCCTCGAGGTTGAGCAGGATGCGGGTGATGAAGAGCTGGACGCTGCCGAGCGCCGCCCGGATGCGGGACGTGGTCAGCACCGGCTCGCTGAGCGGGTCGAGCAGCAAGAGTTCGTAGAGCTGCTCCACCCGCGACAGGGACTCGGCGTGCAGGACGAAGGCCACGAGGGCGTCGCGCTGGCGGGAGCGGAGTTGATCGGAGACGGGCTTCACCGCGGTGGTCCAGGTGGTGTCGTCGTAGTTGGCCTTGACCGTCTCGCGGATGTCGGCGGCGAGGGCCGCGCGGCCGGTGTCGTCGGCGGTCAGGTGGACGACCCCTGTCCAATTGCGCAGCCGATCGGGCGTTGTCCCGAAGCGCGCGGCGAGGGCGAGCACCTCCCACAGCCGGCGGAGCGTCAGGTCGTCGTCGATTACGGGTCCTGCGGGCCACAGCAGTGCGGCCGCAGCGATCTCGTCGGGCATGCGCCGCAGCAGGGCGGCGAGCAGCTCGGTGACGTGCGGCCACGGGTCTGCGGGCGCCGCCGCCGCTTCGAAGACGTCGATGAGTTCGCCCGGGCCGGCACCGAGCTCTGCGCGGAGGGATGCGTAGCCGGCGAGACGGAGGACGGCCGCGAACCGGTCGCGCGCCGCCGCCAGTTCGGCCGGGGAGTCGCCGACGGGCGCGGTGGGCAGGCCGCCCAGGTCGAGCCCGCCGAACTGCGCCGGGTGGGAGAGCAGGTGGCGTGCCTCGCGCAGGTCGAGGTTCAGGGCGGTGAGCAGCGATGCGGCCGAGCGCACCCGGGTCAGCGTCACGAGGGCCTGGTCGAGGGCGCTCGCCGGGTAGAGCCGGAGACTGCCGAACGGCGCGCTGGGAGCAGCGGCCGAGTGCACCAGGACGCGGGCGCGACCTCCTGCGAGCTGTGTCGCGGTGACGTCGAAGCGATACGGCACGCCCGCGTCCAGCTGGACGAACTCGTCCGGCCCTGTGCCCAGCACGGAGTCGTCGACCGCCGCCGTCCCGTCGAGGAACAGCGGATCGGACAGGTGCGGGAACGACAGCTGTGCACTCGCTCCCGCCTTCGCGAGCTCGATCGTGAAGCGGTTCGGTCCCGAGCGGTCCACGACGAGCGTTCCGGTGACTCGCATGCTGTTAGCGGCGGGCAGCGGGTCGCCCGCACTGTCGGTCGCGGCGCGGGCTGCCGTATCGGCATCGCCGACCAGCGACGGGGTGTCCTGGCGGGGCCCGGTGCCGTCGGCGCTCGGGAAGAAGTCGCCGTCGACGCCTGACTGTGCCAGGGACGTCAGGGTCGGCAGCACCGGTCGGCCGCCGACCGCGAGGACCGCCGGATCGGTGAGCAGTGCTGTCACGAGGTCGGCGTCCGCGTCGAGGGCGCGGGCGAGCGTGCCCGCGATGAGCTCGGTGGCCTGGCTGCGCAAGCGGGCCTCGGCGAACGCCGCCGCGGTGCGCGCACGACGGGAGGCGGTGGCGGCCGCGAGGAGGTCCGCGTTGGCGGCCGCCTTCTCGGCGAGCTGTTCGGCCGTGTCGGTGGGGAGGGGTGCGACGAGTCCGGGGACGGGCTCGAACAGTCCGGGGTAGTCGGACGCTGCCAGGAATCCCGTCGTCGCGCCGCCGCCGAGATCGCGCTGCAGCAGCTCGGTGTCGAAGAAGTCCTGAGTGGAGGGCGTGAGCGGTTCCGCGCCGCGCAGCATCTTGAGCAGGCGAGCGACGACGGGCGCGCCAAGGGACTGGCCGAGCAGCTCGGCGAGCCACTGCTCGGTGATGGCGCTCGCGTCGGCCGGCACGGCGGCGGCGGAGCGCAGGGCGCGCAGCTGGTCAGCGAGGCCGGTGATCAGCAGGGCGTCGCGGGCAGGATCGGGCTGGTCGGCGCCGGCCGTGCCGGCCGGGTCGAGCCGTCCGCGCAGCAGCCGGTCGAGCATCCCGACGTCGAGGTCGATCTCGGCGAGCCGCGCGGCGACGTCGACGAACGCGAGCGTCCCGCTGTACGGGTGGTCCTCGGCGAGGTCGTCGAGCGGTCCGGGCTCCACGCCGTCGAACGGGTCGAGGGCGCTGAGCGCGCTGAGCACGATGAGGTCGTCCACCGGTCGATGCATGGCCTTGGCGAGGAGGGCGTGACGGGCGAGGGTGGACACGTTCTCGAGCGTCAGGGGAGCGGTGTCGAGGGAGGTGCCTGCGTCGGCGAGGATCGCGGCCACCTGCGCGGCGCTCAGGCCGAGCGCTCCCTGCACGGCGGGGAGGTGCCCGGCGATCAGCCCGAACTCGGGGGGCTTGCCCTCGCCCTGCGCCGCGACCCAGGCCGGTGCGAGATAGTCGCCGAACGGGTGGTCGAAGACCGTGTCGAGGCCGGCGACCCTGCGGGTGAGGAACAGCGCGGCGTACGGGGAGCGGGCCCCGCGCACCGGGAGCGGCCCCCACAGGGTGAGCAGCGAGAGGCGCTTGGAGGCGGGGAGCTCGAGCGTCGCCGCGAGACTGACCAGGTGGGCGAGGTAGACGATCGCGGTGCGCAGCGGTCGGTCGGCGAAGACCAGCCGGCCGTCGGCATCGGTCGGCGTGAGGGCGCCGAGTGCGGTGTCCAGCTCCACGATCGACCAGCCCAGCCGCCGCCACAGCCGCACGAACCAGCTCAGCCGGACGAAGACGGCGGGGTCGGCGGCGGTGCCGTCGGCGTGCTGCAGGATGGTCCGGTCGAAGTCCGCACCGGTGTCGGGATCGGCGAGCACCAGGATCTGGTCCTGGGGCACATCGGCGAGGCGGTCGCGGACCTGCTGCGCAGTGATCCCGTACGCCGACGCGTAGGCGTCGATCCGGGCGGCGAACGCGGCGAGTTCGGTCAGGCGGTTCCAGTCGTCCACGCTCAGCGCCTTCTTGCGAGCCTGCTGAGCCGCGGTCAGGCCGTCGCCGAGCAGGTCGGACTCGGTGGAGAGGAAGGTCTGGTTCGCCGGGTCGAGGAACCAGCGGACGGTGCTCATCGCGGCGGGCAGTGCGGCGAGCAGAGGCTCCCGCGCAAATCCCGGGTTCACAAACCCGGTCTGGACGAGGTCCACCAGCTCGCGGTAGCTGATTCCGAGCCGGCGGGAGAGCGCCTTCGCCGAGTTCAGGTCGATGCGCTGGCCGGTGTCGGGATCGGTGGCGGCGGTCGTGGCGGCGCCCTCGTCCGGGTAGCCGTACAGCGTCCACCAGGCGGTCAGCGGATCCGGGTCGGTCAGCAGTGCCAGCTCGGGCGCGCTCAGCTCGAGCTGTTCGGCGAAGACGGCGACGCGGTCGTAGGCGGCGGCCGGGTCGATGAGCGCGTCGGTCGGGCGGAAGGTGTCGAGCAGCTCGGCGAGGGGCGCCTCGGCGTGCGCGGCGAAACGGCGGACGGTCTCCGTCCACAGGTCGAACGGCAGCCCGACGGGATAGACGGCCTCGCGCAGCGCGCGGTACGCGCCGGTCAGCACGTTCGCCGGCTCGGCCAGCAGGGACTCGGTGGCCGCGTCGCCGGTGTCGTGCACCGCGTCGGCGGCGAGCGCCCCGTGGGCGACCCGGTACTCCAGGATCTCGTTCACCAGGTCGATGTAGGGCAGCTCGGTGTTGGTGTTGGCGCAGTCGAGCTGCAGCTGCGGGAGGTCGGGGCGCCGGGCGACGAGCTCGTCGTAGGGGTTGCGGAACTTGTCGGTGTACGGGCTTCCGGTCCGCTCCTCCCACTCGGCCAGGAAGTTCGCCCAGGCGGCGGGCTCGCCCTCGCAGAACGCGAGCAGATCGACCAGGTAGGCGGCCGGGCTCAGCACGGAACGGCAGTGCTCGCACTCGCAGAAGTCGAGGGAGCCGAACAGCGACTCCATGGTCGGGTACCCCTTGAGGGACTCCTTCAGCCGGCTGACCTCGGCCGTGCGGGCGGGGGCGCCGCCGGAGATCGCCAGCAGCTCGGGGTCGCTGTCGACCTTCTTCACGACGCCGAACAGGTTGTACGACATCGCGGAGACCTGGTGCGCCTTGCGCCACACCAGCCGGGTCTCGGCGGCAGCCGGCTTGCGGCCGAACCGGTCGAGGTACGCCTTCTCGTACAGGCGCGAGAAGGCGTCGTAGGCGAGAGACGTCACGTCGTAGGAGGAGGTCAGGCCGAGGTCGAGCAACACGGCCATCGCGTCGTTGCCCGGTGTGATCTGGTACACCCGGTGCAGCGTCTTCACCGTCTCGGTGGCGGCAGCCCGCTCGTCGTCGCCGAGGCCGGCGATCGCGAGTCCAGAGGAGGCCAGATCGGACGTCTCCAGGTACGAGGTGACGGACTGCGCGCCGAGCTGGAACCCGGTCTGGGCGAGGGCGTCGAGCAGCTTCACGGTGGGCGCCGCGGACGGGCCGACGGGGAGGTCGCCCGCGTCGATCATCCTCGTCACCACCTGGGTGGGGTAGCTGATCCGCACCTTGCGCGCCATGTCCTCCGCGTATGCACCGAGCCGTGCCTCCACGTCGTCCCCGCCGTACGAAGCGGGGATGAGGGCGTCGAGTGCGGCGTCGTCGGCGGCGAGGTCGCGCACGGTCTGCGTCCACTGGTCGGCCCGGTAGAATCCCTCGGCGACCAGGGCGGCGGGGCTGGTCAGAGTCTGGTCGGCGCCCGGTGCGCCCTCGGAGAGCCTGCCCATGAGAGCCGTGGTCACCGGAGCGCTGTTGCTTACCAGGTAGGCGAGTTTGCCCTGCCACTGCAGGCGGGCGACAGTCGGCTCGTCGACGTTCTCGGCCCGCGCCGCATCCCAAAGGTCGCCGCCGTGCGCGCGGTCGGTTTGGGCGAAGAACGCGCGGGCGAACCGCGCCGCGTTTTCGTCGTCCGCCGCCGCGCCCAGGAGTTCGCCGTAGGTGCCGCTCGAGCCGGGCACGGGAGTGGCCAGCCGGGTGGTGTCGGCGAACTGCTGGAAGGAGGCGACCGCCTCCCGCACCGCCGCGTCGTCGAGATCGACGATTCCGCGCTCGCGCAGCTTCCCGAGGGCGTGGCCGACCGTGTCGGGCGAGAGCTGGGCGAGGGAGCCGTCGTCGGTGGGGATGCCCGCGCGGAAGAGTCCGTACAGCGCTTCGGCGGGCAGGCCGCTGCGCTCGCTCACGCGCTGCGCGTTGACGGCGAGGGCGGTGAGGCGCGCATCCCATCCGGTGCTGGTCGCGAGGCCGGTGAGGTCTCGACGGTCAGGGGCCTCGCTTGCCTTCGTCAGCGCGGCGGGATCGCCGATGAGCGGGATGATGTCGCCGAGCAGTCGCCGGTATTCGCCGGCCGCAGGCGCGAGTCCCGCCGGAGCCAGTAGATCGACGCGGGCGGAGGAGAGGGCGCTGACGGCGTCGAGCGGCGTCGAGAGCACCGTCTCGCCGCCGTCCGCTCCGACGCCGCGTACCTCGACGCTCCAGCCGCGAGGCCCCGGGTCGTACTGCATCCGGTAGCCGCCGGCGTCGTCCGTCGTCGTCTCGGTGACGAGGGTGCTGGTGCCGCCGAACCCTCGGCGGTACAGGCGCAGCGCGAGGCCGGAGGCCGGCAAGCCGGACGCCAGCAGGACCGTTCCCGCGAGGGTGCGTGTGGTCGGGCGCTGCTCCGGCGTGGGCTCCTCGTCGAACGCGCCGAGCCGTTCGAGCTCGGCGTTGAGGGCCTCCGCGGTCGGGTCGTCGACCGAGCCGTGCGCCTCGATGCGGTGGCGCTCCTGGAACAGCGACACGGCTTTCGCGGTGCCGTCGCCGTACGCGCTGCGGCGCGCCTCCCGTTTCAGGAGGGCGGTGAGCTGATCGACGTCGGGCGCGGGGAGGTCGAGGGCTCCGTGTTCGAGGAGCAGCAGCAGACCCTGCTGCAGGTCGGCGACGGCGGCGCCGGTGCTGCCGGCCTCGAGGCCGGGGACGATGCGGTTCATGGTGACCTCGCTCGGTGCTAGAGGTATCTGTCTGCTCCATAGAGCAGGGGGAGGATGGCGCGGTTGTCGCCCGTCGCCAGTGCGGCGCGTTCATCCGCGTCGCAGTCGTCGTAGAGCGCGGCCAGACGCGCCCGGTCGGTGAGCTCGTTGCGGTGGACGATGCGCGAGCTGCTCGCCGCGAGCTCGGCCATACGGGCGACGGCGTGGTCGCGGCGCTCGGTCTCGTCGGCGGCGCGCAGGGTGGCGGAGGCGGTGGCGAGGTCGTCGCGCAGGCTCGCCCCCGCTCTTGGAAGCCAGGTGCCGAGGAGGCCGCCGAGGGACAGCGCGACCACCTCCTCGAACGGGACGGCGCGGACGTCCGCGTCGACGTAGGTCAGGCCGTCGAGCGCATCCCACGCGTCCAGCAGCGCGTGGACGAGCGCGGCCGTCGACTCCGGCGTGCCGGGGCTCCTCCGCCCGGTGAGGAGGGTGAGGGCACCCCACGGGGTGCGGCCCAGCCGGTGGCGCACGCTGTCGGCGTCCATCGCCGGATCGGCGGGCGATACTGCCGCCCCCGCCCACGCGTCCGCCACCGCGCCCGCCCCCGCGCCCGCCCGGGCCGCAGCGAGCGCCGCGCCGAGGAAGTCCGCGGCGATGTACGCCCGCGGTCCCGTCCGCGCCGGATCGAGGTCGGCACTCGCCCCCACGAACACAACGTCCCCCTGCCCGACCGCTCGTGTGGGGATGTCGGCCTTGCAGCCGGACGCGACCCATTCCTCCCCGGCGTGGCGCGCGGCGACCAGGGCGCCCGCGTCTCCGCTGCGCCACGTCCACAGCGGGAACCCGACGGCGTTCACAAACCCGGCCTGATCGTCGGGGGCGGCGTTCCGCCGGGCGGCGGCAGCATCCACGGAGGCGGGACGTTGGCGGGCGGCGCGGGCACGGGCGCCGGCGGGGGAGGGGGCGGAGGCGTGACCGGCCGGATCCCCGGAGCGGGCGCCGGCACACCGGGACGCGGGGCGAGATTCGTGCGCAGCTGGCTCATCATCGCGCTCATGATCACGGTGGAGGCGATGGCTCCGACGATGGACTGCACGGTGTTGGTGATCTCCATCGTCTTGAACAGCGTCTGGCGCCGGCCGAGACCCCGCTCGACCTCGTCGTGCACCTCCTTGCCGAGCGCCTGGGCGTCGGCCTCGGTGATGTCGACCCACTGCCCTTCGCCGGCCTCTTTGATCTCATCGCGGTCGGTCTTGGAGGTCTTCTGCCACTTGTACAGGATGACGCCGTCCTCCGTGGTCTTCCACACCAGTCGCCAGACGGCACGGCCGCCCTGGAACTGCACGGCCAGCTGCCCGCTGGCACCCTGCCCGAGAAGGAACGGATACTTCGCCGGCCCGGATCGCCCGCGCCCGCCCGGGGGGACGCCCATCCCCTTGTTGAGCCAGCTCTGGTAGTCCTTCACCTCCTTGCGCGCGTCCGCCTCGCCCTGGCTGTTCCAGGGTTTGATCTCGAACACCTCGCGGCTGTCGACGTTGGTGATGTCGGGCTTGGCGTTCTGCTCGCTCGCCGACAGGCGCGACGGATCGCCGATCTCGGCATCGGTCAGGATCGTGGAGATCGGGATGTAGTTGGTGTAGATCCCGTCCTTCTCGTTCAGGTGCGACCCTTCGTAGTGATAGGCGATCAGCCGGTGCGCGGCGACGCCGAGGAACCACATGAACGGCTGATTCCCCGGCCGCCCTGGCGCGATGTAATACGCCTCGATCGCCCGGCCGTCCTGATCGCGGAGCGTGATCGGGTTGCCGCCTGCATACACGTAGACGTTCAGCCCGTCGGCCGTCTCAGTCGGGTCGGGACTCAGCCAGCGGCCCAGCCAGGGTGCGTAGTAGCGCACTCCGATCGAGACCAGCCCCGTCGCATCCCTCCGCTTGCCCAGCCAGCGGTCGCGTTTGGCGGTCTCGAGCGCGTTGCGTGCCGCCGCGTAGGACGTGCCGCCGTACGGGAAGTACTCCTCGTACGAGATCACGGCCGCATCCGCCGCCAGTTCGAGCGTCGTCGAGCCGAGGTGGTTGCGGTACTGGTGCCGCACGAGCTGAGACGGTCCGGCGTCCGCTCCGGAGGTCCGGGTCTCGACCAGGGCGACCGTGTCCTCGCCGATGTCGATGCGCAGGGTCTCCCGCACGGCCGTGGCAGTGCCGTCGGCTGCCAGCTCGCGGTCGATCTCGAGCCCGGGCAGCAGAATGCGCTCCGCACGTGGGGTGGGATCGGCGCCCGCCGCGGCCGCCCGGTCGACGGTCAGCCGGGTGCGCAGGCCGTCGCCGTCGTAGGAGTAGTACGTGATCTCGGGCAGAGCGCCCGGGACGACGACCACCTGCTGCCCGGTGCTCGCCAGCCGGTCGCCGAGGTCCCACCGCATGGTGGCCAGTTGGGGGAGCGCGGTCGTCTCGCCGCCGGGGCCGTATGCGCAGCGCTCCGCCCACGTCGCGGGGTCCGCAGCGGCCGGTCCCGTCGCCGACAGCCGGTTACCGCTGCGGGCGGGCTCCAGCACGGACGGCTCGTCGTACGCGTAGCCCTGCCGCCAACCCCCGCTCGCGGTCGCGTGGGCGATCTCGGCGAGGTTGCCCACGGCGTCGTACCGGTACGTCTCGGTGTACGTCACGAGCGCGTTGCCGTCGCCGGGATGCACGAGACCGGTGCGCGGCGCATCCGACGGACCGGGCGGGGTCGGCGGCCCGGCCACCCCTCCCACCAGTCCCGCGTGCTCGCGCCCGGTCGCGGTGACGAGCCGGTAGAGGTGGTCGTAGCCGTAGTCGGCGCCGGGCTCCACCCGCCGGTTGCGGAAGAAGACGACATTCGCGAGGTCGGCGGTGTCGCGGATGCGAGTGACGTTCCCCGCCGGGTCGTGCGTGTAGGCGAGCGCCTGGACGACCTGCTGGTCGGCGGGATACCCGGATCGAATGGTGGTCAGCGACGCCAAGCGCGTGCTCCGGGGGTCGTAGCGGTACTCGGTGACCGTTCCGTTGCCGCGCTCGCGGCGGAGCATCCGGCCGGACGCGTCGTAGTCGGTCCCGGTCACGACGTGGAGGCCGGCGGCATCGGGGTCGAGCAGCCCGGCGGGCGGTGCCGCCACATGCAGCCACACGTCGAGCCGTTCGAGGAGCCCTCCTGCGCCGTGACCGTAGCGCAGGACGCAGGTGGCCATCCCCGCGCTCGCCGGCGTGGTCGTCTGCACGGGGCGCCCGATCGCGTCGTACCAGGTGCGTTTGCGGTACTCGCCTGGTTCCAGCAGCGGTTCCGCGCCCGCGGCGACGGCCGCAGCGGTGGTCGCCGCGGCGGTCGGCGACCAGTCCGGCAGGTCGCGGTAGGCGCGTGCTGTCCGGTGCACCTGCTCGGTGATGTCGCCCTGGTGGTCGTAGTGGCTGTTCTCGCGCATCCCGGAGCTGTCGTACACGCGGTAGATCCGGCCGGCGGCGTTCGCGCGGGCGACACCCTCTCCGTAGACCCAGCGCTGCAGCAGCACCTCGGTCCCGCCCGCCGGCCGCGCGAACAGGTGGGTGGGCCGCCGGGCGGCATCGTAGAGCCAGCGCATCCTCACGCCGTGCGCGTCGAGCGTCCGTGCGGGATGCCCGTCCGCGGCAGGGAGGGTCAGGTGGCGTCCGGAGTCCATCGTGGCACGCACGAGCGTGCGGCCCAGACCGTCGAGGCCGTTGCGCGCCACCGCACCCGAGCGCACCACCTGCTCGACCACCGTCCGGCCGAGCGGATCGACGACGGCGAGCGGGCGTCCCGCCAGGTCGACCGCCATCCGGCTGGCCAGAACGCCGTCCGGACCGGCGTCCGCGAGCGCCGCGCACAGTCCGCCCGCCGCATCCAGCAGGCTGACCGCGGGCGTCCCCGCCAGAAGGGATGCCTTGGTCGCGGCGTCCTGCTCGGCCGCCACATCGGCGGGCGTCTCGCCCACGTCGCCGTCCAGGCGTCGGCGGCGCCACGAGACGTACGCGTCCGGCGCATCCCCCAGCAGGCGCGAGAGCGCGGGGCCGACGACCGGATCGGTGCGGTAGTCCTCCGCGGTCACCGTGTCCACGCGGTCCCAGCTCTCCTGACGCCAGGCCGCGATGACCGTCTTCTCCCAGGTGTCGTCGGGATGGAGGCGCCCGATCACCCGGCGCAGCGGGTCGCGCACGACCGTGGTCGCGAATCCCACCCGGCGGTCGCTCTCGAAGCGGTGACCGGCGCTGAAGAACGGCTCGAAGGTCTGCGCCGGGTCGCCCGCACGGTCGAGGATCACCCAGCTCGATCCGACCCAGCGCTCGGCGACCGCGCCGCCGTCGGCGAGAGGTCCGGCCTCGGCCTGCGTCTTGCGCTGCACCTCGTTGCCGAGCCCGTCGATGTGCGCGACGGCGATCTGCAGATCGGCGCCCGCCGGGTCGTCCGGAGCATGCTGGCGGCGGTTCAGCTGGACAGTGCAGACCGGCGTCGGGAACGGGTCGTCGCGGGTCCGGAGGAAGGCGGTCCGGTCGGAGACCGTCCGGGAGGTGGCGGCCTCGATGGCCGCGCCCGTGCCGTCGAGCGCGGTCGAGATCGCAACGATGTCGGCCTCGGCGAGATCGGGCTCGAAGCCCGCGAGGGAGTCGCCGGTCGGCTCGGCGGCGGTGCCGAGAAGTGCCACGCCGACCGGCAGGCCTAGGGCGTCGAAGGCGGCCTCGCTCCGCGAGCCCGAGGGTTCCGTCACCTGACGCGGTCCCAGCACGCGGAAGTCCAGCAGCGCGCGGCTGACGTTCCCCACCGGGTCGGTGGAGCTGACACGCAGCAGATCGCAGGGGTCGTACTCGATGCTGCCGACCCCGCCGAAGGCATCCACGAGCCGCCGCGGGAGGAAGAAGTGGGTTGTGGCGCTTTGCAGCTCCGTCGCGGGGGGATCGGCCGGATCGGCGGTGTAGCCGACCTCGCCCTGCGGGGCCCACCATCCCGTCTCCCCGTCCAGCCGCACGTAGCCCGCGTCGCCCAGCGCTGCCGCGTCGGCCAGCTCACCGAGCACGTCCTGAGCCTGACCGCCGGTCAGGGCGAGCACGTACTCCTGGCCGGGAAGCGCGCGCGCCTCGAGCGTGCCGGGCGGGAGCAGCGTGGTCAGGTCGTCGCTGCGGTAGCGGAGGATGCGATCCTCGGTCACGCGCCAGCCCGCAGCCGGCCCCGGGCGCAGCGGATCGAGGTCGCGCTCCGGGAGGCGGTCGCCGTCCGCGGGCGCGGCGACGGCGGCCGTCCATGCCGTCTGCGCGTCGTCCCAAGTGGTGAGGCCGGAGGCCGGGAGTCCGGGCCAGTACAGGGCGGCGACCGTCGTGCGTGCGGGCAGCGGCGCCCGATACGTGTCGGGGAAGAGCGCCGGGTCGACGAGGGGATCGGTGTACCCGGCGGCCGTCGCGCGCAGCACGGGCGTGGCCTGCAGCGCGACGGCGACCGCGGCGTCGGCGGGGGAGAGACCGGGCTCGGGATGCGGCGAGCGTCGCCCGTACGCGACTGACAGCGCGCGTCGCACCGCGCCGAAGTCGTCCACCTCCAGTGTGAAGTCGTGCCGGACGCGGGGATCGCCGGCCTCGCGCTCGTACGTCGCCGTCAGTGACTCCCGCGCGATCGCGCGGGTGACGGCCGGCCGAGCGGCGTCGCCCGCCTGCAGCTCGCGCGCCGAGAACACGCTCTGCACCACCTGGTACGGGATGCCCTCTCGCGCGCTCCCGTCGAGCCCGTACACCTCCGTCTGCAGCACCCGCCCGCGCAGCGCCCGGAGACTCGTGCCCGCCGGCGCCTCCTTGCGGCTCAGCGTTCCGTCCGGGTCGCCCTCCCAGCCCTGGCCCGCGGGCCAGTCTCCCGGGAGCGGGCTGTCGCCGCAGTGGTGCCAGGTGCGGGTCAGCGTGGGTGGGCGCCAGGGCGTCGCGGCATCCTCGTCCATCCGCTCGTCGGCCTCGATCGTCTCGACCATCCCGAAGCCGGCGAACTCGCGTTCCTCACGGTCGAAACAGCCTTCGTGATAGCGGTAGGTCGACGTGAAGCGCGTGCGCCCGACGAGATCGTGCACGTCGACGCGCTCGACCACGTGCACGCAGAACGGCAGCCGGGTCGTCCACGTCCGGCCCGCCATTCGGTCCGCCACTGCGAAGCGCGTGCTCGGGGCGTAAGCGACCTCCGTCCGGCTGCCGAGATTGTCGGTCGTGCCGACGAGCAGGTGCGGCTTCTCGGCGAGCAGCTGCACGTACCGCAGAGCGCGGCCCTGTGCGCCCGCGAGCGGCGACGACCAAACCAGTGCCGCCGTCCCGGTGCCGAGCAGATCGAGCACCTGGACGTCCGCGCTGTCGTCCGCAGACGGGAAGGCGAGCTGCACCGGGTCGCCCCAGCCGTTGCCCGACTGGTTGAACACGAGCCGGACGCCCTCGCGGTGCAGGTACACCAGGTCTGTCGTCCCCGAGCCGTCGATGTCGGCCAGGCGCACGCGACGCGGGTCGAAGTGTTCGGCGTCGTCGAGCAAGGGCGCGCGATCCATCGTCACCTTGGATCCGAACCGACCCCGGCCGAGGTTCGGCCAATAGCAGACCTCCCCGGCGCGGATACGGACCAGATCGGCCATCCCGTCGCCGGACATGTCTGCGAGCGCCAGCTCGTTCAGCTGGTCGCCGAAGCCTCCCGACGGGCCCTGCTCCTCGTCGGCGGGGAGGTCGACGCTCAGGCGCTCGCCGAAACCCGCCTCTCCGAGCGACGGGTGCCACCAGAGCCGGTCCCCGGCTGACACCAGAGCGTCCGCGCGCGCATCCCCGTCGAGGTCCACCAGCCGGAGGGACGGGTCGTCGCCGGGAACCGGCAGCACCGAGGTGAACGGCCGGTGCGCCTCCCAGGACTCGTCCTCGTCATGCTCGAAGAGGCCGGCGAGCGGTCCCTCCAGCTCGACGAGGTCGGGCAGCCCGTCGCCGGCGAGGTCCAGGATGCGGACGCCGCCTGCCCGGAGGGAGGGCAGATTCGCGACGGGAGCCGCGGCCGAGAACGCCGCCCGCGGCGCGCTGAGCGGACTCTCGTTGCGCAGGTAGTACCAGGCACCCGGTTCGCGGCGGAGCAGACCGGGGATGCCCTCCCCGTGCAGATCCGCCCATTCGAAGCCGAGGAGTCCAGCTGGGATGCCGCTGGAGTCGGTCTCCAGCTCGCGGACCTGCGGATCCAGTCGCGGCTCGCTGTAAGTGAACTCGACCGGCGGCAGCGACCGGCTCACATAGCCCGCGCCGTCACGACGGTGCCCGTGCTGGGTGACCGAGCGTAGCGAGCTGTAGACCGGGGCATCGACCGTCCCCGCGGCTATGTCTCCGGTATAGGCGAGCTCTAACGAGCGCACCAAGCCGTCATAGCCCGGCCCGTGCGGGGTGTCCGGTATGTGATGAAACATAAGGAAGCGGCGACACAGCCGCGTCGTACGCACCTCGAACCCGGCACGGTAGGTCGAGAACGGATCAGCCCGCATGAGCCAGTCGCCCCCGTCGCCGGGCTCAGGCGCGTTGGCGTCGTGCTCCCCATAGTCGAGCACAAGCTCAAACAGCCACTCTTGTGCGTCGAGGTCAGTGGACGAGACGAATCGGGGGCGACGGCCGGCGTCGTCGAGGAACGGTTTGCGATTGCCATAGCGGATCGACTTTAGGTACCTGTTAACCGTTCGTCGGCTGTCATCGCGATCGCCGCGATTCGCCTCGCTTGCGAGGCTGAGCAGGACGCCTGTACCGTCGTCGGCACGGTAGGTGTAGGCAATCACGTTGCCCCGGTCGTCGCGGCTGTAGCTCAGTAGCCAGCTGAATACCCGGGAGGGATCGGCGGGGTCGCTGATACGCGAGGCGGCATCGGCACCGTAGGTGTTGTGGATGTTCTCTGCCGTCAGCACCCGCCAGTGCGTGTCGCCATCGTCGCGGATCCACCGCTCGATGCGAACGGGGCGGTCCTCGACACGGGCACGGAACCTGGTAATGGAGTACCCGGCCTGCGTTTGGGTGTCGGGCGGAGCGGGGATCGGGACGAGGTCTTCCGATCCTGTGAGGAAAAACGTGTCGCCGTCGTTGTAGAGGGGAAGTCCACGATCCGTGCGGCGGGAGATGAACGGAGTGTGGACCGCCCAGCCAAAACCGAACGGGCCGTTGCCGCCTGCGCTATCATAATCGAGTGCCAAAGCGGGGCCGAATCCGGCGCGCCCAGGACTCGTGGGAATCGGTATCGTGAACGTGCCTGTTCCTGTCGCCACGTTGCTGGCGAACTTTTCGCCCATGGGCCGGATCGCACCGCCGCCTTTGGGCAGGCTGACCGGGGGTCCGAGTGGGCCCGCTGGACCCGGGTCGAGGGACGACACCCCCGCAGCGCCGTAGTCCGGAGCCGTCTTCAAGACGCTCGCCCCTGTTGCCCATGAGCGCTGCTGCCGGACTTGATCTGGCATCATGTCTCCCCTCAAAGCCGGTGTAAGCCCGCCTACGGCTCATGGATAGCTTTCTCTGTCAATCCGTCCAGCTCCATGTCAGTTCACTTCTCAATAGCGAGCCCGAACGCCTCGATTGACGGGTCCGTCAAACGAGAAGTCGTACTTTTGCTGGCGGCTTCACGTGCCAGTATCGGCACACGTCCGTTACGGCGGCGTTACCGATGCCAAGTTCGCGTCCCAGCAGAGGCTCCCGTGCCTGTTACTCCAGATGCATGGCCTCTTGCTGGCGCCCACGGGTCGGGGAGCGACGTCGGACCGCAGCCCAAACGCAGGACATTTTGTTGAGGGACTAAGCCCTCTGCAGTCGGGAGACTCCCGGCAGGCGGGGTCTAGACGATATGTAGCAGGAAGTGGCCGGTCCTGGGGCGTGCTAGCCCCCGGCGTGTCTGGTCCTTCTGAAGGCTATTGTCGCCGGACCGTATCTGGGAGCGTCCAGCTTTTTCGTGGTGCTCTCCGGGCGGGGAATGGTGGATGCTCCGGATCCTGTTTCCGGCGCTGACGCCTGTGTCAGAAGGCCCAAAAAGTGTGATCCAGTGGGGCTGGAACCTCATTTTCAAAGCAAGACGCGGGTTGCCTGCCACACTTGGCGGACAGGTAGAGCCACATTTGAAATTGGGAGGTTCCAGCTATGTTTGGGCGTCAACCGTATCCGCCGCAGCTTCGCCGTTTGTGGGGGACAGGGCAAGCCTTCCGCCTACGTTGCAATCCCTGGCTGCGGCGCCCTCTTCAGTAAGCATTACGAGCTGCAGGGAGCCCCTCTCAGCGCCAACTTTACATGAAGTCGGCTATCAGCTTTGAAGGTCGCAGAGTTGACGTTTGTAGGTGACCTGAAAAGCTTCCTTACAGCCGAGATGCAACGCCTACGACCTGCCCGCACCAACTTCCCCACCGATTCGTAAGCGGCGAATCTCGACAGGAAATCGATCGCGAATCGACTGGCTAGCTTCTCGGGGATTGTGATCTCGACACCGATGACCCCTGATGCTCGACTGAACGCCAAGACGTTGAGGAAGGATATTAGGTCGTCCGGGGTGACCCCCACCGTTTCGCATCCATTGATGAATACGAGGGGGTTGGGACTCGCTCATCGCACCTTCCAGTTGAATAGGTCCGAGGGAATTAGCCGTTGCTTGCGGCCGACGCCCAACCATACGTCGTTCTTTTCTCGGCCCCCATGACAATAGAAGTACACCAGGTGGAGATATGGTCGCTTCAACATCGAGCCGATCTCGACTCGGTCACTACGCACCTCAGTGTGGTAAGCCCGTATGGCTTCCACGTCGGTCTGATGGCTATGTAGCTGTTGTAGGTCCTCGCTGACTGGAGCTCATGCTGCCGAAGGCGTTTGCCCAAAGTCGTTAACGCCGGCAGCGAAGCTAGGAGTCAGTGCTGCCAGCGACCAGTTGGTAGTCGAATTGCCTCGTCGGTGCCCGGCCACCGAGGGATTGATAGCAGCACCAGTTGCAAGCCCTCGTACCCAGTGGTCCGAAATTGAAAAGTAGTGCCCGCCGGTATGTCCACGGCCACGCCGGGCCAAAGCAGGTCTACCCTTTCGGGTCCCTCCGGATCCGATCGCCAGACTTCTCCGTGCCCTCCTACCACGTACCAAACTTCGTAAATTGAACGGTGTCGAACAGGGAATGAACACATTCCTGGGCGCAAAATGCAGTGAGCCAAACTGCCGTTCTCAACTCCGCCCAGCAGTCGTATCTCGGAGTTATCTGGAGCGGTGTAGTCCGGGTGACGAGGGAGGTCCCCCGAGAGCCAGTAATCCTCACTCAGCTCGCTAGCCGGTGAAACGCCGGCCGCCCCGACCGACCAGGGCCCCGTATCGACGATGTTGAAGAGTTCGCGACGCCAAGACGGCAGCACGACGACGAGGAATACCAAGGAAGTCCCTTGGTTGGCTCGGTATTGAAACTGTGTACCACGCGGCATCCAGACAAACCTTCCAGGACGTAAGGCGATGATTCCCTCCCGCCCTTGATACCGGCGCCAGATCTCTCCCGAGCCCCCGAGCACAAAGTAGCCCTCGTCCAGCTCCGGAAGCTCATGTGTGGGCGCCACCTCACCGGCCGGACAGACAGCGTGCGTGAGATCACCGCCGCTGGACTTGAGGATGTAGCGGATTTCCGCTCCACCGCCCGGTGACACAGAGTCCGGAGGGCCTGCGAGCACCTGACGAGCGAACTTCACTCAGTCCACCTGCCTCCCGCCATAATCCTTGAGCCTTTCCAGATATCATGCTCCCGCTCGGGTGTTTTTGCCAGGAGATTGAGGAGTTGACCTGTAGCGGTTGCAGGAGGAACGGGAAAGGGACGTCTCCTCGACGACGCCGCTCATCTCGTTTCCACCTGGGTGGCGGGCTGCACTGCCCGACACCCGCTCGACTTCTCGACTGCGCGATGAGTCGGCACCTTAGGTAGGCCCCGTTTGAGGGGAAATCGAGTAGCCGGTGCTCGGGGCTTCCTTCTGGACCTCGTCCGGTGCTACTTTTGGCGCATCGCACGTCATAAGCTGCGCGAACCGGGGCTTAAATAGTTGATGTATCTCCCATCTCTGGATGGAGGTCAGAGATGACGCGCCCGAGCGCGGCTCGAACAGGAAGTGGCTACCGCCGCCAGAACAGCGGCATGAACATCCGTCACGGCAGAGCATGCACCAGGAACTGTAAAGAGCCGGTTAACTCCCATTTACATGACGCTGGGTACCGATAGGGGAGTGTCTTGGCCGATACCCTTTGCGCGGGGGGACCCGATGGCGACCTTGGTGTTCCGTGGCTGAGCGCGCGGAGTGCTGCCTTATCAGTCCTTTCGTAGAAAACCTGTCACCCCCGCGATCAGAAGCGCAGACAGCGCCCAACCTGCGCTCTTGATGGCTCCAAACAAGAGCGGGAGCCAAGTGTTCTCAGTTATCCGCCAAGCTTGGGATTGCCCTGTTGGGACAGGAGGAAGCGCAGTATCGACGGCGATGAGTTGCGGGCTGAAAGGGGGGTACTCTGTCGGCGGTGGCTGGCTGGTGCCGTCTACTCGGACAGTCTTCTCCGCTCCATCGATTGTTATCACTCTTGAAGATACACGAGTGTCACTGGGAGTGAAGCTAGCAGCATTTGTGGAAGCGAGAACGTAAACCAGGCCCCATAAAGCGGCCAGCCATAACAATACGAGAAGCGGATAATAGCCATAACCTACCAGCCAGGAATAGGCGACCCTGCGACCCTTGTGCCAGCCCTGAGATGTCCTAGTGAGGTGGGCAGCTGCCTTGTGACGGAGCCATCTTCCATCGTCCGGTTGGCCAATTTGATCGTAGGCGTGCGCTAGCTCTTTCCATGGTTGGAGAGAAGCGGACGATCCATGGTCAACGGGGATGCCGTTGAGCCACCCGAACGCAACCTTGCGGTCGGTACGCAGAGATCCATGAAGCATTCCCAGTTTCCACCCGACGGCCCTGGCTATCTTTGGCAGGCAATCTCTTGTTGGCCCTTCAGCAGGCGTGAACATGTTTTGAACTTCCGTGCTGGTGAAGTTGATCCCACCTTCTACGGAAAGTCCCGGAGAAAGACGTAGAGACTCTACGACGGCGGAAGAAAAATCGATGGCCGCCCCCGGCGGTTCCGCGTCAAAGTATGCATTTCTCATCGTCACATCGAAGAGCAGTGATCCAGCGGCATCAAGCATTCCTATGAATCGGCAGTGCTCGAGGCGAAGGCGGCTTACGATCGTCGAGCGTGAGATATCCAGGGAGCGTCGGGTATTAGTGGCACAGATGTAGACTCCAGATAGATCGAGGGGGCCACCTACATTTAGACCCGCAGCACGTATCGATCCCGAGGCACATAGTCCTATAAGTGAAGCCCTGCTTACCACAACGGCTCGGGACAGGTTGAGGGCCAGGGTCCGGTTCCCCTTGAGCACTGCCGCTTCCAGGATCAGCTGTCCAAACTTAGTGTCTGCTGCCGTAAAGCTGCCCGAGACTTGAATCCTTCGACATATGGCGGTTCCTGTGATTTCGGCGCGCGACAGTTCTATTGCTGTACCACGGTCGGAGAATTTTGCTGCAGAGAAATCTAGATGACCGATTTTTGCTGCGAAGAGATGTGCAGTACCTTTGCACTCGCTTTCGTTCAGGAGCAGGCTTCCTCGTATTACCGTTCTAGCCAAATTCAACACTCGGCCAGACCCACAGCCGTTGAACTCAGCGCCGCTGAGTATCAATTCCGCGAAATTGGTGTCAGCTGCCTGAACGCTTCCCTCAACCCGCAACTTTTCTGAGAAGGCGGTGCCCTTGACGCTGCAGCCCGACATTTCGATGGCGGTACCGGAACCCGCTTGGATGACGGTGTTTCTTAGATTGAGCTGGCCAAAAATGGCCCCGTGAACCGAGATGGTGCCATCGGAGTGCAAGAAGTTGAGGTTAGCTCGCCCTTTCACTTTGGCGTCGGAAAGGTTCAGCGTCTCAAGACTCGGGTTCACGAGCTTCGCGCAGGCTATGTCCATGCCGTTCATCGTGGCGCCGCGGGCAACGACCGAGCCGTGAATGCGCGAGTCGTCCAGGACTAGGTCGCCGGACAGGGCTGCACCATCGAGTTGAAGGGCAACCCCGTTATGGGGAAGAAGCCTGGCCTTTCTCATTTTGACATCGCCGGCGTGCAGGCTTCGTGCTTCAATCGTCGCGAAGGACGTCAATCTCGTGAAATCAACATCGGATTGAACAGAAGCGGCCATTAACCGTATTCCCGGGAGGCTTGAGTTAGTAATAGATAATCCAGGTGCTGTTGCGCCTTCGAAGGAGGGAGCGCATTCAAACTTGCACCTATCGAAGTGGAGGCGACAGCGCAGAGAAGCGTGGTCAAAGTTGAGGGTGCCGGTAATTACCGCTCTACAGATGTTCATTCCTTTGGGGTCTACCTGCAGGTTCGGCGATAGGAGAGCTGTTCGTATCGCCTCTGCGGGGATTCTGAGCCACCGGCCGGTCTGGCTGGATGCGCCTATGGGTTCGCCAGACCTTACAGCCTCACAGCATCGTTGAACCCAATCCTGTCCCTCGGTCATAACGTCACCTCTGTGACCTGTTCGTATTCCCTGGAACGTTTCTTATCGAAAAGGTTCTGTTCAATCTGCGCCCAAGGCTATAGCCTTTGTTCTTGGCGAAAACGAGGCATTGATGAAGCGGAGCCCTATCAATCTCTCGTTCCCCGGATTTGGGTAGCAAAGCGTCCATGGGTCTGTTGTAACGCCAAAGTGTTACTGCCGCGTTACTGTCGGGTTCCATCCGGCAATGGCCCTGTTTCCTCGTCCGGCACCGGTATCCCGGTGGGCTTGGAGTGGCCACATACTCGATAGGAGCATCCCTTGGCCTCGAGCGAACTGTATTCCTTCTCTTAAATGAAGTTGGGACTGACACGGGCCGGGGCGTCGCTCTACATAAGCGCCAGCAGAAGAAGAAGCCTGCCTGTTTGGCAACATTCTTACGTAATCTCCATTTGGCTGCGTCCAATGAGCCGGGATGTGGACCTGCTCACACGCTCAACTGTGACTGTAAGAAGGCCGCTTCTCGCGCTCGGTTGACGATGAAATAGAGTCGTCGACCTCAGTCCTTTTGGGATTGACCTAACAGTACTTTCCAGGAAAGTTGTTGCCACCCACAAGGGGCCATCACCGCCAACTCGAGCAACGCCAGGCTCCACTTTGAGCAGGCGGCCTCGGGTAAAGAGGTGCTCCCTACCTAGGCGCTCCACTTCCTTCCATGGGTACGCGCGGCGGTCGAATGCGGCCCAAAGGGAGGCGATCCCCCGGAAGTAAAGACACTTCTCGGTTCAGCAGCCCAGGGTCTTGAAAAACAACAGAGCTCTTCAGACCCGGCAGCCCTGCTCGGTGAGTCTGGTCCAATTAGCGAAGCGTGCATTCCAGACAAGGGCGGGTACCGGTTTGGTACCATGAGGTCATGGCTATGAATCTCCGTGTTCCTGAAGACCTCGATCGGCGGCTGGAGAAGTTGGCTGCCGAGGAACATACGTCCAAGTCCGCGCTTCTGTTGCAGGGGGCCGAGTTGGTTCTGCAGCGTCACGCCCGCCGGCGTGAAATCAGTGAGGGCCTCGATTTTGTCATGAGTCATGATGCTGAGTTGCTGAAGCGCCTTGAGGACGCGTGACAGCGTACCTGGACATTGAGGATGCGCTTCAAGTAGTCGATCGGCACGGCTTTCATATCCGTGATGTCGGCTTGTTGGCCTCGGCACTGGCCAGGCCGGCGGCAACTGTCATGGGCGCGGAGGCTTATCCGGAACTAGCCGTGAAGGCGGCAGCCTTGTTGGAGTCGGTCGCCCGGTTCCATCCACTCATTGATGGAAACAAACGGACGGCGTGGACGCTCATGGTGCTGCTGCTCTGGATCAACGGTTACCGGCATGCCTTCACGACAAATGAGGGCTTCGACCTCGTCGTCGGAGTCGCCGCGGGCACCATCGACTTGCTGGACTCTGCCGCCCAAATTTCCGGGCATTTGCAGCCCCGGTAGTCCTTTAACTCTACTGAACCGGGGTATGGGCAATGTCCACACTTTTCGTCTTGGACTTCCTCGTACAGCCCTCGGACTGCTTCGGATTCCGCATGTTTTCGCGGGTTCCCAGTGTTTTCAAGGGTTGGAATGTAGTTCGAGTCCCACCTCGGGCACGACAGATTCCCTCGTCAGAGGCGTTTTTGCTTTGACGTGTTGACAAAGCTTGTGGTCGCGTCGCTCTGACGGCTCGGGGTACGGGCTTTGGCCTGGCTGCCGCGATGGCTTGTTCAGGTGTGTGGGATGGCGGGTTCAAGTCTCTGGCTGGAGAGCCTTCCGCCTGCTGGGAGTGGGTTCTTGCGTTTCCTCGTTCCGGTTTTGTTGGGTGGGCCGTTGGTGGCCTACATCTATTCATGGGCCGGGGGAGTAGGAACTACATGACCGTGGGGAGAATGCTCCGCAGGACGTATTGGAAGGCGGCACCGCCAATTGTCGCCACCTTGAACGGCTCCTTTTATGGGTTTACCATTTCTTCTCTGCTGCGAACAGAGACGGTATTTAAGGTCGCGAGTGCCATGGCGAAGAATCCTTTCGGGCATCGGACCCATGAATCGAGAAAGCGTGAGAAGACCCGTGGGCATCACGGGCTGCATCTTACGGAGTGGCTAAGGCGTGGGGACGAGGGCATTGAATGTGCCTACAGCAGCATTTTCCTCACCCAGCATGACCGGCTTCTTGCCCCCGAGCGCACATGCATTCAGGGGCACGAGATCCGGCCGGGGCAGGACCACTGCTCGCACGGGCATCCAGTCGGATAAGAGCTTAGATACTTTCTCATGGCCAACGCGCACAGCCGGTCCAGGGTCTCGTTAAGGGTGGATTGGATTTGGCCGCTTAGGAGTTCACGCTTGTTCTCGGTGGACTTGTCCTCCAGCGGGGTGGGCAGTGGTGGTGTCGTGCCGGTCATCGCGGCCTGTTAGCGCCCGTCTGCGCTGCTGGCTGCCACAGTCGCGTAGCCCCAGAAGAGTCCCTGACTCATGTACCGTGACTGGTTTGAGCAGCCGTCCGCGTGCTCCCACACACCTAGTCCGCAGGGCGCGAAGTCGGGACTTGCCTTCATTTTTAGAGATGCCGCGAAATTGCCCGCCCTTGGAAGATGCTTACCATGAGGAGGTTGACGTCTGCCATCGTGGAGACCGCGCCTCCGTGGATCTCCGGTGAAAAAGATGTTGTCGGTGGTGTCGACCAACTCACCGTGGATGGAGACGTAGCCGTACAGAAGCCCAGTTTTGTGTGGGTCGGTCCAGGCTGGTGTGCTTCAAGCCGTGAGGATCAAAAACCTCTTCCCTCATGACCTGAACGAAGGGCTTGTGCCGCGGTGTCTGGACGAGGAGGCCGAGCGCAAAGTAGTTCGTGTTCGAGTACTTGAAAAGACCCCCCGCTTGATTCATCCCAGGGGAGGGTCCCGGCCAGGTTCAAACCACGCTCCATCCGTCTGAGAAGCACAGTGGCGGATACTGCGCCCTCGTCCATAAACACCTGGAGCTGACCTTCCAGGGAAGCAAAGGAGTTCGGCGAGCTTGATGACGGTGCGGGCTCATCGGTGGAATACGTACCCGGCATTCGCGTACCGCTTCATCGCCGACGAGCTCCCGGAGAAGGAAATCATGGCGGGCGAAAACAGGGTCCAGCACGTGTGCAGTTAAAAAGGTCCTAAAGGGGGCCGCGGAGAGACACCTGGCTGAGGAGCGCCGTAACCGCCTATCCATGATGGAGCCCATCCTGCCATGGCCGCCGCCCCACGGCCGGTGAGGAGCCGAGCCCTGCTACCGGCACGCTGCGCTCCAACGAGTATCGGCGTCCGCCGGCGCGGCCGTCTACTGGGTCAAGTGCTGTCCGTCGCAGGGCTCAGCCCGCCCTAGCTGCTCCTCACGCCTTCGACGGCTTTTGGTTGTTGCCCACGCTACGGTTGGGCATTGTCATGTCGGGGCGCATGGCTGAGATGTAGGTGGTGTAGCTCCACGTCAGGTTCGCATGCTGCGCTCATAGCCGGTGCCCCGTCGAACTGCTCGGAGAGCTCCAGGTGGTCCCACCGGAAGCTCCGTGAAAGCAAGCCCAAACCCAACGCCAATGCGCGCGACCACCGCTGCCGCCGCCTCTCCGCCGTGGGAGGCCAGTTCTGCTGCCTCGCAACAGCGTAGGGCAAACGGGGGCTCACTTATCAGCCGGCAGGGTCGGCGGCGTGGATGGCGGCGATCTGCCTTTGAGGCCCGTGATCGAACCAGGCGTCGAAGACTTCGAACAGTTGCGTAGACGTGGTGTCGCGGCGCCGATACAAGCGATGTGGTCTTTCCGCACCAGACAATTCTGGGCGTCCAGAAGCGGTGTCCCAACCGAAGAACCCAAGCAGCAGGTATTCGTTGTTCAGGAGGATCCCATGCACGGCAGGTAGATAACTATAGGCGTTCACTACCACCTCGTACCGTGGATCGGAGAACTGTTCTCGGACCCGCTGGAGAGTGTGATCGACCTCTGTTCCCCAGTGGCCAGGGTAGACGTCTGCGAAAGGCCCTGCATTATCGACTACGTTAAGAGTGATCCGGATCCGCTTTGCCGACGAGGCCTTGCAAATTGTTGGCAAGACTTGGCGGACGGTCGTCCACCCAGTCGCTGCGATGACATGAATATCTGTGACCTCGCGGTCATGCTCAACATATTTGGACAGTTCAGGCACTGCCTCCAGCGCTGTTGTGTAGGCTCCTGTGAAGCTCTCCAAACCCTGTTTTTCGAGATTCTGAAGCGACTGTATACCGAAGGCTAAGAGAACTCCGATAGCAGCCGGAAGGAGACCGTCTTTCACGGGCCCTAAGAATGAATCCAGATACAACACCGCCACAACGATGGCGATCGACGCGTAGACCAGTGGCAGGCGAAGCCGCTCATAGGCTACCTTCAACATGAGCAGGGGGCTTCTTGATGTGTCCTTACCAGCCATCGCGTTACCTTCCACTGAGCCACTGTCAGGACTGGCGCAATTATTCAATCAAGGAAGCGTTATCGAGGCGTTACCGGTCCACCTCGACGTCCAGATACTGTTGGCACTTGAGGAGGCTGTCCCAACAGGCTGCTTGTCGGACGAAAGGTGGGGTAGTTTGTCCACACGCGTACACGCGCCCGAACTGTTGGGTTTGGCCAGGGGAGCGCCCAGGCATGCTGCGCAACAGGCCGCGGCCGCGCTCCCATGGCGGATGTGTCGCCTGGAGCTGCACACCTGAATCCGCCCGGGCACTCAAGGCGAGTTCAGGTGCTAAGCGCAACACCCTGAATTCTGTGGGGTGTCGTCGATGGGCAGACCATTGTCGTCGCTGAGTGTTCGTTCAGAGTTCTGGGGATGGGCTGGACGCGGGGCTGTCGGTAGCCGTCGCGACGCGGGCCGCGGGGGTGTCGCGTCCGACTGGGTACCGGTGGTTGAGCGACCATCAAAAGGTGTTGAAATCCCCGGTTCAGAACCTCAGTGTGCCCCGTGCAGGGCTCTTGTCGTTGCGTGAGCGGGAAGAGATCGGTTTCCGGCTCACCCAGGGCCGTGGAGTGCGTCGTATCGCTGCCATTCTAGGCCGAGCTTCGTCCAAGATCAGTCGGGATGTCGCGAGGAACCGGATCATTGACCGGCATTCGCCGTCGCTCGTGCAGGAGCAGGGGTGGGCTCGTGCCCGCGGGCGTGGGCCCGGGAAGTTGGACACGTTAGCGTTGCGTAAAAAGGTGACCCTGATGCTCACCGACCGGTTCAGCCCTGAACAGGTCACTGGTCAACTCAAGGTGGAGCATCCGGACCATCCGGAGATGCAGGTGTCACACGAAACGACCTATCAGGCCCTCTACCTCCAGAGCCGCCGATTGTTGCGCCTGGAAGTTGCGACGACGCTGCGGTCCGGACGGGTGAGTCGGCGCATGGAAACGCTAGAACGCCTCGCCCGCAACGGTTCCGGGAGAGGGTGATGATCCTTCTTGTGGACAAGCTCGACTACCGCGTCATTGCCCATTGGGTGAAGTCCATGATGGCCAAGGGCAAGGCACCGAAGACGATCCACAACATCCATGGTCTGATTTCGACTGCGATGAACACCGCCGAGATGCTGGGCTACATTACTCGTAATCCCTGCCGCGGCGTGCAGCTGCCGAATATTGAAAAGGCCGAGGACGAGGCGATGTTCCGAACGCAATGCCGAGTACAGGCTCATCATGGAGGGGACGGGGGAGGGGTACAAGGCTTTCACGGACTTCCTGGTCATGACCGGCATCCGCATTGGAGAAGCCACCGCATTGGCCGTGGCGGACGTGGACCTGCTGTCCAAACCGCATACTGCGCGGATCAACAAGGCGTGGAAGCGGGATGGGCAGAACCAGTTTTATGTTGGGCCGACCAAGAGCGGGGTTGGTAAGAGGACCATCGGGCTGAACCCGGCGTTGGTGGAGCTGTTGATCCCGCTGGTGGCGAGCAGGCCCGGAAAGGATCTGGTGTTCACGACACCCATGGGTGGCCCGGATCGTCCACAACCTCTACTGGGCCGACTACTGGGTCCCGCTGTCCACACGCCCCAAGCAGTCGGCCAAAAGCCCACGGATCCATGACCTCCGCCACACGCATGCGTCCTGGCTGATGTGTGGCATGACAGCCGCCGAGCACTGAACGGACCTAGTTCTTGGACGCGGTCCACGGGTAATCTGCCTGCACATCGATGTGAACCGGGAGCAATAGCGGAGCTTCATGCAATTTGCCAGGCCTGCCGAGGCACATCGACGATACGGTCCGCCGCCCAAAAGGGGCAACGCAGTCATTCGATTTGTAGAGCGTACCTGCCCCATTGAGGACTATGCGGTTGCTTTCGGGTTCCACGCTCCACGCAGTGCTTTTTGTGAAAACGCTCGTCATCGCCTGCAACCCGAAGACAAACTCTCGAACTTCTGTCACCGGCGCATGGTTAGCTGCCCCTGCTCGCCGCCCAAGCACAGGAGTCACTCTTGGGAGGCGCCTTCAGGCGTGCCACGGCAGAGGCGTGCGGCGAGGCTTGTTCTGCCAAAGCGGATGTGGAGGTTGTCCGCGCCTAGCCTGCCTTACATGGGACGGCCGTGAGGGCTTGAACCCAGGATCCGTTGTCAGGCGCACAGGGCAGGACTGCTGTCGTGCATGTTTGGTTTGACAGACCAATGTATGTCGGGGCTTCTGCACACGGGGTACAAAGCACGGTAACGGCGTACGGTTAAAACTTAGCGGTCACGAAGGTGACTCGCCTTTCTCACTGTCAGTACTATGTTGGCCTTGCACCTTCATCCTTGCGAATAGGGTCTCAATCTCATCTTTGAAGCCCTTTACCAACCAGTCGCTCATGGCGCTATCGATCTGTTCCTGGTAATGCCGCCCTGTTAGAGGCCATTGTTGTAGCAACTGGGGGTTCTGTAATGCAGCAGAACGCGCCTTGTCGCGACTCTGAACCTGCTTTTCATATTTTGCTTTGAAAAGCGTATATGCCTTGTATCTTTCGTCGTTGGATATGCCCGCTGGAACAGCGGATCCGCCATGGAATGGATCATCGTTCATGGTCTTACCTATACTCGGCAACCGACATTGGGATTGATTTCTGATCGCATTTCACTCCGTGCCGCGCGGAGTTAGAGGGCGGTTGTGAGGGTACGCAACTGTGCTTGTCGGCTAAATCAATTGCAGTTATGGAATAATCAAGACTTGGCCAATAGAGAGCGCTTGAGGAGCAGGCACGCTATTTTCGTTAGCTTGTAGTATCTCAGGCCAGCGTGTCGGGTCGCCATACATTTTAGCGGCAATTGACCACAGGGTGTCTCCTTCAATAACAGTGTACGTTTTTCCGGAAGGCTGCTGCGGAATTACAGCTCCCACATCGTCTGTATTGGGAGGTAATTGAGGCATAAGCTGGAGCATCCACCCGACCACCTGCAGGCCGCTATGTGTGAGCTGGCCATGGCCATCGTCGGCTACCCGAAACGGGCCGATCGAAACCGCGGAGAGTGCGTTCCTCCGGTCTTCGTCGGACCACGGTGCTTGGATGCTGAGTTTGCGCAGTATCACGAATGCTATCGAAATCAGTGTCAGATTTCCCGGGCTACCTCCCGCAGTTAATTCACCCTTGCTGTGACCCGGGACGTACCAGGATGTGTCGTTTATGAAGGTATCGACGTACCAGGGTCGCTTGACACTAACCAGACAGTATTCGAATGAAACACTCATTTTGTCTGTGCGGACGATGTCCGTGGGCGTGTTTTCTTCTATGATCTGCTGGACTTGTAATCTCCTAGGTATGTCAAGGCCGACAAACCGGTCGGCAAGACGATGGCTTAGGACACTCGTGCTTTCGCTTTCCGCGTCCGCTTCATTAGGTAGGGCAACGCCGGTCCTGTGGTCTCGAATCCTGAGGCTGTCAGGAAGTGCTCCGGCGACGCCTGCGCGCGCGTTCAGCAGGCTGTGCGGCACGACTGATCGAAGGGACGCCGGCGTGCCGGAGAGATGCCCTGCCGCTTCTGGAAAATCTACGTCGTGCGGCTTATAGGCAGAGGCGGGCGATTCCTCCAGTTCCATGACATGTGCGAGGAATTGCTCGTCGGGCCTGAATCTCCAGAGTATCTTCTTGCCCGCGTCCCCCTTCGGTCCGCCCTCCTCTTTGCCCCCGATATCGAACGATGCGCTTGTCCACACCTCATCGTTTTCAGGATCGAACCAGTTTTCAGGGGTTGCCTCGGCAGGGTGGAACTCCTGCAAAAGCCCCTTGCTGGATTCCAGAGTCATCGATGTCCAAAGCAAGTTTGCCCGAGCCTTTAATTTACTAAAAGTACTGATTACGGACTCGGTAAGTTCTTGCGTGGCCCCCTTAGGAATATAGGGCCGAGACGGCGCGACTAGACGATCAAAGTAAGTGCTGTCTATCGAGTCTGCCGTCAGCACCACATTTATCCCATCCCCCACATCAACCGGAAGACGATTTACGAGCTCTGACAGCTCCTCTCGAGCAAGAGCGGAACTGTATGCCACGGGATCGCCGGGGTCGATGAAGTCCTTCTCGGAAATAACCGAACCGACTTTATCGAATCTGAAAAAAACCGGGCTGGTCTCGTCTGTCTCAAAGCGATTGATGAAATATGCACTAAGAGCCTGGTGCACGGAATCCAGTGATAAGGACATGTCGCTACTTCTCCAATGCTGGTCTCTAGGGGTGTACCGGTGTTGTCCCAGCATCTGCTGGTACCGGGTTTTGCAGATAGTCCTTTCCGTTTTTGCGTGGCGCAGCGGGATTTATTTGTGAGACGTAGCCCACCAGCTGGATACCGGGGACTTGAAGACCTTCAGATTCGTTATCAGTCGAAGCGTCAAAGGAATGGTTGCTGGATCCGTAGTGGCCGCTGATGGAGAACGGGCCGTACCCGAAACTTGCCGAGACATTTGTACTTGAGGTCTTTGATTCCCATTGAGACTTCCAGTCATCCCACTTTATTCGAAGGTCCTTAATCAGGATAAGGCTGGTAACAACTGAAGGTAGAAATGCCGGTTCTTTCCCGGCTGGTAGCTCCTGTGCCATAGTTCCGTTAGATATAGTGTTTGCTGGGTAGTCGCCAAACAGGAACCAGTTATCCAGGTTCAGCAGTGAAGTATCCATCCAGGGTCGGAAGATGTCCACTACCGCGTACATAAATGAAATATCAAGATTATTCGTCTGCATATCCATTGACGCCTGCTGCTGAGAATGATCCAGATTTGCGCCGGCGCTCCAAAGTCCCACGCTGAACCCCCCTCCTCCACCGTAGGAGGTACTGGACGCTTTGTAGTCAGTTTGAGAATGAAAGTCTGTGCTGGTGTATTCATTCCAGCCAGTATCATCATCAGGATCCGCCCAACTAGAAGGCAACATGGTGGTGAAGGGTATCAATCCCACGCCTGGAAAGTCGAACAGATTATCATTCAGTTTCTTCTTGGCTCTGCCGATTAAGGCTATTGCGGGGTCTGTTCCTCGCGCGGAAAGTATGGCTATGGCGTCATCAATTTCTTGTTTATGACCGAAGCTTTGCCAGCGGTCCATTGCCTCATCCACTTCATCATGGTATGGCCGCCCTTCAATGGGCCACATTTGCTTCTTCTTCGGGTCCGTGAAGGCCGCTGCGTAGGCTTTGTTGTACGCTTTGACCTTGCTCCGGTACTCATCCTGGTATTCTAAGTATTTGTCATAATGCTTAGTCGGATCGCCTTCTGCGTCCATTAGTTTTGCTGTCGCTGCATCATATGCTGCTTGTAGTTCTGGCGCGAGTTGGAGATCGGAAGGAACTCCGTTTGCGCCAGTTATGATGGCCCACCAAGAATCACTTACTTTGCTTGCGCCGGGCATCACCGAGTAATTCGCGTTGAGATTTAACTTACTATCAGTCAGCATGAAGCCATTGACATAGGCGCGTTGAGATTTTGAGATGTTTGCCAAAAGTGCATCGTCATACACTTTTTGCGGATCCAGTGAGCCACTGCTCGTCTTCGGGGCATTACTGGGATCGGTGTTGGTAAGCGTTGCAGGCACGTTTTTTCCTAGGTTTCCGCCGTCCGGTCCCCAAGGGTTATCGAAGTCCTCCTTACGTATAGGCAGACCAATACTGCGGAAAGCTACAAAGTAACCCTCCTGCATCTTTTTTGTGCTTTCATCCAGTCCTACGGCCTTCAATTCGAGGTCTTTCAGTATCTTGAATACGTCCGGCATGGCGACATCCTTGAGCTAAGGAGCGAGCATGCGCCCTCCTTGGCTTATTGAAGACAATCTAGAGGGAGGGTCCTGCATGATGGCTCGGTTTCTGATGGTGAAGGACGCTAGATCCTTCGACAAGACATCTTGGGCTCCGCAGTGTTATTGCCGCGTTACTGCGTCATGTGCAGGTGGAGATGTGCGGGCCCCAGGTGCGGAACCACGTGCAAGTTTCAATTGTGGCGCTGCCCGCTCAGCGCCCGTCTAGTTAGTCGCAAGCAAGAGGCCGCCATTCTTCAGCCGGGAGTTACAACAGATTGCATCAGGGGAACTTCAGGACATACGGCGCCAGTGCGGGTGCGCCAAAGAGCTGAAGAACTAGAGCACTGACGAGGTATCGGAATCCTGGGGCCGAGGAAGTGACAGGAACAGGCACCCATGTGAGACCTGCAACGGAATGACAAGTGGCAAGGCTAGTTGTACTGCCCGGGCAGGTTGGTTAAGCGGCTGATGGGCGAGTGGCCTCCGATTGCGGTGTGGGGCCTGTGGTGATTGTAGTGGTGCAGCCATGCCGGGAGGGCGTTTCTGCGGGCTGATTCGGTGGCGTAGAAGCGTTTGAATGCCCATCCGTCGGCGAGGGTTCGGTGGAAGCGTTCAATCTTTCCGTTGGTCTGGGGGTGGTAGGGCCGGGTCTTCTTTGCCTTGATATCCAGCTCGCGGCAGGTGTCCCCGTCAGAGGTGTGATTTGTAGGCCGCCCCGTTGTCGGAGAGAACCCGCTCGACGGTGACGCCGCGGGCGGCGAACCAGGACACAGCCCTTTTCAGGACTGCTACTGCGGTGGCTGCTGTTTCATCGCCGTGGCTCTGCATAGGCGACCCGGGAGTGGTCGTCGATGACCGTGTGGACGTAGGCGGTCCCGATCAGCGGCTCGCGGTTTCTGCTGCGCGGCTTATCCGGGGTTCCTGCCCGGTTCCGGCCTCCTTGCTGCTTACCGACGTAACGCCAGCCGCCGCCGTCGGGGATGTTGCCGAGCTTCTTCACATCGACATGGATCATCGCTCCGGGAGTTTCATGTTCGTAGCGGCGGATGACTTCTCCGGTGCGCTTGTCCACGTGATGAAGGCGGTTCAGCCGGCACCGGACCAAGACCGCGTGCACCGTCGAGGCAGGCATGGCCAGTTTCGCTCCGATCGCGACCGGTCCCAGCCGCTGCTTCCAGCGCAGGTGCACAACTTTGCGCACCAGCTGCTGCGGCGTCCGGTTCGCCACCCTGTAAGGGCGGGAGGACCTGTCAGCCATACCTGCCTCACCCATCGCGGCGTAACGGGCCGCCCACCGTTTCGCGGTCGGCCAGGAACAGTTGAACTGCTCGGCAGCCCGGGATACCGGCCAGCCGTGGTCCACGACCAGACGCGTGACGCGTAAACGTTGGCGTGGAGTCAAAGCGGCATTAGCGTGGGACATGAGGACCTCCTGGTCGCTGCAGCGGTTGTCTAAGCAACTCCACTGTGCAACCGGAGGTCCTCACCTTTGGCTCAACGACTCCAGCGAGTCATCACATTCACCGAACCAACGTCCCTGGGCAGTACAGCTAGTCCTGCTTCTGGTATGCCTTCAGCGCATTTTGTGCGTAGCTACGCCTTTGACGAAAGACCTCTTGCACGCGAGAGTCACCTCGCGGCAGCCTACGGCCGCCCTCGAGGATGGACCCCGGGACCTCGAAACTGTAGACAATCTCATCGCAAGCGTCGTCCACCGTGGTTTCGGCTGCAACCAAAACGTCGCGCACGCGCGAGTATGAGGTCTCCAACTCTTGCTGTAGGTAGTCCACCTGCGCGTCCATATCAAACAAGATGTCTGCTCCGAGCACTAGTCCAGCAAACTCGTGGGAAAACAGGCCCGTTCGGCGAGCGGGGGATGTCCATTGTGCCAGTCCTACGCCAGGTTTGGCTGGCCCTTCTTGCTTGGACGAGTTGCGAGCCATGATCTCCTGCGCCGTGAAGTCCCGCGGAACTCCGGAGAAGTCGCGCGACCGCATCGGCGTACTTGAGGAACTACCTTCTACCCTGTTAGGAATAACCCCCGACTCGGCCCATAAGTTACCGACCAATCCGGCAGCCCCACTGGTCGGATACTCATAGGTCTCGACCAACAGTTGCATAACGTGATACATCCGTTCATTCCCCGGTCGGGTCGCCCAATCGATAGTAGGTCCAGGGTTTGCAGGTACCGGCTCGGCCGACTCCGTTTCAAGTTCACCCCAGGTTGCAGGGCCCGCAATTCCGTCCGCGGAAAGGCCATGTTCCAACTGAAAGACCTTAACAGCTCCTTCGGTCTTGTCGCCAAAAATTCCGTCCACCGGACCCGGATCATAACCGGCGGTAGACAGTAGCTGCTGTAGATCCTTTACATCCAGACCGGATGAACCGTGACTAAGAGTCGGTCTTGACATCGCTTCTTACCTTCCAATGGCACTTGAATTGTCATAGGTGAGTGTCATGAGCCCCGTCGCTCCCTCAGCAAGGTGCGCTGCGCTTTAGTTTTACCCTGCTGTAGCCCAGCGGAGCGTCGAAGGCCTTGTGTTCGAGCTCACGGGAGGAATGTTTGCCCTTCTTTTTGTGGGGCCTTTCTTTGACCAAAATCTATAGCGATGGCGGTCATGTATTCCAGCTTGGAGGGCAGAGACATCAAAATCAGCCTCCCTGATGAATTCCACTCCAGGAATGATGGCCAGCCCGACAGCGCCGGCGTGGCCCGGAATCTTTCGAGCGATTTCGGCAAGGTCGGCGGAAGTATAGGTTTGCGGAGAGATTTGCTTGGCTGTCCCGGGTCAGTCCGCCACCTCAGCTTGTCGTTGCGCCTCTTTCAGATGAGCTGGAAACCGCCTGCGGATGATCTAATGGCATAGGGTTTCGCCTGGACTATGGGACGGCTCCTGGCTGTTGCCCAGCTACGCCCAATGGGCGGCTACATGGAGTCGTCCCAGGCCGCGAGGAACACTTGATCCATGCGGTTCTCCTGGCCTAGCAACGTAGGGGTCTGCTGAAGATTCAGGATGTTCAACATGTCATCTCGCAGAGCATCGACGAGTTCCCAATAGCTAGTCTGCTGATTCGTGGCATTGATACAATCGAGCAGCGCCGCCGTCAGACCGCCATGACCCTCCGCGCCGACGCTATCAGCGTCGACTTCATCGTACCGGCACGCTGCGAGGACGGTTGCCTTAGATTGCGGAACAAAGCTCTTGTTATCATCGACACTGCAGACGACCCCGTTACCGTCACCTGCAACATTGCTGACATTGCCGTCCATGCCCGTCGCTTCGGGCGGCAGGACCACTCCACATGGGATGACTGTATTCATGAGATTTACGCACATATCGATGAGATTAGACGTGTAATCGCCGGACCGAAGTCTCCCATCCGGTGATATTTGGGACAGCCCCCCAGAGTGGCAGCAATCCATGATGAGCGTGAAGTTGACGGTAGAAGGTTCGAGGCTGCTTACTAGCCTGTACAAGTCCTTGTCGGTTATGTAGTCGCCGCTATACGGGACAATGCAGTCATAAAAGCGGTAGTTCGCCGGGTCGTTGTAGTCATCAGGGTTAGAGGGTAGGCGGCCCCCGTGTCCTGCATAGCAGAAGGTGGCGACGTCTCCCGCGCCTGACGCGGTAAGCATTTCACCAACCGCCGCCATAATGGCTTCGCCGCTGGCCTGAGAGTCTGTCAGAAGGACCGTGCTGTCGAAGCCAAAGGCACCACGTAGGAGGCCGTCAAGAGAGCTGGCATCCGCAAGGCAGCCGCCGAGGTTCGGCCACATAAAGTACTTCGTTGCTGGCTGCTGGCTGTAGTCATTGATGCCGACGATGACTGCGCGCTTGGTCATCTGAACCACTTCTCTGTTTGGCTGGAGGGAATTCAACGTTTACGGCGAACTTGTGAAGAATAGGGAATAGGGCTACAAGCCAGATGTAAAACCGCGGGCGTTACTCTTGCGTTACCGTTGGCGCGGATAATATGCCTTCTCGAACCGCCGGTCGTGGGCCAGCGGCAAGAGACAATCTAGCGGGAACAGACAAAACAGACCGGCGAGGCGAGCTTGGCCGTCATCTGATGAAAGACGACCTCCGGCTTGCCGCCCTGCTTCCCGTCATACCGCTGCTTGTTGCCCTAACAGTGCTTGCTCACTGATCTGAGCGCGTCCTGTCCCTTGGCCGTGACGCTTCCCCGAAAGGGTGCAGCGGGGTACCTCTAACATGGCTTGTCGGCAGGAGATTGCCGTTCTGGCATCTCTAGCGGCCTTTCAGAAAGCAGGACGGGGTGTTTTTAACCCATTAGGTAGGCGCTTGGGGTCTTTAGGAGTTTGGTCTCTCGCCTGAGCAAATTAGGGGAGAAAGGCTCATTGACAGCGCTCATCGGAATGAGGATCCTCTTGTTACCAGTCCGACTATCGGAACGGACCCAAGCGAGATCAGGTTCCTATGAATGCCGATGGTAATGTGAAATTAGAACTGGATTTGCTGCGGTCGTGGCAATTGCGGCGGGACTCCGTACCTGTGCATATTGCAGCCAGGCAGCAGCGGGTCATCGCTGCCTTGGCCCTCCGGGGGCCTTGCCTTCGAAGCTTTCTCATTGGACTCCTGTGGCCCGAAAGTCCGGAAGGGAAGGCGCGAGAGAGTTTGAGGGTCAGCGTGCATCTAGTCTCGCGACAGGTTCCCGGCTTGATCGTGAATGACGGCCCGGTGCTGTCCCTCAGCGGCAGTGTTGATGTTGACCTCCACAGGCTTAGCTCCCGTATCAGGGCTGCAAGGGAAAGCCCGATGATGGTACAGGATGATCTTCTTGTGTTGCGCGCATGCCGCCACGCCAGCCTGCTTCCGGGCTGGTACGAGGACTGGGCACTGTTCGAGCAGGAGCGGCTGCGGCAGGACCTCCTTCATGCTTTGACGGTAATTTCCCGGAAGTGCCTGGTTGCTGGAGATTTAGAAAGGGGCGTACAGGCAGCTGAAGCAGCGTTGGAAATCGAGCCCCTTTACGAGGAAGCCGTTCGGGAGTTAATCGCCGCCGAGCTAAACCGGGGCAACACCTTCGCCGCGCTTCGAACTTACGAGCGCTTTCGCTGGCGCTTGGAAGAGGAACTGGGCCTCGTGCCATCCGAATCCATACGCGCTCTTATTGCTGACAAGACTCGGGGACGGCCAGTCCCAGTAAGGGGGAATTAGTTGCGATCACTGAATCCCGTCTGGGCGGCAATCCAACGCGTGACCACTTGCAGGACCTCGGCCGGGCCGGCGGTAGCGACCACATGCTTAATCTCCGAGGAGTACCCGTAGGTTACACGGGATCTAAACTTTTGGGGGTGACCTTGCTCATGCCATGTCCGTATAACCAACACGCCGTCGGAGTGGCCTGTCTCATCCTTGTCGTCTTGTTTGTCAAGGCTATCCCACTCGTCCTCGTCCACTGCGTGGCTCTCCCTTCCGATAAGTTGGCTTTGCCCACCGGAGGGGTGGGTTGTGGCTCTAAAACGTTCGCCTGATCGCGCGTCGTTCCTTTACGAGGCGCTGATTTCTTGTTGTCCTGATCCTGCCTCATCACGATCAGTGGTGCGCCTTGTCTTGGCGAAAGATTGACGCAAGATTGCTGGTCCGTGAACTTCTTGTCGAACTGGCCGGGGACGCCCCTGAACTGTGAGAAGGGCCTGGGCCGGTACCCAATTCAACGGACCTGCATGCGGTAATGGTGGTAACAGGAGAGCGTTTTTTCCACGCAATGGGTTCCGAAGCGAATGCCAATAACCCCCATTTTAGGGGTCGCTTGAGGCCTCGACGATCCGTCACCGTCACAACTGCGCTGGGCCGGTTCTCCTCGTTTGCCGCACGGTTGTTCTCTCGCTGAATACACGTTTTCCTCGCCTTGATTGAAGGCCTCACCTACGCGAATCACCATTCGGGTTTGCCTTGAGCGATCACGGCGTTGGCCAAGTGACGCAACGGGAAACCAGGGACTCCCTGCTTACGAGGTGATCAGTTGATCTTTGGCGACGGGATGCCCAGCCCCGAAAGCCATCAAGAGGCCCCAATGACATGGCTGCGATCGTCGGCAAGTCACCCCAAACTGCTCCAGCTGCAGCGCAGTTGTGCAAGCCCGAAGCCCAAGGGGCTGGAAATTTGAGCGGCAAGCCCAAGTCGCTTGCAGGAGCGCTTAGTGAAAAAGATAAACCCCCTTTCTGGATCGTACCCCGTTAACCAGTACCCTCAGGGCTTCCATCTTTGCCCTGGGCGGTGTTACTTTTGCCGCAACGCGTGTCAGAACTGCAGAGCCAGGGACGTGTGTAGCCGTCTTAATGCGTGGCTGGATGGAGGCATAATGGAGGCATTCAATGGACCTCTGGTCTCGACCCGCCGAGAGGACAGCTCCCGCGTGGCACCAGTCATTGGTGTCTACCTCTCAGGGCACGAGGCGCTCGGCGTGATCACCGGCCCCAAGGAACTTCTGCCGAAGGGTGGCGGGCGCACTAAAGCTCTGATTGCAGACAAAAGCGTCTCAGGAGTTGTAGCTGCGACTGACACCGTGGTGAAGGGGCTTGTGTCTCGTATCCCAAATGGAAATCGACACGGTGTCGAAATCGGTGTAGCCCTGAGTGGTCATCTCGATCCATCGACTGGCAGAGTAGTGCATTCGAGCGACTTTCGAGAGCGGGAGCGTTCCTGGTTTGACGTTCCGCTGTCCATGCGAGTAGCCGAGAGCACGGGCTTCCCTACGCATTTGATCAATGACGCAAATGCCTTGGCCATAGACAGCCATTACACCGCTCGGCAAGGGATGAGCAATTTTGCGTCAGTTCTCGTAGGGGAGTTTGGACTCGGGTGCGGCCTCATTGTAAATGGGAACCTAGTTTTGGGGGAAAACGGTGTATCCGGAGAAATCGGACATATTCCAGTAGCGTTGGGTCAGCCGCAGCTTTGCCGGTGCGGCGGCAGTTATTGCCTCGAGCGGATTGTAACTAGGGCGGCAATTGAGGCCAAACTGGCCGACGTCTTCGCGACTGAGGAACCGGACCCGGAGGTGATCGGAGCCGCAGGCCTAAAGATATACGAGGATGCCGGTCATGCACTTGGGATCGCGCTAGTGGTCCTGATCAACCTCCTAAACCCAAGCGCCATAGCCATACACGCGCCTGACGATCTCCTCGACGTACCGGCATTCATAGAGGAAGCCCAGACGACTGCGAAGCGCTGCTCGTTCTCGAATGTGGGAGCCTCCTGCAACATCTTCACCCGCCGCCTGGAACCTATCGGCATCGCCCGAGGCGCGGCTGTCTATGTTCAGTCGCTCCGGCAACCTGTAGATGCGTAAGATCTCAATGATCTCATCGAAATTAACAGTGCACCCAGACGCAGGCCGTGTCCGAGGCGGACGGCATAGGCACTCCTAGACTCTGGCCACTGGAACTCAAGCAAGCCGTCGTCCCGCTGCCACTTTTGAGCCTCTTTCTTTTCAGTAATCTAAAAGCTTGGTAGCCCAATGATGTTACGTCTGATGCCTTTCTTCGGTAATTAGTGCTTGACTGGCCCGGCTAACGCGAGCTATCGTTGTTAGGTAACGATAGGAGTAACCCCATGAGTCGACGTGATGATGTTTCCCAGGCCCGGAGCGCGGGTATCGAGGCCGCCAACGAGAACAACCGTGCCTTTCCTCTTGATCCGAGCCGTGGGGTCATGCTCTTCATCGGGGAGCCTCCTTCAGGAACGGAGACGGTAGCAGGGGTAAGCGCCCCGGAAACTTCGGACCCTGAGCAGCTTGCGACCCGGCTGCGTCGTGCCACGGCTACTGCAGCTCGCATTGAACGCGTCGGTGAACGGCTTAGGCTGAACGTCGAGCAATTTCTTGAGGCGATGGAAGCGGTGGCGGACGCGCACCCTGCCGTGGATGCCGCTGGTGATCCCACCAGTCATTTGTCTGCCCATGAGGAGGCCACATTGCGGGAGATGGGACTCTTGCGCAGCGCTCCACCAGCTGGTGCAACCCGCCCATCCACTTTGGCTGCCTTGCGGTACGGTGAATTGCTTGTGCGCACCCTCACGGTCAAGGAAGCCGCGGTACGGCTTGGGGTGACCGAGGGTCGCATCCGGCAGCGCCTAAATGAGCGATCGCTTTATGGCATTTCCACGAGCCAGGGCTGGCGGCTGCCCGAGTTTCAGTTTGCGGAGCATGGGGCTCTGCCCGGTATTGAGCGTGTGCTGCCTGCCCTTAATGCTGGATTACACCCGCTTGCAGTTGAGGGTTTCTTCACTCGGAGCCAGCCGGACCTGGAATTTGAAGGGGAAGCTGTTTCACCGGTGGAGTGGTTGGCAGCAGGGGGAGACCCAACGGTAGTTGCTGAACTCGCCAACGATCTGCTCCGTACCGCGTGAGTACTTGGCCCCCGGATGTTTCCCGGTTCCCTTTACTGACTGACGATTACGTCCGTACCCTTCCTTCAGGGCTCCTGGTCGGCCGAATCTTTTTCGCCGAGGGAGATTACCCAACGTCATGGAACGCCTTCCGAACATACGGTCCTACGCGCAGCCGTTTTGATCATCACCCGCCACCGCCCAAAGACCACCCGGTTCGGGGAATTCTCTACGCCGCTCCCTTGGTAACTGACGTAGATGGGGAACTTGTATCTCCTTTGGACACGGCCCTCGCGGAGGTCTTTGGGCCCATCGGCACAGTGGACACCAAGCTAGCTGCACCACACTTCGTTGGGTTCAGATTGTCGCGTGACATCAAATCACTTGATCTTGTCGACTCAAACTGGGTGACTGTCGCCGGGGCCACGGCTTCGCTGTTCAGCGGACCTCGCACCGGTACACGCGACTGGGCACGTGCCATTTATCGACATTACAAGGATCCGCTGGATGGGCTCTTTTATGGCTCATCGTATATGCCCAGGGGCCGTTCCGTTGCGCTATTTGAGCGCGCCAGAAACGGGTTGACTCATGCCGAAATCCTTCTGCCCCTTTCGGCGGCCGGATTGAGGGCCGATCTCGAAGCTGCCTGTTCTAGGCTCGGCTTCGGACTCCTATAGAAAACTGGCAATTAGGTCGACATAAACACGTGGAGTGATTGACCAGGGGCCTCATCAGATCATCCTGCCGTCCGCCGCACCCCCTGCCACAGGGGCAACCAATGACACTAAGTCACGGTGCTGTGCTCATCGTCGGTGGTCGCCGAGACGTGTATGAACCGCCAGTCCCTCATCGCGCTGGCATTTCAAAGTAGCAGCCACCGCGGCCTATCCTGCCATCCCACCTGCTCCCTGACCTGTCATTGCCGCATCACCAACGACACCTGCGACTCCAGCCGCAGTACCCTGCGCGCCGTCCTAGGTTGTGCTGCGTTTAGTTGCCCGCCGTTTAGTTTCACCACCACCTTATTGGCAGCGACCAAGGTGACTGCGATTTCACCCCAGAGCCCGAAAAGGCACTTTCGTTCTTGACTGGCCCGGCTAACGCGAGCTATCGTTGTTAGGTAACGATAGGAGTAACCCCATGAGTCGACGTGATGATGTTCCCCAGGCCCGGAGCGCGGGTATCGAGGCCGCCAACGAGAACAACCGTGCCTTTCCTCTTGATCCGAGCCGTGGGGTCATGCTCTTCATCGGGGAGCCTCCTTCAGGAACGGAGACGGTAGCAGGGGTAAGCGCCCCGGAAACTTCGGACCCTGAGCAGCTTGCGACCCGGCTGCGTCGTGCCACGGCTACTGCAGCTCGCATTGAACGCGTCGGTGAACGGCTTAGGCTGAACGTCGAGCAATTTCTTGAGGCGATGGAAACGGTGGCGGACGCGCACCCTGCCGTGGATGCCGCTGGTGATCCCACCAGTCATTTGTCTGCCCATGAGGAGGCCACATTGCGGGAGATGGGACTCTTGCGCAGCGCTCCACCAGCTGGTGCAACCCGCCCATCCGCTTTGGCTGCCTTGCGGTACGGTGAATTGCTTGTGCGCACCCTCACGGTCAAGGAAGCCGCGGTACGGCTTGGGGTGACCGAGGGTCGCATCCGGCAGCGCCTAAATGAGCGATCGCTTTATGGCATTTCCACGAGCCAGGGCTGGCGGCTGCCCGAGTTTCAGTTTGCGGAGCATGGGGCTCTGCCCGGTATTGAGCGTGTGCTGCCTGCCCTTAATGCTGGATTACACCCGCTTGCAGTTGAGGGTTTCTTCACTCGGAGCCAGCCGGACCTGGAATTTGAAGGGGAAGCTGTTTCACCGGTGGAGTGGTTGGCAGCAGGGGAGACCCAACGGTAGTTGCTGAACTCGCCAACGATCTGCTCCGTACCGCGTGAGCTTACTCGGCCTAGAATGAAGACTGCGTCAGCGTCGCGCCTTTGCTCTGCGATCACCTACAGGGTCCGCCCAGGGCGTTGTCCGAGGGCTTGACTGATTGCCTTAGCGAACGCTCCGGAACGGGCACGACCATGCCGGTCGATGTGCTTCCTGCAGGTTATCCGCCCCGGCTGATGATGAGCGCTTCGCGATTAAGCAGCACGGAGCATAACCTCCGTGCTTGGCTCCGCTTCCATTGGTACCAGCGGAGCTACAACGGCGTCTTCTTCAACTCCCAGGGCCCCAAAATCGTAGATATCAACTACCAGTAAGTAGCACTCACCCTGTTCATGGACCTTCAATGGAATTCACACAGCGCGGGGGAGGTCCACTGAGGGCTGGCTACTGGCACTCCCGTTGGAAACCTGCGGAAGCCTTGATGGAAAACTGCCCTTGGCAGGTGGTCTGTGCATGTACTCTAACCGCAATATCACTACGTCCTGGGGGATCCGATGACCGATAGCTACCCTCCGGTGCCGCCGGCACCGCAGCAGCCCAACAGCCAGCCCTTCTCCGCTCCCGGCCCGTTCCAGGGTCAGCCGTACAACTCGGCACCGCCGATGCCGTATCAGGAGCAGCCCTACCCGCAGCAGCCGTATCAGCAGCAGCCCTACGGACAGCCCCAGTACGCTTCCTACCCTCCCCAGCAGTACGCGCCGCAGTGGGGGCAGACGGCGCCCCGGCTCAAGTCTTCCGGTTTCCGCGTGGCCGCCGGCATCGTCGGCATCGTCCTGGGCTTCTTCCTGCTGATCGCCTCCATCGTCGCCTCCTCCTACAACGGCTTCGGCGGGTTCCTCCTCCTTGTCTCGGCCCTGGGCAACATCACCTCGGGCATCGTGCTCCTGGCCATGCAGCGCGGGCGAGGCCGCGGCGCACCCATCACTGCCATCAGCTTCGCGGGGTTCGCCCTTCTCGTCTCATTCCTGTCCACCACGTACATCGGGGCTGGCGCCATGGTCTTCGCCATCCTGTTGGGCACCCCGGTCCTCGTCGTCATGGGCATGGGCCTCTCCCGAGAAATGAAGGCTCCGTAACCGAGCTACGCGAAAGCTCAACTGCGGAAGGCGGGGTGAAGTTGACCAGATTGTTCGGGACGGTGGGAGTTCCAAGCCGCAATCGACTGAATCCTGCATTTGGGATTAACTGCTACTCGCACCGGTCGCCGATCCCCGAGTCTCAAGCAGCGGGGGGCGCACCAACATCACACTCTTGAAACTGGGGGACATGAAGTACTACCTCTCTGCCTTTTTGGCAGCTACAGTTCTGGCCACTCTTACGGCCTGTGGCGGGTCAGCGCAGACGGCACCTTCCACCTCGTCATCGGGCCCGACGCAAAGCGCCCTTTCCTTGACCGTGCCCGATGTGGCCGGAACAAAGTTCCAAGAGACCCGCGGGACCGTCCTGAAAGAATTTAAGGTCACCATCGTGGGCAGTGACGGCCAGAAATGGACGTCGTCCTACCCGGACAAGACTGTAGGAATTTTATCGACAGACCCGGCCGCTGGGACTGTCACGGGCAGCCGCGATCTTCTGGTCAAACTTGACGTGACTGAAAACGAAATGGAAGAGAGTGCCTCCGCAGCACGGGCTACCGCACAGGCGGCAGCCAAGGAGGCGGCTGATGCTGCCGAGCTGGCAAACAGGTATCGATTCACATGTGGGCCTAACCCGTATAGCACAACGGGCGTGAATGTCTACAGCTCTCTGAAGGAGGTGTGGGCCAGCAAGCACTATGCTCGGTCCGATACCTGCACCACCCAGATTGATGGTGTCTACGCCGATTCCAAGCCGGCGGTGCTGCCAAGCGAACAGGCCATCGTGGACGTAGTGGCATCTAGCGGGGGAGACGCCAGCGGCGCCCCGGCCCAAACCTTCGACAAGGTGCTCAGGCTCTGTGCCAAACCGCCCGCGGACTTCGCGGACCAGGTCTATGCCAAACCGGAGTGGAAGAAGGCTCAGGCGAAGGCTGCCCTGGCGCTGTGCCCGGATGCTCCTCACGCCGCCATGCTCCAAGAAGTCGTGACTGCAGTGAAGGTTTCCGACGGCACCCACATCGTCGGAAAGGAGATGGATCCTGGAACGTACAGGACCAAGACGAGCGCCAAAGATTGCTATTGGTCTCGCACGACCGGCGGCGGCAGCGTTATTGCCAATGACTTCGTAGGTTTTGCACCTGACGGTGTCACCGTGACCGTCTATTCGGGCGAAGGCTTCGAGTCCCAGCGGTGCGGTGTCTGGACGAAGATCGGCTAGAGCGACTGACAAAAATAGGGTCCCAGTCCGTTAATACTGGTGAACTGGTCCCCGGAAGTTGGACTGGCTAAATAAGAGCCTAAGCCGCGAGGGCCTGGGTCCGGTATTGCACCGGGCTCAGGCCCTTGAGCTTTGTCGAGATTCTTTCGGTGTTGTACCAGCGGATGTATTCATGCAGTGCCGCTGTCAAGGCGTCGGTGCTGAGGTATCGCACGTGATGGAAGAGCTCTTCCTTGAGGTGGCCGAAGAAGTTTTCCATCACGGCGTTGTCGTAGCACTTGCCCTTGCGTGACATCGACTGGCTCGCGCCGGATCCCTGTAAGAGTTTTCGCCACAAGGTGTGCTGGTACTGGAATCCCTGGATGCTCTCCTAAGTGTCAAGCGGCGTTTCGGTGTCGTCTGGTGTTCGGGACGATGTGCTGGCGGCCGGGGTTGAGAACGAAGTAGACCTCGTGGGCGAGGTACCGCTTCAGGCAGCGGATGATCTCCATCTTAGAGTGCCCCTCGGCGGTCTTTTTCGCCACGTATGCCTGCGTTCTTGGGTCGATCCTTATCCGGCTGATAACCGCGAGGTGCAGGGCGCGGTTGGCTTGGCGGTCGCCGCCGCGGTTGAGTCGGTGCCGTTGTGTCATTCCAGAGGACGCGGGCAGCGGTGAAACGCCGCAGAGCATTGCGAATGCGGCTTCGGATTTCATCCGTTCGGGGTTGTCACCGGCCGTCACGAGGAACTGTCCGGCGACTTCAATGCCGATTCCGACGCGTTCGAGGAGTTTGGGTGCGAGGGCTTCGACGATGGGGTTGATGAGCTCGTCCAGATCGGTTATCTCGTCGGTGAGTTCCAGGTAGCGGCGGGCCAGGGACTTCATCGAGACCCGGTATGCGGTGACGGGGTCGGTCGCGTTTGATACGTCAGGCCGCCATGCAGCCAGGGTACGAATGAGCTGCATCCGGGTCAGGTGGCGGACTTGGTCGCGAAGTACCTCCGGAGCGGAGACGATCGACATCCGAAGGAGCTGCAGGGTGCTGCGGCGCTCCCGGACCGCGTGGGCGCGGGTGACGCGCAGCACGCGCAGGGCTTCGACGGCTCCGTCCTTGCTTTTTGGGATGCTGGTGCGCTTACCATGCAGTGCGGCGCGGGCTGCATTGATCGCGTCCAGATCGTCGTCCTTGCCTTTGCGGCGGCGATCGGAGCGGTCAGGCCGGTCGACCTCCAGGATCATGACGCCGGCTTTGGCGAGGTGTCGGGTCAGGCCGGCACCGTAGGATCCGGTGCCTTCGACTCCGATCCGGGCCAGGTCACCGAACTCACCGATCCAGGCGAGCATCGCCCGGTAGCCGGTGCGTGTTGTTGGGAAGCTCCTGGTGCCCAACACTGTTTCTCCCGCGTCGATGACGGCGGCGACGTGGAGTTCTTTGTGTGTGTCGACGCCGGCGAAGACAGGTGTCGGTGCCTCGTCCGCGTCGCTGGTTGCGGGAGTTCTGGTCATGTCGTTTTCCTCCGGTCCATCCGGTGTGCAAGGGGCACGGCCCCGCGCGTCGACCGACCGGCGGACAAGACAGTGATGAGCACCCTTGGCGCAGGCTCTCCTTAGGTCACTCCGGCGGCGAGGCGTAGCGCCTCACCGGGTACGCCTCGGGGACTGACAGATCCGGGGAAAGACAAAAAGCTGTCGATCGGAGTGAGAGTCAAGAACCCCGGGGGCGCACTCGGCACCAGTATCCTGTCGCATCCATCACTGTGCGAGTCAAGGACCGTCCGGGAATACCGGTACGGACAGTCTCACTGTCCGAATGCACGAGCGGCTGCTGACCTTCCTCAAGGCAGGCAAGGGCCTGGCGCAGCGAACTGTTGGTGAGTTCCAGAGTTGGAGACGGGCTGATCGAGTAGGAGATGATCTGCCGGTCGAAAAGATCCATGACCGGCGAGAGATAGAGCTTACGGTCGCCCACGCTGAACTCCGTCACATCCGTTACCCACTTCCGGTTCGGGGCATCAGCCTCGAATTCCCGGTTCAACACGTTCGGAGCAACCCGGCCCTGCTCGCCCTGGTAGGAGTTGTAACGCTTCTTCCGCCGGACCTTGCACACCAGGGCCAGGGACCGCATGAGCTTCAGAACGGTCTTTTTCGCGACCGTCCACCCTTGCTTGACCATCTCGGTGTGGACTCGCCGGTGCCCGTACCGGCCATGGTTCTTCTCGAAAATTTCCCTGACAGCGGCCTTGATGGACTCCTGCGGATCAGCGCCCTGGATGCGCGCCTGATGATAGAAAAACGTGGACCTGAGCTGCTGCCTGCAGCAGGACCGGAAGCGGGAAGTCAGCCTTGAGGGCGATGAGGGCTTGGACCTTCACCGTCGTTCCTGCGCCCTCAAGGCCCGTAATTTTCCCAGGTAAGCCACTTCCGCCCGCAACCGTTCGTTCTCCCGCCGCAACCGCTCCAGTTCCGATACCTCGGCCGGCTGCGCGGCACCGGGGTGCCTTAGGCCTGCCCTTGGGCTTGGACCGCAACGCGTCCGGGCCCTCGCGGCGATACGCACGGACCCACGTCTTCAGTAGCGTGGGCGAGGACAAACCAACCTCCGCCGCGAGATCCGGGGCAGTCTCACCGGCGATAAACCGTTCAACCAGCGCGAGCTTGAATTCGAACGAGTACACCTGTTTCGTCGGCTTGGCCACCAGCGCTCCTCGACCATGGATCTTCCACCGCCGATAGAGAACCCTTACCGGCGGGCGGGACACCCCCAGCAACGTCGCTGCCGCACTATCCGCGATGCCCTTCTCAAACCACGATACAGCGGCATCACGCTGAAACTCAGACAACGAACTACGTGCATGCATAAAACTGCTCCCCGGAAGTCGGAACTGAATTTCTCAGTCCAACTTCCGGGGAGCAGTTCACTCGGACGGGGACTTCTTCGTTAAGCTCTTGCCGTTTAGGATCCTCCACCGGACGGTGGCCTACTTCGAATCTCAGCCCGGATTGGCTTGGTATCAGTTTGGTTCCAGTAAGAAAGCAGCTGGGAATTCCGCTGGAGGCGGGATTATGCTTCGGCAATGGGGAACCTGGAAGAACGGAAAGTCCCGCCGCGCTGGATGAATTGGTTATGGCTGGTTGCGGCGATCCCGCTTGGGTCGGGTGTCGCATGGATAGTCAGAAACTTCAGCCCGATAGCTCCCGATGCGTTGGCCGTGCCTGTAGCCTGCGTCGTGGTCTTTACTATGGCGATAGCCGTTTCGTCTCGCAACAGCGACAAAAGGTTGAACGGCAACGAGCCCTCCCGCCCCTCAGGGTCGCGGCTCGAGTGAATCGCTAGAGGGCCTATCCGCTTGGTACCGAGTGCGCTCGGTAGAGGATCCTTCACCGGACGCCGCACCGTCGCAATCGGTAAATTCCACTGCTGGCATCATGACACTGAGAACACTTCAAGCGCCTTCGGCCAAAGGACTATATAACGTTGTTCATCTACCGGCCTGTATGCCGCCCGTACGCTGGCCCATCGCTTGTCAGTGCTCAGCGATGTCCTCGCGTGATCAAAGGCTTCCAGTGGTCGGTCGGTTTCAATGAAGATGTTCATCTCGCCGGCGCCAAAGTCGTGCCCGTCTACGACGCCGCATTCATCCGGAAGATCAGACTGAAGCAGATCCTCCATCGAGATAAGCGCATCAAAGTCATTCTCAGATGTTGCTGGCCACTGCAAAACCAAGATGTATTTCCGGAATCCCTGTTCGTTGGACATCGCACCATGCTGAGCATTCGCCATGTCTGGAGTCTTTCACCTCTTGTCTTGACATCGGTAGCTGCCGGGCGTCGACCGCGCACCTGACTTTGAGTCGTCCCATAGGGATGGCTGCCAGTGGACCTATGCGGCGAGCAACTGAGCACAATACTGTACCGGGCTCAAACCCTTGAGCTTCGTGGAAATTCTTTCGGTGTTGTACCAATGCATGTACTCGTGCAGTTTGGTGTGGCGGCCTTGGCGTCCTGATATCGCTCTGGTCGTTGAGTTGGTTCGTCGTTCTAAAAGGGGAGCAGTTGCTGGGTTGAGGGGAGCTGGAGTGCAACTTGGGCAACCGGCGTCGGGCCCGCAAACTTCGTTCGGCTGAAGGAGCAGTCAGGTTGGGGGGAAGTTTCCGGTTGCCGCGGACGGCGCGGAAGCGCCCTGGTTGCGCGGAGGACGCGCCCAGCTATCGGGCCCTTCAGAACCACTATGCTGGCGTCCGAGTTCGTGGCCCGCCCATCGTTTTCGCAGCTAGGGGGGGTGGTGATCGGTGCACGAATTCGCCCAGAAGAGGACCAGCCGAGTTCGAGAAATTGGCCCCAGTGGTGGGTGTGGACAATGTCCACACTTTTCGTAGCGGAGTGCCTCGTACCGCCCGCGAAATGCTTCGGATTCCGCATGTTTTCGCGGGTTCCTAGTGTTTACAAGGGCTGGAATGTAGTTCGAGTCCCACCTCGGGCACAGTGTTTTCCCAGGTCAAGTGCCTATTGGCCCCAGTAGTGTTGACGAAGCTTAACATTTTCCCGCTTCGGGTGTCCGCCCGACATTGATAAGTAGCATCCGGCCGCCCCGTGTAGGGCTGCATGCTGCCGCCGACTCTGCAACGTGCCGTAGCTTTCTGGCTGCCGGTCCGATGTGTGGTGCATGACTAGGCCTTTTCTGGAGGCGATAGAGGTCGCTGGCACAAGCGCCGTGTTGCGACACGCTTTCAGGCACCTCAAGCCCAGGCCGTCGTCGCGTTTGAGCTGCATTCGGTTCCGGGTGCACTGGAGCGTCGCGTCGGCGACACGCAGAAGACCGGCACGGAGAATGAAGCGCCCGTTGAAGCCTGCGCCCCAAGAGTCTCGAAACCGCGGGAATTGGTACACACGGGCGCGAGGCGCGGCAAGTATCCCGCAACTTTGTTTGTTGGGCAGTTGCGCTCCCGCGGGGTGTCGGATTTCAACGTTTCCGCCAAGAGGTGACTCTGTGCGGCGGCATCGCAGCCTTTAGTGTGCCCCTCGCTCAAGATCTGATAGTTCAGATTCCAGTTGCTGGGTCAGGGTCCGAAGGCGGCGGATGTGCTCTTGGGAGACGCCTCCGGGCTGGGTTGTAACTTGTGCGTCGACATCGAAAACCGTGTTGGGGCTGTGCCAGACGTTGAACCACTCGAGGCCATGGCCGAGAGCGTCGCGGGTAACGCCTTGAAGCAGCAGCAGCGGTTCGCGCGTGTTGATGTTGAGCTTCCCGGCCACGTCGGTATCCGCTGAGACTGCCTGTACTTGGCGGGGTCCGCCGGCGGGGTGGTAGCCGTGGTCCCGCATCAGGCTCAACAGAGACGCATCTTCCAGCAGTTCGACGGTGAAGTGCGGGAAGAAGTCGCGAGGGACCCAGGTCCGCATGAATGCCACGGGAAGGTCGTCGAGGTAGCGGACCCGTTCGATTTTCCAGGTGTTGGTGGTGTTGAGGGCCTCGATGCCTTACCAGGGAGGCTCGGCCGGTTCCACGGTGAGGACGTGGGTGCGCAGGCGCTGGCCGTGTGCTGCGGCCTGTTCGTCCAGGCCACCCGCGCGCTGGACATGCCGGCGGAGGACTGGTGTAGCGGCTACGACGCTGCCGCGGCCGCGCTGGCGGCGAATCAGGCCCAGGTCAGCGAGGCCGGACAACGCCTGGCGTACCACGCTGCGGGAGACGCCGAACTGTCTTTGCAGTTCCTCTTCGGTGGGTAGCGAAGAGCCTGGGGAAAGTCCCATGTCCACGATTTGCCGGTGCAGGATGTCCCGGATTTGGGCGTGGAGAGGGCCCCCGCCTTCCCGGTTCAGAGGGCTGCTGCGTCCCGCCTGCTCCGCCGCTGACTCTGTTGATTCCACGCTCACATTGGCTCCTCTGTCGCTGTGCACATCTTAGCCCTCACGTTGGTTGCGCGGCGGCGGTTCAGTGTGGTGGGGCGGCCTTGACGTGATCCGCACCACCTATTATTGTACGTATCAAAGGTACGTACAACTTTGTTCCCGAATCACAGAAGATGCCGTGAAGCGAAGTCCCGAGTCACCTGCTTGAGCCGTCATCGGCGCGTGAGCGAAGTGAAAGTACCTGCAGGTGACAGTCGGATACGTAAGTTTCAAAACCCCACATTGGAGAGTTCCATGCGTGACCCGCGCTCGGTGCGTTGCACCTACTATCTAGAATCTGAAATTGACCCGGAAAAGGCCGCCGCCATCATGGCTTACGAACAGTCGAGCGGCACCTTCCTGCCCGTGCCGGGCGAATCCGCCCGGATCCGGGAACGGCACGCCGCACGGATATCGGATGTCCAGGAACTCGGCTTTTGCCGCCCCTCCCTGCCATCACGGGCGAACCCGGAAAAGGTCCGCGCAGCACTGGTCACCGTTGATTTCCCCATGGAGAACGTCGGCACCGACCTGGCAACGCTGCAGACAGCCATCGCAGGCAATCTCTTCGAACTCGGCGACCTATACGCCTGCCGCCTTCAGGACATCCAGCTGCCGGAGGACTTCATCGCCGCCCACCCCGGCCCCGCCTTCGGTATCGAGGGGACCCGCAAACTCATCAGCGACGTCCAGGGCGTCCTGGTCGGCACCATCGTCAAGCCCAACGTCGGGCTTTCCGAAGAGGAATTCCGACTGGTTGTCCGGGACCTGGCCATGGCGTCCATCGACCTGATCAAGGACGATGAACTCATGACTGACCCGGCCTATCTGCCGCTGGAACGCAGGGTCGCAGTCGCCACCGAAGAGATCCGGGCCGCCGAGCAGGTCACCGGCCACTCAACCATGTACGCCTTCAACATCACCGGTGACCTCGCAGGCCTGCAAAAACGCCACGACCTGGTCGTCGAGGCCGGCGGCCGCTGCGTAATGCTGAACATCCCTGTCATGGGGCTGCCCGCCCTGGCAATGCTGCGCAGCTTCGCCGAGGTTCCCATCCACGGCCACCGGGCCGGTCTCGCGGCCTCCATGAGGTCCAAGGCCCTCGGCATGGATTACCAGGTCTGGCAGCAAATGGCCCGCCTGGCCGTCGCCGACCACCTGCACGCCAGCGGACTGGGCAGCAAGTTCTACGAACTCGACGAAGAAGTGGCCTCTAACATCCGCAGCCTGCTCGCCCCTCTCGGACAGACCATCGCACCGCTGCCCGTGTTGTCGTCCGGGCAGAACGTCACCACCCCGGGGCCCACATTCGAAGCAGTAGGATCCACCGACCTGATGATGCTTGCCGGAGGCGGGGTCGCTGCCCACCCGGACGGACCAGGAGCCGGGGTCCAGAGCCTTCGCCAGGCCTGGGAAGCAGCCGTAGACGGAGTGCCGCTGCAGAGCGCAGCGGACACGCTCGCCCACACGGGGGACGAGGCTCTCCTGCACGCAGTCCAGACATTTGCGAAAGGTGCCTGAGATGCCCGCTTTCGGTTTTGTCGCCGACGACCTCACCGGAGCCGCCGATGTCCTCGCCCAAGCCCACCGTTATGGGCTCGAAGCCGCGCTGGTCATCGGGGACGCCCCACTGCCCACGGACACCGACGTCGTCGGGTTCGCCGGGCCGGCCCGTTCCCTGTCCGGCACAGCCTTCGACAACCTTGTCACCCGCGACCTTGCAGGCATCGCCACGCTGAACCTGGAGGTACTGCTCTACAAGGTCTGCTCCACCTTCGACAGCTCCACCACCATCGGGAGCATCGGCCGCGGTATCCAACTGCTCCACGAGCAGTTCCCGCTGCACGGACCAATCCCGGTAGTGCCAGCCCAACCCGCTTTCGGCCGATACACCGCTTTCAGCAACCACTACGCAACCTACGCCGGCCAGATCTACCGTCTGGACCGTCACCCGGTCATGTCCCGCCACCCTTCCACGCCCATGTCCGAAGCGGACCTGCGTCAGGTCCTGGCCGAACAGCTCGGCGGCGACAAGGTACCGGGGGCCATCCATCTGCCGGCTTATGACGACGGAACCTTCAAGGACGCCTGGGCGGACCGGCGGCGGGAACCCGGGGCGCAGGCCTTCGTGGTCGACGCCGTCGACGAACACCACATGGACGCCGTCGCAGAAGCGCTCACCCGCGAGGAACACGGTCACGGTCCCTCGATCGTGGTCGGATCCGGTGGCATCATGGCCGCGCTGGCCCGGTCCATCTCGGAGCAGGCCGCACGCAACCCCGGCCCGCAGAAGCCCTCGGGACCGGTACTGGCCGTCAGCGCCTCAGCCTCCAGCACCACAGCGGAGCAGATCAACGACGCAACCTCCCATGGCTGGGAGGACGTCCCGGTCCCTGCCGAGCTGCTGCAGCGCGACGACACCGCCCTGATTGCCGCCCTGGACGAGCGGGTTTCCGCCGCGCTCCGGGCCGGGCGCAACGTCGTCGTTCACACCACCCGCGGCGCGGCAGACCCACGCTACGGGGCAAGCACCCCAGTGGACGCCGGCTACGTCGGCACCTTGATCGGCGGCCTTGCCGCCCGCATGGCCGATGCCGGACTCACCCGGGACATCGCCGTCTGTGGCGGCGATACCTCCAGCCACGCCCTCATCGCCATGGGCGTCCGCCAACTGCGGGTCTCCGACCAGTTCGTCACCGCCGGCCCCATCCTTCGCGCCGATGGTGCCTCCGCCGTCGGCGGATGCCGGCTGCTGCTCAAAGGCGGACAGGTCGGACCCACCGACATCCTGCGCGGCTTCGCTTACCAGCTCCCCAGCTAACACCCCAAACTTTTCTTCCACGCATCAAGAACCAACGAAAGGCGGCCCCCATGCGGGCAGTAGTCAAAAACGCAGCCGAACGAGGCGTCACTTACGTCACCGACGCCGGCGACCCCAAGGCAACAGAAGGTTCCGTCGTCATCGAAGTCGGCGCGGCCTCCCTGTGCGGCACCGACCGCGAACTCTACGAATGGACCCCCTCAGCCCAGGCCTTTAACCTCAACCTCCCGGTCATCCTCGGCCACGAAGGCGCAGGAACCATCGTCGAGGTCGGCCCCGGCGTCACCGGCCTAAACGTCGGTGACCAGGTCGCCCTCGAAAGCCACCTGACCTGCGGCCAGTGCTTCCCCTGCCGCACCGGCGACGCCCATACCTGCGAACGCACCGGCATCCTCGGCATGCACATCGACGGTGTCTTCGCCGAATACGCCGCCGTCCCGCAGGACATCTGCGTCAAGCTCCCCACCGGCCTGTCCCTCGAATCCGGGGCCCTGCTCGAAGCCGCCGGCGTCGCCGTCCACGCCATCCAGCGCGCCAACTACTCCGTCGCAGGCCGGGCAGTGCTCGTCAGCGGCGCAGGCCCGGTCGGGCTCGTCGTCGTGAACCTGGCACTGCTCATGGGCGCCTCCCACGTCATCGCCGTCGACCCCAACCCCTACCGCCGCGCACAAGCCGAAAAGCTCGGAGCGACTGCCCTGCACCCGAACGACGGCATTGTCGAGCGCTGCCGTGAACTGACCGGGCGGCGCGGCGGCTTCGACGTCGCCTTCGAATGCTCCGGAGCCCCCGGTACCCTGACCGCTCTCTTCGAAGCCGTGCGCCGGGAAGCTACCGTCATCACCGTCGGACACCCCAGCCGCCCGGCCGAGGTCGACATCGCCGCCTACATCAACAAAAAGGGCATCACCCTGCGCGGCATCTTCGGCCGCAGGCTCTGGGAAACCTGGGAACAAAGCCTGTTGCTGCTGGACTCCGGAAAGCTCGAGCTCGACTGGCTCATCACCCACCGCAAGAAGCTCAGCGAAATTGACGACGCCGTGGAGCTTCTCACCGGCGACGCCTGCAAAGTCCTGCTCATCCCTGGCCTCGGCTAACCCCACAAGCAACGGAACTGACGGTCCGAACCGCAGTTCCCAACCACTCAGCTGTTCAATAGGAGAAATCAATGTCGATTCCCATCAAGAAAGCTCTGGAGAAGGTCCCCGGCGGGATGATGCTGGTGCCCCTCGGCATCGGTGCCGTCATTCATACCCTGGCCCCGGACGCAGGTAAGTTCTTTGGCTCCTTCACAGGGGCCTTCTTCACCGGCCTGGCTCCGCTGCTGGCCGTGTTCTTCGTCTGCCTCGGCGCCACACTCGAGGTCAAATCCACGCCCTACATCCTCAAAAAGGGCGGAGTGCTCCTCGGCTCAAAAATTCTCTTCGCGATCCTCATCGGCGTCATCGCAGGCCGCTTCCTCGGCGAGGCCCCCATCGACTCCGGAATTCTCGCCGGCCTGTCCACCCTCGCACTCGTCGCTGCCCTGAACGACACCAACGGCGGGCTCTACATCTCCCTCATGGGCCAGTTCGGCCGCAAACGCGACGCCGGCGCCTACTCCATCCTGTCCCTGGAATCCGGCCCATTCCTGACCATGGTCACCCTGGGCATCGCCGGCCTGTCCGCATTCCCCTGGCAGGCACTCGTCGGCGCCATCCTCCCGCTGGCACTGGGCATGCTCCTCGGGAACCTCGATAAAAACATGCGGCATCTCCTGGCCCCGCTGGTACCGGCCATGGTGCCGTTCCTGGGACTAGCCCTCGGCCTGACCATCAACCTCAACGCCGTCGTAGAAGCGGGCCTGCTCGGCATCGCCCTCGGCCTGTTCGTGGTCTTCGTCGGCGGAGCAGTGCTGCTCCTCGCCGACAAACTCACCGGCGGCGATGGCGTAGCCGGCCTCGCGGCAGCAACCACAGCCGGCAACGCAGCGCTTGTCCCTGCCATCATCGCCACAGCCAACCCCGTCTACGCCCCGGCCGCTGACCACGCCACCGTCCTCGTCGCAGCATCAGTCGTCGTCTCCGCTGTGCTCTGCCCGATCGTGACCTCAGCATGGGCAAAGCGGCTTCAGAAAAAGGCCCGTCTCCAGGACAGCGAAGTCAACGCCCCCGAGCAGGAGTCCCCAGCCCCGAAGCATGTAGGGAGTACCCCAGAACTGACCTAGCAGTACTAAAGGAAATGGACGGGGCGTGCACAATGCACGCCCCGTTTCCCTATATCCGTACTCGCCAAGGAACTCTGCTTACCAATGTGGCAGCCAGGTCCTGAAGCGTCCGAACCGAAGCACCGCGACATGCTGGAAGCAACTTACGAAAGGAGCAACGATGATTGCCGAACTACAAATGGCCGATCTGCCAACGGTCACAGCCGGAGCCCACCCCCTGAGCTATCACAACTGGATACACCTCAACCCCGGCGACAGAATCATCGTCAAAAGGAGTGGATTCGCACCCGAACACGGCAGCGTAGACGAAATCAGTGAGGATGCCAGTTACTTCTGGGTCTGGATCGACGGCCACAGCCGAATCCTGATCTTCCACGGCGACGGATCAGCCATACACAAACAGCTTGGCTAGCCTTCCACCTCCCGCAGTGAAGATTCCGTCAGCCCCAGCACGTCACTATCACCCCGATTTGGAGGTGTGGAGACTGTCCACACTTACGGCCGCGGATCGACTCGTACTGCCTGCGGATGGGCCCGTATTCCCTAAGTTTGCTTGACAGCAGCAGGTCTTCGGGCCTATTTGCTCGGGGCTGCTGCGATAACAGTGATCAGGATGGCAAAGGACGACGGCGGGAATCCCGCCGTCGTCCTTTGTTTGGTTTTCAGGCTCTATAAGCCCATTGTGCGAGCAGCCGCCCGTCGTCGTACTTTTGGACGGCCAGTCCTGGGCCGTGGTAGCTCATTCCGGCAAGAGGGTTGTGGTGGTCATAGGTGAAGGCGATCAACGGCCCGTGCGATGTGACTTCCTGCAGGTGAAACCGGGTTTGTCCCGCCCCTTGCGGGCCAGGGCGCTGACTTCCTCGAGGCCTCGGTATGTCCTGTCGAGTTCGACGATGGTGTATTGAACGTCGTCGTGGAAAGTGGAAATCAGGGGTTCCGGGTTCCGGTTGTTGTAGGCCGCCATCACGGTCCGGACTGTCTCGGAAAGGGTGCTCACTACTGGACACCTGCTTTCCCTTGAGGTGCCGGTTCCAGGGCGGTGTCACGCCCTTCGTCGATGTGTTCCGGGTTCGTCCGGGTGCTGGGGATGGCAAGGGCAGCCAGTGCCCCGGCTACCGCCACGCCTGCGATGAACAGGAGGGGAACGATGACATTGCCGGTCCAGTCCTGGCCGAGCCCCATGACGTAGGGGCCAAGGAAGGACCCTATGGATCCCACGGTGTTGATAAGCGCGATGCCCGCGGCGGCCGCCGTCATGCCCTTGAGCTGGAGGTTGGTGACTGCCCAGATGATGGGGCCGGTTGCGGTGAAGAGCGCACTGGCAAGTGAGATGCCGATAAGGGTGGGGGCTAGCTGGTCGCCGGTGGCCACGCTGGCGACGAGTCCCAGTGCGGCCAGTACCATGCCCGTGACCAGTACCCGCCGGTGTGCCTGGCTGCTGTCGCAGTAGATGCCAAGGGCGATGGTCGCCACGACAGCGACTGCGAACGGGACCGAGGACAGGTACCCGATCGTCATGACATCGGTCACTCCGGTGTTTTTGATGATGGTGGGTATCCAGAACACGACGGCGTAGATGCCAATGTAGTTGGCTGCCAGGATAAAGCCGAGGAGCCAGATCCTTTTGTTGGTGACGGCCTTCTTGAACTGTTTTGAGGCCTTTTCACGTGCGCCGGCGGGGCCGAGGCTTGCCGCGATGGCAACCTTTTCCTCCGTGGTGAGCCAGGCGGCGTCCTTCGGCGTGCTGGTGACGGAAAAGAAGAAGATAATGCCAAGGAGGGCGGCCGGGATGCCCTGGATTATGAAGAGCCACTGCCAGCCTGCCATACCGGCGAGTCCCCCCAGGCTGGACATGACCCAGCCGGACAGGGGGCCGACGAACATGCTGCCGATGGGTCCTGCGATGACCAGCAGTGCCAGGGCCTGGGCGAGGCGTTTTCGTGGGAACCACTGGGACAGGAAGTAGACCATGCCTGGGTAAAAGCCCGCTTCTGCGATGCCCAGGAAGACCCGGGCAGTGTAGAACTGTTCAGTGTTTTGGACGAAGCCGGTAGCGATGGTGACGACGCCCCAGGTGACCATGATGCGGGCGATCCAAACTTTTGCGCCGACGCGTTCGAGGATCATGTTGCTGGGCACTTCAAAGAAGATATAGGCGAGGAAGAAGATGCCCGCGCCGAGGCCGTAGGCCGCGGCCGAGAGCCCGATGTCGGCACTCATTTCGAGTTTGGCGAAGCCGATGTTGACCCGGTCGATGATGGCTACGGCGTAGCAGATGGAGGCCAGGGGCAGGATTCGCCAGGCGAGCTTTTTGTAGAGGGTGGTTGGCAGGTCCCCGGTGCCTTCAGAAGCGGTGTTGTGGGTGTACGTCATTGTACGGACTCTTTCACTCGTCGGTGGTGGTGTTGGTTGGGTGCAGGGCGGGGAATGTCCACCAGGTGTCGGGTTGCCACTTTGCCGTTTCCCATGCCTGCCGTTGTTGCTGCCGGGGGTCCGGGACCACTGTCGGGGTGGTGTTCAGCAACATTGTCCAGCGTTCTGTTTGCCGGTATTCCGGCCAGAAGGGCAGATCGGCGCTTTCGGGTTTTCCGTGGTGGATGAAGCTTGTCCACGCCTGCCGGATTCCTGATGCCAGAGTCTGCAATGCCGGATCTGCCCCCTCGAGTCCAATGTCCCAAACGAAGGGAACATCGGCTCCATGGAACCCCCACTTCTCCTTTGGGTAGCCGGGGCTGGGGGCATCGAAGCGGTAGCGCCAGCAGGACGCATTGTCGGACTGGCTGTCGAGCAGCCGAATGGTGGGGATGCCGTACCGTTCGTCCGCCATGACAGTGCAGTGAAGTTGGCGCTCGTCCGCCCCCGGGAATGTGCATCGGTAGGTATCCAGCACGTGCTCCCCTTCGTCGCCAAAGATTTCACGGAGAACGCGTGGTGACTGTTCCGATGCACTCGGGTCGGCGAGGTCATAGCTCCCGGCCTCGTTGGCTGTCACGCTTACCATGATGTTGATCCCCTTGGCAAGGCCCTTGGCGAAGGCGTGGACGGGGGCTTCGGGGAGGACTGTCCCATCAACGGTTGGGCGCCAGACCCAGGTTGCCCGGACCCCGGCGGCAATCTCCTGCTGCGCGGCGAGGATGACGTCAACGGGCATTGTCAGGAGCTCTGCGGCGTTCGCCGGGCTAAGGCCCAGGGTGCGAAGCAGCCCGAGGGTGACCTGTTCAGCGGTGTCCGGGGTGTTGAGATGCTCACCGCCACTTTGGATAATTCCGCGCTGGAACAGACCTTCGGCCATTGGCGAGGCCATTAGATTAGCCACACTTTTGGCCCCGGCGGAAACGCCGGCGATGGTGATGCGCGAAGGATCGCCCCCGAATGCGGCCACGTTGTCCCGGACCCATTTCAGCGCAGCGATCTGGTCCAGCAACCCTGCGTTTGCGGACGAGGCGTACTGCTCTCCAAGGAGGTGGTCCAGCTTCAGGAAGCCGAGGGCCCCCAGCCGGTAGTTGACGGTGACCACGATGATGCCTTCGAGGGCTAGGGCCGTCCCGTCGCCGATGAAGTTGGCTCCTGATCCCCAGGTGTATCCGCCGCCGTGGAACCAGACCAGAACCGGGCAGGGCGAGTCCGTCGGTTGGGCCTGTGCGGTGATATTGAGGAAGAGGCAGTCCTCACCCATGGGCGAGTCATCGTCCGACGGCGTTGCCCCGCCAGGCGGGACGAGCTCGGTGGCGAGCACTTGCGGGGCGCGCGTGGGAAACCGGTCCACATCCAGGATGCCCTCCCAATGCTCTGGTGGCTGGGGAGCCAGCCACCGCAGGGGCCCCGTCGGGGGAGAGGCGTACCGGATCCCGCGCCAGCTGATGGTGCCGTCCTTGATGACGCCGCGTACTGCCCCCTGACGCGTAGTTGCCACAGTCTCTGACATTGCTTTTCCTTCGGTCGGTGTTGATTTCGTCAACAATCGTGTGCTGCGTCACGTGTTTCCGGCAACAATTTTCGAGATAAGTGGAAGAATCAGCCAAAAGTGTGGCGGGAAGTCTAGAATCGGAGGTGACGATGACGTCGTGACAGGAGCGGGACATGGATGTGCTGGACGAGCTCGACCAACGGATTGTCGGCGCCCTGCAGGTTGACGGGCGCGCTTCATGGGCGAAAGTGGCCGCGGCGTTGGGCGAGGCTGAACGGACGGTGGCGCGGAGGGGCTCCGAGCTCCTACGGGACGGGCGGGTGCGGATACGCGCGTTGCCCAATCCGAGCCGCTTCAGGCATCTGGAACAGTTTGTGCTGAAGGTTGCCTGCAATCCCGGCGCGGCCGTCATCGCCGCTGCCGCCCTCGCGCGGCGGCCGGAGACCTTGTACACCTACATCCTCACCGGTTCCGCGGATTGCGCGGCGGAGCTTTCCAGCCCTGCTTCCAAGTTTGCAGAACTGTTGATCCGGGACATAGGGAGCATCCCGGGCGTTAGATCGGCCGCCACGTATCCCGTCCTCAGCTATCCCAGAACGATGCACCAGTGGAATCCCGGCGTCCTGACGCCGGAAGAAATTGAGGTGATGGGCGGAACCCGCTACTCGGAGGCACCGACCGCCCTGGAACACGTGGAGCAACTGGGCAAAGAGGACCGGCAACTTCTCAGGGCACTGGAACGCGATGGCCGCGCCAGTTACGAGGAACTGGCGCGCATCACGGGACTCTCGGTGCAGACGACCCAGCGCAGGGTGGAGCGGATGCGGCGCGAGGGGACACTGTTCATCCGTGCAGTCTTCGAGCCTGCGCTGCTCGGATTGCCGGTAGAGGTGCTCCTATGGGTCAAAGTGCCGTTTCCGGAACTGGACCGCGTGGAAGCGGAAATGCTTCCTTCCCCGTCAGTCCGGTACGCCGCGGTCCTCGCCGGTGACTTCCAGCTTGTTGTCGATGCCGTCTTTCCCAGCCGCGCCGCACTTTCCACATACCTGAAAGGCTCAGAATGGGCCGCCCGGGCCCAGGCCATCGAGCCGGCTGTGGTGATAGACGCCCTAAAACGCAGCGGAACAATGGCACTGTCGTTCGGCGAAGACCTCGGCGGGTACAGCTCCTGACGCGTGGGTCGCCCTCGTGGTGTCTTTGAAAAGCGCGCGCCGGATGTTCACGGCTCGCTTTTCACTGGCTTATTGCGTCGTTCCTGCCGCTACTGCGGGACCTTCGCCAGCGTTTCCTGCTCTGCGGCGATGGTGGTGTTGTCGCCGTGGCCGGTGCGGACCACGGTCTGAGCCGGGAGCGTCAGCAGGCGTTCGCGGATGGACTTCAGGATGGTGGGGTAGTCGCTGTAGGACCGGCCGGTGGCACCCGGGCCGCCGTTGAACAGCGTGTCCCCGGTGAACACGGTCCCTTCGCTTTCGAGGTAGAAGCAGGTGGATCCCGGGGAGTGGCCGGGCGTGTGGATGGCCTTCAGCGTTGCCCCGCCCACCTCGAACACGTCCCCGTCGGAGTGGTAGCGGTCCGGCTTGGCGTCAGGGTAGACCTGCTCCCACAGCACCAGGTCCTCCTGGTTCAGGAGGATCGGTGCTCCCAGCGCGTCTGCGACCTCCCGGGCGGCACCGATGTGGTCGTTGTGCGCGTGGGTCAGCAGGATGGCCTTGACCTTGCGGCTGCGGACCTGGTTGATGATCGCGGCGGCGTCGTGGGGCGCATCGATGATGACGCATTCCTCGTCGTTGCCCACGATCCAGACGTTGTTGTCCACATCCCAGGTGCCGCCGTCGAGCGAGAACGTGCCCGAGGTAACCAGGTTCTCAATGGTGGCGCTCATGCCCGCGCCCCCGCCGGCTGGACCTCGACGACAGAGCGCAGCACTTTGCCCTCATGCATCCGTCCGAAGGCCTCCTCCACCTGGTCGATGGTGATGCGCTCGGACACGAACGCGTCCAGGTCCAGGTTGCCCTGCTTGTAGTGGGACACCAGCATCGGGAAGTCCCGGGAGGGCAGGCAGTCCCCGTACCAGGAGGACTTCAGCGACCCGCCGCGGCCAAAGACATCCAGCAGCGGCAGTTCCAGCGTCATCTCCGGCGTCGGCACACCCACCAGGACCACGCGGTAAGCAAGGTCGCGGGCGTAGAACGCCTGCTTGTACGTTTCGGGACGGCCGACGGCGTCAATCACCACGTCGGCGCCGTTGCCTCCGGTGAGGGCGCGGATGGCCTCCACCGCGTCCTCCTGCTTGGAGTTCACGCCATGGGTGGCGCCGAGGGACTTGGCCATCTCAATCTTGTTGTCGTCTATGTCAACGGCGATGATCGTCGTCGCACCCGCCAGCTTCGCGCCGGCGATCGCGGCGATGCCCACGCCGCCGCAGCCGATCACTGCCACGGACTCGCCGCGCTTGACCTCGCCGGTGTTGATAGCGGCACCGATGCCGGCCATGATGCCGCAGCCCAGCAGGCCCACCGCGGCCGCGTCGACGTCGGGGTCCACCTTGGTGCACTGCCCCGCGGCCACCAGCGTCTTTTCAGCGAAGGCACCGATGCCCAGGGCGGGAGAGAGGACCGTTCCGTCCTCCAGGGTCATCTTCTGGGTGGCGTTGTGGGTGTTGAAGCAGTACTGCGGCTGGCCCTTGGCGCACGCCCGGCACTGGCCGCACACCGCGCGCCAGTTCAGGATGACCCGGTCGCCGGGGGCCACCGAGGTGACGTCCGGGCCGACGGCGCTGACAACGCCGGTGGCCTCATGGCCCAGCAGGTACGGGAAATCATCGCCGATGCCGCCCTGCTTGTAGTGCAGGTCCGTGTGGCAGACACCGCAGGTCAGGATGTCCACGAGCGCCTCCCCCGGGCCCGGATCCGGCACCAGGATGGTCTCCAGCGACACCGGAGCGTTCTTTTCCTTAACCACTACTGCTTGGACTGTATGGGCCATGAGGCTGTGTTCCTTCGTTTGTGTTCTTGCTGTTGAACCGGCGGATCAGATGTCTTCGGTGCCGAGATGCCAGATTCTGTGGGTCCCGACGCTGAGGAGCTGGCGGTCACCACTGGAGAGTCTGCGGACCCAGATCACGCCGATGTCTGCTGCTGTTTCTTCTACTTGGAGCCCGTCCTGGTAGAAGAGGTCTTCTGAAACGGCGACCCTGTCGCCGGTCTGGAGCATGGACCAGTCCTCTACTTCAACTGCATGGGTGTGGCGGTTCATGGAATCCTCCGCAATATCGCTTGGCACTACCGGTAGCTGTATCAAGCAGGTGGCCCTCAGCCTTGGCCTTCCGCGGTGGGGGCACCGCTCGCGGCGGTGCCCCCACCGGTCAGTGGTGTTTCAGCCGTTGATGACCTGGGGCACGCCGAGGTGTTTGAGTCCTTCGACGCCGAATTCGAGCCCGTAGCCGGATTGTTTTGCGCCACCGAAAGGGATACGTGGGTCGACGGCGCCGTGCTTGTTGATCCAGACGGTGCCGGCCTGGATGCGCGTTGCGACGTCACGTGCCGTTGCCGGGTCGGAGGACCAGACGGAGGCGCCGAGGCCGACGTCGAGGGCGTTGGCTTTCTCGATTGCTTCGTCGATGGTGCTGTAGCGGATGATGGGCAGGGCGGGGCCGAATTGTTCTTCGGCGACGAGCGGGTTGTCGTTGTCGATGTCGGCCACAAGGGTGGTGGGGTAGAAGTAGCCGGGCTGGTCAGTGTCCGGGTTGCCGCCGAGGAGGACGCGGGCCCCGGACGCTTTGGCGGCCTCCACGAGGTTCGCGACGATCTCGTACTGTGCCTTGTTCTGCAGCGGTCCCAGGACGTTGTTTTCGTCCAGGCCGTTACCCATTGGCATGGCCTTGGCCACGTTGGTGAGTTCGTCGCAGACGGCGTCGTAGATGTCGTCGTGGACGTAGAGGCGTTTCAGGGCAGCGCAGGTTTGGCCGGTGTTGATGAAGGCACCCCAGAACAGACCTTCGGCGATGGCCTTCGGGTCAGCGTCGGGCAGGACGATGCCGGCGTCGTTTCCTCCCAGTTCCAGGGTGAGCCGCTTGACGGTGTCCGCGGAGGACTTGATGATCGCTTTGCCCGTGGCGGTGGAGCCGGTAAACATGACCTTCCCGATGGCGGGGTGGGAGGCGAGGGCTTCGCCGACGTCGCGGCCGCCGGAGACCACGGTGAGGAGACCGGATGGCAGGGCTTCGTTGATGGTTTCGACGAGGGCAAGCACGCTGAGCGGGGTGTATTCGGAGGGTTTGACCACTACGGCGTTGCCCATTCTCAGCGCGGGGGCGACCTGCCATACGACGATCATCATGGGCCAGTTCCATGGTCCGATGGCCCCGACGACGCCGATGGGCCGGTAGTGCAGTTCGGCACGGGTTTCACCGTCATCGACCAGGGTTTCTGCTTCGAGCGGGGTCCCGGCGGCGGCGCGGAGCCAGGCGGCGCAGGCGCCGACTTCGAAGCGGGCGTTGGGGCCGTTCAGCGGTTTGCCTTGCTCGCGGGAGAGCAGCTGGGCGAGTTCTTCCGCGCGGGCTTCGATGGCGTCGGCGGCCTTCAGCAGTGCGGCGGACCGTGCCTCGTGACCGAGTGTGGCCCACGCCGGTTGGGCGTCAACGGCCACGTCGATGGCGCGCTGCAGGTCCGCGACTGTGTGGACGGGCGCTTCGCCGACGGGTTCACCGGTGGCGGGATTGAAGATGGTCCGGGCAGCAACGGAGCCCTCGGTCAGGACGGGTGTGGTGTTCATGGCATTCTCCTCATTGAGTGGTTAGTTGTTGTTCCGTGCAGATCCGGATGGTCACCGTTGGTTTTGATCAGTTGGGCTATTGCGGGTTGCCAGTGACAGGCGGAGTTGCTCGATCATGTGTTGGGCGTCCTTGAGTTCGAAGACGAGCGGTGGCCTCATTTTGAGGACGTTTTCGTGGCGACCGATCTTTCCGATGAGAACGCCGCGGGAACGCATCTCTTCCGTGAGTGCCTTGGTGGCGGCAGGGTCCGGCGTCGCATCGTCGGGATTGACGATCTCCAGGCCAAAGAAGAGGCCCCGGCCGCGTACGCTCTTGATCCTGGGGTTGCCCTTGGCGAGGGCTGCGAGTTCGTCAGCGATGAACTTGCCGAGTTGGTGCGCATTTTCAACAAGCCCGTTCTCTTCCATGACCTGCAGCACAGCAAGACCGGCTGCGGACGAGACGGGGTTTCCAGCAAATGTGTTGAAGTAGGTGTTGTTTTCCCCGAATTCCTCCATCAGTGCTTGTGTGGTGATGACGCCGCCTACGGGGTGGCCGTTGCCCATCGGCTTGCCAAGTGTCACCAGATCAGGGGTGGTGCCGAAAGCCTGGTGGCCCCACATGTGGTTGCCGGTCCGTCCGAAGCCTGACTGGACCTCGTCCGCGATGATCAGTCCATGCGGCGGCCGGACCCGGTCGGTGACTGCCTCTATGTAGCCGTCGGGGGTCTGCAGGAGTCCTTCGGTTGAGAACAGCGGGTCATACAGGATGGCTGAGACTCCGTAGCCTTCGGCCTGGAGCGAGGAGATGGCTGCGTCGACGTCGCGCAGCGCTTCCTGGAGGAGGCGCTTTCGTTTAGCCGGTGTCAGCCCTGCTGCGTCCGGAATACGAAGGGGGCGTACGTGGGCGCCGAGGGGTTCTTTGACCTGGAGGCCGGTGGTCAATTCGGCAAGGGTCGTGGTGTTGCCGTGGTAGCTGTGGTCCGAGATAAGGATGCCGGTGTTGCCGGTGTGTTGCCGTGCGATTCGCAGCGCGAGCTCGTTTGCTTCCGATCCGCTGTTGGTGAAAAATACCCGCTCCAAGGGGGAATCGAAGAGCGCCAGCAGCTTTTCGGCGTACTCAACGACGCGTGAGTTGAGGTACCTCGTGTGGAGGTTGACGGTCTGCAGCTGGGCTGTGATTGCTTCGCGGACGACAGGGTTGGAGTGTCCGACGTGGGGAACGTTGTTGTAGACATCAAGGTAGGTCTTGCCGGTTGCGTCGTGGACCCACACGCCTTCGCTTACCACGATTTCCAGGGGAGTGGCATAGAACAGCGGGGAGTGGCGCCCGATGGTGCGTTCGCGGCGGTCAACGAGGCTTTCCTGAAGGCGCGCGTCGGGCGCCGGTTCTGTGGCTGTTTCGAGTGTCATTGCTGTCCTTGGCCGTTGGTGCGGATTTGAGTCCGGAACATGAGTCGGTGGGTGTTGCCGGGGTCGGACGGTCGATGGTAAGCCCTGGCAACCGGTTAGAGGGCGTTGGCGCCGGCAGTAGCGACCAGGTGGTCGTTTTCCACGGTGCTGCCGCTGACACCGATGGCGCCGATGGTGACCCCGTCTTTGGTCAGTGGGATGCCTCCGGGAAAGGAGATCAGGCCGCCATTGGATACTTCGATGTTGAACAGCGGTCCGCCGGGCTGCGAGATGGAGCCGATGTCTCCGGTGGGCATGTCGAAGTAACGGGCCGTGCGTGCCTTTTTGATGGCGATGTCGATACTGCCGAGCCACGCACCGTCCATGCGGGTGAAGGCCTTGAGGTTTCCGCCGGCGTCTACCACGGCAATGTTCATCAGGGTTTCCGAGGACAGGGCTGCCTCTCGTGCTGCTTCAACTATTTTGTGTGCTTCTTGCTGCGTGATGTCGTTCATCTGTTGCTCCGAAATCTTTTCCTGTTTAAGGGCGTAGTTGTATTGACTGGCGTAGAGCCAGCCCTGGTTAGGTGCTAACGCGCGCGGGGGTTTTGTTAGACGAGAGCTGCCGGTTTTGCGGCTGCCTTTATTAAGTCGGGGAAGTCAGGGGCTGTTATTTCAGTGATCAACCCTTCCCAACAGGTACGCAGTTCCCCTGCGTAGTCGGCGTCGTCGTTGGGTGCGGCGTTGCCCATTGCGGTGATCCACAGTCCGCTGTTGGACCAATGAGCCACCGCCATGAAGAGCCTGGCGCGGGCCATTTTTACTGGGTCAGTGTTGCCGAAGTAGGCTTCGAAGAGTGCCTGTGCCTTGTCTTTCCCGAATCCGTTTTGCGCTGCAATAAATCCGATCTCGTAGCACGGGTCCGAGTTGCCGGCGAGGTCCCAGTCGATAATGTTGTAGGTCATTAAGGAGGTGTCCTTGATGATGTTTGCATCCCAAATGTCCAGATGGCAGGGAACAAACTGGGAAGGATCCAGGGCCAGGACGGTCTCCAGACGGTCCATCAGGGCCTGGATGGCTGACGTTCCGGGCGGCAGCTCGATACCTTGTCTTCTGGCGGCCTCCATCCTTTGTCGGGCCAGGTTGAAGGGGTTGATGTCGTTGAGGAAGCGGCGGCCGGAGTGATGAAGCCGGTGAAGGGCAGGGACGAGTCGGGTGACGGAGTCATCGTCGTCGCTTAGCCTCGGGTGGCCTCCCGGAACAAAGTCGAGGGCCAGCGCCAAGGGTTCGTTTGAGACTGTTATGACGGGCGCGCCTACGCCGATCTCGGCGGCAATTCTCGTGTTTTCCAGAACCACGTGGGCAGCGGGCAGAACTCCTACCGTTTCCCAGTAGTTGTTCCAGAGCTTGACGACGCAGCGACGGGAACCGTCCTCGACGAGGTAGTTCTTATGGGCCTGGCCGCCGGAGAGGGAATGTGCGGTGACGTGACAGCCACCCCAGTCGGGGTTCGTCGAAAGCACCGCCTTAATGCTGGTGATTTCGGTATCAGGGACGATGGTCATTAGGATTGGATGTCCTTCGATGTTCGAATGCAGGTGCACTGTGTTGGGGTCGGAGGGGGTCCTGGCTGCACTGTTCGCACTGTTTAACGAGCTCCCACAAGCTCTGTAACGGTGCGGTCAGGACGTCTGCCGGTGTCACGGTTTATGCCTTTGCTGTGGCGAAGCGTGAAGGCAGGAACAGGTTTGTTTCTGGACGGGAAATGCCGTCGACATGATCAGCCAGCATTTCACCAACAACCGCTGCATAGCGGAACCCTCGGCCCATGTCTCCGGTGCCGATGACGACATTGGACGACTCCGGGTGTCCACCGATAACCCAATGGCCGTCCTCCACCTCAGACCACATGCATACGGTGGTAGATACCGGGTTGGTGTCGATGTCCGGGAGCCTGGCGCTGAGGACTTCCTGGATCCGTTCGAGGTCTCCGGGCCTGAGGTCCTGGCTGAGGTCCTCGGGATCGATCCAGTTTCCCTTCCCGGGGACAGAGAACTTCCATTCACCGTTAGGCTCGGAGCAACCGTAAGCCGGTGCCTCGTCCGATCCCGGGGGCTTGGCGAAGTAGATGGCCGGCTTCGGTGGCCCGTCCTGGCGGAAATTGGCCAGCACCTGACGGTCCACTTTGTAGGGCAGATCCAGTTGCATCAAATGGTTGGCGCGGGCACCCACGGTGACGACGACCTTGTCGGCTGAATAGTTACCCTGATCGGTGCTCACGACGATGCCCGAAGCGCTCTCATCCCAGCCTTGAACCGCTTCTCCCGTGCGCAGGGTTGCGCCGAGCCGGCGAGCCTCCGACTGCAGGGCCTTGATGGCGGGGTGAACGAGGGCAACGGTGCCGTTTGGCTCCCATACGGCGACTTCGTCGTCATCAATGGTGGCCCAAGGGAACCGCTTCCGTGCTGTCGAAGCGTCAAGGGCGTGGTACTCAAAATCGGACGCGCCTAGGGAGGCCACCGTTTTGTCGAACCACATTGATCCGGGTTCGCCGACGAACACAGTTCCCGAACGTTCCAACAGACGGGTCCCGGTTTTCGCGGCCAACTCGTCCCACAACTCAAAGGTCCGCTTTGTGAAGGTGGTGTACTGGGCTCCTGCACTGCTGGATTGCCGGGCCAGCCGTGTGGCGCCTCCGTGCGAGCCGTGCATGTGTGGCGGTGCGAACTTATCCAGGCCGAGCACGGACTTGCCGCGGGCTGCCAAGTGCCACGCCGCCGATGAGCCCCAGGGGCCCAGTCCAATTACGATGACGTCGTAGTGTTGTGTTGACACAAATTCCTCCGTTAGTGGTTTTCGAACCCTTGGCGGGTCAGACAGTGGCTCGTACTAGAAGTCCGTCCATGAGTAGCCGGATAGCCGTGACGGCTTACTCGGCGTCCTCCGGCTTACGTGCAGCAGCAGCCCCGGCAGCGCGGATTGCCCCGGTGATGGTTGCGGCCAAGGCTTCGGTGGGCGCGTCCTCAGGCAAAGTGCGTCTGTCTTTGGCATCCTTTAGATCGCGCGCGATGAGCTCTTCGAAAGAGCGGGAAGTCGAGCCCATGACGTCCGAGAGGGCCGACACCAGGTCCGGTCCCATCACCCCGTAGAACCTGCCTTTGGGCTCCTTTGTCGCCTCCACCAGCGCGGTGGCCAACGCCGTGATTCTTGCGGCGGGGTCCGTGAGGGGATCCCGCAGGCTGATGCCGCGTACGTACACTGCGTCGGCGATCCGCATATACACCTCGCGAACAATTTCGTCCCTTCCGCCGGGGAAGTGGGCATAAATGGTCCCCCTTGAAATACCCGCCTGCTGGCTAAGAACCTCGAGCGCGGTAGAGGCGTACCCCTCCGAACTCAGCAGCTCAGCTGCGGTGTCCAGGATGTCGCCGCGGGTTCTCATACGGTTTCGTTCCCGAAGGGAGAGGGGCTTGTTGGAGGCGCTCATTTCTGGTCCTTCGTGTGGGGTGCTGGTGATCTGCTTCACATGATTGCACATCGGATCCTAAAAGTGAACAGTCTGTGCAAACTTTGAAAAGGGGGTCCGCGGCCGCTCTGGAGCGGTTGAAAACATTGAACACTATGCCTAAGTTCTGAACTAGTCATGCAACAAATATTTAACTTGTTCTATTGCAGTACGAAACATTCAGTGTTTACCTTTTATGTATGAAACAGGTCACACCAGGCTTGGCTGGCCCTAACTGCCTTGAGGGCGTCCGGAACTTCCGAAGCCTCGGGGGACTGCCAGCGCACGGAGGATCCCGTGTGGCTGAAGGCCTGGTGTACCGGAGTGGACACTTCGGATACTCGACAGCCCCGGATCGTCAAAGGCTGGCGGCGGCACGCCTGCACTTCATGGATCTGCGAAGTCCTTGGGAATCCGAAACCGAAGACCGTTGCGTGCCTGCGCTAACGGCTGTACAAACGCCACTACAGGCTAAAGACAGCAGGGACGCGTGGCTGTGGTCTGCGGTTCGCGAAGGTCGCGTGAGCGAGCTTGGCAGGGCCCTTACGGCAGTGCGGGCTGAAGAGGCAATGCACCGGCTCTATGCCCGTGACATAGCAGGCAACCCACCGGTATTTGCCAATTTCCTTCAGTCATTGGCTCGAGTTGAGCTGCCTGTCGTCGTCCACTGCTCGGCTGGGAAGGACAGAACCGGATGGGCAATAGCCATCCTTTTGACCATCCTGGGGGTACCTGAAACCGCGATCCTCGAAGACTACGTTCAGAGTTCATTACCGGAGAACCAATACCTCATCAGAGACTCAGCGGGCAGCGTCACCAGCATCGACAAGCACCTGCGAACAGTCATCACACCCTTGCTGGAAGCGCGGCAAGGGTACCTCGAAGCCGCATGGCACAGCGTGGAGCACGCCTGGGGATCACGTCACTCCTACTTGGAAGACGGACTCGGCATCACTCCGGCGCTCACAAACAAACTCAAGGCACGGCTCCTCGTCTGAGGAAGCCCGAACACGGCTACGGCCATTATCTGCCCGAAAGAGAAAATCCATGATTGATAATGTCAGCGAGTTGCCGGCAACGACGCCGTCCAGCACACCTGTCCAACCGCAAGCAGGCCATCTCCGCTCAAATAAACTCGGCGTCTTCGCCATCGCCTTCTTCGTCATCGCAGCGGCGGCCCCCATGGCGGCTGTCGTCGGTACGGGTCCCGTGGTCTTTGCTGCGGTTGGACCTGCAGCCCCATTGATCTATGCGATCGCCGCACTGCTCATCGCACTCTTCGCCGTCGGATACCTACGCATGAGCAGGCATGTCACCAACGCCGGCGGCTTTGTCGCCTACATCGCCAAAGGCCTCGGTACACCCTGGGCCACCGCAGGAGCTGGTCTGGCGCTGCTGATGTACCTCAGCCTGCAGGTCGGGCTGTGGTCACAGTTCGGCGTCTTCGCCGGGCAGTTGCTGGAGAGCATCACGGGACTCTCCGTGCCCCCGCTCGTCTGGATCGTCGCGTTGCTCGTCATCACCACGGCACTCACCATGCGGGGCGTCGACACGAGCATCCGACTCTTGGCCGTCCTCATCATCGGCGAAACCCTCGTCGTTGCTGCTCTGGTTATTGTGCTCGTTGCCAGCAAGGGGCCGGGAGTCTTCACATTCTCCGGCTTCACCGCTGAGAACCTCTTCAGCCCGGGCCTGGGCATTGCATTGCTGTTCGCCTTCCTGTGCTTCACCAGCTTCGAAGCAACCGTGGTGTTCTCGGAAGAAGCAATCAACCCCCGCAAGACCATCCCGCGGGCCCTCTACGCCGTAATCGCCTTTGTCGGAATTTTTTACACGCTCTCCATCTGGGTTATCGGAGGGGCCATCGGGGTGGACAACATCCAACAGGCGGCAACGGATGACCCTGCAGGATTCATCTTCAACCTCGCCTCCGAAGGCGGAGGGAGCGTCTTGAGCATGGCCATGCAGGTCCTCGTCGTGACCAGTTACCTGGCCATGCTGCTGGGCCTGATGAACATGTTCGCCCGCTACCTTTTCGCCCTCAGCCGTGCCGGAGTCCTGCCGGCCAGGCTGGCCACCGTTTCCAAGGATGGGAGTCCCGCCACCGCAGCCCTGTCCAACGGCGTGGCCGTCGGCATCGTCGTGGTTACCTTCCTAGTCCTAGGCGCAGACCCACTGACCGTCGTGTTCGCCTGGTTCAGCGCCCTGGCAACGGCAGCCTTCATCACCATCCTCATCGTGGCGTCCGTATCCATCGTCGTGTTCTTCGTCCGAACCAAAGACAACGCCAGTATCTGGGCGACGAAGATCGCCCCCACGCTCTCCACCCTGATCCTTTCCTACATCGGGTACGTGACGATCGAGAACTACGACTCCCTCATTGGGCCTGACAACGCCGCCGCGAAGTGGCTGCTCATGCTCATTCCAGCGGTGATGCTCGCCGGCCTGGTGTTCGGCAAGAGCAAGCGCGATATCGACTACGCCAAAGAAGTTATCTAAAACGATTACCGTGCTGCCGCCTCCCGGGCGGCAGCACGGTAATTCGTTTCCTCCAGGACCACAACGTATTCACGAGGTGGCCCAGTGGTATGCCCGCATCGTCTTTGAAGTCTGACGATCGGTCCTCCACGAGTAAGCGAAAGCACACACCTTCGAAACAGAACCGGGAGATCAGAATGACCCCCAAAAATCAGTTGCAGTTATTACCGGCGGAGGAACCGGAATAGGAGCCGCCACTGCCGCAACACTCCGGGGCCAAGGGTGGGAAGTTGTCGTCTGCGGACGCCGCCCAGAAGCTGTAAGCCGAGTCGCTGACATGACCGGCGCCCGCGCTGTCGTCGCGGATGTTGCTTCCGCTTCCGACATGGAACGGCTGGTCGCCGATACCGTGGAGCAACTCGGCGCTATTAACGGCCTCGTACTGAATGCCGGAATTGTCCGCGCCGGGAGTGCCGGCGAGCTGTCCGATGAAGACTGGAACGCCATGGTCAGCACCAACCTCACCGGGCCCTTCCTACTAGTCCGTGCCGCCTTGCCGCACCTGATCAAAGCCAGCGGCTCGATCGTAGGGGTGGCCTCAGCAGCAGCGCTTCGCGCGACGGCTGGAATCGCGGGCTACGACGCCACGAAGGCCGGCCTTGCCATGTTGATGCAATCCATCGCGGTCGATTACGGACCGCTCGGGGTGCGCGCCAACGCGGTATGTCCTGGCTGGACCCGGACGGAAATGGCGGATATGGAGATGGGCGAATTTGCTGAACACAGCGGCATCCATCGCGAGGAAGCCTACAGCCTTGCCACTGCGTTCGTCCCCAGTCGGCGCCCGGCCGCGTCCTCCGAGGCCGCCGATGTCATTGCCTGGCTGCTCTCCGATCAGGCCTCGTACGTTAATGCAGCCACGATCCCGGTGGATGGGGGACTGATCGCGGTCGAACCCGGAGCCATCGCCTTCGACCCCCGTGTCAGTATCGGCACCGCTGCCGTAGACGGACCCACCCCGGCGATGCAGGCAATTCCTGACTAAGCGCTACAGTCCGTCTTTCAGGTGTTACTTGAAAAGAGGAGTGTGGACATTGTCCACACTCTTCCCTTCGGATCCGATGATACTGCCGACGGACTGCTCCGGATTCCGCATGTTTCCGCGGATTCCTAGTGTTTGCAGGGGCTGGAATGTAGTTCGAGTCCCACCTCGGGCACGACGTATTCCCTCGTCAGGGGCGATTTTGCTTTGACGTGTGTACATAGCTTGCGGTCGCGTCGTCTGACGGGTTGGGCTGCGGGCTGTGGTCTGGCTGCCGCGGAGCCTATTCAGGTGTGTGGGTGGCGGGTTCAAGTCCCTGGCTGGTGGGCCTTCCGCCTGCCGCAGTAGGGTTTCCTGCGTTACCTCCTTCCGGTCATGTTGGGTGGGTCCAGAGGGGCCCACACCTATTCATGGGGCGGGGGAGCGGGGACGACATGACTTCGGAGATCGCGCCAAAGAGCGCCCCGGGAGTCGGTCTTACGGCGTGCCCACAAGAGTCGCGCCCGAGGTTTGTCCTGCCAAAGAGGGTGGACAGTGTCCACACTTACGTCTGCTTTATCGAAGGCCGAGTGAACTTGAGTCCGATGTCAGTTGGGGCCCCCAACACGTGGTCTTCGGGTGCCCTCCGCGGGTGCAAGAGGCAGTCAGGCCAGGTCTCGCCTGCCGCCTCTATGCCTCGAAACGCTAGGGATTTGAGGCACTGAGGTTTCGAGACAGCGGCGACCGGCCATGTCCGCAACCTTAAGTCTCGGAGTACGGCCGGGGGCGCTGGTTTTCCTGTTTTATCTGTTTCGGAGTTCTGCTTGTTCCGTCAGCGAAGGAGATGGCTCAGCGGTGCCTTACGGGGGCCGTGGATCACACATGCGCGGAAGCCTCTGCTTCTGAAGCTTCGTCCCACTGAGCCTCAAGCGACGACTGGGTCTGTGTAGGCGCCTTCGGCATGGTGCTGTGACGGATGACCGGGGTGCGGGGCGTGTCGTCGAAGATTAGCCGTGTGACGTCGGCGCGGGCGTAGTGGCCTGCGGGGTCGACGGTGTTCTTGGCAAGGTCGATGTCCGCCAGGTCGAGGTCAGCGTAAACGATGCCTTCCTCGGTGGGGTCCAGAGGCTCTGTGATGAGGCTGGAGTGCGGACCGTACACTCGGGCGTAACCACCGCCGCCTGTGTAGACGGGCGTGGGTCCTCCGTCTGCTGTTGGGAACTTTAGGGCTCCGTCATCGGACATGATTTGCGTGGCGGTGATCACGAAGGCGCTGCCTTCGAGGGCGTATGTCTGGGAGCAGGCCATGATGGATTCGGGGCTCAGCGCCGGCACGTTGCCCAGGATTCCGAGGCAGGGCCAGCCGGCGACGTGGATCTGTTCGTTCTGCGCGTACATGGCATATTGTCAGCGGCTGGAGGTGTTCGAAGCGCTGTAAGGCCCCAACCCGGCCCAACGGCGTGTCGAGGACTTTGATGCTGCTGCCGTCGCCTTCGCCGAACAGTGTCCGCTCTGCATGGGTGGGCTTGGGCTTTCGTGAGCACGGCCAGCTGAGGACACTCGCCAGGATGGATGGCCGGTATCTTTCCACCGAGGTCGCGGGCGGGTTCACTGGCCGCGTTATCGGGCTGGCGGCAACCAGTGGCAGCGTTATCACCGAACGGTTCGAATACAACCATCGCGACTAGCACGGCCATGCTTGGTTCTTCGTGCCGGCGTGCTGTGCCGATGATCGGCTCCGCCGGGACGTGGTCGTCACAGAGAACTGGCGACACTGACCAAAGACAGAACGCCACCTATCGGCAAATTCCACAAGGTATGCGTCAGGTGGTTTCTGCCCTGACGGTGTTGGTGATGCTGCCAATCCCTTCCACGCTCACGGTGATGGTGTCACCGTCTTTGAGGAACAGTTGGGGGTCACGGCGGTATCCGACTCCGGCTGGTGTGCCGGTGAGGATGACGTCCCCGGGTTCCAGGGTGGTGAATTCGGAGATGGTGGCGATGAGTGTGGGGATGCTGAAGATCAGGTGGGAGAGGTCCGATTTTTGGACGACTTCCCCGTTCAGGTTGGTGCTGATGCCGGCCTTGCTGATGTCGGTTTCTGCCGGGGTGACGATGTGCGGGCCGAGCGGGGTGGTGTTGTCCCAGATCTTGCCCTGCAGCCATTGGCGGGACTTGTTCTGGAAGTCGCGCATGGTGACGTCGTTGGAGACGCAGTAGCCAAGGATGTGGTCCATGGCGTTGTGTTCGGTGATGCGGCGGCCTGTCTTGCCGATGATGACGGCGAGTTCGCCCTCGAAGTCGACTTGGGTGGATTCCGGGGGAAGGATGATGTTGTCGGCGGGTCCTATGAGGGTGGATGTGTACTTGGGGAAGAGGACGGGAAAGGTGGCCGTGCTGGTGTCGTCGGCATGGTCTTTGTAGTTCAGGCCCACGCAGAGGATCTTGCCGGCCTTTGGTGACGCCGCGCGCAGGGTGACTTCGGACAGGGGAACCCGTGATTCCCTCAGGCGGGCGGCACTGGCAAGGAGATCGGCGGTTGTTTCCGGTCCGATGTCGGTGAGCCCGGCCAGCGGGATGAGGTGTTCGCCGTGAACTTCGCCAAGGTAGTTGTGACCCTTGTATCGGTAGTTTGCGTAGGCCATTCGTTCTCTCTTCAGATCTTGGTTGCTGATTACGGCGGTGGGCGGACGTGCCGGACGGTAGCAGTTGTTCATCAGCGGCATCCGTGCCGCTTCGGTCCCCTTGGGCGCAGGCCCTAACCTGCCGGCTGCACTCCGAAGGCGACGGCGAGTTTCATGATCTTCTCGGCGCGGCCCAGGCGGGGCAGGTCGGAGCCGTCGCGGATGACGCGGCCGTTGGCTTCGAAGTCGTTCATGAAGTCGGTGGCCCAGGCGACGTCCGACGGCGTGGGGCTGATGACCTCGTTGATGACCGGTGTTTGGTCGATGGCCAGGCAGAGCTTGCCGGTCATGCCCATCATCACGGTGATGCCGGTCTGCTCGCGCAGGATGGGATGGTTGGTGCCGACGGTGGGGCCGTCGATGGGGCCGGGGAGGTTGCCGACGCGGCTGGCGACGACGAGCTTGGCGCGCGGGTAGGCCATGGCGTCGGGGGTGGCGGCCATGCCCGTGTCGCGGCGGAAGTCACCGGAGCCGAAGGCCAGGCGGAACGCGCCCTGGGCCTTGGCGATGTGGTTGGCTTCCTCGATGCCGAGCGCGGATTCCACCAGCGGGATCACGGGCGTCTTGCCGTCCATGCGGTGGTAGCTCTCGGTCACCTGGTCCGCGGATTCGGTCTTGGCGAGCATGACTCCCAGCAGGCCGGGCGTGCCGCGGAGACCGGCGAGGTCATCGGCCCAGAACGGGCTGGTGGCGTCGTTGATCCGGACCCAGGCCTTGCCACCGGCGGTCAGCCAGTCGATGACGTTGTTCCGGGCCTGGTCCTTCTGCGACGGGTCCACCGCGTCTTCAATATCCAGGATGATCGAATCGGCACGGGAGACGGCCGACTGGTCGAAGAGCTCCGGCTTCATGGCATTGACCAGCAGCCAGGAACGGGCGATCTCTGCAGGGATATTGCGTTCCGGAATGAAGCCCGGAAGCACATTGCCTGGCACCGGGGTGGAGTAGGAGGTGTCTTCGGTGCTTTGGGGCATGTAGGTGGGCTGCGTCATGGGTCTCCGTGCTAGGCCAAGTGCGGGGATGGTGCTGTCGATGTCAACCGGTGGCAGAGCCCGGCATCCACGGTTCCGGTGCGGATGATGTGGTCGTGCTGGAGGATCTGGACGGTCTCTCCGATGAGCCGGCGCCAGTGGAGGTGCTGGCGGAGCATGATCCGCTCTCCGAAGGCGGGTGTGCGCCCGTTGCTGGGGCCAGTCGAGGGGGTCATGATGTCGTCAGGGCCGATGCCACTGCTTTGCCCAGTTCCTCTGTGGTGGCATTGCCGCCCATGTCCGGTGTGAGTGCCTGATGTCCGTTGGCGAGCACGGTTTCCATGGCGGTGGTGATGGCGGCGGCGGCTTTGGGTTGTCCCAGGTGGTCCAGCATCATGGCGGCGCACCAGATCTGGCCGATGGGGTTGGCGATGCCTTTGCCGGCGATGTCCGGGGCGGACCCGTGGACGGGTTCGAAGAGGCTGGGGAATTTGCGTTCGGGGTTGATGTTTCCGCTGGGTGCGATGCCGATGGTTCCGGTGCAGGCCGGTCCGAGGTCGGAGAGGATGTCGCCGAAGAGGTTGCTGGCGACGACGACGTCGAACCAGTCGGGGTGCATGACGAAGTTCGCGGCCAGGATGTCGATGTGGTACTTGTCGACCTCCAGATCGACGAAGCCCTTGGCCATGGCTTCCACGCGTTCGTCCCAGTAGGGCATGGTGATGGAGATGCCGTTGCTCTTCGTGGCGGAGGTCAGGTGCTTCTTGGGCCGGCTCTGGGCGAGCTCGAAGGCGTACTTGAGGATGCGGTCCACGCCGGTGCGGGTCATGACGGTTTCCTGGACCACTGTTTCGCGGTCGGTGTCTTCGAAGATTTTCCCGCCGATACTGGAGTATTCGCCTTCGGTGTTTTCGCGCACGACATAGAAGTCGACGTCGCCCGGGTCCCGCCCGGTGAGGGGGCTGGGCACCCCGGGAAGGAGCTTGACCGGGCGGAGGCTGACGTACTGGTCGAAATGGCGTCGGAACTGCAGGAGGCTTCCCCACAGCGAGACGTGGTCGGGGACCACGTCGGGCCAGCCGACGGCGCCGAAGAAGATGGAGTCGAACTGGTTTAGTTCCTCGAACCACCCGTCGGGCAGCATTTTCCCGTGCCGGGTGTAGTAGTCAGCCGAGGCGTAATCGAAGTGCTCGTATTTGAGGTTGAGGTCGAAGGCGGCGGCTGCGGCGTCCAGGACGCGCAGTCCTTCGGGTACGACTTCGGTGCCGATTCCGTCTCCGGGAATGACTGCGATGCGGTGGGGTTTCGACATCAGGGAACCTTCTTCTTCTTTGTCGGTGTTTGGGGTTAGCGGTCGACCGGGTGGGCCGGTTCGCGGTTTTCGAGGACGTCGATGACGGCGTGTGCGGCTGCCAGCCCGGCCCGTGCCCGTGCCTCGATCGTTTGTCCGGCGAGGTGGGAGGTGATGAGCACATTCTCCAGGCCGCGTAGGGGGCTGTCGTCGGGTAGGGGTTCGCTCTCGAGTACGTCCAGTGCGGCGCCGGCGATAGTGCCGTCGGAGAGTGCTTTGGCCAAGGCTTGTTCGTCCACGAGGGAGCCGCGGGCGGTGTTGATAAGGACTGCGGTGGGTTTCATTCTTTGCAGCCGGGGCGCGTCGATGAGTTTGCCGGAGCTTTGGCCTGCGCGGGTGTGCAGGGAGAGGTAGTCGGCGTTGGCGATGACGGTGTCGAGATCCGTGTAGTGGAACGTGGTGTTTGCTGGGTCTGGGTGGGCGGTGTTGACCAGGACGTTCATGCCGAGCGCTGCGCCCAGGCTTGCCGTGGCGCGTCCGCTGGGCCCGTAGCCGACTATTCCCAGGGTGGAACCTCGGAGCTCATGGCCGGCTTCCCGGGGCCAGCCGCCTTGGCGGACGGCGGTGGTGACCTCCAGGAGGCGGCGTGCGGACATGATGATCAGTCCGATGGCCAGTTCGGCGACCGAGTGGTGGTTTGTTGCGGGGGCGTTGCAGACCCTGATTCCTTGTGCGGCCGCGGCCTCGACGTCGATGGAGTCGTATCCCACGCCGCTGCGGGCGATGACTTTCAGGGATGCGGCGGCGGAGAGCATGTCGGCGGTGACCGGTTCGCTGGCGAGGATGGCTCCGGAGATGCCGTCGAACAGTGAGCGGCGTTCCTCCAGTGTCCGTGAGCCTCTGGACGGTGCGTAGACGGGTTCCAGGCCATGGTCGCGGAGGAGGTCGTAGACGGTATCTCCGGCGTGCAGGTAGTCGGTAGTGATGAGTATGCGCCGGGCCATGGTGTGGTGTTCCTCGTCGGTATAGCGGTGGGCTGGTGCTGGGTGAAGTGCACAATGGGCAGGGCCGCCGCCCCGGGGAGAGAGGCGGCCCTGTCAGGGTTTAGTGGGCGTCGACCGTCTCGCTCTCGACGTGGTCGGCCGTCCTTGCAGGAAGTTCGTTTTTCTTTCGACCCGATGCGTGTATCACGTTGCGGGCCTGTGCCAGGTCGAAGTCTTTCTCCCATTTGCCGACGACGACTGTTGCCAGCACGTTGCCGATGACGTTGATGAAGACGCGGCCTTCGTTCAGGAGGCGGTCAACACCGACGATGAGGGCGAGGGCCGCGGTGGGGATGGCGCTGACGGCTCCGAGGGAGCCGGCGAGCACGATGAAGGCTCCGCCGGCGACGCCGGCTGTTCCCTTGCTGGAAATCATCATGATGCCGACCATGGCCAGTTGCTGTTCCCAGGAGAGGTTGATCCCGACGGCCTGAGCCAGGAAGACGGATGCCATGGTGAGGTAGATCGCGGATCCGTCGAGGTTGAAGGAGAACGCGGATGGGATGACGATGCCGACGGTCGGCTTGCCGACGCCCATGTTTTCGAGCTTCTTCATGACCTGCGGGAGCACGGCCTCGCTGGAGCATGTTGCCAGGGCGATCAGGAGCTCGTCTTTGAAGTAGCGCATGACGGTGAAGATGTTCAGGCCGCAGGTCCGGGCGATGATGCCGAGGACGACGAGGACGTAAACGATGCATGTGGCGGTGAAGAGCAGGATGAGGAAGCCGAGCTGCTGAAGGTTGGTGGCCCCGTACTTGGCCACGGTGGCGGCAAGGGCGCCGAAGGTGCCGATGGGTGCCAGGCGCATGAGCCAGCCAACGATCCGGAAAATAACGGTGGATAGGGCGCGGATGCCGCCGGTGAGCAGGACGCCGGATTCGCCCGAGAGGTTCAGTGCTGCGCCGAAGACGATGGAGACCAGGAGGGCGGCCGGGATGGCGCTGCTGGTGAGGGCGCCGAAGAAGGATGCCGGGATGAGGCTGTTGACGAACTCGATGCCGTCAAAGCTCTTGCCGGCGCCCGGGATCTTGTCGGCGTTCAGCTTGGAGACGTCGATGTTCATGCCTTGGCCGGGGTGGAAGACGTTCGCCACGACCAAGCCGATGAGCATCGAAATCAGGGAAAGGACGATGAAGTAGCCGAGGGCTTTGAGGCCGATTCGTCCTGCCTTGCGGAGGCTGTCCATTGACGCAACGCCGAGGGTCACGACGCAGAAGACGACCGGGATGATGATCATCTTGACCAGTGCGATGAACCAGTCGCTCAGCGGGGTCAGCTGCGAGCCGACCTGCGGGATGAAGATACCGACGAGGATGCCGAGGACTCCACCCAGGAGCACCTGGAACCAGAGTTCGCGGATCAGGCGCCCGAACCGAGAGAGCTGTTTGGGTGGGTGTGGGGAATGCTGGTGGTGCTGCATGGTGTGGGAAGACATCTTGGGTGCTCCTTTGCACGTCAGACAGAGAAGTTTGGGGTGGTTGCCTGGTCCCGGGCAGTTCTGCTGCCCGGGACAAGACAGGTGTGGGTGGTTTACTCGTGCAGTCCGCGCAGGACCTTGTAGAACTCGGCTTTGCCTTCCAGGCCGATGCCGGGAAGGTCGCCGGGGGCTACGCGGCTGTTGACGATGACTGCGTCGTCGGTAAAGCCGCCGGTGGGCTGGAATTCGCCGGGGTAGGACTCGTTGCCGCCGAGCTTGAGGGCTGCGGCGATGTGCAGGGAGAACTGGTGTCCGCCGTGCGGGATGCAGCGGCGGGAGGACCAGCCGTGCTGGGCAAGCATGTCCTGGATGCGGCGGTATTCGGTGAGGCCGTAGCTCAGGGCCGGGTCGACCTGGATGAAGTCGCGGTCCGGGCGCATGCCGCCGTAGCGGACCAGGTTCCGTGCGTCCTGGAGGGAGAACAGGTTCTCGCCGGTCGCGATCGGGTTCTTGTAGTGCTCGGAAAGGGTGGCGTTGAGGGCGTAGTCCAGCGGGTCGCCGACTTCTTCGTACCAGAACAGTCCGTACTTATCGATGGCTTTTCCATATTCCAGGGCGGTGTCCAGGTCGAATTTGCCGTTGACGTCCACCATGAGGCGGGAAGCATCGCCGTCGAGGACGTCGATGACGGCTTCGATGCGGCGGAGGTCCTCCGCCAGGTCGGCGCCGCCGATCTTCATCTTGACAATGTTGTAGCCCTGGTCGAGGAAGCCGCGCATTTCGTTCTGCAGGTCTTCCAGCGTCTTGCCGGGGGCGTAGTAGCCGCCGGCGGCATAAACGAAGACGTCCTTGTCCGGATTGCCGTCACCGTAGTGGTCCGAGATCCAGCGGTACAAGGGGACACCGGCGATCTTTGCGGCGAGGTCGTGCAGCGCCATGTCGGCCACACCCACGGCGACCGACCGTTCGCCGTGGCCACCGGGCTTTTCGTTGGACATCATGATGTCCCACGCCTTCTCCGGTGACAGTTCGCCGTTCTCATCCATGAGGTCCTCGGCAGGAGCATCCAGCAGGCGCGGCAGGATGCGGTCCTGCAGGATGCCCGTAGCGTTGTAGCGGCCGTTGGAGTTGAAGCCGTAGCCAACCAGGGGCTTGCCATCGACGAACACGTCGCTGACCACGGCGATGATCGTGCAGTCCATCTTGGTGAAGTCAATGAACGCATTCCGGATGGAGGAACTGATGGGGATAGAGCCGTTCGGGTCGATACCATCTGGCCGAGCATCAGGTGTTGTTTAGTAGCGAATATCTTATAAGACGATGAATCGAGGTTAGCTGGCCGTGAGCGCGGGCACAAGCCCGTGGCGAAATTTCTTATAAGATGCTGCCAGAAGGGCTACACTTGGAGGGGCGGGGGCAACGCTCCCGCAGATTTGGAGCGGCAGATGAGTACCAACGTCTTTTCGAGTAAGGGCAGCCTGGCGTACAGCGAACTACGCCAGATGATCCTCTCCGGCGCCTTAGCCCCCGGCTCGCGTATTTCCCAATACGAGTTGGCCGAGAACATGCAGATGAGCATCACCCCCCTGCGTGAAGCCATCCGTCGGCTCTCGAGCGAGGGGCTGATCACGATGGACACCCACCGCGACTCGAAGGTTGCCGACATGAGCGCCGCCGAAGCCCGCGAGCTGCTGGAAGTCCGCCTCTCGCTGGAGCCGTCCGCAACGGAACTGGCCGCCTACCGCCGGACCGACGCTGATGTCGCCATCATCCGGGCGGCCGCCGAAAAACTGCTCCCTGTAACACGCGTGTGGGGAGAGGACGCCATCATTGCTCATCGCGACTTCCACCGCGCCGTCTACACTGCTTCTCACAACGCGACCCTGATCAAGCTCCTGGATGACCTCTGGGACAAGTCCGACCGCTACCGGCGCATCGGCCTGGAGCTGCCTTCCGCTGACGAGCCCCGCACCATTGACCTGAACCAGCACCACCGAATCCTTGAACTCGTCACCGCGGGAGACGGGCCCGGAGCGGCGGAACTCGCTCGTACCCACATCGCCAACAGCCTCACAGCATCGGTGACCGGTGCCCTGCAGGAGCGGGAGAACGAATCCTCATCCGACCTTGAGAGAACCGCCTAAATCTCCGCCGGCTTTTGGTACGAGCTTCCACATTTGCAGCGTCATCTGGGGTGACATTCAGTACCGTGAAAACGCCGCCACATAGCGCCGCAAGTCGCACGCAGTAGTGGTCTCCGAATCGCTTTGGGGAAACACGCAACAACTCGCGCGCGCGATCGCAGCCGGAATCGGCGAAGGCGCCGACGTGGTCGACGCAGGCTCAGCACCGGGCGCACTGGACTCCAACCTGGATCTCTTGGTGGTAGGTGGTCGAACCGACGCTTTCTCCATGTCAACCGGGGCGACACGCGAGTCAGCGAAGCAATAGGCTGCAGAGCACATCCCAGCAGGCGGCATTTGGGAGTGGATCGAAGCGCACGCCTCGCCTGGTCGCCCTGTTCCTGTACTGACGTTCGATACGCGAGTCGTTGGCCCTCGGTTGCCCGGGTCTGCCGCGAAGAAGGCGATGAAACGCCTTGTCTCGCTTGGATTCCGACCCATCGTGAAGCCCGCGACCTTCGGCGTGCACGGTTATGCATGCCCGGTCGCCGACGGTGAGCTCGAACGCGCCAACGTTGGGGACGGAGCTCGCGGGCCTCGCGTCCCGTAGCTGAGCTTACGGGCCGAGGCGTGCCATCGGGCCGCCTATGGCACGCACAGATGCGAAGCTGAGCGTGTCCGCTAGTCTTTCGATATGGATACCGGCCCGTACCGCTCAGAGGCGGCGGTTGAACGACGCGGAACGTCGCTTTTCATGGCGTCCTTTGGTATTGCCCTGCTCGTCACTCTGGCCAGCCTGCTCGGGCTGCTTGCTTCTTGGCCGTATCAGAAGGAAACCGAGAACTGGCTCCTGCAGGCCCGAGGGCAAGACCTCGGCAATCTTCTGGCGGTTGTCGTTCTCGTCTGGAGTGCGACCAGGATACGCACAGGCTCAATGGGAGCGACGCAACTCTGGGTCGGTACCTTGTTCTATCTGCTGTATGCCTACATCGTGTATGCCTTTGCCGTGCACTTCGGTCGCCTGTTTCTTGTGTACGTCGCTATTCTCGGCTCTGTCTTCTACACCTTGATCGCTGGGCTCTCTACTAGGGTGCGCCCGGCGGCATACCCTCACGGCGCCGCACGGGCATTCGCTGCGTGGGTCCTGATCGGCACCGGCGCACTCTTTGCCCTGCTGTGGCTGAGCGAATTAGCTCCAGCAACCATTTCAGGGCAGCCACCGCCCAGCCTGGAAGTAGCCGGGCTTATCGTGAACCCGGTCCATGTCATTGACTTGTCTCTGGTCCTGCCGGGCATGGTCATCATCGGAGTGCTCGCGCTGCGCGGGAACCCGACGGGGTTGTTCTTGACAGTGCCCGCGTTAGTTTTTTCCGTGCTGATGGGATTGAGCATCATCGCCGCCATGGCGTTGATCGTCAGGAGCGGGGATACGAGCGCATTTGTTCCCATGGCGATGGTTTGTCTTGTTGTCGGCGCCAGCCTCGCAGCCGCCATCGCCTATTGGCGTCAGATTCCAGTTCATAGGTCGTAACCGAGGTCGTAACGTGAGGTGGGTAACATCCTCCTAACGCTACGACCAGACGAGGCACGGAGATTCATCGGAGGGACCAGACCGAGAACGACGATGCGCGCAGTCCTCACCGCGCATTCAACCGGGGAACCGGTGGTCTTGGTATCGCGGCTCCGGCGAGCCTGGTCTCCACACGACGGTTTCGCTATGGCCTCTCCTAACCCCACCCCGACCTCTGCAGTCCCCCCGAGGGTGCGTCGGAGCAGGGAAATTGTCCTCTCCACCTCTCTTGAACTGGTGGACGCTGAAGGCCTGGATGCCTTGACGATGCGACGGCTGGGCCAGGAACCCGGGCGGGACCCGATGAGCCTCCACCGCTACGCCGCCAACCGCACCGCCCTGCAGGATGGTGTCGCTGAAACAGTCCTCAATGAATTGGCGATCTTTGCCGATGACCCGGACTGGCAGGCACAGCTGCGCAAATCGCCCACGACCTGCGGCTTCTGCCCTGCGGCATCCCAACGTCGTCCCGCTGCTGGTCACCCGGCCACTGTCCACACCGTTGGGTCTGCACCCACTGGGCACCATCCGGCCCCTCGAACAGATCCTGGCACTGCTCATAGACGCCGGTTTTACCCCCGCCGACGCCCTCCACGTCTACCGGACGTACTAGGGATTCCTCTACGGGCACATTCGGAACGAACTGCAGGAATACGTTGCGGACCCGAACGAAAACGAAGCCATCCTCCGCCTCGGATTCCACCGGCTGCCGGCAAAAGACTTCCCACACCTGCGCGCCCTGGGACCCGTCCTCGCTGAGTATGACGGCGACCTTGAGCTGGACCAGGGACTGAGCATCCTCCTCCCCGGCCTCGCCACGCAACTTTCCGGCTCCAGTCCAAGGGTCGCCGACCAAAATACACAGCTACGGTTCCGACGAACAAAGCATGTTTCCAGAGCTCACAGGATTGGGCGTCCGTTGGCGCGGCGGGCTGGGAGGGCCGGGGCGCACCGCCGCAGAGCTCCCAACCCGAGTGCTACAGGAGACGGCCTTTGTCTTCCACTAGCGATATGTCCTAGGAGGCGTGTAGTTACCGGTTGCCGGGTTTTGCATGGCGTTGGAGGCGAGCAGTTGAACGATGGCTTGCAGTTCCTTGCGGAGATTGCCGCCATCCGCTGCCGAATGAGTCAATACTGTGCGGTCCACTTCACGGGCCTCGCTGATCACCCGGGCGCCGAGGTCGGTGATGGAGACGACCTGGCTTCTGCGGTCGGAAGGGCTGGGCTGTCGGCGGATGTAGGCCCATGCCTCCAGGCGGGTCAAGGTCTTGCCCATTGTCTGGTTCTGGACACGGACCCTTTGGGCAATTTTCGCCTGGCTCATGGGCTCCTCGGCTCTGGATAGTACATCGAGGGCTATCACTCCGGCGTGGGTGAGCCCGGCATGGGCCAGTTTCTCGTTCCATGAATGTTCGACGAGCCTGGCCGCGGTTGATAGGAGGCGGCCGGTAGGCCAGGAATTCATGTCGGGCATGAGCGGAGTATAGACCTTCGGCCTGCACGGGGCCTGGACGTGGTGTTCAGGGTGAAGTGGAAGCCTGGGGTGCGGAGCCTGCGAAGGCACCATTCCCTAATCGGTTTGGAGATGCGGGGGATCAGAAGCGACTCTCAGGAAGTCGTCTAGCCGAGTGCGGCGATTCAAAGGCAATGCCATAGGTCGTGTCGCTGCAGCAGCTCGGCGGAGGCCCCCCTTTGCGGCTAGGCGCCCGCTCTTCGACAGCCATGAAGGCCACTGTGAGGGACCGAAGTATTGAAGCGGTCCTTCGGGGCCACGAGCAGCGGATTAGTCCTCGCGCTGCTCGAACTCCGCATCAAGCTCGTAGTGGCGGAACTCGGTCTCCGGGTGAGACTCACCATCGGTCACGATTTCGTGGTCGATTTGGCGTTGGACCTGGCTGTCGAGAACCTGCAGTTTCTCGTCTTTTAGTGTTTCCAGATCCTCGGGAAACGGGTCGGCAGGGGTGATGCGCAGATTGCTTGACATTGGTGTCCCTTTCACTAGCGGCACTCCATTTCATCGGACACCCGCAACGAGAGTATTTTAGTCGAGCCCGTCAGGTCCACGCGCCTGAGTTGGCAGAAGCCTTAGTCAGACCAAGCTTGGTTGGCTGGCGAGGATGTAGTCCAGAGCGGCCGGACCGGTCATTCGAAGTCCCGGCCGTATGCACCGGTCGTCGTTGGCGCGTCGTTCGTGGATGCCCTGCTGGAACATCGCCGCCCAAAACGATTCGCAGGGGCCGGGGATTTGTGCTTGCAGTGCGCACCAGCTCAGGTACACGCCGTAGAACTGGTCTTCCGTGAGTATGTGGTCATCGGCCGCATCGGCGGCAATGCATTCCTGAACAAAACGGGCGTAGTCCGGGGTTTCCATTTCTAATGGCTCCTGTTCCTTCAACGGAATGGTGGATAAAGGGGCTGCAGCATCTTGGAACCGCCAAGAGAACGGAGAACAATGTCCGCGGATAACGAAACGTCAGGGGGCGATCGGGACCTCACCTCCGTGGTCTCGGATGAGGGAAGCAGCCATGCGTTTGGCGAAGACCGCTGACTCCCGGTCTCCCTCGACCGCTGAAATAATCGAACCCTTTGTCAGGATGTGGCAAGAGCGGGCGAAAATGTCGGGTTGTTCAAGGCCGGCCTCCACGGCCAGGGCCCGTATGAACACCCGGACCTGCGCTAAATACTCGATGGATGCAATTCCCAGTGGGTGGGCGGGGCCCATTTCCAGCATGGTGCTGACGAAGGCGCAGGCCTGGAAGTCATCCTGGCGGAACCACCCATCCAGGACATCAAAAATAGCCAATATCCGGCCAGCGGGGTTCGCGGTCCGCCTTCCGGTGTCGGCGATGATCGCCTCAACGGTCAGGTCCTGGTGGCAGCGCTCCAGGTAGGCAAGGACCAGTTCATCCTTTGACGTGAAGTGCGTGTAGAACGTGGCTTTGGCGACCCCGGCCCTTGAGATCAACTCATTGATGCCGACATCGCGGATGCCCCGGTGTAGGAACAGCTCGTAAGCGGCGTCCAGGATGCGTTCCCTGGCGCTACCAGAGGCCCTCCGCGGGGGAGCAGAGGCGAGATCATCGACGGCGGTCGGTAAGTCATATGTGTGGACCATCGCCAGCAGACACTACACGAAAACCAGACAGACAAGTCAGTACGCCCGAAGCTGAAGCCGGGCCCCGGCTCCCATGAACAAGCCGGTGCCGATCGCACCGCCGATGACGGTCACCTGGGTCCGGCGGGGCTTGGGGTCTTGTGGTAGCCCTGTTCCTCGCTGGAAAAGTCGGGGACGGCACTGGCGACGTCGCCGGTGAGTTCCCGCTCATTTTCCATTCGGGGCCAACGCGATAATGAGGCTGGCTGCCGGGCCGTGCAAGGAAAGCGACAGCTTAGTCTCGAGGCCAAGTCTTCCCTTTTCCGGCGTCTACGTCCGGTTTGAGCGTACCCAAGGAACATCAGGGTCCTAATTCACTGGGATTCGGGAGGGCAATGTGATGGGCACTAGATAGGGAGTAGAGGTGTCGGGCTGCCTGTCCAAGCTCTTCACCACGCTTTCCAGCTCCACCGGATGGGGAGACGCAAGCGTGCAACTGCAGAGCAGGGCCAGCTGGCTGGCCCTAAGTCCGGCGCCAAGGACCCCTGCTGATCGTATTGGCTCTGCTTCGTTGGCTGCTGCGTGGGCTTGTCGGGTTTGGCCTCACTTTGAGATAGCCGAAAGGCATATCCTGGGTCGCTGTCACAGAGTTCGGACCTATTTCAGGGGCGAGGGGTGTTTGATCCCCATCGGCTCGGCGGTGCCCGCGGTGACTGGGGCCGGTTTCCCTGAGTATGGGGACGGTGGGTGGATGCCCTGGTAGCTGTGCCGCCTGCCCATTCAGACGGCAGCCATTTCTGCAGTGTTTGATAAGGACTCGAGTGCAGTTCGACGCTTCCACTGCGTTTATGGAGATGTGATCCGACGCCGCCACCGAAGGTGTTGGCGCTGTAGGAGACGACCTCCCGAAGCGGGACTCCCAAGGGGTAGGGTGTGCCCTAGCCGACGAAGGAGCCATGATGAGCTACAAATATCGAACTGTTCGGGTTCGCGGTACGGAGCTGGTCGGAACAATTGCCAGGAAGCACGGGGGTGCGGCTGAAATCTACGAAACTTCCAAAGACTTGAGCACATCAGTAGTTCCGGTGTTCTTCGAGGCAACGGGCGAGATCCGTTTCTTCGACAGGTCAGTACTGGAGGACGTTGTGGCGCCATCCACATAGCTCTCCGGATACCGGGCCGGCCATGCCGGGCTGGCGTGTGGGACACATTTCAGGGGCAAATGGGGGCGTGGACAACGTCGACACTTCCACCGTCGAAGTGGGTCGCACACCGGTTGGACTGTTTAGGATTCCACATGTTTTCCGGAGTTTCCGGTGTTTTCCAGGGTTTGAATGTAGTTCGTGTCCCACCTAGGGCACAGCATATCCCCTCGTCAGAGGGGTTTTTGCTTTTAACGCGGTGACAAAGATTGTGGTGGCGTCACTCACACGGGGTTGGTTCGCCGGCTGTGGCCTGGCCGTCGCGTGGCCTATCCAGGTGTGTGGGTGGCGGGGTCAAGTCCCTGGCTGGTGGGTTTTCCGCCTGCTGTCACAGGGTCCTTGCAGTGCCTCGTTTCCGTTCCTTCGGGTTAGCTCGGTGGCACGCACCTGTCGACGGCACGGGGCTGTGGGTGCGACATGACGCACCTCCGTGACTCGGAACGGACTTGGGAGGCCGCTATTGTTACCCGGGGGAGTTGCGGTGAGTGTTGGTCCGGCCGAATGAGGTGTGAAAAGTCCACACTTATGTCTTCCTTATTGGAGTGCCTGTAGGCCCCGGTCAATTGTCAGGGTTGGGCATATGAAATTCTGCCACCCTTGTCAGAAAAGAAAGGCCAGACGGCATTACGGGCGGAACACGAAGACCTCTTAGTCGTTGGCGGTGTGTAACGGCCACCAAGACTAAGAGGTCTTCACGTATTCACGACGTAACGAATGTTGCGCCCCGTACAGCCAGTTCGCGATCAGCTCAGGGGCGGATTACCCGTCACATCTGCATTCCAGGCTAACCAGCGAGGCCGTGGGTAGCTGTAGCTGTGCCCGCGGACACGGTCGCGGCCGTGAGGACGGCCGTCTCCCGCTCACTCTGCTGCACCTCGTCGAGTTCCTTGAGCGTGTACTTTTTGGTCTCCTTCGCGGTGAGGGCTGAGATCCCTGCCAGGACCATGAACCCGAGCGCGACCATGGACGGGCCGACCCAATCTTTCAGATCGGGGCCAGCGAGTGCTGTCGAGAGTACGGGGCCGATGACGCCCGAAATGGCGAAGCCGATCTGGGTGCCAAGGGCGAGCCCGGAGACGCGCAGCCGGCCGGGGAACATCTCGGCGAAGAACGCGGGCCAGGACGCATTAACCATTGAGTAGAAGAGGGAGTAGTTGACGATGCCAAACAGGAAGATCAGCGACCAGTTGCCGGTCGTGATTGACCAGAGGTAGGGCACCATCGTGATTCCTACGCCGCCCGTTGCGATGAGGAACATCGTTTTGCGGCCGATCTTGTCCACAAGGAATCCTGCCAGGGGCGTGATTCCGAGGGCGATCACTGCCGAGACTGTGGTCGTCAGGAGCATGGTCGGCTTATCCAGCTTGTATCCGGCGGTCCCGAACGCCACCGAGAAGGTCTGCATCATGTAGCTTGTGCCCGCGATGAGCGCACAGAATACGATCCGCAGCACCGCGCGCCAGTGGAAGCGCAAAAGGTGCCTGAGGGGGGCGACGTTCACCTTGGCGGTCTGGACCTTTACGAACTCAGGCGGCTCCTGGATGTGGCGGCGGATCAGGTATGCAGCGACGACTACGACGGCAGAGGCCCAGAATGGAAGCCGCCAACCCCAACTCAGCAACTGCTCCGAGGGCATGGCTGCGATCGGGATGAAGACCAGCAGTGTGAGCAGCGTGCCGGAGGAGGATCCCAACGTGGTGAAGCTCGCAAGGAAGCCGCGTCGGCCCTCGGAAGCATGCTCCAGGCTCATGGTGATGGCACTGGGCTGCTCGCCGGAAAGGCACAGTCCTTGGATGACGCGGATCAGCACGAGCAGGATCGGAGCAAGAGGACCGATTTGGGCGTACGTGGGCAGGCACCCGATCAGGAAGGTACAGCCGCCGATGCCGAACAGCGTGATCATCATGACGAACTTGCGGCCGCGGCGGTCACCCAGCGGCCCCAGGATGAGAGAGCCGAGCGGGCGTACCGCGTAGCCGACCGCGAAGGTGACCATGGCGAGCAGCACGCTGATGCCCTGGGGGAGCTCGGGCGAGAAGAAGAGGACGTTCAGAATCAACGCGGACGAGGTGCCGTACACGGCGAAGTCGTAGTACTCCAGCGTCGTGCCGATCCAGGCCGCGACCGCGGCCCTGACCGGGGTCTTCTTCGGAAGTAAGGTTTCAGTCATTTCGTCTCCGTGGGTGATTGGGTGAACACCGGCTGCCGCTACACCTGGGCTCTGGGAAAGAGATTTCGAGTGGAATATCCGGTTGGTCCTGCTGTGAGCTCTCTCGCAAGTCGTGTTTACGGCTTTGCGGACCGGCCCCAGACATCAAGTTAACGTTTGCGGTGTGGGTCACACAAAGTCCGCTTTTATGTACCTACATAGCGATTCGTTATGGCATAGAGGCGAAGAACGGGAGGCCTTGGACAACAGGAAGCTCGACGTGGTTCCCTAACGAAGAGGGTTTGACGAGGGGCGACTATTTCCACGACGCTGCACCGCTTCCTCCACCAATTCGGACATCCACGCTCGGTGTCCCCGGTGAAGGGCCATCCCCGGGGGTAGTCCCTGGACGGACGGGACTGAGCCGGCGATGTCGATGGTGATGCGGCCATTGCCAAGCGGGGCGTTGGAGATGTGCAGGTCCCCGAAGGATTCGGGGAGGACGGGATCGAGCCACACGCCGCCGGCAGACACGACCGGGTCGTAGCGCATCAGGCTGGACACGATCTGGATGGGTGCGGTGGCTGCCCATGCCTGAGGCGAGCAGGCGGTGGGGTAGGGAACGGGAGTGGCGAGGTGGTCCCGGCTGAAGCCGCAGAACAGTTCCGGGAGGCGGCCGTCGGAGAACTCTGTCGCGTCCATCATCCCGGTGGCGATTTTCTGCGCTTCGGCGACGAAGCCGTACCGGAGGAGCCCCGCCGTGATGATGGCGTTGTCGTGGGGCCAAACGGACCCGTTGTGGTAGCTGGCCGGGTTGTAGGCGCCCATGTTGCTGGCCAGGGTGCGTACGCCCCAGCCGCTGAACATTTCCGGTGACATCAGGTGCGCGGCGACTTGCGGTGCTTTGTCTTCGTCGATCAGACCTTGAAGCAGGCAGTGCCCCATGTTCGAGGCACAGGCATCAACCTGCCGTTTCCTGCCGTCTAGCGCGATGGCGTAGTACCCTCGCTCCGGGATCCAGAATTGCTCGTTGAACTGCTTCTTCAGCCGGGCAGCGCGATCGGTGAGGTCGTTGCCCAATGCCATGTCACCGGCCTCGTAGGCCAGCCATGCCCGTGACAGGTAGGCGACGTAGACGTAGGCCTGTACCTCGCAGAGCGCGATTGGTGGCTCGGCCAGGCTGCCGTCGGCAAAGTTGATGCCGTCCCAGGAGTCTTTCCAGCCTTGATTGACCAGCCCCTGATCGTTGAGCCGTTGGTACTCGACGAAGCCGTCGCCGTCCTTGTCGCCGTAGTTCACGATCCAGTCCAGTGCGCGGTCGGCGTGGGGCAGCAGGGCCTTGATGGTGTCCGCGGCGAATCCCCAACGACTGACCGCACCGAGCACCATCAGGAACAGGGGAGTGGCGTCCACGCTGCCGTAGTAGTTCGACTTGCCGCCCAGGGACAGGCCGCTGGAGACGTCGAGCCGTACCTCGTGGAGGATCTTGCCGGGTTCCTCTTCCGTCATGGGGTCCACCACGGTGCCTTGGCGATCGGCGAGGGTCTGGAGTGTGCCCAGGGCCAGCGAAGGGTCTACCGGCAAAGCCATCACCGAGGCCCACAAGGAGTCCCTTCCAAACAGGGTCATGAACCAGGGCGCCCCGGCGGCGACGACGACGCGCTCCGGATGGTCGGGGTCCTCGATCCGCAGAGCGCCCAGGTCGTCATAACTGCGGCGCAGGGTCCGTTCCACGGAGCGGTTGGCTACCTGCAGTTCGGGGATTTTCGCAACCCACTCCCGCCGGCGGCGGTCTCGGGGGGACAGGCTATCCCCCTCGGAATGGGCGAAAGCCGGTGCGTGGGCTCCATCGTTGGTGGGCAGAACGGTCAGGACTGTGCTCCATTGCCCATGAGCGGGTACGGACACCCGATACTGGACGGTGTTACCGGAAATGTCGGCACCAGGTACGTGGATGGCGGTGCCTTTGCGGACGTCCTGCCAACTGGCCCGAATGGTGAGCATCCCGTCGTCGGCTTCCCGTGTTTGCTCCCACTGTCGCCGGATACGTGCCTCCTTCACCTCGAAGAGGTCCGCGTAGTCGGCCCCCGTTTCCAGAACGATGAGGCACTCAGCCGGCTCCTGGGAGTAGTTCTGGACGGTGAGCTGCTCCTGGAGGCCGGCCCCGACTTCCGCAGCCGTTCCACGATAAGTGGGCTGTCCGCGTAGCCGTCGGACCGGGGGATCCTTGCAACAAATGCGGCACGGAACGGCTCCTTTGTCTCCGCTGTGAGTGGTTCAAGCGCCTGTCCATTCACGGTGAGTCGCCAGGCAGAAAGGATCCTGACGTCGGCCACGAAGAGGCCGTGCGGACGGTCGGCCTGAATATCCCCGTTGGACGACGAAATACAGAAGGATGAGCCCTCGACCAACGTCACAGAGCCAGCCCCTAGTGGACCGGCCGCCGTATCCGCATTCCACCCCGCCATTCTGGCCTCCTCCGCGACCACCGAAGCGCCGCACAAGCAGACACCGTGCTCGCCGCGGCCTCTTCGAAATGACGCTACGCTTGGTTGCCAGTCGCCGCCAGAGCGGAGGCGTGAAGTAAGCCGGAACTCGTCTACGCCGGCGTTCGCCAGGGACAACGGGGTGAAGGACGGCGGGCAGCGGATCAGCCGGGACGATCCTTGCGGCTAGGCCACGCGCAAGCCCACGCCCCTGGTCACTTTGCGGATCTCGTCGGACTTCAGGCCGCTTGCCCCGGCAAGTTGGTAGTCGTCAAGCAGTCGGGATTTCCTGGCCAGGGCCAGTACCTGCGTGCGTTGTTCCTCTGCGGCACTCCGGGTGCCCTCGGCTGCCGCCAACTCCGCGGCCAATCCTGCAATGAGGTCCAGATGGCGGTTTCGGGTTTGGCCCGACGGGTACAGCTCGCCGCGTGCCAGCGCGGCAGACCGGATACTGGCGGCAGGCAGGCCCGCGGCCTTTGCGACGGCGGCAACCTTCACGCCGTCGCACACGGCCTGGGCAACGCAGTCACCCAGCTCGGCGGTGAGGGCACGCACCCGGCTGGACCGGAGCGCGATAGTCGTCCGCAGTTGGGCCAGCATGGCCAGCGCTTGTTGGGCGCGGGCAGTAGCGGGGTCCGGCTTCGGCACGCCCCGGTACCGGTAGGCGGCCACGCCGGCACCGCCCGTCCCGGTGCCGGCCGTACGCGCAAGTATCCGTTCCTGAATCTCTCTACTGGGCACCTTTGCTCCTTGTCTTTCGTTGGTGGTGTTTCCATGTCAACGCGGCTTCCCAGCAGCAGGGGCACCTTTCCCGCGGTTTGTCCCGGCGGTCTGGAAGGAACGTGCCGGGGGCCGGCGCTGTGCCTTCCTCAGGTCTCTCCACCCTGCAGGTTACGCCGCGGGCAAGCCCGCCAGGCAATACCGAAAGTGCATGGAGCAATACGCGAAAGTTCTGGCCTGCCCCGTCATAAGGGCTGCTTATCTGTCCACGCACTTTAGGTCTTATCCAAGAGCATGGTTCCTTCCCTAGGCTCGAATGAACCACCCTCATCCGTACCGGAAGCCTGGAAGAGAACATGCCTGAATTCGTGCCCGCATCCCGCGTTACCCGTATCAAATCCTCACCCAGCGTTGCCGCGGCGGCACGCGTGCGGGAGCTCAAGGCCGAGGGCCGCCGGATCCTGGACCTGACGGTCGGCGAGCCGGATTTTGATACACCGCAGCACATCAAGGACGCTGCCATCGCAGCCATCGGCCGGGGTGAAACCAAATACACGTCGGTGACTGGGACGCCCGAATTGCAAAAGGCCATCCTGCAGACGCTGCAGCGCAAAACCGGCCAGCAGTACACGCCGGGTGAGATCACCATCGGCGGCGGCGGGAAGCAGGTCATCTTCACCGCATTCATGGCCACCCTGGACCAAGGCGACGAGGTTGTCATCCCCGCACCCTACTGGGTCTCCTACCCGGACATGGTGCTCGCCAACGAAGGCACCCCTGTGATCGTTTCCTGCGGCGAGGATACTGGCTTCAAGCTCACCCCCACGGCCCTGGCAGGGGCACTGACGGAGCGCACCAAGTGGGTCATCCTCAATACCCCCTCCAACCCCACAGGAGCGGTGTACTCCCGTGAGGAACTGGCCGCACTGGCGGCCGTCCTCAAGGACCATCCGGCCGTCTACGTCCTCACGGATGAAATCTACGACGAGATCCACTTCGGCGAAGAGCACACCACCAGCCTGGTGGCCGTTGCCCCTGAGCTCAAGGACCGTGTGCTGGTTACGAATGGCGTCTCCAAGGCCTATGCCATGACGGGCTGGCGCTTGGGCTATGCCGGTGGGCCGGGGCCCTTGGTGGCTGCCATCAACAAGCTGCAGTCCCAGATGTCCTCCTGCCCGTCTTCCATCAGCCAGGCAGCTGCTGCCGCGGCTCTTACCGGAGACCAGGCATTCGTCCACGAAAGCGTGAACGTGTACCGCGAACGGCGCGATGCGGCAATCAGCGGGCTGAACGCCGTCAAGGGCCTGCAATGCGCGACGCCGGATGGCGCCTTTTACGCCTACGTCAACTGTGCCGGGGTCATCGGCAAGACGACCCCCGATGGCAAGCAGATCACCAACGACGAGGACTTCACGCTGTACCTGCTGGAAGCAGCCTCTGTTGCCGTTATCCAGGGTTCGGCCTACGGGCTAAGCCCCTACTTCCGGATCTCCTACGCCACCGGGCTGCCGGTGATCGAGGAATCCATTGCCGCCATCGAAAAGGCCGTCACGGCGCTGGCCTGACCCAACCTTCCCCTTGCCTACTCTTTCCAACAACAGGAGCTCCCCATGATCCACGTCAAAACGAAATTCGACCGGCCCTCGGAGGACGCCATTCAGCGCCTTTCCAAGTTTTCCTCCGCCACAGTGCATGAAGCACAGGGCCGCAAGGGCGCCCTGAGCTCCAGGATTAAGCCCATCGACCGCAGCATGTCCTTTTGCGGACCCGCCGTCACCGTGGTCTGTGCACCCCGGGACAACCTGATGCTCCAGGTGGCCATCCACTATGCGCAGAAGGGCGATGTTGTCCTGGTGTCCGCCGGTGAGTACGAAGAGGCGGGGACTTTCGGCGATGTGCTGGGCAACGCCATGAAGGCAAAGGGCCTGGCCGGTATGGTCACGGACTCCGGCGTCCGCGACACCAAGGACCTGATCGAACTTGGATTGCCGGTGTTCTCCGGCAGTATCTGCATCAAGGGGACGGTCAAGGAAACCATTGGGCCCATCAACCATCCACTGGTGTTTGGTGATGAGATTGTCTACCCGGGCGATGTCCTCCTGGGTGACGCCGACGGTGTGGTGGTGGTCCGCAAGGATGAGATCGAGCAAGTCATCAAGCTGTCGCAGGCACGCGTTGACGCGGAGGACGACCTCATTCGCCGCTACAAGGAAGGGGGGACCACCATCGAGTTGTGCAAACTGACGGATGTGCTGAAGGCGAAGGGCCTGCTGGTCGAGGATGCTGAACTGCAACCTGCGATGTAGCTCCTGCGTTGCTGCGTAACTGCCGTCATGACTCCTTCGTTGTGACGACAGTTACGCAGCAACTCTCTGTTAAAACCAAGAGGCCCGGGTTCCTTTCGGAACTCCGGGCTTTGCCTCTTGCTGCCCCCGTGCGGCCGGGTACTGGCTTAGTTCATACCGGGCAGGAGGTAGGCGGGCGGACCCACCTGAGAGTCGTCCAGGTACCACATGGTGGAGCCGTTTTTGCCCGGCGGCATCATGCTGCCCTCAAACACGAATACCGGCTCCGCGGACGGGCCGTCCTCCGGCCGCCAGAAGCCGTTGGTGGGGCAGTGTGAACCGGTGCTTGCTTTGAGCTGGATTCTTCTTTCCGCTGTTTTCCGGTATCGCAGGCTGGTGATCTTTTTCATGGTGGGCTCCGGGAATTTATTGCCGAGGTGAACGCTGTTTCAGCGGACCTTTATGGCTTTTATCCTAGAACTTCGGTTAAGCCTTGAATAAGACAAAACAAAAGTGCCCTGATAAGCCGCCCTTATGATGCCCTCCGGTCACTGACCGGGAATGGGCGGGTATTTGCTGCGGAGCATTTCCTGGAGCATTTCCTTCAGTACCAGCAGGACCGCTGAACCGGCTTCGGACAGGGGCTCATGGTCCGGGGTGCACAGTGCGATTTTGCACTGCAGTGCGGGTTCGACGATCCGCAGGACCCGGAAGTCCTCCTCGTGGAACAGGGCATCCGCGGCCGACTTTGGCAGGATGGTTGCCCCGAGGTCCGTGCGCAGCAGTCGGGTGAGGGACGGGACCGATTCCACTTCACCCACCAGCTTCAGCTCCAGGCCCTTGCCTTCGATGCCTTTCTGAACCACCTGCCGCAGCGTGTGGATTTGTTCGGGCAGGAAGAGCCCAACCGTGGCCACCTCTTCGAGCGTGATGCTGTCGGCGTCCCCAGCTACCGGAAGCTCCCGCCGGGAGTTAACAATCAGGTACAGGTCCTCGACGATGAGGGTGGTGAACTGCACCCCGCGGATCGGTCCGGGTTCATAGATGAGGGCCATGTCCAGCCTGCCGTTCTTGATGGCCTCGCTGAGCACACCACCGTAGATCTCGGTCAGGTGCAGCACGATGTCCGGGTAGCGCCGGCCCACCTCGCTGATGATCCGCGGGGTAAGGCTGGACGCCATGCTGTACGGCGCAATGGCAATGGAGACGCGGCCCGAGGGGGCAGCGCCGGAGGCTGCAACGTCGATTCTGGCCTGCTCTACCAGCCGCAGGATGGTCTGCGCGTGCCGGTACAGGGTGTGGCCGGTCGCCGTGGGCTCCACGCCCTGCTTGCTCCGGATCAGGAGCCGCTGTTTCAGCTCCGTTTCCAGGGCAGACACCTGCTGGCTCAGCGCGGGCTGGGCCACGTGGAGGGCGGCGGCCGCCTTGGTGATGCTTCCTGAGTCGACGATCTTGACGAAGTACGCCAGCTTCCGGGTGTCCATAGCGCTCCTCTTTTCCGGCGGGGACGGCACAGCATGCGGGGTCATACGTTGGCGCTATGGCGGGACAGGCATTACGTCTTTGTGTGATCCTAGTCTCGGGCATAGGTTAATTACAGATGACTTTCCAATGACCAAGACATTCTATCCCCGCCAAGCCATCGCCGATTTTGATGACTGCATATGTTTCTTGCATAGGCGGGGAAAGAATTTATTGGCCGCACGATTTTTACAGCTACGAAACAAGGCGTACATTCTTTGGGCACGCGCCAATAGCGCCGGTGAAGGTCATAGCTGTTCCCTATAGGGAGATACCGCATTCGTCTTTGTGTAGCTCAAATTCCGATGCCACACTTATTTACACCCGCAGTACCCGGCAGAGAAAGGCCCGTAATGCCCACAGTCGATCTCGTAGCGGATCTTGGTGAAGGTTTTGGAGCCTACTCGATCGGTGACGACAAAGCCCTGCTGGAGATCGTGTCCAGCGCCAACATCGCCTGCGGCTTCCACGCAGGGGACCCCGCCATCATGGACGCCACGGTGGCCGAATGTATCCGAAGGGGAGTCGGCATCGGCGCCCATCCGAGCTTCCCGGACCTCCGCGGCTTCGGCCGCCGGGCAATGGACCTCACCGCTGACGAGGTCCGCACCGACGTCATCTACCAGCTGGGAGCCCTGTCAGCGTTTGCCGCCTACCACGGCGGTTCCGTCTCCCACCTTGCCCCGCATGGCCGCCTGGGCAACCTGGTGGCGACACGCGCCGATTATGCAGGAGCCGTAGCGGATGCCGCCGTGCGCGTGGATCCCGCCCTGATCATCCTGGCGCAGGATGGTGAACTCGCCACCGCCGCCGCGGAGCGCGGCCTGCGGGTGGCCATCGTCGGCATCGCGGACCGCGCCTACCAGGATGACGGCACACTGGTGCCGCGCAGCCAGCCCGGCGCCGTGATCCATGACCCCGCCGTCATCGTCGAGCGCACCGTGCGGATGGTACGTGAGGGACTGATCGAGACTGCCTCTGGCAGGGACATCGCCATCCAGGCAGACACGGTGCTGCTGCATGGTGACAACCCTGGCGCCGTCGAACTGGCCCGCCTGATCCGCAGCGAACTGATTGCCGCGGGCGTCACCATCGCCCCGTTGGCAGAGGTGCTCGCCGCAAAGCAGAAGGTGTCCTGACGATGGCCGCAACGACAACGCCGACAGCCCTGGATATTTTCGAATCCGGAGACGCCGCCCTGCGGCTGGTGGCACGGTCCGGTGATGCGGAAGCGAACTGGGCCACGGTGCACTCCCTGGCTGGCTGGCTGGCCACGGCCGGCGTCGACGGAATTTACGGCGCCGTTCCCACCTACGACTCGGTCCTGGTGGAATTCGACCCCTACGTCACCTCAGCCCGGCAGGTCCGGGCGTTCGTCCTCCTGGGAATGCGCCAGCTGGACTTCACCGGCCCCGCACCACGGGAACCGCGCCGCTTCGAGGTTCCCGTGGTGTACGGCGGCGACTACGGGCCCGACCTGGACCGCGTGGCGGACCACCAGGGCCTGAACGTTGAGGACGTCATCGCCCGGCATACGGCCAAGACCTACGTCATCCGCTGCCTGGGCGCGCCGGCAGGATCTCCCATGATGGACGGACCCGACTTCCCGGTCCCCGTGCCCAGGCTCAAGGACCCACGGCTGTCCGTTCCCGCAGGTGCGGTGTCAGTTGCCGGACGCCAGGCAGTGATCGCGCCCGCAGTGGCTCCGGGTGGCTGGTGCGTCATCGGGCAGACCCCTTTAACAGTCCTGGACGCGGCACGCGAACCCCTGGTGCCCTATGTTCCGGGTGACGAACTGCGCTTCTACCGCATTCCCGCGGAGGACTTCGGAAACTTCACGGGGAAGTTCCTGGAGGCCCGGCCATGACCGGCTCGCTGATTATCCTTCAGCCTGGCCACTCCGTGGTCACCGACCTCGGCCGGACGAAAGGCCCGGCGTTCGGGCTGCCCGTTAACGGCGCCCTGGACCAGTACTCCGCCAAAGCCGCAAACATCCTTGCCGGCAACGAAGACAACGACCCGCTACTGGAACTCACCGCGCTGGACTTCCGGATGCGCGCCACCACCGACCTGCTGATCGCCGTCACCGGAGCGCCCCTGGACCTCACCGTGGGCGGCCGCGAATGCCCGCAATGGGAGCCGGTGTCCGTCCGGGCCGGCGAAGTCGTGGCCGTTCGGGGAATCCGGACGGGACTGCGCGCCTACATCGCCGTCCACGGATCCTTCACGGTCCCCAGCCTGCTGGGCAGCTGTGCCCCTGACACTGTGGTGGGCTTCGGGTTGAAGCTCGTGGAGGGCTTCCGCCTGGAAACCCGGAAGACCACAGCGCCCATCACCCAGCCGCACTTTGGCCTGCCGCTGTTCCGGCTGGGCCTCACCAAACCCGCCTTCACCACCAATCCGGTCATCGATGTCACGGACGGGCCGGACGTGGCGGAATTTGGTGACACGGCGGACCTGCTGTTCACCACGCAGTACACCGTGAGCCCCCGCAGCAACCACATTGGGCTGCGGCTCGGTGGTGCCCTTCCTGAGCGTCAGCTCACGTCCGAAGTGCTCTCCCGCGGTGTTCCGGTCGGGGCCATCGAGATCCCGTCCCGCGCGGAACTGCTGGTGCTGCACCGGGGACGCGGCGTGACGGCGGGCTACCCGGTCCTGGCCGTGGTCACGAGCCGCTCACTGGACGTCCTGGCGCAAGCCAGACCTGGACACACCGTCACCTTCAGAAAGACATCCGTTGCTGAGGCAACAGCCATGCACCGCGCCGCCTGCCTTGAACTGGACAGGCTCCGGAACACTATCAACACAGTCTTCGGACTCCTCGGCATCGGCGCCGGTCAGCGCTGGCATGAACTCAGCCCAGCGTCAGGAGCCTGAACATCATGAACGCTTTTTCCACCGCCAAGGACCGCGCCCACAAACCGCTGCGCGATCCCTAACCCCTGCCAACCGGGGCTCCTGCGTCCGACCCCTTGCCGGACACAAGAGCCCGCCCGAATTCCACCACTTTGGAGTACCAATGCCTTTTTCCGACTACACCACCGCCCTCGTCACCGGAGCTTCCACCGGCATGGGCGCCGCCATCGCCGAACGGCTGGCCAAGCGCGGCCTTACCGTCCATGCGGTGGCCCGCAACGAGGAACGCCTCACCGAGCTTGCCGACCGCACCGGAGCAGTCCCGCATGTGGTGGACCTGACCGACACCGCCGCCCTGACCGCCGTCGTCAATGACCTGAAAGTGGACGTCCTGGTGAACTGCGCCGGCGTCTCCAGGCCGGGCAACATCCTGGATTCCTCCGAGCAGGACATCGACGAACTCATCGACGTCAACCTCCGCGGGCTCCTGCAGCTCACCCGGCTGGTCCTGCCCGGCATGGTGGAACGGGACCTCGGCCACGTGGTCAACATCAGCTCCATCGCGGGCATCTACAACTTCTACGGCCACACCGTTTACCACGCCACCAAGGCCGCAGTGCACCAAATTTCCCGGCAGCTCCGCAACGACACCGTGGGCAAGCGGATCCGCGTCACCGAAATCTGCCCCGGCCGCGTGGAAACCGAGATCTTTGGCCGCAACATGGGCGGCAGCCCCGAGGCCATGGAAGAAGCCTGGCAAACGTACTACGAGGGCTACGAGTCGCTGACCACCGACGACATCGTCAACGCCCTGGACTACGCCATCGAAACCCCGCGCCACGTCAACGTGGGCATGCTGGAACTCATGCCCACCTTCCAGGTCCCCGGCGGCCTCACCTTCGACCGTCGCGGGGACTCCGACTAAAGCCGCCCGCGACGCCCAAACCCGGGAACTACCTTTCCACCGCCCAACCGATAGGCCCTCAAGATGCAGTTAGTACGAACCGTTAGTTTCCCCGAACCCCAGCTCCTGGCTGACCTCTCACCACTCCCCGAAGGCCTGCGGGGCGTGGTGTGGGACATGAAGGACGAACCGCGGGAGGAACTGGGTGACATCGACGGCGTCATCCTGCCCTACATCGACGCGGGGGCAGTGATGGGTTCCCTGGCCAAGGTTCCGAACCTTAAGTTCGTGCAGACCCAGTCAACAGGGTACGACGGCGTCCGCGAGGCTGCGGGGCCGGGCGCCGCAGTGGCAAACGCCTCAGGCGTCCACGCAGCTGCCACGGCCGAGCTGGCCGTGGGGCTCATCCTGGCCAAGCTGCGCGGCATTGACCAGGCCGTCAAGGACCAGCAGATTGAAAGCTGGAAGCCGCAGCGCCGCCAGTCCCTGGCCGACCGCAAGGTCCTGCTGCTGGGCATCGGCGGGATCGGCAAGGAACTGGCCCGCCGTCTCGAGCCCTTCGAAGTCACCGTGACCCGGGTGGGAAGCACGGCCCGCACGGACGCCGACGGGCAGGTCCACGGCCCGGACGAACTGGTGGCCCTCGCCGCCGGCCACGACATCCTGGTCTCCGTCCTCCCGCTGAACGACAAGACCCACCACCTGGTGGGCCGGGACGTCCTGGCCGCCCTGCCAAACGGCGCCCTCGTGGTGAATGTGGGCCGCGGCGCCGTGGTGGACACGGACGCCCTGACCCGGGAAGTGGCGTCCGGCCGCCTGCAGTGCGCCATCGACGTCGTCGATCCCGAACCGCTGCCCGCCGGCCACCCGCTGTGGTCGGCGGAAAACGCCCTCATCACCCCTCACATTGGCGGTAATGCCTCAGCCTTCGAACCACGGATCCTCAAACTCCTGAAGCGCCAGCTCGAGGCCCTCGCCGCCGGCGAAACCCCCGCCAACCTCGTCCAGCAGGGGCCGTTCGCATGAGCGCGTTGTTTGACCTGACGGGCCGTGTTGCCCTGGTGACGGGTTCGAGCAGGGGTATCGGTTCGGCGCTTGCGCGGGCGTTGGCCGACGCCGGAGCAACAGTGGTGCTGAACGGCATCAGCGAGGAGCGGCTCAAGGCTGCCGCGGCGGCAATGGCGGCTGATTTTCCGCCGGGCCGGATCCACAGCATTGCCTTCGACGTGACCGACGACGGCGCCGCCGCCCGCAGCATCCGCTGGATCGAAGAGAACGTGGGTCCGCTGGAGATCCTGGTGAACAATGCCGGGATCCAGCACCGCGTCCCCATGCTGGATCTCGATGTGGCCGACTGGGAACGCGTCCTCTCCACGGACCTCACCAGCGCCTTCCTGGTGGGCCGCGAAGCCGCCCGGCACATGATCACCCGGGGCCGCGGCAAGATCATCAACATCTGCTCTGTCCAGGCCGACCTGGCCCGCCCCACCATCGCCCCGTACATCGCGGCCAAAGGCGGACTGCGCAATCTCACCCGCGCCATGACCGCAGAATGGGCCGCCTCAGGGCTGCAGATCAACGCCGTCGCTCCCGGCTACATCCACACCGAAATGACCCAGAACCTGGTGGATGACGAGGAGTTCAACTCCTGGATCCTCGGCAGGACACCCGCGCACCGCTGGGGCACCGTGGAGGATCTGGCCGGACCCGTGGTGTGGCTGGCCTCGGACGGCTCCAACTTCGTGAACGGGCAGACCATCTTCATCGATGGCGGAATGACGGTGGTGGTCTGATGGCTTCAATCACCGAGGAACTCCCGGCAACCGGCCCGGCCCTGGTGGCCCATGCCGCCGGCGACCTGCGCATCGACGAGGTCCCGCTGCCCCAACCCGCCCCGGATGAGGCGGTAGTGGAGGTCCGGTACGGCGGCATCTGCGGCTCGGACCTGCACTACTGGCTGCACGGCGCGGCCGGGGAGTCCATCCTGAAGGCCCCGCTCGTCCTGGGCCACGAAATCTCCGGGACCGTGGTCCGGGCCGCGGCCAACGGTACCGGCCCGGAGGCCGGGACCGCAGTCGCCGTCCACCCCGCCACCCCGGGCCCAGGCGCGGCAAAATACCCGGCGGGCCGGCCGAACCTGTCCCCTGGCTGCACGTACCTTGGCAGCGCGGCCCGCTACCCGCACACGGACGGGGCGTTCAGCCGCTACGTGACGCTGCCGGTACAGATGCTCCGGGCGCTGCCCAAGGGCGTGGACCTGCGCACCGCGGCACTTATCGAGCCCGCGTCCGTGGCCTGGCACGCAGTGTCGCGCGCCGGTGACGTCAAGGGCAAGACCGCGCTGGTCATCGGCTCCGGCCCCATCGGCGCCCTCACCGTCGCAGTCCTCAAACGCGCCGGCGCCGCCCGGATCACCGCCGTCGACCTCCATCCCAAGCCGCTGGAAATCGCCACGGCCGTGGGCGCGGACCAGGTCATCAACGCCGCGGACACCGAAGCCATCGCCGCCGTGGAGGCCGACGTCGTGATCGAATCCTCCGGCAACCATCACGGGCTGGCCTCGGCCATCCGCGGCGCGGTGCGCGGCGGCACCGTAGTCATGGTCGGCCTGCTGCCTACCGGCATGCAGCCGGTGCCCATCTCGCTGGCGATCACCCGCGAACTGCAGCTGCTCGGCTCGTTCCGCTTCAACAACGAGATCGACAACGTCATCGCCGCCCTCGCCGACGGGTCCCTGCACATCGAGCCCGTCATCACCCACGAATACCCCCTCGCGGAGGCGTTGTACGCCTTCGAAATCGCCAAAGACTCCACAACCTCCGGCAAAGTCCTCCTCAGCTTCGGGGAACCAGGGGGAGACCAGTGAGCGGGAAGCTGGCGCCACTGGTAGTGATGGGCGTTTCCGGGTGCGGCAAGTCCACAGTCGGGGCTTGGCTGGGCCAACAACTGGGGATGCCGTTCTATGACGGGGACGACTTCCACCCCGCAGCCAACAAGCAGAAGATGGCCGCTGGGGTTCCGCTGACGGACACGGACCGGGAGCCATGGCTGGGCCGCGTGGGGGAGTTGCTTGCAGGGAAGGACGCCAGCGGCGCGGGAGTCCCGCCGATTGTGGCCTGTTCGGCACTGAAGCGCCGGTACAGGGACTTGTTGCGCAGCTACGCCCCGGATGTTGTCTTCATCCATTTGGTTGGCACTCCCGACACTATCGGCGCCAGGATGGACGCCCGTTCCCATGAGTTCATGCCGCGCACGCTGCTCGACTCCCAGTTCGCCGCGCTGGAGGAGCTGGAAGCGGACGAGGCCCATGTGCTGGGCGACATCACCCAGCCCTTGGACGTCCTGGTGGAGTCGCTCAAGCTGAAGCTGAAGTCTGCGGATGCGGTCACGGTTGGGCCAAAGGCGACGCTTCCGGGAGCCGCCCAAACTGCCTGAAATCGGAGAGGGTTCCCTCCCCGGCTCAGGCCGCTGGAATCTGCGCCTCACTCCGCGCCGCTACCTCCTCACGAGCCTCTCTCCCACCCGTATGGCCGTGCCGAATGGGCCAAAAGCTGCGGCCGGGAGGGTATTCCCGGGTGCCCCAGGACCAGACCTGGCTAACACTACGCACGGCACGGCATCATTGCGGTGCCTAGCCTTTGGGATCTTTCTGCCCGACTTATGGTGTGCATGTGCTGGGCAGCCTCCTGGAGATGGAAGTAAGTTTGCTGGCCGGTTCACACTCTTCGTTCGGGTCGTCCGAGAACCGCACAGTCCAGGCTGCTTCGAGTGCTGTGACCCTGGGTCAGATCGAAGCCCCTGGCTGGCACCTTGAGCACGCTGGTTATGTCTTCGTGGAAACCGGGTCCACTTCTACTAACCGTGTGCTGGCAACTGGATAGGGCGTGGTCACCAAGGGGCATGTCGCCGGAATCTATCTGTTCAGGCGTGTGGAGCAGCAGAAGATCTGAGGCCGCTGAACCGTAATAGAGGTGCTTCGGCCGTGAGGCCAGCCCTACCGGAGGGGCTGTCAAGGGGTTGTCCCCCCTTAATCACATTTGCAGAGACCAATAGCGGGCGTTCCGTCAGACTGAACAGCCTACCGTGAGAGCTAAAGAAAAGAGTGTGGACAATGTCCACATTCTGGGCTGCGGACCAAGTCTTACCGCCCTCGAACCGCCCGGTTTCCGTATGTTTTCGGGGGTTCCCAGTGCTTGCAAGGCTCGTTTAGCGGGACCCATCTGGAGGACCAGCCGAGCCAGTAGGAGCTGCGGATCCATTCCTCACGAACAGGCACTTTACCGTGGGTCAATCCGCCCTCCAGATGCAGCCGGTACAGTTCCGCGTCAGTTCCGACAGCCAGGCCTTTGTCGGGAAACAGGACCCAGCCGAAGACCGAAGTGCGGTACCTCCGGTGGCCGCTGTAGGTCTCCAGGGGCAGGGGATGGATGTCGCGGGCCTGGGCGGTCTGGACGAACTCAATCAGCCGGCGCCTGTATGCCTGTTGCCGTTCCGCCTCATCGGAGTCGTGCGCCAGGGCACGGTGGCGCTCCATTGGTCTGTCCGGGTCCTCGGGAAGTCCCATGGCCGCGTAATTCCACAACCGGTGCCGCCTGTGTACCGGTAAATGCCCCTTGTATCCGCCTGGATGGCATGGGCCACAGGTTGGGCTCGCTTGTTTCAGGAAGGGGTCGGCTACCTCCTGCGGTCAAGGAACCAGGAGGCGTCCATGTCCGGTGCGGGCTGGTGTCGGAGCCTTTTGACCAGGGCGATGAACGGCAGCAGCAGCAATTGCAGAACCCCGCCAGAGATCAGCAGTGCGACGAGCAAAACGATGACCGGCAGGTAGAGGAGGAACACCCCGCCCATTGCGGCAATGTAGCTTACCGTGTAGCTGAGGATGGTCCCGGTATCCATGCTTGCTTCCTAATGCTGGTGCGGACGGGGGATTCTCTGGGGCCTCAGTCGGCGGCGCGGCACCGGGTTGTGCCCTGTTACGGGCGGGACCCGTCGCCATGGCTTGTGTGGCCGATAGCTGGTGAGCCCCGGGGACGGGGGAGCCGTGGCGACCGCTGAGGACCCTTTCCTGCGGTGGCGCAGCGTCAGGAGAACAATCAGGGTCAGGCCGATCCACACGAAGGCTACAACGAAGATCAGCGCCACCATCTGGGCCGGGCTCATGACGGGACTGTCTGAAGAAGCGCGTGATGCACGAGCGGAAGGATGGATGCTGGGTTATGGTCAGCGTTGGTCATGGTGCCCCGGCTCTGGGTGGCTACCGTTGGGCTGACTGCATAACTCGGTAGGTCAAGTGTCCGCCCATCGCTCCGGGGCGGCAAGGGCACCAGGCCTGGACACCGCCCCGTTACCAAACTGCGGCTTTAGTGACGGACTGGGGACTCCGCGGGCCCAGCATGCGATCATCAGCCGCGCAGTGGCGGCGCCGCCTGCGCGGGTCCAAGGGCCAACCGGACCAGTGGAATGACGGGAAGCAGGAACAGGCCCAGGCCCGAGATCGGGTAGATGGCGTTGAACGTGAAAATAATCAAGCCCAGCACCAGCAGTCCCAGGAAATTCAGCAGCTGGATGGGCTTTGGCTGTGGCCTTCCGGTTGTGGCATAGCCCAGCTCGACCGATGACTCCAGGTACGCTCCGGGGAGTATGACACTCGCGCCGGTGTCCCGCCGTCGAGCCAGCAGCGAGCCGTCGCGACGAATAATCTGTTGGACGTCGAACAGCGTGCCATTGCTCACGAAATTACCGTCAGTGTCGACTAGCTTTCGGTTATTTCCGCGGGCGATGACCGTGTCACCGGAACCGGCTCGTAGGCCATCGCTGAGAAGCAATGTGTGCTCGGGATCCACTTCACCCTGGGCAACCCGGTCCGCCTGCGCCCGTTCCTTGAGCAAGCCGACCGTTTCATTGTCGGCGCCGATGAGGATGGACGACTTTCCTGCCCGAGTATCTGCCTGCCACGCGAGGTACGCCTTGTCAGCCATATCCAGGTAGCTACCGTGCCGGATCCGCCCATGTCGGGCGTAATCGGCAATGGCTGAGTACTCACCCTTCTCACCGACAGCAGCCAGGCGAAAGAGGCCGTATACGCCTACGACTCCTGGGGACTGACCACCACCAGCACCGGAACCCAAGCCGGTACCATCCCGTGGCAATAGGCCGGCGGAAACAACGACACCACCGGCAACCGCATCAAATTCGGTGCCCGCTGCTACAACCCCTACCGCGGACGCTTCACCCAACCCAACCCCTCCGGACAAGAACAAACCGCTACTCTTACGCTGCCTGCAACCCAATCAACAGCACCGACCCAACAGGTCTCGTCACGCAGGAACGTATTCGGCAGCGGGTGTAACGGGGTTCAACTTGTTCGTCGCTGTTGCGGCAGCAGCGGCAGCGACGGTGGTTACTGGAGGAGCAGCCCTTGCCACAGTGGGCGTTGCAATCGGAACCTATGGAACGGCGTCTTTTGAGGAATCGGAGCGGCAGCAGCACGCAGGAACTAAAGAAGAGTTATTGGAGAAAGGAATCAGCATGACTGATCTAGGTTCCGCGCAAATGCGCTGAGTGCTTGGGCTGGTTCTAGCTATAAGTGGAGTTCTGGCGGCCTTGTTTTCGGTTGCGTGGATCTTCTGCCGGCGTGGGGTTTGGGCTGACAAAGCCGGGCGGGTTCGCTGGTGTAGGCGGCAAAGAGCAGTGACGTGGCGGTGGTATCGGACGTGAGGTAATGCGCGACCGTCCGAGCATAATTTGGGGTAGCGAGGGGCCCATAGCGACTGGAACCGGCCGTCACCGCACGCAATGGGTATCGACTCACGAGGCGTGGGGATACGGGAATGCCGTGTGCACCGGCAATAAGGGACGCAGGGGAGACCCTTTCCGGGCGGTTGGCTGCAGGGGAAGCGCGGTGTTCCGGCGGCTCAGTTGCTGGTAACGGAGTAGCCAGGGGAGGTGACTGCCTCACGGACAACGGCAATGTTGGCTTGAGCGTTGACAACCAGACGCGAACGGCCGCCGCGGACGAGCTCAACAGATGCCGGTGCCACACCTTCGAGTGCCGAGACCGCCTTCTCCACAGTCTGGACACAGTTCCGCAGTTTAGGCCTTCAGACGCCCCGCGGCCTGTCACGATTGGGTGTCGAGGTAGTCCAATATCGCCTGTGCAGTTTCTTTCGGGGCGCTCATGTGGGGGCAGTGCCCGGTGGCCTGAAGCTGCACCAGGGTGCTGTGTTCCAGGTTCTTGTGCAGGTAGGCGCCCACTTCGGGCGGGGCAAGGCGATCGTTGGAGCATTGCAGAATAAGGCAGTTGGTGTGCAGTTTTCCAAGTTCAGGCCGGGTGTCGGAGAAGAAAGTTACTTCGGCGAAGTGCCGTGCGATGGCCGGAGTTGTCCGGCAGAAGCTGGCCCGCAGGTCCTCCGCTAATTCCGGCTCTTGTGGGTTGCCCATGACGATGGGGGCTAGAGCCGCGGCCCAGGCAAAAAGATCGCTGTCCAAAGATGCCAGCAGGCCCTCGATGTCTTCCCGCGAGAAACCGCCGACATAGCCGTCGTACGGGTCGTTGGTATGACGGGGTGATGGAGCAAGCAGGATCAGGTGCGAAAACCTTGTTGGTTCCTGCGCTGCGGCGACCACGGCGATCATCGTGCTGACACTATGTCCGACCAGGATGACGTCCTCAAGTTCGAGGGCGGCGCAAATTTCCAGCAGATCCGTCGCATACCCGTTCAGGGACCCGTACTTCTCCCAGTCATAGGCGCTGATGTCGGAGTGTCCTGCGCCAACATGGTCAAAAAGCACCAGCCGGTAGTAATTCATGAAGTAGGGGAGCAGCTTCTGCCACATGGTCTGATCGCAGCCGAAGCCGTGGGCAAACATCAATACAGGCCCGTCCTCCCGGCCCAATAAGGTGACGTTGTTTCGGGCGATTACCGCAGCATCTGCTTTGACCACATTCTCACTGACCCTCACGTGGGGTGGCATTTCTTCCCAGACTATCCACGGAAAATAGAGAAATCCTAGGCTCCAGCCACTATGACGTCCAAGGGCCGCCTGCTGATTGCGTGACTTCGGCCCCTACAAGCGTCGCTGGCCGCGCGCCAAGGTCCCATTTATTGCACGGCTCTTCACTAGGCCCTCGCTAAGGCGGACCACGAGTCGAAGGGATTACCGTGCATAAGTGCCATCCTGCCCCAGCCGGCTTTGAGCTCCTCCATCTGACGGCGGTGGGCAACGTGCTGGTGCCGGACCTGAGGCTAGTGTGCCGCTGACTTCTTCAGCTCCTGCAGGATTTCCAGTTGGATGCGGTTGATGGATATCAGGAGTTCAATCTCTTCTTTGGCCTCGGTGTTGGTGTCGTAATCGTGTTGGGCCATGGCCGCGGCGATCGCGTCCTGTCGTTTCGCGGCGATGAGCAGAATTGCGCCTTGGAGACCTGCCAGCATGGAAAGCAGAAGGTTCAGGAGAATATATGGGTATGGGTCCCACGCGTTCGAGGCGAGCGCCCAGGTATTAATGGCGGCCCAGACGAGCATGAAGCCGATGAAGCCCGAAACGAAGGGCCAGCTCCCCATCCCATTGCGCATGATGTCAGCAGCGCGTTGTCCCCTGCTTAGCGTGGCTTTGTGTTTGTCGTGCCAGGTTTTCTGTTGGTGGCTCATGACTCAGCGTAGACCTGGACAGGGAGTGCTGCGGCCCGACCTGATCTTAAGAGGGAGCTGCCAGGACGGCCTTCATGCGTCGGCGGTGGTGGCGGAACAAGAATTCAGTGGCGACGCAGCCCAGGAACGCGATTGCAGCAGGAGCTGCAAGGTGTTCCCCGGCAAATGGAGTGAGGTCGAAGAATTCTTGGATAGGGGGCACCGTCACAATGATCGTAAGCGCAACGTACATAGCACCAATGATCAACACGCGCCACACATTCAGAGGCCGGGATAGGACCACCAGCACCCACAGGGCAATCAATGTCAGCACAACCACGGACATGGTCCGAACCGTGGTGCCGGTACCGTAACCGCCTGCCAGGGACAAGGCATTGATGCTTAAGACGGCCAGGCAGATGATGAGGCCTGCGGGTATGGCAAAGGACAGTGAGCGCTTCAGGAATCCGGCCTGGTAGCGGGTGGCATTGGGCATCAGGGCGAGGAAGAAAGCCGGGATCCCGATGGTGATTCCGTCCGTTGCCGAGAGCTGCCGCGGCAGGAATGGAAACCCCCAGAGCAGAGCCCCGAAGGTAACGGAGAGAAGGACCGCATAGGCGGTTTTGGTGAGGAACAGCATCGAAACCCGTTCGATATTGGCGATGACCCTCCTGCCTTCCGCGACAACATTCGGAAGCCTGTCGAACCGGCCATCAAGCAAAACCAGCTGTGAAACTGCCTTGGTCGCAGCTGCGGCTGAATCCATGGCGATTCCCAGGTCGGATTCCTTTAGCGCCAGCGCGTCATTAACGCCGTCACCGGTCATGGCGACGACGTGTCCCCGTCTTTGCAGCGCCTGGACCATTTCCTTTTTCTGGGCTGGAGTGACCCTGCCGAAAACGGTTTGGCGCTCCATGATATCGGCCAGTTCTTCCGGGTCTTGCGGCAGTTGACGGGCGTCGAATCCACCGTCGGATACCACGCCGACTTCGCGTGCAACCGCGGCGACCGTTCGGGGATCGTCTCCGGAAATGATCTTGACTTTGACGCCTTGGTCCGAGAAGTACGACAGGGTCTGCGCTGCATCCGGGCGGACTTTCTCCCGAAAGGTCAGGAGAACAACGGGAGCAGGAACGGGCGGAAGCGCTGCTTCGTCCCCGTCCAACCCGGAAGCTGCCACGCCTGAATGGGCCAGGACCAGCGTCCTTAAGCCAGTGGCGGCGAGCACGGATGCGGCGCCAAGTGCACGATCTGCGGCGGCGGTACCCGCGGCAAGGACAATTTCCGGTGCTCCCAACAACCAAGTCCCGGCGACAGAGGTGCCGGAGGGGAAGCTGACCGCACTCCATTTCCTGGCGGAGGAAAAGGGGACGGAGGAGAGAGGGAGCAGGGTGCCGTCATCCCGGAAGCCCGCTTGGAGGCACCGGGCGGTTGCGTTGCCGTTCGGATCTGCCCCGAACCAGCCGAGTACTCGCTCCCAGCCCGGCGGTGGGGGTTCGCCGAAATCGTGAGCCGAATCAAAAACGATCCTGCCCGCGGTGAGGGTGCCGGTCTTATCCAGGCACAGCACGTCCACCCGGGCCAGCCCCTCCACCGCGGCCAGCTCCTGGATGAGCACCTTTTGGCGCGCCAACCTGACCGCACCCACGGCGAAAGCAACACTGGTCATAAGCACCAGGCCCAAAGGAATCATGGCGATAACGCTCGCCACGGCGCCGATGGAGGCAGTTTGCCAGCTTCCGGTCGCGATGGCCTGCTGCCAGCCGCCCTGGCCCTGCATCTGACCGTTAATAACGATGGCCATAATGGGCACCAATGCGAATGTGATCCATCGCAGGATCCGGTTCAAAGCCTGACGGATTTCAGATTGGACCAGCGAGAAGCGCTTGGCTTCAGCAGTCAGCCTGCTCGCGTAGGACTGCGCGCCTACCCGGATAACGCGGGCCCTGCCCTGTCCGGTAACGATGCTGGAACCGGAGAGAACTTCAGTGCCGACGCCCTTTTGCACCGCGTCGGATTCACCCGTCAAAAGTGACTCATCCACTTCCAGGCCGGTTTCGTCAATCACGACAGCGTCCGCAGGGGCCTGGTCTCCCGCGCGGAGTACCAGGATGTCGTCGAGTACGACGCTCTCGACGCCAATCTCCTGAACAACCCCGCCCCGGATCACCCGGGCCCGCGGGGACGTCAGGACGGCGAGGTTATCGAGCGACTTCTTGGCCTTGTATTCCTGCACCACTCCGATCAGGGCGTTGCTGACGGCCGCGAATCCAAACAGTGCATCCCGCCATTGGCCAAGCAGCATGAGCAACAGGAAGCTGGCGGCGACAATCGCATTGAAAAGAGTCAGGACGTTGGAGCGGATAATGTCCCAGGCGCTTCGGCTGGAAGGATTGGTGACAAGGTTGGTCAAGTGCCCGTCGATGCGCAGGGCAACCTCGTCGGCCGAAAGTCCCTCAGCCTGGGGCTTGGCCGCCTGCCGGAAGACAGTACGGTCCTGTTTGGTCATTCCGCCCTTCCCGCCTGACGAACAATGGACAGCAATCGGGATCATGCCCGAACCGCGTTTAACGTGCACCGACGCCCAAGACGGTGGCCGGAAGGCCCGCCGGGTGGAGAGAACCGGATGTTCACTCACGACGCCCGGGATACCGAGTCTAGCCCCTGAAGCGCAGGTCGGACCCGGCTGACATCTTCCGAGGTGCTCTCAGTGGGCCGGGCGCCAAGCTGCACCCGCGCAGGCCCTAAGCTCTCACCCAGACGGCGCGGGGCCTCCAAACGACGCGGTGGCGTCCCAGGCATCATCGGCGCCGGTACCAGAATCTTCACCGCCCTCGCTGACCTTGGCAGCAGGGCGGTCTGCACTGTTGTTGAGGCAGGCAACGCCAATGACCAGCACCGAAGCCTGCCCGTGCTGCCGAACTGGAAACTGTCCGCGTGGCCGGGCCGGCTGTTGGGTCCAGGACGCGCCGTCGAAGGACTCCGGACCGCCTCGACATGTTTGTCTTCGACGATGCTCCGGTAGGCGCCGAATTGGCGGTTCACTCATGTGGCATAGGACTTGATATTCGCGCCCCGGGGCGCTGGACACGTTGATTCTCGAAAAGACATTGCCCGGGGCTCGGACGCAGTCCGTCGAAACCGCTGACTGCGTAACGGATCCGATAGGGAACTGTGAACTCGTCGTTAATCAGCGCCTGAGGTTCACGATTCCAAGGCCATTGGCTGGACCAATTCATCGCTGTGCTCTAGACCAGCATGCGCGTAGTACCGCTTAATAGCGAACGGGCCATCCTTAACGGCTACTGGCTGGAGGTAGTTACGGCTGCTGGACGGAGCCGAATGGCAGCCGGGGATGTGGAGACTTGTTTCCTTTCCCGACGATCGGTCGAGGCTGTCTCTCATTCTGCGGCAGAGCGTTTAGCGATACCAGGCGACGATGCATCCAAGGTTGGAAGCGAGTGTCCCAGTTCACGGTGGTGGGCATCCGCTTGACAGTCCCCCTTACGGCTTTCCGGACTGGCTGCTGGGGCCGTCTGGTCGCGCCTACTGATCAGGACCTGCGCGGAGGCCTGAAGAATTACAGGCTCCACAAGGTCATTGCCGCGTCCGTGCCTCTCCCTCCTCATTCGCGAGACTACGCTCTCCACGGTGTCTTCATCACATACCATGCACCCAGGTCCGGTGACGTCAGCCTCTGAACCACCCAGACTTTTCAGGTACAGCATGAATTGTTCAGAGCTGGACTGGTTGGAGTTCATGCACTCTCCCTGAGGGTAGTTGCGCGGCATGTGCCTGCACACCCCACACTAGGCGCGGGCAACCGCGTTGCACATGAAGTTCTCCAAGAAGATCGTTCCTGGAACTTTATTTCGTCCGCAGGTACTCTGGCGCAGCCGAGGGGCTCCCAAAGGCGCATAGTTGGACGATGGCAACTTTTGATAGCCGGAGTTTTTACACCCGTGGTGACTCCTTCAGCGTTGGGGATTCACGAGAACACGTCGAGCGGGCGCTCTTGGACTTTGGGGCCACGGATGTTCTTTTCAATCAACGCGGGCGCCTCGGCGCCATCGCGTTCAGGGCCTGCGGAAGACAGTTCCGCATCCTCATCTCTTTACCGCAGCCTCATGGAATTCCCGCTGTACAAGGTGACGTCTCGGCGGTCCCTGGCCGGGAAGTTACAACAAAAGCCCTGGAACTCGTCGCGCGAAGGTTTTGGCACGCTTTCGCCTTGTCGACAGACGCCAAACTCGCAGCGGTGGCCGCCGGTGTTGCTACGCTCGAATCAGAATTTCTCGCCCATGTGGTTCTCCCGGGGAACCATACCGTGATCGAGGAACTGGAACCAGCCATCGCGTCTGCCTACCAGTCCGGACAGGGTCCCTTAATCGGCAATGCTGCTGCGCGGGGCCCCGATCAGATGTACTGATCAGGGGATGATGACACTAATGGCTTCGTGGTTTTCGAGCACGCAGCGCGCCCGGGGTAGTAGTCCCAGCTCTTTCGCCGGTCCGGGGTCATCACAGCTGGCGCGCTACACGCGAAGGCGGACAACCGGCCGTCCAAGGCGGGCTACAGGGTGACGTAGCCTTCAGGCGGGCCGTGGGGAGTGCGGGTAGTCCGGTTCCCGTTGCTGGAACTGCAGCACGTCCTGGTTCAGGATCACGCCGTCGCGGATTTCGATCGCGCGGCTGATGGTTTCGTTTCCTGCCCAGGCAGTGGGACCGGAGATCACGGTTTCCAGGAAGGGCAGCAGGGCTTCGCTGATTTCCCAACTGGAGGACTTCCAGAGGCAGGAGGGGCGGTGGCCCACCGCGTAGTAATTGATGTGGTCACCCACGGTGAACATTGGCTCACATCCACGATCAGGCTGCCGGGCCGGAAAGCGTCCAGGTCCTCGGTCCGAAGGTAGGTCAAGGGTGCGTTGGGGTTTTGCAAAGTGCAGTTGACCACCATGTCGCTTTCGGCCAAGAACGGAGCCAACAGGACCCGCCCGCGTTCGGTGATGACCTCGCTGAGGAACGGCGCTTTGGGGTCGTGATCGAACTGGACAATCCGCACCGAATAGATGGGCGAACCCACGGCCGCCACCCCGCGGTTGGTCAGGACTTGGACGTCATGAATGCCGTGGGCGTTGAGGGCGGTGATGGCACCCCGTGCGGTCGCGCCGAAGCCTATGACGACGGCGCTGAGTCTCGGGCCGTAGTCTCCGGTGGAGCCGGTCAGGGCCGGGGAGTGAAGCACGGAGCAGTAGCCGGTCAGTTCGTTGTTTTTGTGGAACACGTGCAGCCCGAATCCGCCGTCGCTGGCCCAGTGGTTCATCGCCTCGAAGGCGATCAGCGTGAGCTTCTTATCGGTTGCCATCTGGGTGATGGCGCGGTCCTGGACGCAGTGCGGCCAACCCCAAAGGACCTGCCCGTCGCGGAGCTCCGCGGAGGACGATGTCTGCTTCCGCCAGCAGTCGTGCGCGGGACGACCCGTCCGACGAGTGGCGCCAGATGGGAGTCCGAGACGCCGAAACGCTCGCCGTAGCCTTCCTCAAAAATGAGGTGCTGCCGGATATCGGGGGCGATGCGCTTCAAATGCAGGGGGTGTATGGGAAGGCGCCGCTCATCGGGTTTCCGGGTGCTGGAGAAGATGCCGAGGGTCAGGTGCTCGCTCATACCGGTCACTTCTTTTCCGGCTTGTCGACTTGGCTGCTAGGCCCTTGTCTGCTGAGCTGGGGGTGCCGCGGCGGCCTTCTTGTCGGCTCGTTTCTCCTTGATGGTCTTGGCGGATTTCTTGGCTGCGGTTTGGCGGGGGGATTTGTCAGCCACGAGCCTACGCCAAGGCCTACAGCTCAGAAGCCGAACGGCAATCCTGCTACCCGGACTTCATCGAGTACTACAATCAGCGCAGGCCCCACACCGCACTCAAAGGCGCCTCCCCCGCCAGTCGTGTCACCAACCAACCGGGTTAGTACAGCTAGACGGTGGATTCCAAACCAGAAACGTAAGTGGCAATAGTCACTCAATTGTTCGTTCCTGGCGTGCGCCTGCTCAACTGGCCCGAGCATGTCCGAAATGTGTCTACCCCGGCCCGTCAGGAAGTTCTCCGCCCTGGCGCGCAAATATGCCGGTACATGGTTGATGGGCCCCATTCGGTGAACGAAGTGAGGATGGACTTCTCGTTCCGTGTTGGTCTCTTCGGCTCGGGTGAAAGTAACTCTGCCGACTTCATCCTCAGCAACTACATCGAGAATGTACGTGCTTCGGCAGGGAACGTCGTTTCTGCGCTGGCGATCAGAGGGCCGTATATCTACGTTCCCCAAATGTAGAGGAGCTCCTGCCGAAACAGCGACTCGCCGACGTCGAGAAGCGCCCTTAGATGCTTGCCGCCTGACGGTCTGCGGAGACCCTCGTGAGGAAGTCCTCGACTACGGCCGCGAACTCGTCAGGCCGTTCGATCTGCGGCATGTGTCCGGTCTTGGCGAAGACGTGCGACTCGGCGCGGGGCAGCGCCGCGGCGGCCGCTTCAAGGTGGCTGAACGGCAGGATGTGGTCGTGGTCGCCCCACACCACCAGCGCCGGAACGTCGGACTTGGCGAGCGCTCCGATCAGAGCTGCGCGCCACTCGGCCCGGACACCGGAGACCGTTCCCAGGTCGCGGGCGACGTCGAGCAGCGTCCGGCGGTGCGCCTCCCGCTGCGACAGGGCGAGCGCGTGGCCGATGCGGTCGTCCGTGACCAGCGCTTTGTCGTAGAAGAGCGACTGGACGGTCCGGCGTGATGCTTTCTCGTCGGGCCGCAGGAGCAGGGCCGCGAGCGGGCGGACCGAAAGGAGGCGAAGGACCAGTGCCACTTCCTTGCCGAATCCGGCGCTGTTGGCCAGCACGAGCGCGGAGACGCGGTCCGGATGGTCGGCGGCCAGCTTCATGGCTACGGCACCGCCGAGTGAGTTGCCCATCACGGGCAGCGGCCCGGAAACCCCGACGGCGTCCAGGAAAGCCGGCAGGATCCCGGCCAGCTTCGCGAGCGTCGTCGTGCCGGGGAGCCGTTCGGAGTACGCGAAGCCGGGAAGGTCGACGCTGTAGACCGTGTGGCGGTCCGAGAGCCGCTCGTGCTGTTCGTTCCAGTCCTCGAGGCTCTGGCCGATGCCGTGGAGCAGGAGGACCGGATCCCCGCTGCCGGTCCTCCGGTAGCGCAGGCGTGTCCCCGCGACGGTGACATGGCTCGTTCCCGGCAGCGCGAGGGCATCCCTGGCCGGGGTCGCGGGTTGCCGGACGGTTTCCCGCACCGGCTGCCCGCGCTACCGAACCGGACGTGGTCGGTCAGCCTGCCCGCCCGGAGCAGGGCGAAGTCGCGGAAGTAGTTCTGGTGCAGCCGCCACGGCGAGCCTGCGCCCTGCCGGGGCAGTTGGTCGGCGCCGCGGAAAATGTAGCCGGCCTTCAGGTCGATCAGTGAGGACAGCGTGCCGTTGGCGACGTCGGCGGGTGCCACGGGTACCACCCACTGGAGGTTCCTGCGGTCGAGCTGCTTGATCAGCCTGCAGATATAGCCGGCGACCAGGTCCGCCTTCAGAGTCCAGGACGCGTTGGTGTAGCCGATGGTGAGGGCGAAATTCGGGACGCCCTCCAGCATCATGCCCTTGTAGGTGAGGGTTCTGCCGACGTCCACGGGCTCGCCGTCGACGGAGAGCTTCATGCCGCCGATCACCAGCAAGTTCAGTCCCGTCGCCGTGACAATGACGTCGGCGGGCAGCGATGTGCCGGAGATCAGGTCAATCCCGTCCGGGGTGATCCGGGAGATCGTGTCGGTCACGATCCCGGCAGTGCCGGCACTGATGGCCCGGTACAGGTCCCCGTTGGGGATCGCACAGACCCGCTGGTCCCACGGCTGGTACGACGGGGCCAGGTGCGTGTCCACCGGGAAGCCCGCCGGCAGTTTGGCTGTTGCCGACTTGCGCAGGATCGCCTTCATCGTCTCCGGCCGCCGTCGGCTGAGCTGGTAGGTGAACATGGAGAAGAGAATGTTCTTGAAGCGTACGACGTCGTACGCCAGTTGCGCGGGCAGCTTGCCCCGGAGGCGGTCGGCCAGGTGGTCCCGCGCGGGCACGGGGGCGATGTAGGTGGGGGAGCGCTGCAGCATCGTCACCTTGGCCGCCGACTTTGCCATGGACGGCACCAGCGTCACGGCCGTGGCGCCGCTGCCGATGACCACCACCTGCTTTCCCTCATAATCGAGGTCGGCTTACCAGTGCTGCGGGTGGACGATCGTTCCGGCAAAGGTGTCGGCCCCGTCGATGGCCGGGGTGAAGCCCTCGTCATAGCGGTAGTAGCCGGAACAGACGGACAGGAACGAGCAGGTGAAGGTGACCGGCTCGGGGGAGGAGGCGGTGTCGCCGGACCGGAACTCGCCGCCGGAGGTGTGGACCGCCGTCACGGTCCACAGTGCGGTTTCGCTTGACCATGCGGCGGACATGACCCGGGTGTTTAGCCGGATACGCGGCGCCAGGCCCTCGTCGGCGACCGTTGCCTCGATGTACTCGCGGATGGACTCGCCGTCCGCGATCGCCTTGGCGCCGGCCCAGTGCCGGAAGGAGTAGCCGAGCGTGTACATGTCGCTGTCGGACCGGATCCCGGGGTACCGGAACAGGTCCCAGGTCCCCCCGACGGCGTTCCGCGACTCCAGTACGGTGAAGGTTTTTCCGGGTACCTCGCGCTTCAGCCGGCTGGCGAAACCCACGCCGCTCAGCCCGGCGCCGACAATCAACACATCCACGTGCTCGCTCATGCCGCCAAGTTATCGACTTAATGTTGAGATAGTCAACACTGTGTTGAGAGCCGCGGCTAGGATGGGCGCATGGCTCAAAGAGGAAGACGCAGTGCGAGGGTTTCGGGTGATGAGCGGCAGGACGCAATCCTGGTCACCGCGGAGGCACTCCTGGCCAGCCGTGCCTTTGACGAGGTCTCCATCGAGGATCTGGCCCGGGGTGCCGGCATTTCGCGCCCCACGTTCTACTTCTACTTCCCCTCGAAAGATGCCGTGCTGCTGGCCCTGCTGGACCGGGTCATCACCGAGGTTGAGCACCGGGTGGGGCACCTGCCGCGCGATTTCGAGAGCGACCCCGCGGGTGCGTGGACCCGTTCCATCGGAATGTTCGTTGAGGTGTTTGTCTCGCACCGCGCTGTGTCGACCGCCGCCATCGGGGCGCGCGCCCGCAACGACGAGGTGCGCGGGCTGTGGTCCAGATCAATGCAGTCCTGGGTCGACTTCTCAACCGACGTCATCCGTGCCGAGCAGGCCCGCGGTGCCGCGCCGGCGGGCATCGACGCGCACGACCTCGCGGTGAGCCTGAACCTGATGAACGAACGGGTCATTACCGCTGTCCTCAACCGGGAGAGTCCCGCCATCGCGGAGACCGCCGCCCTGGACGTTCTGTCAACCATCTGGATCCGCAGTATTTACGGGTCCGAAAACCCGGGCAGCCGCTAAGGCCCGCGCCGAAAGGAAAACGATAATGCCCTCCATCAAGACGCTCACCGTGCTCGGCACCGGAGTGCTCGGCTCCCAGATCGCCTTCCAGGCCGCATTCCACGGTTTCGCGGTCACCGCCTACGACGTCGACGAGGACGCGCTTGCCAAGGCGCGGGACCGTTTCACCCGCCTCGCCGGCATCTACCGGGCACAGGCAGCCGGCACCTCCGGGGGCAAGACCGAAGCAGCCCTGGCAAACCTCCGCCTCACCGCAGACCTCGGGGACGCCGTCGTCGACGCGGACCTCGTGATCGAAGCCGTTCCCGAACTGCTGGAACTCAAACGCGTCGCCTACCGCAAGCTCGCGGAGCTGGCGCCGGTCAAGTCCATCTTCGCGACTAACTCGTCCACCCTGCTGCCCAGTGACTTGAAAGACTTCACCGGACGCCCGGACCGTTTCCTCGCGCTCCATTACGCCAACAACATCTGGGCGCAGAACATCGCTGAGGTCATGGGCACCGCGGAGACGGACCCGGCGGTGTTCGCCGCTGTCGTCGACTTTGCCCGGAACAGCGGACTGGAACCCATCGAGATCAAGAAGGAGAAGGCCGGCTACGTCCTGAACTCGCTGCTGGTTCCGCTGCTGAACGCGGCCGCCGGCCTGCTGCTGCAGGGCGTCGCCGACCCGCACACCATTGACAAGACCTGGCGCATCGCCACGGGGGCCCCGAGCGGACCGTTCCAGATCTACGACGTCGTCGGCCTCACCACGGCGTACAACATTGCCTCGGCCTCGCCGGATGCCGGTTCCCAGGCGTTCGCCCAGTACCTAAAGGAGCACTACATTGACCAGGGCAAGCTGGGCGTCGCCTCGGGGGAGGGCTTCTACAAGTACTGAGCCGCGGACCTTAAGTGTTCATTTCATTCGGCCTTGTTCGATTCTGGTGTAGTAGCCGCGCTGACATCCGATGCGCGGATACTTCCTCCCCACGTGGCTCGTGGGCCTGGCCTAGAGGGGCCCACGAGCAGTCAACTCGAGTTATTCCTGTGTCAACCCCGAAACGTCGGGGGCTGGGGGCTACTGCTGAAGGGTCGGCCGGACGACGAGCTCATTGATGTCGACATTTGCTGGCTGCGCGACGGCAAAGGCGATAACGTCGGCCACAGCTGTAGCGGGAATCCCGAACTGTTCGGCTGCGGCGTGGGCAGCCGCCCGGACTTCGGGACTGCCGCCCCGGTCCGTTAGTTCAGTCAGCGTGAAGCCGGGCGAAACCACGGTTACGCGCACGTCGGTGTTCTCCTGGCGGAGCCCTTCGGAGAAGGCCCGGACGGCGTATTTTGTAGCGCAGTAGATTGCTGCGGTCGGGTCAACGCGCAGGCCAGCGACTGAGGCGACATTGATGATGTGACCTGCCCGCCGGGACCGCATGCCGGGTAAAGCACTTGCCACACCATGAAGTACGCCGCGCAGATTCACATCGATCATGGAGTTCCACTCTTCGATGCGCAGATCATGCACGGGGGACAACGGCATCACACCCGCGTTGTTCACGAGAACGTCGACTGGACCAAAGCGCTCTTCGGCGGCTTTCACGAAATCCTTGAAGTCGGCAAGGTCTGTTACGTCGAGCCGGCGGCACTCTGCCTGGCCTCCATTGCGCTGGATGTCAGCCACGAGGGTCCGCAGTGAATCCTCACGCCGCGCGCCGAGGAATACCCTGTGGCCCTGGGCCGCCAGCGCGCCAGCAGTGGCTGCCCCGATGCCACTGCTGGCACCTGTGACGATGATGTTCTTTTGGTTTTCATGGTTCATGTTTTGATACTCATTCACTTGAGGATGCGGGAAAGGACAGGTCTGCCTGGGAGTGCCGCACCTTGTCAGTACTTTCCAATGGTTTGATGGCTGCTTACAGCAAGAATGAGCCTGCCCGTGACGGTCCGTGATTCCATTTGTGCGTGTGCTTCGGCAGCTTCTTCCAACGGGAGCACGCTCACCGGGAGGGTCAGCTGACCGCTTGCGATGAGAGGCAGGACAGTTCGTCCGGCGGCTGCCCCGCGTTTGGGATTTTCGGAGAGCGCCAGCCCGGCGCTGAAGCCCAGGATGCCGATGTTGCTGCGCCAGATCCTGTTGGTGTCGACCATGGTGCCCCCGTCCTGTGCGGCGCTGCCGACGACAAGCATGCGTGCATGCTGTGCGATGACGTCCAGTGTGGTGAGGCGCTGCTCTCCTCCTACGGGGTCGATAACGAGATCGAACGCTTCGTCGTGGAGTGCGTCGGGAAATTCGTCGGAGACAATGACACGGTCCAGCCCGAGAGACATAGCAGCTTCAGCCTTGTCCCTGGTGCGGACGGTACCAACTACCCGGCTGGCTCCGAGCATGCGGGCGACGGCGGGAAACGCGGAGGCGAGGCCGCCAATGACGCCGTGGACCAGCACGCGGGATCCGGCACGGATGTTGCCCAGCTCGGTCAGTGCCATATAGGCGGTCGCGGCGTTGCCAAGTCCCGCGACGACCTGGACCGGATCAGCGCCGGATCCTTCGAGTGAGACGACCAGCGCGGCCGGGGCGGCTACGACTTCTGCGTATCCTCCGCTGTTCGGAAGGGTCACCGTTGCGACGTGCTCACCGATCGAGAGACCGGTAACCCCTTCCCCGAGGGCGCGGACCGTCCCGGTGACTTCGAGTCCCGGTACATAGCTGGGCTTGGGGACGTAGTCGAGGTCGGCGAATATTCCTCGGCGGATGATGGCATCGATGAGGCCCACGGCTGCGTACTGGACGTCAATCGTTATTTCCCCCGCGGCCGTCTCGGGAGTGGGAAGGTGGACTTCCTGGATGACTTCGGGGCCGCCGTAGGCCGTGCTCGACATGCTTTTCATTGTGGTTGTCCTATCGGTGTTGGTTCTCGCCGGCATTGCTTAGACGTGCTCTGGCACGGTGCGTAACGACAGCTGGTTCCTGTAGTCCTGCGCCAGGTCCTGCAGCTGTTCGTCCGTCAGGTCACGTACGCCGTGAAGGATGAAGGGGCTCAGCCATTGCATTCCGAGCCGGCGGGCTGTGGCCTGCAGGGGGATGAGGATGTCGTTGTAGTCCCACCCGTGGAAGCCTTCCGGGGAGTAAGCCTCCCCGGCGCCGCCGGTGCTGGTGGCGACCCGGAGTGTTTTGCCTGCAAGTGCTCCGGGTGCTCCGGTGCCGTAGGCCCAGCCGCGGACAAGCACCTCGTCGAGCCAGGTTTTGAGGAATGCTGGAGGGGCGTACCAGTGGGTTGGGTATTGCAGGACGATGTTCTCGGCCGCTTCCACCGCGGCCCGCTCGGCAGCGAGGTCGATGTGGCCGTCGGGGTAGAGGCGTCTCAGGTCGTGCACAGTAAGACCCGGTGCATCCTCGAGCGCGGTTGCCAGAGCCCTGTTGATACGGGAAGTGGAAAGGTCGGGATGGTCCAGAAGGACCAGAGTCTTGTGATGTACAGCTGTCATGGTCGTGGTTCCATTTCATTGGCGGGGAAGCCGCAGCAGGGTGTGGACAGCGGTCGGTTCCACACCCTCCTGTCGGGTGCCAGGGCTGGGTTACTTGTTCAGGAAGCGGAGCAGGATTTCGTTGATCTCGCCACTGTGCGTCCAGAGCATGCCGTGCGGGGCGCCTTCGATCTCCACGTACTCAGCGGAGGGAACACACTTGGTGAACTGTCGGCCTGTTGCGCCTATTGGGAGGATGGGTCCTCCGTTCCGTGGACAATCAGGGCCGGGACGGTGATCTTCCCGACGTCGGCACGGAAGTCCGTTAGCCACGAGTCGACGACAGCGAACGAGGCGTACCAGGAGGAGCGGGCCGCAACGTTCCATGCGCTGCGCAGGGCTTCCTCGCTGAGACGACTTCCAAGGAAGGTGTCGGTGTTGAAGAAATCCTCATAGAAACGGGCGAACCAGGCGTAGCGGTCTTCGGTGGCGGCGTTGCGGATGCCGTCGAACACTGAGGAAGGAACGCCGGTGGCGTTGTCCTCGGTTTGCAGGAGGAATGGTTCGAGGGAAGCAAGGAACGCTGCCTTGGCTATCCGTGCCTCGCCGTAAGTGCGGATGTACCGTCCCACTTCGCCGGTGCCCATCGAGAAGCCAACCAGGACGACCTTCTGCAGGTCCAAGGTTTCGAGGACGGTGTTGAGGTCTGCGGCGAAGGTGTCGTAGTCGTAGCCGGTGGTCGGTTTGCTTGACTTGCCGAAGCCCCGGCGGTCGTAGGTGATGACGCGGTAGCCGGCCTTCAGGAGGGCTGCGCTTTGTTTCTCCCATGACCCGCCATCCAGCGGGTAGCCATGGATCAGGACAACCGGCTGCCCCGTGCCGTGGTCCTCATAGTAAAGCTCGACGTCCGTGCTGTTTTCCATACCGACTTTGATGAAAGCCATAATTCTGTTTCTTTTCTTGAGGGGAGAACGAACGGTGGTTCTCCAGCTGTCTGCACATCGAATTGAGAGATGTGGCTGGTAAGGGCTGGCTGTCCGGTTCGACGAGGGCGCATTACCCAAGCAGATGCGTCACTGAACCTTCAGGCCGGTTACTTGTCCCGAACGGGTGCTTTTTCGGCCAGTTCGGTCCGGGTCAGCGGATGGCCATCGATGGACTCGTAGAGGCCCTTGGAACGTGCGAGGCCGTCCATCAGGCTGGCTGGTCCCCGGAAGGGAAGACCGCCGATGTGCCAACCGTCAGTGTGCAGTTCTTCGATGAGGACCCAGACGACCTCGCGGAAAGCTTCGGACCCTTCGAACTGCACCATTACGTCGGTCAGTGCTGCCGCCATACGGTGCTTTTCGTCTTCGGTGAATACCCCGTCGACGAGCTTGACGTTTACGAAGGGCATGGCCTTCTCCTTTTGTTGTGGGTGCTCCGGTTTGCCCCGGTACGTCAAGCATCGTTCCTGGAAGGAATCAGCGGACCCGCTGATTCCGTCAGGAAACCCACAATTAGCGTCAGGCTGTAGAAGTTACGTGGGGAGGTGTGCGGTGCCGTCGTGGCGCGGCGTGAGGCGCTCAAGATATAGGGAGGGACTCATTCCGACTTTTTGCGTGAAAACGCGCCTCAATGTCTCTGCACTTCCGAATCCGGTTGCGGCTGCCGTTGTGGCAACAGTAGCTCCGCGTTGGAGCATTGCCTGCGCGGCTTCGATGCGTACCTTTTCGACATACCGTGCTGGACTGGTCCGGGTTGCCTCTTGGAACCTGCGGGTAAGGCTGCTGGCGCTGAGATTTGTCATGGCGGCCATGGCGTCGATCGAGTAGTCGGCGGCTGGCTCAGCTGTGATGCGGTCCAGCAGTTCCCTTAGGACGTGGTCCCGGGAAGTGCTCGCACCGACGGCCACGGAGCGCTGTGATTGGCCGCCGGGCCGTTGGTTGAATATGACCATTTGCCGAACGACGGCGCGGGCTACGTCCGGACCATAGTCGTCCTCAACCATGAACAACGCCAGATCCACGCCGGAACTGATGCCAGCGGAAGTGATGATCGGATCATCCTGTACAAACAACGCATCGGGGACCACGTTAACCAGGGGAAATGACTTTCTGAACCGCTCGACCTGGGTCCAGTGCGTTGTCGCGTTCCGGTAGTTCAACAAACCCGCGTGCGCCAGGAGAAAAGCACCAGTGCAAACGGATGCAATCCTTTTGGCATCGTTCGTCAGTTGGGCAACGGCGTCGACCAGTTCCTGCTCGAAAGGCTTGGCCACCATGCCGTAGGCCCCAGGAACGAGCACTGTGTCCAGGGCACCTGCCCGCGCGGCGGTGGTTTCCACCATCAGATAGTGGCCGTTTGCAGCCCGTTTGGCTTGGCCGTCCGCTGAAACCATAACCGTCTTATAGTCGGCGCCAAAGGCATTGGCATGATGGAACACGTCAGCTGGCCCGGCGACGTCCATCATCGTGACGTTGTCGTGAACCAGGAACCCGATGGTTCTGCCACGTTCACTCACTTCTCACCGCAGTTCTCGCATCCGGCGCTGCACACGCCTACAAACACTCGTTTGGGCGCCTTTCCCATCATGAATGCTGAACCCATAAGTTCGCAACGGCTCGACCAGAAGCTAGAAAGCAGGATTAACCCCCTGGCCGCGGCTTGTGCCCAGGTGAGCCTGCAGCAGCCCACCGGGCCAGGAGGATGGAGGTGCCTTCTCCGGGTTGCGCAGTGCCTGGTCAACGACTCTCTGGCCCAGGCACTGCTCGATCATCAGCCGGGGATACGTCGCTTGGACCTCGGAACGGTGCTTATCCGCGCGAGGCAGCAGGGTGTCGTCCCCGAAGTCGGCCCGAACGCCAAGGCGGAGGTACCTTGCCACCGGTCCCCGGCGTTCAGCGATCTGAGGTGAGGTGTGTAGCGCAATCGCTTCCCAGACCGAGTCAACCCGGGTGGCTTCCCATCCGTGGGTGGTCAGGAACGCCGCGGCCGCGTCCGCGCCTTCGACTTCAAACCGCTGCGGGCCGTCATACTCATCAGCGGTCCCGGCATCGTGGAAGAGGGAAGCGATCCGCAGAGCTGCCACATCAACAGCGCAGCCCTCACCGACAGCGATGGCTCGGGCGTACTCGAACACCCGCGCGCTGTGGTTGAAGATGGGCGGCTGCAAGAGCTGAACCAAAAAATCCTCGGCAGCAGCAAGTACGGCGTCCTCGGTATCCGGGGGAGTGGACCCTCTTGTGCCTGAGTTCGTCATGTATCTTCCTTTTCGTTGCTGCGGGGTCGGCGTGTCACTCATCATCATGGACTACCCAAACCAAACAGTCTGAAGATCGTCGGACACTTCGCCTAGCGGGGTAATTCTTAGCGTAAAGGAGTCCTCGCCTTGCGCCGCCAAGGACCGCGGAGAGGCTCCGCCACCTGTCCAGGGCGAGCGTACATTGGGAAGGTGGCGCCAAATCAGGCTTTCAGCCAATACCTGCAGCCCCGTCGGGGGCTTGTTAGCCCGGAAGACGTTGGTCTCGGCTTTGGCCGGTGTCGGGTCCCGGATTTTCGGCGTGAAGAGGTCGCAGGACTGGCGGGAATCAGCGTCGATTATTGTGTGTGGCTCGAGCAGTGAAAAGACCACCACCCGTCACCGCAGATCCTCGATGCCCTTGCCCGGGCCCTTCGCCTGGATCCACCCTCGACCCTGCATCTACACCGCTTGGCGCACCCCGGCTTCGTGCAGGACCGCTTCATGAACGTCCCCGCTGCCAATCCATTGGCAGTCGCCCTGTCACCCAGGAACAAAGTGGGGACCAACGTGCTCCGAGACGCGTTTCTGGGCCCTGCCGAGCGGGAGCTTTACGAAGACTGAAAACAGGTCATCGCGGTGACCATCGCAGGCTTGTGGGCCTCGGTGGGTGAGCGGGTCAAGGACCCCGCGCTTGAGGCGCTGGTCTCTGACCTGTCAAAGAGCAGTCCCTACCTCCTGCCATTGTGGGGCCGCCACGATGTGCGCCCGAAAGTGGCAGGGAAACCTCTTCTGCACCATCCACTGGTGGGAGACATGGGGCTCTTCCACGAAAAACTCGCAGTTACCTGCACCGACGGGCACCTTCTGGTCGTTCATCCGGGACATCGCGGAGCTAACAGGCCTGGACCTGGACCAGCTCATCGCGGTCGACAGAATGCCCATCGCCCGGACGTTGGGGGCTGCGCCCGTGGGCTCCACCTGGCCGGAACTGGGAGTCTTCGGGGACCTCGATCTGGACTTTGACCTGAGGAGCCAGGGCAGCCCCCGACAGCGCAGGCGGAAGCGTGCAGTTGGGGTGTTCACAGCCACGGCGGCAGGGGCATGTCCAACCGGGTCAGGAGCCTGTTGAGCGTGTCTTCGACGAAGGTGTCCAGTGGTTCAGCGACGTCTTCTTCTGCCATTATTGCCCGCACTTCCTGCGGGGAGATGTCCTTGCCCAGGACCAAGGCGGCCCACCCCGAGAAGTTCTCGGATTCGTCAGCCAGGTCCACGGGGTCATGGTCGTTTGGGTCGTCGAAATAGTCACGGGGCTGGAAACCCAGAAAGAAGCGTCCGGTGGCTGAGCCTGAGGGCTGGTATTCGATGGTGGCAATGTCACTGTCGTAAACGGAGACCCGCAGTTCCCAGTCGTTGCCACCGTCGCTGTTCATCCATTGGCCTGACCTATAGGCGGATGATTCAAAGTTGCCCACTGGTTCCCCTTGTCACCGGAGTGGTCTTCTGGCTCTCCATTCGGCTGTTGACGCCCCGTCGCTGCCTGCCCTGCTGCCGCTCGGGGATGCGCTCATTCAACTGCTGCTCCTTGGCTGCATCCTCAAGGTTGCCACAATAAGTGCCGATGATGGACGAAATCCCTTCCGCCGCATCCAATGGTCTTCCTGGAGTGTCCCTAACGACACGCCCGGGGTTCCTCCCCGGACGAGCCAGGTCAAGGGGGACCTTTATGGGCACAATCCCTGTCGCAGCCGAGGAAGCACCAAGCGCGACAGCATCCAATAACCTGGTGCCTGTTCCAGCTCCACCATAGTCACGGCTGGAAAGCCCAAGCATCGTCCAACAGGCTTCGTTTTCCGCTTGTCGGCAACACCAAGTGCAGCAGGTGATCCGCGATCCCGCCGCCTTGCAAGTGCTCGGTCTTCCTGGGTTCCGTAGTCCTCGCTGACCGTGGCGGTGACTGTGCTGGTCTCCGTCCCGAGAACCCTGTCAAAAAGCCCCAAAGGCCCTTCCCAGGCTCTTCCGGTGGGCCTAGCCTGTCCCCACCACCATCCACAGGAGGCATCAATGCGGACAGCAAAACCACTGACGGAATCCGAGCAGGTTCATCGTCTTTCCGAGAACCTCATGACGCAGCTGGCCAAGGGCAGAGAATGGGCCACCCCTGGCGTCCAAGCAGCCCTCCAGAGAGCGGTAGCCGGACTCGATACCGGCATCGAATCTGCCTCCCCGCGGCTCCAGGCGCTGTTGCGGCGGTTGGCGGATGAACTAGCCGTCAGCGTGGAAACCATCACTCCCAGGGTCCATGAACAACTGAGGCGGGTCGGGCCACAAGCTGCTGCGCCGGTCCCGATCGAGACCAGGAAGTCCCCGTCCCGGATCTGGTGGTTGATCGCAGGATTCGCCGCCGCTGGAGCCGGGGCAGCCGTGTGGCGGTCCATGAAGGCTTCCAAGCCCGAATCATCACCATGGGTCAACACCGAGGAACTGAAAGCCAACCGCACTGATCCCAACGTCGATGCAGACCTGGCTTCCGGCCGGATGTAGAAGCATGTTCCGGGGGAGTAAGCAAAACGATCCGGGCGCTGTCACGGCACCCAGCCACCTAACAGCAGACCCGCAGCTTCACAGAATCATCAGCGATCCCAGGGGTCCTGACGCGGTTACCTCCAGCCTGTCCAATGAGGAACTGGCGCAGGTGCTGGATGCTCTTTACCGAAGCCTTGATACTCCTGCGCCTGAGCCGGGGACTGTCTATTGGTACGAAGCGTGCCTTGAGGAGAGTCTGCGCAGGCATGGGCGGGAACGGACGCGATCGGATGAGGAGTCATCGCGCACATGAAACGCCCCCGGAAGGAGAAGTTCACTTCCGGGGGCACTGTTCACACTGCCAGGGCAGGCGGGTAAGCCTGCTTTAGGCTGTTGGCGTCGGTCGTCGTCGATGCCGTTTGTGTCGATGTGTTCCTTGCGGACTTCTTCGCTGACGGTTTCCTCGTCGCGGACCACGTCCTTGTCCGGCCGAACGCGCTCGACGGGGACGGTTTCTCCTTTGAAAACGGGAAAGGCGCGCCCCGTTCGCTGAGCACGCCCTTCACTCGAGTGACGCGATTCCCTACCGTGTACAAGCCACGGCTGAACGGCGCTAACGGAGATTCTGTCAACCTGCCGATTCGGGGAACTGACAGAAAACTCCTGCCAGACGGGCACACACGCTCTCATGGCATCGCTAAAACTGCGAAATCCCGCTAAGGCCCCTGATCAATGATTCTGACCTGCGCAGGCTACGTGGCCCTGGCTTGACGAAGGTACTTATTGATCGTTTCACGGCTGATGCCGTAGTCGCGGCCCAGGACGGCCCGGAACAGGGTTCTCAGCGCGATTCATGAGTTCGGCTGCCCGTTCGGGGGTCAGGGCCATCTTCCGCCAATTCTGGGCTCCCTGCTGCTTCGACTGGCCAATCTTTCTCGCTGCCGTTCCCTGATCAGGGAACGTTCGAACTGGGCGAAGGTGCCCATGACGGAGAGCAGGTTGGCCACGGGGGAGTCCTCGCCGGCGAAGACCAGGCTTTCCTTCACGAACTCGGCCCGTACACCTCTGGGCGTGAGGCCTTGGAACGAGAGCTCTGCAGGGCAGGTCGCTGGTTTGTGGCAATTGATCCATAGATCGTCGGCGCAGTCGTGGCTTCGCTACAAAATGACCGTCGAGAGGGCTCTGTAGCCTTCTTCGGAGGACCCGACCACCATTCACAGGAGGAACCATGAGCCACCAGACGACCTCGACGTCGGCACCGCGCCGCCCCGCCGAGAACAACCCCCGCACGCCGCGTCCATTGTGGGATGCGCAGTCGCTGGCGCTTATCTCCGTGTTCGCAGCGTTGATCGCGGCCTCGGCGATCATCCCCGGCATTCCCGTGGGCGGCTTCGGGGTGCCGATCACGCTGCAGACCCTCGCCATCATGGTGACGGGCCTCGTCCTTGGCGGATCACGTGCCGCCGCAGCGGTAGCGCTCTACCTGCTCCTTGCGTTCGCCGGGCTGCCGATCTTCTCGGGCGGCCGGGCTGGCCTGGCCGTCCTCGCCGGCGGATCCGCCGGATACATCGTGGGGTTCCTCCTCGCCGCCCTGCTCGTTGGCATAGCCGCCGAGCAAATCATCCGGCGCCTCCCCGCCAAACGGCGCGGCCTTTGGCTCTTCCTCGCCGCGGTCGTGGTCACCGTGGTCGCATCGCACCTGCTCGGCGTACTCGGCATGATGGTCATCCTCAAGCTGTCATGGCAGGCTGCCTTCGCCAGTGACCTCATCTTCTACCCGGGCGACATCCTGAAGGACGCACTGGCATCCGCTGCCGCGGTAGCCGTCCACAGGGCCTTCCCCGACATCCTCGTGCGCCGAGTGAAGTAAGCGAGGCCTGAGCATGGCTATGAGGATCTTCGGGAAGACCGTAGACGACCAAACCCGCTGCATTCACTATCACACTGACGTAGATGTGATAGCCATAAAGTTCAAGTGCTGTCTTCGGTACTATCCCTGCCATCTCTGTCACGAGGAGGAGGCAGACCACCCGACCCAAACATGGCCAAGGAACGAGTGGGCAGAGCCAGCAGTGCTGTGCGGTGTATGCAAAGGCGAGATGTCCATAAACGCTTATCTGGCGACCACATCGTGCCCCAACTGTGCCGCTCGACTGAACGAGCGGTGTGCCGCCCACAGGCATTTTTACTTCCAGAGCTGAACGGAACCGCTTTCAGCAGCTCTACGGGACGGCGTCCACGAGTCGCTAATCCCCTTCTGCTCGTTCTGATTAATAGCCGATAATGAAGATTTTGTCAGCCAAAGCTGGGGGAGAGGCCCGCTCGCGGGGCGCGCTTTTTGAAGAGTTAGCTAGCGCGGCTTGTTTGCGTCGCATTTGCCGTTCGGCCCTCCTGGAATAGCGTGCGACGCACAACGCGGAAACCTTTGGACTGCATCCTCGTCGTTGTCAGGAAGTGACTGTATCGCCGTGGCGGTGGGCTACCTTCCAATGGCCGTCCTCGCGCCGGTAGATCTGGGTTGCCCGGAGGGTGTAGCTCCGCGGCTCGCCGTCTACGGAGGCGGAGGTGTGCTCCAGGCCGGCGGTGTAGGCAATGTCCCCGACCACGTCGTACGCCATCAGCTCGAAGCGGTAGGAAGTGCAGTTGGAGAACTGTCTGGCGAGACCGGTGAACAGGTCATCGAGCTCCTGCCGACCCAGCGCGTTGCGCCAGGCGCCAAGGACGCTCACGGGCTCATTGCGGGACCAAATGGCTCGGCGTGGTCCGGCGTCGCCGTTGTGGAGCGCCAATTCCGCCTCGTAAAGGGTCGACCGTACCCAGGCCAGAAAGTCATCGGAGTCAGCCATGTCTCAGTATGCTCCCGGCCACGGGCGACGGGAAGAGACGGACAGATTGAGGATCGATAGTTACTGTCGCCATTGCCTGGCGCTAGCTTAGCGGCACCGAACAGGGCCCGTATGCGGAATCAATCGTTCAGGACCGGCCACTGGCCTGCCGCCCGTGAAGATCCCGCAGGTATTCGCCAGGCTCACAGCACGTCCGAGACTAGTGACAGCGTAGGAAATCGACGCAGACAGAAAGACCCGCCAAAACCAGCCCGCAGGACCCTCAGCGGGCAGTTGAAACCAGCTCTTTCCGGGTTCCTTCCCCATCAATTTGAATGCCGGTAATGGCGAGTCCGTAAAGGTTGCTTAGCGCCTCGACGATCCTTCACCCCTGCTCGACGGCGGGGACTCACTCCGTGGCGGCGACCCCGAGGTCCGCGGCGTGGCCGCTGATAGTGCGGGCCAGGTCGATGTCGCGGCTGGTAATCCCGCCGACGTCGTGGCTCGAGAGCGTGACGCCGACCTCGGGGTAGGTAAGCGTGAGGTCAGGGTGGTGGTTGGCCTCCTCGGCGGAGGCGCCGATGCGGTTCACGAGCTCCAGCCCGGTGGAGAACTTCCGGGTCCTGAAGGTGGCGGCGAGGGCCTCGCCGGTCACGCGCCACCCCGTGAGCCCGGCCTCGGCGAGCTCGGCGGCGGACAGCTTCCGTTGGGGATCAGTCATAGTGCCATCATGACTCCGGAGGGCCGCCGTGGGCTACCCCGGGAGGCGCCACGCCTCCCCGGGTGATGGCCGGCGGGCCACTGCGGGTAAGACTCCGCACTGGGCGGGGATAACACTGTCGCACCCTGGGTGGGGGAACGGGCCAGTCACGATGCCAGGCGCGTCCTTCTCTGGGCCCCCAGACCCTATGCAAAGGGGGCCTAGAGCGTACTTTCCGTCAATTAGCCGTTGAGAGCTGGTCTGGTAGCGGTGCCGTCGGGGTGGAATTGTTGACCGGCTACCGTTTTCGGAGCTACGGGGTGGTGGTGACGGGCTAATGAATTCGCCCAGAAGACGACCATCTGAGTTCGAGAGTTTGGCGCCTGGGAGGGTGTGGACAATGTCCGCACTTTTCGTATCGGAGTGCCTCGTACCGCCGTCGAACTGACCCGGATTTTGTAGGCTTTCAGGAGTTCCGCATATGTTTTAAGGTCGGGAATGTAGTTCGAGTCCCACCTCGGGCAGAGTGTTTCCGCAAGCCAGCGGCTATGCACCTGGTCAGTCACGCTCCATATGAATGGTGACTTCATAGGAATCTGGGCCTTCCGGAGATGCATCGATACAAAGTGATTCCCGGCTTACTCCAGCAGTCGCGGTCCTGACGCACCCCACAGACCGTTCCAGGGCGGGGCCTCCCTTTCCGGACGTCATCCCGAACCTGCTTGCCGCACTTTCAATGCTGACCTTATGAGTCACGGACCATCGTGCGTTCAGCCGCAAACAGGATGTGTCAATGGAGAGACATCCGGGATCCACCTTGGGGTCGAAGCGGAAGACCTCCACCCAATCATGCTCCGGTACGTTGTCCGCGCGGGCCCTCATGGCACTCGCCTTTTCTTCCTGGGAGCCGCCACCACCATTAATCTCCTGGGCCAGTGCCGAGCATCCCGCGAAGACAAGAATGCACAGTAGGGCTACTGACAGCCCGACTCCGCCGAGGATCCATCCAAGCCAGCTATTCTTAGGCGGCGGAGGCCCCGGCCAGCCTGGCTGAGGGTATCCGTACGGCTGGTGCTGATACTGGACCTGGGGAGAATGGCGCGGCTGAGGGGGATGGGCTGGCTGCTGCTGGTCTGAATTCACTTCAGCACCCCAGTGAGGACCGGCCGCGGCCGCCGGAAGAGGAAGCCAGCCTTGTGGGAGGCGGCCGTGCTCCCGTGCGGTCCAGATGTCTGCTGGAGGTCCGGTGATGAATCCGGGTGGCCTGAAGACTACTCATCGTCTTGGCTTGAGGGACGGGGTGTTAGGTCCGCGCTGCCGCCGCATCATCAGCTTTTTGGGCTTCCGCACCCCCAGCGCCATGGTAAGCCCGGGTCCGCGACCGCCGTCGGGCCTTCGCCAAGGACACCAGCAGGATCACCACGGTACCCATCCAGGCAAATCCGGTGAGGAACACCAGACCGATCGACACTAAGGGGTGCATATCCAGAGCATAGGACCACGCGGCTGGGACATCCGGGTGAAACTCCGCACCATCGGCGCCGGGATCTGCACGGGCAGGCGCGGGCGGTTGCCGTCCTGGCAATGGACACAGAAAAGGCGCGCCCCGTTCGCTGAGCGCGCCTTTCCCTTGATCCGGTCAGTGCTTGAAAGCATCCTTGACCTTTTCGCCGGCCTGCTTCAAGTCACCCTTGGCCTGGTCTGCCTGGCCTTCGGCCCGCAGGCTCTCATCGCCGCTGGCTGCGCCGGCAGCTTCCTTGGCCTTGCCGCCCGCCTTCTCGGCAGCGTTATCAATCTTGTCACCCAGTCCCATGGTCTTACCTCCTGTGGTGTGGCAGCCGTTCGCATTCGGCTGCATCCATAGTAAGCATGCTTAGGTTCCCCATTTCAAGTGTTGTCACTGCCTGCGGCCAAGGCACCCACACCTGGATCACCACCGCCCAGCTCTCCGCCTACGTGCGGGCCGAGGTGCGCCATCCCATGGCCGACGGCACGGCGAGCAACGGGACCAATATGGGAACGACGCTGCTGCTGGGTCCAACGGCAGCATTGACCAACCCGATCTTCCTCGGCGCCAAATAGGGGTCGATAGGCGGAAAAGGCCCTAGGGCCGGGTCCTGCGAGGGACCGGCCCCAGAACCTTCTTCAGCTGTTGGGCTCCCTTATTGCTGCGCCGGGAGTGGGGCCCTGAGGGTGTCGGTATTGGAGGTTAGATAATTGTGTACCTCATGGAAAGTCAGTTTCGGGGGTGCCGCAAAGCCCAGTTCCATGCTGAGAGGTCCGATCTTCTCCTGGGCGAAGGCGTCGAACTGCTCACGGCTTTCCCAGACATCGGTGACTTGGAATCCTTTATCCGTAGCCGTGGCCCAGTGGGATATCGAACCTGCGGGACCGGCGCCGCCGGGCGTCAAGCCCATTTTCTTGTTGATCTCGTCATATTGTTCAAGCGTCGACCCGTCGAACTCCATGATGATTGCGACTGCCATGATCTTCTCCTTCTTGGGTCGGGTCCGTTTTTTGCAGACGCGCGGGTGGATGGCCTGCCACGTCCGGCAAGGCGAATATAGAACCCCTTGCATGGGGCTTATATACGCAATTCTGCGCATCGCGGGTGCGGACCAAATGGGGTAGCCCCCTACAACTGGCAAACCCTTGAATGTGCTGAATTCCGGCCCCTAGCCTTGAAAAACGAACCATTCGTTTATGGTGGGCAGAACAATGGATGCTGTTGGTGACCTTGCTTACGAACTCGTCCGGCTGCCGGACCGCGGGACCTATCTGAAAGCGGCCAGCGAGCTCCTGTCGAAGCTTTTCCCCTGCGATGGGCTGGCATGGAATGAGCTGGATATGCAGCAGGTCCGAGCGGAGGTCTACGCCCGCCCCGGGAACCACCCGTTCGGTGATCTTGCCCGGAAACTGCTTGAAATCCGAAACGACCATCCGCTCGTCACAAGCGACGTAGGCGATTCCATGGCCGGCGTGTGGCGCCCGCGGCGCCTCAGCGACATTGTTTCCGACCGGGAGTTCTACGAATCGAGGCTTTATCGTGAAGGCTTCCGGGAGATGCGGATTAACCGACAATTGTCGCTACGGACGGCACAGGCGGGCCCCGGAATATTGCACAGTTGGGTCATGAACCGCTGGAATCATGATTTCAGCGACAGGGAAATGGACCTTGCCAGGGAAATCCAGCCTGTGCTGTGCCTCCTCGACACGGCCTATTCACAGCCGCCAACTGCAACGAACAATCCGTGGCGTGCCGACGAGTTCGGTCTGACGGACCGCGAGGCAGAGATCCTTGCGCTTGTGGCGCAAGGCCTGAAAAGCACAGCTGTCGGCCACCTGCTGGGAATCAGCCCGCGGACTGTGTCCAAACACCTGGAACATTCCTACTCGAAGCTCCGGTGCACCAACCGCGTGGACGCCGTCAGGCTGTTTACAGCGGCCCCCAGCAAGGCCCCGGGTACCGGTAACTTCAGCGTCCCGGCGTGAGCCGCGCATCCCCGTTGCGCCGGTCAACCCACATGAATGCCGGGCCTGGCCGCCTTGTCAGGTTCCGTCTCGCGGAGGATTTCCCGCACCAGCGGAGGCGTATCGCCCTGGCCAAGGAACAGGTAGCGCATGAGGTGGTTGACCGGGCTGCCCTCAGACCATTCGAAGTAGCACTGCGGCATGACCCCGGTCGAGTCCCGGAGGGCCAGCAGGACTGCTGCGATGGCGTTCGGCACGGCGGGGGACTGCACGCGGAGGACCCGGTAGCCGTCAACCTCGATGCCCTCGACCCGGAGCGTGTGGCTGAATTCCGAGGGGTCGGATATCTCAACTTCCAGGAAGATGACGTCGGCGGGGCCGGGGACGGGGTTCAGCCCGCGCTGCTCGAACTCCTTCTCGGCGTATTCCGTCCCGTCCCCGGTCTGGCGTTTGTTCGCGATGATGTGGAGTTCCCGGTCGTACGCGATGGAATCGGTAATGAACTGGCGTGCGGGTTGGTCGAATTCGATGGTGTCGACCCGCAGTTCGGTGGTCCGGGTAACGCGGGAGACCAGGGAGACAGCGATGATGCCGCCGATGAAGAACGCGGAGATAAGGAGGCCGTCCGGCTTTTCGATGACGTTATCGGCCAAGGCGTAAAGCAGGATCAGGGTCAGTACGGTGAAGCCCACGGCGCTGGCCCGGCTGCGACGCCGGATGGCCGAGACGGTGACGGCGACCGCCCCCGAGACCATCATGGCCAGGATCCCTGTGGCGTAGGCACCGGCTTGGGCGTTCACGTCCGCCTTGAAGGCGATCGTGATGCCGATGCTCACCACGGTGTAGACCAGCACAACAGGCCTGACGGCGCGGCCCCACTCGGGCGCCATGCCATAGGCGGGCAGGTAGCGGGGCACGATGTTGATGAGCCCGGCCATTGCAGACGCGCCGGCGAACCAGAGGATCAAGGCGCTGGAGATGTCATAGACGGTGCCGAATCCGGCGCCGAAGAGTTCGTGGGCCAGGAATGCCAAGGCCCGTCCGTTGGCTTGGCCGCCGTCCTGGAACTCGCTGGGCGGGATCATGACGGTGGTCAGGAAGCTGGTGGACATGAGGTAGACGCTCATGATCAGTGCAGCGGTGGTGAGCAGCTTGCGGGTATTCCTGACCCGTGAAGCCATGACGTCGTCCGGCGTGCTTCCGGAGGACTTGATCAGCGGCATCATGGAAACCCCGGTTTCGAACCCTGACAGGCCCAGGACCAGCAACGGGAAGGCGATGATGGCCGGGCTGACCAGCCCCATCGGGCCGCCGCCACTGGAGAGCAGCCGGTCTGTCCAGCTTACCACCAGGGACGGGTCGGCCGCGAGGTGAATGAATCCGGCCACCACGACGGCGGCGTTAAGCAGCAGGTAGATGGCAACCAGCGGGATGGCGACCCCGACGGCTTCATTGAATCCCAGCAGGAACACTCCGCCCAAAATCAGCAGCAGGACCACCGTGATGATTACTGCTCCGCCTTTGAGGGCTTCGGGGATCAAGGGGTTTTCCAGCAGGTGGACTGAGGCGTCGGCGCCCGAGAGCGTGATGGTAATGATCCACGAGGTTGCCACGAAGCCCAGGAGCAGCAGGACGAAGAACTTGCCGCGCCAGAATGGCAGTAGTTTCTCCAGCATGGCCACCGATCCTTGACCATGGGGGCTTTCCTGGGCGACCCTGCGGTACATGGGCAGCATACCCAGCAGTGTCAGGGCCACGATCAGCAAAGTGGCCAGCGGCGACAGCGCCCCAGCGGCCAGGGCTGCAATGCCGGGCAGGTAGGACAGTGTGGAGAAGTAGTCGACGCCGGTCAGGCACATGACCTTCCACCAGGCGTTGGGCTTGTGGTCCTCCTTGGCCTCCGGGCCGCTGGGAGCCACCTGGTTGGCGAGCAGCCAGCGCACCAGAGGATTGCGGTCCGGGCCAGGTGCCTGCTTGAGGTCAACATGCGCGGGGACGACGTGGTCAGAGGGGGTTGTCATCGGGTCTTTCCCTTGGGATCTGGAACCACGGGCCCGAAGCGGAGCCCATGGAGCCGGGCAGGACTGGTTCGGATCGCCGGACCTAAGCTGCTCTTACCCGGCGGTCAGGAGTTCCAGACACTATAGAGTGGCATGTTGTTTTGGGGCTGGCGGAGTGCAGTGCCGGAAACCAGGCTCGGCTCCACGGGCAAGCTGCTTGGTTGGCAGAAGAGTCTTCAGTGCGGTGCACCCTAGCGATGGCATTCCAAGAGCCACGCCGAATCCACCTGGGCTTCCGGGAGGTGCCACAGTCTCCTGACCAGGATGGCGAACGGCAACAGCTGGAGCATCCCGCCTGCGAGAAGCAGGGCAACGAGCAGGAGGATGTCCGGAAGGTAGAGGAGGAAGACGCCGGCGATTGCGGCGAAATATCCGGCGATGAACCCGAGGGTCGTCCTGGTATCCATGATTGCTCCCAAGAACTGGTCACCCGCACTGGGTGATGGACAGTGTTCTGTTGGCGGCCCGGCTCTGTGCAGTACGGAACCGCACTCGCTGGGCGATGCTGCCCGTGGTGGATGACTTCACCGGCGGACTTTTCTGAGCCTCAACCTGCGTCTCGGTCCAGGGCTTTGGCCTGTGACGGAACGGACCCGGCGCCATGGCCTGTGGTGCCGGGGAGCGGTGGCGGCAGGGGGAGGTGGCGCGGAAGCCACGAGTGATGAACTTCTCCTGCGGCGGCGCAACTTCAGGAGGACGAAGACAGTCCCGCCAACCCACATGAAGGCGGCGCCGAGAATCAGAAAGACGGCCTCAACTGTGTTCACGGCTGTTACTTCGGGGAACTTCGGATTGCACCAGCGCCAGCGTGAGCGGGGGCTGAAGATCAATGCTGGTCTTGGGAAGGTGCATACTTTGGAGATGAAATTTACCACTACCCTTCGAGGGAGCGGCAACAAGGTGGGCATCGAGGTTCCCGAGGACGTCGTTCGGGCGCTTGATGCCGGAAAGCGGCCGCCCGTGGTCGTGACTCTCAACGGAAAGAGTTACCGCAGTACCGTCGCGGTGATGGGCGGGCTCAACATGATCGGGCTCAGCGCCGCCAACCGGGAGCTTACCGGTACGTCGGCCGGGGAAGTCGTGGAGGTGGACCTGGAGTTGGACACCCAGCCGCGGAGCGTCGACGTTCCGGCAGACCTTGCCGCCGCCTTGGATTCCGACCCCGAAGCGAAAGCTTTCTACCAAACGCTGAGCTACAGCAGCCAGCGCCGCTACGTGGAACCGATTGCAGTGTCTAAGACCGCAGAGACGCGGTCACGCCGGATCGCAAAGGTTGTAAGTGACCTGAAGGCCCGCAGAAAGTAGGACCATTAGGGCCGTCGCGGTTTAAATGCAGTGAAACGAACTTTCAGTGCTGGCGGGTTCTTAGTGAGGATGTTGCTGAGGGGCGGGTGCCGGAGGCCGCAGGACAACTGCGCAGTGGGCGAAGTGCCCCGGACCTCCGGCTTCCCTTTGCTTCCTACTAAGCCTTCACATAGCCGTTGGGGTTCAGCACGAACTTTGTCGCCGCTCCGGCGTCAAATTCGGCATAGCCGCGGGGGGCATCTTCGAGCGGGATGGCCTTGGCGTTGACGGCCTTTGCAATCTGGACCTTGTCATGGAGGATGGCCATCATCAGTTGACGGTTGTACTTCATCACCGGGCACTGGCCCGTAGTGAAGGACAAGGACTTCGCCCAGCCGGTGCCCAAGGACAGTGAGAGGGAGCCGTGCTTGGCTGCTTCATCAATTCCACCGGGATCCCCGGTCACGTAAAGGCCGGGAATGCCAAGGGCGCCGCCGGCGGCCGTGATGTCCATAAGGGAATTCAGGACGGTGGCAGGCGCCTCGTGGGAGGCATCCTTTCCGTGGCCGCGGGCTTCGAAGCCGACGGCGTCCACGCCACAGTCCACCTCGGGAACCCCCAGGATCTGTTCAATCTGTTCCTTCGGGTCGCCCTTCGTCACGTTGACGGTTTCGCAGCCGAACGACCTCGCCTGCGCCAGGCGGTCTTCATTCATGTCGCCCACAATCACGACGGCGGCGCCAAGGAGCTGCGCGCCTACGGCCGCAGCAAGGCCCACCGGTCCGGCGCCTGCCACGTAAACGGTGGAGCCAACACCGACGCCGGCGGTCACGGCCCCGTGGAAGCCGGTGGGGAAGATGTCCGAGAGCATGGTCAGGTCCAGGATCTTTTCCAGGGCCTGGTCCCGGTCCGGGAAGCGCAGCAGGTTCCAGTCGGCGTAGGGGACCAGTACATACTCGGCCTGTCCGCCCACCCAGCCTCCCATGTCGACGTAGCCGTAGGCGCTGCCCGGGCGGTCCGGGTTGACGTTCAGGCAGATGCCGGTCTTTCGTTCCTTGCAATTTCGGCAGCGGCCGCAGGAGATATTGAACGGCACGGAGACAATGTCGCCCACTTTGATGAATTCGACGTCGGGCCCCACCTCCACCACTTCGCCAGTGATTTCGTGGCCAAGGACCAGGTTCTGCGGAGCGGTGGTGCGCCCCCGGACCATGTGCTGGTCCGAGCCGCAGATGTTGGTGGTCACCGTGCGGAGGATCGCGCCATGGGGTACCTTGCGGCCAACGTTCGCCGGGTTTACGCCCGGGCCGTCCTTGAGTTCGAACGTCGGATAGTCCGTGTCGATGATTTCGACGACGCCGGGTTCCTTGTAGGCAACTGCTCTGTTTCCTGACATGGTCACTTCCTTATCGGTAGGTGTTGCGGGGCGTGTGGAGAAGCCGGGATATCCGGTCATGGACGTTGGACTCCATGCCGGGCGGGTCTGGGATGGAGCAAAGTGCTGTCCCGGGGATGGCCGCGGGTAGTAGGGGAAGGCGCGGAGGGGGTGTGCAATTACCAACCCCCTCAACGATATATTCGGGCTACGTCGACTGATATACCAGGCTGGTGTCAGCGTATACGGGGTATTACTGCAGGTCAACAGGGTTTGGGTACTTGCTGCGGCGTCCTTCACCAGCCGGAGCGCGCGACCCCCGGGTCATGAGGGGCGGTGTTCGTTCTGTGTTTCAGGCAGCGCCGGATGGCAGGCATGCCCTGAGCGTCAAAGTTCACCCAACTCCTCAGGCGGGGACTGCCTGCCCCACGCTGCGTCGGGTCTTTCCGTTCAGCATTGCGGCTTCACAGGTCGTCTTCCGGGCGGGCGGCGAGGATCCGCTTGGCGTTGGTCTGCAGGATGCTGAGTGACTCCTGGATCAGGGGGGATCCGATACTCCCTCGGCGCGCGACAGCCACGATCCGCCGGACGGGCCGCCCTTTGCCGGTTATGCGCAGCCGGACCACGTTCTCTGCGCTATGGAGAGGCGCCAGTCGTGGCAGCAGGCCCACGCCCAGCCCCGCACCCACGAAAGCGATCTGGGTCTCCCACTCCACAGCCTCGTGGGCAATCCGCGGGGTCACTCCAACTGCGGTGAACGCGGCCGTGAAAAGGGCGTGGTAAGTGGAACCGGCGGCTTCGGTGATCCAGGGTTCCGAGGCCAATTCTTCAAGCGTCACAGTTTCCCGCGATGAGAACGGATGGTCGGACGGAATGATCACGTCAAGGGGATCGTCGAGCAGAACGGTCTGCTCGAAGCGCAAATCATCGTCGCTGTAGGTGTTGGACTGCATGGCGACTATGACCGCAAGATCGATCCGCTCGGCCACCAGCAAATCGAAGCAGCGGGCCGGGTTGGCTTCGAGTACCTGTACCTCCAACTGGGGGCGCGTGGAGCGGAGGGTGGCGGCCAGAGGGGCGAGCAACTGCGCGGCAGCTGTGGAAAATCCACCGAGGCCGAAACGGGACTGTACTTGGTCGCCGGCTTCCATTGCCGCCGCGCGCAGGCTCTCCCAATCCGCGATGAGGGTGTCCGAACCCGCCACGATGAAGCGGCCTGTGGCGGTCAGCCGGACACCCCGGCCGTCCTTCGTCAGCAGCTGCAAACCGAGCACGCGCTGGAGCTCACGCAGTTGGGCTGAGACTGCGGAAGGAGAGTAGCCCGTAAGCTCCGCGGTTCCGCTGACAGTGCCGCATCTGGCGAATACGCGAAGCGTTATAAGCCGTGGATCAATCATGCATCCATTGTGCACGGTTATCCGCTGATTCTTGCGCTTTTGTTGCAGACCCGGCAGCCCTAATGTGACTACAACGACTTTTGGCGACGGGCTGCGGAAACGCAACCCTTGTCTACGCAAACCAGCACACTCACCCACGCCTCTCGGGAGAAAAACCATGACTGCTCCAGTGCACCAGCCCCTCAACGCACGCGGAAAACTCGCTTCATCCTTGCCTGCAGAGCAGCTGGCGGAGATCACTGAGTTGTTTGCATTGCGTCGCACGGGATATTCACTCGACGCCCCTTTCTATACGGACTCCACGATTTTCAAAATCGACATGGAAGCCATCTTTGGCCAGCACTGGATTTTTGCAGCGAGCACCGCTGAACTTCCGGAGCCCGGCGACTACGTCACGGTCGACTATGGGCCCTACTCGCTGATCGTGCTGCGCAACGACGATGGCGGCGTGAACGTCCTGCACAACGTGTGCCGGCACCGCGGTGCCCGCGTCCTGACTGAACCCACCGGGTCAACGGGAAACCTGGTTTGCGGATACCACTCCTGGACTTATTCACCCAGCGGCGATCTGATCCACGCCTCGGCACCGGGAGAAACGAAGTTCGATAAGAGCTGCTTCGGGCTCAAGCGGGCCCACGGCCGCGAGGTGGCTGGGCTTATCTTCGTATGCATCGCTGACGAGCCGCCGACCGACTTCGATGAAACCTCAAAAATCTTTGAGCCCTACCTCGCGCCCCACGATCTGTCGAAGACGAAAATTGCCTACCAGCAGAACATCATCGAAGAGGGCAACTGGAAGCTCGTCATGGAGAACAACCGTGAGTGCTACCACTGCGACGGCCACCCTGAGCTCGCCTGCTCGCTCTTCCCCACCTGGGGCCTCACCGAGGGCCTCATCCCGGCCCACCTTGAGGAAGTATGGGACCGGAACAAGCAGGCGCAGTCATCCCTTGAGGAGCGCTGCCGCCGCTATGGTCTTCCCTACGAGGTGGTCGAGGAGCTTGACACCCGCATCGCGGGCATCCGCATCTCCCGCGAATCACTCGACGGAGAGGGCGAATCATTCTCTCCGGACGGCCGCAGGCTCTCCAAGAAGCTGCTCGGCGATCTGCCGGACTTCCGGCTTGGCCGATGCTCGATGCACCTGCAGCCCAACAGCTGGTTCCACTTCCTGGGCGACCACGTCATCACGTTCGGCGTCTTCCCCATCAACGAGCACCAGTCACTGGTACGCACCACCTGGCTGGTAGCGGACGACGCCGAAGAAGGCGTCGATTACGACCTCGAGAAGCTCACGTACACCTGGAAGCAGACAAACCTGCAGGACAAGGCGTTTGTTGAGCTCTGCCAGCAGGGTGCCGGGAGCCCCGCCTACCAGCCCGGCCCCTACATGAAGAGCGAATACCAGGTCGAGGCTTTCATTAACTGGTACGTACAGCGTGTGCAGGAGCACCTGGCATGACGGAACTCCTTATCGAGACACCGGTCCGGGAACCCCAGCGCATCCGCGGTCTTGAAATGCCGTGGAACAGGGTGATGGGCAGCACTGAAGCGCCCGCCCGCGCCGCCCGTGCCTTGGGGCCCTGGCATCCGCAGGAGTTCATGGCGGAATGCGTCGAGACCATCCCCGAGGCCGGCGGCATGATGACGTTAGTGTTCCGCCGCTGCGACGGTGCGCCCCTGGCGTTCCGTGCGGGCCAGTACGTAAACATTGCCTTCCCGGTGAACGGTGAGGAGCACGAGCCGGTGGACCGCAGCTACTCGCTGTCCAGTTCGCCCACGGAACCGTGGACCTTCAGCGTCACCGTCAAACGCGACCCGGGCGGACTGGTGTCGCCGTGGGTGCACGACAATGTCAGGCCCGGCACTGTCCTGGACATGCTGGGACCCGTGGGGGCCTTCCACCTGCCGGATGCCGACCGGCGCGCGCGCTACCTCTTCCTGGCCGCGGGCGCGGGCATCACCCCCATCATGTCGATGCTGCGGACCATTCACTCGCTGCCCGGGACCGCCAACGTGGTGGTGCTCTACCACGGCGCCGAAGCCGGCGGCTTTGCCTTCCACCGGGAGCTGGCCTATATCGCTTCCGTTGACCCGCGCGTCAAGGTTTTCTATGCCCTGGGCGACCGCGGCAGGCCTGAGGAGTGGGAGGGCTTCAGCGGACGGCTGAGCTCGGCAATGATCGAGGAGGTGGCCCCCGACGCCAACGGCCGACAGGTCTACGCCTGCGGCCCGGAGGGTTACCTGAACACCGCTACTGAACTGCTCAAGAAGGTGGGCGTCGACGACACCTCGATTTATATGGAGTTCTTCTCCGGAGATCGCAAAACCCTCCTTGAATACCAGGCAGAGATCGCACTGGCATCGGACATCGCGGAGGAAATTGCCGAGGAAATCGCAGACTCGGCTGAGGACTACTACGAAAGCCAGCCCTCAGCGTTCGGGCTATACGAACCCGGCTATGACGCTGAGGGTACCTTGAAGGCATCCGGGCTGCCGCTGGAAATTGTCGAGCCGGAGGCGCCCTCGAGCGAAGCCGGTAAGGGTACTTCAGAGGCGGATTCCGCGGCCCCGTCCCCCGATGCGTCAAGCTTTGACACCGTGGGGACGGGAAGCCTCACCCTTTCCTTCATGCGCACCGGCATCAATGTACGGATCGACCCCGAAGAACACATCCTGGGTGCGGCCCAGCGCGCGGGCGTCCGGATCGGTGCTAACTGCAAGGAAGGCATGTGCGGCTCGTGCAAGGTGGTCAAGCTTTCGGGTGAGGTCGAAATGAACCACCAGGGCGGAATACGGAAGCGGGAAATCGATGCTGGCAAGTTCTTGCCCTGCTGTTCCACCGCTCAGACGGATCTGGTGATTGATGCCTAGAAGTACTGGCCGGTCGGGGCTCATTTAGCCGCCAAAGGGGCCCCGACTGCGCCATATCTGCAAAGCGGCCCAGGTGTTCCAACAGATTCTGATGCCGCCATGGATGCCGAAAGCCTCTGACACGGCACCGGATACCGTGTTTGTGTTGATGGCATGAAAACGAGTCATGCCGCCCTTCGGGCGGTGAAAGCCTTCCACACAGCCGCCTGGTTCAGCATCGAGGCCTGCATGGTCTATTTGCTCTATGCCGGATTCCGCGGCGAGACCGGCAGGCGGGCGGCCATGGCTGCTGCAGTTGTGGGCGGGGAGACCCTGGTCTTCGTCGTGAACGGCTTCCGCTGCCCCCTGACGCCGCTCGCGCAACGCCTGGGTGATGCCCGCGGGTCCGTTACCGACATTTACCTGCCGCGATGGTTCGCCCATAACCTGCTTACCATCCACGTACCCCTTATCGTCCTCGCGGTGGCCCTGCATCGAAGAAATTTCAGGAATCTGCGCGCAGGGCAGCCCAGGCCTGGAAGCCGCCAATGAGGTCGGTCGCACGGCGCAAACCCAGCCGCTGCAGGGTATGTGCAGCCAGGCTGGAGCTGTAGCCCTCATTGCAGACCACCACTATCCGCCGGGTGGGGTCGTCAGCGATGGGGAGCCGGTGGGGGCAGGAAGGGTCGAGCCGCCACTCCAAAACGTTTCGGTCAATAACCACCGCACCCGGTAGATCGCCGTCGCGGTCCCGCTGGTCAACGGGCCGGGTGTCAACGACAAGTGCGCCCGCGGCCATCTCCTTCTCAAGGTCTGATGGCTGGACCCGCTCGAGCCCGGCGCGGCTCTCGAGCAGCAGTTGGTCAATTGTAAGAGGTTCATGCGAACTGCCCGGATCTGAACTGCATGGGCAGGCTGCGGTGCCGTCCTTGACGATATGAGGCTGATCCACCGGGTTCCTCGCTTTACCTTCTGGTCGGTTGGCGTTCCGCGATGCAGCGGAACGTCGCTCAATTCCTAAGGTATGGGCAGAGCCACGGTCAACATGCTTCCGCCCTGCGACCGCGGCGCTGATTGTGGCGGAGCGCGGGGCGCTCTTCCTGGTGGGAGCGTTCGACGGCGCCCGCTGCTCTAAAGGGCGCGGCCGTCCCCGCGCCGTGGCAAAAGGCTGCCCAGGCGGCCGGGCGCCCGGGCAGCTTATTCCACGACCGCAGATCAACTGACTTTTCCGGCATGCCTTTTCTGGGGTTCGTGCCCGTGGCCCCCGGCCACCGGCCTGTCGCCTCCGCGGCGCAGGGTCAGCATCACCAGGCCGGCGGCGAGCAGGCAGCATGCCAGGAAGATGGACGTGGCCAGGAAACTGCCGTGCGTAAGATCCTGCAGATACCCTCCGACATAGGGCCCGACGAATCCGCCGAGGTTACCTACTGCATTGATCAGCCCCATGGCGGTGCTTACCACGGCGACCGGCATGGCACGGGATGCGGAGGCCCAGAAGGGGCCGTCGTATGCCAAAGCTCCCGCGACGGCGACGCTGATCAGGGTGACAGCAAGGAACGGAAGATTGTCCCCTGTTGCCACCGAGACGACCAGGGCGACGGCACCGATGGCCATCGACAGCAGCACGTGCGTGGAGTACCGGCCGGAACGGTCGGCTGCTTTGGCGTTGTACCAAAGGCCGAACATCGCCAAAACATAAGGAATCGCAGTGATCAGGCCGACCTCTATGGAGGACCCGGAGGTGATCGTCTTGATCACGTGGGGGAGCCAGATGTTGATGCCGTAGAAGCCGATCTGGATGAGGAAGTACACCAGGGTCAGGCGCCACACCACTGCGTTGGACAGGACATGGCGCAGGCCGAGCTTTTCCTGCTGGGGATGGGCCGCAGCGTCGGCAGCCAACCCTTTCTCGATGTACTCGCGTTCCTGCACCGAGCACCACTTCGCTTCACGCGGGTGATCGGCGATCAGGGACCACCACAGGGGTGCGGCGATGATGAACGGGAAGATGCCTTCGATGATGAACAGCCACCGCCAGTCCGAGAAAGAGAGGATCCACCCGGAGAGGGGCGCAGTGATGATTGACGCGATGGCGATGTTCATCATCCAGAACGCATAGGCCCGGGCCCGTTCGGCGGCGGGGAACCAGTGGCTGATCAGGACAAGGATGGCGGGCCAGATCCCGGCCTCTGCGACGCCAAGGAAGAAGCGCACCACGAGCAGCTGGGTGAAGTCCTGGATGAATCCGGAAAGGACGGCCAGCACGCCCCACACGAGCACCATGATGCCCACAAATTTCTTGGCACTCCAGTGCTCGGCCAGATGGCCGCCCGGTATCTGCAGGACGAGGTAGCCGATAAAGAAGATCCCGGCGGCCAGTCCCTGTTGGGCCGCGTCGATGCCCAGGTCCTGGTGGAGTCCATTGAGGGCGAACCCGATGTTGGTTCTGTCCATGAACGAGATGATGTAGACGATGATTGCGACAGGGATCAGCCTCTTCCACCGGGCATTGCCCACTGCCGGCGCTGACGTGACGTTGTATGCCATCGGATTTGCTCCTTCGCAATATGGCTTATGGGTAGCACCCCAGCATGCTGTTGCTCTTCCGCGGTCCCAGGGGTCCGGCATTACGTACAGGACGCAAGGATCAGGACTCTTTCAGGAAGCCGGCAGCGGGGCGGCGAATCCGGGGACCGTCAGTGGTCCTCCCATATGGACCACTCTTTTATTGAATAGCAACTGTTGCGCAAACGCAAGAGTTAACCTGGGCCGCCTGTCAGCCTGTTCTTTCGCGGGCTGGCCGGTCACCGGACTGATGGGAGCCGGGCAAGGGCGTGTCGCTGCAGCCCGGCCGCCCATGGCCGAGTTGCAGGGCGCAGTGAATAAGGGGGAAGTGGCTGAAAGCCTGCGGGGTGTTTCCAAGTTGACGATGGTTCCGCGGGTCCCATTCTTCACTGAGCAGGCCTACGTCATTGCGTAGTGCGAGCAGGCGTTCAAACAGTTCCGTGGCCTGGCCGCGGCGGCCGATCCCCAACAGCGCGTCCACCAGCCAGAAGGAACAGGCCAGGAATACGCCTTCGGTACCGGGCAGCCCATCATTGGCCGCTTCGGGGTGGTAGCGCAGGACGAAGCCGTCCTGCGTGAGGTTTTTCTGGATTGCCTCAACGGTGCCCGTGACGCGTGGATGGTCGTGCGGAAGAAACCCGACCCGGGGGATGAGCAGCAGGCTGGCGTCGAGTTCGGTGCTGCCATAGGACTGGACGAAGGTGTTTTGTTTCTCATTAAAGGCGTGGGTCATGACGTCATCGTGGATGTGCGTGCGCAGCGCGGCCCAGCGGTCCCGGGGACCTGGCAGCCCGAACTGCTGCACTCCTTTGACCATCCGGTCCGCAGCCACCCAGGCCATGACCTTTGAGTGGGTGAAGTTGCGGCGCGGGCCGCGCATTTCCCACAGGCCGTTGTCCGGCTGGTCCCATGCCCCTTCAAGGTATTCCATGAGGGCCACCTGGATGTCCCAGGAGTCATCAAGGGCGCCCGCAGGGGCAGCGGCCCGGGTGAGGGCCAGGCCATCGAGTACTTCACCCCACACGTCCAGTTGCAGTTGCGGCGCCGCTGCGTTTCCTGTCCGCACTGGCTTGGAGCCTTCGAATCCCCCCAGCCACGGCAGTTCCGTTTCCGGCAGGCGGCGTGTCCCGTCCAGCCCGTACATGATTTGCAGGTCGGCTGGATCACCGGCGACTGCCCGCAGCAGCCATTCCCGCCAGGCAGCGGCTTCCTCGGTATACCCGCAGGCGAGCAAGGACTGCAGCGTCAGGGTGGCGTCCCGGAGCCAGCAGAAGCGGTAGTCCCAGTTGCGGCTTCCCCCGGGGTCTTCGGGCAGGGAGGTTGTGGGGGCTGCGACGATCCCGCCAGTAGGTGCGAAGATCAGTGCTTTAAGCGTGATGAGGGACCGTTCCACGGCGTCCTGGTAGTCGCCTGACATGGTGTTGCGGCTGATCCACTGATCCCAAAACGCCTGGGTAACGGCCAGGGCGCGTTCAGGGTCGGTCCGGTCCGGGACCGGCTTATAGCTGTGGGCCCAGCGCAGGACGAATGGGATCCGGTCTCCGGCTTTGACCGTGAACTCGCTGATGGTCCGCATGTCCTCGCCCTTCAGCGGAGCGGGGGTAGTGAGGTAGGCGGCGTCCGGTCCTGCGACGGCACTGATGCCGTGGTCCATGCGGCGGACCCACGGAATGATCCGTCCGTAGTCGAAGCGCAGCAGCAGTTCCCCTTTCATGGGGACGCTCCCTTTCAGGCCCTCCACAATGCGGATCATGTCTACTGAATCATCGCGGGCGGGCATGAAATCCGTCACCCTGACGCTTCCCCCTGGAGTGTCCCATTCCGTCTCCAGGATCAGGGTCCCGGGCCGGTAGCGGCGCCTGGTGCAGTTGCCCGCACCGGCCGGTGCCAGGAGCCAGCGTCCCGCCTCCGGGGAGTCCAGCAGGGCCGCGAAGCAGGCCGGCGAATCGAAATTGGGCAGGCACATCCAGTCTATGGATCCGCTGCGGCCCACCAGGGCAGCAGTATGCAGATCGCCCACCATCGCATAGTCGCTGATCTCTGGCATCAGGCGCTTTCCTGCACATATTCCGGTAACGGTGGTTCGGCCGGTCCACCTCGCGGGTTCTTCATGGGTGAGTCCTTTCCGTGTGTGTCCGGCTCCCTCGCAGCGGGTCGCTTCGGCGCCGGCGGGCGTGTCACTGGACCCGGTATTTCCCGGCCTCTGCCGCGCGCAAGGCGAGCCCGTTGCCAGGGCCGTCGCCCGGGCTCAGTGACCCGCCCGCGGGATCCAGCGTTCCGTCGAAGAAGAGATTCTCAATGCGGACGTGGTCGTGGAACCACTCCAAATGCCGGAAGTTGGGAGTGGCGGCGGCGACGGCGGCGCTGAGGTGGGGAGCGCAGTGGCCTGATACTTCCAGCCCGTGGGCAGCGGCCAGGGCAGCGATGCGGAACCATTCGCTGATGCCGCCGCACCGGCTGACGTCCGCCTGAAGGCAGTCGACGGCATCGGCGGCACACATGCGCTGGAAGTAGGGGAGCCCGGTGCCGTATTCACCGGCGGCAACGTCCGCTTCCACGGCGTCCCGGACCACCCGCAGCCCGGCCAGATGGTCGCTGGAGACCGGTTCCTCAAACCAGGTCACGTTCTCCGCATCAACCTCGCGCATGACGCGGACGGCCTGCTTGGCGGTGTAGGCGCCGTTGGCGTCGACAAAAAGTTCCGTGTCAGGGCCGACGGCGGCACGCGCCTGGCGGATGCGCGCCAGGTCCCGTGGCACGTTCGTTCCGTTGTCCTGGCCGATCTTGATCTTCACGCGCGGGATCTGCTGGCCCTGGGTCCAGCCTTCGAGCTGGTTCCGCAGCTGTTCGTCCGAATAGCTGGTGAAGCCGCCGCTGCCATAGATGGCCACTTGGTCGCGTACCGCACCGAGCAGCTGGTGCAGCGGCAGGTCCAGGAGGCGGGCCTTCAGGTCCCAGAGCGCGCAGTCGACGGCGGACACGGCATAGGACGCCAGCCCCGTACTTCCGGGGTTCCGCACCGCACGTGCCATCGCCCACGCCGCGGCCGGCACGGCGAGAGCATCCACGCCCAGGACGGCGGGGCCGAGGAGTTCCTCCACCAGGGCGGCTGCCGCCGCGGGTGCGTAGGTCCAGCCCATGCCGGTCTTCCCGCCCGCTGCTGCCTGGACCAGCACCATGGTGGTGGACTCCCACCAGAACGTGCCGTCCGCTTCCGGGCCGTCCGTAGGCACCGTGTAGGCGGCGGCCTGGACTGCGGTGACGGGCGCTTCGGCACTGGCCAAGGGTCAGCCCTCCTTGTGCGGGAGGAATTCCTGGATCTTTGTCTTGACCCCTTCTTTCACCACACCCCAGGCGCTGTCGTCGCCTTTGACCATTGCCTCGGCGGTCTTGCGGGCCTGCTCCAGGGTGGCGTGCGGGGGGATTGGCGGGATGTCGGGATCGGTGCGGACATCCAAAAGTGTGGGCCTGTCCGCGGCAAGGGCTTTCTCCCAGGCCGGTCCGACGTCGTCGGGATTATCCACGTGGATTCCCTGCAGCCCCAGGCTGTCCGCGAAACCGGCGTAGTCGACGTCGGGCAGCGCCTGGGACTCGCGGAAGGCGGGTACGCCGCCCATGGCGCGCATTTCCCAGGTGACCTGGTTCAGGTCGTTGTTATGCAGGACAGCCACGACCAGGCGTGGATCGTCCCATTCACGCCAGTAGTGTTTGACCGTGATGAGCTCTGCGAGCCCGTTCATCTGCATGGCGCCATCTCCGGCGAAGGCGATGGCGGGCCGGTCGGGATGGGCGAACTTGGCGCCGATGGCGTATGGGACACCGGGTCCCATGGTGGCAAGGTTGCCGGACAGCGAGCCGCGCACCGAACCGTGGAATTTCAGCTGCCGCGCATACCAGTTGGCCGACGAGCCCGAATCGGCACTCAGCATGGCGTTGTCCGGAAGCCGGGTGGAAAGTTCAGCAAACAGTCGCATGGGGTTGACGGGATCGGCGCTGACCATAGCCTCGTCGTGCATGGTTTCCCACCAGCGGCTGATGGATGCTTCGAGGCCCTCTTGCCAGGACCTGTCCTTCTTGCGGTCCAGGTGCGGGATCAGCGCCCGCAAGGCGGTGCCGGCGTCCGCGACGATGTTGAACTCGTTGGTGTAGCGCAGGCCGATCATTTTGGGGTCGACATCGATCTGGACACCCCGCGCCTGCCCCGGTTCGGGCAGGAACTGCGTGTAGGGAAAGCTGGATCCCACAGTGAGCAGCGTGTCGCAGTCCCGCATCATCTCGTAGCTGGGGCGCGTCCCCAGCAAACCAATGGAGCCCGTGACATACGGCAGGTCATCCGGGAGGGAGTCCTTGCCCAGCAGCGCCTTGGCCACGCCCGCGCCCAGCAGTTCAGCCACTTCCCGGACCTCATTTGCCGCGCCGCGCGCGCCCTGACCGATGAGGACAGCCACTTTTGTCCCCTCGTTCAGGAGCTGCGCGGCGCCCCGGATGGATGCGCTGTCCGGCTGGATGTCGGGCCAGTGGATTCCCAGGCTGGAAGGCACCATCTTGAACTCGTGGGTGGGCGGGGCATAGTCGAGTTCCTGGACATCGGCGGGGATAATCACGGCGGTGGGAGCCCGCTGTGCATCCGCGATCCGGATGGCCCGGTCGATGACGTTGGGCAGCTGCTGGGGAACGGTGACCATCTGGACGTAGTCCGACGCTACGTCCTTGAACAGGGTCAGCAGGTCAACTTCCTGCTGGTAAGACCCGCCCATGGCGCTCCGTGCCGTCTGTCCCACGACGGCCACCACCGGAACATGGTCCAGTTTGGCGTCGTACAGGCCGTTGAGCAGGTGGATGGCCCCAGGGCCCGAGGTGGCCATGCAGACGGCCGGGCGCCCGCCGAACTTGGCATAGCCCACGGCCTCGAAGGCCGCCATCTCTTCGTGCCGGGCCTGGATGAATTTCGGCTGGTTTCCCGCCTTGCCGAAGGCGGCGAGGATACCGTTGATGCCGTCTCCGGGGAAGCCGAAGACCTTGTCCACGCCCCACTCGGCCAAGCGGGAGAGCAGGTAGTCAGCCACTGTTGTTGCCATGATCAGTCTTCCTTCGTGCTCATCGGGGCACCCCTGCGGGCACCTTGGATCAGGTCGCGGGCGGCCCGGGCCGCCAGGGCCATGATGGTCAGGGCGGGGTTCGCGCTGCCCTGCGTGGGCAGGACGCTGCCGTCGGTGACCAGCAGGTTGGGTACCGCGAAACTCCGCAGGTTGCGGTCCACAACTCCATCCCGCTCGCCGGCGGCCATCCGGGCACCACCCACCAAATGTGCGTAGCGGTTGATGGTGATCACTTCTTCCGCTCCCGCCGCGGTCAGGATCTGCTCCATGACCTTTTGCGCTGCGGACATCAGCTGCCGGTCGTTGTCGCACTGGCTGTAGCTGAAGCAGGCCACCGGGATGCCGTTGCGGTCCGTCTCGTCCGCCAGGGTCACCCGGTTTTCCTTCAGGGGGAGGAACTCGCAGAGGGCCCCAAGGCAGGCCCAATGCGGGTAGTCGCTCATGTAGCGGCGCAGCGCAGCACCCCAGTGTCCCTGCGCCGCAACATGTTCCGCCCAGGTGATGGGAAGGGGGGAAACGGTCTGGATGGAGAAGCCACGCTTGTACGGTTGTGCCGGGTCTGTCTCGTAGAACTCCTCCGTGCTGACCTCCGGGGGCGGGGCCTTCCACATCCGTACTTCGGCCTGGAACCGTCCGGCCGTCTGCGGCGCCCCCTGGACCATCAGGTAGCGGCCCACCTGGTCGAAGTCGTTGCACATCCCATCCGGGAACCGCGGTGACGTGGAGTTCAGCAGCAGCCTGGGCGTTTCGATCGAGTAGCTTACCACGGCCACCATTCGGGCGCGCTGGAACCTGTGCACGCCCCCTTGGACGTACTCGACGCCGGTCGCCAGGCCGGTGGACTCGTCGAACCCTACGCGGGTGGCCATGGAATCGGCCCGGATTTCGGCGCCGTGGGCCAGGGCGTCCGGGACATGGGTGATCAGGGGAGAGGCTTTGGCATTGACCTTGCAGCCTTGGAGGCAGAAGCCGCGGTAAATGCAGTGCGGGCGGTTGCCGAAGCGGCCGTTGGCGATGGCCACCGGCCCCACCTTTGCGGTGATGCCGCAGGCGTTGGCGCCTCTCAGGAACAGCTCCCCGTTGCCGGACAGAGGGTGTGGCCGGTGGGGGTAGCTGTGCGGGTCGCCCCACGGCCAATGCTCTCCGGAGACCGGCAGTTCGGCCTCGATGTCCTCGTAGAACTCCCGGAGTCCGGCGTACTCAAGCGGCCAGTCGGCGCCTACTCCGTCCGCGCTGAACGTGTGGAAGTCACTCGGATGGAACCGGGGAGTGTAGCCAGCGAAATGAACCATGGAGCCGCCTACTCCCCGGCCCGAATTGTTCGAGCCCAGCGGAACAGGATCCTTCCCGGTGATGACCCGCGGCTCGGTCCAGTAGAGATGGTGGGAGCCGGCCTCGTCGCTGACCCAGTCCTCTTCGGGGTCCCAGAACGGCCCTGCGTCCAGGCCCACGGCCCGCCACCCGGCCCGTGCGAGTCGCTGGAGCAGTGTAGCGCCACCGGCACCGCAGCCCACGATGACAATGTCCACCTCGTCGTCCTCGCGGAAACGGCGCATGTCAGCGCGCAGGCGCTGGTTGCTGCCGGGCCCGGCGGGCAGCAACCACGCCGACTCGTTGCGCCTGCGCAGGCTGTTCACCGGCCGGTCCTTCGGGTGGGGTCTGCACCAGGTTGGACGTCGCGCACTTCGAATGGCTCCAGCCGGTCCACCCCGAGGTTTTTGTAGCCGCGGGGGTACGCAGGGCCTGCAAAGCCGATCTCGTCCCAGGCCAGGGGGTGGGAGTAGAACGCGGTGCAGGCGTACCGGGTCCACAGGCTCCAGACCCGGTCGGCGGGGAGGCCGTGCCAGAGGCCCTGCTCCAGGTCACAGATGTCCTGCAGCAGTCCGGCCTGCCTCTCGCGGCTGAGCTGGGCGAAGGTGCAGTCTTCGCGGGAGCGGGCCTCCTGGTCGAGCGCTGCCAGGGAGGCGCGCCATGCCTCGCCGTCGCGGGGCATGTTGTCATAGTGCCAGCCGTCTGTCTGCTCCTCGGCCAGGCGGGCGTCCACCATGTTCACCAGCGGCACCCGCGGCTCCGCATCCTGGTCAAGCAACTGGTCCAGGAGCGCACGCGCCGCTGCCTCCTCCTCCGGGGTGAAGAAGCGCACGTCCGGAGGCAGCGCCATCCTTGACTGCACGACGGCGGCCGTCACCGGATCCCAATGCCGCACCTGCGCAAGGGTGCTGAAGCCCGGATACCGGCCGCCGCCGTCATCCTCGGCCAGGGGGAGCGCGCTCACGGCTCCCGCCTCAGGATCGACGCCAGGACACCCATGCCGCCCACCATGGTGACCAGCAGCGGTGCAAACAGGGGCGGCCCCATCTCCAGGTTGTAGCGCAGGTTGGACAGGCCCCCGGGCTTCTGCCGGATACCCTGCAAGTGAAGCCAGGTGCCCTGCAGGCCGTTCACCACGATGGCAGCGCTGGCCAGCGGAAGCGCCGTCTTGGCCATGCGGCGGCTGAAGACTGCGGCCACTCCTGCCGCTGCGCCCACCGGGCCCAGGGCCACGGGGGCCCACATCCACTTGTTGCCGAAACTTGCCTTGTCATGCTCAAGGAAGATCTCCGCGGCGGTCACCAGGGCGCCTGCCGCCGTCAATGCGGAGAGGGAACGTTCAAAGCGGCCCGTTTGTACGTTTCTGATCAGCCGGTCGATGCCGTTGACTGTTCCCGCCACGGTACGTTCTGCCTGGTGTGTTCTCACGATTCTCCTTACTGATGGGATTCCCCGCCTGGATCCAGTGGAACCTTCAAACTTTGCGGGAAAGCAACTATCGGAGGAAACTGGTGCGCATGGATGCAGCTGATGGGTCTGACCCAATCCCGGAACCGTCGAGTCGGGAAGTGGAGGCAGTGCTGCGCGCTGCGGACACCCTTCTGGGTGTTGTGGCCCGGTCAGTTGCCGAGGTTGAGGACGTGGTGAACACGCCGCAGCTGCGGGTGCTGGTCCTCATCCACACCCGCGGACCGCAGAACCTCGGCGGGGTGGCCGCTGAACTTGGGGTGCATGCTTCCAACGCCACCCGCATCTGCGACCGCCTCGTCGCGGCTGACCTGCTCGAGCGGCGCGAAGACCCGGCAGACCGGCGGTACGTCCGGCTGGAGCTGACCCCAAAGGGAAAATCTCTGGTGGATTCCGTGCTGGACCACCGGCGGCAGGCGATCGCGGAGGTTATCTCGAGGATGCCGTCAGGTCGCCGTCCGGCACTGGCTGCTGCACTGGAGGCCTTCGCCGCTGCCGCCGGTGGCCAGGGCACCTCCGACGGACGCTTTACCTTGGGAGTAAGCACGTAAACTGACCGGATTATGCTGCCGCAAGCCATGCTTACATTGAACTCCGATAGTTGCGGTGGCGCAATAGTTGGCGGTTTGCTTTTGACTGGTTCTTCTTCCCTGGCAGCATGCCGGCGAAAGGCACTCAAAGCGGTCTGATGCCCCACTCGCCGGTGTGGGATTGCCCGGGCTCAAGGATGATCAGGCCTTCACCGGAGTTAAAGGCGTCAGGGGCGCATGTCATGGGTTCCACTCCCAGACCCGTGCGCCGCCTGTCCAGCTGTGGGAGGGTGTCCCCGGTGAAGATTTCCAGGTACGGATAGGACTCATCCACCCACAGCTCGACACCTCCGGAGCGGTCCGGCCGCAGGATTTTTACCCTGGCCCGTCCGTCCGCATCACGCGTCAGGTCCGTATAGGCAACATCGATGTGCCGACCTCCCAGCTGCTGGAGTTCCCGCAGGTCGTACTCTGTGCCATCCACGCGCTCATGGCCGGTGGGGATGCCGTGTTCGTCAACCGGCAGGAAGGTGCGCCCGGGCACCTGCACCAGGCCGGCGTTGATGGCGCCCGCGGGCCCGGAACCGGTACTGAGGTAGGGATGCGCCCCCGTTCCGAACGGGCAGGAGGATGCACTGCGGTTGACGACTGTGGTCCGCACGCTCAAGCCGTGATCGCCGAGCTCATAATCCAGCCTGGCATCGAGAACCCACGGCCAGCCCTGGCAGGCGTGAAGGGTATAGGTGAAGGAAATCCTGTCCTTCACATGCTCCACGGCCGGGACGTCCCAGTTCCGCCAGCGGGTCAGGCCATGGATTGCCCCGCCTTTGTCCGGCTCACTCAGGTCCAGCTGAAACTCCTTGCCGTCCCACTCGTACCTGCCGTCCTTGACTCTGTTGGGCCAAGGAATCAGGGACTGCCCGCGCGCGCCCGTGCACATGTCGTCCGGCCCGTACCCATCCAACAGGTTCCGGCCGTCGCACAAGTACGCGCGAAGGGCGCCCCCCACTTCGGTCAGCATGACACTTTGCCGGCCGGCGGTGATTTCATACTGTCGGCCCGAGGGAAGCCAGCGTGCTGCCCCTGGGCCGTCCGGCGCTTGCCCCGCATTCATGGTGGTCCCCCTTCAGTCCAGCAGCTCGAGGACGACCTTGACGTCGTCGGGTTGGTGGCCGAAAGCCTCACGGAAGCTTTCCAGCGGAAGCCTGCGGCTGATGAGGCGGCGCAGCCAGTCACGGTCCGCTTTCGCCAGGGCCTGCGCTCCGGCGTCGTAATGGCGGCGGTTGGCGTTGACGCTGCCGAACACCACGCCGTTCATGAGCACCTCCTCCCGGTTGAGGGCCCCGACGTCCACTTTCGTCTGTTTCCCGGTTCCCGAGACGCCGGTGAGGCAGGTGATGGCATCCTGGTCCCGGCAGGTGAGGGCATCAAGAACCACCGGTGTGACTCCCGTGCATTCGACCAGGACGTCGGGCTTGAGGCCCGATTCCGGGAGGGGTTCGCGGTGGTAGGTGGCGCCCAAGTCGCGGACAAGCTGTGGCTTGGGGCCCTCGGTGACGACGTCGAAGACGTGGACGTCCAGGCCCTGTTGGACCCCCACCAGTGCCGCGAGCAGCCCGACGGGCCCCGCTCCGGTAACCACGGCGGTGTGGGGATCGAAAAAGGCCCGCTGCCCGATCCTGTTGATCTGTTCCCAGGCCTTGGCGACGATGGTGGTGGGCTCCAGGAGGACGCCCACGTCCTCCATCCCGGGATCGAGTTTCACCATTGCATCGGGGTCCGCGCGCCAATGCTGCCGCGCGAAACCGTCGAGGCCCTTGATCCCGTGCTCGGTGTATTTCCCGTTCAGGCACATGTCCCATTCCCCGGCGGCGCAGGCCTTGCACGGTTCCGGGTCAGGCCTGCGGACAATGCCCACCACCAGGTCTCCCTTTGCCAGGCCGGAATCCGGGGGAGCGTCGAGCACCCGGCCCAGGTTCTCGTGCCCCAGTACCAGGAAGTCCTGGCCGGGCGGCGCTTCCCCGTATTCCGCCGCGATGATCTCGCTGTCGGTTCCACAGAGTCCCACGGCCAGCGCCTCCACCAGCACCTGGCCCTCGCTGGTAAGCGGCTCCGGTATATCGCGGAGGTGGATTGAGTCCTTTTTTCCAGGTGTAACTGCCAGTGCACGCATCGTCTCTCCTCAAGCGGAAGGTCCGTACTGCCAGTCTCACCCATTACTTGCGCATGCGCAATAATCATCGAGTGGCAAAGGCGTCGGCGACGTCCGTGACGTCCGCTTCCTTTGGGCCGGGGCGGGAATACCAGAACGTGCTCTTGCCTTGTTATGAGTGAGGCGCCCACCGCAGGCTGCCTCGCTCGAAAGGACCCCCTTGCCCGTAGCTTTCATTCCATTCACCATGCATGCCTCTGCCCGGCATGACCACCGGCGCACCTTCCGCACCGACATCGAACGCTTGACCGACGGACATCTCCGGTCAACGCCGCTGGACGTACTCAGGTCGACGAACACCCAGGCTGTGTTCCGCGGCGCCGTTCCAAAAGGCGCACATACCGCCACTGATGCCAGCCTCGCCAAGTACCTCCAGGACCGTCTCGCCAGCGAGAACATCCACCTGGATCTCAGCGTCAGCATCGAGCGGTAAAACACATTTGCGACGCCCGGCCGCCGGGCGTACGGAACGGCCATTGCGGCACCGGAACCTCCGGGACCTGCAATGGCCGTTTTCCTTGTTGGGACGGCAACCGGCCGCCGGCGTTCCGGCTGCGCAGGTCCGTGCAGGCTCTCCTGCCGCCTACCGGCCCAGGCGGGACCTCCCCGCGGGACACGCCCAACCTTGTCCTGTTGCTCCCGCCGTCGTCTGGGATATGCTCCAGAAATGGCACCGCGAAGTTTTCTTCAATGGCCGGTCGTCCGTCAGCTAAGCACGGGCGACCTGTTGGGCCGTGGGCCGTCGGTGACGTCGGCCAAGACAAAAGCAATAGCCCCCCGGACCGCCACTGCCGACCGCGTCGTGCAGAGCGTGTGCCCTTACTGCGCCGTTGGATGTGGACAGCGTGTCTACGTCAAGGACGAGAAGGTCGTCCAGATCGAGGGAGATCCGGACTCGCCGATTTCGCGCGGCCGCCTGTGCCCCAAGGGCTCTGCGAGTGAACAGTTGGTCAACTCGCCCGGCCGGCAGACCAAAGTGCTTTACCGTGCGCCCCGTTCCACGGAGTGGCAGCGCCTGGACCTGGCGACGGCCGTCGAGATGGTGGCCGACCGGTTCATCGAGACGCGCCGCAGGACCTGGCAGCAGGAAGACGACCAAGGCCGGCTGTTGCGCCGCACCATGGGCATCGCCTCACTGGGCGGCGCAACCCTGGACAACGAAGAAAACTACCTGATCAAGAAGCTCTTCACAGCCGCAGGGGCGGTGCAGACCGAGAACCAGGCCCGCATATGACACTCCGCCACGGTTCCCAGTTTGGGAGCCTCGTTTGGACGCGGTGGTGCTACGCAATCACTGCAGGACATGGCCAACGCCGACTGCATCGTCATCCAGGGTTCCAACATGGCCGAGTGCCATCCCGTGGGGTACCAATGGGTGGCGGAGGCTAAGGCCCGCGGAGCGAAGGTCATCCATATCGACCCCCGCTTCACGCGGACGTCGGCGGTCTCGGATAAGCACATCCCTATCCGTGCGGGTTCTGACGTCGTGCTGCTTGGTGCGCTCATCAACTACGTGATCACCAACGATCTCTGGTTCAAGGAGTATGTCAGCGCCTACACGAACGCTGCCACGCTGGTCCATGCCGACTACCGCGACGCTGAGGACCTGGGCGGACTGTTCTCCGGCTTCGACCCGGAAAAGGGCGCCTACGACACATCCTCCTGGGCCTATGCCGAGAAGGGGGAGGGCGCCATCGACGAGCCGGGACCCGGTTCCGAACATGGCGCCGATGCCACGGCGCGCGCCGCCGGCCACGCCTTTGGCAGTGGCGGGCCACCCCTGGAGCACGCCGAAGTGCAGCGGGACGACACGCTCGAGGATCCACGGACCGTTTTCCAGATCGTGAAGCGGCACTACGCCCGCTACACGGCGGAGATGGTGCAGGACATGTGCGGCATCAGCGTCGCCGACTTCGAGTATTTGGCCCGTACCATCACGGAAAACTCGGGACGCGACCGGACCACCTGCTTCGCCTACGCGGTCGGCTGGACCCAGCACTCCCTGGGGGCGCAGTTCATCAGGGCCGCCGCCATCCTGCAGCTCCTGCTCGGAAACGTCGGACGCCCGGGCGGCGGCATCATGGCCTTGCGGGGCCACGCCAGCATCCAGGGTTCCACGGACATCCCCACCCTGTTCAACCTCCTGCCCGGGTACCTCCCAATGCCCAGCGCCGGACGCCATGACAGCCTCGAGGAATACCTGTCCGTTATTGGGTCGAAACAGCAGAAGGGCTTCTGGGCAGACGCCGATGCCTACACCATCAGCCTCCTGAAGGCCTGGTGGGGCGACGCTGCCACGGAAGACAACGACTGGGCCTACGACTACCTGCCCAGGCTGACCGGAGCTCACGGCACGTACGAGACAGTGATGGGCATGCTCGATGACGAAGTCGAGGGCTACTTTATCCTTGGCCAAAACCCGGCAGTGGGCTCCGCCCACGGCCGGATGCAGCGCCTCGCCATGTCCCATTTGAAGTGGCTTGTGGTGCGTGACCTGAACCTCATCGAGTCCGCCACCTGGTGGAAGGACGGCCCGGAGATCGAATCCGGCGAACTGCGCACTGAGGACATCGAAACCGAGGTGTTCTTCCTGCCCGCCGCGACCCACGTGGAGAAGGCCGGCTCCTTCACCCAGACCCAGCGGCTGCTGCAGTGGCGGCACCAGGCAGTGGCCCCGCCGGGGGAGTGCCAAAGCGAACTGCAGTTCTTCTACGAGCTGGGCCAACGGATCCGCGAGAAGCTCGCCGATTCGGAGGACGAACGCGACCGGCCGCTGCTCGACCTGACGTGGGACTATCCCACCGACGAGCACGGTGACCCGGACGCCGAAGCGGTGCTTGCCGAGATCAACGGCCGTCACGTGACCGGTCCGGACGCCGGAAAGCCCGTTTCCGCATACACGGAACTCCGCGCCGACGGTTCCACGGCGGCCGGCTGCTGGATCTACACCGGCGTGTACGCTGACGGTTTCAACCACGCCGCCAACCGCAAGCCGGGCCGGGAGCAGGGACCGGCGGCTCCGGAATGGGGCTGGGCATGGCCCGCCAACCGCCGGATCCTCTACAACCGCGCGTCCGCCGATCCCGCCGGCAAACCGTGGAGCGAGCGGAAGAAATACATCTGGTGGGACCAGGAGCAGGGTAAATGGGTCGGAGACGACATTCCGGACTTCCCGATCGACCGGGCACCGGGCAGCAAGCCCGATCCCTCCGTGGGTGGACCGGCCGCGCTCAGCGGAGACGATCCGTTCATCATGCAGGCCGACGGCAAGGGCTGGTTGTTCGCGCCGAAGGGCCTGTTGGACGGCCCCCTTCCCACCCACTACGAGGCCCAGGAATCACCGGTGGCCAACGCGCTGTACCCGCAACAGCAAAGTCCTGCGCGGCTGGTGTTCCCCCGTGCGGACAACCTCAGCGCGCCCAGCGCCGGCACCAGCGGGGCGGACGTTTACCCGTTTGTCTTCACCACGTACCGGCTCACGGAGCACCATACGGCGGGCGGGATGAGCCGCTGGCTCCCGTACCTGTCGGAGCTGCAGCCGGAGATGTTCTGCGAGGTGTCGCCTGAACTGGCAGCTGAGCGCGGACTGGAACCGTACGGGTGGGCCACCATCATTTCGCCCCGCTCTGCCATCGAGGCGAAGGTGCTTGTGACGGACCGCATGAGGCCGCTGGCAGTTGGCGGCCACACCGTGCACCAGATCGGTCTGCCCTACCACTGGGGCGTGGGCAGCAACGCGGTGGTCAGCGGTGACGCGGCCAACGACCTGCTGGGTGTGACGCTGGACCCCAACGTCCAGATCCAGGAATCCAAGGTGGCCTCCTGCGACATCCGTCCGGGCCGCCGCCCGCGTGGCGAAGAACTCCTCGCCCTGGTTGCCGAGTACCAGACGAGGGCCGGTCTGACCCCCGAGACCGGTAACCAAGCGGTCACCGACCCCGCGGCGGAAGGCATTGATCCTCGGGGGAAAGATGGCGACGCCGATGGTGGGCCGGGATGATGAGCGTCATCGTCGGGCACATACATTGACCGGCCCGGAACGCTGTCTGCCGGCAGCGTTCCGGGTATCGACGCGACGTTGGAGAACTAGATGGGCCAGCTGTCCGGACCGACCGACCCCACCGCCGATGCCCATTGGGAGCACAACCATCCGCGCAAGGGGTTCTTTACCGACACCTCGATCTGTATCGGCTGCAAGGCCTGCGAGGTCGCCTGCAAGGAATGGAACCACAACCCGCAGGACGGCAACCTGGAACTGCTCGGATCCTCCTACGACAACACCGGATCCCTGGGCGCCAGCACCTGGCGGCATGTTGCCTTCATCGAGCAAGGCCAGGACCGCATCGTCGAGGCACGGGAATCGGGCCGGGCCCTGGTCAGCCTCGGCATGCCCCGCATCGGTCCCCCCACCCCCGCAGCGTCCGCCCCGGCGGATCTGGCGGAGGCGGACACCACGCCGCCTGACACAGCAGACTTCCGCTGGCTGATGTCCTCTGACGTCTGCAAGCATTGCACCCACGCCGGGTGCCTTGACGTATGCCCCACGGGAGCGCTGTTCCGGACCGAGTTCGGCACCGTGGTGGTTCAGGACGACGTCTGCAACGGCTGCGGAACGTGCGTGGCCGGGTGCCCCTTCGGCGTGATCGAGCGCCGCAGTAACGGCACAGTGAAGGTGGCCACCAGCAGGGAAGACCAGCACGCCGGGCATCCCGACGTCCCCAACGTAGGCATCGCCCAGAAGTGCACCCTCTGCTACGACCGGCTGGTGGCCGACGAGACGCCCGCCTGCGCCAAGGCCTGCCCGACGACGTCCATCAAGTTCGGCGACCACGACGACATGGTGGAGGCAGCCCGGGAACGGGTTGCCGACCTGCACGCCAAAGGCCTCACCGAGGCAAGGCTTTACGGTGCGAACGAAAATGACGGCGTCGGCGGAACCGGCTCCGTCTTCCTGCTGCTCGATGAACCGGAGGTCTACGGACTTCCGCCGGACCCGCGCGTACCCACAGCTGATCTGCCAACGATGTACCGGCGGGCCGGGATGGCGGTAGCAGGCATGGCCGCCGCCGCTGCGCTGGCCTTCCTGGGAGGACGCGCGTGACACTTTCCGAGTTCGATAGTTTCCGGCCAGCAGAGCCCGCACGCCGCCGTCGGGAGGGCGGCAAGCGGGGGACGGGCCGCCGCCGGGACAACGGTGACGGCTCCCGGGAAATGCCGATGGTGCCCGAGCCGGAATTCACCTCGTACTACGGCCGTTCCGTAGTGAAACCTGCTCCCTGGGGCGACGACGTGGCGATCTACCTCTTCCTGGGTGGCGTGGCAGCCGGTTCGGCCCTCCTGGGCGCCGGCGGCCAACTGACCGGACGCCCGGCGCTGCGCAGGAACGCCCGGCTGGGCGCCCTGGCAGCGGTGAGCGCTGGTGCGGTTGCCTTGGTGAAGGACCTGGGCTTACCGGAGCGTTTCCTGCACATGCTGCGGACTTTCAAGGTCACCTCCCCGATGAGTGTGGGCTCGTGGATCCTCAGCGCATTCAGCGCCGGCGCCGGCGTCTCGGCCGTGGCGGAAATCGACCGGATGAGCGGCGACCGGCTGCCGCTGGGTCCGTTGCGCAAGGTGCTGCGCGCTGTGGAAGGACCGGCAGGCATCGAAGCTGCGGTGTTCGCCGGGCCGCTGGCGGCGTACACGGCCGTCCTGCTCGGTGACACAGCCACACCGACGTGGAACGCGGCCCACGAGGAATTGCCTTTCGTTTTCGTGAGTTCGGCCTGCCTCGCGTCTGCCGGGCTCGCCATGGTCACCACGCCGGTGCGCGAGACGGGTCCTGCGCGGAAACTGGCCGTGCTCGGCGTCCTGGGAGATGTCGTGGCCATGAAGGTGATGGAGCACCGGATGGACCCGGTGGCCGCGGAACCACTGCACCACGGCAAGGCCGGCGCCATGCTGAAGTGGAGCGAGCGGTTGGCCGTGGCCGGCGGCCTGGGCACACTGCTGGGCGGACGAAACCGGATGGTCGCCGCCGCTTCGGGGCTGGCACTGCTGACCGCCTCGGCCCTGACCCGGTTTGGTGTGTTCGAGGCAGGGCTCGCCTCTGCCAGGGACCCGCGGTACACCATCGAACCGCAGAAGAACCGGCTCGCAGCCCGCCGCGCCGCCGGTGTTACCGGCGACGCAATCACCACCGGCAGCTGAGGCAGCTGCCGGGTTTCAGCGGATCTGAATACCCTGCCCCGCAGTGGTATGGCCGATTACGGGGTGGCCCGGCAGCTCGCCCACCACCAGCAGGCCGCCGGACGTCTGCGCATCGGCCAGCAGCAGCAGATCATCCTCGGTGATGCCCGGTGCGGCCTCCAGGTGCGGACGTACCCAGTCGAGGTTGCGCCGGGTCCCGCCCGAGACGAAGCCGTCCTGGAGTGCCTCGCGGGCTCCATCGATCAGCGGTACGGCTTTCAGGTCGATGACGGCGCCCACTTCCGAGGCGCGGACCATCTTGTAAAGGTGCCCCAGCAGGCCAAAACCGGTTACGTCAGTGGCTGCACGAACGCCGGCGGCCACCGCCGCCTCGGAGGCGTCGCGGTTCAGTGCCGCCATCGTCTCCACGGCTTCGGCAAACACCTCACCGGTCTGCTTGTGCCGGTTATTGAGGAGACCGACGCCGAGTGGCTTGGTCAGAGTGATGGGCAAACCCGGCCGGGCGGCGTCGTTGCGCAGCAAGCGGTCGGGATGGGCGACGCCGGTGACGGCCATGCCGTACTTGGGCTCCGGATCATCAATGGAGTGCCCGCCGAGCACGGGGCACCCCGCCTGGGACGCCACGCTCAGGCCACCGCGCAGGACCTCGGTCATCAATTCCATCGGCAGGACGCCGCGGGGCCAGCCGACGAGGTTGATCGCCGTGACGGGCTTACCGCCCATGGCGTAGATGTCCGACAGGGCATTGGCGGCGGCAATGCGGCCCCAGTCATATGCATCGTTGACAACGGGGGTGAAAAAGTCGGCGGTGGTCAGGACCGCAAGATCATCGCGCACCAGGACCGCCGCAGCGTCGTCGCCGCTGTCAAGGCCCACAAGGACCTCCGCGCCGGGTTGGCCGATGAGGCCACGGACCGCATCTTCGAGTTCGCCGGGAGGAATTTTGCACGCGCAGCCGCCGCCGTGGGCATAGTCGGTGAGCCGGAATGCGCCGGTGGCACCATGATCGAGTTGCTGGACTGACATCTGAGCCTCATTCACCCGCCCAGCGTACCCTCCAAGGCAACCCTGCTATATTGAGGCGCGGTGGCGTCCGGGTCCTGGTGGGCCCCCCGGTCTTCAAAACCGGTGAGGCTGAGCATCTCGGCCTGGCGGGTTCGATTCCCGTCCGCCACCGCCAACTTTCGGCAGCGAATGCCGCGATATGAGGAGGGCTGTGGACCACGTCGATCCCCGGCGCCTGATTCCCCGCACAAATGACCTGCTGGCCTTGCCTGCCGTCCGCGAAGCCCGCACCCGGCTGAACGAGCGCGTCATCCGCGAACTTGTCCGGGACGTCCAGGAGCAGGCCCGGCGCGGCGGGCTGCCCCCCGGCCAGGTGGAACCGGCCCTGCTGGCGGCCGTCGCTGCGCGTGCGGCAACCACCCTGCGCCCGGTGCTGAACGCCACCGGCGTCATCGTCCACACAAACCTTGGGCGCGCCCCTCTTTCTGAAGGTGCAGTGGAAGCTCTCGTCGCGGCCAGCGGCTACGTCGATGTGGAGCTGGACCTGTCAGACGGCAGCCGCTCCCGCCGGGGCGCCGGTGCCCGGGCGGCACTGCTGGCCGCCTGTCCCGCCGCCGAGGACGCACTGGTGGTCAACAACGGAGCCGCGGCGCTGGTGCTGGCCACGACAGCCTTCGCCGCTGGCCGGGAAGTGGTGGTGAGCCGCGGCGAACTCGTTGAAATTGGTGCCGGATTCAGGCTGACGGACCTGATGGAATCCACCGGTGCCAGGCTTCGCGAGGTGGGCACCACCAACCGAACGCACCTGCACGACTACGCCGGAGCCCTCGGTCCTGACACCGGATGCGTCCTAAAGGTCCATCCAAGCAACTTCCGGGTTGACGGTTTTACCTCAGCTGTTCCCATCAATGAGCTGAGCCGCCTGGCCTCGGCCAACGGCGTCCCCCTCGTGGCCGACCTGGGCAGCGGACTGCTGGCCCCCGACCCGTTCCTGCCGGATGAACCGGATGCCGCCTCCGCCCTGGCGAGCGGCGCCGACGTCGTCATCGCCAGCGGGGACAAACTCCTGGGCGGCCCCCAGGCGGGGTTGCTGCTGGGCCGCAAGGAGGTCATCGCCCGGCTGGCCCGCCACCCGCTCGCCCGCGCCGTCAGGGCAGACAAACTTGTCCTCGCCGCCCTGGAAGCAACGGTTGCGGGCGGGCCGCCGCCCGTCGTGCAGGCGCTGCACACCGACGTCGGGCAGTTACGCGGCCGTACGGACCGGCTTGCCCGGGAACTGGGCGTACCCGTGGTCCCGCATGACGGCAGGGTAGGGGGTGGCGGCGCCCCCGGCGTACCCCTGCCCGGGTGGGCACTCCGGCTCCCCGAAGGACTTGCGCGTCCCCTGCGGACCGGCGACCCGGCCGTGCTGCCGCGCGTCCACGACGGCTCCTGCCTGGTCGATCTGCGCTGCGTGCCCGAAAAGGACGATGACCGGATTGTCGAGGCGGTACGGCGTGCCCTGGCAACCCTTGATGTTGCGGATGCAGGGAGGGCGGGCTGAACCGTGCACGTCATTGCCACAGCCGGGCACGTCGATTCCGGTAAAAGCACACTGGTCCGCGCCCTCACCGGCATGGAGCCCGACCGCTGGGAGGAAGAACGGCGCCGCGGGCTGACCATTGACCTGGGGTATGCCTGGACCACGCTGCCGTCCGGACAGGACGTGGCGTTCGTCGATGTACCGGGCCACGAACGTTTCCTGGGCAACATGCTCGCCGGCATCGGACCTGCGCCGGTGGTCTGCTTCGTGGTGGCCGCCGACGAAGGCTGGCAGGCGCAGTCGAGCGACCACCGGGACGCCGTCGCTGCACTGGGCATTGAACACGGCGTCGTGGTGCTGAGCCGCGCGGACCGGGCATCCGGGCAGCGGGTTGCGGAGGTGCTCGCGCGGACCCGAACGGAACTGGCCGGGACCGGCCTGCAGGACGCGCCCGCAGTAGCTGTATCCGCCATCGACGGCACGGGCCTGGCTGACCTGCGTGCAGCGCTCGACGGCGTACTGGCCAACGTGCCTCATCCCACCACGGATGGGCGGGTCCGGTTGTGGGTGGACCGTTCGTTCACCATCACCGGTTCCGGGACGGTGGTGACCGGGACACTGGCAGCAGGAACGCTCGCCCAGGGTGACCGGCTGGAACTGATCGGCCACGTCGATTCCCGGCCGGTGGTGGTCCGTGGCCTGCAAAGCCGGGACACCTCGTACGCCTCGGTGGAACCGGTCAGCCGGGTGGCGCTGAACCTGCGCGACGTTGCCGCAACGGATATCCGCCGCGGTGACGCGCTGGTTACCCCGGACGCATGGCCCACCACAGCAGTGGTGGGAATCCAGCGCACCACCGGGGTGGCCTACACCGAGGTCCCGGAACAGCTCATGGTGCACGTTGGCACGGCGTCCGTGCCGGCCCGGCTGCGCCCCTTCGGCGCCGACCATGCCCGGCTGGTCCTCGACAGGCACCTGCCCCTCGTCCTGGGGGACCGCCTGGTGCTGCGCGATCCCGGAAGCCGTTCGGTGCTGGGCGGCGCGCGTATCCTCGATGCCGACCCACCGGCCTTGCGGCGGCGCGGTGACGGCGCCCACTGGGCGGAGCGTCTTGCAGGAATGGACCCCGCCGGAGACGTACTGTCAGAGGTTGCAGCCCGCAGGGCTGTGCAGGCGGAACACCTGCGCCGGCTAGGACTGCTGCCCGGGCATGACGCGGAGGCACCCGCCGGCGTACAGGTCATCGAGGACTGGTGGGTGCACGCTCCCGTCCTTGAGGCCTGGCAGCATCAGCTGCGCACCGCGGTCCAGGCGCTGCAGGAGCGGGACGCCCTGGCCCCAGGCCTTTCCATGGGTGCGGCGCGGGACCTGCTCACGTTGCCCGACGAGAAGCTGCTTTCCCACGTCATCCGCGGTGCCGGCCTGGAACAGGACGGCGGACACGTCCGGCTGCCTGGCAGCCAGGGCAACCTTGGTCCCATCGAGCGGCAATCGCCACACTGGAGGGCAGGCTCAGCGCGGATGCCTTCCGTGCCCCCGAAGCCGATGAGCTGGCGGCACTCGGCCTCGGTGCCCGCGAGCTCGCAGCCGCTGAACGCACCGGGCGCCTGCTGCGCCTGCGCGACGGGGTGGTGCTGCTGCCCACCGCCCCGGCGCTTGCCATGCGCACCCTCGCCACTTGGACCAGCCCTTCACCACGAGCCAGGCCCGCCAGGCGCTGGGCACAACACGCCGGATCGCGGTTCCGCTGCTGGAGCACCTGGATTCGCGCGGCTGGACCAAGAGGCTGGATGCAGGACACCGCACGGTGGTGCGCTGACCCGCCGTCGGCCAGGAAGAGCGGTGCCCGGCCTACTGAGGGTTAGGCAGGGTCCGCTGCCTGCACGTGGTGCAGGATGTCGTCCACGACCCGGGAAAGCGGCGCGGTGGCGTCGATCGGAATGCCGCCCGGCGGGATCTCTTCCCGTGTTCCGTGCAGGTGTTCGATCAGCTGCCGCTCCGCCGGCTGCCCTCCCCATTCGTCTGCCGGACGCTGGTCGAGGCGCCGCCTCAATGTGCCCAGGTCCACCTCAAGGACGAAGACGCCGTCGAACAGATCGATGAACTTGGCGAGGTTTCTCGACCCGCCGCAGAAGAACGTCACCGCGTCCCGCTGGTCTGCTGCCTCGGCCCGGACGTCGGCGACTCTCCAGATGTGGTGCCTGTGCACAGCGACGCCGGTGACGCCCCCCAAGGGTTCGCCGGTTTCCGGATCACCCTGATAGGCAAGTTCACGGTCTCCGTTGATGGCGTGGTAGCCGCGCCGCCGCAATTCGTTGCAGACCGCGGTCTTGCCCGTGCCCGAGCCGCCCTCGATAAGGTAATTCTTCCTGCCCATGCCTGATGGTACCGATGAGGGAGAGCCCGGAATGGTTTGATTGGTCAGTGCTCCGTGTAAAACGCTTTGTGGCCCTTAGCCTGTTCGTGGTCTGCGCGAGCGCAGTTTTCTCGTTCTGGCTGCTGGGCCAGCCCGGCGCCGGAGCCCGTACGGCCGTTTTCCTGCCCCCGCGTGCGGGAGCCAAGCTTCAGCCGGGGCCCGATGGCATCGCCACCGCCGTGAACGTCACGCGAAGCCCGGACGCCGAGTGGCTTGGCACGGCTGCCGCCCACACCGGAATCCCTGCACCGGCGCTGCGTGCCTATGTCAATGCGGCCCTTGCCGCCAATGAATCCGCTCCGAAGTGTGGCATCGGCTGGAACACGCTCGCCGCCGTCGGCTTCGTCGAATCAGCCCACGGCACGTACGGTGGCGGCAGCTTGAGCCCCGCCGGCCAGGCCAGCGGCCCGATCGTGGGCCCCAGCCTCAACGGCGCGGGATTCGCCGCCATAGCCGACACCGACGGCGGCGCCCTGGACGGCGACGCGAGTTGGGACCACGCGGTGGGACCGATGCAGTTCATTCCCTCCACATGGCGGATCGCAGGCAGGGACGGGAATGGAGACGGGGCGGCGGACCCGTTCAACATCGATGACGCCGCCCTCAGTGCGGCCACGTATCTTTGCGGCCACGGGCGCGACCTCACCACAGCGCAGGGCTGGACAGCTGCCATTTACGCCTACAACCAGTCCGACGCCTACATCCGCCAGGTGAGCTCCCAGGCCACCTCCTACGCCGCGAAAACGGGCACCGCCGGTTGACTGGATCCCGCGGCGTCCCCGGATCCGTTCCACGGGCCGGTCAGGCAGGCTGCCAGGTGACGGGAAGTTCCTTCAGCCCGTAAACGATGCTGCTGTCCATCCGCTCCAGTTGCGCTCCGGGAGCCACGGAAAGTCCCGGGAGACGGGACAGCAGCGCTTCCAGCGCAATCCTTGCCTCGAGCCGGGCGAGCGGTGCCCCGAGGCAAAAGTGGATGCCATGGCCGAACGCCAGGTGCCTGTTGGGGTTGCGGTCCACATCGAACTCGGACGCCCGGTGGAACTGCTGCTCGTCACGGTTGGCCGAGCCGATCCAGGCAACGATTGGAGCACCGGCGGGAATCAGTTGGTCACCCACGACGGTGTCCGCCACCGCCACCCGGTACATGGACTGCACCGGCGACCGAAAGCGGAGCACTTCTTCGAGGGCCGCGGGAAGCAAGGCCGGCTCGTCGATGAGCCGCTGGAGGGCGCCGGGAGACTCCGTCAGGCACAAAACGGCGTTGCCGATCAGATTGGTGGTGGTCTCGTTGCCGGCTACCAGCAGCAGGGCACAAAACCCGAGCAGTTCGGGCACCGTCAGTTTGTGCCCGTCAATCTCCGCGGACAGCAGGCTGCTGATGAGGTCCGTGCCGGGAGGGCTCCTGCGCTGGTCGATCAGGGCAAGGAAGTACTCGACCATCTCCGAAGTGGTGGAGTCCTGCGTTTCGCCGGCGGGGAGGGTCCGCGTCTGGCTGACAATCACGTCAGACCAGTGCTTGAAGCGCTCGCGGTCCTCGCTGGGGATGCCCATCAGCTCGGAGATGACGATGACCGGCAACGGGTAGGCAAGGTCCTTGATCAGGTCAGCGCTTCCCTTGCCGCTGATCTCCGCCAGGAGCTCGTCGGTGAGTCCGGCGATGCGGGGAGCCAGCGCGTCAACAGCCTTGGGCGTGAAGGCCTGCGTAACCAGCGAGCGTAACTGGCGGTGCCTCGGGGGATCGGTGGTGATCAGGCTGGACGCGAACAATTGCCCGGTGCCGGAGGGATTGTCACCACCCATGCGCGACGAGAACGTTGCGTGTTCGGACAACACCCGCTGGACGTCGTCGTACCGGAACACGTGCCAGCTCCCTGACTGGTCATCCTGGAAGACGGGGGCCGTTGCCCGCATGCGTTCATACTGCGGAAAGGGATCAAGCGGGTATTGGGCGGACTGGGTGACATCCATGGTGGCCTCCCTGCTCACCTGGCGCCGTGCGGTCCACGGACGGCGCCAGGCCGTCAAATGACTGACCGTAGAACCTCGATCCTAGCCAAAGCGTTTCCCTGCGTCACCACGATGTCGTAAATGCCGGCGCTTCCTGGTGGACTCCCGGCCCCGGGGTGCGCCTGCCAGTCGCCGGCGTTCGCGCCTGGCGGCAAACCAGATGGCGGCAACCATGACTCCCAACACGTCCGCGAAACCCAGGATGGCCTCCCACGGCATTTGGATGGAACTGCCCCGCAGGTTGTTGTAAAAGGATCCGAGGGGAAGAAGCAGGGGCCAGAGGACGATCAAGTTCCGGACAACGCAGTAGGCCACCGCGTAAACCACGCCGAGGCCGAAGAGGAAGAGCATTTCCTGCGCGTCCATTCCGTAGCCGACATGGTAGGCCGCATAAAGGGCAGCCGCCCCGGCCACCCCTGCTATCGGGCCGAAGCTCGCTTCCAGGCGCGCCTGGATGAAGCCCCGGAAGAATACGGCCTCAAAGAATCCCACGGTGATCGCCAAGGCTGCCAGGGGCACCCAATCGACCGGCCTGGGAAGTGGGTATCCCCACAGCGTGATGGCGAACTGCACGGCGGCAAGGATGAGCCCCAAGGCGACTGCCTGGCGCAGGTTGGCGCGGCCGATGCCCAATTCGGCCAAAGCCCTGCGGCGGATCCATGTGGTGTAGGCGAGCGGGCCGAGGACGCCGAGGAGCATGCTTACCGCGAAGCAAAGGAACAATCCGAGTGTGTTTCCCTGGGTAAAGACCCTGAAAGCCAGCCAGAAGAGGGCCACAACACCCACATACAATGTGGCAACGGCGCCCACGTCGCGCCAGTCCGGATGTCCGGTCCAACGAGGCCGGGACATGGGCATGACGAGCGCCAGAACCAGTGCTGCGAGCGGGACGCCGACGCCGTAAACAGTAGGGTTTCCCAGCGCGAGCAGCAGGATTGCGCCCACGAGGAATACCGGCCACGCGTACCTTGGCAGGAGCTGGGCCGTTCCACTCAAGTTCGTTCCCGACATGGCTCCCCACTCCACATAACTGCCTGGTTCATGGCTCAAGTCTTCTCCCAGCCGGTGGCCGTCCGTAGGGGCCAAGGGCCCAACTGAACCCACGACGTACGGCCAGTGAGCGGCCTAAGCCAACCGGGCGCCGGTTTTTGTGGTAGCGATGAGGGGTCCCCTAAGGTTATTGCTCGATGAAAGCCCCTGAAGATACATCCGGTCAGTCGCCCGCCATCTCCCCGCGTGGACCCGTGTTTGTCGACGCGTCAGGCCGCCGGCTCCGGCGGGTCAAGATGATCGGCCTCGGGGTCGTCGGGCTTGTAGCGGCATACGTCATCCTCGTACTGGCCGCCTTCATCGGCGGGTCAGGATCCTCGGCACCATTCCTTCCCCTGCCGGCCGCCGCCGGACCCCGCGATACGCCAACAAGTCCGCCCTCTGCCGATCCTCGGGCCGCCTGACCGGGCCCGCCGTTCCGGTTGTTGAGCAGTCGCCGCGGCCGTCCCGGTGCCCGTCTCTGCTGTTACTGCCGTACCTCCGGCGGAGGGCGCCGCCGTCGTGCCCGCTGCGCCCGCCGCCCCCGCCGCTGCTCCTGCCCCGGCTCCGGCCGCCGCCCCCGCAGCCCCCGGAACGTCGGGAACCGCCACCGGCTCCGGTGCAACCGCCCCCGGCTCCAGCGGAACAGCGCCGGGCTCCAGCACGACCGCCCCCGGCGCGAGCGGCTCGGCGCCGGGCCAGGCCACACGGCCCACCGCCCCCGCGCACCAGTAACATGACCCGCCGGAATAAAGGTTCCCGACCCGCCGCAAGCAACGTCCCCGCTACTGTCAGGGCGCATTGGTTTGTCCTTCTCGCCACCCTGATGGCCCTGGGGCTCGCCCTGGCCGTGCAGGGATACATCCATCATCTGGGCGGAGCGCCCGGGGACTCTTTGCCGGCGGACACAGCCGCAGGCGCCGTCCCCACAACGCTCTCGCACGGCGGCCCCGTGGTGGATTCGCGCGGCGGCTCCGTGACAACCGTCAGCCCGCCGGACCGGACCATCGCCCTGACCTTCGACGACGGCCCGGACCCGGTTTGGACGCCCCGCATCCTGGACGTACTCCGGGAACACCACGTCCATGCCACCTTCTTCGTCGTTGGTTCCGCGGCGGTGGACCACCCGGACCTGGTGCGCCGCATGGTGGCGGAAGGCCACGAAGTGGGTGTCCACACGCTGACCCACACCGACCTTGGCACAGCCCCGGACTGGCGCCGCGAACTGGAGGTGCAGGGCGGACAGGATGCGATTGTCGGAGTGACGGGCCAAGCGGCTTCCCTGCTGCGCCCGCCTTACACCGCCGGCAACAGCGCCATTACGAACGGCATGTGGTCCGCGCTCCATGGAATGGCGGACGAGGGCTACCTCACCGTGCTCAGCAGCCTGGACAGCGAGGACTGGCAGACCCCGGGCACCAAAGCCATCGAAGCCAACCTGACCCCGTCGGGGCCGCAGGGGCAGGTGGTCCTGATGCACGACGGCGGCGGAGACAGGGAACAGACCGTCGCCGCGCTGGACTCCGCCCTGTCGCGCTTCTCCGCACAGGGGTACAAGGTCACAACGGTCGGGGAAGCCGTGGGCGTGGACAGCATGCGCCCCGCTTCCAGCGTTGAACAGCTGCGCGGCTCTGCCCTGGTCTGGGGGATCCGCCTCAGCGATTTCGTCGTCTGGGCGATCTCCTTGGGGCTCGTCGCCGCCGGCGTCGTGACTTTCCTCCGTGCCGTCCTGGTGATGTTCTTCGCAGCACGCCACAGCCGTGCTGCACGCCGCCTCCCCGGTTCGGGACGTGGTAAGCGCCGCGTCGACGTGATGGTGGGGCCCGTGGTGACTGAAGCGGCGACCGTGATTGTCCCGGCCTATAACGAATCCGCGGGAATTGAAGCCGCCGTCCTGTCGATCCTTGCCTCCACGCACCCGGTCGAGGTCATCGTTGTGGACGACGGGTCCACCGACGGGACGGCGGACATCGTGGAGGCCCTCGACCTGCCTGGCGTCACCGTCATCCGCAAGGAGAACGGCGGCAAACCGTCCGCGCTGAACGCAGGGATCCAGGCCGCCAGCCACGACCTTGTGGTCATGGTGGACGGCGACACGGTCTTCGAGCCTGATACGGTACGTGCCCTCATCCAGCCGTTTACCGATCCCCGGGTGGGAGCGATTTCCGGCAACACCAAGGTGGCCAACCGGGGCGGCATCCTCGGCGCATGGCAGCACATCGAGTACGTCGTAGGGTTCAACCTTGACCGCAGGCTGTTCGACGTCGCCGAATGCATGCCCACCGTCCCCGGGGCCATTGGTGCCTTCCGGATTGAGGCCCTCCGCAATGTCGGGGGCGTCAGCGACGACACACTCGCCGAGGACACCGACCTGACCATGGCACTGTGCCGGGACGGCTGGCGGGTGGTGTACCAGGAGGACGCACGGGCCTGGACGGAGGCACCCGCCACCCTTGGCGCCCTGTGGCGACAGCGGTACCGCTGGTGCTACGGCACCCTCCAGGCAATGTGGAAGCACCGGGGTGCCGTGGTTCAGGGAGGTGCGGTAGCAAGCTTGGCGGCGTGGACTGGGCTACCTGCTGGTACTGCAGGTGCTGCTTCCCCTCTTCGCGCCCATCGTCGACGTCTTTGCCCTCTACGGCCTGATCTTCCTGGACCCGCTGCGGATCGGGGCTCTGTGGCTGCTCTTCCTGGCGGTCCAGTTGCTCATGGCCGCCTACGCGTTCCGGCTCGACAAGGAACGGCTGGGACCGCTCTGGACACTCCCGCTGCAGCAGTTCGTCTACCGGCAGCTCATGTACCTGGTGGTCATCCAGGCCGTTGTCACGGCAGTTGCCGGAGTCCACCTTCGCTGGCACCGGATGGAGAGGTACGGCAGCCTGCGCGTCCCGCAGACCCAAAGCCAGGGCTAGGGTAAGTTCGGGCCCATGGAATGTGTCGTGATCTACAGCTTGCGTGAGGGCGTGGACAGATCCACGGTCATGGACGTCTACCCCCGCCACAAGGCGTACTACGAGGCTTTCCGGGCCGCCGGGGGAGGACTGCTCGCCCTTGGCCCCTTGCAGTCCCCGGAGCCCGGCCTGAGCTCGCTGGGCATCTTCACGTCGTACGGGGAGGCCGAACGTTTCATTGCCGGTGATCCCTTCGTGACGGAGGGTCTCGCGGACCCTAAGCTGCTCGAATGGAACGCCGTGCACCTGGCGTAGGCGGGCATGGCAAACAACCTGGACGGCGAAGGGGCTTTCTCATGGGTGACGGACTGACGACGGGCGTGCTGGAGCGCCTGTACACCGGCACGGTGTGGGCGGAGGGTCCATTGTGGGTGCCGTCGTCGCAGACGGTGCGGTGGAGCGATATCCCCAACGACCGCATTCTCGAGTTCCACCCGGACACCGGGATGACGCAGGAATACGCGACCGGCGTGGAGTTCACCAATGGCCGTACCCTCGACGCCGACGGCAGCGTTGTGCAGTGCAGCCACGGCCGGCGCCGGGTGGAGCGCGACCGCGACGGGACCGTCACCGGCCTGGTCGACTCCTTCCAGGGCCACCGGCTGAATTCACCCAACGACGTGGTGATTGCCCGCGACGCCGGCATCTGGTTCACGGACCCGCCCTACGGGATCCTTCCGGGAACAAAGGAAGGGCATGAGGGCGAGCAGGAATACGGGGGCTGCCATGTGTTCCGCTTCGACCCCGCCTCCGGAACGTTGACCCCTGTGGTGACCGACCTCGTGCATCCCAACGGACTGGCCTTCTCGCCTGACGAATCCATCCTCTACGTTGCGGACACGGTAAGCAGCGCCTACGGCGTCCCGCTGCGGATCGCCACCTACGCTGTGCGCGACGGCCACTGCAGCGCCAGGACCGGCACGCTCGAGTTGGAGGACGGCCACGCGGCCGACGGGTTGCGGGTGGACGTCGAGGGAAGGATCTGGACCTCGGCCGGCCCCTCCGTGCGGATTTACTCACCGTCCTTCAAACTCCTGGGCACCATCCCCGTGCCGGAGACCGTCTCCAACCTGTGCTTTGGCGGTCCCGACGGGCAGGACCTCTACCTGACCGCGACCACCAGCCTGTACCGGATCCGCACCACCACCACGGACGCGGCCGCACGCAACCATCCCACCGACCGCAACTGAACGCGAGGACACACCATGCAGCACCGGACACTGGGCCACAGCGGCACCGTCGTCACCAGCTTCGCGCTGGGCACCATGACCTTCGGCGCGGAAGCGACCGAAGAAACATCCCACGACATCCTGGACAGCTACTTCGAAGCGGGCGGCAATTTCATCGACACCGCCGACGTCTACAGCTCGGGAGTGTCCGAGGAAATCATCGGCCGCTGGAGGGCCCGGCGTCCCGGCCTGCGGGACACTGCGGTGATTGCCACCAAGGGGCGTTTTCCCATGGGGACGGCACCGAACGACGTCGGAACATCCCGGCGGCACCTGACCCGCACCCTGGATGATTCGCTCCGCCGCCTGGGCGTGGAGCAGATCGACCTCTACCAGATGCACGCGTGGGACCCCATCACCCCCGTGGAGGAAACCCTCCGGTTCCTGGAAGATGCCGTGACCCGCGGCAAGATCGCCTACTACGGCTTCTCGAACTTCCTGGGCTGGCAGCTCACCAAGGCTGTCCATGTTGCCCGCAGCCAGGGGTGGAACCCGCCGGTCAGCCTGCAGCCGCAATACAGCCTCCTGGTCAGGGACATCGAGTTCGAGATCGTGCCGGCCGCCCTTGACGCGGGAATCGGCCTGTTGCCGTGGTCGCCCCTGGGCGGCGGATGGTTGTCGGGCAAGTACAGGCGTGACCAGAGTCCCTCCGGAGCAACCCGTTTGGGGGAGAACCCCGAACGCGGCATGGAAGCCTGGAAGGCACGCAACGACAATCCTCGCACCTGGACGGTCATCGAAGCCGTGGAAGGCATCGCGGCCGACCACGGCGTGAGCCCCTCCCAGGTCGCCCTGGCCTGGCTGGTAGACCGGCCTGCCGTAACGTCCGTGATCCTGGGTGCCCGGTCCACAGAGCAACTTGCGGACAACCTGGCGGCCGCCGACCTGAGCCTCAGTGCGGACGAAGTCCACCGGCTCACCGAGGCCAGCCGGTCAGAGGCAGGGGTGTATCCCTACGGACCCATGGCCGAGGAGCAGCGCAGCCGCAAAATGGAGGGCGGAAGGTAGCCCCACCCCGGGAGGGGACGCCGCCGGGCCTCACTGATCGTGCTTCAACACGTCCGGCAGCTCCTCCACGTACACCGTTTGCGGCGGGTCGAAATAGATCACCAGCACTTCCGCGCCCACCGGATAATCGCTTTTCTTGTCGAATGGATGCGCGTGGAAGGCCATGGTGCCGCCAAGGTAGGGCAGCATGACTTCGCCGATGGTGCCCGGGCCGATACGCCCGGTTACCCGGCCGATCTTCCCGGTCAGGCTCCGGTCAATGTTCCTGCGGATCATGACGTGGCTGGAGTTCCTACGCGCCCGGCGCCTTGGGCTGGCGCTTGGCGTCTTCACCCTTCCGGAGCGCCGATGCGAGCGCCGGCAGGTAGTCGCCTGCCTGTGCCAGGATTCCGCCCAGCATCTTGTTGACGCCCTCGCCGCCGTTCAGCACGGTCATGTGGCCAACATGGGAGAACGGCTCGGCCGCTGCGGCGATGATGGCCGGCATGTTCTCGGCGAGCTGCTGGGAGATAACCGCGTCCTGGTTGGTACCGAGTGCTTCGGCGCGGGCCTTGATGCCGTCCGCCTCGGCCAGCGCCTTGGCCTTGATTGCAGACGCCGCGGCGTCACCTTTTGCCCTGGTCGCCGCGGCTTCGGCCTCGCCCGTGACCTTGGTGGCTCCCGCGGCGGCAGCCGCGGCGGTGGCGTTGGCCTGGGCCTGGAGCTCCGTCCGGCGGGCATTCGCCTGGGCCTCAAGCTCCGTCCGGCGTGCCAGTGCCTCAGCGGCGCTGATGTCTGCCGATTTCTGGCCCTCCGCATCGGTGCGTTTGGCGTAGGCTTTCGCGTCCGCGGGTTTCCGGATGCTGGTCTGCAGCTTCTGCTCTTCCCGGTCCGCCTCAAGCTTGGCGACTTCGGTTTCCTGCACCACCACCTGCTGCCGCGCCGTGGCCTCGGCCAGCGGGCCGGCCTGGGCGGCATTGGCGCGGGCGCGTTCGGCGTTGGCCTGCGCCACTGACTGCCGGATGGCCGAGACGCTCTGCGCATCCGCGATCAGGGCCGCCGCCTCCGCCTCCTTTTCCGCCGCCTCCCGGTTACGGGTGGCCTCCGCGATCCGGGCCTCCATCTTTACTTGGGCGATATGGGGCTTTGCGATGTTCTGGATGTAGCCGGTGGGGTCCTGCAGGTCCTTGATCTGCAGCGAGTCCACCACAAGGCCCAGCTTCTCCATCTCCACGCCGCTGGCGCCGCGGACCTGCGACGCGAGCTTGTCCCGCTCGCGGATGATCTCCTCCATCGTCATGCTGCCAATAATGGAACGCAGGTGGCCCTCGAAGACGTTGTATACCTGGCTTTCCATCTTTGGTTGCTGGCCCAGGAAGCGGCGGGCGGCATTGGCGATAAAAGGCGGCGCGTCCCCAATCTTGTAAATGACGACGCCCTCCACAACGACCTGGATTCCCTGTGAGGTGACGCATGAAACCTTGAGCTCGGTTTCATTCAGGGTCAGTGACAGGGGCCGCACGGTCTGGAGGCCGGGAAGGACCAGGGCACCCTTGCCCGTGACGATTTTGAAATCCATTCCTTCCCGGGTTTCCAGGGTTCCCCGGGTCAGCCCGGAAATGATCAGGGCCTCGTTTGGCTCAGCCACCTTCCACATCAGCTTCGTGGCAACCCAAATGAAACCAACGGCAAACAGCACTCCGAGAATAATGGCGATAAGTGGAAAGAACGGTGCAAAGTCCGGCATGGCCAGGTCCTTTCGACGCCGCAAACGGCATCACGGTAAAAACCCCAATAAATGCAGCCGTCCAATCACCCGACCAATGAAAGTGCCGTCAATTCCGGTGCACCTGGTAAGCTGTTGTAGACAGTCTGATTGGGCCCCGCCCAAGAGTCCAGAGCCGTGCCGATATTTGCCTGCGGCAACGGAATAAGGCGTACGACGGCGGCACCTGGCATCCGCCGCCGCCCGCGGCCGGGAAGCCGTTGACATGGGCAACTACTGCTCGCACGATGGGAAGACGAACCGCAATGCGGGTCCAGCGCCTGGTTTCACTATTCCTTATCCTTGTTTTGCCGTTCAAACCGGGCGTTCTACTACATCTGACCAATGGAGTGATGATGAGTATTCAAGGAGTGACCCGGGAGCAGGCCGTCAGGCGCGCCACCGTGGCAAGCGTGGTGGGCACCACCATCGAGTGGTATGACTTCTTCCTCTACGGGACTGCCGCCGCACTGGTGTTTCCCCAGCTGTTCTTCCCGGGCCAGGTGGCCTTTGCCGGTGTGCTGGCCGCATTCGGCACCCAGTTCGTCGGCTTTGTGGCCAGGCCAATCGGCGCCGCCATTTTCGGCCATTTCGGTGACCGGATCGGCCGCAAGACAACACTCATGGCCACGCTGTTCCTGATGGCGTTCGGAACGGTACTGATCGGCTGTCTTCCGACATACCAAAGCATCGGCGTGGCCGCGCCGGTACTGCTGGTGGTCCTCCGCATCATCCAGGGCATCGGCGTGGGCGGTGAATGGGGCGGTTCGGTCCTCCTGAGCATGGAATGGGGCGACCCGAACCGCCGCGGCCTGTCCGCTTCCTGGCCGCAGATCGGAGTGCCACTGGGCCTGGTGCTGTCCACCGGCGTCGTCAGGATCACCACAGCCGCCACCGGCACTGACGGATTCGTTGCCTACGGCTGGCGGATCCCGTTCATTTTGAGCATCATCCTGATCGGCGTGGGCCTGTTCGTCCGGCTCCGCGTCATCGAGAGCCCGGAGTTCGACGCGGTCCGGAAGTCGAACAAGGTGGTGCGGGCCCCGATCATCGAGGTGATCCGGCGCCAGCCCAAGGAAATCCTCCTTTCCGCCCTGGTGCGTACATCGGAGCAGGCTCCGTTCTACCTGTTCATTACCTTCGTAATTACCTACGCCACCAAGCAGCTGAAGCTGGACAGCAACTCAATCCTTGATGACACACTGATCGCGGCCGCACTCGGGCTGATCAGTGTTCCCCTGTTCGGGCGCCTTTCAGACCGTTTCGGCCGTCGCCGCGTGTATGGAACCGGCATCGTGCTGACGGCGCTGTTCGCTTTCCCCTATTTTGGGCTGCTCAACACCAGGGACGCCCTGTGGGTTGGTGTTGCCGTCGTGGTCAGCCTGATCCTGCACGACATCCAGTACGGGCCGCAGGCCGCCTTGATCGCCGAAAGTTTTGACACCGACATCCGCTACACGGGCGCCGGTCTGGGGTACCAACTGGCCAGCGTCGTCGCCGGTGGTCCCGCGCCCCTCATTGCCGCCGCCCTGCTGGCGACCTATGGGAACTCGACGTCGATCTCGCTGTACATCATCCTCTGCTGCGTGATCGCCATGGCCGCCCTGGTCTTCCTGCCGAGGGCCAAGGGAGCCCTGGCCAAGGATGCCGCTGCCGCCGCCACGCCAGGAAGCCCGTAGGACCGGATGCGGACAGACTTCGATCCTGAACAACTGGGTCCGCGGGACTTCTACAAATTCCTCACGTCCGTGGTGGTTCCGCGGCCCATCGCCTGGGTTTCGAGCACCTCCCCGGCGGGGGTGGACAACCTGGCGCCCCATTCGTTCTTCACGGTCGCCTCGGTGGACCCCCCGATCATCCAGTTCACCTCCGTGGGCGAAAAGGATTCGCTGCGGAATATCGAGGCAACCGGGGAGTTCGTAGTGAACCTCGCCCCGGCAGCGCTGATCCAGGAGGTCAACGCCACCGGGACCAACTTCAGCGCAGATGTGAGCGAATTCGACGCCGCCGGCCTGGCCCGTGAGCCCAGTGCTGCGGTCCGGCCGCCCAGGGTTAAGGAGTCTCCGGCTGTTCTGGAATGCTCGCTTCACCAGACCTTGCGGATGGGCGACTGCGTCCTGGTGTTCGGGCTGGTGGTGCACGCGTCCGTCTCATCCCAGGTGCTCAGCGGCAACCACCCGGAGGTGGCCCGGCTTGATCCGCTGTCCAGGCTTGGCGGGGACGAATGGGGGAGCCTGGGCCCCGTCCACCACCTGCCTCGGATCCGGGCATCGCAATGGCCTGGCCCGTTCACACCGCGGGCCACGGGAGACAGGACGCGTGATACCCCGGATGGATGACGAATCAGGGTCTGTTGCGACGCTTTCTATTGGCAGCGGGGAACGGCTCAATGCCCTCGGCCTGAAGGACTGGCAGGAGCTGCGGCTCGCCGTCCACCGTCTGGCAGCGGTCCCTTCACTCCGCGCCGTCGTTGTGCGGGGCAGGGGAGGGGTGTTCTGTTCCGGCTTTGACGTCCGCGAATGGGAGGGAGCGCCAGACAGCGAGGTCAACCAGACATTCGGCATCATCGAAGCAGCGCTGCAGGCGCTCGAGGACCTGCCCGTTCCCACCGTGGCTGTCGTTGAGGGGGTGGCCGCCGGTGCCGGCTGCCAGTTGGCCCTCGCCTGCGACCTCCAGCTGCTCACCGCCTCAGCCCGCATCGGGATGCCCGTGGCACGCCTTGGACTGCTGGTGCCGGCAACCTTCGCAACCCGCATGGCATTGCGCGTCGGCCCCTCCCGCAGCAAGGACCTCCTTTACGCGGGCCGTATGTTGACCGCGCGCCAGGCGTGGGACATGGGGCTGGTCACCACCCTGGCCCCGGACGACAACGCGGATGCTGCGCTCGCTGCGGTCCTCGACCCGTGGAAGGGAGCCTCAGCGGCCTCCCTGAGGGCATCGAAGGCAGCGGTGGACGAGGGCCTGCGCCTGCTGACGGAAACCGGCCGCCGCGCACCACAGGGACCGGCGGTGGATCCCCATGAGTTCCGGAGCCGGGTCTCAGGCTTTCTCCATCGCCGCCGGGGCAGCCTGTAGCCCGGCTCGGCCGGCGCCGAGGATGCCGGGTCCGGACTAGGACGGGTCGGGTGGCTCCAGGACGGTGATGTCCAGCGGCATCCTGTTTGCACGGCGCAGGCGGCCGCCCAGCACGTTGCGCAGGCCGTGCGTGACCATCCGCCGCCGGGTCAGGAACCGGAATTCCGCGGCATCTGAGGTCACCAGGTCCAGGATCGGTAGCGCCGCCTCACGCGGGGCCTGTCCCCACAGCCCGACCACCACCTGCAGGCCCGTGAGGCGCTGCTCGTACCCTGCCTGCGACGCCACACGCCCCAGGAGTTGGGTCTCCACCAGTCCTGGGTTCATGCCGTGCACCCGGACGCCGGTGCCTTTGGTTTCCAGCCGCAGGGTCTCCGTGAACTGGCGGACCCACCGTTTGCTCGATGCGTAGGCGTTCTGCAGGGCCACCGGACCGCGGTCGCCCTGGCCGTACAGGTTGACCAGGTCGCCATGGCCCTGACCCAGGAACACAGGCAACGCCATCCTGGCACCATGGAACGTGCCAAGGACGTTGGTGCGAACCACTCGCGTGAAGTCATCGATGGGTGTCGACGCCGTGGGCCCGAAAACCCCGGAGGTGCCGGCGTTGTTGACCCAGATGTCCAAGGTCCCCCGGGCCAGGGCCTCGTCCCGGAGCGCCTCAACGTCTCCCGGTTCGGCGGTGTCGCAGCGCTTCCCGGAAGCCGCGATCCCTTCAGCACGCAGGCGCCGGACGGCGGCAGCAACGCCGTCGTCCGCCCTGGCTGCCAGCACCACCTCTGCGCCGTGCAGGCCCAGGACCCGGGCCATTTCAAACCCCAGCCCGCGCGAAGAGCCGGTCACCACCGCCACGCGGCCGCGAAGGACATCGTGGGTGGGCACCGCCCGTCGGGTACGCATTCCTCTGTCCTACGCCCCCGCACGCACGGGGGCAAGAGGGGCCGCCCTAGCGGTCCTTGCCGGCGGACGCGGCCTGCAGTGCTGCGGCGAGGTAAGGGGCCGTGCGGCTGCTGCGGGAACGGGCGACGGCGGCCGGGTCACCGGCGGCGACGATCGTGCCGCCGGCATCGCCACCAGCGGGTCCAAGGTCCATGACCCAGTCGGCGTCGGCCACCACGTCCATGGCGTGTTCCACCACGATTACGGTGTTCCCGGCGTCCACCAGGCGGTTCAACTGCGCCATCAGGAGCTGGACGTCGGCAGGGTGCAGCCCCGTCGTGGGCTCATCCAGGAGGTAAAGGGTGTGCCCGCGCCGGGCCCGCTGCAGTTCGGTGGCCAGCTTGATCCGCTGCGCCTCGCCGCCGGAAAGTTCGGTGGCGGGCTGGCCCAGCCGCAGGTAGCCCAGGCCCACTTCCTGGAGGGTCTGCAAGGACCGTGCGGCCGCGGGAACCCCGGCCAGGAAATCGGCCGCGGCATTGACCGTCATGCCCAGTACTTCCGCGATGTTCCTGCCCTGGTAGGTGACCTCCAGGGTCGCAGGGTTGTATCGGGTGCCGCCGCACTCCGGGCACGGGCCGTAACTGCCGGGAAGGAACAGCAGTTCCACGGCCACGAATCCTTCGCCCTGGCAGGTCTCGCACCGTCCACCGGCCACATTGAAGGAAAAGCGTCCGGGGCCGAACCCGCGGCTCCTGGCGGCATCGGTGGCGGCGAATTCCTTGCGGACGGCATCGAACAGCCCCGTGTAGGTGGCCAGGTTGGACCGCGGCGTGCGTCCGATCGGTTTCTGGTCCACTTTCACCAGGCGGTCGATCCGTTCCAGCCCGGAGACGTGCCCCACGGTCAGTGGTCCGCCCTGTTCCTCGACGTCGTCGTCCGGCTCCCCGGCGGGTGTGGCGGTACCGGCCTCACCGGTGCCGTGGAGTGCGGCTCCGGCAACGTCGGCGAGGACCCGGCTGACCAGCGTGGATTTCCCGGAACCCGAGACGCCCGTGACCGCTGTCAGGACGCCGAGCGGAAAGGCGGCGTCCAGGTCCCGCAGGTTGTGGCGGCTGACGCCCCGCAGTTCCAGCCAGCCGGAGGGTTCCCGCAGGGAATCCGTGCCCGCGCCCTCAGTTGCCGCCCCTGTTTCTTTCGCACCTGTTGCGCCGGGGAACAGGAACGGACGCGTTACCGACTCCGGTACCTCATCGAGGCCCTGCACGGGCCCGCTGTACAGCACCTCTCCGCCGTCCTCGCCGGCCCTGGGTCCAACATCCACAACCCAGTCAGCCCGGCGGACCATGTCCATGTTGTGTTCCACCACGAACACGGAGTTTCCCGACGATTTGAGCTGGTCCAGGACGGCCAGGAGGGGTTCGGCGTCGGCCGGATGAAGACCCGCCGACGGCTCATCCAGCACGTAGATCACGCCGAACAATCCCGACCTGAGCTGGGTGGCGATCCGGAGGCGCTGCATTTCCCCCGGCGAGAGCGTGGGCGTGGCCCGTCCCAGCGCCAGGTACCCCAGGCCCAGTTCCAGCAGTACGTTGATGCGCTGCAGCAGGTCGCGGGTGATGGCCACAGCCACCTCATTGGACTCGGAGGACTGCTTGCGGGACGCGGTTCCCGCTGTGGCCAGCCTGGTGGTGGGGCGGATGATGTCCGCGAGTTCGGTTATGGGCACCGCGTTGAGCCCGGCGATGGTCTGCCCTGCGAAGGTCACCGCGAGGGCCTCGGGCCTGAGCCCGGTTCCACTGCACCGCGGGCAGGGCCCGGTTTCCATGAAGCGCAGCACCTTTTCCCTCATGGCGGGGCTTTTGGAGTCGAGCAGCGTGTGCATGACGTAGCTCCTGGCGCTCCAGAACCGGCCCTTGTAAGGTTTGGCAACCCGGTCCCGCTGCGGCGTTACTTCCACCACCGGCTGTTCTTCGGTGAAGAGGATCCAGTCCCGCTGTTTCCGGGGCAACTGCCGCCACGGGATGTCCACGTCGTAGCCCAGGTGGGTCAGGATGTCGCGCAGGTTCTTGCCCTGCCACGCCCCGGGCCAGGCGGCAATCGCCCCGTCGCGGATGCTCAGGGACGTGTCCGGAACCAGGGATGCCTCACTGACGGTGTGGGCGGTGCCCAGGCCGTGGCACTCCGGGCAGGCGCCCGCCGCGGTGTTGGGGGAGAAGGCATCCGAGTCCAGCGGCGCTGCGCCCTCCGGGTAGCTGCCGGCACGGGAGAACAGCATGCGCAGCGAATTGGACAGCGTGGTGACGGTCCCCACGGTGGACCTGGAGGTCGCCGTTCCCCGGCGCTGTTGGAGTGCGACGGCGGGCGGCAGCCCGGTGATCAGGTCCACCTTGGGGTTGTGGCCCTGCTGGATGAGGCGGCGGGCGTAGGGCGCCACTGATTCGAAGAACCGCCGCTGCGCCTCCGCGTAGATGGTGCCGAAGGCCAGGGACGACTTGCCGGAACCGGAAACCCCGGTGAACGCCACGATCGCATCCCGCGGCACATCCACACTGACGTTCCGCAGGTTGTTTTCGCGGGCGCCGCGCACGCGGACGAACCCGTCTTCCGCGTGGTCGGCCGTGGGTTCGGAGATGTTCAGCTCGGTCAGTTCATCAAAGTTCTGTTTGGCATGCACCGCTTCGACTGTAGTAGCCAACAGTGCGTGGCCGGAACTTTCCCGGACCTGTCGGGACGGCGCGGACGGATTTACACTGAAGCATTCCGCGGCGCAGGCATGCGAAGCCGGCGGCGGAACAGGACATCAACTACATATGTGGAAGGGCTTACCATGGGCAACGCGTCGCAGGGAGCTAATAGGGCAGTATCCGAGGCGGCCTCGGCGGGCCGCAGCCCGGCAGTTCGCGTGCTGGCCCGTGCCGGATATGTCTTCATTGGCCTGCTCCATATCCTGATTGGCGCCATCGCCCTGCAGTTGACCCGGGGCCAGGGTGGAGAAGCTGATCAGTCCGGGGCCCTGGGAAGCCTGGCATCCAAGCCGGGGGGCGGGATCCTGCTCTGGGCCGGCGCTGTTGCCTGTGCGGCGCTTGCCCTCTGGATGCTCAGCGAGGCTGCTTTTGGGGCGCGCACCGAGCCGGATTCCAAGAAGAAACTGAAGAAAGCTGCCGGTGCTGCGGGGAAAGCTGTGATTTTCGCTTTCCTTGCCTTTACCTTCGGAGTCTTTGCCGCCGGGGGCAGCAAGAACTCCAGCCAGTCGGCCAGCGATTTCACCGCAAAGCTGATGGGAGCGCCCGCCGGGGTGGTGCTTCTGGTGGTGCTGGGGCTGGCGATCATTGCAGGCGGCGTCCTTTACGCCTACCGGGGCGTTTCCAGGAAGTTCATGAAGGACCTGCAGGACCCTGGCAACGCACGGACCGCCGTGGAATGGCTGGGCATCATCGGTTACGCAGCCAAGGGTGTGGTGCTCGCCGTCGTGGGTGTCCTGGTCATCGTGGCGGCAGTAACCGCCGATCCGTCCAAATCCTCCGGCCTCGACGGCGGCTTGAAGACCCTCGGCGCACAGCCCTACGGCGGGTTCCTCCTCGCCGCCATCGCCGCGGGCCTCATTTGCTACGGCGTGTACTCGATGGCCCGGGCGCGGTACGGGAAGTTCTAGGCGCGGTACGGAAAGTTCCACCCACGGCAGGGGACGCTCCAGGCGTCCGGGACCTGAGAACTGCCAGCGCTTCCGCCAGCGGGGCGCCCAGGGCGGGGCCGTGGCCGGGAAGGACAGCCGCGGATTCCATGCCGGCCAGGTTCTGCAGGGCGGCCAGCGCGGCGGCCGGATTTTCGTGGTACATCGGGTGCAGCATCTGCGGTCCGGAAATCCGGCTGATCGGGTGGCCGCTGACAAAGCAGTCGCCCACGGCGATGGCACCAGCCCCGGGCAGGTGGATGGCTGCATTGCCTGGCGTATGGCCGGGCATGGGTACGGCAACGGGCCGCCCAGGCAGGGCCCGGAGCCTGGCAGCGTCCCACGCTTCGGCCGCCGGCACTGGCTTGGCACCCAGGGCGCCCGCCCTGATGACGTGCACCATCCAGCGGAAGATGCGCGGCCTCCAGGCGCGGCGGATGACCTGGCCAAAGGTGACCTGGTGCTTCTCCTTTCCCTGAACGTGGGCCAGTTCCCCGGGGGCGCACAGGACCGGGGTTCCGAATGACTCCGAAAAGAAGGCGGCGGAGCCCGTGTGGTCCACGTGTCCATGCGTGATCAGCAGTGCAAGGGCGTCGCCCGGTTCCAGGCCCAGGTGGCGGATCGACGCAAGGGCGTTGCTGCGGTCACCGGGGTAGCCGCTGTCAATGAGGATGAACCCGGAAGGGTCCTGCACCACGATCCAGTTGGAGGCCGGCCCTTCGGCGAAGTAGACGCCGGGCGCCTGCTCGGAAACACTGGTTGCGGGGTTCCACCCGGTTGCCTGCCGCTGCACGGATACAGCGTAGCCCCGGCTTCAGTGCAGCCCGGTAGACACCGGCATCGACCCCGCACGGCGGCAAGCAGGGTACCTAATGCCCTAAAGGTTCCTGTGCAGTCGCTGTGCATCCTGTTGATCCTGGTCACCTTGGCCCTAAAGTATTCCCACAATTGCCTACGATGGGACACGGACAAGTAGATAAACGGCCGCGGTCAGTTCCCCGGCCACCCGGAAATTCCAGGCGGGAGGAGGTGCCATGCAGGACAGTGCGCTGCTGCACGGGCATCCCGGGCTGGTGACTGCCGGTGTCGCTGCCCTCCTCCTGGCCGTGACGTCGGGAAGTGCAGCCCGGACCCAGCCCCCGGCCACGGCGGCGCCCCCGGTCCGCGTTGTGGTGGTGGGGGACTCTCTGAGCACCGGTCACGGCACGTCGCCGCAGCAGGCGTGGCCGGCGTTGATGCGCACGGACCCGGAGGTGGCGGGCCTTGAGGTGGTCAACGCAGCCGAGGACGGAAGCGGTTACCTCAGCCTGGGCGACTACAACGGAACCTTCGGCACCCAGGTGGATGATTACGTCACCCCGGACACCGGGATCGTGGTCTTTTTCGGTTCGGAGAACGACCTCGGCTACGCCTCTGCCGACGTCGGCGACGCGGCCCTGGCCGCCATGGACAGGGCAGAAGCCCTTGCCCCGGACGCCAGGATCATCGTGGTGGGGCCGCCGTCGTACACAACGGACCCTGACCCCGGGCTCCTGGATATCAGCGACCAACTCAAGACTGCCACTGCGCGGGCGGGCGGTGAGTACGTGGACCCGATCGCCGAGGGCTGGATCAGCGATGACTTTGATGACCTGATTGGCCCGGACGGCGACCACCCCACAGTGCTGGGGCAGCATTACCTGCTGGACCACATCGGGGCGCACCTTGAGCAGGCTGCACCGGCGGCCGCAGCCGCACTGGAAGCGCGCCAGGACGCGCACAGGCCCGCCGCCTGAACCTGGGACCCCTGAACTCCCGCCATCCACGCCTGGGACGCCCACATCTGGGACGCCTGGACTTCGCTGCCTAGACCAGCGGCCAGGGGTAGCGCCTGCCGGTGTGGTCAACGGGCAGCACCATCTCCTGCAGCATTCGCTGGACCCGGCGTTGAAGGGCAACCATCTCGCCGGGATGGAGCAGCGCTGCCACGTCAGCCGGAACAGTGTCCGCCAGAGGACTGATGTCCGCCAGCAGGTTGTCCGGAATCGGGTCGCCGGCGAAGTCCCAGATCACCGTGCGCAATTTGAAGGCAGCGGAAAAGCACAGGCCGTGGTCAATGCCCCAGATGCGGCCGTCCGCTCCGCGCAGGACATGCCCGCTTTTGCGGTCCGTGTTGTTAGCCACGTAGTCGAACAGGGCCATCCGGGCCAGCTCGTCGTGCGTTTCCGGGGAGTCCGCATACAGGGTGAAGTAGTGCTCCTCGTGGTCGCCCTCAATGAACCATTGCAGCGACCCCACGCCAAGCGGGGCATCCGTGCGGACCACCGTGGCCGGCACCATTCCCCAGCCCAGCGCTTCGCTCAGCAGGTACGCGGCGCGCTCCCGGCGGTACAGGCCGGCGTCGAAATCCGCCAGCGGCCGCTCTCCTGCCTCCGGCTTGTAGACGGCCCAGGCGGAATCGTCACCGCAGGAAAGCTCCGCGAGGAACGTGGCATTGCTGCCGCTCATGATGCGGCCCAGCAACTCCACGCGGCCCTCGGTGAGGAGGGTCAGCTCCCGCCCGGACACCGCATGCCCCGTGCCGCCGCGTCCCGCGGCGAGTCGTTCCCTGCCGGTCCGGATGGCATCACGGCGACCTCAGCCCGCTCAGGGGCTCCGACATCGAATTCACCGTGAGCACCGCCGGCGCCTGGCCGTCGGCATAGGAGATCACCGAGACCGACGCCGGGCTGATCATGATCCGCTGGAACAGGTCCAGGTGGGTGCCCAGCGCGTGGGCCACGGCCGCCTTAATGGGATCGGCATGGGAGAAACAGACCACGACGCCACCACGGTGGGCCGCCCGAAGATCCTCCAGCGTCCCAACCATCCGCGCCTGCATTCCGGAAAAGCCCTCGCCATTGGGGAAGCGGAACGCCGACGGGTTGTGCTGGACAGTCTGCCACTCCGGCAGGCCCGCAAGCCCGGCGAGCGCGGCACCGGTCCAGTCACCGAAATCGCATTCCAAAAGCCCGGCTTCTTCCTTGACCGTCCGGCCGGTGCGGGCGGCCGTAGGCTCCGCTGTCTCCCGTGCCCGCTCCAGGGGTGACGAATACAGCCCGTCGACGGGCAGGCCCGCAAGGCGTTCGGCAACAGCTTCAGCCTGCGTGCGGCCGCGCTCGGAAAGATGCAGGCCAGGGGCCCGCCCCGGCAGGACGGTGCCAGTGGTGGGCGTCTCGCCGTGCCGCACCAGGAGGATCAATGTGTTCTGTGTCATTGGGTCTAAGCGTAGCCGCGCGGGGAGCGGCAAGCGGTACCCGCGGGCGCAGGAATCTGGAGGAATCTATCGATTAGCCGCAGGGCGGGGATTACCGTAGAGGAGTGACTGATCGCCCCGATATCTACACCGTTGGTGAACTGCGCGCGGCAGGATACGTCCACAAGGACCTGCGGCACGAAATCCGCGACAACCTCCTCGCCGCCCTGGCTGCGGGACGTGACCCCTGGCCGGGCCTGTACGGCTTCAGCCGGACGGTGATTCCGCAGCTCGAGCGCGCCCTGCTCGCCGGCCATGACGTTGTCCTGCTGGGTGAGCGCGGGCAGGGCAAGACCCGCCTGCTCCGCACCCTGGCCGGACTGCTGGACGAGTGGTCGCCGGTGATCGAGGATTCGGAGCTGAACGAGCATCCCTTTGAACCGATCACCGAACAGTCCCGTGCCCGGGCACTGACGGAGGGGGACCGGCTGCGGGTGGCCTGGCGGCACCGTTCGGAGCGCTACGTGGAGAAGCTCGCCACACCGGACACGTCGGTCGCTGACCTGATCGGTGACGTGGATCCGATGCGGGTGGCCGAGGGCCGCCGCCTGGGGGACCCGGAAACCATCCACTACGGGCTGATCCCACGCTCCAACCGCGGCATCATCGCCATCAACGAGCTCCCGGACCTGGCTGAACGCATCCAGGTGGCCATGCTCAACGTCATGGAGGAACGGGACATCCAGATCCGCGGCTACGTCCTGCGGCTCCCGCTCGACGTGCTGGTGGTGGCATCAGCAAACCCGGAGGACTACACCAACCGCGGGCGCATCATCACACCCCTGAAGGACCGCTTCGGTGCGGAGATCCGGACCCACTACCCCATCGAACTGGAAGACGAAGTAGCGGTGATCCGGCAGGAGGGCCGGCTCGTTGCGGACGTCCCGCCGTTCATCCTGGAGATCCTGGCCCGGTATACCCGGGCGCTCCGCGAGTCGCCTGCCATCAACCAGACTTCCGGCGTTTCGGCCCGCTTCGCCATTGCCGGGGCGGAGACGGTGGCCGCGGCGGCACTGCGGCGGGCCAGCCTGCGGGGGGAGGAGCAGGCGGTGGCACGCATCATCGACCTGGAGCCCGCCGTGGAGGTGCTGACGGGCAAGATCGAGTTCGAATCCGGCGAGGAAGGGCGGGAACAGGGTGTCCTGGACCACCTCCTGCGCACCGCCACTGCGGAAGCTGTCCGGGCGCACTTCCAGGGTTTGGACATGGGGCCGCTCGTGGCCGCCCTGGATGGGCACCGGACCGTCACCACGGGTGAACAGGTCACGGCGCAGGAGTTCCTGGGCAACCTTCCGTCGCTGAACGGCTCGGGCCTCTACGACGAAATCGGGCGGCGCCTGGGTGCGGCCAATGACGGACAACTCGCCGCCGCCGTCGAACTGGCCCTTGAAGGGCTGTACCTGGGCCGCCGGATCTCCAAGGAATCCGATGACGAGGAAACCATCTACGGTTAGGCACAGGAGGCACCATGGCCATCCACAAGCGGTCCGCCAAGTACGGCCGGTATACCGGCGGCCCGGACCCGCTCGCCCCACCCGTCGACCTGGCCGAGGCGCTTGACGCCGTCGCCGAAGACGTGATGGCCGTCTACTCGCCCCGCCACGCCCTGCAGGAATTCCTGCGGCGCGGGGGCCGGAACCGGGACGGGCTGGATGACCTTGCCCGGCGCGTCCAGCAGCGGCGCCGCGACCTGCTCAGCCGGCACCGGCTGGACGGCACCCTGGACGAAGTAAAGAAACTCCTTGACACCGCCGTGCTGGAGGAGCGTAAGCAACTGGCCCGGGACGCCATGATGGACAATACCGACCGCGCCTTCCGGGAAATGCAGCTGCAGAACCTCCCGCCCTCCACAGCTGCGGCGGTCAATGAGCTGGCATCCTACGACTGGCAGTCAGGCCCCGCCAGGGAAGCCTACGACCGGATCAAGGACCTCCTGGGCCGCGAAGTCCTCGAGCAGCGCTTCGCCGGCATGAAGCAGGCGCTGGAGAGCGCCACCGATGAGGACCGGCAGGCAGTGAATGACATGCTCCGGGACCTGAACGAGCTACTGGGCAACCACCGGCGCGGGGAGGATACCGACGCCGACTTCCAGGACTTCATGGCCAAACACGGCCAGTTCTTTCCGGAGAACCCGGAGTCGGTGGAAGAGCTGGTGGACGCCCTCGCCCAGCGCGCCGCCGCCGCCCAGCGGCTCCTGCAGTCGATGTCCCCGGAGCAGCGCGATGAGCTGATGCGGCTCTCCGCCCAGGCCTTCGGCTCGCCCGAACTGATGGCCCAGCTCAGCGAACTCGATGCGACCCTCCAGGCCCTCCGCCCGGGGGAGGACTGGACAGGCTCGGAACGGTTCGAAGGGCAGGAAGGCCTGGGACTGGGCGATGGCACCGGGGTGCTTCAGGACCTCGCCGAACTCGACGAACTGTCCGAACAGCTCTCCCAGTCCTACAACGGCTCCCGGCTCGATGACCTGGACCTGGACGCGCTTACCCGGCAGCTTGGCGAAAATGCCGCCGTTAGTGCCCGGACCCTCGCGGAGATCGAGCGCGCCATGCAGGACGGCGGCTTGTTGCGGCGCGGCACCGACGGTGACCTCAGGCTGTCCCCGCAGGCCATGCGGCGGCTCGGGAAGTCCCTGCTCCGTGATGCTGCCAGGCAGCTGTCCGGCAGGCAGGGAAGCAGGGACACCAGGATGGCCGGGGCCGCAGGAGAACAGACGGGTTCGAGCCGGCAGTGGGAGTTCGGGGACGCCGAGCCGTGGGATGTCACCCGTACCATGACCAATGCCATCCGGCGCACCATGGCCGACGGCGGTGACCCGGCCCGTGGACTGCGCCTCGCTGTCGGCGACATCGAGGTATCGGAGACGGAGGCCCGCACGCAGGCCGCGGTTGCCCTGCTGGTGGACGTGTCCTTCTCCATGGCTGCAGAAGGGCGGTGGGTTCCCATGAAGCGGACCGCGCTCGCACTGCACCACCTGGTGTCAACCCGCTTCCGCGGTGACCGGCTGGAGCTGATCACCTTTGGCCGTTACGCACAGTCCATGGACATCGGAGAACTTACGGCGCTGCCCGCCCTCCGCGAACAGGGAACCAACCTGCACCACGGCCTTCTGTTGGTAAGCCGGTTCTTCCGCCGGCACCCCTCCATGCAGCCCGTCCTGCTGGTGGTCACCGACGGCGAGCCCACGGCGCACCTCCTGCCGGACGGGGACTCCTGGTTCAACTGGCCGCCGGACGCAGAGACCATCCGCGCCACGGTTGCCGAACTGGACCGCCTTGGCCGCGCCGGCGTCCAGGCCACTTTCTTCCGCCTGGGCAACGACCCCGGCCTGGAGCGGTTCATCCAGCGGATGGCGCGGCGGATCGACGGCCGCGTTGTGGCGCCCGAAGTGGGCGGCCTTGGAGCTGCCGTGGTGGGGGAGTACCTGCGCGCCCACGTCCGCAGCGCCTACGCCGACGGCGACTGGGAGGTTTAGCCTTTGGCGTCCAGTCCGGCCTGCGAGATGAGCTCGGTCAGCCAGGGCCGGTGTTCGCGGTGGAACGTCAAGCCCTCCGGCAAGCCCTGCACCGCAGGTTCGCCGTCTCTGATGTCGATGGTGATGCGGCCGCTACCAGGGAGCGTTGGTGATGTGCAGGTTCCCGTATGACTGGGGCAGCGCCGGATCCATCCAGAAGCCACCGCGGGAGACGTGGGCGTCGTACCGCATCAGGCAGGTGATCAGCATGATCGGCGCGGTGGCCGCCCAGGCCTGCGGGGAGCAGGCCGTGGGGTATGGCACCGGCTCGGCCACCTGCTCCCGGCTGAAGCCACAGAACAACTCCGGCAGCCGGCCGCCGGAAAAATCCGCGGCTTCGAGCAGGGCGGTGGCGATGCGCTGCGCCTCCTCGACGAATCCGTACCGCATCAGTCCGGCCGCAATAATGGCATTGTCATGCGGCCATACTGAACCGTTGTGGTAACTGGCAGGGTTGTAGGCCCCCATATCTGAGGCGAGGGTCCGGACACCCCAGCCACTGAACATCTCCGGCGACATTAGGCGTTCAGCCACCAGCGGCACCTTGTCATCGTCAACGATGCCGTGCCACAGGCACTGCCCCATATTCGAGGCGCAGGCATCAACCGGGCGTTTGCGGCCGTCCAGGGCTACGGCGAAGTAGCCACGTTCCGGCAACCAGAATTCCTCGTTGAACCTTTTCTTCAACTGCGCCGCCTCGGCGGTGAGCCGGGCAGCCAACGGCGCCTCCCCGCCGTCGTACGCCATCCATGCCCGGGACAGCAACGCTGAGTAGACCAGGGCCTGCACCTCGCAAAGCGCGATGGGCGGCTCGGCAATGGTTCCGTCCGCGAAATTGATCCCGTCCCAGGAGTCCTTCCACCCCTGGTTGATAAGGCCCTGGTCGTTGAGGCGCTGGTACTCAACGAACCCGTCGCCGTCCTTGTCGCCGTAGGTCCTGACCCAGTCCAGGGCCCGGTCGGCGTTGGGCAGGAGGGCGGCTATGGCGTCCTTTCCGAACCCCCAGCGGCTGACCGATGCCAAGGTCATCACAAACTGCGGGGTGGCGTCCACGCTGCCGTAGTAGACGGATTTGCCGCCGAGCGCCAGCCCGGAGGACACGCCCAACCGGACTTCGTGCAGGATCTTCCCGGGTTCCTCCTCGCTCATCGGGTCCACCACCTTGCCTTGCCGGTCCGCCAGCGTCTGCAGGGTGCCCAGGCCCAGGGACGGGTCCACGGGCAGCGCCATCTCCGAAGCCCACAGCGAATCACGCCCGAACAGGGTCATGAACCATGGTGCGCCGGCGGCCACCACTATCCGTTCCGGATGCTCGGGGTCCTCGATCCGGAGCGCTCCGAGGTCGTCATAGCTCCGCCGCAGCGTGCGTTCAATGGACCGGTTCGCCATCTGCAGCCTGGGGATTTTGGCGACCCATTCCTGGTGCCGCCGGTCACTCGGTGACACCCCGTGCCCGGCGGGGCGCGAAACGTTGTGCTGCCCTGCCGGTGCCACGCTCAACCGCGTGCTCCACTGGCCGTATCCGGGAACCACGGCGCGGTATGTGAGTGCCCCGGGGGAGGCGACGGCGCCGCGTCCCCTGACCAGGACAGCTTTCCGCAGGTCCTGCCAGGCCGCGCTGATAATCAGGGAATCGCCGTCGGCTCCGCGGGTGACGTCCCACCGCCGCTGGACCCTCGCCTCCTTCACCTCGAACAGATCGGCGAAGTCCGAGTCGACGGCCACGGAGATGCTGCATTCAACGGGGTTGCCGGAATAGTTGCGGATCGTAATCTCCTCAACCACTCCGGCCGCCACTTCCCGCAGCCGCTCCACGATCAAGGGGCTGTCCGCGTACCCGTCGGCCCGGGGAACGCGGCCAATGAACAGTGCCCGGTAGGGTTCCTTCGTCTCCGCCGCCAACGGCTCAAGTGGCTGGCCGTTCACCGTCATGCTCCACCCCGACAGGATGCGGGTGTCCTCATGGAAGACGCCGTGGGGCAGTTCCGGGTGGATATCACCATTGGCTGCGGAGATACAAAAACATGAGCCCTCGACCAGGGTCACGGTCCCTGCCCCCACAGGCCCTGCCGCTGTGTCTGCATTCCATCCAGCCATGTCCGCTCCTTAGACGGCTACGACGGTTCCGGCGCAATAGACGCTACGCCTGCGGCAGGGCTGATGAAAGGGCCCGACCCTTGTACCGCCGCCCTGGCGGGCATAGCATTGCCGCCAGATCAACGCCGATCAGTCCAAGGAGCCGGTCATGGGAGCCACACCTGCCGAACCGTCCCAGGCACCCCTGATGGTGGACCTGATCATTTCGCTGGACGGTTACGCCTCCGCAGAGGGCTGGCCGGGGTGGTGGGGACTGGAGGGTCCCGAATACCTTGCCTGGCTGGACCAGGAATCGGCGAAGAACTACACCTTCCTCCTGGGCGCGAAAACGTACCGGTTGATGTACGGCATGTCCGCGCAGGCCGCGGCGGACCGGTCCGGTTTTTCCGAGGAGGAGGGCGCCAGCCTCACGGGGCTGTCCGCCGTACCGAAAATCGTGTTCTCTTCCTCGCTGCAGTCTCCCCTGGACTGGCCGAACTCGACCCTGGTAACCGGGGACGCGGTTGACGCGGTCCGCGAGCTGAAGCGTAGGGGAACGGAGCCCCTGAGTACCTTGGGCAGCATCAGCCTGGCCCGGTCGTTGCTGGTGGCGGGCCTCGTGGACCGGTTCCGTCTGGTGGTTTTCCCCGTCATTACCGGCGCCACCGGGCGCGAGCGGATCTTCGATGGATATCCTGACGTCCGGCTGGACATGGTGCAGAGCAGGACGTTCGACGGCAGGCTCCAGCTGCTGGAGTACGTTCCCACGGTACTCACCGGCCCGCCCGGCACCGGGCAACCGTGACCGGTGCCCTTAGCACCCCGACGTCCGGCTGAACCGTAGTCAGCATTTCCGGTTCGAGCAGGCAGGCCGGGTCCTCCTGGGACTGGGAATCACCGCGCAGTCGTTCCAGGCGCCACGGCGGAGGTCGCGGCTGCTGCCCGGCCGGCCGTTTCCATGTGAGGATCGAGGTATGCCCCAGCGCCTCATGCTGCTCGACACTGCCTCCCTGTACTTCCGCGCCTTCTACGGCCTGCCGGACACCATCCGCCGACCGGACGGCACGCCGGTCAATGCCGTCCGCGGGCTGCTGGACATGATCGCCCGGCTCAGTACCGATTACGGGGCCACCCACCTGGTGGCCTGCTGGGATGATGACTGGCGGCCGCAGTGGCGGGTTGACCTGATCCCCACCTACAAAGCCCACCGGGTGGCCCGTGCAGTCCCGGGCGGCACGGACGTGGAAGTGGTGCCTGAGGGCCTGGAGGCGCAGCTGCCCATGATCCGCCGCGTGCTGGAGTTGGCGGGCATCGCCATTGTGGGGGCAGCAGAGCATGAGGCCGACGACGTCGTGGGCACCTATGCCAGCCGTGCCGGCCTTCCTGTGGATGTCGTCACGGGCGACCGGGATCTTTTCCAGGTGTGCGACGACGACCGTGGGGTCCGGGTGATCTACACGGCCCGCGGCATGAAGAACCTCGAAGCCATCACCGAAGAAACCGTCGTGGCCAAGTACAAGGTCCTCCCGCAGCAGTACGCCGATTACGCCACGCTGCGCGGCGACGCGTCCGACGGCTTGCCCGGCGTGGGCGGGATCGGCGAGAAGACGGCGGCATCCCTGCTGCTCAAGTACGGCACCCTGGAACGGCTGCTGGCGGCGGCGGAAGACGACGACGGCGGCGTGTCCAGTCCTGTCCGGGCCAAACTCTCCGCCGCCGGCGCGTACCTCGAAGCAGCTCCCGCCGTCGTCCGCCTGGTGCGCGACCTCGAGCTGCCCACGCTTGAGCAGGCGGGTGCCCTGCTGAAGCCGGTGACGGGTGACCGGCGCGCCGAACTTGAGCGGCTGGCCATCGACTGGAACCTCGGCGGCTCTGTCCGCCGCCTGCTCGCCGCGCTGGACCAGCGGACGCAGCCGGCATAAGGGCCTGGCCCCGATGACGCCGGATGTACGGCCGTGACCTTTCGTTGCGGTACGCGTCCGCGTGTTTCGGGCGGCTTGAGCGGGCCGCTTGGCTGATGGTTTGGTGAGGTAACGCTCCAGATGAGAGGCCACTCCATGACAGTCACTTCAGATCTTGCTCCCCGCCGGCTTCGGGATATCTTCGGAACATTCGCCAGCGGCCTGACCGTGGTCACCGGTTCCACCCCCGGCGGGCCCGTGGGTTTCACCTGCCAGTCCTTTGCCTCACTGTCGCTGGACCCGGCGCTCGTGACCTTCAGCCCGGCACGCACATCGAGCACGTGGCCCGTGCTGCGCAGGGCCGGTTCATTCACCGTCAACATCCTCCCCGCGGAACACCAGCACCTCGCCGGACAGTTTGCCCGCCCGGGAACGGACAAGTTCGCGGGCGTCGCGCACGCCCCCTCGCCGCTGGGGAATCCGGTGCTGGAGAACGCGCTCGCCTGGATCGACTGCGACCTCCATGCAGAGTACGACGGCGGTGACCACACTATTGTGGTGGCTGCCGTGCGGCACCTCCACGCGCGGGGCGACGCCGAGCCCCTGCTGTTCTTCAAGGGCCGGTACGCCGGTCTCGCGCCGGCCGGGCACCTGCTCGAAACGGCGGGCTGATTCCGGCCCCCGCCTCCGCACTCTTGCTTCCGGCCCATGTGGTAGTAAGCTTACTGAGCATTACTAGTAAGCTTGCTGATTAAATGGGATGGGAGCAGGAGCCATGGGCGCAATATTCGGTACGGCCCTGTCACTGGCGCTGACCTTGGGCGGTGCTGCGGTGGCGGCGGCAGGTGGCCCCGGGGCGGCCCAGCACTACCTGGCTTACCACGTGCTGCTCGGGGTTGGCATTGGCCTGCTGATCGCCACTGCCCTCCGAACTGCAGCCCGTATCCTCATGGCGCGGCCGGCCCCTCCGGTGCGCGTGGCTGCGGTGCCGACGCCCGCAGTTGATACCGCCACTGTCACGGTCCTGCCCGTGCGTTCCGCGTCCACCCTTCCGATGCGGGGCAGGCATGCGGCCTGACCCGGAGAAACCGGCCGGACCCGCTCCGGCGCGGGCGTCCACTCCCGTACCCCGCCGCCGGGTCCGCGCCCTGATTATCCTGTGCTGCGCCTTGGTCGCAGCCCTTGTCGCGGGAGCGGCAGCCGCCCGCCCGGGCGGCACGGACGACGACGTACTGCGCGGTTTCCAGATCCGCGTGCTGAGCATCAGCCAGGCTGCCTCGGAGAACAGGATGGACGGGGCGCTGGCCGCCTTGCAGGCGCTCGAAAAAGACCTCGGCGAAGCCGCGGCGGCAGGCCGTGTTTCGGCTGCCCGCTACCGCGGCATCGAGGACGCGCTTTCGGCCGTCCGGGCGGACATCGCCACGGAGGTGGCAGCTGCGTCCGCCCCGGCAGCGCCGGCCCCGGACGGCGCCGCCCCTGCGCCTGCCCCTGCCCTGGCAGACACCGCCGGGACCGGGCCCAGCCCGGTGGCCCCAGTTGTCGAGGCCGTCGCTCCGGCACCTGCCCCCGCCCCGGAAGCGCCCGGTTCACAACGGTCGGACACCGCAAAGGAAGCCAAAGGCAAGGGCAGGAGCCAAGGCAAACCCTGAGCGCGGCGGAGGAGTGCTTCCCCGTCAGGGCAGAATGGACGGATGATTCCTCCTGACGGCAACCCCGCCGCGGCGCTTTCGACCTTGCTGCCATCGGTGCCGGTCTAGCCTTCCAAGGCTCCCTGCCCGCACTGCGGCAGGCGTTGAAAAGCGGCGCCGCCGTTGTCCAGGCTCCGCCGGGAACCGGCAAAACCACGCTTGTTCCGCCGCTGCTCGCCAATTTGTATGGCCAGTCCGGCCGCGTCATCGTCACCCAGCCCCGCAGGGTTGCCGCCCGGGCCGCCGCCCGCCGCCTCTCCGCCCTGGACGGCAGCGGCCTGGCTTACCGCGTGGGCTACACGGTCCGGGGGGAACGCCAGGCGGGCCCGGCCACCCGGGTTGAGTTTGTCACCCCGGGCATCCTGCTGCGACGCCTGCTGGCAGATCCCGCGCTTGACGGGACGGCCGCCGTCGTCCTGGACGAAGTGCACGAGCGCGGGCTGGAAACGGACCTCCTGGTCGGCATGATCGCGGAGGTCCGTGCGCTGCGCGGCGACCTCGCCGTCGTCGCCATGTCCGCCACGCTGGACGCAACCCGGTTCGCGGCACTGCTGGCCGATTCCGACGGCGGTGGCCCGGCGCCCGTGGTCGGCTGTGCTTCAGTGAATTATCCGCTGGAAGTGCAGTGGCTCCCGGCACCGGCGGCGCGGCTGGACGCCAGGGGAGTGGCGCCTGCCTTCCTGGACCACGTTGCAGCGGCAGCGGCGGACGCCCACGCACGTGCGCTCACCGCGGACAACGCAGTGGATGCCCTCGTGTTCCTTCCGGGCGCCAGGGAAGTCTCGCACGTGGCCGCGGCGCTCCGCGGCCGGCTGGGCCGGAGCGTAGAGGTGCTCGAACTTCACGGCCAGGTGGCGGCATCGGAGCAGGACCGGGCTGTGTCGGGGCGGAATCCTGGAGATCCTCCGCGGATCATTGTCTCGACCCATCTTGCCGAGTCCTCCCTGACGGTGCCTGGCGTCCGGCTGGTGGTCGATTCCGGCCTGACCCGCGAACCGCGGCGTGACTCAGGCCGCGGCATGAGCGGGCTGGTCACGGTTTCCTGCTCCCGGGCGTCGGCAGACCAACGCGCCGGCCGCGCCGCACGGCAGGGCCCGGGGAGGGTGGTCCGCTGCTACACCCAGCAGGCCTACGGTGCGGCTCCGGCCCACGTCACCCCGGAAATCAACGTGGCGGACCTGACCGGCGCCGCCCTCACCCTTGCCTGTTGGGGAGCGCCCGGCGGGAAGGGACTCATGCTTCCGGACGCGCCGCCGCGCCTGGCCATGGACGACGCCGTCGAGGTGCTCCGGGAACTGGGCGCGGTATCGGACGACGGGCAGGTGACGGCCGCGGGCCGGGTCCTCGCCGCCATCCCCGCCGATCCACGGCTGGCCCGGGCACTGCTCGACGGCGGCGCCTCCACCGGCCACCGGCTCGCCGCCGAAGTGGTGGCCGCGGTCTCCGGAGACCACCGCGCACCTGGCGGCGACCTGCCCAGGCTGCTGGCGCAGCTCCGTGCGGACAAGGGCCCGGCGGGAAGGCGCTGGGCGGAAGAGTCCAGGCGGCTGGCTGCCATGGCGCAGCGGACGGGCGCGGTCGCCCTGCCGGATTCCCCCAGCGCCGCGGATTCCCCCAGCGCCGCGGGGAACCCCGACGCGGTGGGCGCCGTCGTCGCCCTCGCGTTTCCCGACCGCATAGCCCGCCGCGTGCCGGGCAGCGAGGGGGCAGGACAGTACCTGCTGACATCCGGCACCCGGGCAGGACTGCCCGCGGGCAGCACGTTGTCAGGCCACGAGTGGCTGGCCGTGGCCGAAGTGTCCCGGGCCTCGGGCCGGGACGCAGGGGGCACCGGCGCCGTGATCCGGGCCGCCGCGCCCCTGGCCGCCGCCATGGCCGAAACAGCGGCGTCGCACCTGCTGGCAGACACGGTGGAAGCGGACTTCAGCGGAGGCCGGCTGAGTGCGCGCAGGACACGGCGGCTGGGTGCCATCGTGCTCTCGGCCACACCGGTGCGCCCCAGCGCCGAACAGGGACGGAGGGCTGTGGCGGTTGCGTTGCAGTCCCAGGGGCTGGCGGCCCTGCCATGGTCGACGGCGGCGGCTTCCTTCCGGCGCAGGCTCGCATTCCTGCACCGCCAGCTGGGAGAGCCCTGGCCGGATGTGTCGGACACCGCGCTGCTGGAGCGGCTGGAAGAGTGGCTGGGGCCCGAACTGGAGGACCTTGCGGCCGGGAAACCGGTGGGCTCCCTTGACCTGGCGGACCCCTTGCGCCGCCTCCTGCCCTGGCCGGAAGCTGCCCGGCTGGGTGAGCTGGCCCCCGAAAGCCTTCAAGTCCCCAGCGGCTCCCGCATCCGGATCGATTACCCGGAACCCGGCGATGATGGTGCGGCGCCCGTCGTTGCCGTGAAACTGCAGGAGTGTTTCGGACTCGCCGAATCCCCGCGGCTGGTGGACGGCCGTGTCCCGGTGCTGTTCCACCTGCTCTCCCCGGCCCGGCGGCCCCTCGCCGTGACGGATGACCTGACCTCTTTCTGGTCCGGCCCGTACACCCAGGTCCGGGGCGAAATGCGCGGCCGCTACCCCAAACACCCCTGGCCCGAGGACCCCTGGTTAGCCCCCGCCACCGCACGCGCCAAGCAACGCAGGTAGCCGTGCTCCGGGCGCCCCTGTCATGAGGCGGACCGGCATGTGCGGGGAGGACCGCCTCCTTAGCTGTGCGCTGCGATGAACGCGGCCACAGGAGCTGCCAGGGATGCACCCACTTCCCCGGCCGGTCGCTTCTTTCCCGCCACCGCGAAGGAGTGGTCACCGCCCTCCGCCCACTGGAGCACGGCGTTGGGCCCGATCCGGGAGACGACATCCTCAAGGATCCCCGGTGTGGCAAACGTGTCCCGGGTTCCCTGCAGGAACAGCATCGGGGTGCCCAGCCCGTACAGGTGCTCATCCCGGAGCTTCTCCGGCTTCCCGGGAGCATGCAGGGGATAACCCAGGTAGACCAGCCCCGCCACGTCCATGCCTTCGGCTGCAGCCATGGAGGCCATCCTCCCCCCGAACGACTTGCCTGCCGCCCACACGGGGCCGCGGTCACCGTGGGCGTCTGCCTGCGCCCGCGCGGCGGCCACGGCGGCCCGCCAGGCGGCGATGGCCATGGGAGGACGGTCAGGGAACTTCCGCCCTGCCTCCCGGTAGGGGAAATTGAAGCGCAGGGTGGCCAGGCCCAGGCTGTTCAGGGCATCGGTGAAGCCGTGAAGGAAAGGGTGCTCCATGCCGGCACCAGCGCCGTGTGCCACCACCACGGTGGCGGTGGGCTCTGCGGGGCGGGCATAGACGGCGGAAAACGAGGCGTCCCCCACGGCGACGGTGAGCTGCTCATCGGATGCTGGCATGGCTCCATCATGCCGGAGGGTGGCGGATGTACCCATCCCCGCCGGTGGCGGGGTGTACGTTGTCCCCATGGCGAGTGAACAGACCACCATTACCGTGCAAGGCCCCAACGGACCGCGCGACATGCGCATTTCCAGTCCCAGCCGCGTTCTCTGGCCGGACCTGGGTCTCACCAAACTGGATTTGGTGAAGTACATCTGTGATGTGGGGGAGGCATTCATCGCCGCGAACGGCGACCGGCCCGTGGCGCTCCAGCGGTTCTCCGGCAACATCGACGGCGAACAGTTCTTCTCCAAGAACCCGCCCAAGGGCACGCCGGAGTTCATCCGCTCCGTCAAAGTGGTCTACCCCAGTGCGAGGTCCCACCCCCAACTGGTTTTCGACGAGCCTGCCGCAGCCGTGTGGGCCGTCCAGATGAACACCGTGGTGTTCCATCCCTGGCCCTCGCGGGCAGAAAACACTGACAACCCGGACCAGCTGCGGATCGACCTCGACCCGCAGCCCGGCACCGATTTCGACGACGCTGTCCCCGCTGCCCTGGTGCTGAAGGAAGTCCTGGCCGAGGCCGGGCTCACCTGCTTCATCAAAACCTCCGGGAACCGGGGCCTGCACGTTTACGCCCCGATCGAACCCACCCGCGAGTTCCTGGACGTCCGCCACGCCGTCATTGCTGCGGCCCGGGAAGTGGAACGGCGCATCCCGGACAAGGTGACCACCGCCTGGTGGAAGGAAGAACGCGGCCGGCGGGTATTCCTGGACTTCAACCAGGCCAACCGCGACCGCACCATCGCCGGAGCCTACAGTCCGCGGGCCCTCCCGCACGCCCCCGTGTCCTGCCCCCTGGGCTGGGATGAACTGGAATCGGCGGATCCGAAGAACTTCACCATCCTTACCGTGCCGGAGCGGCTGAAGACGGTGGGTGACCCGTGGGCGGACTTCAGTGCCGCTCCCGGCACCATCGACACCCTGCTGCAGTGGTGGGACCGTGACTGCAAGGCCGGCCTGGGAGAACTGCCCTTCCCGCCCGACTACCCCAAGATGCCGGGCGAACCGCCGCGGGTGCAGCCCAGCAGGGCACGCAAGCAGGACTGACCCGCTGCCCCGGCCGGCGGGTGGTCACTCGAAGCGGGACGGATCGCCCATTCCGCGGCGCACCACCTCGGCCACCCCGCTGGAGAAGTCGACAACGGTGGTGGGCTCGGCGCCGCAGTCGCCGGCGTCGATCACGGCATCCACCTGGTGGTCCAGGCGTTCCTTGATCTCCCAGCCCACGGTCAGCGGTTCCTCCTCGTCCGGCAGCAGCAGGGTGCTGGACAGCAGCGGCTCGCCCAGTTCGGCGAGCAGCGCCTGGACCACACGGTTGTCCGGGATGCGCACCCCCACCGTCTTCTTCTTGGGGTGGAGCAGCCGCTTGGGAACCTCCTTGGTGGCGGGCAGGATGAAGGTGTAGCTGCCCGGCGTGACGGCCTTGATGCTCCGGAAAACGTCGTTGCCGATGTTCACGAACTGTCCCAACTGCGCGAAATCCCGGCAAACCAGCGTGAAGTGGTGCTTGTCATCCAGGTGCCGGATGCTCCTGATCCGGTCCAGGGCCTCCCGGTTTCCCATCTGTGCCCCCAGCGCGTAGCAGGAGTCCGTGGGGTAGGCGATCAGGCCGCCGTCGCGGATGATCTTCACTGCCTGCGCGATGGCGCGTGGCTGGGGGTCGTGGGGATGAACGTCAAAGAATCTGGCCATCCCCCGAGCCTACGTTCCCGGGGGCCGCACCGCACCATGTTCCTACGGCGGCGGCTGGCGTTGGGTGGTGCGCGTTGGTGGGAGAATATGCGTCATGGCTAGGGAACGCATCGTCATCGGCCTCAACGGCAGCGACGACGGAGACCTCCTGGTGCACCGGGCCGCCAAGCTCCTTGAGCGGGCCGGCGGGGGCGAAATCCTGGCCATCCACGTCCGGACGCCCTCCGGCGCCGGGAGCGAATCGCCCCACGCACTCGAGTCCCAGCGGCGGCAGGTGGCGGAGCTGGGCGGAAGCTACCATGCACTGTCCGCCGGTGACGTGTCCGCGGCCCTCCTGGACTACGCCCGGGCTTCGCGCGCCACGCACATCCTTGTCGGGCAGAGCCGCCGCAGGTTTACTGTCCTGTCCGGTGGAAGCGTGGAAGCCAGGGTTGTGCGCGGGGCAGGGGACATCGACGTCCAGGTGGTGCCCCGGCCCGCGGCGGCCAGGACCCGCAGACGCCGCACCGGGCTGGGGCGGCGCAGGGTCATGGCCGGTTTCGCGCTCGCCGCCGTCCTGCCCGCGGGCCTGCAGTTGCTGCTTGCAGTCTTTGACCACAGCGTTGCCACGGCGGCACTGCTGCAACTGGCCGGTGCGGTTGCCGTAGCCCTGGTTGGCGGCTTGTGGCCGGCGGTTGCCGGTGCGCTGTGGAGCAGCCTGCTGGTGAACTATTTCTCCACCCCGCCGCTGTATGACCTTGCCATCCGTGACCCACAGGATGTCCTGTCCCTGGCGGTATTCGCCGGCGTGGCCGTAGCGGTGGCAGGGGTGGTGGACCGATCCGCCCGGCGGTCCAAGGAGGCATCAACGTCGCGGGCCGAGGCAGCCACGCTGGCCGACCTGGCCCTGGCCGCATCCCGTGAGGAGGACAACCTCAAAGGCCTGCTCGCGGAAGCGGTCAGCGTCTTCGGTGCCGACGGTGCCGCCGTCGTCACCCGCCGGGCCCCGTCCGGGGTAGTGGCAGAGCGCGGAGCAGCGGCGGAGGGCGGGTCCGTTGCCCGGAATGGGTCCGCGAATGAGGCGACGCCCGGCAGTGTGATGGTTGACGGCTTGATGGTGGACGACGCCGGGTGGGCTGACGACGCCGGGTGGGCTGACGACGGCGGGTTGGCTGGCGACGGCGGGGCGGGCCCTGGGCGCGGCGCATGGCAGGTGATCGCCGCGGCCGGGGATGCGACCGGCTGGCCGGTGATGCCGGGTGCTCCCGGAACCACGGTTGAACCGGTGGACGGGGAAACGTTCCTGGTGCTGGCGGGCCGTGTGGTTCCGCCGTCCGGGCGGCGGCTCCTGGCAGCCTTCGCAGTGCACGTCAAAGCGCAGCTCGAACGCCGGCAGCTGGCCGCAACCAGGAATGAAATCCTCCGCCTCGCCGAGGGCAACGTCATGCGGACCGCCATTCTCCGGGCCGTCTCCCACGACCTTCGAACGCCCCTGGCCGGCATCAAACTGGCCGCCGGGGGACTGCTGCAGAACGGCGTCTCCTACACCCGGGCAGAGCAGCAGGACCTGCTGGAGACCATCGACGCCTGCACCGACCGGCTGGACCTGCTGGTGGGCAATCTCCTGGACATGTCACGCATTACCGCCCAGTCGGTGGAACCCCTGCTGGGTCCGGTCCGCTGGACCGAGGTGGTGGACGCCGCCCTCCGCGGACTGCCGGCAGGGGCGGTGACGGTGGCGCTGCCTCCGAACATGCCACCCGTTGACGCCGATCCCGGCCTGCTGGAGCGGGTGGTCGCCAACATCCTGGAGAACGCGCTGAAATACGCCGCTGGAAGCCGTGTGGTGGTGGCGGGCGGTCCGGACGGCAACGTCCTTGGCGGCCATCCCTGCGGTGAACTGCAGATTATCGACCACGGCCCCGGGGTTCCTGCCCGCAAGGTGGTGGACATGTTCAGGCCTTTCCAGCGGCTCGACGACCGGTCCCAGTCCACCGGCATAGGGCTCGGCCTGTCAGTGGCCCAGGGCTTCATCCAGTCCATGCGGGGCACGCTTACAGCTGCCGAAACCCCCGGCGGCGGCCTGACCATGGTGATCCGGCTGCCCCTCTCCACCGGCATCCCGGCCGGTACCCCGGCTGGTGGGTTCCCAGGCAGCAGCGAGCCCACCACCGCGGCGGGCCAGCCATGACCGCCAACCACGCCGGCACCAAAGCCGGGGGCCTGCCCGCTGCAGCGCGGGTACTGGTCATCGACGACGATCCGCACCTCCTCAAGGCCCTTCGGATCACGCTTGCCGCGCACGGCTACGCCGTGGACACGGCCGTGGACGGCGCCTCCGCCCTTGCCGCGGCCTCGCGCCAGGCACCGGATCTGCTGGTCCTTGACCTCGGGTTGCCGGACATGGACGGGACCGAAGTCCTGCGGAACCTTCGCCGCTGGAGCGCCGCGCCGGTGCTGGTCCTGTCCGCCCGCCACGGGCCCCCGGACAAGGTGGGCGCACTGGACGCCGGCGCCGACGACTACATCACCAAACCATTCGGGCTTGATGAACTGCTGGCACGGCTGCGTGCCCTGCTGCGCAGGGTGCCGGAGCCTCAATCCCGCCCCGTGGTCAGCTCCGCCGGGTTCACCGTTGACCTTGTGGCCCGGCAGGTCCTGCGTGCCGGGCAGCCGGTAAGGCTCACCCCCACGGAGTGGAGCATCCTCGAAATCCTGGTCCGGAACCCGTCCCGGCTGATCTCGCAGCAGCAGTTGCTGTCCGAGGTCTGGGGGCCGTCCTACCGGAAGGAGGTCAACTACCTCCGCGTCTACATGGCCCAGCTGAGAAGGAAGCTGGAGGAGGACCCCGGCAACCCGCGGCACCTGCTGACCCAAGCCGGGGCAGGCTACCGTTTCGTACCCTGAAACGAGGGGTGAACAGGGGAGTCTTCCCCTACCCGCCCGCCGCCGGATGGGGCAGGATGTTGAGTGCCCCAGTCCCGGCCGCAGCAGTCCCGGCCCCTGTGAAGGAGATCCTGCCATGCCAACAATCCTCAATCCCTACATCAGCTTCCGTGACAATGCCCGCGATGCCATGAACTTCTACCAGTCCGTCTTCGGCGGCGAACTCACGCTCAGCACGTTCGCCGACTTCCAGGCCAGCGAGGACCCCGCGGAAGCGGAAAAGATCATGCACGGCATCCTGACCACCACCCAGGGCCTGGTTCTCATGGGCGCTGACACCCCGAACAGCATGGAGTACCACCCGGGGTCCTCCATTTCCATCTCGCTCAGCGGCGATGACGAGGTGGAGCTCCGCGGGTACTACGAGAAGCTGAGTGGCGATGGGGGAGCGGTGACCGTTCCCATGGAGAAGGCGCCATGGGGTGACGTTTTTGGCATGTGCACGGACCGGTTCGGTGTCGCCTGGCTGGTCAACGTCAACGCAGCCCGGGCGACGGCGGCACCCTGACCCCCGGGTGGGCGGCGGGCCGGCCGGACTGCTGCCTGACCGCCCGCCGGTGCCGTCCCTTGCTTTCCCACCCCGGGCCCGCTCCTTCAAGGCCGGGCCCGCTCTGTAAGGACGGCCCCAGTCCTTGAGGCACGGGCTTGGGACTGCGAGGATTAACGGGTGAGGTCCTTCATGGAGTTCCTGTCCGACAAATGGTGGATGGTGTTTCCACTGATGGCGTTCGCGGGCCGGTGGGCAGGCGGCTGGCGGCGCGCGGGAGAACGACGGCACCGGCGCCGGGTTGAACTGTACGAGCTCAAGAACCAGGCACTGGAGGCAGAGAAGGCTTCCGCTGCCGAGGTGCAGGCCCTAATGGCCACACACGACGCCACCAACCGCCGGTGGCTCGAGTACGAGCTCGACGTGGGCAAGCTCATCGACTTCCCACTCATGACCGATGTCCGTGAACCGCTCACCGTGGCCTTCCTTCGCGCCAAGCGGGACGCCGATGGCCAGCGCCCCGTCTCGCCCGGGGACCTTCGGTCCGCGTCCGGACTGGAGGCCTACCGGCAGGCGGTCAACAACTATGCCGTGGCCCTCGATGTTGCCGAGCGCGAAGCCCGCCGCATCCGGGACAGCAGGTTCAGCGGACCCGAGCGTGAACGGCTGGCCACGGCCCGCAAGCTGCTGATGCTCGCCGAGGACCAGGCGGCTACCCCGGCGGAACGGCAGGCAGCCTACAAACGGGCCCGGCGCGAGCTGGACGGCCTCATCGTCCTCCCTGACGTCACCCTGGCCGCCCTTGAGGGAAAGATCGCCCCGGAGCTGGATGCGGGCCCCCGCCCGGCACAGTTCCACCAGGGTTGAAGCAGCCGCGGGGTTGCGCCGTGGGCTGCACGCTTTACCTGGACGTCGACGGCGTGGTCTGCCCGTTCGGCCCCCAGGGAACCACCGGCTGGGGTTCCCCCTGGCAGCAGGCCGACGCCGGGCTGTTGCCCGTCACGTTCGCAGCTGAACTCGTTGCGGGGCTGAACACCCTGGCCCTGACCCCCGGGCTGCGTTGTGTCTGGCTCACCAGCTGGGAGGAACTGGCGCCCCAATACCTGTGTCCCGCCGTCGGGCTGAAGGGCAGCCGCTGGCCGTACCTGAGCGCGGACGGGGCGGCCGGTGGGACCGGCTGGTGGAAACTAAGGGCCATCCAGGATGACGTCGAAAGCACCGGGCCCGAAGCCGTCGCCTGGGTGGATGACCAGTTGGCGTTCGAGGCAGAAGCGCAGCGCTGGGCACGGTTCCTGGGCAGGCGGATCCTTACCGTCTCGCCCCATCCCCGGCGCGGAATCACGCCCGCCGAACTGGACCGGATCCACTCTTTCCTGGCGCAGCCCGTGTTTTGACCTCATGCCGGGGACGCGTACGATCGATAAGGTTTCCCGCCGGTTGTGCCAGCGCCGCAAGTCATTCCACGCAAACAGCTGGTGAACTATGCTGTCCAAGGCAGCCTGGTAGGAGAAACTGCTGAACGTCGACTCTGCAGATTGGGCAACAGGTGGATATCACCTTCATGGTGGCGCTGGTCATTGGACTGGCACTATTTTTCGACTTCACGAACGGCTTCCATGACACCGCGAACGCCATGGCAACGCCCATCGCAACCGGTGCCATCAAGCCCAAGACGGCGGTGGCCCTGGCGGCCGTCCTGAACCTGGTGGGCGCCTTCCTGTCCACCGAGGTGGCCAAGACAGTGTCCGGCGGCATCATCCGCGAAGGCTCCGGCGGAGTACAAATCACGCCGGAGATCATCTTTGCCGGTTTGATGGGAGCGGTTCTGTGGAACATGATCACGTGGTTGAAGGGCCTGCCGTCCAGCTCCTCCCACGCCCTCTTTGGCGGCCTGATCGGTGCCGCGGTGGTCGGGGCAGGATTCAGCTCCGTCAATTTCGAGAGCCTGCTCCAGAAAGTCATTCTTCCGGCGGTCTTCGCCCCCGTGATTGCCGGCCTCGCCGCCTACGTCTGTACCCGGCTGGCCTATGCCCTCACAGCACGCCACGATCCTGAAACCGGCACCAAGCTCACCCAGAAGCGCGGTGGCTTCCGTACCGGCCAGATCTTCACGTCCAGCCTGGTGGCCCTGGCCCACGGAACCAACGACGCGCAGAAGACCATGGGCATCATCACGCTGGTCCTGATCGCTGCCGGCAGCCAGACGCCCGGCTCCGGTCCCCAGCTCTGGGTGATCACCGCCTGCGCCCTGGCCATCGCAGTCGGAACCTACGCCGGCGGATGGCGCATCATCCGCACCATGGGTTCGGGCCTGACCGAGGTCAAGCCGGCGCAGGGTTTCGCGGCTGAGACCAGTACCGCCTCCGCCATTCTTGCTTCCTCGCACCTTGGCTTTGCCCTCTCCACCACCCAGGTGGCTTCGGGATCCGTCATCGGTTCAGGAATGGGACGGCGCGGCACCACCGTCCGCTGGAACATGGTGGGCAAAATCGCGCTGGGATGGCTCTTCACTCTTCCGGCCGCCGGCATCGTCGGCGCCCTGACCGCCCTGCTGGTGAAGACCGGCGTCGTGGGTGTCCTCATCGCGGCCATCGCCGGCACCGGGGCAGTACTGTTCATGTTCTTCTACTCACGCAAGTCCTCCGTCAGCCACCAGAACGCCGTCGAGGTCGAGGAAGCCGGACAGGCTGTCCGGTTCGCCAAGAAGAAGGCCATGGCCCGTGCCCGGGCCGAAGCAAAAGCCAAAGCGCAGGCCGACGCCAAAGCCAGGAATTCCAAGGAGAATCAGCGATGAAATGGTTGGAACTCCTGACCGTTGCAGGCACCACCCTCGTATCCGCGGCAATCGTGGTGACCCTCTACTCGCTCGGGGTCCGGTTCACCGCCATTGCCGCTGACGCCGAGCAGACGTCCCCCGGGGTCAAGCGCTCTTTTGCCTACGTATGCTTTGGGCTCTGCGTCGTGGCCGTCCTCTTCGGGCTGTACCTGATCATCCCGTACTTCTCCAAGTAGCCGCATCCAAAGGCTAGGCTGGGGCCATGCAGCGCATCCAGTACTTTGTGGCAGCGTCCCTTGACGGTTTCATTGCCACGTCCACGGACGACCTTGGCTGGCTGCTCCAGTTCGACGGCTTTGAGGGCGGAGCTGACAGCTACAACGACTTCATGGCCGCGGTGGGCTGCATCGTCATGGGCGGGGAAACCTACGCCTGGCTGATGGAGCATGAGCCCGGCGCGTGGCCGTATTCCGGCACGCCCTGCTACGTCTTCACGCACCACGAACACCGGGCGCCGGACGGGGCGGACATCACGTTTGTCCGCGGCGACGTGCGGGAGTTCATCGCAGACTTCCGGCAGGCAGCGGGAGGCCTGAACATCTGGGTGGTGGGCGGCGGCAACCTTGCGGCCCAGTTCGCCGATGAAGCCCTTTTGGACGAGATCATCCTCTCCGTCATCCCCGTGGTGCTGGGTGAGGGGAAACGGCTGCTGCCGATGAAGGGCCCCACCCCGCCGCTCGAGCTGGCTGCTTCCCGCACGCTGGGCCGGGGCATCGTCGAACTGCGCTACCTGCTGCTGCGCCCCGGGGCGGACCCGCAGTCCTGATCCGCTGCCTCAGCCGGCGTTGTCGCGGAGCATGTTGGTGATCCGGGCGGTTGACAGGCGCCGGCCCCGGGAGTCCGTCATGACGATCTCGTGGGTGGCCAGGGTCCTGCCCAGGTGGATCGCCGTGCAGGTACCCGTCACCAGGCCCTCAGCGATGGACCGGTGATGCGTGGCGTTGACCTCAATGCCGACGGCGTGGCGTCCCGGTCCTGCATGCATGCCTGCGGCGAAGGAGCCAAGGGTTTCCGCCAGCACCACGTGCGCGCCGCCATGCAGGATCCCCGCAACCTGGGTGTTGCCCTCAACCGGCATCGTGGCGACAGTGCGTTCCGGGCTCATTTCCAGGAAATGGATTCCCATCTTGACCACCAGGGCGCCGACACCGAAAGCGCCCAGCCAGTCATGCATATGGTCGGGAATCCCGGCGGCTGTCAGCTCTTCGGCGAAAGCGCCCGGCGTGAAATTGTCTGTCATGGCAACTAGGCTGGCACCTGTGAGTGAAACAACCAAACCGGCCCCTTTTCCGTCCCAGGCCATCGACGAGGGTGCTGCCGTGCAGCCTTCGTCCCCCGTCCGCAGGCCTGCTGCAAAGGCCGCTGCCCCCGCCGCCGGTGGGTCTGTTTCAGCTACCGAAGCTCCGGTCATTCCCATCACCGGCCAGCCCCGGCTGCTGGTCCTCGACGGCCACTCGATGGCATTCCGGGCCTTCTTCGCCCTGCCGGCGGACAAGTTCTCCACCTCGAACGGCCAGCACACCAACGCCATCCACGGCTTCACCTCCATGCTGATCAACCTCATCAAGGAGCAGCAGCCCACCCACATCGCCGTGGCGTTCGACGTCTCCGATGAATCCACCCACCGCAAGACCGAGTACAGCGAGTACAAGGGCGGCCGGAACGAAACCCCGCGGGAGATGAGCGGCCAGATCGACCTCATCGGCCAGGTCATGGAGGCCTGGGGCATCAAGACCATCAAGATGCCCGGCTACGAGGCCGATGACATCCTTGCCACCCTCGCCGCGATGGGTGAGAAGGCAGGCTTCGAGGTTTTGCTCGTCTCCGGCGACCGGGACGCCTTCCAGCTCATCACGGACAACGTGTTCGTGCTGTATCCGCGCAAGGGTGTCAGCGACATCCCGCGGATGGATGCCGCCGCCATCGAGGCAAAGTACTTCGTCAGCCCGTCCCGCTACTCCGATCTCGCCGCACTCGTGGGGGAGACGGCGGACAACCTTCCCGGCGTGCCCGGCGTCGGACCCAAGACGGCGGCCAAATGGATCAACCTCTACGGCGGCCTCGAAGGCGTCCTGGAGCACCTCGATTCCATCGGCGGCAAGGTGGGCGACGCCCTGCGGGAGAACGTTGACGCCGTCAAGCGCAACCGCCGGCTGAACCAGCTCCACACCGACCTCGCCCTCCCCGTCACCCTGGACGACCTCTACCAACCGCGCCCGGACCAGGCCGCCATCGAGGACCTCTTCGACCAGCTTGAGTTCAAGGCCATCCGGGGCCGGTTGTTTGCCCTGTACGGAGACGCCGACACCCCGGCCGCCGAACGGGAAAGCATCGAAACCCCGGACTACAGCACCCCCGCCAACGCCGCTGAGCTGGCCGCCTTCCTGGCTGCCGGCGCAGGGCAGCGGTCCGCCCTCGCCGTCGACCTCGTCCCCGGCCGGATCGGTGAGGACGCCGACGCATTGGCCATCGTCCGCGGCGACGCCGCCGTCTATGTGGAGCTCGCCGGCCAGGACGCGGAAACCGAGAACGTGCTGGCCGCGTGGCTGCGCGATCCTGAAGCACCCAAGGTGATGCACGGCTTCAAGGCCGCGCTCAAGGCGCTCACGGCCCGCGGCCTGGAACTGGAGGGCGTGGTGGATGACACTTCCATCTCCGGCTACCTCATCCAGCCGGACCGCCGCACCTACGAACTCGCCGAACTCGCCCAGCACCACCTCAACGTGGGCATACCCGCCGCCACGGCCAAGGCGGGGCAGCTTGAGCTCTCCTTCGACGGCGATGACACCGCCGCCGCCGACGCCCTGGTCCAGGCCGGCGCCGTGGTGCTGGCCCTGAGCCGCTTCTTCGAGGACGAACTCAAGGACCGCCGGGCCGAGGAACTGCTGTCCACCCTTGAGCTGCCTGTCAGCCGCGTGCTGGCGGACATGGAACTCGCCGGCATTGCGATCGACATGGACAAGATGGACGACCAGCTTGCCGATCTTGCCCGGGTCATCGACCAGGCACAGGAACAGGCGTTCGCCGCGATCGGCCACGAGGTCAACCTGGGCTCGCCCAAGCAGCTGCAGACCGTCCTGTTCGACGAACTGCAGCTCCCCAAGACCAAGAAGATCAAGTCCGGCTACACCACCGACGCCGCGTCCCTGAAGAACCTGCTGGAAAAGACCGGGCACGAGTTCCTGGTGCAGCTCATGGCGCACCGGGAGGCCGCCAAGCTGCGGCAGATGATCGAGTCGCTGAAGAAGTCCGTGGCGGAAGACGGCCGCATCCACACCACCTATGCCCAGAACGTCGCGGCCACCGGCCGGATCTCGTCCAACAACCCCAACCTGCAGAACATCCCCATCCGCAGCGAGGAGGGCCGGCGCGTGCGCGGCATCTTCGTGGTCAGCGACGGGTACGAGTGCCTGCTCTCCGCGGACTACTCGCAGATCGAGATGCGCATCATGGCACACCTCTCCGGCGACGAAGGCCTGATCCAGGCGTACAGGGACGGCGAGGACCTGCACCGGTTCGTCGGCTCCAACATCTTCCACGTCCCCACCGACCAAGTCACCAGCGCCATGCGATCCAAGGTCAAGGCCATGTCCTACGGCCTTGCCTACGGCCTGACGTCCTTCGGCCTGTCCAAGCAGCTCGAGATTTCCGTCGATGAAGCCCGCACCCTCATGAAGGACTACTTCGACCGCTTCGGCGCCGTCCGCGACTACCTCCGGGGAGTGGTGGACCAGGCCCGGGTGGATGGCTACACGGCCACCATCGAGGGCCGCCGCCGCTACCTGCCGGACCTCACCAGCACGGACCGCCAGCTGCGCGAGAATGCCGAGCGCATCGCACTCAACAGCCCCATCCAGGGCTCCGCAGCGGACATCATCAAGCGCGCCATGCTGGGTGTCCACGCCGAACTGCAGGCCCAGGGCCTGAAATCCCGGATGCTGCTCCAGGTCCACGACGAACTGGTCCTCGAGGTCGCCGCGGGCGAACGCGCCGCCGTTGAGAAGCTGGTCACCGAGCAGATGGGTGCCGCCGCCGACCTCAGCGTGCCGCTGGAAGTCCAGATCGGCGTCGGGCCCAGCTGGTACGACGCCGGACACTAGGGCCCGGCCCGTTAACCAGCAGGAATGTTTGTGCTGGTCAGGTGCCGGATTCATAACTAGGCTCGGGTAAATGGGTGATCTGAGCGGAAACTATGAAATCCGGCGCTTCGAGCCGGCTGCCAAAGAGGATCCTGCCTACCCGCAGACCGTCGACTGGATGCGGGCCGTTGCCTTCGGGTTCCATGATGCGCGCCGCAGCGACGAACGGGTGGACCGGGGCATCGGGATGCAGCGCGCCGACGGGCGGGTGATGACCGGCGCCTACCAGGCAGGGCCAGTGGCCGACCACGCCCTGGGAGCCCACGTCCCGGTGGCAACCTTCGGTACCTTCAATAAGACAATGAACATCGGCTTCGGCCGGATGCTCGACACCCGGCTGGTCACGGCCGTGACGGTCCGGACGTCACACCGGCGTAGGGGACTGCTGCGCCGGATGATGGCAGAGGAGCTGAGCCTGGCCCGCCGGGAGGGGCTGGCGATGGCGGCATTGACCGCGTCGGAGGCCTCGATTTACAGCAGGTTCGGTTTCGGGGTGGCCACCCGGGAGCAGTCAATCAAGGTCGACACCAGCCGCCGCTTCGTCCTCAACCACCACGCCACGGGCCGGGTGGAGGTGGCCGATCCCAAGGTCCTCCTCGACCTGGCGCCGAAGGTCTTTGAGCAGCTGCACCGCCTCACGCCCGGTTCGATCGGGCGCCACGAGTTCTACCGCCAGCTCGCGTCCGGATCCATCAGCCGGGCCGAGGACGAGGACCCCAAGGTCAAAGTTGCGCTGCACTATGGACCAGACGGCGCGGTCGATGGCTACGTCTCCTACAAGTTCGCAGGCTGGGACGCCCGGCCGTACACCATGGAAGTGGTGGACCTGGTGGCAGCCACCGACCACGCCTACCTGGAGCTCTGGCAGTACCTTGGCGCCATCGACCTGGTCGAGAGCGTCACGTGGGAAGAAGCAATGGTCGATGATCCGCTGCCATGGGCGCTCGAGGACTCCCGCTGCGTTGAAGCCTCCGAGCCCCGGGACATGCTCTGGCTCCGGATCCTGGACGTCCCTGAGGCCCTGGCGGCCCGGCACTACCCCTCGGACGGAAGGCTCGTCCTGGAGGTGGGGGACCCGTTGGGCTTCACGGCAGGAACGTTCGTGCTGGAGGTCGACGGCGGCCAGGCCGCCGTCGAACGTGCCGGCGCGGGGGAGCGGCCCGACCTGGCCATGGATGTCTCCGCGCTGTCCTCGATCTACCTCGGCGGCGTCTGCCCGGTGACACTGGCGGCAGCGGGGAAGATTTCCGAACACGCAAAAGGTGCCGCATTCAGGGCGCGGCAGATGTTCGCTGTGGAACGGGCCACGCACTGCATGACCCACTTCTGATACCGCGCGCCAGCTGCACGTTCCCCCTCCGCCGCCGCTTTGACCCCGATTGCCGGCAGCGACTAGAATAAACGGGCGTGTACCACGTGCACGCGCTTGCGGTCCTCTGCGGACTGCATTGAAAAGCAATCCACAAATCAGGATGACCCGGGGAATCCATCGGATTCACCGAGAATCGCGCCTGCGTTCCATAACGCGGGCGCGCCGGTTTGCCTGACCGACTAACTATCCACAACGGAGCCCCTACTACATGACCATCACCTCCACCGAGAAGCCCGGTACCCCCGTCGTCGCGATTAACGACATCGGTACCGCTGAGGACTTCCTCGCAGCTGTCGACGCCACCATCAAGTACTTCAACGACGGAGATCTCGTCGAGGGTACCGTCGTCAAGGTCGACCGCGATGAAGTCCTGCTCGACATCGGTTACAAGACCGAAGGTGTCATCCCCTCCCGCGAGCTGTCCATCAAGCACGACGTTGATCCCGGGGACGTCGTCTCCGTTGGCGATCAGGTCGAAGCCCTGGTGCTCACCAAGGAAGACAAAGAAGGCCGTCTGATCCTCTCCAAGAAGCGTGCTCAGTACGAGCGCGCCTGGGGCGACATCGAGAAGGTCAAGGAAGAAGACGGTGTCGTCACCGGTACCGTCATCGAGGTTGTCAAGGGTGGTCTTATCCTCGACATCGGCCTGCGCGGCTTCCTGCCCGCATCCCTCGTCGAGATGCGCCGTGTGCGCGACCTTGCTCCGTACATCGGTCAGCAGATCGAAGCCAAGATCATCGAGCTGGACAAGAACCGCAACAACGTTGTGCTGTCCCGCCGTGCATGGCTCGAGCAGACCCAGTCCGAGGTCCGCTCCACGTTCCTCAACAAGCTGGAAAAGGGCCAGGTCCGTCCCGGCGTCGTTTCCTCCATCGTCAACTTTGGTGCCTTCGTGGACCTGGGCGGCGTAGACGGCCTCGTCCACGTTTCCGAGCTCTCCTGGAAGCACATCGACCACCCGTCCGAGGTTGTCGAAGTTGGCCAGGAAGTCACCGTCGAGGTTCTCGAGGTCGACCTGGACCGCGAGCGCGTCTCCCTGTCGCTCAAGGCTACGCAGGAAGATCCGTGGCAGACCTTCGCCCGCACCCACGCCCTCGGCCAGGTTGTTCCGGGTAAGGTCACCAAGCTGGTTCCGTTCGGTGCGTTCGTCCGCGTCGAAGACGGCATCGAAGGCCTGGTCCACATCTCCGAGCTCGCCGTGCGCCACGTTGAGCTGGCCGAGCAGGTTGTCTCCGTTGGTGACGAACTGTTCGTCAAGGTCATCGACATCGACCTCGAGCGCCGCCGCATCTCGCTGTCCCTCAAGCAGGCCAACGAGGGCGTCGACGCCGACAGCACCGAATTCGATCCCGCTCTGTACGGCATGGCCGCAGAGTACGACGAAGAGGGCAACTACAAGTACCCCGAGGGCTTCGACCCCGAGTCCAACGAATGGCTCGAGGGCTACGAGAACCAGCGCGCAGCCTGGGAGCAGCAGTACGCTGACGCCCAGACCCGTTGGGAAGCCCACAAGAAGCAGGTTGCCCAGCACGCTGCCGACGACGCTGCAGCTGCAACGTCCGGCGACAGCGACTCGGGCGCAACCAGCTACTCCTCCGAGCCTGCTGCCACCGATTCCGGTGCCGGCACCCTGGCTTCGGACGAGGCACTTGCTGCCCTGCGTGAGAAGCTGACCGGCAACTAATTGCCGCCGGCCCGGACTTCCCGGGCTGACACAGTGGGCCCCCGCGAAAGCGGGGGCCCACTGTGCTTTAACGCGCCTGCTGTGCTTTAGGAGCAATAGGGGCCTTACGCCCTGACCGCCGTCTGGACGGGTCCCCGCCTCCGCGCTAAAGGTCGACGACGGCGAGGACCGTCCCGTCGTCGTCGTGCGTCAGTGCCGCGCCTGCTGCCGTGAGCAGCCGCTGGGCGCCCAAGTTCCCGGACAGGGTACGCGCGGTGACGCGTTTCAGGCCCGCCCGGCGGGCCTCCGCCAGGACGAGGTCCAGGGCGGCACCGCCGATCCCCCGGGAACGGAAGCTCCGGCCAAGCCAGATGCCGGTTTCCGCAGAGGGGATTTCAGCCGCGGGGTCGCGCTTGAGCCTGATAGAGCCGGCGATGTGGGGACCCTTGAAGACAGCCCAGGACTTTTCCGCCGCAGGTCCGTCCAGTCCTGCGGCTGCAGCGCGGTGATAACCGTAGAACCAGGCCGTGCGCTCCAGGTTCCAGCCGGGGCCTCCCAGCGGGGGTGCCACTTCATCGGGGGAGGCGTCGCGCTTGGCCAATTGGAGCAGCCGGTCCGCCACGGCCTCGTCGACGTCCGCCAGGGTCACATCAGTCGAGGGGCTCATCAATCCATTCCGTTCCGCCGGGAGTGAGCCCGGCGGACCCTGCCGTCAGCTGCAGCAGGCGGTCGGACGCGGCGGCGATGGCGTCAGCATTGTCAGCCACCGCAATCCGCAGCACCGTGTGCCGGTCCTGGTAGCTGGTGTCCGCCATGACCATGCCTGCGGCGCGCAGATCGTTCTCAAGCCGCCCCGCTGCCGCGTGCGGCACCGCCGTGGAACAGATCCGCCGCCTGCTGCGCCGGACAAGGGGTGCCAGGTCAAGGGCTGCGGAGACTGATTCGGAATACGCGCGGACCAGGCCACCCGCGCCGAGCAGGACGCCGCCGAAATAGCGGACGACGACGGCACTGATGTCGCTGAGGTCAGTCACCCCGGGGGCCGTTTCCCTTTTCAGCAGGGCTTCGAGCATGGGGATGCCGGCAGTCCCGGCGGGTTCGCCGTCGTCGCTGGAACGCTGGACGGTCCGGTCCGGCCCGATGACGAACGCCGAGCAGTGGTGGCGGGCATCGTGGAATTCGCGGCGAAGGCCGGTCACGAGATCGCGGGCCGCGTCTTCCGTGCCCGCCCTCCGGAGAACCGTGATGAACCTGGAGCGCTTGATCTCAAGTTCATGCCGGAAGTCCCCGCCCGCTGCCAGCGTGCTGTAGGAGGTGGCCCGGCTCTGCGCCTCTGCTGCTGGTTCTGCCGGTTTCCGCACCGGTTCAGTCTAAAGGACCCGGGTATGGGGGCTTAGGACTCATGACAGTGGAGGGTGTGGCCCCGAGAATTGAGCCATGTCCATACCTGTAACCATGTCCAGGCGAGGGAAACCGCGGCGGCTTGCCCTGCCAGCGGTGGTGCTTGCGGGGGTGGTGGCCCCGGCTGTGTGGTTCCCGAGGTACTACCTGCGCTGGGGCGCGACGGATGCGGAGGCAAACGGTGGCCTGCCAGGCGACGATTTCCTCCCGGTTGCTGACCTGCAGTCAACGCGGGCGGTCACCATCAAAGCCCCGGCGCATCGGGTCTGGCCCTGGTTGGCGCAGATGGGCCAGGGCCGGGGCGGACTTTACAGTTACGACGTCCTGGACAACCTCGCCGGCCTCGATATACACAGCGCGGACCGGATTCATCCCGAGTGGCAGGACATCAAAGCCGGCGACCGGTTTCACCTGGCACCGGATCCGTCCGCCGACCTGGAGGTGGGCGCCGTAGACCTTGGAAGCTCATTCGTCCTTCGAGTCCCGCCGGGCTCACCCGGCCCCTTCGACTTCTCCTGGGCGTTCGTCCTGCGGCCGCAGCCCGACGGCACCACCCGGTTGCTGGTCCGTGAGCGATATGCCTACCGCAGATGGTGGACGCTGCTCATGGTCGAGGCCGTGGAGATCGCGAGCTTCGTGATGTCCCGCCGAATGCTCCAGGGGATCAGGGACCGCGCCGAGAGCAGAGTCTAAGCCCTTGCGGCGGTGTGTGGATTCCGGCCCCCTGTGCCGTGCACCTCGGGAGGAATTCAGATGGTCGACCTGCCCCCACCCCGTTCGTGGCACGTGCCCGGCGGCTGATGCCGAAAGTGGATGCTTTGACGATTCCCGGTGCCGAACACGATTTGCCTGTCTCGAAGCCGGAACCCGTGGATGAGCTCATCATGGAGTTCCTGGCTGATGGCCGGGACTGTCCGGCTTTTGGCCCTAATGTGGGGGTGTGCTGAAGATCGGGTTGACGGGCGGGATCGCCTCAGGGAAGTCGGTGGTTGCCGCGCGGCTGCAGGAACGCGGCGCCGTGTTGGTGGATGCGGATGCGCTGGCCAGGGAGGTGGTTGAGCCCGGGACCGAAGGGCTGGAGCGCATCGTGGGGGAGTTTGGCGAAGGAATGCTCGGCGACGGCGGACGGCTTGACCGCGCGCGTCTCGGGGCGGCGGTGTTCGGCAATCCTGAGCGCCTCGCCGCTTTGAACGCCATCGTCCATCCCCTGGTGCGCGCCCGCGCCGCCGCCATCACGGCAGCAGCCCCCGCTGACGCCGTGGTGGTCCAGGACATTCCCCTCCTGGTAGAGACCGGCCAGGGGTCCGCTTTCCACCTGGTGGTGGTGGTGGATGCGCCGGACGACGTGCGGCTGCAGCGCATGCTCGAGCACCGGGGAATGACCGCGGAAGCAGCGCGTGCCCGGATGGACGCCCAGGCCACGCGCCAGGACCGGCTGGCCGCTGCCGACGCGGTCCTGGACAACTCCGGTACCGTTCAGCACCTGCTGGACCAGGTGGACCGGCTTTGGGATGAGCGCCTGGTGCCCTTCGCCCGCAACCTGGTGGCGGGGAAACGCGCACCCCGGAACGGGGGACCGGTCCTGGAACCGTACCGGACGGACTGGGCGCAGCAGGCGGCCAGGATAGCGGCACGGCTGGTGGCGGCCGCACCCGGGCTCATCCTGGCCGTGGACCACATCGGCTCCACATCTGTTTCCGGCCTGGCGGCGAAGGACGTCATCGACCTGCAGGTGACGGTGCCTGACCTTGCGGTGGCGGCCACAATTGCACCGCTCCTGGCCGCAGCAGGCTTTCCGGCAGTACGGGACGTAGAATCCGACACTCCAAAGCCCAATGCTCCGGACCCGGCAGCATGGTTGAAGCGGTTCCATGCCAATGCGGACCCGTGCCGCGCCGTCAACGTCCACGTCCGGGCGGCCGGTTCGGCCGGATGGCGCTTCGCGCTGATGTTCCGCGACTGGCTGCGGAACGATCCCTCCGCGCTCCGGCTGTACGCAGCGCACAAGGCTGACCTCGCGGCCCGGCACGCCGGTGCGGGGACCACCAGGTCCTACGCGGAGGCGAAGGAACCGTGGTTCACGGATGTCGCGTGGCCCCTGATGGCTGCGTGGGCCGAGGCAACCGGGTGGGAACCGCCGTCGTACGCGTCCTGACACCGGTCCGCGCACCGGCCGATGTTCGCCGGTAACGGACGGGGCCGTCCAGTGTCGGTGCCCGGCTGTAAATTAGATCCATGAGCCTTGCGCAGGAAATCAACCGTGTTGTAGCGCCCTTCGAAGTCATCAGCGAATTCAAGCCCGCGGGAGACCAGCTTACCGCCATTGCGGAGCTGACCGAGCGCATCAACAACGGTGAGAAGGACGTGGTGCTCCTCGGTGCCACGGGTACCGGTAAGAGCGCCACCACCGCATGGCTCATCGAACAGGTGCAGCGCCCCACCCTGGTGATGGTGCAGAACAAGACCCTCGCCGCCCAGCTGGCCAACGAGTTCCGGGAACTCCTGCCCAACAACGCGGTGGAGTACTTCGTTTCGTACTACGACTACTACCAGCCCGAAGCGTACGTGGCACAGACGGACACCTTCATCGAGAAGGATTCCTCCATCAACGAGGAAGTGGAACGCCTCCGCCACTCCGCCACCAACGCGCTGCTGACGCGCCGGGATGTGATCGTGGTGGCCACCGTGTCCTGCATCTACGGCCTGGGAACCCCCGAGGAATACATTTCCGGCATGGTCACCCTCCGAAAGGGTGCCGAAATGAACCGGGACGACCTCCTCCGCAAGTTCGTCTCCATGCAGTATGCCCGCAACGACATGGACTTCCACCGCGGCACCTTCCGGGTGCGCGGCGACACCGTGGAAATCATTCCGATGTACGAGGAACTGGCCATCAGGATCGAGTTCTTCGGCGACGAGATCGAGAACATCCACACGCTCCACCCGCTCACCGGCGAGGTCATCCGCGACGAGGAAGAGATGTACGTCTTCCCGGCTTCCCACTATGTGGCCGGCCCGGAACGGATGGCACGGGCCATCAAACGGATCGAGGATGAACTGGCAGACCGGCTGAAGGTGCTGGAAAGCCAGAACAAGCTGGTTGAAGCGCAGCGCCTGCGGATGCGCACCACGTACGACCTCGAAATGATGCAGCAGATGGGGTTCTGCAACGGCATCGAGAACTACTCGGCGCACATTGACGGCCGCGGGCCCGGCACCGCGCCGCACTGCCTGCTCGACTACTTCCCGGACGACTTCCTGCTGGTGGTGGACGAGTCCCACGTGACCATTCCCCAGATTGGCGCCATGTACGAAGGCGACATGTCCCGCAAACGGAACCTGGTGGACTTCGGCTTCCGGTTGCCTTCCGCCATGGACAACCGGCCGCTGAAGTGGGACGAGTTCCTGGAACGCGTGGGCCAGACCGTCTACCTCTCCGCCACCCCCGGCAAGTATGAGCTGGGCAAAGCAGACGGCTTCGTCCAGCAGATCATCCGTCCCACCGGCCTGGTGGATCCCGAGGTGGTGGTCAAGCCCACCAAGGGGCAGATCGATGACCTCCTCGGCGAGATCAAGACCCGGGTGGAGAAAAATGAGCGCGTCCTGGTGACCACGCTGACCAAACGCATGGCGGAGGACCTCACCGACTACCTGCTGGGCCACGGCGTGAAAGTCGAATACCTGCACTCCGACGTCGACACCCTGCGGCGCGTGGAACTCCTGCGTGAACTGCGGTTGGGATCTTTCGACGTCCTGGTGGGCATCAACCTTCTCCGTGAGGGCCTGGACCTTCCCGAGGTGTCCCTGGTCAGCATCCTGGACGCGGACAAGGAAGGCTTCCTGCGCTCCTCCACCTCGCTGATCCAGACCATCGGACGTGCCGCCCGCAACGTCTCCGGCCAGGTGCACATGTACGCAGACCGGATCACCGACTCCATGGCCAACGCCATTGACGAAACCAACCGGCGCCGCGCCATCCAGGTCGCGTACAACAAGGAACATGGCGTCGATCCCCAACCGCTGCGGAAGAAGATCGCCGACATCACGGACCAGTTGGCCAAGGAAGACGCCGATACCGATGCGCTGCTGGGCAGCTTCGACTACGGCAAGGGCAAACGCGGCATCACAGGGGCAAACAAAGCCGGGGCCAAGAAGGGCGCGGCCCAGGTCCGTTCCGACGGGCTGGCGGCCGCACCGGCGGAGGACCTGGTGGGCCTGATCGAGCAGCTGACGGAACAGATGCATGGCGCGGCGGCCGAGCTGCAGTTCGAGGTGGCGGCGCGGATCCGCGACGAGGTCAGCGAGCTGAAGAAGGAGCTGCGGCAGATGCAGGCGGCAGGCCACGCCTGACGTCCGCGGCCGGGTACCCGGCTGGGGTACAGTTAAAGCACGTAGGGGAGTATCCCAAGCGCTACGATCGTCAACACGCAGGGCACAGCTGCCCCGCCGGGCGTAGCGGGCCGCCACATCAGCACCAAGTGCACAGGCAGGCCGGAGAGACTTACACCACTTTGTGTACCCCGCGAAAGGCTGCCCTGTGCTCGACTTGCCCGTATGGTTCGAGGTTGGCTCATTTGCCGTCCTCGGCCTGATTCTCCTGATCGATCTCCTCCTGGTAGTGCGGCGCCCGCACGAGCCGTCCATGAAGGAGGCCGGTCTGTGGGTGGCCTTCTACGTCACCCTTGCCCTGGCCTTCGCCGGCGCCATGTTCGCCTTCACCGGCCCCGAATTCGGCAGCCAGTTCGTTGCCGGCTGGGTCACGGAGTACAGCCTCAGCATCGACAACCTGTTCGTGTTCATCATCATCATGGCCAGGTTCTCCGTGCCGAGGAAGTACCAGCAGGAAGTCTTGATGGTGGGCATCATCATCGCGCTCATCCTGCGCGGCATCTTCATCATGCTGGGTGCCATTGTCATCGAGCAGTTCAGCTGGGTCTTCTACATCTTCGGCGCATTCCTGCTGTGGACAGCCTGGAAGCAGGCCCAGGACGAAGGCGAAGAGGAAGAGGACCGCGAGAACCCGCTGATTGCGAAGATCCGCAAGGTCATCCCGATGTCGGAGAAGTTCGACGGCGGCAAGCTGCGTACCGTAGTCAACGGCAAGAAGGTCTTCACCCCCATGGTGATCGTCTTCATCACCATCGGCCTCACGGACCTGCTGTTCGCAGTTGACTCCATCCCCGCGATCTTCGGCCTGACCCAGAGCCCCTTCATTGTCTTCACCGCCAACCTGTTCGCCCTGATGGGCCTGCGGCAGCTGTACTTCCTGCTGGGTGGCCTGATGAACCGGCTCATCTACCTCAAGCACGCCCTGTCCTTCATCCTGGCGTTCATCGGCATCAAGCTTGTCCTGCACGCCATGCACGTCAACGAGCTACCCTTCATCAACGGCGGACAGCACATCGAGTGGGCACCTGAGATCCCCACCTTCGTCTCACTCGCCGTGATTGTGGGCACCATCATCGTCGCCGTCGTCGCCAGCCTGCTCAGCTCCAAGGCCCAGGCCGCCAAGGTGGATCCGCGGCTTGAAGAGGACGCCCGGAAGAGCCACAGCGACGCCGAGTAGGCGCGCCCCGGCGCATTCCCCTCCGGTAATCCCGGCCGCCTGGGCGGCCGGGATTACCCCTTTAAGCCTCCGCAGCACGGACGGTTTCCGCCTCCACCGTGGTCTGGGCTGTAACAGCTCCTGTTCGCCGGTCTTCGCCCGGATCCGCTGCTGCTGGCACGGCGGCTTGCCGCGGCCAGCCGTCCTGGCCGCCGCCGTCGTCACCCGCACCTCACACCGGCGGTCAGCGGCCGCCTGAGCGGGCCATGCCCAGGAGGCGGGCGAAGATCCTCTCGCCGTCGTCGGCGATCCCGTCATGGTGGAAGTCGGCAGTCTCCCAGACCTGCAGCCCGCGCACCGCAGCTGCCGTGCGCAGGGAAAGGTCCCGGTCAACGTAGATATCGTGCGAGTAGACCGCCGCTGCCACGGGAACGGTGTTGGCGGCCAGCACTTCCGGGTCATACAGCGGCTTCCAGTCCTGCTTTGCGGCGAGCAGGTCGGCCACCTCCCGCAGCGGCTGGAGGGCCGGGTCCTGCTCGAAGTACCACGGGTACACCATTTCGCCGGTCAGCAGCAGCGGTTCGGCGTCGGGCCTGAACCAGGGGTTCTCCCGGAGCATGCGCCAGGCTGACCAGTTGGTGGCCTGCTCCTGGCCGTAAATGGATTCATGCATGAGGGCGTACAGCGGGTTTGAACGCCGCGAGACCACACCCTGGAGCTGCTCCAGGAAAGTGTCGGACAGCCTGGGGCCACCCGCGGTGTCCACGAATGCGTCCTCCAGCAGGTAATGCAGGCTGTCCACCCGGGTGTTGCCGCCCAGGAATGCGCTTACCATCTGGAACCGCTCCACGGTGAGGGGGCTGCCGTCGGGCAGGAGTTCCGGTGTGCAGCGCAGGTGGCGGGCAATCCGCTCCACCGCATCCCGGTCCTCCGGATACCAGCCGAAGTATTCGTCGTTCCGTGCCGCTACGCGCTGGAAGGTGGCCCGGTACACGTCGTCCGCGCTGCCCGTGAGAGGTGCCAGGCCGCCAGTGATGAGGGCTTCGCGCAGTCCTTCGGGGGCGAAGGACAGGTATGTCAGGGCGCAGAAGCCGCCATAGCTTTGGCCGTAGATGGTCCAGGCGGGTGATTCCAGGGCACGGCGGATCAGCTCCGCGTCCGCCACGATCGAATCGGCCCTGAAATGCTCCAGGTAGGCAGCCTGTTCGGCAGCGGACCCGCGGGCGGGCAAGGTCCTGCGGTCGACGGGCGTCGAGAGCCCGGTGCCGCGCTGGTCCAGCATCAGGATGCGGAAGTCCTGCGCTGCGGCCTTGCTCCAGCCGCCCAGGGAGCCCCATCTGTTGCCGCGGCCGCCCGGGCCGCCCTGCAGGAAAAGGAGCCAGGGCAGCTGTGCGGCCGCCTCCGCGCTGTGCGCCGCCGAGACATACTCGCGGGCGAACACCGTGATGGTCTCTGCGGAGCCGTCGGGCGGTGCGGAATGGTCCAGGGGGACCGTGAAGTAGTGCTCCACGGTGCGCATGCCACGGAATTCGTGCGTTGCCCTGACCTCATGGCCCGCAGCGGGGACCGCTGCCCGGCGCACGTCAGCCCTGGGCATGGGCGGAAAGGGAGCCGCGGGAGGCCGCACATCCAAACTGGTCCAGCGCCTCCCCGGTGAGCCGGAAAGTGGACCACCCGTCCATGGGGCGGGCACCAAGGCGGCGGTAGAAATTGATGGAGGGCTCGTTCCAGTCCAGTACACTCCATTCCACGCGTGCGTAGCCGTTCTCCACGGCGATAGCGGCAAGGTGCTGCAGCAGGGCCTTGCCATGCCCTTCTCCCCGTGCCTCCGGGCTGACGTAAAGGTCTTCCAGGTAGATCCCGTGGACGCCTTCCCATGTGGAGTAGTTCAGGAACCACAACGCAAAGCCCTGCACGGTGCCTGCCGCGTCCTCTGCCATGGCAGCGAAGATCCGTGGGTTGTCGCCGAACAGGGCCTGCTCCAGCAATTCCGGTGTGTTCCGGACGGCGTCGGGTTCCTTCTCGTAATGCGCCAGTTCGTGGATCATGCGGAGGATGGCGGGAACATCGTGCCGGGTTGCGGGGCGGATTACACTCATTGTTCGAGCTTACCGCCGGGTCCGGCGGTACCGCCGCAGGCAGGGGAAGGGCTGGTCCGGGGCTAGAGCCGGTTCACATCCGTCACCCTCACCACGGCTGTTCCGGTCGCGTCGGAGTCCGCCAGGTCCACCTCCGCCGAGATGCCCCAGTCATGGTTGGCCGCCGGGTCGTCGAAGATCTGGCGGACCTTCCAGGTCCCCGGTTCTTCGGTGATGATGAGCAGGCCGGGACCCCGCGCATCCGGTCCCGTCCCGATGTCGTCGTGTTCGTCGAAGTAGTCGTCCAGCGCATCTTCCCAGCGCTCGGCACCCCAGCCGGAGCCGGCGTCGAGCTCTCCCAGCGCGGTGGCGTCCTCGTCGGCGAAAAGTTCCACGCGGCGGAACATCTCGTTGCGCACCATCACCCGGAACGCGCGGATGTTCGAGGTGAGCGACGGCGGCGGGGGCGGCGGCGCGTCGTGGGGCGTGGGCGCCGCACCGGACGCCAGCTCCTCCCACTCGTCCAGCAGGCTGGAGTCCACCTGCCGGACCAGCTCACCCAGCCAGGCCACAAGGTCTTCGAGGTCCTCCCGGAGCATGTCCTGGGGAACGGTTTGGCGCAGCGCTTTGAAGGCATCAGCGAGGTACCGCAGGACGATGCCTTCGGACCTGGCCAGGCCGTAGAACTGGACGAATTCGCCAAAGTTCATGGCGCGCTCGTACATGTCGCGGACCACGGACTTGGGGGCGAGCTCAAAGTCGCCCACCCACGGTGCGGCCTTCCGGTACACCTCGAACGCTTCGCCCAGGATATCGGCGAGCGGCTGGGGGTAGGTGACCTCGTCCAGCATGGCCATCCGCTGGTCATACTCGATGCCGTCGGCCTTCATGGCGGCCACGGCCTCCCCGCGGGCCTTCTTTTGCTGCGCCGACAGGATCTGCCGCGGCTTCTCCAGGGTCGCCTCTATGACGGACACCACGTCCAGGGCGTACGACGGCGACTCCGGGTCAAGGAGGTCCAGTGCGGCAAGTGCGAAGGGGGAGAGTGGCTGGTTCAGGGCGAAGTTCGGCTGCAGGTGCACCGTCAGGCGGACCGTGCGGCCATCTGGCCCCTGCTCCTCCGGCGGGATCCGTTCGATGACTTCGGCGGCGAGGAGTTCGCGGTAGATGCCCAGCGCCTTCTTCATGAGCCGCAGCTGGGAGGAGCGCGGCTCGTGGTTTTCCGTGAGCAGCCGCCTGGCCGCGGCGAAGGGGTCGCCGGGCCGTTCCATCAGGTTCATCAGCATGGCGTGCGTTACCGTGAAGCTTGACGTCAGGGGGTCGGGGACAGATTCCACCAGCCGCTTGAAGGTGGGCTCACCCCAGGAAACAAAACCCTCGGGCGGCTTTTTCTTGACCACCTGGCGGAGTTTCTTCTGGTCGTCACCGAACTTGGCCGTGGCCTTCGCCATGGCCTTGACGTTCTCGACCACGTGCTCGGGTGCCTGCACCACCACCGTCCCGGCGGTGTCATAGCCCGCCCTGCCGGCCCGGCCCGCAATCTGGTGGAACTCACGTGAGTTGAGCAGGCGGGTGCGGACGCCGTCGTACTTGCTCAGGGCGGTGAGCAGCACGGTACGTATGGGGACGTTGATACCCACGCCCAGCGTGTCCGTCCCGCAGATCACCTTCAATAGTCCTGCCTGGGCCAGCTGCTCCACCAGCCGTCGGTACTTGGGCAGCATGCCGGCGTGGTGTACGCCGATTCCGTGCCGCACCAGCCGGTTCAGCGTCTTGCCAAACCCGGCGGCGAACCGGAAATTGGCAATGAGCTCTGCGATCCGGTCCTTTTCCTCCCGGGTGCACACGTTGATGCTCATCAGGTTCTGGGCACGGTCAATCGCCTCAAGCTGGCTGAAGTGCACCACATAGACCGGCACCTGCTTCGTGGAGAGCAGTTCCTCCAGCGTCTCGTGGACCGGGGTCTGGTGGTAGTAGTAGTGCAGCGGAATGGGCCGCTCGGCAGAACTCACCGTGGTGGTGGCCCGGCCCGTCAGCGACGTCAGCCCCTCCTCGAAGCGGCTGACGTCACCCAGGGTGGCGGACATCAGCAGGAACTGTGCCTGCGGAAGCTCCAGGAGCGGGACCTGCCAGGCCCAGCCGCGCTGCGGGTCGGAGTAGAAATGGAACTCGTCCATGATCACTGCGCCGAGTTCGGCTGCAGCGCCCTCCCGCAATGCGATGTTGGCCAGGATTTCCGCGGTGCAGCAGATGATGGGTGCATCCTGGTTGACCCCGGAGTCACCGGTGATCATGCCCACGTTCTCCGCGCCGAAAATGTCGCAGAGCGCAAAGAACTTTTCGGACACCAGCGCCTTGATCGGGGCGGTGTAGTAGCTCCGCCGTCCCTGGGCCATGGCCTGGAAGTGCGCGGCGATCGCCACCAGCGACTTCCCGGACCCCGTGGGCGTGGCCAGGATGACGTTCGCGCCCGTTGCCAGCTCCATGATGGCTTCGTCCTGGGCCGGGTACAGCGACAGGCCGCGGGTTTCCGTCCACTCCACGAACCGGGTGTAAAGGGCGTCGGGGTCGACGGCGGCGGTGTTGGGGACGGACAGATCGCTCAGCTGGTCAACGAGTTTCATTGACTTAAACCTTAGTGCCACGTTGCGGGCGAATCAGGCGGTCCGGCCGGGTTAGGCTACGCCTGGCCGCCGTGCATGCCAGAACCTGGAGAAAATCATGAAATGGGACCCCGCAAAGTACGTCAAATTCGATGACCACCGGAACAGGCCGTTCTTCGACCTGACTGGCCGGATCCATGCTGACCGCCCCGTGCGGGTGGTCGACCTTGGCTGCGGGCCGGGGAACCTGACAGCTGCCCTGGCCGAACGCTGGCCCGGCGCCCAGGTGGTTGGCCTGGATTCCTCCGCGGAGATGTTGGCAAAGGCCGCCCCGCTGGCGCAGGCATTCCCCGCCCTGAGGTTCGAACATGCCGACATCGCCGAATGGATGCCCACTGGGGAGACAGACGTCGTGGTGAGCAACGCAGCCCTGCAGTGGGTGCCGGACCACCAGGACCTGATGCGCAGGTGGCTGAAGGCCCTCCGCCCGGGAGCCTGGTTCGCCATGCAGGTGCCGGGCAACTTCAACGCCCCCTCGCATTCCCTGATGCGGGAACTCGCGGCGTCCGACCGTTGGGCGGCCAAGCTGGGCGGCGTGCTGCGCGGCGGGGAGTCGGTGGGGGAGCCCGCGGACTACCTGGGCATCCTGCTCGACGCCGGCTGTGCGGCGGATGCCTGGGAAACGAGCTACCAGCAGGTCCTGCAGGGGCCCGACCCCGTGCTGGAGTGGGTCCGCGGCACGGCACTGCGGCCGGTTATGGCCGTCCTTCGCGACGACGACGCCAGGCATTTCGAAGCGGAGTACGCAGCCGCCCTCCGGGAGGCCTACCCCCAGGGGGCGCACGGCACCGTATTTCCATTCCGGCGGATCTTTGCCGTGGGCCGCAAGGAGGAGTAGGGGCCCGGACGCCGTGTTTTCCAGCACGTCACAGGACATGACAGCGCCTGAAAGTGATCTGGCTTACAATGGCCACTGTGCTTTGGGGTCAAGCCGCTGGCCCCCTCTTCGGCCGTAGGCATCTGCAGGGGGTATTTTGCTGGTCGGACTCTTAAAGCGGCAGCTTGCCGGCAAACACGCGCAGTTGTGGGCGATCGTTGTGCTCCAGCTTGTCCAGGCAGGCGCGAACTTGTTGCTGCCTACCGTGAACGCGGCCATCATCGATGACGGGATCGTGGCGGGCAAGCCCGACGTGATCTCACGGCTCGGCATGCTCATGGCCGCCATCGCCGTGGTCCAGGCAGCCTCCGCCATCGCGGCGGGCTACCTCGGAGCCGTCGTTGCCATGAGTATCGGGCACCGGCTGCGGGCAGAGGTGTTCAGCCGGATCCAGACGCTGTCCTCCCAGGACGTGGCCCTGTTCGGAACCCAAAGCCTGACCACCCGCGCCACGAACGATGTCCAGCAGATCCAGGCGTTCGCCCTGCTTGTCTTCACCATGCTCTTCGCGGGGCCGGCCATGGGCATCGGCGGGATAGTGCTGGCCGTCCAGCAGGACGTGGTGCTGTCCGTCGTCGTCATCGTCATCGTGCCCCTGCTGCTGCTGATCATGTATCTGATCGTCCGCCGGCTCATTCCGCTCTACCGGGAGGGCCAGGAACTGCTGGACCGGTCCGGCGGCATCCTGCGCGAACAGATCATCGGTGTGGATGTGATCCGCGCCTTCGTCCGCCAGGGCCATGAAGGGCGGCGTTTCGCGGCGGTCAACGCACGGTTGACCGCCAACAACCTCCGATCGGCGCTCCTGGTGGCCGGGATGCTGCCGATGATCATGCTGGTGGTCAACACCAGTTCGGTTGCCGTGGTGTGGTTCGGGGGCCACCGTATCCAGTCAGGACTCATGAACCTCGGAGCGCTCACGGCGTTCATCGCCTACATCATGCAGATCCTGCTGGCAATCATGATGTCCATGTATGTGCTGATGACGGCGCCGCGGGCAGCCGTCTGCGCCGAACGTATCCAGGCGGTGCTGGACACCGAGCCCTCCGTCACCAGTCCGGCCGGGCCGCAGCAGCTCCGGCCCGACCTGTCACAGCCGGCAACCCTGGCCTTCCACGGCGTTGGCTTCTCCTACCCGGGAGCAGAAGCTCCCGTGCTTGCGGACATCAGCTTTACCGCGGCTCCCGGTACCACCACCGCAATCGTGGGCGCAACCGGGAGCGGCAAGACCACGCTGCTGAACCTGATTCCACGGTTCCTCGACCCCACCCAGGGCCGCATCTTGCTGGCCGGCCACGACATTTGGGACCTGCCCCTGGACCAGCTGCGCGCAGCGATGGCCATCGTGCCCCAGCATTCCCACCTGTTCACCGGCACTATCGCCGACAACCTGCGGATGGCCGCGCCTGGGGCCACGGACGGGGAACTGTGGACGGCCCTGGAAACGGCGCAGACCATGCGGTTCATGGATGACCTCCCGCTGGGTCTTGCCACTCCCGTGGGCCAGGGAGGCGCCAGCCTGTCCGGCGGGCAGCGGCAAAGGCTGTGCATCGCCCGGGCGTTGTTGCGAAAGGCGCCCCTCTACCTGTTTGACGACAGCTTCTCCGCCCTCGACTACGACACGGACACCAGGCTGCGGCAGGCCCTGGAACAGGCGCTCGCCGCCGCGACGGTGGTCATCGTGGCCGAGCGCATTTCAGCCGTGGAGGACGCGGACCTCATCCTGGTGCTCGACGACGGCCGCCTCGTTGCGCAGGGAACGCACCGGGAGTTGCTGGAAACGTCCGCCACCTACCGCGAGATTGCAGAATCCCAGCTCGCGCTGGACGGCACGCTGTGACGGCTGGGGAAGAAGCCGGGGAAACGGCGTACAGGTTCTGGCCAACGGCCGACAGGCTCCTCGGCCTCCTGCGCCCCTTCCGGCTCCAGATGCTCGGAGCGGTGGGATCCACCTGTGCCTTTGCCGTCCTCAACGTCGCGGCACCCAAGTACCTCGGTGATGCCACCGACGAGGTGGTGGAGGGCGTCCTCCAGGGCAGCCTGGACCAACGCCTCGGAGCCCTCCTGGCAGCCGTGGCGACGATGTACGTCTTTGCTTCCCTGTTCAACTGGGTCCAGGGCGCGTTGACCGCCCGGGCCGTGCAGGGGCTCATGTACCGCCTGCGCGCGTCGGTGGAGGACAAGCTGCACCGGCTGCCCTCCACCTACTTCCGCGAACGCTCCCGCGGTGACGTGCTGAGCCGTGCCACCAACGACATCGACAACATCGCCCAGGCCCTGAACCAGGTCCTGACCCAGCTCATCGTGTCGGTCCTGATGCTGTGCGGCTCGCTGGCCATGATGCTGTGGATCTCACCGCTGCTCGCGGCCATCGCCATTGCCACCGTCCCCGTCTCCACATTGATCACGGTCCTGGTGGCCAGGCGGTCCCAGGAGCATTTTGCCCGGCAGTGGAAGGAGACCGGGGAACTGAACAGCCACGTGGAGGAATTCATCAGTGGCCACGAAGTCATCAAGGCTTTCGGCCGGCAGGAACAGGCGGCGGACGTCTTCACCCGCAGCAATGGACGCCTGGCGCGGGCGGCAGCCAAGGCGCAGTACTCAGCCGGGGTGGTCCAGCCACTGATGGTGCTGATGTCCAACCTCAACTACATCGCGGTTGCCGTGGTGGGGGCCCTGCAGGTCATCGCAGGCGCCATGACCATCGGGGGAGTCCAGGCCTTCATCCAGTTCAGCCGGCTGTTCACCCAGCCGGTGGGCCAGATCGGCGGGCTGTTGAACGTCATGCAGTCGTGCGCGGCGTCGGCCGCCAGGGTATTCGTCCTCCTGGACGCCGGCGAAGACCCGCCGGAGCCGGGCGGGCAGGGTGCCGCCACCCCGGCCGGCGGCCGCATAACCTTCCATGACGTCACCTTCGGCTACCCCGGATCCGTGCCCGCCGTCCGCAACCTCACCTTCACCGTGGAGCCGGGGCAGGCAGTAGCCATCGTGGGACACACCGGCGCAGGCAAGAGCACCGTGGTGAATCTCCTCATGCGGTTCCTGGAACCCTCATCCGGCGTGATCACCATGGGCGGGCAGGACATTGCCGCAATTCCCCGGGACCAGTTGCGGGCGCAGTTCGGTGTGGTCCTCCAGGATTCCTGGCTCTTCGACGGCAGCATCCGCGAAAATATCGCCTACGGCCTGCCTGGCGCGCCGGATGCTGCCATCGTCGCTGCCGCTGAGGCCACCCACGCGGACCGCTTCATCAGGTCGCTGCCCCACGGATACGGAACGGTGCTGGAAAACGGCGGGGAGCCGCTCAGCCAGGGCCAGCGGCAACTGCTCACCATCGCCCGGGCGCAGCTTGCGGGGCGGGCCGTCCTGGTCCTGGACGAAGCAACCAGTTCCGTGGATTCCAGGACGGAATTGCTCATCCGCCAGGCGATGCAGAGGCTCCGCCACGGACGGACGAGCTTCATGATCGCCCACCGTTTGTCCACTATCCGCAACGCTGATCTAATTCTCGTCATGGACCACGGACGCATCGTTGAGCAGGGTACGCATGCAAGCCTGCTTGCCGCCAACAGTTACTACGCCAAGCTGTACAACGCCCAGTTTGCCGAACGGGACGGCAGGGCAGAGGTCCTGGAGAACGGCCTGTGAGCGCCGCCGGAGAGTTTCCCGGTTCCTGGCGGCCCAATCCGGCCAGCAGCGTGGCGCTGTTCGAACAGCTGCGGCTCCAGGTCATCCATCTGGCGGACAACGGCGCCCTGGCGCCGGGTACCAGGCTCCCTGCGGTGCGGGCCCTTGCAGAGAAACTCGACGTCGCCCCGCACACCGTGGCAAGGGCGTACAAGGAACTGGAGGCGGCCGGCATCGTTGCCACCCGGGGACGCAACGGGACCGTGGTCTCGGCACGTGACGAGAGGCTGGGTGGCCTGTCCGAGGCCGCTGCCGCCTATGCCGCCGTCGCCAAATCCCAGGGCGCCAGCTTCGCCGAGGCCGTGAAACTCCTGGCCGCCGCCTACGATGTTCCCTGAGGGCGGAACCGTCGATGTTCGAAAAAGTTTTCGATTAGCATTATGGGGTGCCTAAAGCCTTAGCTGAAGAAACCCCTGCCCCCGCCACCTCCCTCGCCGTCCCCCCTGCTGCCTCCCTGCAGCGTCCGGACCTCTCCCGCCTCGTGGTGAAGGGCGCGCGGGAGCACAACCTGCGCAACGTGGACCTCGACCTGCCGCGTGATGCCATGATCGTCTTCACCGGCCTCTCGGGCTCCGGGAAGTCCTCGCTGGCATTCGACACCATTTTCGCCGAAGGCCAGCGGCGCTACGTTGAATCCCTCTCCGCTTACGCACGCCAGTTCCTGGGCCAGGTGGACAAGCCTGACGTCGATTTCATCGAAGGCCTCTCCCCGGCGGTCTCCATCGACCAGAAATCCACCAGCAAGAACCCCCGGTCAACGGTGGGCACCATCACCGAAATCTACGACTACATGCGACTGTTGTGGGCGCGTGTTGGCAGGCCGCACTGCCCGGTCTGCGGCGAGCCGGTGTCCAAGCAGACCCCGCAGCAGATCGTGGACCAGCTCCTTGAACTCGACGAGGGCACACGCTTCCAGGTCCTGGCACCGGTGGTGCGCGGACGCAAGGGCGAGTTCGTGGACCTCTTCAAGGAACTGACGGCAAAGGGATATTCGCGGGCACGGGTGGACGGCAACCTGGTCCAGCTGAGCGATCCTCCCAAGCTCGGCAAGCAGTTCAAGCACACCATCGAAGTAGTAGTGGACCGCCTGGTGGTCAAGGAAGGCATCAGCCAACGGCTCACGGACTCCATCGAAACAGCCCTTGGGCTGTCCGAGGGCCGCGTCCTGGCCGAATTCGTGGACCTCGAAGCCGATGCGCCGGGACGGATCCGGGCGTTCTCCGAAAACCTTGCATGCCCCAACGAGCACCCGCTCGCCATCGATGAGATCGAGCCCCGCTCGTTCTCATTCAACAACCCGTTCGGCGCCTGCGCCGCCTGCAGTGGAATCGGCACCCGGCTTGAGGTTGATGAGGAACTCATCGTGCCCAACCCGGAGCTGTCCCTGTCGGAGGGCGCCATCGCACCATGGTCGCTGGGCACGGCCACCACCGAATACTGGAACCGGCTCCTGGAAGGCCTGGCCAAGGAAGTGGGCTTCTCCATGGCCACGCCGTGGGAGAAGCTGGGCAAGGATGTACGCCAGACCATCCTGCATGGCAAGGACCACAAGGTGGTGGTGCAGTACCGCAACCGCTTTGGCCGCGAACGCAAGTACAGCACCGGGTTCGAAGGCGCCATCCAGTACGTCCACCGCAAGCACGGCGAGACCGATTCGGACTGGGCCCGCGACCGCTACGAGGAATACATGCGGCAGGTTCCCTGCCCCGCCTGCAACGGCGCACGCCTCAACCCGGCATCCTTGTCGGTGCTGATCAACGGCAAGTCCATCGCCGAGGTGGCCGCGCTGCCCATGCGGGATTGCGCGGAGTTCCTGAACAACCTGGTGTTGACCGGGCGCGAAGCCCAGATCGCCCACCAGGTCCTCAAGGAGATCCAGGCCCGCCTGACGTTCCTCCTGGACGTTGGACTGGAGTACCTCAACCTCGAGCGTCCGTCCGCCACCCTCTCCGGCGGCGAAGCGCAGCGCATCAGGCTCGCCACCCAGATCGGGTCCGGCCTGGTGGGCGTCCTCTACGTCCTGGACGAACCCTCCATCGGCCTGCACCAGCGGGACAACCGCCGGCTGATCGAAACCCTCACCCGGCTCCGCGACATGGGAAACACCCTCATCGTCGTGGAGCACGACGAAGACACCATCCACGTTGCTGACTGGATCGTGGACATCGGACCCGGCGCCGGCGAGCACGGCGGCCAGGTTGTCCACTCCGGGACCTACAAGGAGCTGCTGGACAACAAGGAATCGCTGACCGGCGACTACCTGTCCGGCCGCAAGGCCATCGAGGTACCGAAGAAACGCCGTAAATACGACAAAAAGCGTGAGATCAAAGTGGTGGGCGCGCGGGAGAACAACCTCCTGAACGTCGACGCAGCCTTCCCGCTGGGACTCTTCACCGCGGTGACCGGCGTGAGTGGTTCGGGCAAATCCACGCTCGTCAACGAGATCCTCTACAAGGTGCTGGCGAACAAACTCAACGGGGCCAAGCAGGTGGCGGGCCGGCACAAGACCGTGCAGGGCCTGGAACACCTGGACAAGGTGGTCCACGTGGACCAGAGCCCCATCGGCCGTACCCCGCGGTCCAACCCGGCCACGTACACGGGCGTGTTCGACAACATCCGCAAGCTCTTCGCCGAGACCACCGAAGCAAAGGTGCGTGGCTACCTTCCCGGGCGGTTCTCCTTCAACGTCAAGGGCGGACGCTGCGAGGCATGCTCCGGTGACGGCACGCTGAAGATCGAGATGAACTTCCTGCCGGACGTCTACGTGCCGTGCGAGGTGTGCCACGGTGCCCGCTACAACCGGGAAACCCTGGAGGTGCATTACAAGGGCAAGACCATCGCCGACGTCCTCAACATGCCCATCGAGGAGGGCGCGGAGTTCTTTGCGGCGTTCTCACCCATCGCACGCCACCTGAACACCCTGGTGGACGTGGGACTGGGCTACGTCCGCCTGGGCCAGCTTACCACCACCCTCTCCGGCGGTGAGGCGCAACGGGTCAAGCTTGCGGCAGAACTGCAGAAGCGGTCCAACGGCCGCAGCATCTACGTCCTGGACGAGCCAACAACAGGCCTGCACTTCGAGGACATCCGGAAGCTGCTCATGGTCCTGCAGGGGCTGGTGGACAAGGGCAACACGGTGATCACCATCGAACACAACCTGGACGTCATCAAGAGCGCCGACTGGCTGGTGGACCTCGGGCCGGACGGCGGCTCCGGCGGCGGCCAGATCGTCGCGGCGGGAACGCCGGAGCAGGTGGCCAAGTCCTCCACCAGCCACACCGGAAAGTTCCTGGCCGAAATACTCGGCTGACCGACGGAAACCGCATGGAAGTATTCCTGGACGGGAATGCGAGTTTCAGGCATTCCTGCTGTCGTGAGAAACTAACCCGGTGACTTCAACAACAGTGCCCGTGATCTTTGACCTGGACGGCACTCTTGTCGATCCGGCCGGTGGAATAACTGAAGGGATTGCCTCAGCCCTCCGCGGGCTGGGGCTCCCGGTTCCCGGCCAGGACCTGCTCGATTCGATGATTGGCCCCAAGCTGAGCGATTCCCTGCTCAACGTGGCAAACGTGCCCGCGGAGCGCGTGGAAGAGGTGGTCCACCGGTACCGCGAACACTACGTCGCCAGGGGAATTGCCCAGAGCCGGCTCTACCCCGGTATCCGGGAAATCCTGGAATCCTTCGCGGCGGCGGGACGCCCCGTTGCTGTGGCAACGCAAAAACCCCAGCGGCTGGCGCATAAAGTCCTGGCACACCACGGCATCGACGGCCTCTTCCACGGCATCCACGGCTCTGCCGACGACGAAACGCTGGTGGAAGGCGTCCCCCTGGGCAAGACCCAGATCATCGCCGCCGCCCTGAGGGACCTGGACACCCAGCACGCCATTATGGTGGGCGACCGCGCCCAGGACGTGTCCGGTGCCATCGCCAACGGGCTGGACTGCATTGGAGTTGTCTGGGGATTCGCGCCCGACGGGGAGCTGGAGGAAGCCGGATCCGTGGCGGTCGTCAGCACGGGCGAGGAACTGGTAGCGGTCATCGAGCGGCTGCAGGCGGTCCACACCGCGGCCATGAGCGGGGTGGTCAACGATGGAAATGTTTGATGCCGTCCGCTGGACCACGCGCAACCTGATCGCCGGCACCTGCCGGCCCACCGTCGTCGGACTCGAAAACGTCCCTTCCGATGGCCCCTTTATCGTGGCACCCAACCACCTGTCCTTCTTCGACAGCGTGATCGTCCAGGCCCTGATGCCGCGGCCGGTTGCCTTCTTTGCCAAGGCCGAGTACTTCACCACGGGCGGCGTCAAGGGCAAGGTCATGAAAGCCTTTTTCGAATCCGTCGGCTCCATCCCCGTGGAGCGGGGTGAGCAGGCAGCCAGCGTCCAGGCACTGAAAACCCTGCTGGACATCCTGGAGTCCGGCCGCGGCATCGGCATCTACCCCGAGGGCACGCGCTCCCGCGACGGCATCCTCTACCGGGGACGCACCGGCGTCGGCTGGCTGGCCCTCACCACCGGGGCGCCCGTGATCCCCGTCGGGCTGATCGGGACCGAAAAGCTTCAGCGTGCTTACGAAAAAGGGGTCAAGCCGCAGCACTTCACCATGAAGGTGGGGGAGCCGCTGTACTTCGACAAGACGGGACCGGACCACTCACTGCCGGCCCGCCGCGAGGTCACGGACAGGATCATGGACGCAATCGCCGGCCTCAGCGGCCAGGAGCGCTCCGCCAGTTACAACCAGAGCAAGTCCGCCGAGTAACCGGAAACCGCCGCACGCAGGCCCGGACCGGGTCTGGATGCTCCGGTTGGCATGGAGAGCCGGCGCGACTCAGTAGACTTGATAGGTGGCAAATCCAGCAAGTTACCGGCCCAAAACCGGTGAAATCCCCACCAACCCGGGCGTCTACCGGTTCCGTGATCCGCACGGCCGGGTCATCTACGTGGGCAAAGCCAAAAGCCTCCGGTCCCGGCTGAACTCCTACTTCGCCAACCCGGCGGGGCTGCTGCCCAAGACCTATGCGATGGTCCACGCGGCCAGCAGCGTCGAGTGGACCGTGGTGGGCAGCGAACTCGAATCGCTGCAGTTGGAATACACCTGGATCAAGGAATTCAAGCCGCGCTTCAACGTGGTGTTCCGGGATGACAAGACGTATCCCTACCTGGCCGTGACCATGAGCGAAAAGTACCCGCGGGTGCAGGTCATGCGCGGCGACAAACGGAAAGGGACCCGCTATTTCGGCCCCTACACCGCCTGCGCCATCCGGGAGACCATGGACACCCTGCTCCGGGTCTTCCCCGTCCGGAGCTGCAGCGCCGGCGTCTTCAAGCGGGCCGAGGCAAGCGGCCGGCCCTGCCTGCTGGGCTACATCGACAAGTGCTCCGCGCCGTGCGTCGGACGGATTTCGCCGGAGGACCACCGGGCACTGGCCGACGATTTCTGTGCCTTCATGGGCGGCGAAGCCAAACGCTTCATCAATAAGCTGGAAAAGCAGATGGGCGACGCCGTGGCGAAGCTCGACTACGAGCACGCAGCCCGGCTGCGTGACGACATCACCGCGCTGCGGAAGGTATTCGAACGCAACGCCGTGGTGCTCTCCGAGGACACCGATGCCGACGTCTTCGCCCTGCACGAAGACGAGCTCGAAGCCGCCGTCCAGGTGTTCCACGTCCGCGGCGGCAGGATCCGAGGCCAGCGCGGCTGGGTAGTCGAAAAAGTGGAGGACTTCACCACCCCGGACCTGGTGGAGCACCTGCTGCAGCAGGTCTACGGGGAGGACGGCGACACGCACGGCCGGCTGCCCCGTGAAGTCCTGGTGCCGGTGGCCCCCAGCAACCAGGAAGACCTGGCCAATTGGCTGGGCGGGATCCGCGGCGCCAAAGTGGACATCCGGGTGCCGCAGCGCGGTGACAAGGCGGCACTGATGTCCACTGTGCGCGAGAATGCCGAACACGCATTGAAGCTTCACAAGACACGGCGGGCAGGTGACATCACTGTCAGGTCGCAGGCCCTCCAGGAGCTGCAGGAAGCCCTGGACCTTCCGGTTCCCCTGCTCCGGATCGAATGCTTCGACGTCTCCCACGTCCAGGGCACCAACGTCGTGGCTTCCATGGTGGTGGTGGAGGACGGGCTGCCCAAGAAGTCCGACTACCGCAAGTTCTCCATCACCGGCCCCGCGGCCGCTGATGACACCGCCGCCATGCACGACGTCCTGACGCGCAGGTTCCGCCACTACCTCCAGGACAAGTCGGCGCAGGTGGACGAATCCGTGCTGGAAGCTGACGGCCCGGAGGCGGCACCGGGCGCGGAGGTGCTGGACAGCACCACGCCGGCGCCAAAGGCCAAGTTCGCCTACCCGCCCAACCTGGTGGTGGTGGACGGCGGCCAGCCGCAGGTGAACGCGGCCGCCCGTGCACTCAAGGACCTCGGGATCGACGACGTCTACGTCGTGGGGCTCGCCAAACGCCTGGAGGAAGTCTGGCTTCCGGACAGCGACTTCCCGGTGATCCTTCCCCGGACCTCGCAGGGACTCTACCTGCTCCAGCGGATCCGCGACGAGGCCCACCGCTTTGCCATCACTTTCCACCGGCAGAAGCGCGGCAAGGCCATGACGGTGTCGGCACTGGACGCCGTCCCGGGCCTGGGCGCCTCCAAGCGGAAAGCCCTGCTGGCGCACTTTGGATCCGTCAAGGGCGTGAAGGCCGCCACGGTGGAGGAGCTCGCAGAGGCGAAGGGCATTGGCCCTGCCCTGGCCGGGGCCATCGTCAACCACTTCGCGGCGGAGGGGGCCGAGGCCGTGACCGTGCCCGCGATCAACATGACCACCGGCGAAATCATTGAAACTTAGCTAGGGTAAAGGACGGGGCAGTGCCACAGCGGCGGCCCCGGGAACAACGAGGAAACGGGGCAGGCTTCATGGCAGACACGACCGCGGGATCCGGAGCGGGCCACGACGGGCTGGAGCCCGTCAAGCCGCTCGAAGCGGAACTGCTGGTGGTCACCGGGATGTCCGGCGCCGGACGGAGCACCGCCGCGGACGCGCTGGAGGACCACGGCTGGTACGTCGTGGAGAACCTGCCGCCGCAGATGCTGGGAACGCTCGCGGAGCTGGTCTCGCACGCCCCGCAGTCGATTCCCCGGCTGGCAGTGGTGATCGACGTCCGCAGCAAGGGCCTCTTCGCGGATATCCGTGCAGCCCTGGGGGCATTGGCCGCCAGCGGTGTGACCTTCCGCGTCCTGTTCCTCGACGCCAGCGACAACGTCCTGGTCCGGAGGTTCGAACAGGGCTTACGCCCGCACCCCCTGCAGGGCGGCGGGCGCATCCTTGACGGCATTGCCGCCGAACGTGAGCTGCTGCAGGAACTGCGCGACAGCTCCGACGTCGTCCTCGACACCTCCAACTACAACGTCCACGGGCTGGCCACGGCCATCACGGAACTGTTCAGTGAAACCGGCCCGGTGGCCCTGCGGCTCAACGTCATGAGCTTCGGCTTCAAGTACGGCCTGCCGGTCGATGCCAACTATGTGGCCGACGTCAGGTTCATCCCCAACCCCCACTGGGTGCCGCAGCTGCGCCCGCAGACCGGCCTGGACAAGGACGTCAGCGACTACGTCCTGGAGGCCGAGGGCGTCAAGAACTTCGTGGACCGCTACGTCCTGGCCCTGGAACCCGTCCTGGAGGGATACCGCCGGGAGAACAAGCACTACGCCACCATCGCCGTCGGCTGCACGGGCGGCAAGCACCGCTCCGTCGCCGTCGCGGTTGAACTCTCCAAGAAACTCGCGCAGTATCCGCGGGTCACGGTGACCACCGCGCACCGGGATCTGGGCCGCGAATAATGGCCCTGTTCACCGGAGCCCTGCCCCTGGTGCCGCCCGCCACCGGCAAGGGCTCGGGCCAGCAGGACAAGGGCCCCAACGTGGTGGCTTTGGGCGGCGGGCACGGCCTGGCGGCCTCGCTGTCCGCGCTGCGCCTGCTCACCTCCGAACTCACCGCGGTGGTCACGGTGGCGGACGACGGCGGCTCCTCCGGGCGTCTTCGCGAGGAGTACGGCGTCCTTCCGCCGGGAGACCTCCGGATGGCCCTGTCCGCGCTCTGCGATGACACCGACTGGGGCCGCACCTGGCGCGACGTCATGCAGCACCGGTTCCGTGCCGGGAAGGGGCCCGGCGGTTCGCTGGACGAGCACGCCATGGGCAACCTCCTGATCGTCACCCTGTGGGAGCTGCTGGGCGATACCGTTGCCGGGCTCAAATGGGCCGGCGCCCTGCTCGGCGCCCGCGGCCAGGTGCTGCCCATGTCCACGGTCCCGCTCACCATCGAAGGCGACGTCCGCGTCACCGCACCCGACGGTGGAACTGCCCTCCACACCATCCACGGCCAGGCACGCTGTGCCGTGGCCGGCTCGCTGGAGGAGGTCCGGCTCCTCCCCGAAGCTGCACCTGCCTGCACCGACGCACTGACGGCAATCGAACTGGCGGACTGGGTGGTCCTGGGCCCCGGCTCCTGGTACACGTCAGTCCTTCCGCACCTGCTCCTCCCGGAGATGCGGCAGGCACTGTGCAGCACCCCTGCCAAACGCTGCCTCACCATGAACCTCGCCACGGACACCAAGGAAACCAGCGGCATGTCGGCGGCCGACCACCTCCACGTCCTCCGGCGCTACGCCCCCGAGTTCAGCGTGGACGTGGTCCTGGCCGATCCCGCGTCGGTACCGGACCGGCAGGAGTTCGAGAAGGCCGCCGGCATGATCGGCGCGGAGGTGGTCTTGGGTAAAGTAGGGGCGTCGGGACGCCGCCCCGTCCATGAGCCGCTCCGGCTGGCCACGGCGTACCAGGACATTTTTGGGAACAGTTAGGAAGGTGCCATGGCACTGACAGCATCGGTCAAGGAAGAACTGTCCCGTCTGGACATCAAGAAGTCATCAGTGCGCAAGGCTGAAGTCTCCGCAATGCTCCGGTTCGCCGGGGGACTGCACATCATTTCGGGCAGGATCGTCATCGAGGCGGAAGTTGACCTCGCGTCCACTGCACGCCGGCTCCGCGCCGCCATCGCCGAGGTCTACGGACACCAGAGCGAAATCATCGTGGTCTCCGCCGGCGGGCTCCGCCGCGCCAGCCGCTACGTGGTCCGCGTGGTCCGCGACGGCGAGGCGCTGGCCCGCCAGACCGGACTGCTGGATGGCCGCGGCCGCCCCGTGCGCGGCCTGCCGTCCGCCGTCGTCAACGGCTCGGCCGCAGACGCCGAAGCCGTGTGGCGCGGGGCGTTCCTGGCGCATGGTTCGCTCACCGAACCCGGCCGGTCGTCTTCGCTGGAAGTCACCTGCCCGGGTCCGGAATCGGCCCTGGCCCTGGTGGGCGCCGCCCGCCGGCTGGACATTCAGGCCAAGGCCCGCGAGGTCAGGGGAGTGGACCGCGTCGTCATCCGCGACGGCGACACCATCGCCGCGCTCCTGACACGCATGGGCGCCCACGACGCACTGATGGTGTGGGAGGAACGCCGGATGCGCAAGGAAGTCAGGGCCACGGCCAACCGGCTCGCCAACTTCGATGACGCCAACCTGCGCCGCTCCGCCCAGGCGGCCGTGGCCGCCGGCGCACGCGTGGACCGGGCGCTGGAAATCCTGGGCGACGACGTCCCGGACCACCTGAAGTACGCCGGCGAGCTGCGCGTGGCCCACAAACAGGCGAGCCTTGACGAGCTGGGCCGGCTCGCCGACCCCGTGATGACCAAGGACGCAATTGCCGGCCGGATCCGCCGCCTGCTCGCCATGGCGGACAAGCGGGCGCTTGACCTGGGCATTCCCGGAACGGACGCCAATGTGACGCCTGAAATGCTGGACGAGTAGGCGCCCCATAGAATCAGAAATAATTCCGGGCACCAGCTGCCCGGATGCACAATCCAAGAGTTACCAACCGGGCCTTCCTGGTCCACGATATTGGAGGATTTTGTGACCGAGTACGTATTGCCGGAACTCAGCTACGACTACGCCGCCCTCGAACCGCACATCTCTGCGCGGATCATGGAGCTGCACCACAGCAAGCACCACGCCACCTACGTGGCAGGCGCCAACAACGCCCTGGCCCAGCTGGCCGAGGCCCGCGAGAAGGGCGACTTCGCCAACATCAACCGGCTCTCCAAGGACCTCGCGTTCCACACCGGCGGCCACATCAACCACTCCGTGTTCTGGAAGAACCTCTCCCCGGACGGCGGCGACAAGCCCGAGGGCGAACTGGCCGCAGCGATCGATGACGCCTTCGGCTCCTTCGACGCGTTCCGCGCCCAGTTCTCCGCCGCGGCCCTCGGCCTGCAGGGCTCGGGCTGGGGCTTCCTGGCCTACGAGCCCATCGGCGGGAACCTGGTCATCGAGCAGCTCTACGACCAGCAGGGCAACGTTGCGCTGGGCACCACCCCGCTGCTGATGCTGGACATGTGGGAGCACGCCTTCTACCTGGACTACGTCAACGTCAAGGCCGACTACGTCAAGGCGTTCTGGAACATCGTCAACTGGGCCGACGTCGCCCAGCGCTTCGAGGCAGCACGCACCAACGCCACGGGACTTATCACTCTCCCGTAGTGACGTGCGATATACATCGCTGTAACAAACTTCACATTCTGACTTAAACGGGCCGGGATGTGGACCGTCCGCCCCCGCACTTGCGGGGGCGGACCCAGTTAAACGTAAGATAGGTCACGGAAGGCGGTTAGCCTTCAGCAATGAGGCTGGTCGCCCTCCGTGTAAATCATCTCTGCCCAATGGCGTGCGGGATCTGTTAGTTGGCTTCAACGCCCGCTCAACTAGTAGTGCTTTTCAAAGCACCAAGGAGACTGTAAAAGTGACGACCCGTATTGGTATCAACGGCTTTGGCCGCATCGGCCGCAACTACTTCCGCGCAGCGCTTGCCCAAGGCGCAGATCTCGAGATCGTTGCCGTCAACGACCTCACCAGCCCCGAAGCCCTGGCCCACCTGTTCAAGTACGACTCTGTCGGCGGCCGGCTGAAGGAAACCATCGAGGTCAAGGACGGCAACATCGTCGTCAACGGCAACGTGGTCAAGGTCCTGGCCGAACGCGATCCCGCCAACCTCCCCTGGGGCGAACTGGGCGTTGACATCGTGATCGAATCCACCGGCTTCTTCACCAAGGCTGCCGACGCCAAGAAGCACATCGATGCCGGCGCCAAGAAGGTCCTGATCTCCGCTCCCGCCTCGGACGAAGACATCACGATCGTCATGGGTGTTAACCACAACCTCTACGACAACGCCAAGCACAACATCATTTCCAACGCGTCCTGCACCACCAACTGCCTCGGCCCGCTGGCAAAGGTCGTCAACGACGAGTTCGGCATCGAGCGCGGCCTCATGACCACCGTGCACGCCTACACCGCCGACCAGAACCTCCAGGACGGCCCGCACAAGGACCTGCGCCGTGCACGCGCCGCAGCCATCAACATGGTTCCCACCTCCACCGGTGCCGCCAAGGCCATCGGCCTGGTCCTGCCTGAGCTCAAGGGCAAGCTGGACGGCTACGCCATCCGCGTTCCCGTGCCCACCGGCTCCGCCACCGACCTCACCGTCACCGTCTCCCGCGAAACCACCGTCGAGGAAGTCAACGCAGCCCTCAAGCGTGCCTCCGAGTCCGACGAGCTGCAGGGCTTCCTGACCTACACGGAAGAGCCGATCGTGTCCTCCGACATCGTTGGCGACCCCGCTTCGTCCATCTTCGACGCCGACCTGACCAAGGTCATCGGCAACCAGGTCAAGGTTGTTTCCTGGTATGACAACGAATGGGGCTACTCCAACCGCCTCGTCGACCTCACGGAGCTTGTAGCAGCCAAGCTGGGCTAGGGTTAGACACATGACATCACACACCCTCAACGAACTGATCGCTGAAGGTGTCCGCGGGCGGTACATTCTGGTTCGAAGTGACCTGAATGTGCCGCTCGACGGCTCTACAGTCACTGACGACGGCCGCATCAAGGCCTCACTCCCAGTGCTGGCAAAGCTCACGGACGCCGGTGCCCGCGTGCTGGTAACAGCCCACCTCGGACGCCCCAAGGGCGCCCCGGAGGACAAGTACTCCCTTCGCCCCGCAGTGGACCGCCTCGCCGAGCTGGCGGGCTTCAAGGTAACCCTGGCCGCAGATACCGTCGGCGACGCCGCCAAGGCTGCCGCTGCATCCCTGCAGGACGGTGAAGCACTCGTTCTGGAGAACGTTCGCTTCGATGCCCGGGAGACCAGCAAGGACGACGCCGAACGGGGCGCCTTCGCCGACGAGCTGGTGGCACTCACCGGCAGCAATGGCGCGTACGTGGATGACGCCTTCGGTGCCGTCCACCGCAAGCACGCCAGCGTCTACGACGTCGCCACCCGGCTCCCGTCGTACCAGGGCGACCTGGTGCACACCGAGGTCGAGGTCCTGCGGAAGCTGACCGCCGACACCCAGCGCCCCTACGTGGTGGTTCTGGGCGGGTCCAAGGTCTCGGACAAGCTCGCGGTGATCAACAACCTGATCGGCAAGGCGGACACCATCCTGGTGGGCGGCGGCATGCTCTTCACCTTCCTGGCGGCACAGGGCCACAAGGTTGCCTCAAGCCTCCTTGAAGAGGACCAGATCCCGGTGGTCCAGGACTACCTGAAGCGCGCAGCGGACGCCGGCACTGAGTTCGTGGTTCCCACGGACGTGGTGGTGGCAGAGAAGTTCGCTGCCGACGCTGCGCACGAAACGGTTGCAGCCGACGCCATTGAGGGCAGCAGCTTTGGTGCCCAGGGCATCGGCCTGGACATTGGTCCCGATACCGCTGCCGCCTTCGCGGAGCGGATCAAGGGAGCCCGGACGGTCTTCTGGAACGGCCCGATGGGCGTCTTCGAATTCGAGGCCTTCTCTGCAGGCACCCGCGCCATTGCACAGGCCCTGACCGGCACCGAGGGGTTCACCGTGGTGGGCGGCGGAGATTCAGCCGCGGCAGTACGCACCCTGGGATTCAGCGATGACCAGTTTGGCCATATTTCCACCGGCGGCGGCGCCAGCCTGGAGTACCTCGAAGGCAAGGAACTCCCCGGCCTCAGCGTCCTGGACCGCTAGAACCAGACCGGTAAAGCGGGACTGCAGAACCACCGCTGCTGTCCGCCAGAAACGGACTTCGCAGTCCTCCGGCCAGCAGGTTGCCCATGGCAGCCTGCCTACCGAACACATATCAAGAACTTTTTGGAGATTACGTGACTACGTCAACGAACGGCGCTTTCGACCGCAAGCCCTTCATCGCGGGCAACTGGAAAATGAACATGGACCACGTGCAGGGGATCACCCTCCTGCAGAAACTCGCCTGGACGCTGTCCGACGCGAAGCATGACTACAGCCGCGTCGAGGTGGCCGTCTTCCCGCCGTTCACCGACCTCCGCGGGGTCCAGACCCTGGTGCAGGGCGACGACCTGCAGGTCGCGTACGGCGGCCAGGACCTCTCGCAGTTCGACTCAGGCGCCTACACCGGCGACATCTCCGGGCAGTTCCTGAACAAGCTCGGCTGCAAGTACGTGCTGGTGGGCCACAGCGAACGCCGGACCATCCACAACGAGTCCGACGACGTCCTCAACGCCAAGGTCAAGGCAGCGTTCAAGCACGGCGTCACCCCCGTCCTTTGCGTGGGGGAAGGACTGGAAATCCGCCAGGCCGGAACCCACGTCGAGCACACGCTCCAGCAGCTCCGTGCCGGAGTGGCTGGCCTTAGCAACGAGCAGGCAGCCGAACTGGTGGTCGCGTACGAGCCCGTCTGGGCCATCGGCACCGGTGAAGTTGCCGGACCGGAGGACGCCCAGGAGATGTGCGCCGCCATCCGCGCAGAACTCGAGAGCCTTTTCGGCGCCGACGTGGCAGCCAAGACCCGGCTGCTGTACGGCGGCTCGGTCAAGGCCAACAACGCTGCCGCCATCCTGAAGGAGCGCGATGTGGACGGCCTCCTGGTGGGCGGCGCCAGCCTTGACCCGGCTGAGTTTGCTAATATTGTCAGGTTCGAGAGCCACCTGGTCACGGACTAGTCCGTAGCCAGCGCATACTCCCGCAATTCCAACTTCCGAAAGGCCGTCGTGGACGTTCTTCATGTCATTCTGCAGATCCTCCTGGGTATCACCAGCCTCCTGCTGACGCTGCTGATCCTCCTGCACAAGGGGCGCGGCGGCGGACTGTCAGATATGTTCGGCGGCGGCATGAGCTCAGGCCTCAGCTCCTCGGGCGTGGCAGAACGCAACCTCAACCGCTTCACCATCATCCTGGGCGTCACTTGGGGCGTGGTGATCATCGGGCTTGGTCTGATCATGCGCTTCAGCGGCGCCGGTGACTCCTAAAGGGTCCGCTGGATAGGGTCCTGCGGCACTCCCGCCGCCCGGCCCGGGCATCTAAACTGTGGCTGTCGGTTTACCCGGCAGCCACAGTTTTTGTTTAAGCTGCAGGGCTCCGGTGTCCGCGTCGAGGCAGGAGTTTCCATGGTCCATCCAGCATCAGGCTTTCGAGGCACCCGTGCCGGGGTTGTCGCAGGCTCCGGATCGAGCCTGCAGTCCAACGACTCGTCCTCCCGGCCCCTCCCGCGCATCCGGGTGTCCTACTGGTGCGCGAGGGGCCACGAGACCCAGCCGGTGTTCCTGAAAATGCCTGACGACCAGATTCCGCAGACGTGGGACTGCCGGCGGTGCGGCGCGACCGCTTCCCGGGACGGCCAGGCGGCGGCGCCGGATGACCCATTCGACGACGGCTACAAGAGCCACCTGGAATACGTTAAAGAACGGCGCTCCGGCCAGGACGCCGAAGACGTCCTGGCCGGAGCGCTGGAAAAGCTACGCGCCCGCGGCGTCCTTCCGGACCAGCTGCTCGGGGACGCGTGACGCTGCGTTCTCGTCGATAAGCCACAGGGTCCGGGACGTTCCCCGCGGGCCGGACGCAGGAACCTGCACCGGGTTGGCCCCGGCCAAAGCGAGTCCCACGGCTCCAGCCTTGTCCTCGCTTACCACAACCATCCAAACCTCCGCCGCCGTGTTGATGGCAGGCAGGGTCAGGGAGATCCGCAGCGGGGGCGGCTTGGGGGAGTTCCGCACACCAACCACTGTGCGCTCTTTCTCGCGGACTCCGGCCTGCTCCGGGAACAGCGAAGCAATGTGGGCGTCAGGACCCACACCCAGCAGCACCACGTCCAGGCGGGGGAGCGCGGACGGTTCATCGGGCCTGTCGTCGGACATGTCCGCCGCGTGCTCGGCCGCCGCGGCATCCCGCAACTGGCGGGCGTAGTCCTCAGCCGCTTCCTCGGGGGTATCGAACTCATCGGAAGAACCCGGCGAGTGGACGCGCTCCGGGTCCACTGAAATGTGGGACAGCAGCGCGTCGAATGCCTGCTTGGTGTTCCGTTCCGGATCTGCGGAAGCGAGGAAGCGTTCGTCACCCCACCAGAAGTTGACCTTGGACCAGTCGACGGCGGGCGCCGCCGGGGAGTCCGCCACAGCCTTCAGCGTGCCGATTCCCACGGTTCCCCCGGTGAGCACCACCGTGGCTTCGCCGTACTTGTCCTGGACATCAACGAGCTTGGTGATCAGGCGTGCCGCTATGGCGGCCATGAGGACGGACGAATCAGGATGGATGCTTACTCGTGGGTCAACGCTCACTGGGTCGGACGCTCCTTAGATTGGTACGTGGCAGTCCAATAGTAATCACTTCGCCAAATACTTCGTCGGGGTCCAGACGGCGCAGTTCTTCGGCGAGGCAGTCACGGAGGCTGCGGCGCGGGAGGGAGATCCGCTGGGCGGGCTGGCCCGGCTGGGTGAGTTCGGCGATGGAAAGTCCCGGCCGGAAGAGCTGGACGTCGCCGCCGGGGCGGGTCAGCCGCACACGTCGGATGCCGGTCCCGGCGGGGTCCGCGACGATGGTGACGGGGGCGTCCAGCGTCAGGGTGAGCCAGGCTGCCAGCAGGATGGTGGAGGGTGAGTCCGAGGCCCCTTCAACCGCTACCGCGGTCACGGGCGAGGAGTCCACCTCGTCCAGGGCGGCTGCAAGCTGGATGCGCCAGTTGGTAAGGCGCGTCCAGGCGAGGTCGGTATCACCGGCTTTGTAGGTCCGGTGGATCCGTTCCAGTGCGGCCTGCGGATCGGGTTCGTTCGCGGAGTCGGTGATCCTGCGGTGGGCGATCGCACCGATGGACGTTTCGCAGGCGTTCTCGGGGGCGCCGTGCGGCCACCAGGCCACGATCGGCGCGTCCGGGAGCAACAGCGCCGCGACCAGGGACTCACTTTCGTGGGCGAGCTGGCCGTAGCCGCGCAGCACGATGACTTCGGAGGCACCGGCGTCCCCGCCGACCCGGATCTGGGCGTCGAGCCGGTCCTCGTTGTCCTTCCCGGCATCGGCGAGCACGATGATCCGGCAGGGGTGTTCCCGGCTGGCGTCGTTGGCGGCCTCGATCGCTTCTTCCTCAAGCCCGGACTTGGTCACGACCACGAGGGTCAGGACGCGGCCCAGGGCGATCACGCCGCCCTGCTCGCGCAGGGACATTAGTTTCTTGGACACCTTTGAGGTGGTGGTGTCGGGCAGGTTTACGATCATGGCCTTCTCCAGGTTCGTCCGTCGCGGGCCAGCAGCTCATCAGCAGAGGCCGGGCCCCAGGAGCCGGGTGCGTAGGGTTCGGGCTGCTCATCCAGGGACGCCCAGTAGTCCTCGAACGGGTCAAGGATCTTCCAGGAGAGCTCCACTTCCTCATGACGGGGGAACAGCGGCGGCTCACCCAGCAGCACGTCCAGGATCAGCCGCTCGTAGGCTTCCGGGGAAGACTCGGTGAATGAGTGCCCGTAGCCGAAGTCCATGGTCACATCCCGCACTTCCATCTGCGTTCCGGGGACTTTGGACCCGAACCGGATGGTCACGCCCTCGTCCGGCTGGACACGGATGACCACCGCGTTCTGCCCGAAATCGTCCTCACCATGGTCGCGGAACAGCAGGTTCGGGGCGCGTTTGAACACCACCGCGATCTCCGTCACCCGCCCAGGCGCGCCCGCGCAGGTAGAACGGCACCCCGGACCAGCGGCGGGTGTGGATGTCCACCCGGACCGCGGCATAGGTTTCCGTGGTGGAATCGGCGGGAATGCCTTCTTCCTCCAGGTAGCCCAGGACCTGCTCGCCGCCCTGCCATCCGCCGGTGAACTGCCCCCGCGCCGAATGCGTCGACAAATCCTCCGGGAGCTTGACCGCTGCCAGGACCTTTTCCTTCTCCGCCCGCAGGTCATCGGCGTTGAACGAGATGGGTTCCTCCATCGCGGTGAGCGCGAGCAGCTGCAGCAGGTGGTTCTGGACCACGTCGCGGGCCGCACCCACGCCGTCGTAGTACCCGGCCCGGCCACCGGTGCCGATGTCCTCGGCCATGGTGATCTGGACGTGGTCTACATAGTTGGCGTTCCACAGGGGCTCGAACAACTGGTTCGCGAAGCGCAGCGCCAGGATGTTCTGCACCGTTTCCTTGCCCAGGTAATGGTCAATCCGGAACACCGCGTCCGGCGGGAACACCGACTCCACAATGTCATTGAGCTGCCGCGCCGATTCCAGGTCATGGCCGAACGGCTTCTCGATCACCACCCGGCGCCACTTATCGCCATCGGCCTGCGCCAGGCCATGCTTGGAGAGTTGCCGGCAGACCTGCTCGAACGCCTTCGGCGGGATCGACAGGTAGAACGCGTGGTTGCCCCGGGTGCCCCGGACATCGTCGAGTTCCTTGATCGTCTCGCCCAGACGCTCAAAGGCTGCGTCGTCGTCGAACTCGCCCTGCACGAACCTGATGCCCTCGGAGAGCTGGTTCCACACCGCCTCGTCGAACGGCGTGCGGGCATGGGCCTGCACCGAGGCCTTCACCTCGGCGGCGAAATCCTCCTTGTCCCACTCCCGGCGGGCGAAGCCCACCAACGCGAAACTCGGCGGCAGCAACCCACGGTTGGCCAGGTCATACACCGCCGGCATCAGCTTCTTCCGGGCAAGATCGCCCGTCACCCCAAAAAGGACCAACGACGACGGACCGGCGATCCGGTTCAAACGGCGGTCACGCGGATCACGCAACGGATTACGCCCGCGGCCCGCGCCCTTCCTGCCGTATTCAGTTTCTGGCATGGTTACTTTTGCGCCTTAGCTTTCGGTTGCGGATGCGCGGGTGGACAGTGCAGCGACGACGTCCTGCAGCTGCGCCACGCCGGCGGCACGGTCGGTGAGGTGGAGGCGCAGCACGGGACGGCCATGCTCACCCAGGACCTGGGCGTCGCCTGCAGCCTGGGCAGCGATGAGCTCACCAAAGGTGAACGGCTTGGCCGGAATGCCCAGGTCCTCCGCCGGGGCGGCAGTGACCTGGAGGAACACGCCGATGGCAGGGCCACCTTTGTGGAACTGTCCGGTGGAGTGCAGGAAGCGCGGGCCCCAGCCGAACGTCACCGGACGGCCGGTGGCAGCAGCCAGTTCATCACGGATACCTTCGAGCCCGGCGAAAGCCAACCGGTCGAAGTACGCCTGGACGCTCAGGTAGCTGTCGGAGGACAAGGTGCCCAGCAGGGCCTTGACGGCACCCTCTGCGGTAGCGGCCTCGCCAAGCCAGTCGCCGCCGCGCACCTCGATGGCGCCGTCAACGAATGCGGCCGGCGTAGGCTCCGGCTGGGCGTCCAGCAGTCCGCGTGCCGCTACCTTGGCGGCCTCGACGTCGGGCTGGTCGAAGGGGTTGATCCCCAGCAGGCGGCCGGCAACGGCGGTGGCGAACTCCCACACCATCATTTGGGTGGCAAGGCCGCCGGCGATGGCCACCTGGTTGTCGCCGAGTTCGATGTCGGCATCAGCGGCCACAAGCCGCACCACCAGCACGTCAGCCGCGCCGGAAGTGACTTCCGGGGACTGCGGGCCTGCGACGACCGGCAGGATGCCCGTGCCCAGCTTGCCGGTGGATTCGGCGATGAGCTGTTCAGCCCAGTCAGCAAATCCAACAATGCCGGACCCGTCCTCGGCGATGACAATCTTGTTCCGCAGCGGGTTGGTCCCGCCCAGCGCAGTACCCAGGGCGAGCCCGATGTTTTCCGGTGCATCGTCGTTGAGGATTTCGGCAGCTTCTTCTGCCTCGTCCAGGAACGCCTGGATGTCCACCCCGGCCAGGCCGGAGGGTACAAGGCCGAACGCGGTCAGCGCCGAGTAGCGGCCGCCGACGTTGGGATCGGCATTGAAGACTGCGCGGTAGCCGGCTTCGCGTGAGGCCTTGTCCAGGGGTGAGCCGGGGTCGGTCACGATGATGATCCGGCTCTTGGCGTCCACGCCTGCCTCGGTGAAGGCCTGCTCGAAGATCCGCCGCTGGGAATCCGTTTCCAGGGTGGAACCGGACTTGGACGAGACCACGATGGCGGTGGCGGCCAGCCGGTCTGCGAGGGCAGCACGGACCTGGTCCGGGTCCGTGCTGTCCAGCACTGTCAGCTCGACGCCGGCCGTGCCGGCGATGACCTCGGGGGCCAGCGATGATCCGCCCATGCCGCAGAGGACGATCCTGCTGACGCCTTCGGCGCGCAGGGCGTCACGGAGTTCCAGGATGTCCTTGACCAGGGGCTGTGAGACGGTGGCGGCCTCCACCCAGCCCAGGCGGATTGCGGACTCGGATTCGGCGTCCGGACCCCACAATGTGTGGTCCTTGGCGAAGATCCGGGTGGCGATCCGGTCCTCGACGAGGGCGGGGAGGTGCTGTTCAAGCGCCTCCTGGGCAGCGCCGGTGGCGTCGTAGCTGAGAGTGCTCATAGGTGTTAGGAAGCCTTTCGTGCAGAGGCGAGGGCGCCTTCGACGTCGGCCAGCAGTTCCTTCCAGCTGGCCACGAACTTGTCCAGGCCTTCGGTTTCAAGGAGCGCGACGACCTCGTTGTAGGAGATACCGAGCTTCTCCAGGGCGTCGAGGGTTGCGTTCGCCTCATCATAGGTGCCGGTGACGGTGTCGCCGGTGACCACGCCGTGGTCGAAGGTGGCGTCCAGCGTCTTCTCCGGCATGGTGTTCACGACCCCGGGGGCCACGAGTTCGGTGACGTACAGGGTGTCCGGGTACGCCGGGTCCTTCACACCGGTGGAGGCCCACAGGGGGCGCTGGGGGAGTGCACCGGCGTCGGCCAGCAGGGCCCAGCGCTCGGTGGAGAAGAGTTCCTCGTAGACCTGGTAGGCCAGGCGGGCGTTGGCCAGGCCGGCCTTGCCCTTGAGGGCCTTTGCCTCGTCGGTGCCGATCTTGTCGAGGCGCTTGTCGATCTCGGTGTCCACGCGGGAAACGAAGAAGGACGCAACGGAATGGATCTTCGAAAGGTCGTGGCCGTTTTCCTTGGCCCGCTCCAGGCCGGACTGGAAGGCGTTGATGACGGCGCGGTAGCGCTCCAGGGAGAAGATCAGGGTCACGTTGACGCTGATGCCCTCGGCCAGGGTTGCCGTGATGGCTTCGAGGCCTTCGAGCGTGGCCGGGATCTTGATGTGGACGTTGTCCTTGTTGACGCGCTGGTAGAGGTGCTTGGCCTCGGCGATGGTTCCTGCGGTGTCCCAGGCAAGGCGCGGGTCGACTTCGATGGAGACGCGGCCGTCGACGCCCCTCGTGGCGGCAGCGACCGGGGCGAACAGGTCGCAGGCGTCGGCAACGTCGGTGGTGGTGATCTCAAAGATCGTGTCCTCCACGCTGGCGCCCTCCGCTGCCTTGCCGGCGATGATGTGGTCGTAGTCGGTACCGGAGGTGATGGCGGCGTGGAAGATGGACGGGTTGGTGGTCACACCAACCACGTTCTTCTCTTCGATGAGCTTGCGGAGGGTGCCGGTTTCCAGGCGTCCGCGGGAAAGGTCGTCGAGCCAGATGGAGACGCCGGCATCGGAAAGCTGCTGGGTGGGAGTAGTCATTGTTATATCTCCTAAAAGATGAGGTTTCAGGCCTGCAGGCTGGACAAGGAGTCCTTGGCGGCGGCGGCGACAGCTTCTGCCGTGATGCCGAACTCCTGGAAGAGGCGCTTGTAGTCAGCGGAAGCGCCGTAGTGTTCAAGGCTGACGGAGCGTCCTGCGTCGCCGACGAATTCGCGCCAGCCCAGGGCCAGCCCGGCCTCGACCGAGACACGTGCCTTGACGGCTGCGGGCAGCACGGATTCGCGGTAGGCAGCGTCCTGCTTCTTGAACCACTCAACGCAGGGCATGGACACCACGCGGGCGGCGATGCCGTCGGCCTGGAGGGCTTCGCGGGCCTGGACGGCCAGCTGGACCTCGGAGCCGGTGGCGATCAGGATCACGTCAGCCGGAACCGTGGCGCCGTCCTTCGAAGCCTCGGCCAGGACGTAGCCGCCCTTTGCCACGCCTGCCGTGGACGCGAAAGTATCGCCGTCGGCGTCGCCCGTGCCGCGTTCCCAGGTGGGAATGTTCTGGCGGGTCAGGACGATGCCTGCCGGGTTGGCGTGGTTCTCCAGCATCGTCTTCCAGGCTGCTGCCACCTCGTTCGCGTCACCGGGGCGGACGACGTCCAGGCCCACGATGGCGCGCAGCGAAGCGAGCTGTTCCACGGGCTGGTGGGTGGGGCCGTCCTCACCCAGGCCGATGGAGTCGTGCGTCCAGACGTACAGCGACGGGACACCCATGAGGGCGCCGAGGCGGATGGCGGGGCGCTGGTAGTCGCTGAAGATCAGGAAGGTTCCGGAGAAGGCACGGGTGTTGCCCGCAAGGCTGATGCCGTTCACGATCGACGCTGCAGCGTGCTCGCGGATGCCGAAGTGCAGGACCCGGCCGTACGGGTTGCCGGACCAGGCGCCGGTCTGCTTGGAGGCAGGCACGAAGGACGGGGAACCTTCAATGGTGGTGTTGTTGGACTCAGCAAGGTCGGCGGAGCCACCCCAAAGTTCGGGGAGGACCGGGCCCAGGGCGTTCAGGACCTTGCCGGATGCCGCGCGGGTGGAGACGTCCTTGCTTACCGGGAAGACGGGAAGGGCTGCGTCGAGGCCTTCGGGAAGCTCCTGTGCCTCGATGCGCTCGAGGAGTGCGGCGCCTTCCGGGTTGGCTTCGCGCCAGGCATTGAAGGATTCTTCCCAGGCCTTGTGTTCTGCCGCGCCGCGTTCCACCACTGCGCGTGCGTGGTCCAGGACTTCCTGGTCCACCTGGAAGGACTTGGCCGGGTCAAAGCCCAGCACCTCCTTCAGTGCGGCCACCTCTTCGGCGCCGAGGGCGGAACCGTGGATCTTTCCGGTGTTCTGCTTCTTGGGGGCGGGGTAGCCGATGATGGTGCGCAGCGAGATGATGGAGGGCTTGGACGTTTCGGCCTTGGCGGCGAGCAGGGCGCTGTAGAGCTCCTGGACGTCTTCCTTGTATTCGCCGGTCCGGGTCCAGTCCACGCGCTGGGTGTGCCAGCCGTAGGCCTCGTAACGCTTCAGGACATCCTCGGTGAAGGCAATGTCGGTGTCGTCTTCGATGGAGATGTGGTTCTCGTCGTAGATCACCACGAGGTTGCCCAGTTCCTGGTGTCCGGCCAGCGAGGACGCCTCGGCGGTGACACCTTCCTGGAGGTCGCCGTCTGAGGCGATGACCCAGATGGTGTGGTCAAAGGGCGACTCGCCGGCGGGAGCATCGGCGTCGAACAGGCCACGCTGGCGGCGCTGGGAGTAGGCGAAGCCCACCGAGGACGCCAGGCCCTGGCCCAGCGGGCCGGTGGTGATTTCCACGCCGGCGGTGTGCTTGTACTCGGGGTGCCCCGGGGTCAGTGAACCCCAGGTGCGCAGGGCCTCCAGGTCCTTGAGTTCCAGCCCGTAGCCGGAAAGGAAAAGCTGGATGTAAAGCGTCAGGGACGTGTGGCCCGGGGAAAGAACGAACCGGTCCCGGCCGAGCCACTGCGGATCGCGCGGGTCATGGCGCATCAGCTTCTGGAAGAGAAGGTATGCGGCCGGGGCCAGGCTCATGGCAGTTCCGGGGTGGCCGTTGCCCACCTTCTCCACGGCATCCGCGGCCAGGACGCGGATGGTGTCCACGGCGCGCTGGTCCAAGCTGGTCCATGACAGTTCTTGCTCTTCCAAATGTGGCACGAAAACCGGGCCCCTCTCTGTGCTGATGGCGGCGGTACACCGGATCCGGCCAAGGGCGCGCTGTTCGGCGCCCGCTGCGGTGTGTACCAGCCGTTCACCATCGAAACGTTGATCCTTGCATTCAGTCACGAACAGCAAGCGGGAATGCGTTTTCCACCGCTTTCTTGCTGCGTGCTGATCTGGTGACAGCTTAGCTCTTATCCATACTGCGGGCGGCGCAAATCTCACGTTTTGGACGCAATTTCCCCTTTTGTGAATCACCTTTTCGGAGGGTTGAGTTAATCTGCTCGAATGGGCCCGCGACCAATCAATTGCGCATATTGGAGGGCGGGGGCAGGGCCGGCGGCGCGGTATGATAATCGGAGGCCAACGCCGGGCGCATCCCTAACGCCGCCCGGGGTGTCCCGGCTGTTGCACGCACGTGAAGTGTTTCCTTCCTTAAGTGCCGTGCCCGGGTTCGGGCCGCACGACCGGAGCTGCCTGCCAGCCTCAACTGCCACACAGAACGGGTGACTGCCACCGTGAGCACAACAGATACGCCGCTGAACGCATCCCGGGCCTCCGGCATCGGGTTTGCCCGTAAGGCCAAGGCGTATCTCGCCCTCACCAAGCCGCGCGTGATCGAGCTGCTCCTGGTGAGCACTCTGCCCACCATGATCTACGCCGAGCGGGGCTTTCCGTCCATCGGACTGATCCTTGCCACACTGGTGGGCGGCGCCTTTGCTGCCGGCAGCGCCGGAGCCTTCAACTGCTACATCGACCGGGACATCGACAAGCTGATGCACCGGACGGAAAACCGGCCGTTGGTCACAGGGGAAGTCACCCCGAGGGAAGCCCTCGTCTTTTCCTGGCTGCTGGGAGCGGCTGCCATCGTGATCCTATGGTTCGGCGCCAATCCGCTCTCCGCCTGGCTGGGCCTGGGCGCCATCTTCTTCTACGTGGTCATCTACACGATGATCCTCAAGCGCCGCACTGCGCAGAACATTGTTTGGGGCGGCGCCGCCGGCTGCTTCCCGGTGTTGATCGCGTGGGCTGCCGTGACCAACTCCGTGGAGTGGCCCGCCATCATCCTGTTCCTGGTGATCTTCCTGTGGACGCCGCCGCACTACTGGCCCCTGTCCATGCGCTACGGCGAGGACTACCGAAATGCCAATGTCCCCATGCTTGGGGCCATCGCCGGGGCCAAGGTCGTCTCTGTCCAGGTGGTGCTGTACGCCTGGGCCATGGTGGCCTCCTCCTTGCTCATGATCCCGGCCGGCGGGGCAGGCTGGGTGTACACGGTGACGGCCCTCGTCGCGGGCGCCTGGTTCCTCTACGAATCGCACGCGCTCTACTCGCGCGCCCACCGCGAGGATATTTCCGACAAGCGCGCCATGAAGGTGTTCCACGGTTCCATCAGCTACCTGACGCTGCTGTTCATCGCCCTCGCGGTGGACCCCTTCGTTGGAAGTGCTGTCATGCCGGGCTAGCGGTCTAGCGTCGCTGGCGCGCCGTGTTCGGAGATAGTTTGCGGCTGCCTCGCCCCGGGCTCTGGCCGGGGATGAGGTTTTGGGCAGATCATGGAGGTGTCTGCCGCGGTGGACGCCGGTTTGTCTATGGTGCCGTGGTTGAGCCTGTGGGCTAGCGTGGCGCGGAGGGCTTCCACGGGAACCGTGGATTGTTGCCTTTGGAGCACGAGTGTTAGATTCCTCTGTTTTCCCTGTCCTCCCCTCGGCAGACGTCACGAAGGTCGAGTAGGGGTGTCAGGAGGAACAGTCATGGATATCGTGCACGAGCGGGCTGCCGGTTTGGACATTTCCAAACGCGACGCGAAGGTCTGTCTCCGGTTGCCCGGGCAGCGGGCCGGAACGTACACCTCCACGGTCACAACGTGGGGCGCAACCACAGGCCAGATCCTCGCCCTGCGGGACTTCCTGGAGGGCGAGCACGTCACCACGGTCGTCATGGAAGCCACGAGCGATTATTGGAAACCCTTCTTCTATCTCCTCGAAGAAACGCTTCCGGTGATGCTGGTCAACGCCAAGGCCGCAAGGAACATCCCGGGCCGCAAAACCGATGTCTCTGACGCGGCCTGGCTGGCTCAGTTGGGCGCGCACGGGCTGCTTCGGGCCTCGTTCGTTCCACCCGAGCCAATCCGGGAACTGCGGGACCTGACCAGGGCCCGGGCCATTGCCATCCGTGACCGGACCCGCGAGATCCAGCGCCTGGAGAAGTTCCTGGAAGGCTCCGGGATCAAGCTCTCTTCGGTGGTCTCGGACCTCACCGGTGTTTCATCCCGGGCGATGCTCGAGGCCCTTGTCAGCGGTGAACGTGACCCGGAGGTCCTCGCCGGCCTCGCCAAAGGCACCCTCCGCTCAAGAGTCCCCGAGCTCGTGGAGGCCCTCACCGGCCGCTTCAAGGCCCACCACGCGTTCATGGCCCGGCTGCATTTGGACCAGATCGATGCCCAGTCCCGCATCATCGAGGCGCTCACCGGACGGATCGAGGAAGCGATGGAGCCCTTTCGTGCCGCCAGGGAATTCCTGGCCACCATCCCCGGAGTCTCACTCAAAGTCGCCGACGTGATCATCGCCGAAACCGGTGCGGACATGTCCCGCTTCGAAACACCTGGCCGGCTCGCTTCCTGGACCGGCGTCTGTCCCGGCGCCAACGAGTCCGCCGGACGGATCAAGTCAGCCCACATCCTGCCCGGCAACAAATACCTCAAAGGCGCCCTGGGCATCGCGGCCATGTCCGCTTCCCGAAGCAAGGACACCTACCTGGCCGCAAAATACTGGCGCGTCGCCGCCCGCCGCGGACCCATGAAAGCCACCGTGGCCATAGAACACTCCATCCTCACCGCCGTTTGGCACATGCTCGCCGACGGCGAATGCTACGCCGATCCCGGCGCCGACCACTTCACCCGTCTGGACCCGATCAAAGCCAAAAACAACGCGATCAAAAAGCTCAACAACCTCGGCTTCAATGTCACCATCACCCCGGTCACCGCAGCCTGACGAACCCTACTTTCGTATTAGGCACTTCGATTTGGCCCACGGCGGCTCCTGCTTCAGGCGGGAGCCGCCGTTGTTCTTTAACCCAACGGCAGACGAATATGACAGATTTGTCATATCCGTCACTTTAACTGTCATTGCCAGTGACGGGATGCTTACGGTAGAGCGGACCCCTCCCGCGACCAAAGGAATCCCCATGGAAGCCCATCCCTCTGCCGTCCCCGCCCCCAGCCACAGCCCGCCCGGAGGAGGCGGCGGAGGCCGCCGCCGCTTCCTGTCCCGCCCTCCGTTCTTCGCCCACCTTGGCGCCGACGTGCCGGCATCGCTGGTGGTGTTCCTGGTGGCACTCCCGCTCTCGCTCGGGATTGCAGCGGCCTCCGGGGCGCCCATCATGGCGGGACTTATCGCCGCCACCATTGGGGGCATCGTGGCTGGAAGCCTCGGCGGCTCACCCCTCCAGGTGAGTGGACCGGCGGCCGGACTGACCGTCGTCGTGGCCGGCCTCGTCCAGGAATTCGGCTGGCAGGTGACCTGCGCCATCACCGCGGCCGCCGGCGTCGTCCAGCTTTTGTTGGGCTTCAGCCGGGTGGGCAGGGCCGCCCTGGCGGTGTCGCCGGTAGTGGTCAAGGCCATGCTCGCCGGCATCGGCGTCACCATCATCCTGCAGCAACTGCACGTGATTCTCGGGTCCCGGGCCGCCGGATCCGCCCTGGAGAACCTCGCCGGACTCCCGGCGGCCATTACCAACCTCGAACTGCACGCGGCACTGCTGGGGCTGGCCGTCGTGGCGATCCTGCTGTGCTGGAAGTTCCTGCCCGCCGCTGTCCGGCGGATTCCCGGGCCCTTGGCCGCCGTCGCGGCAGGAACCGCTCTGGCCGTGGCCTTTGCGCCCGGCGTTGAACGCATCTCCCTGGACGGGTCCATCTTCGACGCCATCGCCCTGCCGCAGCTCCCTGACGGAAACTGGCGCGCCTTCGCGTTCGCCGTCATGACCATGGCGCTGATCGCCAGTATCGAGTCCCTCCTGTCCGCGGTGGCCGTGGACAAGATGCAAACCGGTCCGCGGACCAACCTCAACCGGGAGCTTATTGGGCAGGGCACGGCCAACATCCTCTCCGGGTCGGTGGGCGGCCTGCCGGTGACGGGTGTGATCGTGCGCAGCGCCACCAACGTGGAAGCGGGCGCGGCCACGCGCACGTCCGCGGTGCTGCATGGGGTGTGGATCCTCGCGTTCTCGGCCCTCTTCGCCGGCCTGATCCAGCTGATTCCGTTGGCTGTCCTGGCCGGCCTGCTGGTGGTGATCGGTGCCCGCCTGATCAAAGTGGCGGATATCCGCACCAGCCTGCGGACGGGGGATCTTCCGATCTATGCGGTAACCCTGGTCTGCGTGGTGTTCCTGAACCTGCTCGAGGGCGTCATGATCGGCCTTGCCCTCGCCGCCGCCAACGTCCTCTGGCGTGTCCTGCGGGCACAGATCCAGTCCCACCCGCCGGCCGCCCCGTCGTCGCCCTGGCGCGTGACCATCGCCGGTTCCTGCAGCTTCTTCGCGCTGCCAAAGCTCAACCCCGTCCTCCAGGCTGTACCGGCCGGCAAGAACGTGGTGGTGGAGCTGAACGCGGACTACGTCGACCACTCTTTCCGTGAAGCCCTGCTTGCCTGGCAGCTGCAGCACCAGGCCACCGGCGGAGCCGTGCGCCTTGAGGAGCACGGCAACACCGTCTTCCAGGATGCCGGTCACCAGGCACCCAGGCGCGAGGAAGCCACCGAACTGCCGCTCCCGCCGCGGAAGGAACCCCTGCTGGTGGGGGTCAACAAGTACCACCGCCGGTTTGCCCACCAGGTCCGTCCGCTGGTCCATGACCTGACGGAAGGCCAGAACCCTGACAGCCTGTTCGTGGCCTGCGTCGATTCCCGCGTCAACCCGAACCTGATCACCAGCAGCGGCCCCGGCGACCTGCTCACGCTGCGGAACATCGGCAACGTGGTGTGCAGCCACGGGCGGGACGCCTCGATTGATTCGGCCCTGTCCTTTGCCGTCAACGGCCTGCGGGTGCAGTCCCTGGTCATCTGCGGGCACTCCAACTGCGGCGCCATGAAGGCGCTCCTTTCGGAAGCCGACGGCGGAGACAACAGTTCCCTGGGCCCGGCGTTCAACCAGTGGCTGGACCATGCCCGCCCCAGCTATGCGGCACTGCTGGCAGGGCACCCGGTGGGCAGGCAGGCCGCCGCAGCGGGCTACGGGACCGTTGACCAGCTCTCGATGGTCAACGTGGCCGTGCAGCTGGCAAAGCTGCAGGACCATCCAGTGGCAGGCCCCGCACTGGCCGTTGGGACGGTCCAGGCCACGGGACTTTTCTATGACATTGCCACGGCCCGGGTCCTCCAGGTCTCCGCCGACCGCATCAAGAACCTGGACCCTGACTTCGACGCCGACCGCCAGGGCAACGTCGCCGCAGCAGGCCGCTAGCCAGCGGCCTTAGCAGGCGCCCCGGTCCTGAAGCGGACCGGGGCGCCAGGCGCCAGCTGCGCTGGGGGCTATTTCACCTTGCTGGACCGCGCGATGTCCCAGGCATTGGTCGAGGCTGCCATGAGCAGCGCCGCGCCGAGCATGTGCGCTGCCACCAGCAACGCCGGGATGCCGTTGTAGTACTGCGTGAACCCGATGATGGCCTGCAGCACGGTGACGCCCAGGAGCATCAGGACAGCCGTCCGGAAGGGGCCTGTAATGCGGCGGCGGATGACCAGCACCAAGGCCACCACGGTGCCGGCGGTGACCAGATACGCCGGGACTGCGTGGATGTGGGAGAACAGGTCCCAGTCGAGGTCGTTACGGGGAGCGTCGGCGTCACCTGCGTGGGGACCTGCACCCGTAACCACCACGCCGAGCATGACGGCAACGGCAGAGAAAAGGGCGACGGCGGCCGTTACCGGGCGCAGCACGGCAGGGAGTTCCGCGGGGCGGCCTGCGGGGAAGCGGCCGGTCCGGCCGAAGGCGCGGTTCACCAGCAGGGTGGAGAACACCACGAGGGCCATCGACACCAGGAAGTGCAGGCCCACCACCCACGGGTTGAGGTTGGTGAGCACGGTGACGCCGCCGATGACGGCCTGTGCGGGGATGCTGGCGAGCAGTCCGAGGGCCAGCAGGAAGAGGTCCTTGCGTTCCTTCCGCAGGTTCCACAAGTAGACCAGCATGAGCGCGGCCACGGCGGCCAGCGCGAAGGTCAGGAGCCGGTTGCCGAACTCGATGAAGCCGTGGATGCCCATTTCCGGGGTATTCACCAGGGAATCCGACGTGCAGCGGGGCCAGGTGGGGCAGCCAAGGCCTGAGGCCGTGAGGCGGACAGCGCCGCCCGTGACCACCAGAAGCGTCTGGCCGATCAGGGATGCGACGGCGAGGCGGCGGATGCGGACGTCCACCGTGCGGGGGAGCCGCGACGCCAGGCGGCCGGCAAGCTGGGGAAGGCGTGAAGCCGTGGTCACGATTATCTCAATTCCACTTGAACCAACGGATGGCTGCGGCACCGGCAATGACTGTCCAGAGCAGCAGGATAAGGGCGGCGCCGCCGTTCACGGCCCCGCCCAGGAAAGCGGCGCGCATCGATTCACCGAGGGCGCCGGAAGGCAGGAAATGGACTACGCCCTGCGCCGCGGCAGGCAGCCGTTCGGCCGGGATGACGATCCCGCCCATGGCTCCGAGGAGGATCCACAGCAGGTTGGTGATCGCCAGCGTCGCTTCCGGCCGGACGGTTCCGGCCACCAGCAGCCCCAGCGCGGTGAAAGCCGCTGCGCCCAGTGCCAGCAGTGCCAGCCCGGGGAGCCAGCCGGCCGCCATCGGCTGCCACCCCAGCGCCAGGGCAGCAAGGCCCACCACCACCACCTGGAGGCACAGGACGGCCAGGACCGAGAGAACCTTGCCGGCGATCAGGCCGCCGCGCCCCAGGGGGGTCGTTGACAGGAACCGGAGTACACCGTAGCGGCGGTCGAAGCCGGTGGCGATGCCCTGGCCGGTGAAAGCCGTGGACATGGCGCACAGGGCCAGGATCCCCGGAACGGCCACGTTGATGCGGCTGGAGCCCATTCCGTCCAGGAAAGGCGTCACCGTCAGGCCAACCAGTGCCAGCAGCGGCAGCACCACGGCCAGGATCAGCTGTTCGCCGTTCCGCAGCATTGTCAGTGCCTCGTATTTGCCCTGCAGGAGGACGCGGCGCAGCAGGGACGCGGGCTGCTGCGTCTCCCGGATCGCTGCGGTACTCATCGGATGTCCTTTCCCGAGATATCCAAAAAGACGTCTTCAAGGCTACGCGCCTGGAGGCTCATCGACGCCGGCATGATGTCCTTTGCTTCCCACCACTGGGCAAGCGCGGAGAGGTGCCTGGGTGTGAGGGCGCCGGTGACGGCGTAGCTCCCGGCGCGGGTTTCGGAGACGTCGACGCCGTCGGGCAGCACGGCAGCCAGGTCCAGCCCGGCGGGTGCTTCGAACACCAGGGTCCGGACGTGCTCGCCGGCGTGGTCCGCCACCGGGCTGCGCTGCAGCAGCTCATGGACGGTTCCTTCGGCGACGTTGCGGCCGCCGTCAATGATGTACACATAGTCCGCAAGGCGCTGGGCGTCGTCCATGAGGTGCGTGGTCAGGATGATTCCCATGCCGCCGTCGCGCAGTTCGGCAATCAAGTCGAACACCAGCTGGCGGGACTGCGGGTCCAGGCCGGCGCTGGGCTCGTCCAGGAACAGGACTTCGGGCCTGCCGATCAGGGCTGCCGCGAGTGCCAGGCGCTGCTTCTGGCCGCCGGACAGCCGGCGGACGCTGGTGCGGCTGAAAGTATCGATGCCGAGCCGGCCCACCAGGTCCTCCAACGGCCAGGGGCGGGCGTAGAGCCCGCCGATATGCCGCAGCAGCGGCAGTGGCCTGGCCGACGGCGGGAGCCCGCCGTCCTGCAGCATCACACCGACGCGGGAGCGCAGGTCGGCGCCTGCCGTGGCGGGGTCCTGGCCCAGCAACGAGATGCTGCCGCCGCTGCGCTTCTGGAGGCCCTGGGCGCACTCAAGGGTTGTCGTCTTTCCGGCGCCGTTCGCGCCCAGCAGGGCGGTGACCTGCCCGCGCTCCGCCGTGAGGGAGACGCCGCTGACAACCCTGAGCATCTTTCCGTCCAGGCTGGAAAGGGGGCCTACGTCCTTGATGAGCCCATGGATGGACAGGACGGGGGACTGGGGGGATCGCACCACAGTATTCTACGGGATGTAGTATATGGAGCCGTCCGTCAGGAAGGTCCCCTATCCTTGGAGTTTTGCGCGCAGCTTACCAAGGTCAGCCTGCCCTTACTGGAGCCCGGGACTAAATTACGACATGATTGTGTTGTGTATTCCATGACCAACGCTACCGCTGTGCCTGTGGCCGGGCCGGGTCCCGCCCCGTCCGGTCCTGTGGCGGACGCCGACGAGCGCACCCGGGACCGGGTCCTTGCTGCCGTCCTGGAACACGGGCCCGTCAGTGCGGCCGAGCTGGGGGACATGCTGGGGTTCACCCCGGCCGCTGTCCGGCGCCACCTCGACCACCTCTCCCGGGCCGGCATCATCGAGGTCAAGCGGGTTGCCAAGCCGGGAGCAGGTGCCGGCCGGCCCGCACGCCGCTACGTCCTCAGCTCCCAGGGCCAGTCCAGCCTGGGCAATGACTACCTTGACATTGCAGCCCTTGCGCTCCAGCAGCTGCAGAAGGTGGCCGGTCCTGACGCCGTACGGGCGTTCGCCGAGGAGCGGTTCGCGGACATGGAACGGCGCTACGCGCCCGAAATGGAAAAAGCCGGGCCGGACATCAGGGACCGCGCCACCGCCCTGTCGGCCGCCCTGAGCCGCGACAACTTTGTGGCGTCGGCCGCCTCCATCGAGGCCAAGGCACCCCTGCCCGCGGCGCTTTCCAGCGTGCAGCTCTGCCAGGGCCACTGCCCCATCCAGCAGCTCGCCGCCCGCTTCCCGGTATTCTGCGACGTTGAAACGGAAGTCTTCTCAAGGCTGGTGGGAGTGGACGTACGCCGGCTTTCCACCCTGGCCCGTGGTGGCCACGTCTGCACCACCCACATTCCCACAGGCAGGCTGTCTGCCGGGCTTACCAAAGTGCCGGCGGCAGCCCCCGCCCGCCTGGACGAAGTAACCAACCATCAGCAAGAAAGGCCGTGATGACGGACCAACTATCAGAGAAAGCAGTAGCCGAAAACACTGTGATCTCGGAGATTCTGGAGAAGAATCCCGAGCTCCACGGCATCGGCAACTACGAGTACGGCTGGGCCGACAAGAATGACGTCGGCGCCAATGCACGGCGTGGTCTCGATGAAGAGGTAGTCCGGGACATCTCGTCCAAGAAGAGCGAGCCGGAATGGATGCTCGACCTCCGCCTCAAGGGCCTGAAGTACTTCGACCGCAAGCCCATGCCCACCTGGGGTGCAGACCTCTCCGGCATCGACTTCGACAACATCAAGTACTTTGTCCGCTCCACCGAGAAGCAGGCTGCCACCTGGGAAGACCTCCCGGAGGACATCCGCAACACGTACGAGAAGCTGGGCATTCCGGAAGCCGAGCGCAGCCGCCTGGTTTCCGGCGTTGCCGCCCAGTACGAGTCCGAGGTGGTGTACCACCAGATCCGTGAGGACCTCGAGGCCCAGGGCGTCATTTTCCTGGACACCGACACCGCTTTGAAGGAACACCCGGAGATCTTCCAGGAGTACTTCGGCACCGTGATCCCGGTGGGCGATAACAAGTTCGCCTCGCTGAACACCGCAGTGTGGTCCGGCGGCTCCTTCGTGTACGTGCCCAAGGGCGTCCACGTGGACATCCCGCTGCAGGCGTACTTCCGCATCAACACCGAGAACATGGGCCAGTTCGAGCGGACCCTGATCATCGCCGACGAGGACTCCTACGTCCACTACATCGAAGGCTGCACGGCGCCGATCTACACCTCGGACTCGCTGCACTCCGCCGTGGTGGAGATCATCGTGAAGAAGGGCGCCCGCGTCCGCTACACCACCATCCAGAACTGGTCCAACAACGTGTACAACCTGGTGACCAAGCGCGCGGTCTGCGAGGCCGGCGCCACCATGGAATGGGTGGACGGCAACATCGGTTCCAAGGTGACCATGAAGTACCCGGCTGTCTACCTGGTGGGCGAGCACGCCAAGGGCGAGACCCTGTCCATCGCGTTCGCCGGCGAGGGCCAGCACCAGGACACCGGTTCCAAGATGGTGCATATTGCCCCGAACACCAAGAGCTCCATCATCTCCAAGTCGGTGGCCCGCGGCGGCGGCCGTGCCGCCTACCGCGGCCTGGTGCAGGTCCGCGAAGGCGCCAAGCACTCCGCCAATACCGTGCGCTGCGACGCGCTCCTGGTGGACACCATTTCCCGCTCGGACACCTATCCGTACATCGACATCCGTGAGGACGATGTGCAGCTGGGGCACGAGGCCACCGTTTCCCGCGTCAGCGAGGAACAGCTGTTTTACCTCATGTCCCGCGGCATGCCCGAGGACGAGGCCATGGCCATGATCGTGCGCGGCTTCATTGAGCCGATCGCCCGCGAACTGCCCATGGAATACGCCCTTGAGCTGAACCGCCTCATCGAACTCCAGATGGAAGGATCCGTCGGTTAATGACTGCCGAAGCAACTACCGAAAAGGCGCGCATCGGCGCACCGTCGATCTCCGGTTTCACCGAGGAAGGCGAGCACCTGGTCGCCTCCAAGGTTGACCGCCACCACAGCCACGGCACCCAGGTCATGGCCTCCCGGGCCGAGCGGCTCACCAGCCATGACGTGGCCGACTTCGCCCTGCCCAACGGCCGGGAAGAGGAATGGCGCTTCACCCCGGTGCGTGAACTGGCCAACCTCCTGTCCGACTCCCCGTCGGAGGAGGGCGCACTCGGCGTTTCCATCGAGGCGCCCGCCGCTGTGGCGCAGCGGAGCCTCCGCGCCGGTGAGGCCCCCCGTGGTGCCACCTTGGTCCCGGCCGACCGTGCCGCCGTCGTGGCTTCCGCCAACACGGAGGAAGCCCAGCTGATCTCCATCCCAGCCAACGCAGAGCTGGACGCACCCGTGCGCCTTGTCCTCACCGGCAACGGGGCGGGCCGCCGCACCAATTCCCACGTCGTGATCGAAGCCGGGCCCAACAGCCGCGGCGTCGTGATCATCGAGCATGACGGCACCGCCGACCACAACGGCAACGTTGAGGTCCTGGTCCGCGAAGGTGCCCACCTCACGGTGGTTTCCGTGCAGCTGTGGGGAGATGACGCCAAGCACCTGGCACAGCATGACGCCGAGGTCGCCAAGGACGCCGTGTACAAGCACATCGCCGTAACCCTCGGTGGCAAGATTGTCCGCCTGAACTCCAACGTCCGGTTCGCCGGGGAAGGGGCCGAGGCCGAACTCCTGGGCCTCTACTTCGCCGACGCCGGACAGCACCTGGAACACCGCTCCTTCGTGGACCACAACGTGGGCAACTGCAAGTCCAACGTCCTGTACAAGGGCGCACTTCAGGGCAAGGGCGCACACACCGTCTGGGTCGGCGACGTCCTGATCCAGAAGCAGGCCGAAGGCACCGACTCCTACGAGAAGAACCAGAACCTGGTCCTCACTGACGGCTGCCGCGCGGACTCCGTGCCCAACCTCGAAATCGAGACCGGCCTGATCGAGGGTGCCGGCCACGCCAGCGCCACCGGCCGGTTCGATGACGAGCACCTGTTCTACCTGATGGCCCGCGGCATCCCCGAGGATGTTGCCCGCCGACTGGTGGTCCGCGGCTTCCTGAACGAGATCATCCAGCAGATCAAGGTCCCGGCCCTCGAAGAGCGCCTGACCGAGGCTGTGGAACGCGAACTCGCAGCAACCGAGAACTAAAGGCAGGCAGGAACGTATGAGCGGCACACCCAAGGGCGAGCTGGTTTGCAGCGCCAATGACATCCAGGTCAAGCAGGCGCTGCGGATCCTGATCGACGGCTTCCCCGTAGCCGTCGTCCGGGATTCAATGGGGGAGATCCACGCTATTGGAGACACCTGCTCGCACGCGGACATTTCCCTGTCCGAAGGCGACGTGGAAGGCTGCGCCATCGAGTGCTGGGGCCACGGCTCCCAGTTCGACCTGCGGAGCGGCCAACCATTGCAGCTTCCCGCCTACGATCCTGTTCCGGTGTTCGCCGTCGAACTCGACGGCGACGACGTCTACGTGGACGTCACCAACGTTTTGAACGGCGCAGCAGTAAACAACTGAGCGCCTGCAGCACCAGACTTACGAGCAAAGAGAAAGAAGAGCATGTCAACTCTTGAGATCAAGGACCTGCACGTCAGCATTGACACGGAGCAGGGCACCAAGGAGATCCTGAAGGGCGTCAGCCTGACCATCAGGACCGGCGAGACGCACGCCATCATGGGCCCCAACGGCTCCGGCAAGTCCACGCTGGCGTCCACCATCGCCGGACATCCCCGCTACACCGTCACCAGCGGCACCATCACCTTGGACGGCGAAGATGTCCTGGCGATGAGCGTTGACGAGCGCGCCCGGGCCGGCCTCTTCCTGGCCATGCAGTACCCGGTAGAAGTCCCCGGCGTCACCATGACCAACTTCCTGCGCACCGCCAAGACCGCCATCGACGGCGAAGCACCCAAGCTGCGTACCTGGACCAAGGACGTCAAGGACGCCATGGAGAAGCTGCGCATCGACGCCGACTTCGCCCAGCGCAACGTCAACGAAGGCTTCTCCGGCGGCGAGAAGAAGCGTGTGGAGATCCTCCAGCTGGAGCTCTTCAAGCCCAAGTTCGCCGTGCTCGACGAGACCGACTCCGGCCTTGACGTCGACGCGCTGAAGATTGTCTCCGAGGGCGTTAACCGCGCACACTCCGAGGGCAACATGGGCACGCTGCTCATCACCCACTACACGCGTATCCTGCGCTACATCAAGCCTGAATTCGTCCACGTGTTCGTGGATGGCCAGGTTGTCGAGGAGGGCGGCCCCGAGCTGGCCGACCGTCTCGAGGAAGAAGGCTACGACCGTTACGCAAAGGGCGCCGGCGCAGCTACCATCGCGGCCGAGGCCGCAGCACAGGCCTAGTTAGGACTTGTCATGACCGAAATCAAGCCGGGCCGTACGGCCCTGGAGGACGTCGAAGAGGCGCTCAAGGACGTCATCGATCCTGAGCTTGGCGTTAACGTGGTGGACCTCGGGCTGCTGTACGGCCTGAAGTACTCCGATGAGGACGGCGCGCTCCTGATCGACATGACCCTCACCACCGCCGCCTGCCCGCTCACCGACGTGCTCGAGGAGCAGGTGGTCCAGGCCCTGGACGGCGTCGTGGACGACTGGCGCCTGAACTGGGTATGGATGCCGCCATGGGGTCCCGAGCGGATCACCGATGACGGCAAGGACCAGATGCGGGCCCTCGGCTTCAACATCTGACAAACCCGAAGTACGACGACGGCCGGTCACCTTCTCAGCGAAGGTGACCGGCCGTCGTCGTCGGTTCGTCGATTGCTCCGTAACCGCCGTTTTGGGGTGCCAAAAGGGCCGTTACGGATCAATCGATGGGGGTGAACCGGGTTAGAGGGTTGCGGCGCTGAACGTGTCGCACTGGTTGATGTCGCCGGACTGGTAGCCCCGCGAGAACCAGCGCTGGCGTTCCTCGCTGGAGCCGTGCGTCCAGCCTTCGGGGGAGACACGCCCGGTGGCGGCCTTCTGGATGCGGTCGTCACCCACCGACGCGGCGGCGGACAATGCGTCGTTCACATCCTGCGGGGTAAGGGGCTCCAGGTACGGCTGCCCTGTGGCCGGGTCCGGCGTGGTGGACGCGTACTTGGCCCACAGCCCTGCGTAGCAGTCAGCCTGCAGTTCGGTCCGCACGGAACCGGATTCCGGACCCTGCGGATCCTGCTGCGCCCGCTTCAGGTCGCCGAGCAGGTTCTGGACGTGGTGGCCGAACTCGTGTGCCACCACGTACTCCTGCGCCAGGGGGCCGCCAGAGGACCCAAAGCGGTCCACGAGTTCCTGGAAGAACCCGGGATCGAAGTACGCCGTGGTGTCCGTTGGGCAGTAGAACGGGCCCACCTCTGAGGTCGCGGCACCGCATGCGGTGTTGGTGCCGCCGCTGAAGATGACCGCCTCCGGGCGGGGGTACTGCACGTTGTACTGCTTCAGGTAGCCGGGCCAGAAGGCGTTGAGGCTGTTCACGGTGCCCGTGATCCGGCAGTCCAGCCGGGCGTCGGCGTCGGCGCCCGTGTTGCAGGCCGGCGCCGTACCCTGCGACTGCCCGGCATTGCCGCCGTCGGTCAAGCCACCAAGCATGTTGGGGTTGATGCCCAGCAAAAGCGCAACGAGCAGGACCAGGCCGCCGCCGATGCCGCCGCCGACTTTCACCCCGGTGCCCATGCCCCGGCGGTCCTGGACCTGGGAGGGATCCAGCTGAACGTTGTCATTGAAACTCATAACGTCACATTACCCGCGGGCCGGGCGCTCAATCCTCCCGGCAAGTAAAGTTGGTCCGTGCCTTTCCTCGACAAGCTCCAGCGCTGGGCCGGGCAGCGGCCGCACGACACCGCCGTCGTGATCGCCGGACGCCGCCTGGACTGGGAGCAGCTGCGGGACGCCGCCGCTGAACTGGTGGCCGGGACCAAGTCCGTCACCGCGCTGTGTGAGGCCAACTCCGTGGATTTTGCGGTGAAATTCGCAGCCGCCGTTGCGGGCGGCCGGCAATGCGCCGTCCTGGATCCCGCGTGGTCCGCCCCGCTGCAGGAAGACATCGTCCGGCGGGTGGAAGCATGCGCCGATCCGGCCCCGGTGTCCCCGGATGACCAGCTGGCCGACGGGCCGCCGGACTCCAGCTTCCTGATCGGCCTCACCTCCGGAACCACGGCTGTACCCAAGGCGTTCACCCGCTCCCGGCAGTCCTGGCAGCAATCCTTCGACGCCTCGATCGAGTTCTTCGGGCTTCGGCAGGATGACGTGACCCTGGCACCCGGTCCGCTGGCAGCCAGCCTGAACCTCTACGCCCTGGCTGAGTGCCTGTACGCCGGTTCGGAGTTCCAGACGCTGGAGACGTTCGACGTCGGCGACGTCCATGCGGCCATAACCCACGACCGTGTCACCCGCCTGGTCCTGGTGCCCACCATGCTGCGGATGCTCAGCGAACGCGGAATGACCGGATGCGTCGATGCCTCCGGCGTGCGGACCATCATCTGCGCCGGTTCCAAACTTGATGCCCGCACCCTTGAGGCGGCCAGGCGCTGGGCCCCCAATGCCACCATCTACGAGTACTACGGCGCCTCCGAACTGAGCTTCGTGTCCGGCCTGGGCCTGGCACCCGGCCAGGCTGCCGCCGCAGGCGGCACCGGAATCGGCTTACCGTTACCGGGGGTCGACGTCCGGATCCTGGATGACGACGGCGCACCGGTCCCCGACGGCGGCTACGGCAACATCTGCGTCCGCAGCGGCATGGTGAGCAACGGTTACCTGTGGGGCGATGACGGCGAAGCGCTGCGGTCGTTCGGCGACTGGTACACGGTGGGGGACCAGGGCTACCTGGCGGACGGCGGGCTGCACATCCTTGGCCGGCGTGCCGACATGATCCTCACGGCGGGGAGGAACGTCTACCCGCATGAGGTGGAACTGGCGCTGGCGGCCGTTCCCGGAGTTGCGGCAGCAGTCGCCGCGGGGATGGCCGATGATTTGCGCGGCCAGCGCGTGGTGGCAGGCGTGGTGCCTTCCCACGGCGGAATCAGTGCCACCCAGCTGCGGGCCGGCCTGGAGGACATCCTGTCGCGGCACAAGCGGCCCTTGCAGTACTACCTGCTCCAGGAGCTTCCCACCACGGACCGGGGAAAGGTCAGTCGGAACCTCCTGCTGGAGTGGATCAATGCCCGCGACCCCAGGGTGCGTGCCCTTGGTGCCTGACCTCCTGCCGCCCGAACGCCAGCCGGTCATCATCGACGCGCGGCGGACCCCTGTCTGCCCCGTCAACGGCGCCCTGCGGAGCCTGCGCGCCCACGAACTCCTGGCTCCGGTCCTCCGGAAGCTGGTGACCGCAGTGGCGCTCGACCCCGGGTCCGTCACTGACGTCGTTATCGGCAACGCCGTGGGCGGCGGCGGGAACGTAGCCAGGCTGGCCCTGCTGGCGGCCGGACTTCCGGTCTCGGTGCCGGGTATCACCGTGGACCGGCAGTGCGGGTCAGGACTGGATGCGATCGTGCTCGCGTCGCGGCTGGTGGGGGCTTACGGCAACCCGGTGTACCTGGCAGGGGGAGTGGAGAGCACCAGTACTGCGCCCCTGCGGGCGCACAGGAAGGACAACGGCGCCCCGGAGTTTTACCGCCGCGCCCAGTTCGTGCCGGACAGCTTCGGGGACCCGGACATGGGCGTGGCCGCGGAAACGGTGGCCAAAGAGTACGGTGTTGCCCGCGAACGCCAGGATGATTTCGCGCTGGCCAGCCACCGGAAAGCCCTCGCTGCCATCCGGGACGGACGCTTCACCGACGAACTCGTGCCGCTGGAGACCCCGGCCGGGGCCGTCTCTTCGGACGGCGGCCCGCGGGCCGGCCTGACCCCGGCTGTCATGGCACGGTTCCCGGCCGCCTTTGTGCCGGGAGGAACTGTCACCGCCGGGAACTCCTGCTTTGACGCGGACGCCGCCTCCGCCGTCGTCGTAACGTCCCTTGCCCGGGCCCGCCAACTGGGGGTGCGTGATGGCCTGCTGGTGCGCGGCACGGGTACCGCCGGGGTGGCTCCGCAGGTGCTGGGGATGGGCGCTGTTCCGGCTGCCAGTGGTGTGATGGCTGCTGCAGGCGTGAAAGCTGACGAGCTGGACCTGGTGGAATTCAACGAGGCGTTCGCTTCGCAGACACTCGCGTGCCTCGAACAGCTGGGCATCGACCCCGGCCGTGCAAACCTCGACGGCGGGGCGCTGGCGCTGGGGCACGCCTACGGTGCGTCGGGTGCCGTGCTGGTCACCCGGCTGCTGGCCCAGGCGCGGCGGGCGGACACCGAGGGTGCCCTGGGGCTGGCGATGATCAGCATGGCCGGTGGCATGGGCACGGCGGCGCTCCTGGAGTACCGGCGGCTGTAACGCCGCCTGGCGTCCCAGCCCGTCAGTCTTCCGCTTCGCCCAGGCCGCGGGCGGCCAGTGCCTCACCTGTTTGGCGGGCGTAGGCCACGGACGTGATGAAGACCGGCAGGACCAGCGCGCGGGGGTTGCGCTCAAGTCCCCGGGCCTTGGCGGAGTCGCGCACGTCGGCGAAGGTTCCGGCGATGAAGGGGATGCTGCGGAGCATGATGCCGATGGTCAGCGCGAAGCGTTCGGGATCGGCGCCGAACCTTTTGAAAGGGCGCGCCAGGTGGACCACACCGTCCAGGAGCCGCTGGATCGGCGTGGTGGCGGTGAGCAGGGATGCTGCCACGACGCAGACCAGGATGTTCAGCACGATCCGGCCCGCTGTGGGGCCGCCAAGCTGCCACCACTGGAAAAGTCCAATGACCAGGAGCACGGGGGCCAGCGGGCGGACGGCGTGCCACAGCCGCTTCGCCCCCGCGCCTGTGGCGAGGAACAGGCCGCAGAGGACGGCCAGGATCACCCCGGAAATGCGCCAGTCCACGATGAGGAAGGAAAGCAGGCCACAGCCGATGACCAGGAGGAACTTCAGTGCCAGCGGGGCCCGGTGTACCAGTGAGGTGCCGGGCACGTAGTTGGCCAGGAGGAAGCCGTGGCCCCTCATGGGGAATCCCGCCTTGTGGCGTCGAGCCCCTGCAGGCACCATGAGCGGTAGGCCGCCACGGCGTCCGCCGGGGCGCCGTCGAAGGCCACGCGGCCCTGGTCGATGACCAGGACACGGTCCATGTCCAGTGCCAGGTCAAGGTCGTGGGTGGACATGATGATCTGCTGGTCCAGATCCGCCAGGGTCCTGCGGAGCAGCTCGCGGTTGCGCAGGTCCAGGAGCGTGGAGGGCTCGTCCAGCACCAGCACCCGGGGGTTCACGGCAAGCACAGCGGCGAGCGCCATCAGCTGCCGTTCACCGCCGGACAGCTCGTAGATGCTTTGGTCCGCCAGGTGCAGCAGGCCCAGGCGTTCGAGGGCTTTGTCTGCCAACTGCCGCCGCTCCGAACCGTTTTTTGTTGAACGGCGGAGAGACAGTTCCACGTCTTCCCGGCCGGTGGGCATCACCAGCTGGGACAGGGGATCTGTGAAGACGAACCCCACGTTGCGCCTGACCTTCCGGACGGCACCCACCGTGTCGTCGCCGTCGACCGTGACGGTGCCGCTGGTGGGCTGGATGAGTCCGTTGATGAGGCGCAGCAGCGTGGATTTGCCGGATCCGTTGGCACCGATGACGCCCACCCGTGCTTCGTCCAGCCTGAGGCTGACCGCGTCCAGGAGGACCTTGGGCTGCGGGGAGTTTTCGCTTTCGACGGCGACACCCACCTGGTCGAACGTTACTGCCGGCATGCGTTGTCCCTAGGCGCTTTGTGTGGGCTGGGTGCGGCGGCGCACGCGGCGGACCAGGACGTCGGGGAAGGCCCGGTGGAGGGCGACAGCGACGGCGGCGGCGAGGAGGTTCTTGATGATGTCTCCCGGGTAGAAGACCAGGTCGCTGAGGAAGGCCTGCTCCAGGGTGGCCTTGGAGTTGAGGGCAATTCCCAGGACGCCCAGCGTGTGCACAAAGACAACGCTCGTGACCGTGGCGGCCAGGAAGAACCACAGGGCGCGCGCCTTCGTGGTCCGCCGGATGACCACAGTGGCCAGCCAACCCACTACTGCGGCGGCGATGGGGAAGGCGATGATGTAGCCGGCCGAGGGCCCGGCAAGGATGGCCAGGCCGCTGCGGCCCTGGCTGAAGATGGGCAGGCCGGTCAGGCCCAGGAGGGTGTAAAGTCCGACGGCGGCGAATCCGCGGGCGGGGCCCAGCACCAGGCCGGTGAGCATCACGGCCAGGGTCTGGAAGGTGATGGGGACGCCGAAGCCGTTCAGGGCCAGCCCCGGCACCAGGGCTGCGCCGGCAACGAGGGCGGCGAAGACGGCGATCAGTCCCAGGTCGGTGCCGTTCCAGCGGCGGCGCTCCGTCCGTTTGCCGGTTTCTGGGGTGGTCTCGGTGTTGCTCATGATGGTCCTGTCGGGGTTGTACAAGCGGAATCTAATGTACAGCCGACGCTACCGGGGCGGAATGGGGACCATTTTGTAGGGGTCCTACTAAGGGAGGGTGTGGGTGCTTTCGGGTGGGCACAAGCGGGCCACGCAGCGCTATCCGTCCGTTGTTATGGAGCGGAGCACGGACTGGAAGCCTGGACTGACGTGGACGGTGAGCGTGCCGTCGTCGCGCACGTGGGTAAGTTGCCCGTCACCCGTGCCGTTCCACCAGTAGACGTGCGGGCTTCGCGGTGGCGGCAGACAGGCCGGCACTATGCTCATCTGAGGATTTTCTTTCAATATCGGTTTGGGGGCAGGTATATGCGGTTTACCGCGGGCGTGGCAGCGGGTGTCGCTGGGATCATCTTGTTGACTGGTGGTGTCCCTGCAGCAGCCTCGGGGGACCTGATTTACGTTGGTCGAGAGCCTCTCAGCGTCGTCATCGACGCGGAGGGGACCGCGTATATCGGCAATTACTCCCCCGGTGGAGGGGTCAGCGTTCTTCCTGCGGGGGCGGGTCAACCAGCCACGACCCTGATACCCGGTTTCAGCCCTGCCGGCATGGCCTTGTCTGGAGACGGGACCTTGTTTGTCGAAGGGTGGGATTACACCCAGCAGGAGGAAAGGCTCGCCGTGATCCCGAAGGGCTCCTCTGAGGTTGCCCGTACCATTCCCCTCAGTCGAGGTGCCCACCTTATAGCCGCGTCCCCGGACGGTACTGTCTTTGTTCCCAACCCTAACCTGGGCACAGTCTCGGTCATCCCTCCCGGAGCAGGCGCACCAGCTTACGCGATTACCGTCGGAGGTAATCCCAAGGAAGTGGCCGTGGCCAAGGACGGCACCGCCTATGTGACCAACCAGAACGACGGAACGGTCTCGGTCATCCCTCAAGGTGCCGGCAGGGTTTCACGCACCATTGATGTCAGCCCGAACCCCGGTCAAACCGGTAACCCGCACGGGATCGCGGTCGGCCCGGACGGCGCCGTCTATGTCACCAACATCACCACTAACGACGTCGCCGTTATCAAGCCCGGAGACTCGGCCGTCGCTTACCGCGTGGCGGTGCCAGGCGGCCCCAAGGAAGTCGCCGTGGGCATCGACAGTACGGTCTATGTCCTTTACGAGGCCAACGGCCTCTCCGTCATCAAACCCGGCGGAACCAACGTTTCACTCGGCCTGCCCACAGGTAAAAATCCCGGACACCTCGCCATCGCTCCCAACGGGTCTGTCATCGTAACCAACACCGCCGATGCATCTGTAACTGTCTTCCCGGCCCAGGACCTACGCGTATCCGGGCCGCCTGTGACCACAGCACAAGCGGAACAGCCTGAGGTCAAAGAAGCAGGACCCACGGCCCAGGCCACGTCCGGGAATGACGGGACCGATATCGGGTTCGACGTTCCCTTATTCTTCGGCGTATTGGCCGCAGCCATGCTGTTGGGTGCCGCCGCACTGGTCCTTGCAGCCGGACGGCGCCACCGTTCACAAACTGCCGGGGAAGAAGCACCGGCAGAGGATCTCGAGGACATGCATGCGGTCCCGGATCAGAGGCAGCGTTGACAGGTTATGTTCCTGCGCTGACTGGGAGGATCGGGTCATGGATTCAATTTTCGTCAATGGAACCGTCGGTGCAGGAAAGTCCACCCTTGCTGATGCGCTAAGCGCGGCTGAACGGGGACGTCACGCTGTCATCGATCTGGACGCAATTCGGAGGCTGGTCCCCGCGCCCGAAACGGACCGGTTCAACCATGAACTCGCACTGCTCAATCTCCAGAACCTCACGAACAACTATCGGGCTGCGGGAGCAACTCGGTTCATTCTCGCAGGGGTCATCGAGTCAGAAGCTGAAATACCCCGCTACGTCGCAGCCCTGGGTTCCGTTCGAATGTTCGTCTGCCGTCTCGTGGCTCGTCCAGAGGTGCTGGAGTCGCGCTTGCGCTTCCGCCATCGGGACGATCCGGAAGGCCTCGCCTGGCACCTGGACCGCGTCAACGGATTGTCAAAAATCCTTGAAGCTGCAGAGACCGATGATCTGGTACTGGACTCCTCCGACATTCCTGCCGTAGAGCTGGCGGTGGCTGTTCGGCGGGCTGCTTACTGGGACTGATCCCGGGAGCGCCGGCCCCACCGAACACGAACTCTGCTGGTCTGTACAGAGGCTGCCGGCGCACGGGAGACTGGCGCCATGCGGAAACTGACCTTCGCCATGAATGTGAGCGTGGACGGCTACATCGCAGCGCCCGGCGACGACCTCGGCTGGAGCGTACCGAGCGATGAGCTGTTCCAATGGTGGTCCGACCGGGTCGCAGCGACGGGCCTGGCGCTGTACGGCCGCAAACTCTGGGAGACCATGAGCTCGCACTGGCCGACCGCCGACCAGCAGCCTGGCGCCACACCGGCGCAGATCGAGTTCGCCCACCGCTGGCGGGACATGCCGAAGGTGGTGTTCTCCTCGACGATCAGCACCGTCGACTGGAATGCACGCCTGGTCACCGGCGATCCGGTCGCCGAAATCATCCGCCTCAAGGCCGGCGAGGGCGGTCCCATGGACATCGTCGGCGCCACACTCGCCGCGGCGGCCATGCGCGCCGGGCTGATCGACGAGTACGTGACCGTCACTCATCCGGTCCTGCTGGGAGGCGGCACACCGTTCTTCACGGCCCTGGAAGGCAGGATGAACCTGGGCCTGGTGGAGACCCGGACATTTCCCGGTGGCGTGATCCTGACCAGGTACCAGGCCAGGCGCTGAGTTCCCCGCGTCTCATCCAGCAAGGGCCGCGACCGGTTGAGCTCCCGGCTAGGCTCGGTGCGTGGAGATACGCGAGGCGACGCTGACTGATCTGCTTACTGTGAATGCAATTTGTGATGCGAGCGGCCGCCCACACTGGAAAGCGGAGGCGTTTGACCACTCAGGTGACCGGGCCATCCTGGCAGCGGCCGTACGGGGTGAAATTGTCGGGATGGCCAAAACGCACTTTCATGGCGAGCCTGATGCCGACGTCCCCGCGGGGCACTTCCTCGGCGGGATTGAGGTCGCCCCGGATTTCCGGCGGAGGGGAATTGGCTCCGCTCTCACTCGGGCACGGATGGATTGGATCTGGGCCCGCGCCACCAGCGTTTTCTACTTTGCGAACGAGCACAACACCGCGTCAATCGCGATGCACGAGGCTTTGGGCTTCCGGCCGGTTGGCCGCTTCCCGTCGATTCACGGGGTGACCGCGGACGACGGCCGGTCCGGGTTAATCCTCTTTGCAGCCTCACGCCGGGGGATAGAGGCCGGACGTCCCGGAGACACCTTTACAGCAGTCCGCCTTCCAGACGCTTGGTGGCAGCACGTTCCACAAGGATGGGTACCAAGCTCCGCACGGGGCCGGCGTTGAAGACCGAGTATTCCTCGCAGACGGCGTCTTCGACGTCCGTCCGGGAACGTCCGGGAAACTTGCCCGCAAGCGTGTTGATGACGGATACCAGTGCTTGTTGTTCCTCACCCCGCTCCATGCCCACCTCTTCGTCGAATTCCAACTTGCCTAGCCTGTCTAGTATTTAGGGTGTCAAGCAAAAAGTCCAACACCAAGGTCCCGCTCATCACCAACTTCCGGTGGGGGGAGGCCTCGACCCGGACAACGCGGGCTTGGTAGCGTGTGGCCCATGCCCATCAAACTCGAGAATGTAGGCATCGCGGTCCGCGATTTGGAAGAGGCCGTCGCCTTCTTTACCGACCTGGGGCTCACTGTCCTGGGCCGGCAGACTGTGAGCGGGGAATGGGCCGATACCGCCGTCGGGCTCGACGGCAATCACGCCCGGATTGCCATGCTCCAAACGCCGGATGGCAACGGCCGCCTCGAGCTCTTTGAATACATCCACCCCGACGCGATCGAGACTGGGCCCACCCTGCCCAACGAGATCGGCATGCACCGCGTTGCCTTCTCGGTTGACGACATTGGCCAGGCTCTCGAGATCGCCGCACGGCACGGCTGCCATCCCCTGCGTGGCGTCGCAACGTACGAAAACGCCTACAAGCTCAGCTACGTGCGGGGCCCCAGCGGCATCATTGTGATGTTCGCGGAGGACCTGACGAAGGGCTGAGCCTGCAGGCGGCCTGCAATATACTCCGAATATGCCCATCACGCACCCAGCCCCCAATGCTCAACGCCCTGATCACAAGATTCGCGGGGGCCAGCTGTGAGCGGCGGCCTCGTAGCCTTGCTGGATGACGTCGCAGCCCTGGCGCGCATCGCGGCAGCATCAGTGGACGACGTCGCAGCCGGCGCAGCCAAGGCAGGGGCCAAAGCTGCCGGCGTCGTCATCGACGACGCCGCGGTCACACCGCAGTACGTCTCAGGTGCGGACCCGTCACGCGAACTGCCGATGATCAAGAAGATCTTCTGGGGCTCCATCCGGAACAAGCTCCTGATCATCCTGCCCGCCTTGCTGCTCATCAGCGCCTTCATCCCCTGGATCATCCCGTTCATCCTCATGCTCGGCGGCACCTACCTCTGCTACGAGGGCGCCGAGAAGGTCTGGCACAAGCTCCGCGGCGGCCACCACGAGGAGGAAGAAGCGCCGGCAGTGGAACGCGGGCACGACGCCGAGGCCAAGGTCGTCAAAGGCGCCATCACCACCGACTTCATCCTGTCCTGCGAGATCATGGTCATCTCCATGAACGAGGTGGCGACAGAATCCATCTGGGTCCGTGCGTTCATCCTGGTCCTGGTGGCATTCGCCATCACGGTGCTCGTGTACGGCGCCGTCGCGCTCATCGTCAAGATGGACGACATCGGTGTGCACTTGGCTGCCAAGGACTCTCCCCGCTCCAAGCGGTTCGGGAGGTTGCTGGTCAGGGGAATGCCCGCCGTGCTGGCCACCATCACCTTCGTCGGAACGATCGCCATGCTGTGGGTTGGCGGCCACATCATGCTGCAGGGCGCGCATGACCTCGGCTGGCACGCACCCTACGACCTGGTCCACGCGCTTGAGCACCCGGTGGCCGCAGTCGCGGTTGTCGGCGGTCTTTTGGCCTGGCTTGTCAACACCCTGTGCTCAACGGTCGTCGGGCTCGCCTGGGGCCTCATCGTCATGGCGGTGGTGGGCCCGCTTCTGAAAGTGCTGCCGTTCGGCAAAGCCAAGGGCGGCCACAATGAGGCGGCCGCGCCTGCCGGGAACGGCGGACACCGGCCCGCCGAGCACAAAGACTGACAGGTGCCGCATCCGCCGCGCGTTTCAGAACGCGTAGCGGATGCGGCAGTACGGCGCGATGTCCTGAATGAGCGCGGTCAGCTGCCGCACATAGCCTGCCTTGGCCCGTGACCGGTAGCGGACGTTGTTGAAACCGTTGGACGAGGTTTTCGACTCCTGGAGGTCGGGACGCCACAGGACGTTCTCAGCCTGCGGATGCCAGCCCAGGTTGACCTCGTGCAGCTGCTCGTTGTGGGTCAGGAAAATGACCTCCGCCGCGAGCTGGGCCTTGGCTGCCTCCGTCAACGTCGCGTCGAGTTGGCGGAGCAGCGCCTCCCAGTCGGCCAGCCAAGTGTCGGTGATGATGACGGGGGAGAAGTTCACATGCACTTCGTAGCCGGCCTCGACAAACTCGTTGATCGCTGCCATCCGTTCCGCCACGGGCGACGTCCGGACGTCAATGGACTTGGCCAGGTCCGCCGGCATCAGGGAGAAGCGGATCCGGGTGTGCCCGCCATGGTCCCACCCCAGCATCTCCGGATTGACGAACTTGGTGGCGAAGGACAGCTTGGCGTTGGGCAGTTCGCGGAAAAGCCCCACAAGCTCCTCGACGTTGGGGCTGATCAGCGCATCCACCGAACAGTCGCTGTTTTCGCCGATGTCGTAGACCCACAGCTCCGGGTCGCACTGGTTGGGCTCCAGCTTGAGCCCCTGGCGGGTGGCGTGCCGCTCCAGCGTCGCAGCGATCTGGTCGATGTTGGCGAACACCGTAATTGGATTGCTGTAGCCCTTGTGCCGGGGAACGTAGCAGTAGGCGCACGCCATGGCGCAGCCGTTCGCCGTGGAAGGTGCAATGAAGTCCGCCGAGCGGCCATTGGGTTTGACGGTCAGCGACTTTTTGATCCCCAGGACCAGCGCCTCCGTCTTGATCCGTGACCAGCGCGGCACGTTGGTTTCGTCACCGTGCAGGTCCGGGATGTTCCAATGGCTGTCCACCAGTACGACGTCGGCGTCCGGCCAGCGCGCTACGATCTGCCGGCCCCGGGGCAGCTCCAGGGCGGCTGGCTGTGCGTAAATACGCCGGATCTGGAGCAGCCGATCGAATTCCATGACCCCATTCTGCTTGAACCTCCGGGGCGCAGCCGGCAGTTAAGCCCACGGCACCAAGCACCGGACTGCCGGAAGTTTCTGCTGCTGAAACTGGCGTGGCCCGCCGGACGGTAGACTGGACTGTGCCGTTCTCCGGCCACTCTGCCCCAGCGTCCCTTCGCACACAGTGCGCGGACCGTGGCGTTCCCTGTTGTGAAAGGCCTTACCTGCTGTGATTACTGTCCAGGATCTTGAACTGCGCGCCGGTGCCCGGCTCCTCATGGACCAGGTGAGCTTCCGCATCGATAAAGGGGACAAGATCGGCCTGGTGGGCCGGAACGGCGCTGGCAAGACCACGCTGACCCGTGTCCTCGCGGGCGAAGGCCTGCCCGCCGCCGGCAAGGTGACCCGCAGCGGCGAAATCGGGTACCTGCCCCAGGACCCACGGACCCCCGACATGGAACAGTTGGCGCGGGACCGGATCCTTTCCGCCCGCGGCCTGGACATTGTCGTCGGCAAACTGCGCAAGGCGCACGACGAAATGGCAAGCGAGGACGCCGACGTCCAGCGCAAGGCCATGAACCGGTACGACCGGCTGGAATCCGAGTTCCTCGCCGCCGGCGGCTACGCGGCCGAGGCCGAAGCAGCCTCCATCTGTTCCAACCTTGCCCTCCCTGACCGGCTGCTGAACCAGCCGCTCAAGACGCTTTCCGGCGGACAGCGGCGCCGTGTGGAGCTTGCCCGCATCCTGTACTCGGATGCCGAGACCATGCTCCTGGACGAACCGACGAACCACCTCGACGCCGATTCCATTGCCTGGCTGCGTGACTTCCTGAAGAACCACCAAGGCGGCCTGATCGTGATCAGCCACGACACGGACCTGCTGGAAGCCACCGTGAACAAGGTGTTCCTGCTCGATGCCAACCGTGCCCAGATCGACTTTTACAACATGGACTGGAAGCGCTACCTGCTGCAGCGGGAAACTGACGAGCGGGCCCGGAAGCGTGAACGGGCCAACGCCGAAAAGAAGGCACAAGTCCTCATGGACCAGGCCAACAAGATGCGGGCGAAGGCCACCAAGGCCGTCGCCGCGCAGAACATGGCCAAACGCGCCGAGCGGCTGCTCAGCGGACTGGAAGCTGTCCGCGAACAGGACCGCGTGGCAGCCCTGCGGTTCCCGGATCCGTCACCCTGCGGCAAGACCCCGCTCACCGCGGACGGGCTCAGCAAGTCCTACGGGTCGCTGGAGATCTTCACGGACGTGGACCTGGCCATCGACCGTGGCTCCAAAGTGGTCATCCTTGGCCTCAACGGTGCCGGCAAGACCACCCTGCTGCGCATGCTCGCCGGTGTGGACACCCCCGACACCGGTGAGGTCATCCCGGGGCACGGCCTCAAAGTGGGCTACTACGCCCAGGAACACGAAACCCTGGACCACAACCGCACCGTGCTGGAGAACATGCGCTCGTCCGCACCGGACATGAAGGACGCCGAGGTACGGGGCATCCTGGGCTCATTCCTGTTTTCCGGTGACGACGTCGACAAGCCCGCAGGCGTGCTCTCCGGTGGTGAGAAGACCCGCCTGGCCCTCGCCACCATCGTGGCCTCAAGCGCCAACGTCCTCCTCCTCGACGAGCCCACCAACAACCTGGACCCCGCCAGCCGCGCCGAGATCCTCGGCGCCCTCCGCAACTACACCGGCGCCGTCGTCCTGGTCAGCCACGACGAAGGTGCTGTCGAGGCCCTGAACCCCGAACGGGTTGTCATGCTTCCGGATGGCGTTGAAGACCTCTGGAACGAGGACTACCTGGACCTGATCACCCTCGCCTAGCGCACCGTCAGTTCCAGGGCCCCGGTCATGCGGAGCAGCTCCTGGTAGGTGATGCTGAACATCGAGTTGTGGTCACCTGCTCCAGCCCACAGCAGACCGTGGGCCTGCAGGGTTTCGTCCAGCAGGGTCCGGATTCTCTGTGGGTGGCCTACAGGGGCGACCCCGCCAACTTCCTGCCCGGTATGGTCCAGGACGAAAGCGGGGGAGGCGCGGCGGATTTTGCCGGTGCCAAGCTGGGCCGCCACCAGCGCAGTGTCCACCCTGGCCGCCCCGCTGGCGAGGATCAGCAGGGGTACGCCGCCGACGTCGAAGATGAGGCTGTTGGTGATGGCCGCAAGATCGCATTCGAGCGCCTGCGCTGCTGCCGCCGCCGTGGGAACTCCGGCCGGAAAGGTCCGCACAGTATCCCCGACACCGGCCTCCACCAGGGCCGAGCGCACCAAGGCGACCGGGCCGCCGTCGTACGTTGCCATGCTTTAGTACCCCTGCGCGTCCAGGAGGGCGTCTTCTTCTTCCTCCGCTGTCGCCTTCCGGCGCTTGCGCGGAGGTGCCGGCTGGCGGCGGGCCGCAGGGACAGCGGAGTGGACCCCCCGGTCCAGGACCATCTCTTCCTGGTCCTCGGCGTCGATGGCTGCGTTGCGTGCCTGCTGCCGCGCCGCATAGCCGAAGCCCACGAACATCAGCACCCCGAAAGCGAACCACTGCAGCGAGTAGGACAAGTGCGTCCCCTCATCCGTGGACGGCTTGGGGAAGGCAACCGGCATCTCCGCCGGTGCCGGCGTTTCCGAGGCCAGCTGGCCGTACGCACCCGTCATCAGGGGATAACCCAGCTGCGACGAGTAGGTGGGAAGGTCAATGGATGCCAGCTGCCCCTCGGGCGCCCCGCGCTGCAGTTCCGGCTCACCATGCTTCAAACGTACGACGGCGGTCACGTCACCGGAGGGCGGGGCCGGCACAGAGTCGGGGCTACCTGGATTCTTGTTGCCGATGGGCAGCCAGCCGCGGTCAATGACAACGGTTTCACCCGTGGTGAGGCGGAACGGGACCACCACCTCGTACCCGGGCTGCCCATTGAGCGGCCGGTTGCGGACAATCCGCTGCCCGGCGGCATCGTAGGAGCCTTTCAGCTCGACCTGGGTCCATTCCTTGGCCGGGTCCAGCTGGGTGAACTGGTCCCGTGCCTGGGCAAAGGGAATGGGAGTCGCCGAGTAATTGCTGACGACGCGGTTGATTTCGGCCAGGGTCTCCGCGCGCCGGTCCATCTGCCAGCGGCCCAGGAAAACGCACGCGGTGGCAAAGATGGCGGCCAGCAGGAGATAGCCCAGCCACTTGCTGGAAAAGAGGAAACGGTACATTCAGATGTCCTGCTCCAGCGGGGCGTCCCCGGCGGCTTCCAGCGGGAGGGTTTCCTTCCACAGGCCACGCGTCTGCAGGTAGTCCTCCAGCCATTCCCGGTGGTCGGCGCAGGCCAGCCAGGTTTTGCGCCGCTCAGGAGCATGGATTTTCGGGTTGTTCCAGAGAAGCTGCCAGGACGCCTGGGCCCTGCACGCCTTCCGTGAGCAGACGGCGGCAGCCTCCGATGCCACGTCCGTTCCTGCTGCGAAATCGAAAATGCTCATGATGCCTGCCGCTCCTCCCCGTGCTCCGGGTCCTCGTCCTTCACCAGTTCGCCCTGCAGCACGGCGCTTCCCGGTTCTTCATCCGCCACCGGAGGGGCAGGGCTTTCCAGCTCGGCCAGCGGCGCGGAATCCAGCAGCAGGTCACTGGGCGTTTCTGCCTTGTCGCTGCCGTTGGCAATCACCACGGCGAACCACGGCAGGAAGACTGCGCCCGCCACCGCAATGATCTTGAACCAGCCGTCCACCACGAAAATGAGGATCAGGCAGACCATGCGGATGCCCATGGCCAGGGCGTACTTGATCATCCGCTGGCGCATATCCTCCGAATGGGCGGCGGCGGCATCCGTAATGCTGTGGACCTCGCTGTCGCCGGAGAACCGGCCCGGTTCTTCGGGCGCCGGACGTCCCGCATGGTTTTCAAGGGTCACGGTGAATGATCACGCTCCAAAGGCTTCCCTTAATTCTCGCACCATCGGCAGTGCTGCCCAAACCCGCGGCAGGGCTGCCGCTAAGATCGGTTCCAGCCAAACCACACCCTCTACCGCGGCGCAGCCAGCCGCAGAATCCCGGAGCACCTCCATGACTGAAGCAGTTACCGCACCGCGCAGCGTCCTCATCACCGGCGGCAACCGCGGTATCGGGCTGGCCATCGCGCAGGCGTTCCTCGCCAACGGCGACAAGGTGGCTGTGACCTACCGCAGCGAAACCCAGCTGCCCGAGGGCATCCTCGGCGTCAAGGCCGACGTCACCGACGAGGCTTCCGTGGATGCCGCCTTCAAGGAAGTGGAAGCTGCCCACGGTCCGGTGGAAGTCCTCGTGGCCAACGCCGGCATCACCAAGGACACCCTGCTGCTGCGCATGAGCGAGGATGACTTCACCTCAGTGATCGACACCAACCTGACCGGCGCCTTCCGGGTGATCAAGCGTGCGTCAAAGGGCATGATCCGGCTGCGCAAGGGCCGCGTGGTCCTCATTTCCTCGGTCTCGGGCCTGTACGGTGCGCCGGGACAGATCAACTACTCCGCCTCCAAGGCCGGCCTGGTGGGCATCGCCCGCTCCCTCACCCGCGAACTGGGCTCCCGGGGCATCACCGCCAACGTGGTCGCACCCGGATTCATCAACACGGACATGACCGCCGAACTCCCCGAGGCCACCCAAAAGGATTACCTGGCCAGCATCCCCGCCGGTCGTTTCGCTGAAGCTGCCGAGGTAGCCAACGTGGTCCGCTGGATCGCCAGCGACGAGGCCGCGTACATCTCCGGTGCCGTCATCCCCGTGGACGGCGGCCTGGGCATGGGCCACTGACCCTTCAGCCTCCGACGCTGCAGGGAACTAGCCCCGCGGTCCTTATTTGTCGAAGTCAGACAACGGATATTGGCCATGGCCGCTGGCATGATGGACTGCAGGCCACAACGATTTAGATGTTTCGAACAAAGGAAGCTCGTATGGGACTGCTGGACAACAAGACGGCGATCGTCACCGGATCATCGCGGGGCATTGGCGCCGACGTAGCCAAGATCCTCGCCTCGGAGGGCGCCGCCGTCGTGGTCAATTACCGCCAGAAGGCGCCCCGCGCCAACAAAGTGGTACAGGGCATCGAAGCCGGTGGCGGGCGGGCCGTCGCGGTCGGCGCGGACCTCACCACGCAGGAGGGTGTGCAGGCCCTGGCCAGCGCCGCCATGGAGAACTTCGGGTCCCTGGACATCCTGGTCCTGAACGCCTCCGGCGGCATGGAGACCGGGATGGGGGAGGACTACGCGCTCAAGCTGAACCGCGACGCGCAGGTGAACATGCTCAACGCGGCAGTGCCCCTGATGAAGGAAGGCTCGCGCGTGGTCTTCGTGACCAGCCACCAGGCCCACTTCATCAACACCGTCCCCACCATGCCGGCATACGAGCCGGTGGCCCGCAGCAAGCGCGCCGGCGAGGACGCACTCCGGGACCTGATCCCCAACCTGGCGGAGAAGGGCATCTCCCTGGTGGTGGTGTCCGGCGACATGATCGAGGGCACGGTCACCGCCACGCTCCTGGACCGCTCCACCCCGGGCGCCATCGAAGCCCGCCGCGCCGAAGCCGGGAAGCTTTACTCGGTGGAGGAGTTCGCGCAGGTTGTAGCCGGAATGGCAACGGCCGACGTCGAGTCCGGCCACACGGAGTACGCCGGCGGTGCCGACTACTTCGGCAAGAGCGCCGGGCAGGCTTCCAGCTAAGCAGCAGCGGGCAGATGGCCCCCGCCGCCGGGTAATCCGGCGGCGGGGGCCGCCTTTGTTATGAGGCGTTGCGGGGGCTTAGACCCCGGCGATGTGGCGGACGGCGTCCAGGTACGGCATGTTCAGGGCGGCGTCGGCCACGGCGCGGACGGCGGGCTTGGCGTTGAAGGCCACCCCGATCCCGGCGGCGCCGAGCATGTCCAGGTCGTTGGCGCCGTCGCCCACGGCAATGGTGTGCTCGAGCGCGATGCCTTCGGCAGCAGCCCACTCCCGCAGGTACTTTTCCTTGGCTGCCCTGTCCACGACCGCGCCCAGCACCTTGCCGGTCAGCGCGCCGTCGACGATTTCCAGTTCGTTGGCCTGCCAGTAGTCCAGGCCCAGATCCCCGGCAATCGGCTCAAGGATCTGGTTGAAGCCGCCGGATACCACAGCCACCGTGTGGCCGGCGGCTTTGAAAGCGGCCACGAGCTGATCGGCACCTTCGCTGAGCTTCACTTCTTTGCGGACGGAATGGACGACGTCGGCGGGCAGCCCCGCGAGTACCGCCACCCGGGCGTGGAGGCTTTGGGCAAAGTCGAGTTCGCCGCGCATGGCAGCTTCCGTTACGGCCGCCACTTCCTCGCGCTTGCCGGCGTAGGCGGCCAGGAGTTCGATGACCTCCTGCTGGATGAGGGTGGAGTCCACATCCATGATCAGCAGCTTTCGGGCCGCAGAGCGGAGCCCGGAGGGCACCAGGGCCGTGTCAAAACCATCGGTTGCGGCATCCGCCACAGCCCGGCGGAGGGCGGCCAGGCCGGTCGCGGTGGCGTCGGGAAGGGCCAGGTCAAGAACCTGGACCCCATACCGGCTGTCACCGGCGGAGGATTCGGACAGCAGCTCTGCGCCGTGTGAGGCGAGGACGGAACGCAGCTGCTCCAGCCCGGCGGGGGTCATATTCAGGCCATAGCTGACCGCAGTCACGTTCGAAGTCATGCCTGCAATCTTAGTCAGCGCGGGTTGGGTGTCCTGAATTCGTTGCGGACGGCCGCGGCCGAACCCTTAGGGAGCCTTCACACCGGTTATCAGTCATCTTCTGTTTTGTCCTAGTGTCTACTCCTATGAGTGATGTTCTGGAACTGGACTCCGTCAGCGTTGTCCGTGGTAAGAAGACCCTGCTGGACAAGGTTGACTGGCAGGTCAACGAGGGCGAACGCTGGGTCATCCTGGGACCCAACGGGGCCGGCAAAACCACCCTTCTCCAGATCGCGGCCGCGCGCCTCCACCCCAGCAGCGGCACCGCCGGCATCCTCGATGAAGTCCTGGGCCGTGTTGACGTCTTCGAACTCCGGCCCCGCATCGGCCTTTCCTCGGCAGCCCTTGCCACCCAGATTCCGGAGCACGAGAACGTCCTCAACGTGGTGGTCACGGCCGCCTACGGCGTCACGGGCCGTTGGCGGGAGGGCTACGAGCGCGATGACGAACGGCGCGCCTTCCGGCTCCTGAACGACTGGGGTATGGGCCCGCTGCTGAACAGGACGTTCGCAACTCTTTCCGAGGGCGAGCGCAAGCGTGTCCAGATCGCCCGCGCCCTCATGACGGACCCCGAACTGCTGCTCCTGGATGAGCCGGGTGCGGGCCTGGACCTGGGCGGCCGCGAGGAACTGGTCCACAAGCTGGGCGAGCTGGCCCGGGACGAGTCGGCTCCGGCCATGGTCCTGGTCACGCACCACCTTGAAGAAGTCCCGCCCGGCTTCACCCACGCCATGCTGCTGCGCGACGGCGGCGTGGTGGCCGCCGGCCCCATCACCGACGTCCTGACCGAAGAGCACCTGAGCACCACCTTCGGGCTTCCTTTGGATGTCTCCGAGAACGCGGGACGCTACACCGCCACAGCACGCCGCTAGACGGGGCCTGCGCTACTACCTTGGAACTCTTCAGCAGCATCATTGTGTTCATCGCCGGCCTGTGGGCCGGCACCATCAACGCGGTGGTGGGCTCCGGCACGCTTGTGACCTTTCCGGTGCTCATCGCCCTGGGCGTGGCACCCGTCACCGCCTCCATGAGCAATGCCATGGGCCTGGTCTTCGGAACGGGCGCCGGGGCCTTCGGATACCGCCGCGAGCTGGCCGGCCGGGGACGGCAGGTGCTGCGTCTTCTTCCCGCTTCGGTCCTGGGCGGCGTCACCGGCGCCTGGCTCCTGCTGCACCTGCCGGAGAAGGTCTTCCACTACGTCGCCCCTGTCCTCCTGGTCCTGGCCCTGCTGATGGTGGTGTTCCAGCCCCGGCTCCAGGACTGGGTGCGCAACCGCGAGGCCAACCCCGAACACGCAGTCCGGGACAAACGCCACGGCGTCCTCCTGGTGGTCCTGGTCTACCTGGCCGGCGTGTACGGCGGCTACTTTGTGGCGGCGCAGGGAATCCTGCTGGTCGGCATCCTGGGCATATTCCTCACGGGCACCATCCAGAACGCCAACGCCATGAAGAACATCCTGGTCCTCGGCGTGAACATGGTGGCCGCCATCTCCTACCTGCTGTTCGCCTTCGACCGGATCAACTGGCTGGTGGTGCTGCTGATCGCCATCAGCTCCACCATCGGCGGCCTTATGGGTTCGAAGGTAGGGCGGAAACTCTCGCCGCGCGTCCTGCGCGCCGTGATCTTCAGCCTGGGCATCGTGGCCCTCGGCGTGATGATCGCCAACCTGCTGAAATAATCACCCGGTGACCTTCCACTACCTCGAATCCGCCGATGACCCGCGCGTCAGCGACTACACCACGCTGACCGACGTGCACCTGCGCAAGCTCCGTGAACCCGCCGAGGGGATGTACATCGCCGAGTCCTCGCGGGTCCTGCGCCGGGCCCTTGCAGCAGGGCACCAGCCCCGGTCATTCTTCCTCGCCGAGAAGTGGATGGCGGACCTCGACGACGTCTTCCAGGCGTACCCGGACGTTCCGGCGTTCATCGGTTCGGCTGCCCTGCTGGAGGAAATCACCGGCTTCCACCTGCACCGCGGCGCCATGGCGGCCATGCAGCGCCCGGCTCCGGTGCCGCTGCCCGACCTCCTCGCCGGGGCGCGCCGCGTGGCTGTGCTGGAAGACATCGTGGACCACACCAACGTGGGAGCCATTTTCCGCTCCGCGGCGGCGCTGGACATCGACGCCGTGCTGGTCTCGCCACGCTGTGGCGACCCGCTGTACCGCCGCAGCGTGCGCGTCAGCATGGGCACCGTGTTCCAGGTTCCCTGGGCACGTCTGCAGGACTGGCCCGGGGACCTCCGGGTGCTCAAGGACCACGGCTTCACCGTCGCGGCCCTGGAACTGACACCGGATGCAGAGGATGTCGACGCCGTTGCCTCCCGCAACGTGGACAAACTCGCCCTGGTGCTTGGCACCGAAGGTGCCGGCATGAGTCCGGAGACGCTCGCCGCCGTCGACCTCGCCGTCAAAATCCCCATGCGCAACGGGGTGGATTCACTGAACGTGGCCGCTGCCTCGGCCGTCGCCTTCTGGGAGTTGCGCGCCCGGGACTGACCTGCGGCGCCACCACCTGCCGCCAGCGGTGCTGGTTCGTCAGCCCCGTACGGATCGGCTATGATTGATAGCTGGTTGTCCTGCTTTTTCGGCTTCGGCTGATGCGACAGACCGCAGCCATCCCATTCATACCTGGCAGCTGGCAAAATCCAGTTGCGCGAACAAAGGTCCCATTATGAAGTCTGATACCCACCCGAAGTACGAAGCTGTTGTCTTCAACGACCTGGCCTCCGGCACCAAGTTCCTGACCCGCTCCACCGTGTCTTCCTCGAAGACCATCGAGTGGGAAGACGGCAACACCTACCCGGTCATCGACGTCGAAATCTCTTCCGAGTCCCACCCGTTCTACACGGGCAAGCAGCGCATCATGGACTCTGCAGGCCGCGTCGAGCGCTTCAACGCTCGCTTCAAGGGCTTCGGCGGCAAGAAGTAATTCCTTCGCCAAGCTTGTTTGCAGAAGGCCCGCACCGGAAACGGTGCGGGCCTTCCGCGTTAACCGCGCACCGGTTTTCTGGGGCAGGATGGGAAGCATGAGCGAGTCCGGATTTCCTGCCAGCAATGCCGACAGCAACCAGCGCCTGCACGGGGAGTACAAGGTTCCCGGCGGCAAGCTGGTGGTGGTGGACCTGGCCGTGGTGGACGGCGCACTGGCGGACGTCTCCGTCAGTGGGGACTTCTTCCTGGAGCCGGACGAGGCCCTGGAGGACATCAACCGGGCGCTGACCGGGCTTCCGGAAACCACACCTGCCGCAGACCTCGCCGCCGCCGTCACAGCCGCCCTGCCGCCCGGAGCCGTGCTATTCGGCTTCTCCGCGGACGCCGTTGCCGTGACGGTCCGGCGTGCCCTGGCCAAGGCGACCTCCTGGGGAGACCACCAGTGGAACGTCATCGCGCCCACCGTGCTTCCCACGGAAATCAACGTTGCCCTTGACGAGGTGCTCACCGAGGCCGTGGGTGCGGGGGCGCGCACGCCCACCCTGCGGTTCTGGGACTGGCAGGAACCGTCGGTGGTCATCGGCAGCTTCCAGTCCGTGCAGAATGAGGTGGATCCCGAGGGCGTGGCCAGGCACGGCATCAATGTGGTCCGCCGGATCAGCGGCGGGGGAGCGATGTTCATGGAGGCCGGCAACTGCATCACCTACTCGCTCTACCTGCCCCAGACCCTGGTGGACGGACTGAGCTTCGCGGACTCCTACCCGTTCCTTGACGCCTGGGTCATGGCCGCGCTGGAAAAACTCGGCATCAATGCCTTCTACATCCCGTTGAACGACATCGCCACGGACCAGGGGAAGATCGGCGGCGCCGCGCAGAAGCGCCTTGCCAACGGCGGCATGCTGCACCACGTCACCATGAGCTACGACATCGACGCCGACAAGATGGTCGAGGTCCTCCGGATCGGCAAGGAGAAGCTGTCCGACAAGGGCACCCGCAGCGCCAAGAAGCGGGTGGATCCGCTCCGCCGCCAGACCGGCCTGGCCCGCCCGGCTATCATCGAGGCAATGATCGAGGTCTTCAGCGAGCGTTACGGGGCCACACCATCAACGCTCGCGGGACACGAGCTGGCAGCTGCCGAGGACCGGGTGGCCGCCAAGTTCGGCACCCCGGAATGGCTCCACCGCGTCCCCTAGACCCATCGATTGCTGAGTAGCTGCCGTTTTGGGGCCCCAAACCGGCAGTTACGGAGCAATCGATGGCCGGTGGGGAACGACGGCGGCCTGTGCCGTGAGTGCGCGCAGCAGGTGGCTGCGCTGCTCCACGATGATCCGGCGCAGTGCGTGCGGCGCGTCCGCGTTGGCGTCCAGCCAGGCATCCGTCCGCCGGACCACGGGGTGGTCCTTGGGCTCCATGCCGTCCGCGAGGTCCTGGGCTGCAGGATAGAGGCCCCGGACAATCCGGCTGGCGATCTCGATGCTCCGCGAGTCCCACGCAGCGCGCAGGCATGCGAAGTAGGGCTCCACGTAGGGTTCCAGCAGCGCCGGCGGCGCGGTGGTGAAGCCGCTGATGGTCGCGGTCAGAAGCTGGTTGGACAGCCCGGTCCCGTGGACGGCCGCATCCCAGGCGGCAGCCTTGACGTCGCGGTCGGGACGGGACGCCGTGGCTGTTGCGTGCCCTGCCCGGCCGGAGGCGGTGGTGTCGCGGGCCAGCTCGGCGTCGAGCTCGGCCGCGGAGGCCTGGCCATTGGCTGCCAAGGCATGCCAGAGGTGCCAGCGGAGCTCGGCGTCCACCGCCAGCCCCTCGACGGCGGACGTTCCATCCAGCAGGCCACGGAGCCGGGGGAGCAGGGCACCGTCCTGCCTGCTGAGCGTGCCGAGGGTGCGGGCCCAGGCGAGCTGCTGGTCCGAGCACGGGGCGGCCTGGTCCAGTTCGGCGGCGGCTGCCGCCAGGAAGGACGCGCGCACCCTGCCGCGGGTGGCGGCGGGCGTATAGCGTTCGACGGCGGTCGCGGCGTTGTCGAGGACGTTCAGGAGTACGCCGATGCCCGTCTCAGCCGCAGCGAAGGCTGTCACGGCGTCCACGTACATGGGTGCGGGGCTTTCGCCGTCCCGCGCCGAGTTCCACAGCGCCGTCCAGCACAGGGCCCGGGCCATGGGATCGGTGATGTGGTCCAGCGAGGCACGTACTGTGGCTTCTGACACCGGATCCAGCCGCACCTTGGCGTAGGTCAGGTCGTCATCGTTGACCAGCAGGAGCGCGGGCCGCGGCTGGCCGGCAAGCTGGGGGAGTTCAGTCCGGGCACCGGCCACGTCGGTTTCGATGGTTCCGGTCCGCACCAGGGCGCCGTCGGTGTCGAAGTCGTAGGAACCGACGCGGAGGCGGTGCGGACGCAGCTCTTCCCGTCCCGTGACCGGGTCCACCGCTTCCTGGACGATCGCCACCTGTCCCAGCACGCCGTCGTCGCCCGTTGCTGCTCTCTCCGAGGCGGGGTCCTTGGACGAACCGTCCACGGTGGAAATATCCAGGGACAGCATCGAGATGCCGGACGTCTGAAGCCACTGCCGGGCCCAGCCGGACAGGTCGCGGCCCGAGGCGGCATCCAGGGCCGCCAGGAGGTCGGCCAGCGACGTGTTCCCGTAGGCGTGTTTCCGGAAGTACTCCCGGGACCCTGCGATGAACGAATCAAAACCCACGTACGCCACCAGCTGCTTGAGGACCGAGGCGCCCTTGGCGTAGGTGATGCCGTCGAAGTTCTGCTTGGCCGCTTCAAGGTCGGGGATGTCAGCCACGATGGGATGGGTGGTGGGGAGCTGGTCCTGCACGTAGGCCCAGGCCTTGCGTTTGTTGGCGAAGTTGACCCAGGCGGTCTCCCAGTTTGTTGCCCGGTCCACGCCAAGGGTTCCCATGTAATCGGCGAAGGACTCCTTCAGCCAGAGATCGTCCCACCACTGCATGGTCACCAGGTCGCCGAACCACATGTGCGCCATCTCGTGCATCAGGGTGTTGGCGCGCGCCTGGTACTGCGCGTCCGTGGCGCGGGAAGTGAACACATAGCTCTCGGTGAACGTCACCAGCCCCGGGTTCTCCATGGCGCCCAGGTTGTACTCGGGCACGAACGCCTGGTCGTATTTGCCCCACGGGTAGGGGTAGTCGAAAAGGCGGTTGAAGAAGTCCAGGCCCTTCTTCGTGAGGGCAAAGAGCTCTTCCGTGTCGAAGGAATCCGCCATGGACGCCCGGCAGTAGAGGGCCAGCGGGACGTCCAGGCGCGTGCCGTCGCCGAGCGTTGCCTGCCACCGGTCCTCGGCGCTGAAGTAGGGCCCGGCCAGGATGCTGGTGATATAGGTGGACATCGGCAGGGTGGTGGCGAAGTCCCAGCAGGCAGTGGCTGGATCGCTGGTCAGCAGCGTGCGGTTCACCTCTGCGCCGTTCGAGGCCACCTTCCACTCCGCCGGAGCCATCACGTGGAAGGTGTAGGTTGCCTTCAGGTCGGGCTGTTCGAAGTTGGCGAAGACCCGGCGCGCGTCAGCCGGCTCGTACTGGGTGTACAGGTAGCACTGGCCGTCGGCGGGGTCCACGAACCGGTGCATGCCCTCGCCGGAGCGGCTGTACAGCGCCGTGCCGGTCACGGTCACCTGGTTTTCGGCCCGCAGGTTCTCCAGCATGATCCGTGCGCCGTCCACCACGTCCCCAACAGGCAGGCTCCTGCCGTTGAGGATCACACTGTGGACGCTGCCGCCGATGAAGTCCAGGAAGGTGCTGGAGCCGGGTTCTGCGGTGAAGGTGATGACGCTGCGGCTGGTGTAGCCGGGAACCGCCGGATCTGCTGCCTGCCGCACATCGAGCGAGACGTCGTAGCTGGTGGTGCTGATCAGGGCTGAACGTTCGGAGGCTTCGCTGCGCTGCAGATTCTCATGTGACACCCGGCTATCTAATCACGCGGCCGGTGCGTCCGCTCAGCCCGCGATCAGGAAGGCAGCCGCCAGGCCCAGCACGGCAATCAGAAGCCAGGATGCCACCGCCGCCAGGAGCGCCTGCCCTCCTGTATGGAGCAGCGTTCTGATCCTGACGGCCGAGCCCAGCCCGAACAGGGCCGCCCCCAGGAGGATGTCCTGCAGCGTGGCGCCGGTATCGAGCCAGGCCGGGGCCAGCCAGCCGGTGGAGCGGAGAGCCACCATGGCCACGAAGCCCAGCACGAACAGGGGCACCACCGGCGGCATTTTCGAGGTGGTGCCGTTGGCGGCGCCCAGGGCGCGCGCACCGTTCCTGTGGTGCGCGCCGGCCGCGGCAACAATGGGCGCCAGCAGCAGCACACGGGTGAGCTTGACGACGACGGCGATCGCCAGGGCGGCGGTCCCGGCGATTTGCGCCGTGGCCACCACCTGGCCCACGTCGTGCACGGACGCGCCGGTCCAGGCACCGAACACCGTGGCCGTCAGGCCCAGGGGGTGTGCGAGGAGGGGCAGGACGCCGATGGCGAGCGTTCCGCAGAGCGTCACCAGGGCCACCGGCAGGACAGTTTCGGCGTGCCGGATGCGGCGGACGGCGGCCATGGCGCCGATGGCCGATGCGCCGCAAATGGAGAACCCGGTGGCCACCAGGAGCGAGGTTACCGGCGGGAGGCGGAACAGCCGCGAGATTGCGTAGGTGCCGCCGAAACTGGCCGCGACGACACCCACGATCAGGACCAGGGCTTACCACCCGAGGTTGAGGACATCCATGACGCTGACTTTCAGGCCCAGCAGCACGATCCCGCCGCGCATCAGATGCTTGCCCGCGAAGTCGAGCCCTGCACGGGCCCGGCCCCCGGTCCAGCTGCCGGCACCGGGCAGGTTGGCGGCCAGGACACCCAGGACCACAGCCATGGTCATCGCAGGCAATGCCGGCAGGATCCCGTGCACCAGGAAGGCAACTGCCACGGCGGCCGCCGCCGTCAACAGGCCTGGAACCAACCGCGCCAAAAGGACCCGGAACCTGCCGTGGCCCGGCACGGGGAGGCTTCTGCTGCTTGGCACTCACCTACTGTGCCTGAAGAGGCCAGTAAAGTACGAACCGGGCTGCCGGCGACAACACGCCAGAATGGATGGCAGTAATGAACTCGAAACAAAAAGATGGTTGGCTATTGGACATGTCAGACCTATTCCAGGATTACTCCGAGGCCGCGGGCCGCACCGGAGCCTACGACGAGATGTTTGCCCCCGGGCAACAGGCCAGGGACTCGTACGGGCAGGTGGCGGAGGCGCTCCGGAAGCTCTCCCTGGCGGATGTGAGCGCACGCGCCGACTCCATGGCCCGCACCTTCCTGGACCGGGGAGTGACGTTCGACTACGCGGGCGAGGAACGGCCCTTCCCCCTCGACATCGTGCCCCGTGTCATCCCCGCGGCTGAGTGGGATGTCCTGGAACGCGGCGTGGCGCAGCGCGTCCGCGCCCTGGAAGCGTTCCTGAACGACGTCTACGACAAAATGACCGTGGTCTCCGACGGCGTGATTCCCCGCCAGCTCGTGACCACCAGCGCCCACTTCCACCGGCAGGTCCACGGCTTTGAACCCGCGGGCGGGGTGCGGGTCCACATCTCCGGCATCGACGTCGTCCGCGACGCCGCCGGCACCTTCCGCGTCCTGGAGGACAACGTCCGCGTCCCTTCCGGTGTCAGCTACGTGCTGGAAAACCGGCGCGCCATGGCCAAGGGCCTGCCCGAGGCATTCGGCCAGCAGCTTATCCGGCCCGTGGAAGAGTACCCCCGGCGGCTGCTCTCGGCCCTGCGCAAAACCGCGCCCGCCGGCGTGGACGATCCCACCGTCGTCGTCCTGACCCCCGGCGTGTTCAACAGCGCCTACTTCGAGCACACCCTCCTGGCCGGCCTCATGGGCGTGGAACTGGTGGAGGGCCGCGACCTCATCTGCCGCGGAAACCGCGTCTACATGCGCACCACGGCCGGCGAACAGCGCGTGGACGTCATCTACAAGCGGATTGACGACGACTTCCTGGACCCGCTGCAGTTCCGGTCCGACTCAATGCTTGGCTGCCCCGGCCTGGTCAACGCCGCCCGTGCCGGCGGCGTTACCATCGCCAACGCGGTAGGCAATGGCGTGGCAGACGACAAACTGGTTTACAGTTACGTGCCTGACCTGATCCGCTACTACCTCAGCGAGGAGCCCATTATCGCCAACGTGGACACCTTCCGCCTCGAGGAAAAGGAGGCCCGGGAGTACACCCTAGACAATCTGGCGGAACTGGTGGTCAAGCCGGTGGATGGCTCCGGCGGCAAGGGCCTGGTCATCGGTCCCGATGCCTCCAAGGATGAACTGGACGCCCTCCGCCAGCGGATCATCTCCGATCCCCGCGGCTGGATCGCCCAGCCGGTGCTGCAGCTCTCCACCGTTCCCACCCTCGGTGGTGACAAGTTCGGGCCCCGCCACGTGGACCTGCGGCCCTTCGCCGTGAACGATGGTGACGACGTCTGGGTGCTCCCGGGCGGCCTGACCCGCGTCGCGCTGAAGGAAGGGTCCCTGATCGTAAACTCCAGCCAGGGCGGTGGGTCCAAGGACACCTGGGTCCTTGCCGACTCACCCCAGATGCCGGTCGAAACCGTTCCACGCCAGTCCGTCACGGTCCGCGAACGCGTCTCTGTGTGGCCGGTGGAAAGCAACTGGCGCGACCGCCAGTCGGAGCAGCAGCAGTGAGCCCGGCACGTGAAGACCTGGCCGCCGTCGCACATTTCTTTGATAACGTTCCGGGCGCGCAGGAGGTAGCCGCGAATGCTTAGCCGTATTGCCGAGTCCCTGTTTTGGATCGGCCGCTATGTGGAGCGGGCGGACGGTACCGCCCGCATTTTGGATGTCCACCTGGAACGCCTGAACCACCTCCCCATGGAGGAGCGGAAGAGCGTGGCACAGGAACTCCTGGCCGTCATGGGCGCCAAGCCGCAGAGCGAGGATTTCGGTCTGCCGGAACTGCTCCACGCCCTGGCCTATGACAAGACCAGCGCCACGTCCATTGCCGGTTCCTTGGGTGCCGCCCGCGAGAACGCCCGCCGTGCACGCGAGACCGTGTCCTCCGGGCTGTGGGAAAGCCTGAACACCACCTACTACGGGCTGAGCCAGCACCGCAAGGACGTGGTGGGCACCTACCGTTTCTGCAACTGGACCCTGGAGCGCACCGCAATGGTCAGCGGCCTTGCCGACACCACCGTGAGCCATGACGAGAGCTGGCTCTTCCTGGTCCTTGGCCGTTCGCTGGAGCGTGCCGACATGACGGCGCGGATGCTCTCCACCCGGGACGTCCTCTCCGCAGGCATGTCCTGGGTGAACATGCTCCGGTGCGCCGGCGCATACGAATCCTTCCTCCGCACCCGCCGCGCTGCGTTCGGAGACCAGCACGCTGCAGAGTTCCTGCTCCTGGACCGGCTGTTCCCGCGGTCCATCGTCTATGCCCTGCGGGACGCGGACGAGTGCCTGGCCAAACTTGACCCGTCCGCCCAGCGCGTGGGTTTCATCAACGATGCCCGCCGCATCGTGGGCCAGGCCCGGACCTTCCTTGAGTTCCACCGCACGGATGACCTCATGTCCGAACTGCCGGAGCACATGGAGCGGGTGCAGAAGGCGGTGTCCCAGGCCTCGGACGCCATTTCCCGTAAGTACTTCAATCAGGCGGACGAACTTGCCTGGGTGGGAGAAGTGTCATGACCCGGTTGAGCATCGTCCACAGGACGGCCTACAAGTACAACAAGCGGGTGACGCTGTCCTATAACGAGGCACGGATGACGCCGCTGACGGATTCACAGCAGGTGGTCCTGGAGTCCGTGGTGAAGGTCTCCCCGTCGCAGGCTGCCGTGAGCACCTACCGCGACTACTGGGGGACCAGGGTCACGGCCTTTGACATGCAGATGCCGCACGAAAACCTCGAGGTGGTCTCCAACATCACCGTCGAGGTGCACCGGGCTGAGAAGATCCCCGCCGAGGCAGACATCGTGGGCTGGGATGAACTGGCGTCGCCGGAGACGCTTGACGCGTTCAGCGACTGGCTGCCGCAGTCCCGGCTGAGCGGCCCGGGGGACGAGGTCCTGGGCATCATCCCCGGCGTCGTGGCAGGGAAGAATCCGCACGAAGCTGCCATGGCGGTCTTCGCCTGGATGCGCGGGGAGATGACGTACATGTCCGGCTCCACTGCCGTCACCACCAACGCGGAGGAAGCCTGGGGCCAGCGCCAGGGGGTGTGCCAGGACCTGGCGCACCTGGCCATCGGTGCACTGCGCAGCTGTGGCATTCCGGCGCGCTACGTCTCCGGCTACCTGCACCCGCGCTCCAGCGCCGGAATCGGTGAGACCGTGGCCGGGCAGTCGCACGCATGGCTGGAATGGTGGGACGGGGACTGGCGGAGCTGGGACCCCACCAACCACAAACCCGCCGGTGACTTCCATGTCACGGTGGCCAGGGGCCGCGACTATCGCGACGTGTCCCCGCTGAAGGGCATCCTGTCCGGCGGCGGCGGCTCCGCCCTGAAAGTCAGCGTGGAGATCACCCAACTCGCCTGACGGACCGGGTTCCCCGGCCTCCGTGGCCGGGGAACCCGCCGTCGGCCTATTCCGATGCCGACCTGGCGGAACTGCTGATCTGCGTCCACCACGTCATCGGGTCGGTGACCTTGAAGCGGCGGCCCGTGACACTGTCCGGGGAGATGCGCACAAACGCGTCCTTCCGTCCCGCCTGCCAGGGGAAGAGGTACAGGCGGGAAGTCTCCAGCACTTCCTCAGTGCTCTTGACCAGGGCAGCGGTGCCCTTGATGACCACGCTCCATGCCAGCCCCGTGTCAGGGTCCACTCCGTCCGCCTCCACCGCCACCGGGGCATCCCCGGAGGCCGCCGACAGCTTGGTTCCCTGGCTGGTGCGGAACACCAGCGTGCCGCCGTCCACGGTGAAGTTGACCGGGAAGATGTCCGGCCGGCCCTCCACGAGGACCGCCAGCCTGCCCACGGACACCGTCCGCAGCAACGCCCAGCATTCGTGGTGTTCGAGATTCTGCACTTGGGTGGATGACTCGTTGCTCATGCCGTGAGCATACCCGCATCACCAGGGGCTGGGCTTGTAATCCTTCAGGAAGACGCCGTACTGGTCCTCGCCCTTTTCACCCATGACGATCGGATCGTAGACCCGCGCCGCACCGTCCACCAGGTCGAGGGGTGCATGGAAGCCTTCCTCCATGAGCCGGACCTTGGTGAAGTGCGGGCGCTCGTCCGTGATCCAGCCGGTATCCACGGCCGTCATCAGGATGCCGTCCGTGTCCAGCATCTCCTGGGCGCTGGTGCGGGTCATCATGTTCAGCGCCGCCTTGGCCATATTGGTGTGCGGGTGGCCGGGGCCCTTGTAGGCGCGGGAGAACTGTCCCTCCATGGCAGAGACGTTCACGATGTACTTGCGCCGCGCCGTGGACCGCTTCATGGCGCCCCGGAGGCGGCTGACCAGCAGGAAGGGCGCCGTGACGTTGCAGAGCTGCACCTCGAGCATCTCCAGGGGATCCACTTCGTCCAAAACCTGAGTCCAGCTGTTGATCGTGGCAAGGTCCGGGACCAGGCCGCCCGCGTCAATCGCGGTTCCGGAGGCGATGCGTTCCAGTGACGCAGAGCCGGTGGAGAGCGCCAGCGAGGTGATTGCGTCGCTTACCAGGACCGGGTGTTCAGTGACGCTGCCGGCAAGGGCCAACGGGTGCTTGTCATGGGCGTGGCCGAACGTCAGGAGCTCAGGGCCGCCGTTGGCCTGCTCCAGGGCCGCCGGAAGCTGCTCGTCCTCTGCGTCCACCAGCGGCTTGTAGGCGTTGCCGGACCGGCGCACGGTCTGGGCCGCGTTGTTGATGATGATGTCCAGCGGTCCGGCCTTATCCAGGGAGTCAGTCAGGGCCATGACCTGGGCAGGATCGCGGAGGTCGATTCCCACAATACGGAGCCGGTGCAGCCAGTCCCCGCTGTCTTCCATCGCCGCGAAGCGCCGGGCCGCGTCCTTGGGGAACCGGGTGGTGATGGTGGTGTGCGCACCGTCCCGCAGCAGCCGGAGGGCGATGTACATCCCGATCTTGGCCCGCCCGCCGGTGAGCAGGGCCCTGCGGCCGGTGAGATCGGTCCGGGCATCACGCTTGCTGTGGCTGAAGGCCGCGCATTCCGGGCACAGCTGGTGGTAGAAGGCGTCCACCTGGGTGTAGTGCTGCTTGCAGATGTAGCAGGGACGGGACCGGATGAGGTGGCCGTCGATCTTCCCGGTGGCGGACGGCGCGAGCTTGTTGCCGCGGGTCTCGTCGTCGATCCGGTCCGGGGCGGCCGTGGCTGTCTGGGCAATCACGGCCCGGTCGGCATCGGCGATTGAATCGCGCTTGGTGACCCTGCGGTGGCGCTTGACCGCCTTGAACATTTTTCCGGTCGCACGGCGCACCGCGACGTAGTCCGGGTGCTCCTCGTCGTACGCGTGGATGGTGTTCAGGACCTTGAGGCAGGCCTGGATGTCCTCAGGGGTCAGATCGGGGGAGCTCATTGGGAAAATTTTACAGCGTACGCGGCAGGCCGGGGCACCACTGGTGGTGCCCCGGCCTGCAACTTCCGTTGGGGAATTTACCTGCGGATCAGCGCAGCCTGGCGCCGGGCGCGGCTTCCGCTGCTGCGGCGGCGTGGGCGCCGGTCACCTTGTCCGCGGCCTCGCGCATGTCGGGGTACTGGTCAGCAGCCGCCTTAACGGCAGCGGGCAGCTGGCTCAGGTGCCGTGCGGAGAGCCGGCGCTCCTCGTCTCCGGGTTCCGGGACCTGCTGGCCCTTGGCGAGGACGGTGATGCCGGAGTCCGTGACCTTGAACCCGCGTGACCTGTCCAGGTCCGCGTCGAGGCCGATGGCGGCACCGGCAGGGACCTTGACGTTCTTGTCGAGGATGGCGCGGTTGATGACTGCCCCTTCGCCCACCTGCACTTTGTCCATCAGGACAGAATCGATGACCCGGGCGCTGGTTGCGACGTAGACGTCGTTGGACAGTACTGAGCCCTCCACCACGCCACCGGAAATCACCACGCCGTTGGCCACGATGGAGTCCAGCGCCGTGCCCACGGTGTTGTTCTTGCCCCGGACGAACTTGGCGGGCGGGGAGATGCTCTGGCGGGTGTAGATGGGCCACTCGGAGTTGTAGAGGTTGAACACCGGCAGCGGGGAGATGAGGTCCATGTGGGCGTCGTAGAACGAGTCGATGGTGCCCACGTCGCGCCAATAGGTGCGGTCGCGCTCGGTGGAGCCCGGAATGTCGTTGAGCGTGAAGTCGTAGACGCCGGCCTCGCCCCTGTTGACGAAGTAGGGGATGATGTCCCCGCCCATGTCGTGCTTGGTGTCCAGACGCTCGGCGTCCACATGCAGCGCAGCAACCAACGCATCGGCGTCGAAGACATAATTGCCCATGGAGGCCAGGAACTGGGAGGGGTCTGCAGCAAGCCCGGGGGTGCTGGAAGGCTTCTCCACGAATGCTGCGATCTTCTGCGGATCGTTCTGGTCCACCTCGATGACGCCGAACTGGTCCGCCATGTGCAGCGGCTGCCGGACGGCCGCCACGGTGGCTTTGGCCCCGCTGAGCACGTGTTGTTCCACCATCTGGGCGAAGTCCATACGGTACACGTGGTCTGCGCCAACGACGACGACGATGTCGGGGTTGGCGTCATGGATCAGGTTCAGGGACTGGTAGATGGCATTTGCGCTGCCCAGGAACCAACTCTTGCCTACGCGCTGCTGTGCGGGAACGGAGGCGACATAGTTACCCAGCTGGGTGGACATCCGCCACGCTTCGGATATATGCCGGTCGAGGCTGTGGGATTTATATTGCGTGAGAACCACGATTTGCAGATAGCGGGAATTCACCAGATTGGAGATGGCGAAATCGATAAGGCGGTAACTGCCGGCAAACGGCACGGCAGGCTTGGCCCGGTCTGCCGTCAGTGGCATCAGCCTGTTTCCCTCGCCGCCTGCGAGGACAATGGCCAGGACTTTTTTGGTCAACGGCATAATGGTCGCTCCTGTACGCCTTCGTAACTCCCCAAGACAGTCCGGTAGGCCCGGACTCCTTCACACTAGAACAGTTATCCGTGAACGACTACCTTGGGTCTTGTGCGAATAGACATTGTGACTAAAGAGTTCCCGCCCGAGATCTACGGTGGCGCCGGAGTGCACGTAGCCGAACTGAGCAGGGTGCTTAGTAAGCACGTTGACCTGCAGGTTCGTGCTTTCGGTGCTCCCCGCGACGCCGACTACCACGGTGCCACCGTGACGTCGTACCAGGTTCCCGAGGACCTTGGCGGGGCCAACGCGGCCGTGCAGACCCTCGGCGTGGACCTGCGCATTGTGCCGGATGTGCAGGGCGCGGACCTGGTCCATTCGCACACCTGGTACGCCAACATGGCCGGTCATCTGGCCTCTCTGCTGCACGGAATTCCGCACGTTCTCAGCGCCCACAGCCTTGAGCCGCTGCGGCCCTGGAAAGCCGAGCAGCTGGGCGGCGGCTACGCGCTGTCCTCCTGGGTGGAGAAGACGGCCTATGAAGCGGCGGCGGCGATCATCGCCGTATCCGAGGGCATGCGCCAGGACATCCTGCGCAGCTACCCCAACGTTGACCCGGAAAAGGTCCGGGTAGTCCACAACGGCATTGACGTGGAGCTTTGGCAGCGTGACGAAAACGACGACGCCGTCCGCGCCCTGGGCATCGACCCCGCCAAGCCGAGCGTCGTCTTTGTGGGAAGAAACACACGCCAGAAAGGCGTTCCCTACCTCCTGCGCTCTGCAGCGAAACTTCCGGCTGACGTCCAGCTGGTCCTGTGCCTGGGCGCGGCGGACACCCCGGAACTGGCGGCCGAAACCGCAGCACTCATCGACGATCTGAAAAAGCAGCGCACAGGCGTGGTGCTCATTGAGCGGATGCTGCCGCGGCACGAGCTGATCCAGGTCCTCAGCCACGCCACCGCCTTCGCCTGCCCCTCCATCTACGAACCGCTGGGCATCGTCAACCTTGAAGCCATGGCCTGCGGCGCCGCAGTGGTGGCCAGTGCCACCGGCGGCATCCCCGAGGTGGTCCAGCATGGTGAAACCGGCCTGCTGGTGGATCTGGAACAGGTCACCGACGGCACCGGAACGCCCCTGGACCCGGAGAAGTTCGTTACCCAGTTCGCAGCCGCCCTCACCGAAGTGGTGTCCGATCCCGCACGTGCCCGGGCTATGGGGCAGGCAGGCCGCGAGCGCGCCGAAAAGCACTTCTCGTGGGAATCGATCACGGAAACCACCCTCGAGGTGTACCGCTCGGTGCTGCCGGTCGGAGCCTGAGCGTCCCGGCAGTAGAAACAACGACGGCGCTGCTCCCCTTGGCTGGGGGAGCGGCGCCGTCGTTGTTTGCCCGGTTGGTGGTGTCCGCCGGGTTAGGCCTTCCGGCCCGCCGTCCTGGCAATCAGGACTTTCTCGTCCACCGGGGCCTGCCCGCTGGCCCGCTGGCTGCGGAAGTGCGCACGCGCCTCGTCCTGGCGGCTCTTTTCGGCGCCTGTGGCGATGACCGCGCGGACGTGCTCCTCGCCGTACCCGAAGGCCTCCACCAGGTCCAGGGCGTGCGGGCGGATCTTCTCCAGCAACCTGTTGATATAGCCGCCCACCGTGCGGGCCCGCTGCATGGAGAGGCGGCCGTTCATGAGGTACCAGGACAGGTTCTTCTCAATCAGGGACAGGCCGAAGAGGTCACGCAGCCAGGTGAGGACCGTCCTGGTACCCGCATCTTCCACCTCGCGGAGGGCGTCCGTGAACGCCTCCCACTGCAGCAGTTCAGCGTGCGCCTGGGCGGCGTCGATGAGTTCATTCTGGTGTCGGTTGAACAGGGCCGCGCCCTTGTCCTGCGACAGGCGCTTGCTGCCCTTCAAAGCAGCACCGGCCTCAGCCACCATGGTCTGCACCCGGTCAGTGAGCAGGGCGCGCTGGCCTTCCTCGTCACGGAGGGCGATTGCGGCCTTCTGGACCGACCCCGTGTCAGCCATGAACTGGGCCACCTGGCGCAGGCCGGTGCGGTGCACGGCAGCTCCGGCGGCCTGGTTCACCACATAACGGGCCAGCACTCCGAAGTCCACGTTCCGGAACTCCTTGGCGTAGTCGGCCAGCAGGCGCTTGGCTACCAACTGGAGCAGCACCGTGTTGTCTCCCTCGAAGGTGACGTACACGTCGAGGTCGGCGCGCAACGAGGCGAACCGGTTTTCGATCAGGAAGCCGGCACCGCCGCAGGCTTCACGGCATTCCTGCAGGGTGTCCAGGGCGTGCCAGGTACTGAGGGGCTTCAGCGCTGCGGCCAGGGTTTCCAGGTCCTGGCGGTCTGCGTCAGTGTCGTGGGCGCCGGAGAAGACGTCGTCGAACTTCTGCAGCAGCTGCTCGTGCGCAAAGCTGGCCGCGTAGGTGGTGGCCAGACGGGTGAACAGGCGCCGCTGGTGCCGCTGGTAGTCGAGCAGGACTTCTTCCTCGGTGTGCGAGGACGCGTTGAACTGGCGGCGTTCGGTGGCGTACTGGATGGCGGCTTTCAGGGCCACCTTGGAGGCGGCCACGGCCGCGCCGTCCAGTGACACGCGGCCCTGGACCAGGGTGCCCAGCATCGTAAAGAAGCGCCGGCCGGGGCTGGCGATGGGCGACGTGTAGGTTCCGTCCGCGTCGACGTTGCCGTACCGGTTCAGGAGGTTTGTCCGGGGGACCCGGACGTTGTCGAAGTGCAGCCGGCCGTTGTCGATGCCGTTCAGGCCGCCCTTGACGCCGTCGTCCTCCCCGCCGATGCCGGGCAGGAACGCCTTGGTCTCCGGATCCCGGAGGTCCACGTAGAAGGCGTGGACGCCGTGGTTGACGCCGCGGGTGACCAGCTGGGCGAACACGACGGCGCCGAGGCCGTCATTGGCCGCGTTGCCGATGTAGTCCTTCCAGGCGGCGCGGAACGGGGTGTGGATGATGAACTCTTCGGTGGCAGGGTCATAGGTTGCAGTAGTGGCAATGCTGGCCACATCCGAGCCGTGGCCGGTCTCGGTCATGGCGAAGCAGCCGGGGATTTCCAGGCTCATGATTCCGGGCAGCCACTTGGTGTGGTGCTCCGCGGTCCCCAGGTGCATCACGGCGGATCCGAAGAGCCCCCACTGGACCCCTGCCTTGATCTGCAGCGACGGGTCCGCCACCACCAGTTCCTCAAAGCCGGCGATGTTGCCGCCGTGGTCGTCCGAGCCGCCCAGTTCTGACGGAAAGGCCCGGTGCACCGCCTCATTGTCCACGAGGTATTTGAGCTGGCCGAACACGCGGGCACGGTGTTCCGTGTGCGTCAGGCCTTCGATCTTGTGAAGCTCCGACCTGGCGGCCAGATCCCGTGCCTGGAGCCGTACATCGGCCCACTTGCCCAGGAGTTGCCTGCCCAGTGCCTCGACGTCGACGGCGGGCGCGGGGCTTTCGTCCACGGGCTTGGCTGCAGGGGTTGCGGCGGGACGGAGCCCCTTGCGCGCGGGGCGGTCCACTACGTCAGTCATGTCACAGTCCTTCTTTGGCGGATAACTTGGTGGTCGGTGAAGCGGGAGTGAGTTCGGGGACGATGCCCACGCACAGCCACGCCGTGATCTGGCGGGCCATGGTCTCCTGGTCAGGTTTGGCAGCGGAATCCGGGGTGCTCAGCCATTGTTCGCCGGCATTCCGTACCAGGCCGATTGCCGCCTTTGGCCAATAGCCGATGACGGTTTCCCTGACGTCGCCGAGGTGTGACCGCATGGGAGTGGCGATCATGTCCGCGATGGCGTCAAAAAAGGGGCCCAGCGGTCCGCCGGGCGCAGCTGGGTGCGCGGGGCCGGCGGTATCACCTGGCGCGTAGCTGGTGACGAAGGTGTAGACGTTGGGGCTGGTATCGGCCATCTGGAGGTAGGCCGAAACCATGGCGAGCAGGCCCTCCCGCGGCGTGAGGGCACTTTGGGCGGCCTCCTGGATACGGTGCTGCATCTGGCTGAGCACCACCTCACCCACCGCCTGCTGCAGCCCTGCCTTGTCCCCGAAGTAACGGTAGAAGACGGACTTCGACGTTCCGGCTGCTGTGGCGATGTCCTCCATGGAAGCGTCGCTGCCCAGGACGTGCACCGCGCGGCGGGCCTGCTTGATAAGTTCCCTGCGCCGTTCCTCGCGGTGGCTCTGCCAGCGGGAAGAACGCCCGTCGGGGCTGGTAAGCGAGGGCACTTCGATGGTGAGGGGGGAGTGCGTGTCCTGAAGGTTCACGATACCCAGCGTATCAGGTACGCTGGGTATCGGTAACCACTTGTGACCAGAGGAGCCCTCCATGTCCACAGAAGGACAGTCCATCCCCGCAGGCGGATCAGCCATGCCTGCCGTCCCGGCAACCCGCAGGGCGGTGATCGTCGGCGGCAACAGGATCCCGTTCGCCCGGGCCGGGGGAGCCTACGCCAAATCCTCCAACCAGGACATGCTGACGGCAGCCCTCGATGGCCTGATCGCCCGCTTCGGCCTTCAGGACGAACGCATCGGCCAGGTGGCGGCGGGCGCGGTACTCAAGCACTCGCGTGACTTCAACCTCACCCGGGAAGCCGTCCTGGGATCGGCGCTTTCTGCCGAAACCCCCGTGTACGACCTCCAGCAGGCGTGCGCCACAGGCCTTGAAACCGTGGTTGGCCTCGCCAACAAGATCAAGCTGGGACAGATTGATTCCGCCATTGCCGGCGGCGTGGACTCCGCGTCCGATGCACCGGTGGTGGTCAGCGAGGGGCTCCGCGAGGTCGTCCTGGACCTTCACCGGGCCAAAACCCTTCCCCAGCGGCTCCAGATCCTCAGCCGGCTCCGGCCCAAGGACCTGGCCCCTTTGGCCCCAGGCACAGCGGAGCCGCGTACCGGCCTGTCTATGGGCGAGCACCAGGCCCTGACCACCGCGCAGTGGAAGATCTCCCGGGAAGCGCAGGACGAGCTGGCATTGAACAGCCACCACAACCTTGCTGCCGCCTACGACTCCGGGTTCTTCGACGACCTGATGACTCCCTACCGGGGACTGACGCGTGACGGGAACCTGCGGGCTGACACTTCACTGGAGAAACTCGCGTCCCTGAAGCCGGTCTTCGGCCGCAACCTCGGTGCAGACGCCACCATGACAGCGGGTAACTCCACCCCGCTGACCGACGGTGCTTCCACGGTGCTGCTGGCCTCCGACGAATGGGCTGATGCCCGCGACCTGCCCAAGCTGGCATCCGTGGTGGACGCCGAAGCCGCGGCGGTTGATTTTGTCCACGGCAAGGACGGGCTGCTGATGGCTCCGGTGTTCGCCGTGCCCAGGCTCCTGGCCCGGCAAAACCTGACGCTGGCCGACTTCGATTACTTCGAGATCCATGAAGCCTTTGCCGCCACCGTCCTCAGTACCCTGGCAGCATGGGAGGACGCCGAGTTCGGCCGCACCCGCCTCGGCCTTGAGGGTGCGTTCGGCAGCATCGACCGTTCCCGCCTCAACGTCAACGGGTCCTCGCTCGCCGCAGGCCACCCCTTTGCCGCCACCGGCGGCCGCATCATAGGCACCCTGGCCAAAATGCTCCACGCCAAGGCTGCTTCCACCGGGCGGTAGCGCGGGGCCTGGTGTCCGTATGCGCCGCGCGGCCAGGGCGTCGTCGCGATCCTGGAATCTCTGTAGGAGGCGGCCATGGCGGACACATACTCACAACTGGTCAACAGCGGCCTTGGCCGCAACCTGGCAAAGAAGCTCGGCCTTCCGCAACCCGCGGTCCTTCGCCGCTACCAGCCCGGGCAGCCACTGGTGACCGGACCCGTCGTCGTCCTCGGTGATACTCCGGGGGCGGACAAGCTCGCTGCAGAACTGCTGTCCTGGGACCTCGACGTTCGGCGGCACGCCGTCCCGGCCGAAAAGCTGGGAGCCATCATCCTGGTCCTTGATGAGCTCGGACATCCGGCAGACCTGGAAAAGCCGGTGCTGGCGGCGGCAGGGTCCCTCCGGGACCTGCGGGCCGGCGGCCGGATCATCACCTTGTCCCGCCCGGCGTCGGAAGCGTCCTCGCCCGCAGCCGCGGCAGCACGGCAGGGGGTGGACGGCTTTCTACGGTCCCTGGCCAAGGAACTGCGGGCAGGTGCAACAGGGAACGGGGTCGTCCTTTCTGACGGCACCACCGCCACCAGCCCCAGCGCCCTGGGCGCCGTAAGGTTCCTCCTCTCCGGCCGGTCAGCGTTCGTTGACGGACAGTTCCTCACGGTGTCAACGGAGGACGGCAGTCTTCCCACAGACCCGGAGCAGCCGCTGTCAGGCAAGGTGGCCGTTGTGACCGGCGCGGCCCGCGGCATCGGTGCCCAGATCGCCAGGACGCTGCACCGCGATGGTGCCACCTTGATCCTGGTCGACATTCCTGCGGCAGGCGACCAGCTGGCCACGGTAGCAAACGGGGTGCGCGGCACCGCGCTGCAGCTCGACATCACCGGCGCGGATGCGGGCCAGCGGATCATCGACCATGCCGTGCAGCGGCACGGGCGGCTGGACATCCTGGTGCATAACGCCGGCGTCACGCGGGACAAGCTCCTGGCCAACATGGACCAGGCACGGTGGAACGCGGTGATCAACATCAACATTGCCGCCCAGCTCCGTATCAATGAGGCACTGCTGGCATCCGAACACTTCCGGGTGGCACCGCGTATTGTTTCAGTGGCCTCCACCAGCGGCATCGCCGGAAACCGGGGACAAACCAATTACGCCGCGTCCAAGGCCGGAGTGATGGGAATGGTGCGTGCCACAGCACCCCTGCTCGCGTCCCACGGCGGCACCATCAATGCCGTGGCTCCCGGATTCATTGAAACCGAGATGACGGCGCGCATTCCCTTTGCCGTCCGCGAGGTGGCACGACGGCTGAACTCGCTGCAGCAGGGCGGCCTGCCGTCCGATGTCGCGGAGACCATCGCGTTCCTGGCCAGCGACGCCGCGGGCGGGATCAACGGGGAGGTGCTGCGGGTGTGCGGGCAGAACCTGGTGGGGGCATGACAGTCCAGCAACCGGTGGTCCTGGCCGAGATGCCGTCATTGTCCAAGCTCTACGTGAATGCGGCCGCGCAGGCGGCACGGCGCAGGCTCCTGGGCACGCATGACTCTTCCGTCCTCCCGGCGGAGAGCCATGAAGTCAGGGACGTCACGGTGGGGGTCGAGAACCTTACGGCCTATCAGCACCTGATCGGCGAGACGGCCAGTGACGTCCTCCCTGCAGGCTTCATCCACGCCATCGCATTCCCGTTGGCCATGAGCGTCATGAACAGGGACGATTTCCCGTTGCCCCTGCTGGGGATGATCCACCTGCGCAACAGCGTTGAGCAAAGATCACCGCTGGTGTTCACCGATGTTCTTGACATGACCGCCCGCGTGGAAAACCTCCGCGGCCACCGTGCGGGGACGCAAGTGGACGTCGTGGCGGAAGTGCGGCGTGCTTACTCCAGTGATGTGCATTGGTGCGGGGTTTCTACTTACCTGGCCAAGGGAGTGTTCCTGCCGGGGATCGACAAGCCCACAGCCACCCCGCCCAAGGCGGATTTCACTGCACCTGACCCAACGGCCCTGTGGCACCTGGGCGTGGACACCGGCCGTGCGTACGCAGCAGTCTCGGGGGACTTCAACCCCATCCACCTGAGTGTGCTCTCGGCCAAAGCCCTGGGAATGCGGCGGTCGATAGCGCACGGCATGTACCTGGCGTCCCGGGCGCTCGCGGACGTTGGCCCCGCCCGGGGCGACTCGTTCAGGTGGGACGTGGAGTTCGAGGCCCCGGTCTTCCTGCCCTCCCGGGTCGCCCTGGAGATCGCGACGGAACAGGGCGGGTCCGGGGCGTGGAAGCGCTCCAGCTTTGTCGCCTGGAGTCCGCGGTCGGGGCGGCGCCATTTCAGCGGGACGGTTTCGGCCCTGTAATCACGGCCGTGGAGCCTCGGCTCCGTCTCCAGGACCCGGGCGGCCGGCCTGGTCCTGGGGACGGACCGCCCGGAGGATCCGGTGGAGGCTGAGGAGGACCGATTCCGACGCAGGGACCGTTCCCTGTTCTGCGGGCCTGCGCGCGGTGGCAGCCATACAGGCTTCCACCGCCGCCTTGGCGGCGTCATAGCGGTCCCTCCGGTCCTGGTCGTCACCATCGGTGTCCGTGGACACCAGTTGTCCGGTTGCGGTGATGGCGTCGGCCAGGGGCTCGCTGTCCTGCAACGGGATGGCATACGGCACGTCATCTTCCCAGATCACGTCAGAGAGCACATCCGTCATGTCCTGGATATGGAACGTGACACGCTCCAGGTCCTGCAGGTCGCGAAAGTCCTGGTCCATGTCACGCGGATGGAGCTTCCGGCGGGGGTTGGCCCTGCGGCTGGCATCGGCTTCCTTGACCAGGTGGCGCACTGATCTTGCGGCCTCGGCCAGTTCGTCCGACCTGCGCGACCAGTCTTCGTGCTCAGGAGGCCACTTTTCCTTCAAGGCGGCGCCCATGTCCAGCAACTGCTTGCCCAGGGCGACCCTTAGGTCGGCGAGGCTGGACGCCGCGGCGTTGAGGTGCAGGGGTGGGAAGATCAGGAAGTTCACCGCGATGCCCACCGCCACTCCGGCTGCCATCTGCACAAGGTATCCGTAGGAGAAATCTTCGGCATTACTGCCGCCGACCAGCAGAACCAGCAGGGCCGCCGTCGGAATCCAATCACTGCCTGAACCTATGCCCGGCAAGCCGCCCAGCAGGACGCCCACCCCCATGAATACGGCGACTGTCAGGGGTGAGGGCGCACCGATGCTCACCAGGACGAAGGCAAGGCCGATTCCCATCGCCAGCCCCGCCAAGGCCTGCGCTCCCTGCTTTACGGACCCGGCGACATTGTGATACATCGCCACCAAGGCGCCGAGCGGCGCGTAGTACGCGTAGTGCGAGGCGGCGCCCGGCATAAGGGGTGCGATGGCGAACGCCAGCCCTGCGGCTATGGCTGCTTTCCCTGCCAGTTGCAGCCGCTGCGCCGCGAAGGCAGCAGAAAGCCCCGCCACTGATTGTCTAAGAAGTTGGGTCCCCCGAGCCCACCGTGCATCCGGCCGTGCCTGAGTATTGCCCATCCGGACAACAGTAGGGCCGGGGATGCGTCAGGACAAACCGGCTGCTGAACGCCGGACCGCAGCGGCCAGGCGGTGGGCCCGGCCCGGAGTACGCCCCTCTTCCGCCCGCCGGGGGATGTAGCCAAAGCCCAGGCCATAGGACGGGTCGGCAAAACCAAGGGCCGCGTTGGCCCCCTCGTGGCCGAAGGCGCGGTGGCTGCCAAAGTTCCGCGAGGGGTGGGGCTTCATGAAGACGACGGCGAAGGCATTGTCCAGGCCCGAGGACCGGTCCAGGCCCCACACCTGCTCCCGGGTCATGGCTGTGATGGTCCCCGCTGTGAGGAACGGCTCGCTGCCCTCGACGCCGGTGGTGGCTGCCGCATACAACCGCGCCAGCCCGTCGGCGGAGCCCACCCCGCCGGCCGCGGACATGCCGGCGGCGCGCACCGAGCGGATGTTGGGCAGCTCCATGATGGTGCTGACCGGGGCGTTGCCGTTCATGCCATCGAGGCTGAGCGGATCGACCCACGCCTCCGCCGGGTCTGCTTCATAGAGGACATCCCGGTACCTGACGTCCTGGTCCTCCGGCAGCCCCAGGAAGAAATCCACGTCCTGCGGCTTCCGGATTCTCTGGTCATAGATATCCTGCAGGGCCTCGCCCGTGGTCCGCCGGCACAGTTCCTCCATGAGGATGCCGATGGTGAGCGCGTGGTAGCCGAACTGGCGCCCGGGCTCCCAGGAGGGAGCGGCATCCGCAAGCCGGGCGGCAGCCTTGGACGTGGTGAACTCGTCCAGGCCGAAGCCGCCCTCAACGCCCAGCAGCCCCGCCTGGTGCGACAGCGCCTCCCTGACCAGGAGCCTGTCCTTTCCGTGCGCGGCAAACTCGGGCCAGTAATGCGCCACGGTCTGGTCCAGGTCAAGGACACCGTCCTGGACCAGCAGGGCGATGACCAGTGCGGCGACCCCTTTGGAGCAGGAGTAGGCGCCGGTCAACGTATCCGGTGCCATGTCCGGGCCGCCGGTCAGGCGTATCACCGCGCGGCCGTTCCGGTAGGCGGCCAACTGCGCGCTGTAGCGGGAGTCCTCCGCGAGGAAAGACTCAAACAGTGCCAGGGCACCCTCGTACCCCGGCGCCACGAAACCCAGAGAAGTCTGCATGCCATCCAGTGTAGGAGGAAAGCGGTTTCTAGCCCTGTTTTGGCTCAGGCGCCTGCGCCGTGTCCCGGGGCGACTTCCTCGCCCGGCCGGACCGGCCCCGGCGGTGTGCCCTCGCCAAACGGCCGCCCGCCCAGCGACTCCCGCCCGTGATCAGTCAACCACCCTGACAGATCCGGGCCCGCCGGGACGATCCCCGTGGGGTTGATGTCCTCATGCACGACGTAGTAATGCCGCTTGATCTGCACGAAGTCGATGGTGTCTCCGAAGCCGGGCGTCTGGAACAGGTCCCGTGCATATCCCCACAGGTTGGGCATTTCGCTCAGCTTCTGGCGGTTGCACTTGAAATGACCGTGGTACACGGGATCAAACCGTGCCAGCGTGGTGAACAGCCGCACGTCCGCTTCGGTGATGGTGTCGCCCACCAGGTACCGCTGCTGCGAGAGGCGCTCCTCAAGCCAGTCCAAAGCGGTCCACAGCCGCTGGTACGCCGAATCGTAGGCCTCCTGTGATCCGGCGAAGCCGCAGCGGTAGACGCCGTTGTTGACCTCAGTGAACACCCGCTTGTTCACTTGGTCGATTTCTTCGCGGAGATGCACGGGGTAGAGCTGCGGAGCACCCGGCCGGTGGAATTCTGTCCACTCGGTCGAGAAATCAAGGGTGATCTGGGGGAAATTGTTGGTCACCACTTCACCGCTATGTACGTCGACGATGGCGGGCACGGTGATTCCCCTCGGATACCCCGGGAAGCGCTTAAAGTAGGCCTCCTGCAGGCGCTCTATGCCCAGGACCGGGTCCACTCCGCCCGGATCCAGGTCGAAGGTCCAGGAACGCGCGTCGTGGGTGGGGCCGGGCTGGCCCAGCGAAATGGCTTCTTCGAGCCCCAGCAGCCTGCGGACAATGACCGTCCGGTTCGCCCACGGGCAGGCCCTGGCGGCAATCAGGCGGTAGCGCCCCGCTTCCACCGGCCACCCCGGCTCGCCGTTGCTGCCGGGCGAAGCATCCCTGGTGATGCGGTCCTCTATGTAGTTGGTGTCCCGGGTGAATTCGGCTCCGCCTGTCACATAGGCTCCGCGGGTGCTGTGCCCCTTGGTGTGGTCGGTCGCTGCGGTGGTGCTTTCCGTTTCCTGGCTCATGCCACAAGCCTATGCGCCACCCCTGCGCCCTAGGCGCCTTACAGCAGGATTATCGAGATGGGCTGCCAGGCCACCACCCATGCGCCGGCCACCACGAGCGTAAACAGGGCAATCCAGATTCCGGACGGAACAGACGTGGCACGGTACAGGAGATACGCGTCGGAACTGCTGAGACGGTCCCGACGGCGGAGGTGCACGTGGGTGAGTTTGAGCAGGTCCCGCACTGCGGCGACGAGCAGCGCAAGGCCGAAAATGACGGCCACATGCCCCACGGCGGAAGGCGGCGCAAGGAAGGTGAGCGCGCCTGCACCGCCGATGGCAGCGCCGGTAATCACAAACCCGGCAAGGTTGCGGAGGAACAGGAGCGAAACCGCCAGCACCAGCGCACTGACGGCCATGGCTGCGGGTCCCCATCCGTTCAGCCCGCACCACACAAAGGCGGCGCCCGCCAGGGCAGGCACGGGGTACCCCCAGAAGCAGGACCAGGCGGCGGCCAGCCTGCTTCTGCTGTAGGTGGTGGTGGTTCCGGAGTGGTCAAGCCGGAGGCGGATGCCGGACAGCCGCTGCCCGGAGGTCAGGGCAGCGAAAGCATGGCCGAGCTCGTGGGTCGCCGTGGCCAGGAGGCCGAAGTAGCGCCAACTGCGCCGGGGGATGGACAGCACGACGGCGGCCGCCACCGACAGCAGCATTTCCGCCCATGTGACGGTGGGAACGTTCGCCTGGGTAAATGCCGCGGCGAACGTCTCCCATAAGCTGGCGGGGCTGGCCACCGTTGCCTCCTTGCTGCCGGGCGGGCATGGTAGGTACCGACGTCGTCTGTACTGTCCCCAACGCTACCCAGCTGAGCTGGGTGAAGGCTTAAAAGGCCACGGGGACCGGCGGCCGGTTTAGCGCTTAAAGCCGAAAGGCACGCCTGATGCGGCGTGCCTTTCGGGCGGGACCGGCCGAACCTGCCCCTCGGAAAGCTTCTTGACTAGCCTTCGCACTCGGTGCAGTAGCTGTGGCCGTCTTTTTGCCGGGCAATCTGGGACCGGTGGCGGACCAGGAAGCAGGAATAGCAGGTGAATTCATCCTCAGCCTGGGGGATGACCTGGACTACGAGCTCCTCAGCGACGAATTCGCCACCAGGGACCCCGGCGCCGTCCAGCCCGTCAGCCTCGTCCAACTCCTGCACAACACTGCGGGCGTCGGGAGCATTTGCTGACTGGAGCTGCTCGAGTGAGTTGTCCTGCGATTCCTTGACGTCGGAACGCAGTTCATCGTAATCGGTTGCCACTTTGGGTGCTTCTCTTTTCTTTGATTGGCTGTCGGGTATGAAACGTACAGCATCAAGCCGGTATTCCCCAACAGGGAGCGTAGATCCACTGCCGATTGGGTAAAGGATCAAAGGAGCGGCCGCGGGTTTTAAACCGCTGTGCGGCTGCATGGGCAGTGGAGGGACAGCCGGGCCTGTTCCCTCCCGGTGACGGAAGGGGCAGTTTGTGGAGCAACTCAGTGCAGAGTTTGGCGGTGCCGAACAAATCGGGGTGGGCGTCGGTCCCGTGCTGGAAAAGTTTGATGATGTGTCCAGGATCGTTGTCCTGCGCGGAGGCGGCCTGGGGGACCTGATCTTCGCGATTCCGGCAATGGCTGCGTTGAAGGCGGCCTATCCTGCATCGAGGATCACCTTGTTGGGCACGCCGATTCACAAGGCTCTGCTCGGAGCGGTGGAAAGCCCGGTGGATGAGGTAGTTGTCCTGCCGTTCGCGGAAGGCGTACGGCCCGGGGAGGAAAATGCCGGCAAACTGGACCGCTTCTTTGCTGACATGCGCGGGCGCCACTTTGATGTGGCCGTCCAGCTCCACGGCGGCGGACGATACTCGAACCCCTTCCTGCTGAGGCTGGGGGCGCGCCACACGGTAGGGACCCGGACGGCCGACGCCGCAAGCCTTGAGCGCACCGTCCCTTACCTCTACTACCAGCACGAACCCCTCAGGGCTTTGGAGGTGGCCGGCTTCGCGGGCGCCTTCCCCGTGGACCTGGAGGCGCGGCTTGCACCCTCCCCGCTGGCAGCAACCTCCCAAGCCGGCAGCGGCGACCGCGCCCAGCCGCTCGTAGTGATCCACCCCGGCGCCACCGACCCCCGCCGTCGTTGGCCCGCAGCCAAATTCGCGGAACTTGCTGCTGCCTGCGCGGCTGATGGTTCGCGGGTGGTCATCGTCGGCGATTCCAGTGAACAGGAGCTGGCAGCGGAGATTGCCTCCCGGGCGGCCTCCTCAGCAGTTCATTCCGCGGCAGGCGAACTGGAGATGGCAGGCCTGGTGGCGCTGCTGGCGGAAGCCGGCGTTGTGGTGGCAAATGACAGCGGACCAAGGCACCTGGCGCAGGCCCTTGGTGTGCCGACTGTCGGCATCTTCTGGGCAGGCAACGTGATTAATGCCGGGGCGCTGGGGCGGAGCCTTCACCGCGTCCACGCCTCATGGGTCACGGCCTGCGCCACATGCGGCATCGACGTCACCCAGGTTGGCTGGACAGCACCGCGCTGCGTCCACGACGACTCAGTGGTGGCCGGTATAGGTGTCACGGAAGTCTACGAGGACGTCCGCAGCCTCACTGCCACCACGTTCCCGAAGCAGAACGCATGAGCGGCCCGGTTATGGCGGAGGAGGCAGGTGCTCCGATACCCGCAGACGGCAAACCCGAGCTTTTGGTCCTGCGCGCCTTGAAGCTGGGCGACCTGCTGGTGGCCGTACCGGCGTTGAAAGGCATCCAACGCGCGTTTCCCGGGCACCGGCTGCGCTACGCCGCGCAGGGGTGGTTGTCAGAGGCCCTGGGACTGGTGGGTGGCTACGAGCTGCTGCCCACGCACGGTCTTGACGAGCCGCTGGCGATGGATCCGGGCGTGGTGGACGTGGCCATCAATCTGCACGGCAGCGGCCCGGAGAGCCAAGGGAGGATCGAGGCGCTTAAGGCCCGCCAGACCCTGGGCCATCGAAGCGCTTACCGGGACGGGCCGCCGTGGCGGCCGGAACTGCACGAGCGCGAGCGCTGGGTCCGGCTCCTCGAATGGCATGGAGTAGAAGCCGATCCGCTGGATGTGCAGTTGAACACACCGCACGTCCCCAGTCCCGTCCCCGGTGCAACAGTCCTGCATGTGGGAGCCGCCTACGGCAGCAGGCTGTGGCCGGCGGAGCGGTTTGCCGCGGTGGCGACTGCACTGACGGAAGCCGGACACCAGGTGGTCTTCACGGGAGGCCCTTCCGAGAGGGACCGCGCGGAGGAAGTGTGCCGCCTTGCAGGACTGCCCGGCACTGCCGTACTGGCCGGGGTATTGGGCCTGGCGGAGTTCGCTGCCACGATCGCCGCCGCCCGCCTGGTGGTCTCGGCCGACACCGGGGCCGCGCACCTGGCATCTGCTTACGGCACCCCATCCGTGGTGCTCTTTGGTCCGGCCCCACCCGAGATCTGGGGTCCACCGCCGGGACCCCATGTTGTCCTGACCCGGGCCGAACTGCGGCGTGGGGACACCTTCGCGGCCCAGCCGGACCCTGCCCTGCTCGCTGTCCAGGTCTCCGATGTTATAGCTGCTGTCAAAGGACTGGGCTTGTTCTGAACCCTGTGGGTTTACGCGTCGATGCTGTGGGTCTGCAGGGGTTGGAACCTGCGCCGCGGGCCTAAAATTGAGTGCATGAGCACTGAGCTGGAGATCGCCTTGGTGTTGGGGACGGCGTTCCTATGGGTCACCGTGACGCTGACCATCCTGTCCGCCATCGACCGGCCGGAAAGGAAGGCGCGGCGGCAGGAGCGGCGCGACATCCGGACGGAGAAGCGGCGGATTGAGTACCGTCCGGTGGCGGCAGGGACGCACGCCCAGGGACGGAACCGGCACCCGCGGTCCCGGAGGCTCCACCCGCACTGACGACGGCGGGACTATCGCGGGTGCGTCGGTGTGGAGCATCTGCCCAAACCCTCCGTGCGCAGCCGGCCGCCCGCCGTCGTACGCTGTCCTGTGGTGGGCGCGCGCTCCACGTCCCGGCCCCCGTTAGTCAAGTCTTGACGGGGTTGGCTGGATCCCTGACACTTCCCCAATGGGAGTAAGCGAAGAGTTGCGGGCGCTGGGCGATGTGGTGGACAGGCTCGCGGCGAAGTTTCCCGCCCTGTCCAGGGAGCACATTGAGGACGTGGTGCAGCAGGAACACAGCCTCCTGGACACGGGCAGGGTCAGGGCGTTCATACCGGTCCTGGTTGAGCACGCAGCCAGGGACCGCCTGTCCCGGTAATTCGCGGTAAGGCCTCAGGTGGCCGTCGCGACGTCGATAAGCACCTTTCCAATGGTCTCCTGTTCCACCGCATCGTGGGCTGCAGGAGTCTGCTCCAGCGGGAAGCGCGTCAGTGGCAGCCCGTGTTCTTCACCCACCCGGAGCGCGCCGGCGGCGAGCGCTTCGGCCACGGCGGCCACGGCGCGCTGCTTCTGTTCGTCGGTGACTGTGTAGGTGAGGATGAACTGGTACCGGACGTTCTTGGTCATGCTTTCGCGGATGGGGAGCGTGAGTGATTCTCCGGGGTTCGCCGCGTAGATGGAGATGGTTCCGCCCGGTTTGAGGATCTCCAGGTCCGTTTCGATGTTGGCGGGCGCGTTGACGTCCACAATGATGTCGACGCCGTCCGTGGCCACTTGGTGGACGGCGTCGACAACGTCGTCCGTCCGGTAGTTGATAACCGTTCCGGCGCCGGCACCGCGGGCAAGCTCAGCTTTGCGGTCCCCGCTGACGGTCGTGATGACGGCGGCACCGGCCCATCGTGCGAGCTGGATGGCCGCATGGCCTACGGCTCCGGCGCCTCCCGTGACCAGGACGGTTCGCCCCGCCAGGGCACCGGGGGAGAGCCGGCCCGTCCTCGTTCGAGGTCAGGGCCCGGTGCGCCGTCAGGGCCGGGATCCCCAACGAGGCGCCGGTGTCGAAGGACTCGGCGTCGGGAAGGGCCACTGCTTTGTGGTTCGGCACCACCACGTATTCCTGGGCGGTACCTTCGTTGCCGCCCCAGGCGACGTCCCACAGCCAGACGCGGTCGCCCACGGTGAAGCCGGCCACTCCGGCGCCCAGCTGGTCGATGACTCCGGCTCCGTCCTGGTTTGGAACCTTCGGGGCGTCCAGCTTCCTGCTTCCGCTTCCGGACCGCGACTTCCAGTCGGTGGGATTCACTCCGGACACCACCACCCGGACGCGGACCTCTCCCGCTCCTGGCTCCGCCAATGGCTTGTCCTGGAGCTTCAGCACGGATGCGGGCCCAGTTTCCTCGTACACGATTGCTTTCACGTTGTCTCCCATGTCCGGTTGCGGATGCCCTTACCGCTCCAACCTACCGAAAGCGCCGCTTGCGGGCAGCGCCCGGTCCACCGGCATTCAGTCTTCCTGCAGGTTGGCGGTGCCCAAGGCGGTCTTCCCGGCGTAGTCATAGATCACCACGCTGCGGATAGGTTCCCGCAGGGCGGCCCATCTGGCGGCGTCCATTTCCACCCGCTGGCTGGCCCCCGTGAGCGGCCCCAGTTCGATCAGCCTGGCCGATGACAGTCCGGCGCCGCCGCCCGTCCCTGGGACCAGCGTGCCCGGGCTCAGCATCAGGCGGAGATCGTCGCCGGCGCCGGTTGCAAGGTTCTCCAGCTGCAGGACAGCGCCGGCTTGGGTGATGTGGATCGCCACCGTTCCCGTCGTGACTGCTCCCTGGGACTGGAACTGCCCCCTCAACGTCACAGGCCCCGCAGAGGGGTAACACCGGGAGCAGTTTCCGCCGTGGGGCTTCCCTGCTCCGGTCCACGCATGGGGCTGGAATCAGTGCAGCCGGTCAGGCTTACCGCCAGCACTACCGAGAGAACCGCGTACTGTATCAACTTCATTTTTCCCCCAATGTATTGTTTCCGCCTTCCTAGAACCGGGACGTGCCACGCAGCGGGCGCGGCCGTCCATCCGGGTCCACAATGAACCGGTAAACGGGATCGGCCCACAGGCGGTGGAACGGCGGTACGGGCTGGGGTGTGTGGTGACGCACCTGCCCGGCCGGGCGGGGTTCGGAACGGCCGGTGCGGTGCCACTGGTCCAGGCCATCGGCTGCGCTGTTCCACAGCTCCAGTTCGCCCCCGTCCGCAAGGAGCCGCGGGTCGTCCTGGTCAAGGCCCAGATGCTCGGCCCAGAGCTGGAGCCGCAGCATCCTCGCGAGCGGGTGGGTCCCTGGTGCGCCCTTGTTATCGCCGGGCGTCCCACCAGCCGATGTGTCGATTACTGCACAGGTGAGCTCGCTGTCGGTTGTCCAGGACCGGCGGTTGAAGTTGTCCGACCCGCAGGTGAACCAGGTGTCGTCGATGATGCAGATCTTGGCGTGGACATAAATCGGCGTCCCCTCACTGTTCTCCAGGTCGAACACCCCCACCCGGTCCGGTGCGGCCCGGCGAAGCATTCCGATGGCACGCAGTTGCCCCAGGCGCCTGGGCGGTCCGCCAAGGAAGCCGTCAGAGTCCGGGTACCGGGGCACCACGATGATGACGTTGAGCCTGCGGTTGCGTTTTAGGGCCTCTGCAATGCCGGCGGCGACCTCTGTTGACCACAGGTACTGGTCCTCGATGTAGATGAGCGAGCGGGCCTGGGCGAAGGCCTTTGCGTACGCCCTGGCTATGCTTCGTTCTCCATTGGGGGCGAACGGGAATGGCGGGTGCTTCACACCGTAGGTGCGCAGCAGTTGAACGGCGTGTGGGTACCGGTGGAGGGGCGGAGCGGCCTCCGGCAACGGTTTAGGGTGCCTCGGCATGCGGGCCAGGCGCTGCAACAGCATTCGGTATGGGGTTCTGCGGTCCAGCGGGTGGGGGTCGTTCCATCGTTCTGCGAACACGGCAAGCACATCGGCAACTATGGGACCGCGCAGTTCAAGGGCGGCATCGTGCCAGGGAGGCCGCTGCCCGTAGCGGGAATCCATCTTCACTGCCTGCGGGTCTCCCGCATGGTAAGCGTCATCGCGGCGGCTGTGTGAAAGGTCGATTCCCCCTACGAAGGCTACGTCGCGGGAGGGGTCGTCACGGCGGCGGATGACCACCAGTTTCTGATGGTGGGAACCGAAGAGACGGACGCGCTGATCCAACAGCGCCTCCCCGCCGGAGTCGTTGATCTGGCGGCTGAGGAGCTCGTTTGAGCGTCCACTGATGGGGGCTGACACCCGCTCGCCGTGTGACCTCCAGACAAGGCCGCGTACTTCGACGCCGGACCGGGCCAGTTCCGCGAGCAACCCGCCAATCGTCGTACCACCGGGTTCCAACTGCTCATCACCGTCGCCGCGCCAGTCGGTGAACCATACCCGGTCTCCAGCCTTCAGGGCGGACAACTCCGCGTGCAGCCTGGAGAAGTAGGCAGCCCCATGCACCAGGGGCGTGACCAGGTTGCCTTCCGACCAGGGTGGTGATTCTGCACCGCCGGCGTGGATCAAGGAAGCCGGGTTTCCGCGCTCGGCCCCATTCAGGAACCACTTGCCAACCGTGCTGTCCACTCGGTGCTCCTTTCGGGGCCCGGGGGACCAGGCCACTGCGGATTCCAAACTAGCCTATGGCCGCGCGCAAACTGTCTGTCCTCCCGGGGCGGGGGAAACAAGCCGCGATGCGGCAGCGGTCCGGCCAGGTGGGAATAGGCTTGTCCCAGGCCGCTTCCAAACCCGTAAGAATGAGGCAAAACATGTCATTGAAGGAAAAGCTGAAGGGCGACGTCGTCGCCCACATGAAAGCCGGCAACAAGGTCGCCCTCACCACGGTGCGCAACGTCCTTGGTGAGATCGAAACCCGGGAGAAATCAGGAAAGACCCCGGTTGAGCTTGATGACCTTCAGGTCACGGCGTTGCTGCAGAAAGAGGCCGCCAAGCGCCGTGACACCGCCGCCACCTATTCCGCCGCCGGGCACGATGACCGGGCACAGGCCGAAATCGCCGAGGCTGAGGTCATCGAGGCCTACCTGCCCAAGGCCCTGACCCGCGAGGAAGCCGAAGCGATCATCGACGGGGTCATCGCGGACATGGGAGCCGGGGGAACCGCGCTGACAATGCGTTCCATGGGTGCGGTCATGAAGTCCGTAACCCCCAAAATCGGCGGACGCTTCGACGGCAAAGCCGTCAGCGAGATCGTGAAGGCACGCCTGGCTTGATGGCAGGGCGACGATGCAGTCCGGAAACGACGTAGTTCCCGCGACCCTGCGCGTAATTAGGCCATGGGGTTCCGGGCTCACCGAGCCGATACGTCGCGGAAAGGCGTGGCAGTGATGGCCACGGCCGGTGTGCTTGTGTCGTGTCTTTCATCCGCCTGCGGCGGGTCCTGGCAAGGAGAGCCGCCCTGTTTGCCTCCAAGCTATGCCGTGAACCCGGCCGTCGCGAAACCGGGTGACGCCGTCACAGTGCACGCGGCCGACGCTGACTGCAATCCCCGGTACGGACAGAACGCCCGGATTTACGTCTCGGTCACCGATGCCGCCGGTCACGCCTTCATCAGCACGACTGCCGCGATGAACGACGCCGGCGGGTTTTCTTACCAGTTTGAGGTGCCGCTGACGGCAGCGCCGGGGGAGGCCAGCGTTGAGGCCTACCCTTTCGGCGTGGATTGGTGTGACGATACCGGGACGAATAACCGTATTCGCCATGCGGAAGGTTTCAGCCGGGTGTCGTGCGCTGCAAGGACAAGGCCGCTGACAATTACCGCCTAAGCGCACAGGGATCGCATCCCCGTGACGGGGTTCAGGAGGGGCCGTAGTCGATCCTGGCCGCGCCGTCCTTGGGAACGGTGATCCGTCCGCCCTGGAAATCCTGGACGGTGCTGCCGTCTGCCGTCACGTAGTTGTCCGTGGTCGGGTAACCAAGCCTGCCCCACTCGAAACCGGTCCCTGCCCAGGCGTCGCGGGTCTTGCCGACGGAGAGGCGAACTCCGGTGGCCGGGCTGGAGATCAGGGCGCCCTTCTGGAAGTTGATGAAGGAGCCACCGTCCTTCAGCCCGGTCACCCGGTTGGTTCCGGGAAACCCCAAGGTGGTTAAACCGTTCACAGCATCGAATTTGGTGCTGAACTCTGACGGCATGGAGAAGGCCCCGAGGGCTGCGGTCCAGTAGATGGATCCACCCTGGTAGGTCTGTTTGACACCACCGCTGACCGGGATTTCATCACTCGTTGGGTAGCCGAGGAACCCGTTCTCGTATCCGGCCTGGGCCCAGGCTCCGCGGGTTGCACCAATGGACACGTGCGCGCCGGTCGCAGGGGACCAGAGGATGGAGCCGTTCTGGAAGTTCTGGTAAAGGCCACCGTTCTTGATGGCCACCTGGGGGCTGACGGCAGCGCCGAGTGAGCGGCCCATTGCCTCATGCTTTGTGAAGATGGCACCGGATACCGCGTAGGTTCCGACGTTGGGCACGAAGTAGATGACTCCGCCCTGGTAGTTCTGGGCAACACCGCCTCCTGACGTGCCGTACTCATCCGTGGTGGGGTAGCCGAGGACACCGTGCTCGAAGTTCTGTCCGGCCCAGACGTTGCGGATGGCTCCCACGGAGATGATGCCGCCGTTTGCCGGGGTCCACAGGATGGAGCCTCCCTGGTAGTTCTGGAAGGCACCTCCTTCCTTTAGCCCGGTGATCACATCGGTGACCGGGTAGCCCAGGCTGCCCCACTCGAAACCCGTGGAGGCCCATTTATCACGGATCGGGCCGGCGCTGACTGCAGCTCCGGACGCTGGGGAAAACATGATCGCCCCGCCCTGGAAGCCCTGCCAGGAGCCGCCATTGCGGAGCCCACGGAACTCATCGGTTGTTGGGTATCCCAATGGGCCACCTTCAGCTCCCTGGGAGCGCCACTTGCCGTAGATGCCAGCTGTGACGGCGTGCGTTCCCGCAGCGGGTGAGGAGAAGATCGCTCCATACTGGTACGCCTGGTAGGAGCCGCCGTCCTTGAGGCCGGTGATGACGTCACTGACGGGGTATCCCAAAGCACCGTTTTCAAAGCCGGTTTCTGCCCACTTGTCCCGAATTGGCCCGAAAGACGAAAGGTACGCTCCGCTGGCGGGGGAAAACATGATGACGCCGCCCTGGTACACCTGGTAGACACCCCCGCCACGCAGGCCTCCAACTTCGTCAGTGACCGGGTAGCCGAGGGGGCCGTTTTCATAACCGAGGGAGGCCCACTTGCCGCGGGTGGCTCCCCACGAGAAATGGGCTCCGGAGAGGGGAGACCAGATGATGGCTCCTCCCTGGTAGTTCTGGAAGGCGCCACCGTCCCTCAGTCCGCCCACCTCGTTGGAGACCGGGCTGCCAAGCTGGCCCTCCGCCCTGGCTGTATTTCTGCGTGATGGCGCCAAAGGGATCCGCTGAATACGGGGTGAAGATGTCATCGACTGCACCCATGATGATTCGATCGCCGGGGCGGCTGCTGCGCAGGAACCTGTTGACCGTCTCAAGGCTGGTGGACAGGCAGCCGGCGGAAGTAGTGCGACCGGCGTGCAGGAAGATTGCGTAGGAGGCCCCCTGCACGGTATTCATGTCCGGCCGGCGGTTGTAGTTGATGACCGCCGCCTGTTCGTAATACCCCTGATTCATGTAGGTGTAGAGGTTCTCGTCAGAGGGACCGCCGCTGCCTTCGAAGTACTGGTTGTAGGTAGGCCCGTACTCACCGCCCCAGCGGGAGTTTGCGTTGACCGTGTGGTAGGCAAGGGCTGTGCCCGGGTTGGAGCGGCCCAATGCCTCGGTGACGCTGTACGAACCGGTCGGTGACTTGAATGTGTCCTCCCAGGTCAGTCCTGGCGGAGCGAAGCCTTTTAGCCCTGCGTAGCCCCAGTCCTGCCATTCCTGGACGTAGCCATTGCCGGAACGAACGCACCCGGTGATGGTGACGACGTTGGATTCACGGCCCGTGGCGGTAGCGAACGTCACCCGGTTTGCACCGAAGCTGTTGTACTTCACCTGTCCCGCAGACAGCCGCTGGCAGGGGTTGTTCTCCTGGGATCCAGCCTGGGCACTGCCGGTGCCAAGGAAGGCACTGCCCGCGACTGCGCTCACCGCCAAGGCGAGTGATAGTGGCCTGGTCCTCTTCACGGGTCCTTCTTCCTGGAAGGCGCAGCATGGCGCCTTGGTGACAAATAGTCCATGCCAGGACATAAAACCCGCGTTGACGTGGGACGATGCCGGGTCTGGCGCGGCTGCCCCTAGGCTACCGGGCTGATTGCGCATCCCACGGCACCAGGTGTGGATACGCGAATGAGCGAGTCGGCCCGCGCTGTCCACCGTTGTGCTGATGAGGCAGGAAATCAGGCTCGCTTTGGGCCATCTGCCTGGCGCTTGCGGCGCTCGCCGAATTGGCCCCGGCTGTGGACTACGGATGGCGATACGTGCCTGTCGCTACTGGCGCCTAGGGCCAACCGCTGTACGGGTCGGCGTTGTGGTTCGTGGGCGGCGGGTTCTTGTAGACCCGGCCTCGTTGTGATTGCGCCTTGCCCCGGTGCCTGGGCGGCCGGGTACGCCAATGCTTGCGCTGCCAGTGGGCGTTCAGCAGCCGCAGCACCACCATGGCAAGAATGACGGCAAGGAAGCCGTAGAGGTACTCCATCAGTTCCCCTGTCCGTTCGTCTTTTCCCGTTCGCGAAGCCAGCGGCTGCGCTTCACGGCGGTCCTGAACGCGAAGGCGGACATCACTGCCATCGACCATACCTCCGGTACACCGCCCGGACCGTAATGCTCCTCGAATTGGCGGATGTTGAAGCTGCTGGGGTCATAGGGCGTTCCGTCGGGCCTGCGGAACTGCTTGTCCTGGTTGAACACGGGCCGAATCCTAACGGGACGTGCCGGGCTGGTCCCGGCGGTTCTGGCCGAGTTCCAGGAGGTTGATGTCGACGCTGCCGCTGGAGCTCGGCTTCGGGGAACCGCGGAGTTTGCGCAGCTGGGTGGCCCGGTACTCGTCACGGGCGAGGTTGAACGTGTAGAGCGTTAGGAGCCCTCCGAAGCCGATCAGCCACAGGGCACCCCACTCCGGACCGCTCCCCTCCCAGAGAGGACGCTGGAAGAGCCACACGCCGGTGGCCAGGATGAGAACCATGACGACCATCAGGATTCCCATGCCCCACCAGGTGCTGACCTGGGCCTGTCCGCCCCCGGGCGTGAACCCGATCTCATCGGCCGGGTAGCTGTGCAGCCCGCCCGTGCTGGTCTTGCGGAGCACGCGCTTCTCTCCGGCGGCGACCGCCCTCTTGTGTTCGGCGTAGACGGCGTCCTCGCGCGCAAACCGTTCCCGGTCGTAAACCATTGTCAGGCTCGTTTCTCGTGGCTGGGCAGGTAGTGGGGTTCGCCCGGGAACGGGCAGGTGCTGAACGGGAAGTTCTCCCGGGTGATCTCCAGAGTTCCCGGATGGTCCTCAAACCAGCGGCGGGCCTGGTCGTCGGTGACACCGTACCTTGGCTTGGGCAGGCCCCTGTCCTTGCGGCGCTTTCGGGTCTTAAGCTCGCCCCGAAGGGCGCGGAGAGTCAGCAGCCAGCCACCTGTGAACAGGGCCGTGCAGACGATGGATACGACGAACCAGATCAGTCCCTTGCCCATGTCGCCCAGGTCAGGGAAGGAAGTGATGATCCCGTAGATGCTGACCAGGATGAAGAGTGGAGCGAGGATCGCCGGGACGGTTGCGATGAGGGCGACAATGGCCAGAGCGGTGAATGTTCTTGCCTGGTAGTTGCCCCCGCTGGGCAGTGACCCACCAAGTCCCCACTCCTCATGGGTGTAGGCGTAGATGACCGTTTCCCTGCCCCGGCCACCTGTGGCGTAGAAGTACTTGGGGACCTGACCGTCCCTGGTGTTCCGGGTGCCGGTCGTCATTCCCCCTGCTTCCGTCCCGAGGGCCCGCGTGAAGTGCGGGCTGCGAACTCTGATGCGTGCGGTCCATAGGGGCCGTCACCCCTGGCTTCGGGTGAGAAAGCATTTTGCTGCCGCACGCGTAGCTCTCACCCTAACGAAAACCAAGGCGAAACCATGTTGCTGGAGACGTCCGGTTCGATGCTCCGCTCCAGTAAAGGATCAGGAACGGGACCACGGTTGGATTCTGGTCACGACGCGGTTGGAGACACAAGAAAGCCCCGGAACATCAATGATGTTCCGGGGCTTCCCATTGTGCGCGGAGGGGGACTTGAACCCCCACCCCCTTTCGAGGACTAGCACCTCAAGCTAGCGCGTCTGCCATTCCGCCACCCGCGCAGGTGGTAATTCGGGAAGCGTCTCCGCCTTTCAGCGTTTCGCGCCTCTCCGAAGCAGCGAGAAAAACTCTAACACGAACTTTCCGGGAACAACGAATCGGGCCAAGTAGGTAGGCTGAGGGCAGCGATTCAGCTCGTGCCACCCAGTCATTCCCTACCAAGGAGCCACCAATGCCTGACGTCCTGCCCGAGGATGAAGTTGTCCGGATCTGCCAGGAACTCATCCGGATCGACACTTCCAACTACGGCGACGGATCGGGGCCGGGGGAGCGGGCGGCGGCAGAGTATGCCGCGGGGCTCATCGAGGAAGTGGGGCTGGACGCCGAGATCTTCGAGTCAGCGCCCGGCCGCGCGAACGTAGTCACCAGGATGGCAGGGGAGGACCCCTCGGCCAGTGCGCTGGTGGTCCATGGCCACCTGGACGTCGTTCCGGCGCTCCGGGACCAGTGGTCCGTGGACCCGTTCGGGGCAGAACTGAAAGATGGCCTCATTTGGGGACGCGGCGCCGTCGACATGAAGGACATGGACGCCATGATCCTTTCGGTGCTGAGGAGTTTTGCCAGGGAGGGCAGGAAGCCCAAACGGGACATCATCTTCGCTTTCTTCGCGGATGAGGAGGCCGGCGGCGTCTATGGCGCCCGCTACGCCGTCGACAACCGGCCCGAACTTTTCGAGGGCGCCGCCGAAGCCATCTCGGAGGTGGGGGGCTTCTCGGCCACCATCGGCGGCCAGCGGACCTACCTGCTGCAGACGGCGGAAAAGGGCATCTCCTGGCTCCGGCTCGTAGCGCACGGACGGGCTTACCACGGTTCGCAGATCAACACCGACAATGCCGTGACCCGGCTGGCCGCTGCCGTGACCCGGATTGGCGAATACAAGTGGCCCATCGAGCTCACTCCCACCACCCGGCAGTTCCTTGACGGGGTGACGGAACTCACTGGAGTGGAGTTCGACGCCGACAACCCCGACCTGCTGCTCAACCAGTTGGGTACGGTGGCCCGGTTTGTCGGCGCGACCCTGCAGAACACCACGAATCCCACGCTCCTCAAGGGCGGCTACAAGCACAACGTCATTCCCGAGTCCGCCGAAGCCCTGGTTGACTGCCGGACCCTCCCGGGCCAGGAGCAGCAGGTCCTCGAAATCGTGCGCGAACTCGCCGGCAACGGCGTGGACGTCAGCTACGTCCACAACGACGTCTCGCTTGAAGTCCCGTTCGCCGGCAACCTTGTGGACTCGATGATCGACGCTCTCCACAAGGAGGATCCCGGTGCCAAGGTGCTGCCCTACACGCTCTCCGGCGGTACAGACAACAAGTCGCTCAGCCGCCTGGGGATCACCGGCTACGGGTTTGCGCCCCTCATGCTGCCGGACGAGCTGGACTTCACGGGCATGTTCCACGGGGTGGACGAGCGCGTCCCGGCGGATTCCCTGAAGTTCGGTGCCCGGGTGCTGAACACCCTGCTCACCAACTACTGAGAGGAGCTTACCGTGAGCCCCGAGGAACTCCTGCCTGATGAGCTCCTGCAGCGCATCCGCAGCCGCGCCGCCGGATATGACCGTGATAACGCCTTCTTCCATGAAGACCTGGAGGAGTTGGCAGCGGCAGGCTACTTGAAGCTTTTCGTACCAGCGTCCGACGGCGGTGCCGGGCTTGGGCTTGAAGCGGCGGCGCAGTGCCAGCGCAGGCTGGCAACGGCTGCCCCGGCCACCGCTTTGGCCGTCAACATGCACCTCGTCTGGACCGGCGTCGCGCACGTACTGGCGGCGCGGGGCGACAACTCGCTCGATTTTGTCCTCAAGGAAGCTGCCCGGGGCGAGGTCTTCGCCTTCGGCAACTCGGAAGCCGGGAACGACTCGGTCCTCTTCGACTCACGGACCACTGCCACACCGGAACAGGATGGCGGCTACTCCTACACCGGTACAAAGATTTTCACCAGCCTCTCGCCGGCCTGGACCCGGCTGGGCATCTTCGGGAAAGACGCTGCAGCCCGGGACGGTGCCGGGGAACTGGTCCACGGATTCATCACCAGGGAAACTCCCGGCTACCGGATCCTGGACGACTGGGACACCCTGGGCATGCGGGCCAGCCAGTCCGCCACGACGGTCCTGGAAGCCGTGAAAGCCCCAGCCGACCGCATCTTCCGCAAGCTGCCGGTCGGCCCCAACGCCGACCCCCTGATCTTCGCGATCTTCGCCTGCTTCGAGAGCCTCCTGGCCGCCGTCTACACGGGCCTCGGAGAACGCGCCCTGGCCGTGGGAGTGGATAACGTGAAACGGCGTACCTCCTTCAAAAACGGCGGGCGAAGCTACGCGCAGGACCCCGACATCCGCTGGAAGGTGGCAGAGGCCGCCATGGCCATGGACGTCCTGTACCCGCAGCTCAGGACCGTCACTGCCGACGTCGACGCCCTGGTTGATCACGGAAGCCAGTGGTTTCCCAAACTGGTGGGATTGAAGGTGAACGCCACCGAAACCGCCCGCCGCGTGGTGGACCTGGCCATCCGGGTCAGCGGGGGATCAAGCTATTTCAGGGGCGCGGAACTGGAACGGCTCTACCGGGACGTGCTGGCCGGGATGTTCCACCCCTCCGACGACGAATCTGCCCACAACACCATAGCCAACGCGTGGCTGGGGCCGTTGGAAGACTAAACGGTCCGCTGGACCGCACCTTCCTAAACGGTCCGCTGGACCTGCATCACCCGGCGCCGCAGCCAAAAGCGCCTGCCGCCGCCCACATAGAGCTTGCTGCGTTCGAGTTCCCACTTGCCGTATTCGGAGTGTTCAACGAGCCGTCGCCGCGCCTCCGGCAAGGAATCATCAGGGCTGACCGTCAGTACGAGGTACTCGTACTGACGCAAATAATCCCGCTCCCGCTGGACCGAGCTGGTGAGAAATTGTTCCTTCATTTGCTCTCCATTTTCGTCCTTTTCCGGCTAACGTGAAGTCATGAGCATCGATCCGCGTGTCGCGCTTTCGTCCCTGACCACCGCTTTGGAAGAACACCTTATAGCAGCATCGAACCGCCGCGGGGACGGTGATCCCTCCGTTGAGGCAGCGTTTTTCGCAGTTGCCGATGCCTTCGAAGTCTACGAGGACGCCCTCTACGAGGCCTATAACGAAGTAACGCCCCTGCAGGTCTTTGACGACGAGGACGATGAGGACGAAGAAGCCGACGTGGACGAGGACGAAGACCTGGAAATCGTCGAGGAATAGCAACGCCGCCCGGACCGTCCCGGGACACGGGAAGTTCGGCAACAGAACCTAAGACACCGCGGAAACATCCTCCAGCGCGCGTGCAATCTGCGGCGGCAGGGGTGCCAGCTGGGAGTCGAGGATCTCCTTCAACTGCACCGGTGTCCGGGCGCCCACGATGGCCGTGGCAACGCCATGCTGTGACAGCAGCCAGGAGAGCGAAACATCCTGCGGAGTCCGGCCCAACCCGTTTGCAGCCATGCACACAGCATCCACGATCCGCGACGGCTTCTCCTCGAGATACGGCTCCACGTACCCGGCTTCGCTGACCGAGGCTCCCCGTGAACCGGCGGGGATGCTGCCACGGTACTTCCCCGTAAGCACCCCCCGGCCCAGAGGAGCCCACGCCATCAGGCCCAGGCCGGCATCCTCAGCTGCGGGGATCAGTTCCGCCTCCGTCGACCGGTTAAGGAACGAGTATTCTGCCTGGACAGCCACCAGCGGCACACTGCTCGTGGCGGCGGCCTTCGCCGCCTGCCAGCCCCGATAGTTCGAGATGCCCGCGTACCTGGCCCGGCCGGTGCGGACGGCAAACTCCAGCGCCGCCAGGGTTTCGTCGAGGGGAACGTTGCCATCCCACGTTTCGGCGAACCACAGGTCCACGTAGTCAGTGCCCAGACGGGCCAGGCTTGCATCCAGCCCGGTGAGCATCGCATTGCGTGAGGCGTCCACCGCACGCCGGCCATCCGGCGTCGTCATCCCCGCTTTCGTGGAGATGGAAATCTCCGTGCGGGCCACCACATCGCCCAGGAGCGAGCCAAGGATCGCCTCCGAGCCGCCGCCCGCGTAGGACGCCGATGTGTCCACGTGCCGGCCGCCGGCATCCAGGAACGTCCGCAGCAACTCCGACGCGTCCTGTTCGTCAGTGTCGCCACCCCAGGAGCGGGTGCCAAGGGAGAGGGCGGAAACTCGCAATCCACTGTTGCCGACGTAACGCTGCTGCATAGCAGCAAGCTTACGGCCAGGAGCGGCGCTGCCATGCCGTAGGGTCTTAGCGTGAACTGGTTTGAAGCGGCCCTGCTGGGCCTAGTGCAGGGACTGACCGAATTTCTACCGATTTCATCAAGCGCACACCTGCGGATCGTGGGCGAATTCCTCCCCAACGCAGAGGACCCGGGGGCAGCCTTCACGGCCATTACCCAGCTCGGCACGGAGACCGCCGTCCTGATCTTCTTTTGGCGTGACATCGTCCGCATTGTCAAGGCCTGGGCGGGCTCCCTCACCGGGCGCGTGCCGCGGCAGGACCCTGACGCCCGGATGGGCTGGCTGGTGATTCTGGGCAGCCTGCCCATCATCGTTCTGGGGCTCCTCTTCCAGGACCAGATCGAGTCCGTACTCCGCAGCATGTGGATCGTGGCCACCATGCTGATCGTCTTCGGCCTCATCCTTGCCGTGGCAGACGCAATTGGCGCCCAAAAGCGGGACCTTGCCCACCTGACCTACAAGCACGGCATGCTGTACGGCCTGGCGCAGGCCCTGGCCCTCATTCCCGGCGTCTCCCGCTCCGGCGGGACGATCACCGCGGGCCTGCTGATGGGCTATACCCGTGAGGCCGCGGCACGGTACTCCTTCCTACTCGCCATCCCCGCAGTGTTCGGCAGCGGGCTGTACCAGCTCTACAAGGTGGTCACCAAGGAAGGGATCTCCGGCCCGTTCGGCCTGCCGGAGACCGCGCTTGCCACCGTGATCGCCCTGCTGGTGGGCTACGTCATCATCGGATGGTTCCTGAAGTTCGTTTCCACGCGCAGCTACCGGCTCTTTGTCTGGTACCGGATCTTCCTCGGACTCGCCCTGTACCTCCTGCTCGGTTTCGGCGTCATCAGCGCCTAGGACTAGGCTTGGCATGTGAAATCCTGGACTTCCCGCCCTGTGCCTGCCCTGCCTGGAAACATCCCCGCCATCCGGCTGTTCGATACCGCGGCGGGCCGCGAAGTGGCCCTGGAACGGGAGGCCAGGCCTTCCATGTACGTCTGCGGCATCACCCCCTACGACGCAACCCACATGGGGCACGCTGCCAGCTATGTCGCCTTTGACCTCCTGAACCGTGCCTGGCGCGACGCCGGCAGCGAGGTCTCCTACGTACAGAACGTCACTGACGTGGATGACCCCCTGCTCGAACGGGCCACCGCCACCGGCGTCGACTGGCGGCAGCTCGCCGCAGAGCAGGTGGAACTCTTCCAGACCGACATGGAGGCGCTGAACGTCCTGGCGCCGGACAACTACGTTGGCGCCGTCGAATCCATTAACCTGATCGTCCCCGAGGTGGAACGCCTGGTCAGCATGGGGCTGGCATACCGCGTGGCCGTCACCAACGGCGAGCCTGACGGGGACGTCTATTACGACGTCGAAGCCGCCGGCAAGCAGTCAACGGCACCCGATGCCTGGGCCCTGGGATCCATTTCCCACCTTGGCGAAAGCGCCATGCTGGAGCTCTTCGCCGAGCGCGGCGGGGATCCGGGCCGCGCCGGAAAGCGGCAGGCCCTCGACCCGTTGCTCTGGCGGGTGGAACGCGAGGGCGAGCCGAGCTGGCCCGGTGGAAGCCTGGGACCGGGACGGCCGGGCTGGCACATTGAGTGCACCGTGATCGCGCAGAAGTACCTGCCCGCGCCCTTCACCGTGCAGGGCGGCGGATCGGACCTGATCTTCCCGCACCACGAAATGGGCGCCGGTCACGCGTACTCCCTCGCCGGCGTGCCCCTGGCCAAGCACTACGCGCACGCGGGCATGGTGGGCCTTGACGGCGAAAAAATGAGCAAGTCCAAAGGCAACCTGGTGCTGGTCTCCAGGCTCCGCGCAGCCGGCGAGGACCCTGCAGCAATACGCCTGGCGATCCTGGCCCACCACTACCGCTCCGATTGGTCTTGGACCGACGAAGGCTTCAATGCCGCCAAGGCCGACCTGGCGGCGTGGCGGAAAGCACTTGACCATACTCCCGAGGGCTCGGGCCAGCAGTTGCTGGCCGAGATGCGGGAGGCGCTGGCAGCAGACCTGAATGCGCCCGCAGCGGTGGCCGCGGTCTCGCGCTGGGCACGGACTGCCAACGACGCCGGTGCTGCCGCCAGCCCCGCTGACGGGGCACTGGTAAAGGACGCGGTGGACGCCCTCCTGGGCATCCGGCTCTAAGGCGTCCACACCTCACGGCAAACACGAAGGGCCCGGCCGGGATTGCTCCCGGCCGGGCCCTTCGTGTTAAGGCATGTCAGTACGTCAACGTCAGGGCCGGTCCTGGCCCCGCCGCTTCAGGTACCGCTCAAATTCACGGGCAATGGACTCGCCACTGGCTTCAGGGAGGTCGGCAGTGTCCTTGGCTTCCTCCAACTGCCGCACGTAGGCAGCGATCTCCGGGTCTTCGGTAGCGAGTTCGTCCACGCCGCGCTCCCACGCATCCGCTTCCTCCGCCAGCTCGTGGGTGTCCAGCGGCACCTGCAGCAGCTCCTCGATGCGGTGCAGGAGGGCAAGCTGCGCTTTGGGGGAGGGCGCCTGGGCCACATAATGCGGCACGGCGGCCCACAAGGACACGGTAGGCAGTCCCGCCAGGAGGGCCACCTCTGACAGGACGCCCACAATCCCAACGGGGCCCTCATACTGGGAGGCCTCCAGGTTCATGCGCTCACGCAGCGGAGCGTCATCCGAGGACGTGCTCACCGGAATCGGGCGGCTGTGCGGAACATCCGCCAGCAGCGCACCCACCAGCACCACATAGTCGACGTTCAGCGCCTCGGCATGGACCAGCAGCTCTGCCGTGTAGGCCCTCCACTTATAGGACGGCTCCGTCCCCTGCACAAAGATGACATCCACATTGGAGTTGGGCGCACTCGCCTTGTAGATCCTGGTGGAAGGCCATTTGATCTTGCGCTCACCGGCAGCATTCCTGCGCACGGTCGGCCGCGTGAACTGGAAGTCGTAGTACTCGTCAGCATCGATGGAAGCGACTTTCTTGCCGCCCCACAGTTTGTTCAGGTAGCGCAGCGAATCGCTGGCCGCTTCTCCGGCATCGTTCCACCCCTCAAAGGCGGCAAGCATCACTGTTACGCGCTGTCCGTCAGCCACTGGCTGCAGGAACCGTTCCCGCTCGGGTCCGGCACCCTGTTCGGCGGTGTCTCCCTCGAAGCTATTCATTTCTTCACCCTACGTCCAAGGTGGTTGCCCGCGCATGGAATGATGCGCCGCAAATCCCCTGAATCCCGTCCAAAGCGGGCCCGGTCCTTGGCATATTCGCCAAGGGCGTAGCCCACAGCCTCCGCCCAGCCATGCCCCGTAGACTGGCGTTATGCCAATTCCTGCCACCAGTTCCCCGCTCAAAGCCGTCCTGTGGGACATGGACGGGACCATTGTGGACACCGAGCCATACTGGATTGCCGCGGAGCATGGGCTGGTGGAGGCACACGGCGGAACGTGGAGCCATGACCAGGCGATGCAGCTGGTTGGCCAGTCACTGACATTCTCCGCGGGCCTGCTCCAGCAGGCCGGCGTCGAATTGGAAATCCGCGAAATCATCGACACCCTGACTGCCCAGGTCATCAGCAGCGTCCAGCAGGAAGTGCCGTGGCGCCCTGGCGCCCGCGAACTCCTCGAGGAACTGCACCTCGCCGGCGTGCGCTGCGCCCTGGTCACCATGTCCGAGGGCCCACTGGCCCGCGAGGTGGTAGCGAACCTTCCCCGGCCGTACTTCGACGTAGTGGTCACCGGCGACACCGTGAGCCAGGGCAAGCCGCACCCGGAGGCGTACCTGACCGCCGTCGAGCTCCTGCAGGAGAACGATCCCGACCTCGGAATCCACCACTGCGTAGCCCTCGAAGACTCCGTACCGGGCGTGGCTGCGGCCGTAGCCTCCGGCGTCGCCACGGTTGCCGTGCCGCACATTGTCCCGCTGCCTGAGCACCACAGCTACGAGCTCTGGGACACCCTTTCCGGCCGGACACTGGTGGAGCTGGAAGCACTCCTCCTGCAGGCCGGCGCCACCAATGCGGCCGCCTCCCAAGGTGGTCCACGTGGCTGACCCCGGCGCCGGACAAAGCCCTGCATCGGGCACTCCGGCGCGCCGCGAAGGCATCCCGCTGGGCCGCATCGCCGGCGTCCCCATTGTCCTCGCGTACTCGTGGTTCGTGATCGCGGCCTTCACCGTGATCGTGTACGGGCCGGTTCTGGCGCGGAACAACCCCATGCTGGGCGTAAGCGCCTATCTCGTGGCCTTTGCCTACGCCGTCCTGCTCCTCATCTCGGTCCTCGTCCACGAGCTCGCCCACGCGCTGACGGCGAAAATCTACGGCTGGCCCACCCAGAAGATCGTCCTGAACCTTTGGGGCGGCCATACCCAGTTCGAAAGCTTCACCTCGTCACCGGGACGATCTGTTCTGGTTGCGCTGGCGGGCCCGGCCGCCAACTTCGTCCTGGCCGGCGGAGCCTGGCTGCTGCTCGGCACCAACAGCCTGGGAAGTGTCGCCGAAATCCTCACGAACATCTTCATGTGGGCCAATTTCCTCATCGGTGTCTTCAACGTCCTGCCCGGCCTGCCGCTGGACGGCGGTAAGCTGGTCGAATCCATCGTCTGGAAGGCCACCGGCAGCCAGGCGAAGGGAACCGTGGCGGTAAGCTGGGGCGGCCGGATCATCGTCCTCGCCATTGCCTACTGGTTCCTCCTGCGTCCGTTCCTCGCCGGTGACCAGCCGGACTTCAGCCTGCTGATGATCACCATCCTGGTGGGCGGATTCCTGTGGATGGGCGCGTCGGCGTCCATCCAGCAGGGCACCCTGCGGGGGCGGCTGCCGCTGGTCAGCGCCGCAGCCTTGGCGACCCCGGCGGCCGGCGTTCCCTCCACCGGTACCGTCCGGGACGCCCTCCGCCTGGCAGCAGCGGGGACGAAGTCCGTGGTGGTTTGCGGACCGGACGGACGGCCGCAGGGCGTGGTGGACCCGGGAGCACTTGCCTCGGTGCCCGGTGCTGCGGCGGATACCACGCCCGTCACCGCCATTTCATTCCCCCTGGCTGCCGGAGCCTACATTCCGGAGTGGTCCAAAGGGCAGGAGTTGATCCAGTTCCTTTCCCAGCTTGAGGGACGTCATTACGCTGTTGTGGACCACAACGGAACGGTCACCGGACTGCTGACTCAGGAGGCTGTCCTCGCAGCCATCACCGGAAAACGCCCGCGCAACGATAGGCACCCGCAAGGCCAGACCCGGTAGAGTTACCTGCCGGTCGTGCATTGCCGCGGAAGCCACAGCGTCCCCAGGGACCAGCAGAGCCGCGGCACAACAGGTTTACAGGAGCGAGGAACAATCATGAGCAGCGAAACTGCCGTCAACGACGCCAAGGGAGCAGCGCAAGCCGGTGCTGCCGCCAGCGGCTCGCAGCCGGTGGGCGCTGCCCGTCGCCGGGGCCCTTTCCGGGAGGGCGAACGCGTCCAGCTCACGGACGAACGTGGCCGCATGAACACCATCACGCTGGAACGTGGCGGCGCCTTCCACACCCACCGCGGTTTCCTGAACCACGACGAAATCATCGGCAAGGTTGACGGCTCGGTCGTGGTGAACAACGTGGGCCAGCAGTACCAGACCCTCCGGCCCCTGCTGTCCGACTTCGTGCTCTCCATGCCGCGCGGTGCCGCCGTCGTCTATCCCAAGGACGCCGACCAGATTGTCACCATGGCGGACATCTTCCCCGGCGCACGCGTAGTGGAAGCCGGCGTGGGCTCCGGTGCCCTGTCCATTTCCCTGCTCCGCGCGGTGGGGGACAACGGCTACCTGCACTCCTTTGAGCGGCGTGAAGAGTTCGCTGACATCGCCCGCGGCAACGTTGAAACCATCTTCGGCGGCCCGCACCCCGCCTGGCAGATTTCCCTTGGCGACTTCCAGGAGGAAGTGGTCAAGGCCGAGGAACCGGGCTCCGTGGACCGCGTCGTCCTGGACATGCTGGCACCCTGGGAGTGCCTCGACGCCGTCGCCACGGTGCTTGCCCCCGGCGGTGTCTGGATCAACTATGTCGCCACGGTCACCCAGCTCTCCCGTACCGCGGAGGCCATCCGGGCCGACGGCCGGTTCACCGAGCCCGATGCGTGGGAGTCGATGGTCCGCGGCTGGCACCTTGAAGGCCTCGCCGTGCGGCCGGACCACCGCATGGTGGCCCACACAGGATTCCTGCTGGTCACCCGGCGGCTCGCAGACGGCGTCACCGGCATCTCGGTCAAGCGCCGTCCGTCAAAGACCGAGTTCAACGAAGAGGACGTGAACGCCTGGACTCCCGGCGCGGTGGGGGAGCGGGCGGTGTCGGACAAGAAACTCCGGCGCGCCGCCAGGGACGCCATCGCCGGAACCAATGTGGTCGACAACCCCGAGGTCACGAACTAGTCCACATTTCGGGAGTCTCCATCCCTACCCGCCCTCTTGGGACTAATGTCTTAAGAGAAGCACAGGAAGGGGCTGATACATCATGGAGACACCAAACCAGGACTCCGGACGTACACCGGCAGAGCAGTCTGCCGCCAACGACCTCTCGGTTGCTGACCGCCAGGTCAACATACTTCGGGACAAGCTCAGGCACATCGACCGCCAGTTGGCAGCGGCAACGCAGAACAACTCCAAGCTGGTCAGCATGCTTGAAACCGCGAAGGCTGAGATCCTCCGGCTGAAAAATGCCCTGGACCAGGAAGGGCAGCCGCCCTACAGCTTCGGCACCATCCTCCAGATCAACCCGAAACGCCAGGCGGCGCCGGGCAACAGCGGCCAGGCCGCCTCCGAGGAGTCGGTGGACATCTTCAACGCGGGCCGGAAGATGCGCGTGGGCATCAGCCCGCTGGTGAACATCAACCAGCTTGCCGTGGGCCAGGAAGTGCTGCTGAACGAAGCCCTCCTGATCGTCGCGGGCCTGGGCTACGAGCGCGCCGGTGAGTTGGCCACCCTGAAGGAAATGCTGGGGCGTGACCGCGCCCTGGTGGTAGGCCGCGCGGACGAAGAACGCGTGGTGCGGCTTTCCGGTGCCCTCCTGTCCGAGAAGCTCCGGGTTGGCGATGCCCTGTCCGTGGATTCGCGGACGGGGTACGCGCTGGAGAAGGTGCCCCGCTCAGAGGTGGAGAACCTGGTCCTTGAGGAAGTTCCGGACATCACCTATGAGGACATCGGTGGCCTCGGCCCCCAGATCGAGCAGATCCGCGACGCCGTGGAACTGCCGTTCCTGCACCCGGACCTTTACCGGGAGCATGGGCTCAAAGCGCCCAAGGGCATCCTCCTGTACGGCCCTCCAGGCTGCGGCAAGACCCTCATTGCCAAGGCGGTTGCCAACTCCCTCGCTGCCCGCGCCGCGGAGCGCTCCGGGAACGTGGACCTGAAGAGCTACTTCCTGAACATCAAGGGACCCGAGCTCCTGGACAAGTACGTCGGTGAAACGGAGCGGCACATCCGCCTGATCTTCTCCCGCGCCCGGGAAAAAGCATCCGATGGCAGCCCTGTTGTGGTGTTCTTCGACGAAATGGACTCACTGTTCCGCACCCGCGGCACCGGCATTTCGTCCGACGTCGAAACCACCATCGTGCCCCAGCTCCTTAGTGAGATTGACGGTGTGGAACGCCTGGACAACGTGATCGTCATCGGCGCTTCCAACCGCGAGGACATGATCGACCCCGCCATCCTCCGTCCGGGACGGCTGGACGTGAAGGTCAAGATCCAGCGGCCCGACGCGGAAGCCGCGGCAGATATTTTCAACAAATACATCACGCCGGACCTGCCGTTCCACGAATCGGATCTCGCCGAACACAACGGTGACGTCCAGGCCACCGTGGACGCCATGGTCCAGCGCACCGTGGAAGCCATGTACTCCACGGATAAGTCCAATGAGTTCCTGGAGGTCACCTACGCCAACGGTGACACCGAGATGCTGTACTTCAAGGACTTCAACTCCGGCGCCGTGGTGCAGAACGTGGTGGACCGGGCCAAGAAGTACGCCATCAAGGACCTGCTGACCTCGCACCAGAAGGGGCTCCGGATCGAGCACCTGCTGCGCGCCGTGGTGGACGAGTTCCGTGAGCACGAAGACATGCCCAACACCACCAACCCTGACGACTGGGCACGCATCTCCGGTAAGAAGGGTGAACGGATCACCTACATCCGGACCATTGTGCAGGGCAAAGCCGGTCAGGAGCCCGGCAAGTCCATCGAAACCATGCCCACCACAGGACAGTATCTGTGACGGGTCCACAGGGAACAGCCGGCGGGGAAGCCCTCCCCGCCGGCGGGGCCATGCGGGTCATGGGCGCCGAAACCGAATACGGCATCCACGCTCCGTCCGCCCCCTCCGCCAACGCCACGATGATGAGCGCCCGCGTGGTCCAGGCGTACGCCCAGGTCACCCGCCAGCGGGCGGCCGGCGGAGCGGAGACCCGGTGGGACTACACGGATGAGGAGCCGCTGCACGATGCCCGGGGCTGGACCGTGGACCGCGGTACCGCCCATCCCAGCCAGCTGACTGACCAGCCGCCGGTGCTCGACGCCGAGGCGGTGGCCCTGGCGTACGGCCGAGAGGAGCTGGAGCTCGACGGGCAGGACGAATCGGGGACCCTCCTCATGAACATGGTCCTCGGCAATGGTGCTCGGCTGTATGTCGACCACGCCCATCCCGAGTACTCGAGCCCGGAGGTCACCAATCCCCGTGACGCCGTGGCCTGGGACGCTGCCGGCGACCTGGTGGGTCTCGCCGCCGTGCGCCGGCTGGCCGGGGATCCCGCGCTGCCGCCGGTCAACCTTTACAAAAACAACACCGACAACAAATCCGTGTCGTACGGTTCACACGAGAACTACCTGATGCCCAGGTCAGTACCGTTCGGAGACATCGTGCGGGGGCTGACACCGTTCTTCGTCAGCCGCCAGGTGGTGTGCGGGGCCGGCCGGTTGGGAATAGGCCAGGACAGTTCCACCCCCGGCTTCCAGATCAGCCAGCGGGCCGACTTCTTTGAGGCCGAAGTGGGCCTGGAAACCACCATCCGCAGGCCCATCATCAACACCAGGGATGAGCCCCACGCCACAGCCGACAAATACCGGCGCCTGCACGTGATCATCGGGGACGCCAACCTCAGCCAGGTGTCCAATTACCTCAAATTCGGCACTACCGCCATGGTCCTCAGCCTCATCGAGGCTGGACTCGCTCCCAAAATCGAAGTCTACGAGCCCGTCGCAGCACTCAAGGCGGTCAGCCACGACACGTCGCTGACCGCCAGGCTTCGCCTGCTGGACGGCAGGCGCGTCACGGCCCTGGACCTTCAGTGGATGTACCACGAAGCCGCAGCAAAGCTCGCCCAGGACACCGGAGTGGGTGACGCCGTGGACGGCGACGGACATACCCATGAGGTCCTGGAACGGTGGGCGTCGGTTCTGACCCAGCTCGACAGCGACAGGGGGGCCGCCGCCACCTCGGTGGAGTGGCTGGCCAAACTCTCCCTGTTGGACGGCTACCGCCAGCGCGACGGACTGGAGTGGAGCGACGCCCGGCTGGGCCTGGTTGACCTCCAGTGGGCTGACATCAGGCCCGAAAAGGGCCTCTACTACCGGCTCCTGTCCCGGAACCGGATGCAGCGCGTGGTTGATGATTCCGCCATTGCCGCTGCCGTCGCGGAGCCTCCCGCCGATACCCGGGCGTTCTTCCGGGGAAAGTGCATCAGCAGCTTTGGCAAGGACGTTGTGGGGGCCAGCTGGGACTCGGTCATCTTCGACGTGCCCGGCTACGGGAGGCTTCAGCGCGTGCCCACCAGGGAGCCACTGAGGGGAACCAAAGCACTGACCGGAGCGTTGTTCGAGCGCTACCGGGAAGCGGGACCGTTCCTCGGCGAGCTGCTGGGACACAACAGCACTCCGCCTGCGGCGTAAACCGCGCCGGAACGCCCGTCCCGTGGCAGGATGGGCATATCGGAGGATCCGCCGGATCCACCGACGGAAGAAGGAGGGAAACCAATGGCAGGCCAGGAGCAGCAGCAGCCGCAGTCACGTGACAGCCAGGTCGACGAAGACATCCCCGAGGCACCCCCGGCACCGCCCGAGGCGCAGGCCTCGGCATCGACCGAAGGCGTGGACGACCTTCTCGACGAGATCGACGGTGTCCTGGAATCCAACGCCGAGGAATTCGTCCGGGCATTCGTCCAAAAGGGCGGCCAATAACCCGGACGGCTGGGTGGCGGAAGCCGCGGACGGCCGGGATCTGTACCGACGTTGAAGTACCACGTTCAAGGAGTGATGAGTGCAGGAATCAACCGCCAACCAGGTAGCCGCCAACGCCACCTCGTCCTTTACCGAGCACCTGCAGCGGGACCGGCCTGAGTTACTGCCTTTCAGCCGGTCCCTTCAGGGCGGTGCGTCGGTGGCTGCCACGGTCCAGGTTCCCCATGCCACCACCATCGTTGCCATGAGCTACGGCGGCGGTGTCCTGATGGCGGGGGACCGGCGGGCAACCATGGGGAACGTCATTGCGAGCAGGCACATCGAGAAGGTCTTCCCGGCTGACCACTTCTCTGTCCTTGGCATTGCCGGAACAGCCGGCATAGCAATTGACCTGACCCGGCTTTTCCAGGTTGAACTTGAGCACTACGAAAAGATAGAAGGAACCCAGCTCAGCCTTGAAGGCAAGGCCAACCGGCTGGGTGCCATGATCAGGGGCAACCTTCCCTTGGCCCTGCAGGGCCTTGCAGTAGTGCCCCTGTTCGCCGGTTTCGACACCAGCGCAGGCGTTGGTAAGCTGTTTTCCTATGACGTCACCGGCGGCAGGTACGAGGAACACGAACACCACACCGTCGGCTCCGGATCCGTCTTCGCGCGCGGTGCACTGAAGAAGCTTTGGCGGCCCAATCTCACGGCCGAGCAGGCCCTTTCCGTTGCGGTCGAATCACTGTATGACGCTGCCGACGACGATTCCGCCACGGGCGGCCCCGACACGGTCCGGCAGTTGTGGCCGGTGGTCTACACGGTGGACAGGACAGGGGCCCGGCGGGTGCCCGAGCCGGAACTCGCGGCTGCGTCGCGCGGCGTAATCGAAGCACGCACCATCGCCGGACGGGAGGCCTGAGATGACCCAGCAGTTTTATGTCTCACCCGAACAACTGATGAAGGACCGCGCGGATTTCGCGCGGAAAGGCATCGCCCGCGGCCGCTCAGTGGTTGTCATCAGCTGCGCCGACGGCATCGCCCTCGTAGCCGAGAACCCTTCGCCGTCCCTGCACAAGATCGGCGAGATCTACGACAAAATCGCGTTCGCCGCCGTCGGCAAGTACAACGAATTCGAGAGCCTCCGCCAGGCCGGCGTCCGCTACGCCGACGTCCGCGGATACTCGTACGACCGCGAGGACGTGACCGCCCGTGGCCTGGCCAGTGTGTACGCCCAAAGCCTGGGGGCTGTCTTCACCGCCGAGCAGAAGCCCTTCGAAGTGGAACTCGCGGTTGCCGAAGTAGGTTCCTCGCAGGCCGAAGACCACCTCTACCGGCTGACGTTCGACGGCTCGATCGCCGACGAGCATAGCTTTGTCGTCATGGGTGGACAGGCTGAGAAAGTGTCATCGGCCATCGACGCAGGATGGCAGGCCTCGCTGGGCTTCGCCGACGCTGTCCGGCTGGCACTCAAGGGACTGACGCCCGTCAAGGAGGGCGAGCAGCCCGCGGCGCCGTTGCCGCCAGGTGCCTTGGAAGTGGCCGTCCTGGACCGGCTTTCCGAAAGCTCCCGCGGCACCCGGCGTGCCTTCCGCAGGCTGAACGACGCGGACATCACAGCACTGCTGGCCTAGGAGGACCACATGGACAAGAGAATCTTCGGCATCGAAACCGAGTTTGGGATCTCCTACTCGAGCCCGGACTCGAGGCCTCTTGCCCCGGAGGAGGTGGCGCGGTACCTGTTCCGGAAGGTGGTCAGCTGGGGGCGTTCCTCCAATGTGTTCCTCACCAACGGTTCCCGGCTGTACCTCGACGTCGGCTCCCACCCCGAGTACGCCACGGCGGAGTGCGACGACCTTGCGCAGCTGATCGCCCACGACCGTGCCGGCGAACTCATCCTTGACGATCTGGTGGACGAGGCCCAGGCGCGCCTTGCCGCTGAAGGCTTCAACGGCACCGTGTACCTGTTCAAGAACAACACCGATTCCGCGGGCAACTCGTACGGCAGCCATGAGAACTACTTGATTCCGCGCCGCGGGGAATTTTCCCGCCTGGCCGAAATCCTGATTCCGTTCCTGGTCACCCGGCAACTCATCGCCGGCGCAGGAAAGATCCTGAAGACGCCACACGGCGCCACCTATGCCTTTTCCCAGCGGGCCGACCACATCTGGGAAGGCGTCTCTTCCGCCACCACCCGTTCCCGGCCCATCATCAACACCCGGGACGAGCCGCATGCCGACGCCGAGTTCTACCGGCGGCTGCATGTCATCGTGGGGGACTCGAACATGTCCGAGGCCACTGCGCTGATGAAGGTCGGCACCGTGGACCTGGTCCTCCGGATGATCGAGGCCGGGGTGATCATGCGGGACATGCGGATGGAAAACCCCATCCGCAGCATCCGGGAAATCTCCCATGACCTCAGCGGCCGCGCGCTGGTCCGCCTGGCCAACGGACGGCAGCTCACCGCACTTGAAATCCAGCAGGAGTACCTGACCAAGGTGACCGCCTTCGTGAAGGAGCATGGCGCCCACAACCCGCACGTTCCCGTGATTCTGGATCTGTGGGAACGGACGCTCCATGCGATCGAATCCGGCGACACCCGGGGGATCGACACTGAAATCGACTGGGCCATCAAGAAGAAACTGATGGACAACTACCGCGAACGCCACGGCCTGGGCCTGGAGGCACCGCGGATCGCCCAGCTTGATCTGACCTACCACGACATTTCGCGCAGCCGGGGGCTTTTCTATCTCCTGCAGTCCCGGGGTGCGGTGCGCCGGATTGTCGACGACACCGTTATCAAGGGTGCGGTGGACGCGCCGCCACAGACCACCCGCGCCAAACTGCGCGGTGACTTTGTCCGGCGGGCGCAGGAACTGGGGCGGGACTACACCGTGGACTGGGTACACCTGAAACTCAACGACCGCGCCCACCAGACAATCCTGTGCAAGGACCCCTTCCGCAGCGTCGACGAGCGGGTGGATGCGCTGCTGGACTCTATGGGCTGACGTCCAGCTTCAGGGTCTATTCTGGATAAGGTCCCTTTTAAGGGGGCCTTCCACGGCACTGTCCGCCGCCTGGCGGAAAGCCGTCTCCACCCTGCCCCGACGAAAGTTTTACTACGTGCGCCGACTACTAGCAATCCTCCTTCCCGGCCTGCTGCTCCTGACCGCCTGCGGAGGTACAGCC